>NZ_JBIBEO010000008.1:0-305834 GCF_042902595.1 Streptomyces sp. NPDC012508
GCCGGCGTCAGCGAGTACTACACGGTGATGGCCGTCACCGACCCCGACAAGCGCTCCAAGGGCATCTCCGCCTTCGTCGTGGAGAAGAGCGACGAAGGCGTCTCCTTCGGCGCCCCGGAGAAGAAGCTCGGCATCAAGGGCTCCCCGACCCGCGAGGTCTACCTCGACAACGTCCGCATCCCCGCCGACCGCATGATCGGCGCCGAGGGCACCGGCTTCGCCACCGCGATGAAGACCCTGGACCACACCCGGATCACCATCGCCGCCCAGGCCATCGGCATCGCCCAGGGCGCCCTCGACTACGCCAAGGGCTACGTCAAGGAACGCAAGCAGTTCGGCAAGCCGATCGCCGACTTCCAGGGCGTGCAGTTCATGCTCGCCGACATGGCCATGAAGCTGGAAGCCGCACGCCAGCTCACCTACGCCGCCGCCGCCAAGTCCGAGCGCGTCGACACCGACCTCACCTTCTTCGGCGCCGCGGCCAAGTGCTTCGCCTCCGACGTCGCCATGGAGGTCACCACCGACGCCGTCCAGCTCCTCGGCGGCTACGGCTACACCCGCGACTACCCCGTCGAGCGCATGATGCGCGACGCCAAGATCACCCAGATCTACGAAGGCACCAACCAGGTCCAGCGCATCGTCATGGCCCGCAACCTCCCGTAATCGCCCGTCACCTGCCCGCTTGATCGCTTGAAAGGAGCCAGGCCGTGACCCTGAGGATCGCTGTCTGTGTGAAGTACGTACCCGACGCGACCGGCGACCGCGGTTTCGCCGACGACCTGACGGTCGACCGCGACGAGGTCGACGGCCTGCTGTCGGAGCTCGACGAGTACGCCGTCGAGCAGGCGCTGCGCATCTCGGAGGAGTCCGACGACGCAGAGGTCACCGTCGTCACCGTCGGCCCGGACGACGCCAAGGACGCGCTGCGCAAGGCGCTGTCGATGGGCGCCGACAAGGCCGTCCATGTCAACGACGACGACATCCACGGCACCGACGTGATCGGCACCTCCGCCATCCTCGCCAAGGCCCTGGAGAAGACCGGTTTCGACCTGGTCATCTGCGGCATGGCGTCGACCGACGGCACGATGGGTGTGCTGCCTGCGCTGCTCGCCGAGCGGCTGAGCCTCCCGCAGGTCACCCTCCTCTCCGAGGTCTCGATTGAGGGCACCGTGGTGAAGGGCCGCCGGGACGGCGACGCCGCCACGGAGCTGATCGAGGCCCCGTTGCCCGCCGTCGTCTCGGTCACCGACCAGTCGGGCGAGGCGCGTTACCCCTCCTTCAAGGGGATCATGGCCGCCAAGAAGAAGCCGGTCGAGGAGCTGGACCTGGACGACCTCGGCATCGACGCCGACGAGGTCGGCCTCGCCGGGTCCTGGACCCTGGTCGAGTCGGCCACCGCGCGCCCGGCCCGTACCGCGGGCACGATCGTCACCGACGAGGGCGACGGCGGCAAGCAGCTCGCCGCGTTCCTGTCCGCCCAGAAGTTCATCTGACCCACCGTCACTAACGTTCAGGAGCAAGGAATCATGGCTGAGATCCTGGTTCTCGTGGACCACGCCGACGGTGCGGTCCGCAAGCCGGCGCTCGAACTGCTCACGCTGGCCCGCCGGCTGGGCGAGCCGACGGCCGTCGTGCTCGGCGCCGGCGAGGCCGCCGCGTCGATCGCCGCCACCGCCGGTGAGTACGGCGCGGCGACCGTGTACGTCGCGGACGGCGCCGAGTTCGCCGACCAGCTCGTCGTGCCGAAGGTCGACGCGCTCACCCAGATCGCGAAGGACAAGGGCGTCGCCGCCGTTCTGGTGACGTCGTCGGGCGAGGGCAAGGAGGTCGCGGCTCGTGTCGCACTGCGTCTCGGCTCGGGTCTGATCACCGACGCCGTGGAGCTTGAGGCCGGTGCCGACGGCCCGGTCGCGACCCAGTCCGTCTTCGCCGCCTCGTACCAGGTGAAGTCGCGGGTCTCGCACGGCGTGCCGGTCATCACCGTCAAGCCGAACTCCGCCGCCCCGGAGGCCGCCCCGGCCGCCGGTACGGTCGAGAACGTCACCGTCGCCTTCACCGGCAACGCCGCCACGGTGGTCTCGCGCACCCCGCGCGTCTCCACCGGCCGCCCCGAGCTGACCGAGTCCGCGATCGTGGTCTCCGGCGGCCGTGGCGTCGGCGCGGCCGAGGGCTTCGAGGTCGTCGAAAAGCTCGCGGACTCGCTCGGTGCGGCTGTCGGCGCCTCGCGTGCCGCCGTCGACGCCGGCTGGTACCCGCACTCCAACCAGGTCGGCCAGACCGGCAAGCAGGTCTCGCCGCAGCTGTACATCGCGGCGGGCATCTCCGGCGCGATCCAGCACCGCGCGGGCATGCAGACCTCGAAGACGATCGTGGCCGTCAACAAGGACGCGGAGGCTCCGATCTTCGACCTGGTGGACTACGGCGTGGTCGGTGACCTCTTCGAGGTCCTGCCGCAGCTGACGGGCGAGATCGGCGCACGGTAGGGCCGGTCCTTCAGCAAACGGAAGCGGCCCGGTGGCACTCTGTGCCACCGGGCCGCTTCATCGTGTTCTGATCAGATCCAGCCGTCGAGGGGGACCTCTTCGCAGAGCCGGACGACCGGCTGCCCTGCCGCGGCCGGGCGGGCGGAGAGTCTGACGCGGACGCCGGGGCGTACCGCGTGCGGGGGCCCGTCGACGCGGCACCGTACGACGAAGCCCTCGGCCATGTGCACCGGCCAGAGGTCGTTGTCGGCCGCGGCGACCCCGCGGCGCACGGAGATCACGCCCTCGCCCTCGCTGCGTTCGGGGGCCAGGTCGGTCGACCCGCAGGTCGGACAGAGCAGGCGCTGGAAGGTCGTGGTGTGGCACCAGCGGCAGAGCTGGTAGTAGAGCTCGGCGCCGTCGGCCGATTCCTCGGCCCGGACGGCGGTGCTCCCGTTCCTCAGTGCTACGGACCCGGTGTGGAACACGATGCGTTCTCCTTGCACTCGGCGGCTCGACCGTGCATGGAGCAAAGATATGGCACTGAGTGCCATCAAATAAAGACCTGAGTTCCCTCAATTGAAGATACTGAGATCCCTCAGCCGTCTCTCAGCTCTCGCCGAGGCTCGATTCGACCTCGCGCACCACACGCCACATCGGCGTCGACCGCTTGGTGATCACCACGACGATGTCCTCGGCCTCCTCGCCGTGGCCGGCACCGCCCCCCTCGCTCCCCTCGCTCCACGTGTCGCGGACGAACTCCAGGGCCCGGTCCACCTCGGCCAGCGGATCGCCCTCGCCGCCCGAGCGCAGCCAGTGCCGGAGCGTGTGGTTGTGCGCGGCGACCACGGCGGCGGCGACCACGTTGGCCCGCAGGGTGCCGTCGCGCCGGTCGGCGTAGCGGGTCCGCAGATAGTCGCCGAGGGTCTTCTCGTACCGCCAGACGACCGACAGTTCGTACGTCCGCAGGCCCGTCACCTCACGGGTGAGGCGGTAGCGCTGGACGGAGAAGGTGGGGTTCTCGGCGTACATCCGCATGACGAGGCGGGTGGCGTCGCAGACCCGAGTCAGCGGGTCGTCGGCGTCCCCGCTCGCGGCGAGGAACGCGGTCATGTCGGCGAGGCTCTGCTCGTGGTCGGGGAAGACCACGTCCTCCTTCGACGGGAAGTACCGGAAGAACGACCGGCGGCCGACCCCGGCGAGGGCGACGATGTCGTCGACGGTGGTCTGCTCGTACCCCCGCTCCAGGAAGAGCTGGAAGGCCGCGGCGATGAGGGAGTCCCGCATCGCGGGCTTCGCGGAGTTCGTCGAGGCTGTTCCCATGGCCAGAACCTAACATCCGGCGGAGGGAACGCGGCACTTGGTGCCAGCTTTCACCGGCACCAAGTGCTCTCTGGACGGGAGTGTCAGCGGGCCGCCATCCGGAGGGCGCCGTCCATCCGGATCGTCTCCCCGTTCAGGTAGTCGTGCTCGGTGACCATCGTGACGAGCCTGGCGTACTCGTCCGGGCGGGCCAGGCGCTGCGGGAAGGTGACGCTCGCGCCGAGCCCGGCGCGGATCTCCTCGCTGAATCCGGCCATCATCGGGGTGTCGACGATGCCGGGGGCGATGGTGACGACCCGGATGCCGAACTGCGCGAGGTCACGGGCGGCGGTGACGGTCATACCGGCGACACCCGCCTTGGAGGCGGCGTACGCGATCTGTCCGACCTGCCCCTCGAAGGCCGCGATCGACGCGGTGTTGACGACGAGGCCGCGCTGACCGTGCTCGTCCGGCTCCTGACGGGCGATGACCTCGGCGGCCAGCCGCATCACGTTGAACGTCCCCAGCAGGTTGACGTTCAGGACGGTACGGAACAGGTCGAGGTCGTGCGGACCCTTGCGGCCCAGGACGCGGGCGGAGGGGGCGATGCCCGCGCAGTTGACGGCGAGCCGCAGCTCCACGCCGTCGGCCTCGATCCGGGCGAGCGCCTCGCGGACCGGCACCTCCTCGGTGACGTCGGCGGCGAGCAGGATGACGCCCTCGGGCAGGGGCCCGGCCGCGGCGACGGCCTTGTCCAGGTCCAGGCCGTAGACGGTGGCGCCACGGGCGGCGAGTGCGGCGGCGGTGGCGGCGCCGAGACCGGATGCGGCGCCGGTGACGAGCGCGGCGGAGCCGGCGGTGTCCATGGAACTCCTCGAAACGTCAGCGGGAAATCAGCGGGAGGGAGCGGGCGTGGGCCAAGGAGGGCGTCAGAGGACGAGCCCGCGGCTGATGACCAGCCGCTGGATCTGGTTGGTGCCCTCGAAGATCTGCATGATCTTGGCCTCGCGCATGTAGCGCTCGACCGGGAAGTCGCGGGTGTAGCCGTACCCGCCGAGGACCTGGACGGCGTCCGTGGTCACCTTCATGGCCGCGTCGGTCGCGGTCAGCTTGGCCACGCTGGCCTGCCGGCTGAACGGGCGGCCGAGGTCGCGCCGGCGGGCCGCGTCGAGGTAGGTGGCGCGGGCGGAGTCGACGGCGGCGGCCATGTCGGCCAGGAGGAAGCCGAGCCCCTGGTGGTCGACGATCTTCCGGCCGAAGGTGGTGCGCTCGTTGGCGTACGCGACGGCGGCGTCGAGCGCGGCCTGTGCGAGGCCCGTGGCGCAGGCGGCGATGCCGAGGCGGCCGGAGTCGAGCGCGCTGAACGCGATCTGGAGGCCCTGGCCCTCGTCGCCGATGAGCCGGTCGGCGTCGAGCAGCGCGCCGTCCCAGTGGGCAGAGGTGGTGGGGACGGCCTGGAGGCCCATCTTCCGCTCGGGCTTGCCGAAGGAGAGGCCCTCGGTCTCGCCGGGGGCCAGGAAGCAGGAGATGCCGTGGCTGCCGGGGGCCGTACGGGCGAAGAGGGCGTAGAAGCCGGCCTTGCCGCCGTGGGTGATCCACGCCTTGGTGCCGGTGACGCGGTACGCGGCGCCGTCCGGGCCTTCGTCCACGCGCTCGGCCTTGCAGGCCAGGGCGGCCGCGTCGGAGCCCGCCTGGGGCTCGGAGAGGCTGTAGCCGCCGATGGTCTCGCCGGCGAGCATCGCCGGGAGCCAGCGCTCCTTCTGCTCCGGGGTGCCGAAGGAGTGCAGGGGGTGGCAGGCCAGGGTGTGGACGCTGGTGGCGACGGCGACGGCCGCCCAGCGTGCCGCCAGCTCCTCGAGGACCTGGAGGTACACCTCGTACGGCTGGCCTCCGCCGCCGTACTCCTCGGGGTAGGCGAGGCCGAGCAGTCCGGCCCGGCCGAGCGTGGCGAACAGACCCTCGGGATACGTCTCTGCGGCCTCGTGCTCGTCCACCCGGGAAGAGAGCTCCTTGTCGGCGATCTCCCGGGTGAGGGCGATGAGGTCCGCTGCCTCGGGGGTGGGAAGCAGGCGGTCGACATCCATGGCGACTCCATTGACACTCAGCCACTCAGTATCCGTTGTAACGGTACTGCGGGCGGTACGGCAGTACCACTTAGCGTAGCGCAGAAGGGGTCTGCCGTAACCCCTGGAACGGGCCGACCGGCATACTGTTCGGGTGATCGACACTCCAGCCGCCGGCGCCCCCAAGCTGACGGGCCGTGGCGCGGCCCGCCGGTCCGCCCTCTTCGAGGAGCTGGTGGAACTCCTCGTGGGAGAGGGTTTCGCCCAGCTGACCCTGGACGATCTCGCGGCCCGGCTGCGCTGCTCCAAGCGCACGCTGTACGGCCTGGCGGGCAGCAAGGAGCAGCTCGTCCGGGCGGCCGTCGTCCACTTCTTCCGGCGCGCGACCACCCGGGTCGAGGCGGTCCTCGCGGCGGAGCAGGATCCGGCGGAGCGGCTGGCCGCGTATCTGCGGGCGGTCGCGGCGGAGCTGGCTCCGGTCTCCCCTCAGTTCTTCGACGACGTCGCGGCCTTCGAACCGGCCGCCGAGGTCTACGAGCGCAATACGCGCGCGGCGGCCGGGCGGGTGCAGCAGCTGATCGAGGAGGGCGTGCGCGCGGGCGTCTTCCGCGAGGTCCATGTGAGGTTCGCGGCCGATGTCATCGCCTCGGTCATGGTCCGCATCCAGCAGCGGCAGGTCGCGGCGACGACGGGCCTGGCGGACGCGGAGGCGTACGGACAGCTGGCCGAGCTGCTTCTGAACGGCCTCCGCAAGAGCTGAGAGCGCCCCTCGCCGTGCCCCGGGACGTTCCGGCGCTCCGAAGCCGGTGAACCGACCCCGGCCTCCCGGCCCCCGGCGAACCGATACCGGCCCTCCGACTTCCCGGCGGACCGACCCCGGCGTACGGGGCCCGGCCTAGAACTCGTCGTCGGTGTGCGGCAGTCGGGGTGTGCGCAGCGCGGTGTCGAACGTGGCCGCCGCGCCCGGTGTGTGCTCCTCGACCAGGCCCGCGGCGACCAGGTCCACGACCTTCGTACCGCCGAGGTAGCAGGCTGCCAGGTCCTGTACGCCGAAGGAGAGGTCGACCGGGTCGCCCGTCGGCTCGTACTGCGCCCCCTCCGGGCCCGACGAAAGGCGGAAGCGGCCGGAATTGGCCGGAAGGCGGCTGTCGTGCACTTCCAGGACGAGATCGACGGCGGCGACCCAGCCTCGGGCCGTGAGCGCCGCACGGACGTCGATCAGCCGCACCCACAGCGCGGGGAACTGGCCGGTCACACGGACCTGGTCGCGGTCCGCGGCGAAGAGCAGCAGCGGGTCGTCGAGCGGCCGGCCGCAGGCGCGGACGGTGCCGGTCAGGTCGATCGAGGCGAGGTACCGCCAGAGGGCGGCGGACACGGCCGGGGTGTCGGCCTCCAGCTCGTCGACACGGACCAGGCCGGGGGTGTGGGTGTCCTCGTCCTCGCCCTTGGTGCGGTAGACGGCGTATCCGGCGACGGGGTCGCCGAGGGCGACGATCCGGGGCGGGGAGAGCTCGTCGTCCTCCTCGTCCTCGTCGGCGAGCCACTCCCCGCTCCAGCGCTCGTCGTCCCGCGCGATCCGGCCGGCCCGGTCGGCGCGCGTGGCCTCGAAGCAGGGCCCGACGACGTCCGGCGCGTCGGCCGGGTCGATCAGCCGCAGAGGGCGCTCGTCGGGGTCGATGCGCAGGGCGAGGGGACGCCGTGAGTCGATCTCGACGGTGACGCCCTGGGTGGCGGGGCCGAAGCCGAAGCGGCCGTAGATGGCGTCCTCGGAGGCCCAGAGCGCGGCGATCGGAACGGCGCGCTCGGCGGACCGGCGGAAGAGCTCGGCGAGCAGGGCGGAGAGCACGCCACGACGCCGGTGAGTCGGGGCGACGGATACGAACGTCAGGCCGGGGCAGGGCAGTTCGCCGCCGGGCACGGAGAGCGTGAAGCGGTGGGCGGCGAC
The DNA here is from genome assembly GCF_042902595.1 of Streptomyces sp. NPDC012508. NCBI lineage: Bacteria > Bacillati > Actinomycetota > Actinomycetes > Kitasatosporales > Streptomycetaceae > Streptomyces > Streptomyces sp. NPDC012508. The sequence continues at coordinate 7,773 of NZ_JBIBEO010000008.1, forward strand.
GAAGCCGACGAGCGTCTCGCCGTCGTACGCCCCGATCCGCTCGCAGGGGAGCAGCAGGTCGCGGTGGTGCTTGCGCTGCTCCTCCTCGTGACGCTCGTGGAAGACGAGGTACGCGAGTTCGAGGGCGCGGTCGAGATGCGCTTCGGGTACGTCACGAATGTCCATGTTCCGGACCCTAACCGCCGGGTGGACTTCCGCTCAGGCGACGGAACCTATCCGGCCATCGGGGGCGCGCGGTCCGTCGTGGTGGATCGGAGTGTGCGCGCCGGTGAGGGAGACGCCGGTGCCGCCGCGGCGGGCGGCGACGATCTCGGCGGCGATGGACACGGCCGTCTCCTCCGGGGTTCGGGCGCCGAGGTCGAGCCCTATCGGGGAGCGCAGGCGGGCGAGTTCGAGCTCGGTGACACCGACCTCGCGCAGCCGCTTGTTGCGGTCCTCGTGGGTGCGGCGGGAGCCCATCGCGCCGACGTAGGCGACGGGCAGCTTCAGGGCGGCTTCGAGGAGCGGGACGTCGAACTTGGCGTCATGGGTGAGCACGCAGAGGACGGTCCGCCCGTCGACCTCGGTCGACTCCAGGTAGCGGTGCGGCCAGTCGACGACGATCTCGTCGGCCTCGGGGAAGCGCGCCGGCGTCGCGAAGACGGGCCGGGCGTCGCAGACGGTGACGTGGTAGCCGAGGAACTTGCCGACCCTGACCAGGGCGGAGGCGAAGTCGATGGCACCGAAGACGATCATGCGCGGGGCGGGGACGGAGGACTCGACGAGGAGGGTGAGCGGCTGTCCGCAGCGGCTGCCGTCCTCGCCGATCTCGACGGTCCCGGTGCGGCCCGCGTCCAGCATGGCCAGGGCCTCGCCGGCCGCGGTCCGGTCCAGCTCGGGGTGGCCGCCGAGGCCGCCCTCGTACGATCCGTCGGGACGGACGAGGAGCGCCCGGCCCATCAGGTCGGAGGGTCCGGAGACTATCCGGGCGAGGGCCGCAGCCTCCCCCGAGACGGCGGCGGCCAGGGCGGCGGAGAAGACCTCGCCGCGCACCGGGGTGACGAGGATGTCGATGATTCCGCCGCACGTCAGCCCCACGGCGAAGGCGTCCTCGTCGCTGTATCCGAAGCGCTCGAGGACGGTTTCGCCGTCTTCGATGGCCTGTCGGCACAGGTCGTAGACCGCGCCCTCCACACATCCGCCGGAGACCGAGCCGATCGCCGTGCCGTCGCTGTCGACGGCGAGCGCGGCGCCCGGCTGCCGGGGCGCGCTCCCGCCGACCGCCACGACGGTGGCGACGGCGAACGTGCGTCCCTGCTCGACCCACCGGTGCAGCTCTTCGGCGATGTCCAGCATCTCGAACTCCTCGATACGTGTGTGGAGGGCGACGTTACGGGCGTCAGCTGACGCCCAGCCAGCTCTCGATCGGATGGATGGCGAAGAACACGATGAAGATCGCGGTCAGGCCCCACATGAAGGCGCCGACTTCGCGCGCCTTGCCCTGCGCCGTCTTGATGACGGCGTAGGAGATGACACCGGCCGCGACACCCGTGGTGATCGTGTACGTGAACGGCATCAGGACCACGGTGAGGAACACCGGGATCGCGACGGACCGGTCGCTCCAGTCGACGTGCTTGGCGTTCTGCATCATCATCGCGCCGATGACGACCAGGGCGGCGGAGGCGACCTCGGCCGGCACGATCGCGGTGATCGGGGTGAAGAAGAGGCAGGCGGCGAAGAACGCGCCCGTGACGACGGAGGACAGACCCGTACGGGCACCCTCGCCGACGCCGGTCGCCGATTCGACGAAGACCGTCTGGCCGGAGCCGCCGACGCCGCCGCCGATGACACCGCCGGCACCGTCGATGAACAGGGCCTTGGAGAGGCCGGGCATCCGGCCCTGGGAGTCCGCGAGCTTGGCCTCGGAGCCGACACCGATGATCGTGGCCATGGCGTCGAAGAAGCCGGCGAGCACCAGGGTGAAGATGATCATGGTGATCGTGATGTAGCCGACGTCGCCCCAGCCGCTGAAGGACACCTCGCCGATGAGCGAGAAGTCCGGCGTGGAGACGGCGCTGCCGCTGAGCTCCGGCGGGCCGGAGAACCAGGCCTTGGCCGGCAGGTCGCCGACGGCGTTGACGATCGCGGCGATGACCGTGCCCGCCACGATGCCGATCAGGATGGCGCCGGGCACGTTGCGGGCCTGGAGCGCGAAGATCAGCAGCAGGGTGAAGGCGAAGATCAGGACGGGCCAGCCGGCCAGCTCACCGGCCGGGCCGAGGACGACCGGGCCACCGCCGGGCGAGGGGTTCTCGTGGACGAAGCCGGCCTTGACGAAGCCGATCAGCGCGATGAAGAGGCCGATGCCGATGGTGATCGCGTGCTTGATCGCCAGCGGGATCGCGTTCATGATCATCTCGCGGAGGCCGGTGACCACCAGGAGGCAGATCACGGCACCGTAGGCCACACACATGGCCATCGCCTGCGGCCAGGTCATGACGGAGATGACCTGCGAGGAGAGGACACCGGAGACGCTGAGCCCGGCCGCGAGGGCGAGGGGGACCTTGCCCCAGAAGCCCATCAGCAGGGTCGTCGCCGCGGCGGCCAGTGCGGTCGCCGTGATGAGGGCGGGCTGGCTGAGGACGTTGCCGTCCACATCCTTGCCGCCGAGGATCAGGGGGTTGAGCAGGAGAATGTACGCCATCGCCATGAAGGTGGTGACGCCGCCGCGGATCTCCGTCGCGACGGTGGATCCTCTCTCCGAGATGTGAAAGTACCGGTCGAGCCAAGAACGGCCGGCGGGGACGTTGGAGCCGGAGCCCGCGTCCTCCGAGGCGGTCTTGGGCTCCACTGACGACTGGGTCATGGGGCCTACTCCCAAGGTTCAAAGGGGCACCCGCATAAGACTTTCCGAAGGTCAGACAAGCTGCGGGATTTGGGATGCTGCGTGGGCTGCACGACCCGGGGGACGGCCCGAGACGAACTTTGATGAATCAGGTCAATCTGGTGCTGCTCGGCACTGCTGGTGGTGCTGGTGGTGCTGGTGGTGCTCGGTACTGCTGGTGGTATCGGTGAGCGGTGATACCGGGGGCTGCTCCGGGCGGTGCGGGCGGGGAAGTGTGACGTTCCTGGGAGGAACGCACCGCCCGGAGAGTTCTAGAGGGTGCCGGTGAGCGCCTCGGGGCGGACCGGCGTCTTGTTGAGCTCCAGGCCCGTCGCCGCCCGGATCGCCGCGAGGACGGCCGGGGTCGACGAGAGGGTCGGGGCCTCACCGATGCCGCGCACTCCGTACGGGGCGTTCGGGTCCGCCAGCTCGAGGTAGTCGACCGGAATGGTCGGCGTGTCGAGGATGGTGGGGATGAGGTAGTCCGTGAAGGAGGGGTTGCGCACCTTCGCGGTCTTCGGGTCGACGATGATCTCCTCCATCACCGCGACGCCCAGGCCCTGGGTGGTACCACCCTGGATCTGACCGACGACGGAGAGCGGGTTGACCGCCTTGCCGACGTCCTGGGCACAGGCCAGTTCGATGACCTTGACCAGGCCGAGCTCGGTGTCGACCTCCACCACCGCGCGGTGCGCGGCGAAGGCGTACTGGACGTGGCCGTCGCCCTGGCCGGTGACGAGGTCGAAGGCCTGGGTGGGACGGTGCCGCCACTCCTCCTCGATCTCCACGGCCTGGTCCTCGAGGACGTCCGCGATGGAGGCGAGGGCCTCGCCGCCGTCGGTGACGACCTTGCCGCCCTCCAGGAGGAGTTCGGCGTTGGCCCACGCGGGGTGGTACGAGCCGAACTTGCGCCGGCCGATCTCCAGGACCTTCTCGCGGACGAGCTCGCAGGAGTTCTTGATGGCGCCACCGGTCATGTACGTCTGGCGGCCCGCGGAGGTCGAACCGGCCGAACCCACCTGGGTGTCGGCGGGGTGGATCGTGACCTGCTGGACGCCGAGCTCGGTGCGGGCGATCTGCGCGTGGATCGTCACGCCGCCCTGGCCGACCTCCGCCATCGCGGTGTGGACCGTGGCGACGGCCTCACCGTTGATGACCTCCATACGGATCTTGGCGGTCGAGTAGTCGTCGAATCCCTCGGAGAAGCCGACGTTCTTGATGCCGACGGCGTAGCCGACGCCCCGCACCACGCCCTCACCGTGCGACGTGTTGGAGAGACCGCCCGGCAGCGCGCGGACGTCCGCGCCCTCGCCCGCGGTCTCCCACTGGCGCTCCGGCGGCATCGGGCGGGCCTTGACCCGGCGAAGCAGCTCGGCGACGGGGGCCGGGGAGTCCACGACCTGGCCGGTCGGCATGATCGTGCCCTGCTCCATGGCGTTGAGCTGGCGGAGCTCGACCGGGTCCATGCCCAGCTTCGCCGCGAGCTTGTCCATCTGGGCCTCGTAGGCGAAGCAGGCCTGGACCGCGCCGAAGCCGCGCATGGCGCCGCAGGGCGGGTTGTTGGTGTAGAGGCCGATCGCCTCGATCTCCACGTCCTCCACGACGTACGGGCCGACCGAGAGGGAGGAGGCGTTGCCGACGACCGAGGCCGTGGACGAGGCGTACGCCCCGCCGTCGAGCACGATCTTGCACTTCATGTGCGTGAGCTTGCCGTCCTTGGTGGCACCGTGCTCGTACCAGAGCTTCGCCGGGTGCCGGTGGACGTGCCCGAAGAAGGACTCGTACCGGTTGTAGACCATCTTGACCGGCTTGCCGGTGCGCAGCGCGAGCACGGAGGCGAGGATCTGCATCGAGATGTCCTCGCGGCCGCCGAACGCGCCGCCGACGCCGGCCATCGTCATGCGGACCTTGTCCTCGGGCAGGCCGAGGCAGGGGGCGATCTGCTTGAGGTCCGAGTGCAGCCACTGGGTGGCCACGTACAGGTCGACGCCGCCGTCCTCGGCGGGCACGGCGAGGCCGGACTCGGGGCCGAGGAACGCCTGGTCCTGCATGCCGAAGGTGTACTCGCCCGTGACGATGACGTCGGCCCGCTTGGCGGCCTCGTCGGCGTTGCCGCGGATGATCGGCTGGCGGTGCACGATGTTGGGGTGCGGGACATGACCGGAGTGGTGGTCGTCGCGGTTCTCGTGGACCAGGATCGCGTCCGGAGCGAGGGCCGAGGCCTCGTCCGTGATGACCGGGAGCTCCCGGTACTCGATCTTGATCTTCGCGGCGGCGCGGCGGGCGGTCTCCGGGTGGTCGGCGGCCACGAGGGCGACCGGCTCACCGTGGTGACGGACCTTGCCGTAGGCGAGGACCGGGGTGTCCTGGAACTCCATGCCGTAGTTCTTCGCGGCCGGCAGGTCCTCGTGCGTCAGGACGGCGTAGACGCCGTCCATCGTGAGGGCCTCGGAGGTGTCGATGGACAGGATCTCGGCGTGCGCGACCGTGGAGCGCAGGATCTGGCCCCACAGCATGTCCTCGTGCCACATGTCCGAGGAGTACGCGAACTCACCGGTGACCTTGAGGGTGCCGTCCGGGCGGAGGGTGGACTCCCCGATGCCGCCCTTGACGTGGTTCTGTGTGACCTCGGTGGGCGTACCCACCGGAACGGTGCGTGTGTTCTGAGCCATCGTCAGACCGCCTCTCCCTGACGCTCCTGGCGAGCGGCCGCGAGGCGGACCGCGTCGAGGATCTTCTCGTAACCCGTGCAGCGGCAGAGGTTGCCGGAGAGCGCCTCGCGGATGTCCGCGTCCGTCGGGGACGGGTTGCGCTCCAGCATCTCGTCGGCCGCGACCAGCAGACCGGGGGTGCAGAAACCGCACTGCACGGCACCGGCGTCGATGAACGCCTGCTGGATCGGGGACAGTTCGACGCCCTCGCCGGTCTGCGAGTCGCCCGGCTTGGCCTGCCACCGCTGGGCGGCGTCCAGGCTGGTGCCGCAGCCGCCGGCGCCACAGGCGCCGCCCGGGTGGGCGTCCTCGCGGTGCTGTGCGTAGTCCGCCAGACCCTCGACCGTGACGACCTCGCGGCCCTCGGCCTGACCGGCGGCGACCAGACAGGAGCAGACCGGCACGCCGTCGAGACGGACGGTGCACGAGCCGCACTCGCCCTGCTCGCACGCGTTCTTGGAGCCGGGCAGGCCCATCCGCTCACGCAGAACGTAGAGGAGGGACTCGCCCTCCCAGACGTCGTCGGCTTCCTGCGGACGACCGTTGACCGTGAAATTGACGCGCATGGTTATGCAGCTCCCTCAAGCGTGCGGCCGGTGCCGCGGTACTGCTCCCAGGTCCAGCCGAGCTGGCGGCGGGCCATGATGCCTACGGCGTGGCGGCGGTACTTGGCGGTGCCACGGACGTCGTCGATCGGGTTGGCGGCGCCCGAGCAGAGCTCCGCGAACTGCTTGGCGATCGACGGCGTGATGATCTTGCCGCTCTCCCAGAAGCCGCCCTCCTCCAGAGCCGCGTTCAGGAAGGCCTCGGCCTCCTTGGCGCGGATCGGGGTCGGCGCGGCCGAACCGATGCCGGTGCGGACCGTGCGGGTCTCCGGGTGGAGCGCCAGGCCGAAGGCGCAGACCGCGATGACCATCGCGTTGCGCGTGCCGACCTTGGAGTACTGCTGCGGGCCGTCCGCCTTCTTGATGTGGACGGTCTTGATGAGCTCGTCGGGCTGCAGCGCGTTGCGCTTCACGCCCGTGTAGAACTCGTCGATCGGGATGAACCGGTTGCCACGCACCGACTCGACCTCGACCTCGGCACCCGCCGCGAGCAGCGCGGGGTGCGCGTCACCGGCGGGGGACGCGGTTCCCAGGTTGCCGCCGACGCCGCCGCGGTTGCGGATCTGCGGGGAGGCCACGGTGTGCGAGGCGAGCGCGAGGCCCGGCAGCTCGGCCCGCAGGTTCTCCATGATCTGGGTGTACGGAACGGAAGCGCCGAGGCGGACGTCCTCCTCGCCGACCTCCCACTCGCGCAGCAGCTCGATTCGGTTCAGGTCCAGGAGGTACTCGGGACGCCGGTGGTCGAAGTTGATCTCGACCATGATGTCGGTACCACCTGCGATGGGCACGGCCGTGGGGTGCTCGGCCTTGGCGGCGAGCGCCTCCTCCCAGCTGGCGGGGCGAAGGAAGTCCATGGTGGCTCTCTTCTAGTGCTTCTAGTGATCGGGGGTCGGTCGGTCTGACGGGCCCGGGGGGACGGCCGGCCCTCGACTTCGAATTCATGTTCACGTGCTGTTAACGCGATGTGTGGCCTAGTACACAAGGCCTGCCCGCCGGGGTGCAGTCACCGAAAACATGAAGGAGTTGGCTGGTGACCTTGTTCGTCTTGTAGATTCGAACGAACGGCGGTACTCGGCAACCTCGCCGTTTCCCCCTGGAAACAGCGGCACCTGGCCACCGACGACAACGCGACAGTCTTCGGACCGGTCGGACGTGCCGTCGGCTCCGGGGGAGCGCAACGGGCGAGTACCCGCGAAAGTGACAGACGAGTGACGGACGAGAAGGAACGGCGGCAACGAGATGCGGCTGCGCGCACTGCTGGAAACCGACGCGCTGGGGCTGCGCCTGCTCGGTGGTGAGGACGAGCTGGACCGCACCGTCCGTGGCGTGATGACGACGGACCTCAAGGACCCCAGCCGGTATCTGTCCGGCGGCGAGCTGGTCCTCACCGGCCTCGCCTGGCTCCGGGACCCCGAGGACGCCGAACCGTTCGTCCGGATCCTGGCCTCCGCCGGGGTGGCCGCGCTCGCGGCCGGCGAGGCGGAGCTCGGGGACATCCCCGACGATCTCGTACAGGCGTGTTCTCGCCATCGGCTGCCGCTGTTCGCAGTCAACGAGACCGTTGCGTTTGCGACGATCACCGAACATGTTGTTCGACAGGTGTCCGGTGAACGGGCGGGCGACCTGGCTGCGGTCGTCGACCGCCACCGTCGGCTGATGACCTCCGGTCCGGCGGGCGGCGGGCCCGAGGTCGTTCTGGACCTCCTCGGCTCCGACCTGGACCTCCGGGCCTGGGTGCTCTCCCCCACCGGCCGCCAGATCGCCGGCGCGGGCGAGCCCCTGGAGCCCTCGCTCGCCGCGACCCTGGCCGGCGAGCACCTGGCGGCGACGAGGACCGGACGGCGCGGCCCGCACCGGCTCAGCGCCGCCGGAACCACGTACTCCCTCTTCCCTATCCGCAACACCGGGCGCGGCGCGGCGCCCGCGGTGCGTGACGTACGGGAGACCGTGCTGTCCGACTGGCTGCTGGCCGTCGAGGCCGACGCGGGCGACTGGCCGGCGGCCCGCCTCGACCTGCTCCAGGGCGTCACGCAGCTGATCGCCGTCGAGCGTGACCGGCGGGACGCGGCCCGTACGGTACGGCGCCGGCTCGCGCAGGAGGTCCTGGAGCTGGTCCAGACGGGCGCCGCCCCCGCCGAGATCGCCGCGCGTCTGCGGGTCGCCGCCCCGGTGCTGCTGCCGGGCCTCGGGACCGCCCCGCACTGGCAGGTCGTCGTCGCCCGCGTCGAGTGGGACGCGGAGGGCGGGCAGAGCCCGGTGGAGACCGGTCCGGTCGCCCAGGCGCTCCTTGAGGAGATCCTCGTCGACCCGTCGACCGTGGGCCCCGAGTCCACCGACCGGATCGCGGTCGCCCACCACGGGGACGAGGCCATCGCGCTGGTGCCGCTGCCCGCGGGCCCGCTCCCCGACAGCGAGGACGAGGGCACCGCCGGCATCGGGCTGCACGCCGACGCGCTGCTGGCGACCGTACGGGACCCCCTGTCGTCCGGTCTCGCCGACGACGGCCGGCTCACGCTCGGCGTCAGCGCCGCCGTCCACTCGGCGGAGGGCCTGCGCGGCGCCCTGGAGGAGGCCCGGCACGCCCGTCGTGTCGCCGCCGCCCGCCCGGGCCGCGTCTGCGCCGCGGGCCACCACGAGCTCGCCTCGCACGTGCTGCTGCTGCCGTTCGTCCCGGACGACGTCCGCCGCGCCTTCACGGCGCGCCTGCTCGACCCGCTGCGCGACTACGACCGCCGCCACCGCGCCGAGCTCATCCCCACGCTGGAGGCGTTCCTCGACTGCGACGGCTCCTGGACCCGCTGCGCGACCCGGCTTCACCTGCATGTGAACACCCTGCGCTACCGGGTGGGCCGGATCGAGCAACTGACGGGCCGCGACCTGTCGCGTCTGGAGGACAAGCTCGACTTCTTCCTGGCACTGCGCATGAGCTGACCCCTCGGGGCGCAAGGGGCCGGACGCGCGGACCCGAGGCGGGTGCGCGGGGGCGCGCGAGTCGGGTCCGGGCGGGCGGACCCGGGGCATGTCGGGGCCCGGGGCGCACGGGGTCCGGGGCCTTGGCGCCCGGGCGCAGGGGGGCCGCGGCACCCGGGGCCGGGACGCACGGGCCCATGGGCCCGTGAGGGCAAGTGGGCCGTGAGGCGCGTGGGCCCGCGAGGGCCGCGAGGCCCGTCAGGCCGTGGGCCCGCGAGGTCCGTGGGCTCGCGAGGCCCGTGGGCTCGCGAGGCCCGTGAGGTCCCCGTGGGCAGGCGCGGGCGCGAGGCCCGCGTGAGCCCGCGAGGGCCGGGAAGGCCGCGGGCCCGCGAGAGCCGGGAGGGCCGAGGGCGTGGGGCGCGGGCGCTCGCCCGCCCGGCGCCCGGGCCGGGTGGGCTGCGGGTCACTCGCGTGGCTCAGGCGGCCGGGGAATCCGGGGCCGTCACCCGAAGGGATCATGGCGGGATTCATCTCTTCGGGGGAACGCGGGCTCGAGCGGTACGGAAGGTGCCGAGGCCCTGGCGGGGCGGCGGCCGACGCGCCGTGGCGCCGCCCGGAGGCAGGCCACAGGCGGAGCTGATCGGCCACCGTGCCATGCCGAACGCACGCGTCCGCATAGCGGTCAAGGTCCAGTACTTGTGAAAAGTTTCACCTGACCCCTTGGCCAGCGCCACGCGTTCGTGCTGAGATGCGGGCCTGACTCAACAGCTCAATGGCGCGCTCGGGGAGGGCAATGTGGCGGACACCGCCATGTCTGGTTCCGAAACAACGGGTGGCGACGATCCGTCCCTTGGCTACGGCGGGGCGACCCCGATGGAGACGGCCATATGGCGTCTCCGCTCGCGCGGCTGCTGGACGGACGCCGCTGCCCTGCTCACGCCCCGCGCGGCGGAACCGGCGGCGGCGCTGGAACGGGCGGCCCTGCTGATCGAACGGTGTCTGTACACCGAACAGGGGTGGGCGGACGCCGAGGAGGCGCTCAGGGCGGCCGAGGCCGTGGCCCAGACGGACGAGGAGCGAGGGGCGGCCGCGTGTGAACGCGGCTATCTGGCCTACGCGTCGACACTGCTCGGCGTCCGCGACCGGGCCGACGAGGCGACCGCCGCGCTCGGGCGGGCGGCGGCGCTGATCAGCCCCGGGGGCGAAGGGCGCCCACTGCTCGACTACCGGCGCGGACTCATGGCGCAGAACCTCGGAGACTCGCCCCAGGCCGCCCGCGCCGCCTACCGTCGCGCCCACGCTGGCGCGACGGCCCAGGGGGACGAGCTACTGCTCTCCTCCACCTGGCGCCACCTCGCCGGACTCGCTTTACGGGAAGGCGAGTTGGCGGAGGCACGGCACGGCTTCGCCGAGTCCCTCCGCATCCGTGAGGAGCTCGGCTATCTGGTCGGCACGGCCCCGGCCCTGACGGCCCTCGCCGACACGGAGACGGAGCCCGAGGCGGGCCGCCTCCGGGCGGAGGCCGCCCGTCTGTTCCGCCTCCTGGGCGGCGTACCGACCTGGCTGGCGGCCCAACTGACGCCTCGGCCGGCGATCTGACGGAGCGTCCGAACAACCGAGAGGGTGGGCGGAGAGGGATCCGCCCACCCTTCGCCAAGCGCACGACAGACATGACGTACCGTCACCTCGCCCTGCCCGTCCCCCGATCCAGGCAGAGCAGCCCCTCCTCCATCCCCACCACCAGCGCCCCGTCCGGCGTGAGGGCCACCGCGCGGACCGGCGGTCCGGGGCGGAAGGTACGGCGGGAACGGGTGTCGAGGTCGTGGAGTTCGACCAGACCGTCCGCCCAGGCGATCGCGAGCGAGGGGCCCTCGGCGGTCTCGGTGGCGTACAACGACACGACCGCGGCCCGGCGTTCGGCGATCGGTGCCGGGTCGGGGTCCTGGCCCGGGATCCAGCGGCGGACCGTGCCGTCGAGGCCGCCGCTGCAGAGGAACGGCGTGGCCGTCTCGACCGCCGTCACGGCCGTGACGCGGCCGCTGTGCAGCGCGGCCTGATGAATGCCCGTCAGGCCGAAGGCGTGGACGGAGCCGAGCCGGTCACCGACCACCACCGAGCCGCTGATCGCCGCGAGAGCGCTGCCCGGGTGCCGGGCGAGGGTCGCCGCGACGGCCGTCGTGAGCCGCTCCAGATAGGGCGGCCGGGGCCCGGGCCCGGGGACGGGTTGCAGCCGGCCCCGCTCGTCCAGGAGCAGCACCGTGCCGTCCGGCGCGGGCGCCAGCGCCTTGACCCGGCCGCCCGAGGGGGTCCGCAGGGGTTCGCCCGCGGGGGTCGCGTCGGCCGCGTCGAGCAGCCGCACCTCGTCCGTCGTCCCCGCGACGAGGAGGCGGTCGCCGATCGCGCCCAGGGCCGTGACCGGCCCCGGCCAGGGCGGGGTCAGGTCGCCTCGTACCCGGGTCCACCGCACCCGCCAGGGCGCGTCGGCGGCGAGGGCGCGCAGCGCGGGACGGAGCCGGGGGTCCGCCCCGTCGCCGAGCGCGCCGAGCAGGACGACGGCCCGGTCCGCCGGGTTCTGGTCGCGGCAGAGGGACTGGCCGGCGCGCAGCCAGGCGGACCGCAGGCCGCCGCGGTCGTCGCCGGGGCCGGTGGCGTACACGGTGGTGACGCGCAGCGGGTCGACCGTGCACACGGCGACGGGGTCGGCCAGATCGACCGCGTGGCGCGCCTCGTACGGCTCCGAGGGCGTCCCGTGCCCCGACTCCCCCTGCTCGGCGGCCTCGTGGGCCTCCTCCGCCGTCTCGACGTCCCCGTCGAGGTCCACGACCGTGACGCGGCGGTCGGCGAGGAGGGCGTACGACGGCGTTCCCGTACAGGTCTCCACGACGAGCCGGACGCGGCCCGACGCGGCGAGCTCCCCGATGAGTTCGGCGATCGCCTCCGGCTCGGCGGCGGCGTGGAGGTCCGGCAGGACGAGGGCCGCGCGCCGTGCCTCGGTGGTGGCGACGGCCTGGACGAGTTCGCCGGGCGTCCTGGCCACCACACCGAGCCGGTTGGCGATCGTCCAGGCGGCGCCGAGCGCGCACTGGCCGGTGAGCGGGATCAGCTCGCGCGCCGCACGCCGGCGGCGGGCGCCGGGGCGGGTCCCGTGAGCGGCGAGCCAGGAGAGCAGGGCGGACTTGCCCCGGCGGGGGCCACCGACGACCAGGCAGAGGCGCGGGGCCTCCGGGTCGGTGAGCCAGCCGAGCAGGGCCGCCGCCTCGGCCTCCGTACCGGCGGGGCGGTCTCCGCGGACGGATCCGGTCACGGGCACCTTCCCCGTGCCGGGGAAGGAGTCGCGGACGGCATGGGACACCTCACGGACGGCGCTCTACGGGCGGGACGACGGCAACAGCCAACGGCGGCAAGGGCCAAGGGCACCGGCCGACGGCACTGACCTTAGTCGTCACTCCGCCGATCCGGTGAAATGCTCTCTGACAAGTGACTGCACGACGGTGACATCCTGGGCGATCAGGGCGTCGAGGAGGGCGGTGTGTTCCGCCGCGTCCGCCACGAGGTCGCCGTGCCGGGTCACCGGGCCGCTCACGAGGGGCCACTGGGAGCGGCGGTGCAGATCGTCGGCGACGGTGAGGAGCTGCTCGTTCCCGGCGAGGGAGAGGACGGCGCGGTGGAACGCACGGTCGGCCTCGGCGTAGTGGGCGCGGTCGCCGCGGGCGGCGGCGGCACCGGTGGCCTCGGCGAGCGGCCGCAGCTCGGCCCAGCGGGCGGCCGGGACCGTGCGGGCGAGGCGGAGCATGATCGGGATCTCGATGAGCGCGCGGACCTCGGCGAGCTCGGCGAGCTCGCGGGGGGTGCGTTCGACGACCCGGAACCCGCGGTTCGGCACGACCTCGACCGCACCCTCGATCGCGAGCTGCTGCATGGCCTCGCGCACGGGGGTCGCGGAGACGCCGAAGCGCTCGGCGAGGACGGGGGCGGAGTACACCTCGCCGGGGACCAGCTCGCCGCCGACGAGGGCGGTGCGCAGGGCCTGGAGGATCTGGCCCCGTACGGAGTGGCGCTGGACGGTACGGGGGGTGGCGAGGCCGGGCGCGGCCTGCTCGCCGCGAGAGGGCTGGCCGCGGGTGAGCTCCCCGTGGACGGGCTCCCTATGGGTGAGCTCCCTGGGGGTGGGCTCCCCGTGGACGGGCTCCCTGTGGGTGAACTCTCCGTGGGTGAGCTCCCTGCGGGTGAACTCTCCGTGGGTGTGTTCACCACGCGCCGGCTCGCCGCGCGTCTGTTCCGGGACCCGTGCCGCGCCGTCGTGCGGCGGGAGCGGACGGTCGGCCGCCCGCTCGCGCGCTCTGCCCTGCTCCACCCGGGTCCTCCTGCGGGGTCGTGCCGGGCCTGGCATGCGATACCGAGGCCCCGTGTGCACCATAGGCGGACAGGGCTGCAGTTCAAACATCGAGAGCATCGGGTAAGGTAAGGCTAACCTGCTAACGATCGCGATTCGGTGGTCCCCGTATGGCCCTCCCCGCCCTGCTCCCCGCCCCGTTCACCTCCCCTGTCGCGGCCTCGTACGCCCGCCTCGGCGAGGTGTTCCCCGGCCTGCGGGTAGAGGAGCTGGAGAGTGGCGAGCAGTCGCCACGCGGGGCCGGCTGGGTCGGCGCGGACGAGCTCGCGGCCGGCGGTGCCGCCCTTGACGCCTTCCTCGCCTGGGACAACGCCCAGGTCCTGCGTGACTACGGGCAGCAGGCCCGCCCCGACGTGGTCGCGAGCTTCGGACTGCACCGGTACGCCTGGCCCGCCTGCCTCCTGGTCACCGTCCCCTGGTTCCTGCATCGCAGGGTCCCGCGGCTGCCCGTCCGGAACGTCGCCTTCCAGCGGGCCCTCGGCCGGATGTCCGTCCGGATCGAGGAGTTCGCCTGCCTGCCCGACGACCCCGCCGCCGCCCTGCCCGGCGCCCGGGTCGTCCCGGACGAGGAAGCGCTGCGCGCCGAGGTCAGGGACGCCCTCGCCGAGCACTTCGAGTCCGTTCTGGCCGGCTTCGGGCCGCGGATGCGGCGCGGCAAGCGGGCGCTGTGGGGCATGGCGACGGACGAGATCGTCGAGGGACTCTGGTACGTCGGGGCACTGTTCGGCGAGGAACCGCGGGCCATGGCCGAGCTGGAGCTGCTGCTGCCCGGCACGGCCAAGCCGTACGCGGGATCCGCAGGCTTCCGCGAGCTCGCCGGCGCCGAGGCGCCCGACGGAACGCCCCGCATCACCCGGGACCGCGCGGCGTGCTGCTTCTTCTACACGCTGCGCCCCGAGGACACCTGTCTGACGTGTCCGCGTACGTGTGACGCCGAGCGGGTCCGCAGGCTCACCGAAGCCGCCTGACCGCCTGACGGATTACGCCACTCGTACGGGTGACGTGAATCGAACACAACTCTCTTGCTCCGTGCGGTCGTTCGACCAGATCGCACCTATTCGTATGCCGTCCGGCCTCATTGGCGTGCTCTTGCCGCGAAACCCCTTGGGCGGCCTCCGGGGTCGGCCAGTATGGGCGGCCGAAACGCCCTACTGCGATGCAAGGGACACCGCATGAGACTGACCGACATATCGCTGGACTGGCTGCTTCCGGGTGGCGTCATGGTGGCCGGAGTCCTGACGGCGGTGGCGGTGCTCGCGCGCGGCAAGCGCGCCGGTGACCAGGCCGCGGCGGACGACTCCTGGGAGCGCAGTGAGGAACGCCGCCGACGCAAGGAAGCGATCTACGGAACCGCCTCCTACGTACTGCTCTTCTGCTGCGCGGCCGTGGCCGCCGCGCTCTCCTTCCACGGCCTGGTCGGCTTCGGCCGGCAGAACCTGAACCTCACCGGGGGCTGGGAGTACCTCGTCCCGTTCGGCCTCGACGGCGCGGCGATGTTCTGCTCGGTGCTCGCGGTGCGCGAGGCGAGCCACGGTGACGCGGCCCTCGGCTCGCGGCTCCTGGTGTGGACGTTCGCGGGCGCGGCCGCCTGGTTCAACTGGGTCCACGCTCCCCGGGGTCTGGGCCACGCGGGCGCCCCGCAGTTCTTCGCGGGCATGTCCCTCTCGGCAGCGGTCCTCTTCGACCGGGCCCTGAAGCAGACCCGCCGGGCGGCACTGCGCGAGCAGGGCCTGGTGCCCCGCCCGCTGCCGCAGATCCGGATCGTACGGTGGCTGAGGGCGCCCAGGGAGACCTTCGCGGCCTGGTCGCTGATGCTCCTGGAGGGTGTACGGACCCTGGACGAGGCGGTCGACGAGGTCCGTGAGGACCGGCGCGAGAAGGAACAGAACCGGATGCGCAGGCGCGAGCGGGAGAAGCTCGACCGGGCCAGGATCAAGGCGATCAACCGCCAGCACCGGGCCTTCGGCCTGGGTCGCGGGGGCCGTCAGGTCGAGGTGCCGGCCCTGAACTCCGGCGCGGGCTCCGCGACGCCGTCCGTGGGGACGGCCGTCGCGGAGCCCGCCATAGCGGACCCCGGACAGCTGCCGCTTCGACACCGGCCCTCCCTCCAGGCCGTGAAGGGTACTGAGCCACGGACGGTGGACCTCACCGCCGAGGACGACACCCAGACGCTGCCCCGGCTCGACTCGCTGGAGCGCAAACTGAAGGACCTGGAGCAGCAGTTCGGCTAAGACGCCGACGCGAACGGTGGGGCGGCGTGAGCACTCACGCCGCCCTGCCGTTCAGCTCGAACCACACGACCTTGCCCACACCGTGGGCCTCCACGCCCCAGGAGTCGGCCAGCTCCTGGACCAGGACCAGACCCCTGCCGTTCGTACCGTCGTCGGCGATCGGTACGCGCGGCTCGGGGACGGCCGAGACGAAGTCACGCACCTCGACCCGGAGGTTGTCCGGGACGACGGTCGCGGTGACCACGGCGCCGTGATCGGTGTGGACCAGCGCGTTGGTGACGAGTTCGCTGATGAGCAGCTCCGCGACGTCGGAGGCGCCCGGTCCGCCCCAGGTGCGCAGCATCTTGCGCAACGCATGGCGCACCTCCGGCACCGCGGTGAGATCCTCGCATCCCACCTTTCTCAGCAGTTGAGTCGGCTGTCGCGCCTCCCCGGCCATAACCCCCACCCACATGTCGGCACACATCTCCTCGAACAGGCTCACGGAGATGCATGCCCCACCGACCGGCCCGCATTCATCAAGGGCAGCTGTTGCGGGTGTCGCCGGTGTCGGTGGAGCAGTAGTCGAAGCCGGTCCCGCCATAGGCGGCGTCGTTGCCGGTGACGCCGTCGCGGGTGTCGAGGTTGTCGTTGCCGGCGTCGCCGTTGAGGCGGTCGTTGCCGCTCTGGCCGATGAGGCGGTCCGCGCCGTTGCCTCCGTTGACCAGGTCGTTGCCGGGTCCGGCGTACACGGTGTCGTTGCCGCCGCCGGCGTTGACGGTGTCGCTGCCGCTGAGCGCGCAGATGACGTCGTTGCCGAAGGTGCCGTTGAGCGTCTCGTAGCTGCTGGTGCCGATGATCGTGCAGCCGCGGGCGTTGTTCACCGTGGTGGCGGCGTTGGCGTTGTTGTTGCCGGGCACGGGGTCGGTCTCGACCGCCGCCGTCGCCACCCAGTCCGTCAGGGTGCCGGTGGCGCGCGGCTCCGCGACCACCGTGACGGTGGCCGAGGCGCCGGGGGCCAGGTTGCCCAGCGGACACGTCATCGTGGTGGGGTTGACGGTGCACGGCCCGCCCTGGCTGGGCGAGGCCGACAGCAGGGTCCCGGAGCCGCCGGTGAGCGTGTCGGAGACCGAGACCGCGGTGGCGGTCGCCGTCGCGCTGTTGTTGGTCACCCGGACCGTGTACGTGGCCTGGTCACCGATGCTGATCGTGCCGGGCCCGGTCTTCGTCACCGAGAGGTCCACGCTGGGCGGCGGGGGCGTGCCGGTGACCGAGTAGCGGGCCACCGCGTGGTTGTCGCTGCCGTTGCCGGCGACGACGATCCTGCCGTCGGTCTGCAGGGCCACCGCGCGGCCCTCGTCCCAGTTGCCCTCGAAGTCGGTGGTCACCCGGCCGTCACCGCCGAAGTCGGTGTCCAGGGACCCGGCCGTGGTGAAGCGGGCGAGTGCGAAGTCGCCGTTGGCGACGCCCGCGACGACGATCCTCTCGTCGTCCTGCACCGCCATGTCGTGGCCCGTGGCGCCATTGCCTCCGAAGCCGGTGGTCACCGTGCCGTCACCGCCGAAGGTCGGGTCCAGGTCGCCGTTCCCGTCGTAACGGGCCACGGCGAACTGCGAGTTGACACCGGTCCCGTGGGACCCGGCGGCGACGATCTTGCCGCCGGCCACCAGTTCCACGCCCTCGACCGAATTGCCGAACGGGGTGGACACCAGGCCGTTGTCACCGAAGGTCGCGTCCCGACCGCCGAACTCCATGTAGAGACGTACGAGCCCGAATCCGGCGGGGCTGGAGCCGGCCGCGATGATCGTGCCGCCGCCGGACACGGTGAGGGCGTGGATCGCCGAGTTGCCGCCCGGGAACGGGAAGACGGCCTTGCCCGAGTTGTCTTCACCGAAGATGTCGAGGCCCCCGGAGGGGGTGAGGCGGGTCACCATGGCGTCGCCGTCGAAGGTGCCGCCGATGAGGATGTTGTCGTCGAGACCCATCATCACCGCGTTGCCGGTGGTGGGGACGGTCTCCCCGAAGCTGGTGACGACCTTGCCGTCGCCGTCGAAGGTGGTGTCCAGGGAGCCGTCCGCGCGGTAACGGGCCACCGCGAGCTGGGGCCGCCCCGTGTCGGTGTCGCTGCGGCCCACGGCGACGATCCCGCCGCCCCCCAGGGTCAGGGCGTGGGCCTCGTCGTCGGTGGAACCGCCGAAGTCGGTGCGAACGATGCCGTCCCCGCCACCGAACGTGGTGTCCAGAGTGCCGTCGGCGTTGTAGCGCACCAGGATGAAGTCGTTGGGGCCGTCGAAGTCGAAGCCGGTGCCCAGCGTGACGATCTTGCCGTCAGGCTGGATCACCACGTCCCGGCTGTCCTCGATGGCGGCGGTGTCGGTGATGACCTTGCCGTCGCCGCTGAACGTGGGATCGAGGTCGCCCGGGGCGGCGGCGGCCGCTCCGGACAGGCTCAGTACGAGGGCGAGTCCTGCGGCACTCGCCGCGGCGATGCGCCCGGTCCGGCGCCGTGGGGAGATCAGAGGCATGCGCGACCACTCCGTCTGTCGATACCTGGGGGCCCACAGCGTGGTGGGCACACCCGGGGGCCGGCTCGAGGCCGGGCCGTGGTGCGCCCACTGGGACCCGGGGTTGCACCCCGGGGGGTGACAGAGCGATCACCCGAACAACCGCACTCCGCGTACGGAGGGCCGCCGGCTAAGGCCGGGGGACGTTGCGCAGGTTCGAGCGGGCCATCTGGAGCATGCGGCCGACGCCACCGTCGAGGACGATCTTGCTGGCCGAGAGGGCGAAGCCGGAGACCATCTCTCGGCTGATCTTCGGAGGGATCGAGAGTGCGTTGGGGTCGGTCACGATGTCGACGAGCGCCGGGCCCTTGTGCTTGAAGGCGTCCTTCAGGGCGCCCGCGAGGTGCTTGGGCTTCTCCACGCGGATGCCGTAGGCGCCCGCCGCCCGGGCGACGGCGGCGAAGTCGGGGTTGTGGTTGGTCGTTCCGTACGAGGGGAGGCCGGCGACCAGCATCTCCAGCTCCACCATGGAGAGCGCGGAGTTGTTGAACAGGACGATCTTCACGGGGAGGTCGTACTGGACGAGGGTGAGGAAGTCACCCATCAGCATCGAGAATCCGCCGTCGCCGGACATCGAGATCACCTGGCGGCCCCGGTCCGTGAACTGCGCGCCGATGGCCTGCGGCAGGGCGTTCGCCATCGAGCCGTGCGAGAAGGAGCCGATGATGCGACGGCGCCCGTTGGGCGAGACGTAGCGCGCCGCCCAGACGTTGCACATGCCCGTGTCGACGGTGAACACCGCGTCGTCGTCGGCCAGTTCGTCGAGCACCGAGGCGACGTACTCGGGATGGATCGGGACGTGCTTCTCGACCTTGCGGGTGTACGCCTTGACGACGCCTTCGAGCGCATCGGCGTGCTTCTTCAGCATCCTGTCGAGGAAGCGGCGGTCCGCCTTCGCCCGGACGCGGGGGATGAGGCAGTTCAGCGTCTCCCGGACGTCGCCCCAGACCGCCAGGTCGAGCTTGGAGCGGCGGCCGAGGCGCTCGGGCCGGACGTCCACCTGGACGATCCTGACGTCGTCCGGCAGGAAGGCGTTGTACGGGAAGTCCGTGCCGAGCATGATCAGCAGATCGCACTCGTGGGTGGCCTCGTAGGCCGCTCCGTAGCCGAGCAGTCCGCTCATCCCGACGTCGAACGGGTTGTCGTACTGGATCCACTCCTTGCCGCGCAGCGCGTGCCCGACGGGCGCCTTCACCCGCTCGGCGAACTGCATCACCTCCGCATGCGCCCCGGCGGTGCCGCTGCCGCAGAACAGCGTCACCCGTTCGGCCTCGTCGACCATCCGCGCCAAGGCCGTGATCTCGGCGTCACTCGGACGGACGGTGGGCCGGGAGGTGACGAGCGCGGTCTCCCAGGCCTTGTCCGGGGCCGGTTCGGAGGCGATGTCGCCCGGCAGCGAGACGACGCTGACCCCGCTCTGCCCGATGGCGTGCTGAATGGCCGTCTGGAGCAGCCGTGGCATCTGGCGGGGGTTGGAGATCAGCTCGCTGTAGTGGCTGCACTCGGAGAAGAGCCGGTCCGGGTGGGTCTCCTGGAAGTAGCCGAGGCCGATCTCGCTGGAGGGGATGTGCGAGGCGAGCGCCAGGACCGGGGCCATCGAGCGGTGCGCGTCGTACAGGCCGTTGATCAGGTGCAGATTGCCCGGGCCGCAGGAGCCTGCGCACGCCGCGAGCCGGCCGGTGATCTGCGCCTCGGCTCCGGCGGCGAAGGCGGCGGTCTCCTCGTGCCGGACCTGGATCCAGTCGATGTCGGGCGTACGGCGGATGGCGTCGACGACGGGGTTCAGGCTGTCGCCGACGACTCCGTACAGCCGCCGGACGCCCGCCCGGACCAGGATGTCGACGAATTGTTCTGCGACGTTCTGCTTGGCCATGGATCCATCAACCCATGGGGCGGACCGTTACGCCTCCCAGACGGCCACGCCCGTACGGTCGTCGGCGTACCCCTTCACCCGCAGCTGTGTGTCGGCGAGGAACGCGGCGAGCCCGGGCGGCTCGGGGGCAGCCCAGCGCTCCGCGAGCTCCTTGGCGAGGGCCGGTTCGCCGCGCATCGGCTCGGCGAGTCCGTTCGAGGCGAGGAGGAGGGTGTCACCGGGACGGGCTACGGAGGCGCGGAAGCGGAACGGTTCGGCGGGCGGCACGAGCGCAGCGGTACGGGGGTCCCCCCAGCCGGAGGCGGGGTGCGGGTTCTCGGCGGAGTGGGCGCCCGGGGGGCCGGTGACGCCGAGTCTCATGGTCTGGCGGTCGCCCTCCGCCGTCTCCGCGGGTGGCGAGCCGAAGCCGACGACGGGAGCGCCGGCGAGCGCGGCGGGCTCCGGGAGCAGGGGCTCGATGTCCTGCCAGGCGCCGTCGCGGAGGCGGAAGAGGCCGCCCGCGCCGATCCCGAAGAAGACGCGCGTACGGCAGGCGGGGTCGGCGGAGAGCAGCAGACAGCGCAGCCCCGCCGTGTACTCCTCGGGCTCCACGCCCAGTTCGGCGGCTCGGGCACGCAGCTTGCCGTAGGTACGGTCGGTGAGCCGGTGGAGCCCCGACTTCAGGTCGCCGCGGCGGCCGGAGCGGATGTCCTCGGCGAGCCGGGTGTGGCTGCGGCCGACGGCCTCGCCGATCCAGCGGCAGGCGTCGGCGGCGGCGAGATGGGCGGCCTCGGCGGCGCGGGCGCCGCTCGCCACGACGACGAGGACGAGCGCGGCCTCCTCCTGGCCGAACCGGGCGGTGAGCAGGGCGTCCCTGCGGGGTTCGCCGCGGTAGCGGGCGGAGTCGCCGCGCTGGGAGGCGGCGCGCAGGGTGTACGAGCCGTAGCGCGCGCCGTCGAGGACGGTGTCGGCGACGAGCTCTCCGAGCTCTCCGGGCCTGGCCGCGGGGAGCGCGGTGGGCTCGGCCTCGTAGGTGGGCGGGCGGTTGCCGATGTGGACGGTGCGGGGACGGGGCACGGCGGGAACGGCGGGAACGGCGTTCGCCTCCGGCGCACTGGGCCCGGGGCCGCCGTCCGCCGGCGCGGGTGGCGCGTCCGGCACCGGGGCCGGGGTCGGGGCCGCGTTCGGCAACGGGGCCGGGGTCGCGTCCGGCACCGTCGGTGCGGGGGGCGTCGGCGGGCGGGGCGGGGGTGCGGGGAAGGAGCGTGGTTCAGGGGCGGAGCCGGGGTCGTCGACCGGCTCCCAGGGAGCCCGTGGCGGCACCGCCGCCGTGCCGCCCGTCGTGGGGGGTGCCGGAGCCGGGGGCGACGCCGTCGGGGGTGCCGTCGTCGGAGGCGCCGTCGTCGCCTGCGACGCGGAGTCGAAGCGGTCGTCGAGCGTGTCGCCCGTCGTGGTCGGTGCCGTGTCCGGCGCCGACTCGTCGTAGAGCTTGTCCCACCAGTTGTCCCCCTGCTGAGTCATGCCCTTATTGTCCACCGCACAGGCCCGCAGAAAACGGGACATGACGAAAAAGGGGTCCGCCGGGCGACCCCACCCCCCACGGGAAGGACGCCCGGCGGACCGGCGTGATCAGCGCACGTCGTAAGCGCGGACCACGGTCTGGGTGACGGAGTTGCCGTTGGCGTCCGTCAGTTCGGTCTTCAGGGTGACCGGCTTGCCGGCCGCGCCCGCGTGGTTCACGGTCGCGGTCCAGGCGCCGCCCTGCTTCGAGACCTGCGCCTCCGTCCAGGTCGTGCCTCCGTCGTAGGAGTACGAGAGCCTGGCCGAGGTGAGAGCGGCGGACTTGTAGCCCGCGTGACCCGTCGCGGTGAGGCCGATCTTCTGGCCGTCGGTCGCGGCGAGGGTCTTGAGTCCGTCCTCCGGAAGGGTGTACCGGGGAAAGAGAATCGGGATGCCTTGAGAGTAGACGCTCTCGTCGGCCTGGGAGGTGAATTCCCACACCGAGTTGACGGATGTGGAGCGGTTCCAGACCTTGCTGCCGATCTTCATGGTGTTCTGTTCGAGCGCGTACGCGCCGCGCTCGGACGGGACTTCGAAGACCCCGAACGGCCATCCGGTCTCACCGAGCACCTCACCGTCCCTGCTCAACCGGAGGTTGCCGATGTCGCCGAAGGATCCGGGCTGGGAGTAGTGGGTGCTGTCGCCCCACATGGAGTCGGCGAAACCGATCAGGTTGCCCTGACGCTCGGCGACGAGGGCCGGCTCGCCTGACGCGTCGAGCGGGGCGGTCGGGGCGACGACGCCGTCGTACCAGCGCTCGGTCCGCTTCTCCCCCGCCTTGTAGGCGTGCTTGGCCCCGATCATGAACTCTCCGAACGGGAAGCTGGAGGACAGCACCTGGTCCCACTGGGTGTCGCCGGGCGTGTAGTACTCCGTCCGCGTGCCCGGCGCGGGGACCGGCTCGACGGCGCCGAAGAAGACGGCCGTGCCGTTCGGCCGGTACGCGGCCGCGTTGTCGATGAAGTCGGTGGCCACACCCATGGATCCGTAGGTGGACTCGGTACGTCCCAGCTGTGCGTCGCGGACCCGGTAGGTCCTGTCGTCCCGGACCTGACCCGACTCGGGGAACGCGAGGTTGTAGAGGTACGGGCTCTTCGCGGTGGCCTTCCAGGAGAGGGTGACCTCGCCTGCGGAGAGCTGGGTCAGGAGCGCCGCGGCCTCGGCCGAGCCGATGGCGAGGACCGGGAGACCCGGTCCCCCGAAGCCCGCGGTCGGGATCCAGCGGATGGGCGAGGTCCGGTGCACCAGGACCGCGACGGCGCCCGCGGCCTTGGCGTTCCGTGCGACGGTGGCCACGAGGCTGGCGGTGTCGGGGATGCGGACCAGGGCGACGCGGCCCTGGACGCCGGCGGCCGTCAGCTCCTCGGGGGTTCCGGTGCCCGCGTCGACCAGCCGGGCGGAGCCGTTGCCGTCGAGGTTGTCGGAGCCGAGGGAAGTCGTGTACGGGTGCAGGACGGTGCCGTCACCCGTCTTCAGCTCGGAGACCAGCGGGGCGGCGGTGCGCCAGTAACTGCCGAACTCGAAGTCGCCCTCGTCGGCGCGGCCTTCGACGGAGGCGTAGTAGCCGAGGATCGAGCGTGTACCGGCCGCCGAGCCGGAGTGCATCCAGGTGTCGTCCCAGGAGCGGGAGAACGCCAGGGTGGTGCCGCGCTGCTCACCGGGCTTGTCGGTCCGCACCGACAGCTTGTGGGCCTTGCGGGCGTCGAGGACGACGGTGGTGTCCTTCTTCACCTCGATCTGCGGGCGGGCCAGGTAGCTGAGCGAGTCGTTCAGCGTGGCGCCCTCGCCTGCGTCGGGGGTGGTGACGAAGGAGGTGAGGAAGTAGCTGCCGGGCCGGACCTGGAAGACCTGGTCGGCGGCGCCCTCGTTGAAGCGGCGCTCGCCGCTCGCGGTGTCGGTGCCGATGAGGTCGAGGGACGAGGCGCCCGCGGCGGGCTTGCCCTGACGGTCGATCAGTTTGACCCGCAGGGTGACGGTCTCGGGCTGGACGTAGAGCGAGAACGGCGTCGAGACGTGGACGCCGCCGGGGCCGGTGGCGACGACGCGGCCGGTGACGTCACCGTACTGGGCGCGCTCCAGACCGGCGGTCGGGTCCAGGTGCAGCGGGACCTCGACGGTCGCACCGGCCGGGACGGTGACGGTGCGCTTGCCGAGCCGGGCGACGGAGGACCGTACGCGCGAGCCGTCGTTGCCGGTGACCCTCTCGACGGCGAGCGTCAGCGTGACGGCCTTGTCGGAGGTGTTCGTGTACGGGACGGCGACCGAGGTGCGGTCGCTGGTGTCCTGGGGCCAGTTGAAGGTGCCGCCCTGGACGGCGTCGGCGCCGAGGACCCTCTGGTCGATCGCGGCCTTGACGTCGAGCCGGCCGCCGCCGACCTCGCGTACGTCGCCGGGGACGGAGCTCTCGGCGGAGGAGACGAGCGCGGCCTTGATCTGCTGGGCCGTCCAGTCGGGGTGGCGCTGCTTGACGATGGCGGCGGCGCCCGCGACGTGCGGGGCGGCCATCGACGTACCGGACATGCCCTGGTAGGCGTAGACGCCGCGGCCGCCCGCGGCCGCGGCGGAGATACCGACGCCGGGCGCCGCGATCTCCGGCTTGAGGGTGTGGCTGAGGGTCGTCGGGCCGCGGCTGGAGAAGGACGCGGTGGAGTCGTCGCGGTCGGTGGCGCCGACGGTGAGGACGCTCGACGCGCAGCCGGGCGAGGAGACCGTGTTGAGCGAGGGGCCGGTGTTTCCGGCGGCGACGACGAACAACGTGCCCTCGTTCTGGGCGAGTTCCTCGGCGGCGATGCTCATCGGGTCGGTGCAGTCGGTCTCGGCGGGGTTGCCGAGGCTCATGGAGACGACGTCGGCGCCCTGCGCGACGGCCCACTCCATGCCGGCGATGATCCAGGAGGTGGCGCCGGAGCCGGAGTCGTTGAGGACCTTGCCGTTGAGGAGGTCCGCGCCGGGCGCGACACCCTTCTTCTTTCCGTCGCTCGCCGCGCCGGAGCCGCCGACGGTGGAGATGGTGTGGGTGCCATGGCCCTGGCGGTCGTCGGCGCTGTCGGAGTCGGTGAAGTTCTCCGAGGCGACGACGCGGCCCTTGAGGTCGGGGTGCTCGATGTCGGCGCCGGTGTCGAGGACGGCGACCTTGGTGCCCTTGCCGTCGAAGCCGGCGGCCCAGGCCTCCGGGGCGTGGACCTGCTGGGTGGAGCGCTCCAGGGTGGCCTGAACCTTGCGGTCGAGCCAGAGCTTCTTCAGGCCGGAGGCCGACCGGGCGGCGGGGGCGTTCACATCCGCCCAGAAGGCGGCGGCCTGCTTCTTGTCGGCCTTGAGCGCGACGCCGTCGACGGCCTGGAGCACCTGGCCGCGGCTGGCTCCGCGGGGCGCGGCCGGGACGGAGCGGGCGAGGTCGGAGCCGTAGACCGCGATCAGAGGGAGCGTCTTGGTGCCGGCGTCGTCGTAGCCCTGCCGGATCAGGCCGGTGACGTTGAAGAGCTCCTCGTCGACACGGCCCGCGGCGAGGGCGGCGGTGGCGCCCTCGGGGTAGACGTACAGGTCCTGGCCCGAGCGGCGGGTCTGGACGAAGGGCACCGTCCCGTCCTCGCGGGGCAGTGCGGCGGCAGCCGGGTTCCCGGCCGCGTCCCGGCTGACGACGACCCGGTCGCCCGTGACCAGCGTGACGGTGGCGGCCCGCTCCCCGGCGCGGGCCTGGGCCTCGCTGCCTACCAGCGGTCGATTGCCGGTCGAGTCGTCCTGCGGCGCGGCGGCCGAGGACGGCGCGACCGCGGTGACGGCCAGGACGGCGGCGGTCGCCGCCCCCAGGGCCGTACGCGAAATCGGGCGCATCGCTCTCCCCATCTGAATCCGGACCAAAGGCAGGCAAAAGACCTGCGCCCGGAGGCTGTTGGTGCTGCGGTGACGCCACATTGGCAGAGGTGAGGGTGGTGCAGGGATGATGTGTGCGGCGGGAATGCGTCGTGGCCGATTTCCGCCAGGGGGCCAACGGAACGAATGCGTCCGGTGAACGTCCCGGGAATGTCCGGGACGTCCCAGGACGTCCGGCGAGGGGTGGGACAGCGATGCTCGGAGCGATAGGTCTCGACGAACGGCAGGAGTCGGCGTACCGCGCGCTCGTCGCGCTGGGGGCGGCGGAGGTCGCGGACCTGGCGCACCGGCTCGCCCTGCCCGAGACGGACACCGAGCGGGCGCTGCGGCGCCTGGAGTCGCAGGGCCTGGCCGCGCAGTCCTCGGCACGGACGGGCCGGTGGGTCGCGGCGCCACCGGGAGTGGCCCTGGGTGCCCTGCTGACACAGCAGCGGCACGAGTTGGAACAGGCCGAGCTGGCGGCGGCGCTGCTCGCGGAGGAGTACCGGGCGGAGGCGGCGGAGCCGGCCGTCCACGACCTGGTGGAGGTGGTGACCGGCGCGAGCGCCGTCACCCACCGCTTCCTCCAGCTCCAGCTGGGCGCGACCGACGAGGTCTGCGCGCTGGTGACGGGCAAGCCGATCGCGGTCACCGGCATGGAGAACGACGCGGAGGAACTGGCGGCGGAGCGGGGCGTCTCCTACCGGGTGGTCGTCGAGCGGGAGGTGCTGAGCCTGCCCTCGGGGATCGTCGAGCTGTCTGCGGCGCTCGGCCGTGACGAGCAGATCCGGGTGGTGGACCGGGTCCCCACGAAGCTGGTGATCGCGGACCGGGCCCTGGCGATGGTCCCGCTGACCGGCCGCGGGGCGGAGCCCGCGGCGCTCGTGGTGCACGCGAGCGGGCTCCTGGAGTCGCTCATGGGCCTCTTCGAGGCGGTCTGGCGCGACGCACTGCCGCTGCGGCTCGGGGCGAGCGCGCAGATCACGGAGACGCAGGTGGCGGGTCCGGACGTGACGGACCTGGAGATCCTCTCGCTGCTCCTGGCCGGCATGACGGACGCGAGCGTGGCCAAGCAGCTCGACCTGGGCCTGCGCACGGTACAGCGCCGCGTGAAGGGCCTGATGGAACTCGCGGGCGTGACGACCAGGCTCCAGCTGGGCTGGCACGCGTACGAGAAGGGGTGGGTGGCCCGCCGCTAGAGACGGCCGAGCGCCCGGAGGGCGGACGGACAGGCGGGCGGCCGAACCCGAACGCGGACGGACCGCGGAACGGCCGACGGGACGGCGCACGGACCGCGAAACGGCCGACCCGGGCGGCGTACGGACCGCAGGACGGCCGACCCCGGACGGCGGAGCCGGACAGGCGGGCGGGCCCCCGGACGGCCGAGCCGGACAGGCGGGCGGGCCCCCCGTACGTACCCTGCGACCTGCGGGGAGATCATGGGTCCTGCACGCTGGGCAGATGGGTGTGTGGCAGCTGTTGCTCGTCGCGATGGTGATGCTGCTCGGCCTGTTCGGGGTACTGGCTCCCGGCGTGCCGGGGCCGTGGCTGGTGTGGGCGGCCGTGCTCTGGTGGTCGCTGCACGAGCAGAGCGGCCTCGCATGGATCCTGCTCGTCGCCTCCACCGCGCTGCTCCTGCTCACCCAGGTGGTGGTGTGGCTGCTGCCGCAGCGCCGGATCCGCGGCGTCGGTATCACCCGGCGGATGGTGACGTACGCCGGGCTCGGCGCGTTCCTCGGCTTCTTCCTGATCCCCGTGATCGGCGCCGTCCCCGGCTTCATCGGCGGGATCTACCTCTGCGAACGGCTCCGCCTTGGCGGTCACGGCCAGGCCATGGCCTCCACGCGGACGGTCATGAGGGCGGCCGGGACGAGCATCCTCGTGGAGATGTTCGCCTGCCTGCTGATCGTCGGCGCGTGGGCCGGCGCGGTGATCTGGGGCTGAGGACCTAGGACCGCGGCCCCCTGCCTGGTCGGTCGGACCGCCGATGCGCACGGCCCGGACCGGGAGCGATGCTGACCGTATGAGGGATTTCGAGGGATTCAGCGTCGCCGAGCTCGCCTACCTCCGCACCCAGCGGCTCGGCCGCATGGCCACGGTCGACCCCTCGGGCCAGCCGCAGGCCAACCCGGTGGGCTTCTTCCCCCAGGAGGACGGCACGGTCCTGGTCGGCGGGCTCGCGATGGGCCGCTCGAAGAAGTGGCGCAACCTCCGCGCCAACCCCAAGGTGGCGCTGGTCGTCGACGATCTCGCGAGCGTCCGCCCGTGGCGGGTGCGCGGGGTGGAGATCCGGGGCGAGGCCGAGCTGCGGGTGGGGCCGCACGAGCTCGGTCCGCACTTCAGCGCGGAGGTCATCCGGATCCACCCGCGCCGCATCCACAGCTGGGGGCTTCCGGAGAGCGTCACGGACCCTTCGGAAGATCGATCTGGTACTTGATGAAGCCGGTGTCGCGGGCGACCTTGTCGTAGAGGTGCCGGGCGGTGGTGTTGGACGCCTGGGTGTTCCAGTAGACCCGGTCGCAGCCCTGTTCCTTCGCCCACTCGGTCACGGCCGCGATCAGGGCCCGCGCCACGCCCCGGCCGCGCGCCTCGGGATCGGTGAACAGGTCCTGGAGGTAGCAGACGTCCGGCCCCGAGGTGCTGGGGTGGACGAAGAAGTGGGTGAGGCCGACGACCTGGCCGTCGAGCCGCGCGGCCCGGGCGTGCACGCGCGTGCCGTCCTGGAAGGCGGCCCACGCCCGCTCGTACAGGGCGTCGGGCTCGCTGCGGCCGTAGAAGTCCAGGTACGCGCGGAAGAGACGCTCCCAGGCGTCACGGTCGTCGGGGCCGAGCAGGTCTGTTTCGATCATGGAGTCATTCTGCCGTGCGGGGTACGGACTCCCGATACCGGTGGGCGTACGACCGCCAGGGCCGCCAGGCCTCGGTGCGGGCCTCGCTTCCTGGGTCCACGTCGGGGTCGCCGAGGGCCCGCATGCGGATGAGGGCGGCGTGGGCGGGCGAGACTCCGGGGACGGCCCGCAGGGCGCTCTCGGCCTCGTCACGGTCCGCGCCCGGATCGAGGCGTACGGCCCCGGTGGCGAGCGCCGTGGCCAGGGGGCCGGCCTGGGGGTGGGCGGTGAGCGCGGCGGGCTCGGGGAAGAGGTGGGTGAGGGCGCCACAGGCGGTCTCCAGGGCCGAGCCATGGGTGCGGACCAGCCGCGCCGCCTCGTCCGGACCGACCACGGTCCGCAGCGCGAACTCCTCGGGGTCGGCGGCGCCGGGCGACCGCAGGCCGGGGCGGGCGGCCACCCGCGCGGCGAGGGTGGGGTCGGCGCCGAGGCGCTCGGCGACGGCGTACGGGTCGGCGTCCAGGTCGAGGAGACGGCGCAGCCGCTGAACGGCGGTGGTCAGGTCGCGCAGGTCGGTGAGGTGGATCCGGGCCTCCAGCCAGGGCCCGCCCGCGCGCTCGTCGACGGAGACGATGCCGGTGCCGTACGGGAGACGGAGCGTACGGCGGTAGGTGCGGGGCCCCGGGCCGCCGAGCACCTCCTCGACGCCGGGCAGGGCCTCGGCGGCGAGCAGGTCGAAGACCTCGCGGGCGGCGTACGGGCCCCGGTGGGCGAGCCGGAGCGGCACGCCGACGGCGAGCGCGGTGCGGGGCCCCGCGCCGGTGCCGGACTCGGCGCGCAGCTCGGTGGGGGTCCGGGCGTAGATGCGGCGGATCGTGTCGTTGAACTGGCGCACGCTGGCGAAGCCGGAGGCGAAGGCGATCTCGGTGACCGGCAGCCCGGTGGTCTGGAGGAGCAGCCGGGCGGTGTGCGCCCGCTGGGCGCGGGCGAGGGCGACGGGGCCCGCCCCCAGCTCGGCGGTG
This sequence comes from Streptomyces sp. NPDC012508, assembly GCF_042902595.1. Lineage (NCBI taxonomy): Bacteria > Bacillati > Actinomycetota > Actinomycetes > Kitasatosporales > Streptomycetaceae > Streptomyces > Streptomyces sp. NPDC012508. The sequence goes on from NZ_JBIBEO010000008.1 coordinate 37,140, forward strand.
AGCTGACGCTGCACCTGCCGGGCGCTGTAGCCGAGCCGTCCGGCGAGCCCGGGGACGCCCTCGCGGTCGACGACGCCGTCTCCGATCATGCGCATGGCGCGCCCGACGACGTCGGCGCGGACGTTCCACTCGGCGGACCCGGGGACGGCGTCCGGGCGGCAGCGCCGACAGGCGCGGAAGCCGTGGCCTTGGGCGGCGGCGGCGGTCGGGAAGAACGTGACGTTCTTCCGTTTGGGGGTGACGGCGGGGCAGCTGGGCCGGCAGTAGATGCCGGTGGTCTCGACACCGAAGAAGAACGCCCCGTCGAACCGGGCGTCCCGACTGCTGACGGCCTCGTACCGGGTGTCCTCGCTGGTGACCGAAGTCAGTTCCTGGTGCCTCACGAGATCCAGTGTGCGGGGGGTGATGGCCGGGCGCTGGCGGTTTTCGGACACGACGATGGCGGTCCACGGGATGCCGCCGGACCACGGCGGGTCACCCCGGCAGAGCCGACCAGCCGGCCGCGCCGGCCGCGGCCGCAGGGCCGGCCGGGCGGGCCGAGCGGGCCGGCCTGCCGGGCCCGACGGCCGGAGGGCCGCCCGGCCAGCGGGCCCAGCGGACTGACAGGCCAGCGGTTCGCCGCGAGCGCCCGATTCGGCCCGCTGGCCATCGGACGAGCGGCCAACAGCTCGGCGACGTGCCAGCGGGCTGACAGGCCGGCGGACCCCCGGCCGACGAAAGAACCGCAGGCGCCCCGACGGCGAACCCGACCGGCCAGCAGGACGACCGCCTTGCGGCTCGGCGGACCGGCGGCCAGCGGACCATCACCCAGCGACTCGGCGGCCTGCCGGCCGTCGGCGGCGGCCCGGCCGGCACGCGGCAGGCCGTCGGCGGGCCGGACGCCGGGGCAGGCGGCCTGCCGCCGAGCCGGGCGGCAGGCCGTCGGCGGGCCGGACGCCGGGGCAGGCGGCCTGCCGCCGAGCCGGGCGGCGGGCCGTCGGCGGGCCGGACGCCGGGGCAGGCGGCCTGCCGCCGAGCCGGGCGGCGGGCCGTCGGCAGGCCGGACGCCGGGGCAGGCGGCCTGCCGCCGAGCCGGGCGGCGGGCCGGCGGGGTGGTCGCCTAGCGGCCCGTGTGCCGGCCGCCGCCTCGCTTCGCTTCCATCGCCGCGCGGCCCTCCGCGCCCTTGCGCTTCCAGTCCTTGAGGATCTCCGCGCGCACGCGGGCGTCCGTCTTGGCGACGATGCGCTGGTTCTCGCGCAGGAGCTTGCGGTAGCTCTCCAGCCGGCGCACGGACAACGTGCCATCGTCGACCGCCGCCGTCACGGCGCAGCCCGGCTCCGCCTCGTGGGCGCAGTCGTGGAACCGGCACTCCTCGGCCAGGGCCTCGATCTCCGAGAAGACCTGGCCGACGCCGGTCTCGGCGTCCCAGAGTCCGACGCCGCGCAGACCCGGCGTGTCGATGAGCACACCGCCCTCGGGCAGCACGAGCAGGTTGCGCGTGGTCGTGGTGTGACGGCCCTTGCCGTCCACGTCACGCGCCGCCTGGACGCTCATCACGTCCTCGCCGAGGAGCGTGTTGGCGAGCGTGGACTTCCCGGCGCCGGAGACACCGAGCAGCACGCTCGTCCCGCCACCCACGACCGCGCGGAGCACGTCCAGCCCCTCGCCGGTCGCCGAGCTGACGGGAATCACCTGCACGCCCGGCGCCACGGTCTCCACGTCCTCGACGAGGTACGAGAGGCCCACCGGGTCGGGCACGAGATCGGCCTTGCTGAGCACGACGAGCGGCTGGGCGCCGGACTCCCACGCCAGGGCGAGGAAGCGCTCGATGCGGCCGAGGTCCAGCTCGACGGCGAGCGAGACGGTGATGATCGCGTGGTCGACGTTGGCGGCGAGGATCTGGCCCTCGGACCGCTTGGACGACGTGGAGCGCGCGAATGCCGTGCGGCGCGGGAGCAACGTCCGTACGTAACGGGGATCGCCGTCCGCGTCGACGGCGGCCCAGTCACCCGTGCAGACGACCTTCAGCGGGTCGCGCGGCACGACGAACTCGGTGTCGGCCCGCACGACGCCGACCGGGGTGATCAGATCGCACTGACCGCGGTCGACCCGCAGCACACGGCCGGGCAGAAGTCCCTGCTCGGCGTAGGGAGCGAACGCGGCCTCCCACCCTTCGTCCCAGCCGTACGGGACGAGAGCGTGCGAGAGAGAGGAGGAGGAACGGACAAGAGAGGAGAAAGACAAGGGGAACCCTTCAAAGGGTGGCCCCGGCACACGCCGAACGGCGCGGAAGAAAGGGAGAGTCAGCCGGCGGCCACGGAGGTGTCGTGGAAGACGTACGCGAAGCGGGCAGCGCCCGACGTGACAGCAGCCATCGGTCACACCTCCTGAAGAAAACACCCTCGGCTGACGGCGACCGGCAACGGCCGCCGAAGAACACGAGGATCGTAACCACGGCCCCGGAAGGTCGCCACTCCTTTTTCCGACCACTGGCCTGCCCGTGGCCTCGCGCTTCATACAGACCAGAGATTCACAGCCAACTCACTTACGGTGAGCCGGTGTTGATGGTCGCGCGGGGCTTGCAGACCAGAACCATCGTCCCGACCCTGCGCGCGCACGCCTCGCTCGTGAACCACCTCGTCTCGCCCCCCTACGGGCCACCCGTCTCCGGCCATGTCAGCACCGTCCTCGCCCCGCGCCACGACCCGCCGTGCGGCACGTGACACCGGCGGCCACGAGGCGTCAGACGACGACCACCTCGACCGTGGCCACGGGGTTGCAGCCGTAGCCCTGGGCGTTCCACGGGGCGCGGTCGGGCTGGGTGGCGCCGTGGGAGTCGGTCGCGCGGGCCAGAAGCCGGTACCGGCCGGGGCGGCGCGGCGTCCAGCGGTACGACCAGCCCGTCCAGGCGTACGGGCCGGTGGGCGGCTCGAGTTCGGCGTCGTGCCACTCCGCGTCCGGGACGCCCTCCCCCGGGCCGGTACCGTCCTCGTCCTCGGCCCGGACCTCGACGCGGCCCACGGACCGGCCGGCGCCCGACCACGCCCTGCCGCGTACGACGGTCTGCGTGCCGCGGCGCAGATCCTCGTCCGGTTCGGGCGCGGTGATGAGCGACTTGACGCGGATGGCCGCGACGGGGCCGTCGGGGGTGCCGTCCGAGGCGATGTAGACGTACTCCTCGGTCTGGAAGACGCCGGTGAAGGGCTCGGTGACGGCCCGCGCCCCGGTCAGCCACTTCACGTCGGCGACCGCGTACCGCCCGGGGACCACGAGCCGGACCGGGGCGCCGTGCTCGGGCGGGAGCGGTTCGCCGTTCATGTGGGTGACGAGGAGCGTGTCGGGGTGGAGGGCCTCGGCGAGCGGGAGAGCGCGCTCGAAAACCGTGCGGTGGCCGTGGACGCTGCCGGAGTCCGCTCCGGCGAAGACGAACTCGACCGTCGCCGGGTCGAGACCGACCCGGTCGGCGACCAGGTGGAAGGGCACGCCCGCGAACCGGGCGCAGCCGACGGCGCCTCGGCCCCAGGGCAGCCCAGGCGGGCGCGGGTTCATGAGGGCGCGCCCGTTGCCCGCGCACTCCAGGACGACGTCGAACTCGCGGCGGCCGGGGCGGCCGAGGGCGATGAGGTCCTCGTAGTCGAGGCTGAGCGGCGCGGTCACGGCGCCGTCGACGCGCAGCCGCCAGCCGGCGGTCTCCGTGGGCGGGACGCCGAAGTGGTCCCGTACGAAGAGGGCGTCCGCGGGCGTGACCGGATCGGCCAGCGCGGCCATCGGCGTCTGCGCGTTGTACGGCTCGGTGGTCACCGTCTCGGGCGCCCAGGCGGTCGCGCCGGGCCCTCGGGGAATGGCCGATGCGGTCATGCCGACACCTCCGTGGGGCGCGGTCCCGCTCTCAGCGTACGTCCGGCGCGGCCGGGCTACCCGACGAGCGGACGAGGTGCCCGAGGACTCGGGCCGGCTCTACGACTCGGGGCCGGAGGGCCCTTCCAGAGCACGCCCCGGGGGGGGGGGGGGGGGGGGGGGGGGGGGGGGGGGGGGGGGGGGGGGGGGGGGGGGGGGGGGCGGGGGTCCCGCCGGGGGGGGGGGGGGGCCGTGGTATGGGGCGGGCGCCCCCCCGGGGGGGGGGGGGGCCCCCCCCCCCCCCCCCCCCCCCCCCCCCCCCCCCCCCCCCCCCCCGCGCACCGGCGTCCGATTCGTACAAGACCGCGTATCCGCCCCCTGCCTACCGTGGCCTCATGAACACACCACGACTGGACGTCATCGGCCTCGTCGTCTCCGACATGGCCGCCTCGCTCGCCTTCTACCGGCGGCTCGGGCTCGACATTCCGGCAGACGCCGACAACGCGCCGCACGTGGAGGCCGCTCTGCCCGGAGGGATGCGGATCGCGTGGGACACAGAGGAGGTCATCGCGTCCTTCGATCCCGGCTGGAGCCGGCCCGAGGGCGGTGACCGGGTCGGGCTCGCGTTCCTCTGCGACTCTCCGCGCGAGGTGGACGCCACGTACGAGTCGCTCGTCGCCGCCGGGTACCAGGGGCATCTGAAGCCCTGGGACGCCGTGTGGGGACAGCGCTACGCCGTCGTGCTCGACCCGGACGGCTGCGGGGTCTCCCTCTTCGCCCAGGCCGACGCGTAGGCGGTCAGGGTCGTGCCCGCCAGCGCCCTGGTCTCGCGTGCCAGGTGGGCCTGGTCGGCGCAGCCCGCGCCGAGCGCGGCCTCGGCGTAGGGAACCCCGGCCCTGACCAGGGCGAGGGCGCGCTGGAGACGGAGGATCCGGGCCAGGGTCTTGGGCCCGTAGCCGAACGCGTCCAGCGACCGCCGGTGGAGCTGGCGCGCGCCGAGGCCGACGACGTCCGCCGTCTCGGCGACGGGCCGTCCGGCGGCGAGGCGCCGGGCGACGGCTCGGATCAGCGGGTCGGGGTCCGGGGCGCCGGCGGCGCGGCGGACGACGAGGTCCTCGAGGGCGGCGGCGGGGTCGGGCGCGGCGGAGATCCGCTCGCCGAGCCGCCGGGCCCGCGCCTGACCCCACAGCGCGCCCAGCTCGACCCGCCGGTCGCGCAGGGCGCTCGCCGGTACGCCGAGCAGCGCGGGCGCGTCACCGGGTGCGAACCGGATCCCGGCGTAGCGGCCCGGGCCTCCCTCGGGGAGGAACGCGAAGGTGTCGGGGCCCGCGACGAGCAGCCGGCCGTCGCACCACAGCAGGTCCATGCACCCGTCGGGCAGCACCGGTACCGGACCCTCGCCCGCGGGACGTGGCGTGAGGGTCCAGACGACCGCGCCGTCCAGGCGCGCGGGGCGTTCCTCGTACACCCCTCCGAGCCTAGGTCACCCTCCCGAGCCCAGGCCCGGTGCCGGTCCGCCTCCCACCCGGAGTGGAGCCGTGACTTCTGGTCGGTCTCCCACCCGGAGTGGAGCCGTGACTTCTAGTCCTTCTCCCAGCCGGAGTGGAGCCGTGACTTCACGTCGTCCGGGGGGAGGAAGCGGGACCAGCGTTCGGGGAACTCCGACGGCATGTCCGGGTCGTCCTCGTCCACCTCTTCCGCCTCGGCACGCAGCCGCGCGACGAGCTCGGCGGCCTGGGCGGCGCGGACGCGGTCGCTGGCCTCGCGGGCGGCGGCGGTGGCGACCGAGGGCCAGACCCGGTCGATCGCCGCGTTGACCGCCGCGCCGACGAGCACGGCGAAGGCCGAGATGCCGATCCAGAGGAGGACGGCGATGGGCGCGGCGAGGGAGCCGTAGATGGTGGGGCCCTCGACCTGGCTGGTGAGGTAGATCCGCAGCAGGAAGCTGCCGAGCACCCACATCCCGAGCGCCACCAGCGCGCCCGGGATGTCCTCGATCCACGGCGATCTGACGGGCACGGACACGTGGTAGAGCGTGGTGAGGAACGCTACGGAGAGCAGGATGACGACCGGCCAGTACAGGACGGAGACGACTTCCGTGCCCCAGGGGATCAGCTCCACCACCCGGTCGGGTCCGACCACGGCGAGCGGCAGCACGACGGCGCCGATGAGGAGCGCCACGATGTAGAGCAGGAAGGCGAGGAGCCGGGTCTTGACGATGCCGCGGTGGCCGTCGAGTCCGTACATCACCGTGATGGTGTCGATGAAGACGTTCACGGCGCGCGAGCCGGACCACAGGGCGATGGCGAAGCCGAGCGAGACCAGTTCGGGTCGGGTGCCCTGGGTGACGTCGTCCAGGAGCGGTTCGGCGATCTGGCGGACGCCCCGGTCGGAGAGGACGGTCCGGGCGGCGTTGAGGATGTTCTCCTCGATGCTGGCGACGGTGTCGGTGTTGGTCCAGTCGTCGGCGTAGCCGAGGAGGGCGATCAGTCCGAGGAGCAGCGGCGGCAGGGACAGCAGGGTGAAGAACGCGGCCTCGGCGGCGAGACCGAGGATGCGGTACTCGATGCACGAGTTGACGGTGTCCTTCAGGAGCAGCCAGACCATCTTCCGCTTGGATACGTTGCGGTAGAGGACGCGCGCCCGGTGGAGTCTGGTCCCGGGCCGCCGCTCGGGTGTTTCGTTTGCTGCCTGCACGTCCTTACCGTATCGGCATGGCACCCAGCACCCACACCGTGACCAACCAGCCTCCGCCCCTGGTCGGATACGACGTGTTCACGGCGGACAGGGCCCTCGCGGAGGCGGTGGAGCGGCATCTGCCGCCGGACGTCTTCGCGGAGGCACGCGAGGATCTGGCGGACTTCGGCCGCTCCGCCGGGTCGGCGCAGGCCGCGGAGTGGGGGGCGCTGGCGAACGAGAACCCACCGCGGCTGCGGACGTACGACCGGTACGGGAACCGGATCGACGAGGTCGCGTTCCACTTCGCCTGGCACCGGCTCCTGGGCCGGGCCGTGGGCGCCGGTCTCACCGACGCGTGGGGCCGTCCGGGTGGTCATGTGCGACGGGCGGCCGCCTTCGTCGTGACGACGCAGGTCGAGGCGGGGCACGGCTGCCCGGTGTCGATGAGCCACGCCGCGGTGCCCGTGCTGCGCACGGACCCGGAGCTGGCCGCCGAGTGGGAGCCGCTGCTGACGTCCCGGGTGTACGAGGAGGAGCTGCGTCCGCCGCAGGAGAAGAGCGGGGTGCTCCTCGGGATGGGGATGACGGAGAAGCAGGGCGGCAGCGACGTACGGACGAACACGACCGAGGCGCGGGCGCTCTCGGGGGCGGACGGGGACGGGTACGTACTGACGGGGCACAAGTGGTTCTGTTCGGCGCCGATGTCGGACGGCTTCCTGGTCCTCGCGCAGGCGCCCGGGGGGCTGACCTGCTTCCTGGTGCCGCGGGTCCTGCCGGACGGGACGCGCAACGCGTTCGCGATCCAGCGGCTCAAGGACAAGCTCGGCAACCGGTCCAACGCCTCCGCGGAGGTCGAGTTCGACGGGACGACGTGGGCGCGCCGTGTCGGCGACGAGGGGCGCGGGGTCCGCACGATCATCGGGATGGTGGCGGCGACACGCCTCGACTGTGTGCTGGGCTCGGCTGCGCTGATGCGGCAGGCGGTCGCCCAGGCCGTGCACCACACCGCGTACCGCCGCGCGTTCGGCGGGGTGCTGATCGACAAGCCGCTGATGCGCAATGTGCTGGCCGATCTGGCCCTGGAGTCGGAGGCGGCGACGGTCCTCGGGATGCGGCTCGCGGCGGCGTACGACGCCGACTCGGAGGCGGAGCGGGCGTTCGCGCGGATCGCGGTGCCGGTGGCCAAGTACTGGGTGACGAAGCGGTGCACGCCGCTGGTGGTGGAGGCGCTGGAGTGCCTGGGCGGCAACGGCTACGTGGAGGAGTCGGGGATGCCGCGGCTGCTGCGCGAGTCACCGCTCAACTCGATCTGGGAGGGCTCCGGCAACGTCCAGGCCCTGGACGTGCTGAGGGTCCTGCGGCAGGAGCCGATGGCGCTGAACGCGTTCCTGACGGAGGTCGGCAGGGCGCGGGGCGCGGATCACCGGCTCGACCGGGCGATCAAGGGGATGCTGACCGAGCTGGCCGATCTGGACGGGATCGAGGGTCGCGCGCGGCGGCTGGTGGAGCGGATGGCGCTGGTGCTGCAGGGGTCGCTGCTGGTGCGGTGGGCGCCGGCGGAGGTGGCGGACGCTTTCTGCGCGTCGCGGCTCGGAGGCGACTGGGGTGCGGCATTCGGGACGCTGCCGTCGACGCTGGATCTGGCCGCGGTGGTGGAACGGGCGCGGGCGGAGGTCTGACCAGGTAAGTCCCCGGGGCCGGCCGGAGCCGCCCGGCGCGTCCCCCGCGGGGCCGGACATACGAAAAGCGGTGGGTGGTGCTGCGCCGACACGGCACCACCCGCCGCTCGCACCACCCTCATGCACGAGAGCGGTTGCTTCCAGAGTTGCAAAGGGTTGCAGGATTACCCGAACCGCCCTTCGCGGGGCAGTCCAGGACGGCACGATGGGCACCAAGACTCCGCACATCTGCAGAACCGATACAGCGCCGCGGTTGGCTGGGAGAGACCGATGACGAACACTCGGCTGAACAACACGCGTCTCGACATGAAGCGGCTCGCCGCAATGGACGCCGCCCAGGCGACCCGACTGCTGCATCGCGTACGGGAGGAGACGCTGGCCGGGCGCACGCCGCCGATCGCTCCCAGACCGGTCATCGACGCCTCCTGGCAGCGGATGTTCCGGCTCGGTCTCGACCCGGACCAGGGCACGAGCACGGTGCTGCTCCAGCGGGACGAGCTGGAGGAGCGCCGGCGCACGACGGTCCTCGGCGAGGTGATGCGCACCCTGAGCACGATGCTCACCGGGATCGCGGACGCCTCGATGCAGATCATGGTGGTGACGGACGAGCAGGGCCGGGTGCTGTGGCGCGAGGGCAACCTCGCGGTGATGCGGCAGGCCAACGGCATCTGCCTGGAGGAGGGCGCGGCCTGGACCGAGCACACCACCGGGACGAACGCGGTGGGGACGGCGCTCGCGATGCGGCGGCCCGTCCAGGTCCACTCGGCCGAGCACTACGTCCACACGCTGCACAACTGGACCTGCGCGGCGGCCCCGGTCCACGATCCGCGCGACCAGAGGCTGTTGGGGATCGTGGATGTGAGCGGGCCCGCGTCGAGCTTCCATCCGTCGACGCTCGCGCTGGTCGGTTCGGTCGCCCAGCTCGCGGAGGCGGAGATGCGCGACCGCCATCTGCGGTCGATCGAGCGGCTGCGGTCGGTGGCCGCGCCGATCCTGTGCCGGGTGGGGGGACGGGCGGTCGCGGTGGACACGCACGGCTGGACGGCGGCGGTTACGGGGATGGCGCCGGTGGACCGGATCGTGCTGCCCAAGTCGTGCCGCGCGGGGCGGGTGTGGCTGCCGTCCCTCGGGATGTGCGCGGTGGAGCCGCTGCCGGGCGGCTGGCTGCTGCGGGTCGAGGACGAGGACCGGGCGGGTGCGGCGCCGGCCGGGGAGTCGGCGAGCCGGGTGGTGCTCGACCTGAGCCGGCCACGCCGGTGGTCGGTCGCGGTCTCGGGGGCGGCGGGGAGCTGGTCCCAGGAGCTGAGCCCGCGCCACGCCGAGCTGCTGTACGTGCTGGCGCTGCACCGTGACGGGCGGACGGCGGCGGAGCTGGCCGAGGACGTGTTCGGCGACCGGACGAGGACGGTGACGGTACGGGCGGAGATGTCGCGGATCCGCCGGAACCTGGCGAGCGTGCTGGCCCACCGCCCGTACCGTTTCAGCGAGGAGGTGGAGGTCGCGATCGTGTCGCCCGACCACCCGGCGGACCTCCTCCCCCACTCGACGGCCCCGGCGGTACGGTCCGCCCGTCTGGGGCGGGCGTAGACCGGGCGGCCGTGGACCGGGCGAGCGTGGACCGGCTGGGTGTGGAGCGGCCGGGTGTTGAGCGGCCGGGTGTTGAGCGGCCGGGTGTGGACCGGGCGGCCGTGGACCGGCCTGGCCCGGCCGGCCGGGTGTGGGGCGGCGCCTTCCCGCGCCCGCACCGAGCCGCCTGTCCACCATGTGGACTGGCGGCTCACGGCGCCGGTGGCGGTGCACCCGCCCTGCCCGGTGACGGCGCTCACCGAGCCGGGGCCGCCCTGGGAATCCTGGGCTCCGCATGATCCGATGAGGTCATGCGCATCACTCTCACCACCTGGTCCCTCGAACAGACCTCGCCGTCCGATCTGCGCCCCGCGACCCCGCCGGAGGGGGAGGACGTCACGATCCGGCGCGCCGAGGTGCCCTCCCCCGAGTACAGCCGCTTCCTCTATACGGCGGTCGGCGGCGACATCCGCTGGAACGACCGGCTGTCGCTGACGTACAAGCAGTGGCAGGAGATCGTCGAGAAGCCCGGGGCCGAGATCTGGGTGGCGTACGACAAGGGGACGCCGGCCGGGTACGTGGAGCTGGACCCGCAGGACGACGGTGTGGTGGAGATCGTCTACTTCGGACTGATCCCCGCCTTCCGGGGCCGCCGGATCGGCGGGCATCTGCTCTCGTACGGCGTGCAGCGCGCCTGGGACCTGGCCGAGCGCTGGCCGGAGCGGGAGGCGACCCGGCGGGTGTGGCTGCACACCTGCTCGCTGGACGGCCCGCACGCGATGGACAACTATCTGCGTCGGGGCTTCAGGCTGTTCGACACCAAGGTGGAGGAGGTCGAGGAGTCCGAGACGCCCGGACCCTGGCCCGGCGCGCACTGACCGGTCACTCACGTCCGTCCCGGGTCCGCGGGAGGGCCCGGGACGTGACCCACACCACACCGTCTCGCGATGCGGGACGTTGGTGTCCACATTGCGGACGAAGCTGGACTGAGTCCAAAGCCCCGTGACACGCTTCCGTCATGTCTGGAACTGGAATTGCCTTGGTGAGTCGGCGGCACGTCGACCTCGGCCGCATGTCCAGCGCCATGTGTTCGGCGCGCTGAGAGAACCAGCACCTCCCCGAGCACCTTTCAGACCGACCCTGCTGCGCACCGTCGCGCCATCCCCTGACCCACGTACGAGTGTGCAGGTCAGAGCCGCCCTCCCGCAGTCCCGAAGGACACATCGCCATGGCCGCCACCCCGGAAAACCCCGCACCCGCCACGCCCCGCCGCAAGGTGAGCCGTCACCGCGGCGAGGGCCAGTGGGCCGTGGGGCACTTCACCCCGCTGAACGGCAATGAGCAGTTCAAGAAGGACGACGACGGTCTCAATGTGCGGACACGCATTGAGACGATCTACTCCAAGCGTGGATTCGACTCGATCGACCCCAATGACCTGCGGGGCCGCATGCGCTGGTGGGGTCTGTACACCCAGCGCAAGGAGGGCCTCGACGGCACCAAGACCGGCGTCCTGGAGCCCGAGGAGCTGGACGCGGAGTACTTCATGCTCCGGGTCCGCATCGACGGCGGCCGGCTGACGACCGAGCAGCTGCGGGTCATCGGCGAGATCTCGCAGGAGTTCGCGCGCGGGACGGCGGACATCACCGACCGGCAGAACGTGCAGTACCACTGGATCCGGATCGAGGACGTCCCCGAGATCTGGAACCGCCTGGAGGCCGTCGGCCTGTCGACCACCGAGGCCTGCGGTGACACCCCGCGTGTCATCCTCGGCTCCCCGGTCGCCGGGATCGCCGAGGACGAGATCATCGACGGCACCCCCGCCATCGAGGAGATCTACCGCCGGATCGTGGGCAACAAGGACTTCTCCAACCTGCCCCGCAAGTTCAAGTCGGCCGTCTCCGGCTCGCCGCTGCTCGACGTGGCGCACGAGATCAACGACATCGCCTTCGTCGGCGTGAACCACCCGGAGCACGGCCCCGGCTTCGACGTCTGGGTCGGCGGCGGTCTCTCCACCAACCCCAAGCTGGGCGTCCGCCTCGGCACCTGGGTCTCCCTCGACGAGGTCCCGGACGTCTACGAGGGCGTCATCTCGATCTTCCGCGACTACGGCTACCGCCGGCTGCGCACCCGCGCCCGGCTGAAGTTCCTCGTCGCCGACTGGGGCCCGGAGAAGTTCCGCCAGGTCCTGGAGGACGAGTACCTGAAGCGCAAGCTGACGGACGGTCCCGCCCCGGAGCAGCCGGCCGGCCAGTGGCGCGACCACGTGGGCGTCCACCGGCAGAAGGACGGCCGCTTCTACGTCGGCTTCGCCCCGCGCGTCGGCCGTGTCGACGGCACCACGCTCACCAAGATCGCGGAGATCGCCGAGGCGCACGGTTCGGGCCGGGTCCGTACCACCGCCGAGCAGAAGATGATCGTCCTGGACGTCGAGGAGGCGCAGGTCGAGTCGATCGTCTCCGCCCTTGAGTCCCTGGACCTGCGGGTCAACCCCTCGCCGTTCCGGCGCGGGACGATGGCCTGCACCGGCATCGAGTTCTGCAAGCTGGCGATCGTCGAGACCAAGGCGCGCGGCGCCTCGCTGATCGACGAACTCGAGCGCCGCATTCCCGAGTTCGACGAGCCGATCACCATCAACATCAACGGCTGCCCCAACGCCTGCGCCCGTATCCAGGTCGCGGACATCGGCCTCAAGGGCCAGCTGGTCCTGGACGACGAGGGCAACCGTGTCGAGGGCTACCAGGTCCACCTGGGCGGCGCCCTCGGCCTGGAGGCCGGCTTCGGCCGCAAGGTCCGTGGCCTGAAGGTCACGTCGGCCGAGCTGCCGGACTACGTCGAGCGGGTCCTCACGCGCTTCCAGGAGCAGCGCGAGGACGGCGAGCGCTTCGCCACCTGGGCGGCGCGCGCGTCGGAGGAGGCCCTCTCATGAGCGAGCGTGCCGCGCCCTTCTACTGCCCGTACTGCGGCGACGAGGACCTGTTTCCGCACGAGAACGGCCACGGGGCCTGGGAATGCCGGGCGTGCAGCCGAGCCTTCCAGTTGAAGTTCCTGGGGCTCCTCGCCCCGGGCACTTCGAGCAACCCAGCTGGAGGGGAAGAGATATGACGGCGACTCAGGCCATCACCGAGGACACCGACCTGAAGGCGCTCGCCGAGCAGGCCGGACGCGACCTGGAGGACGCCTCCGCACTGGAGATCCTTCGGTGGTCGGCGGAGACCTTCGGCAAGCAGTTCTGCGTCACGTCCTCCATGGAGGACGCGGTCGTCGCCCACCTCGCCTCACGCGCCATGCCCGGGGTCGACGTGGTGTTCCTCGACACGGGCTACCACTTCCCCGAGACCATCGGCACCCGTGACGCGGTCGACGCGGTGATGGACGTCAACGTCATCACCCTGACCCCGCGTCAGTCGGTCGCCGAGCAGGACGCCGAGTACGGCCCGAAGCTGCACGACCGGGACCCGGACCTGTGCTGCGCGCTGCGCAAGGTCAAGCCGCTCGAAGAGGGCCTGACCGCGTACCGCGCGTGGGCGACCGGCCTGCGCCGCGACGAGTCCCCGACCCGGGCGAACACCCCGGTCGTCGGCTGGGACGAGAAGCGGCGGAAGGTCAAGGTCTCCCCCATCGCCCGCTGGACGCAGGACGACGTCGACGCGTACGTCGCCCAGCACGGCGTCCTCACCAACCCGCTCCTCATGGACGGTTACGCCTCCGTCGGCTGCGCGCCCTGCACCCGCCGCGTCGCGGAGGGCGAGGACGCCAGGGCCGGCCGCTGGGCCGGCCGGGGCAAGACGGAATGCGGGCTGCACGGATGACGGACACTCAGGAAGACCAGGAGAATCACGTGACCGGTGCCACCATCTGGCTCACGGGCCTGCCCAGCGCCGGCAAGACCACGATCGCGTACGAGCTCGCCGCCAGGCTGCGCGGCGAGGGACACCGGGTCGAGGTGCTCGACGGCGACGAGATCCGCGAGTTCCTCTCCGCGGGCCTCGGCTTCAGCCGCGAGGACCGGCACACCAACGTGCAGCGGATCGGCTTCGTCGCCGAACTGCTCGCCTCGAACGGTGTGCAGGTGCTGGTCCCGGTCATCGCTCCGTACGCGGACAGCCGTGAGGCCGTCCGCAAGCGTCATGAGTCCGAGGGCACCCCGTACGTCGAGGTGCATGTCGCCACTCCGGTGGACGTGTGCTCCGTACGCGATGTGAAGGGGCTGTACGCCAAGCAGGCCGCGGGCGAGATCAGCGGCCTGACCGGGGTCGACGACCCGTACGACGAGCCGGCCGAACCCGATCTGCGGATCGAGTCCCAGAACCAGACCGTGCAGGAGTCCGCGGCGCAGCTCCACGCGCTGCTCACCGAGAGGGGCCTGGCGTGACCACCACCGTTGCCCATGTTCATGAGGAGACCGACAGCCCGTTCGCGCTGTCGCACCTGGACTCGCTCGAGTCCGAGGCCGTCCACATCTTCCGCGAGGTGGCGGGGGAGTTCGAGCGGCCGGTGATCCTCTTCTCCGGCGGCAAGGACTCCATCGTCATGCTGCACCTGGCGCTCAAGGCGTTCGCGCCCGCGCCGGTCCCGTTCACGCTGCTGCACGTCGACACCGGGCACAACTTCCCCGAGGTCATCGAGTACCGCGACCGGGTCGTGGCCCAGCACGGGCTGCGGCTGCACGTCGCCTCCGTCCAGGAGTACATCGACGCCGGGAAGCTGCGGGAGCGTCCCGACGGGACGCGCAACCCGCTCCAGACGGTGCCGCTGACCGAGGCGATCCAGCAGCACCGTTTCGACGCCGTCTTCGGCGGCGGCCGGCGCGACGAGGAGAAGGCCCGCGCGAAGGAGCGGGTGTTCTCCCTGCGCGACGAGTTCTCGCAGTGGGACCCCCGGCGCCAGCGCCCCGAGCTGTGGCAGCTCTACAACGGCCGCCACGCGCCCGGTGAGCACGTCCGCGTCTTCCCGCTCTCCAACTGGACCGAGCTGGACGTCTGGCAGTACATCGCCCGGGAGTCCATCGACCTGCCGGAGATCTACTTCGCCCACGAGCGCGAGGTCTTCGCCCGCAACGGCATGTGGCTGACGGCCGGCGAGTGGGGCGGCCCCAAGGACACCGAGACGGTGGAGACGCGGCTGATCCGCTACCGCACCGTCGGTGACATGTCCTGCACGGGCGCCGTCGACTCCGACGCCACCACGCTGGACGCCGTCATCGCCGAGATCGCCGCCTCCCGCCTCACCGAGCGGGGTGCGACCCGCGCCGACGACAAGATGTCCGAGGCCGCGATGGAAGACCGCAAGCGCGAAGGGTACTTCTAGCCATGACGAGCACGACCGAGCAGTTCGCCGACGTCTCGGCGACCACCCTGCTGCGTTTCGCGACCGCCGGATCCGTCGACGACGGCAAGTCCACGCTGGTGGGCCGGCTCCTGCACGACTCCAAGTCGGTCCTGACGGACCAGCTGGAGGCCGTGGAGGCGGCGTCCCTCAAGCGCGGCCAGGAGGCCCCGGACCTGGCGCTGCTCACCGACGGTCTGCGGGCCGAGCGGGAGCAGGGCATCACGATCGACGTGGCATACCGCTACTTCGCCACCCCCCGGCGCCGGTTCATCCTGGCCGACACCCCCGGGCACGTGCAGTACACCCGGAACATGGTCACCGGCGCCTCCACCGCCGAGCTGGCCGTGGTCCTGGTCGACGCGCGCAACGGCGTGGTCGAGCAGACCCGCCGCCACGCGGCCGTCGCGGCGCTGCTGCGGGTGCCGCACGTGGTCCTGGCCGTGAACAAGATGGACCTCGTCGACTACGCGGAGCCCGTCTTCGCCGCGATCGCCGAGGAGTTCACGACGTACGCCTCCGAGCTCGGCGTCCCGGAGATCACCGCGATCCCGATCTCCGCGCTGGCCGGCGACAACGTGGTGGAGCCGTCCGCCAACATGGACTGGTACGGCGGCCCGACCGTCCTGGAGCACCTGGAGACCGTGCCGGTCAGCCACGACCTGACGGCCTGCCACGCGCGTTTCCCCGTGCAGTACGTGATCCGTCCGCAGACCGCCGAGCACCCGGACTACCGGGGCTACGCCGGTCAGATAGCGGCCGGTGCCTTCCGGGTCGGCGAGCAGATCACCGTACTGCCGTCGGGGAAGACCTCCACGATCACCGCGATCGACGCGCTGGGCGAGCCGGTGGACATCGCCTGGGCGCCGCAGTCGGTCACGATCCGGCTGGCGGACGACATCGACATCTCGCGCGGCGATCTCCTCGCCCCGAGCGGTGACGCCCCGGCCACGAGTCAGGACGTCGAGGCGACGGTCTGCCATGTGGCGGACCAGCCGCTGACCGTGGGCCAGCGGGTGCTGCTCAAGCACACCACGCGTACGGTCAAGGCGATCGTCAAGGAGATCCCGTCCCGGCTGACCCTGGACGACCTCTCCCAGCACCCCGAGCCGGGGCAGCTGGTCGCCAACGACATCGGCCGGGTCAAGGTCCGTACCGCCGAGCCGCTCGCGCTCGACGCGTACGCCGACTCGCGCCGCACGGGTTCGTTCCTGCTGATCGACCCCGCGGACGGCACCACGCTCGCGGCCGGCATGGCGGGCACGTCCTTCGCCGACGCCAAGGTCGTCACGGCGGTCGCGGACGACGAGGGCTGGGACTTCTGACATGACGTACGACGCCTACGGCACCTTCGCCAAGGAGGGCGGCCGCGTGGGTTCCGGCGCCCTCGGCGCGGGCAGCGGAGGGGTCGCGCGATGTGCGTGCTGATGCCGGCGCGGCGCGTACGCGCCGTGATTCCGCCCCACCCGTTCCACGACCGACATAGCCGAAGAAGCCTTCGAAGACCCTGAGGGGAACCACCTCCGTGCCTGCCTCCCGTACGACTCCGCGCCGCTCACTCGTCGCCGCCGCGGCCCTGCCGCTGCTGATCGGCGCGCTGGCCTCCTGCGGCTACGGGTCCCAGGCGAAGAGCGACGAGAAGAAGGTCGCGGCGGTGGGCGAGAAGCTCTCGGCCGACGCCGTCCGGCTCGGGTACTTCCCGAACCTGACCCACGCCACCGCGCTCGTCGGGGACGAAGAGGGCATCATCCAGAAGGAGTTGGGCGGCACGGAGCTGAAGGTCGCCACCTTCAACGCCGGGCCCTCCGCGATCGAGGCCCTGAACGCCGAGTCGATCGACATCGCGTACATCGGCCCCTCCCCGGCGATCAACGGTTACACGAAGTCCCAGGGCAAGAACCTGCGGGTCGTCGGGGGTTCGGCCTCCGGCGGTGTGAAGCTCGTCGTGAACCCGGAGAAGATCAAGACCCTGGACGACGTCAAGGGCAAGCGGATCGCCACCCCGCAGCTCGGCAACACCCAGGACGTCGCCTTCCTCAACTGGATCTCCGAGAAGGGCTGGAAGGTCGACGCCCAGAGCGGCAAGGGCGACGTCTCCGTTCTCCGTACGGACAACAAGGTCACCCCGGACGCCTACAAGAAGGGCTCCATCGACGGCGCCTGGGTGCCCGAACCCACCGCCTCGAAGCTCGTCAGCGAAGGCGCCGAGGTCCTCCTCGACGAGTCGACCCTGTGGCCCGACGACAAGTTCGTGATCACGAACATCGTCGTGTCGCAGAAGTTCCTCGCCCAGCATCCGGACGTCGTCGAGGCCGTGCTGCGCGGCTCGGTCAACACGAACACGTGGATCAACGCCAACCCCGGCAAGGCCAAGGCATCCGCCAACGCCAAGCTGAAGGAACTGACCGGCAAGCCGCTGGGCGCCGATGTGATCGACGGCGCCTGGCCCTCGATCCGGTTCACCGACGACCCGCTGGCCGCCACGCTCCAGGCCCAGGCGGGCCACGCGGTGAAGGCCGGTCTCCTCAAGCAACCCGACCTCGACGGCATCTACGACCTGAAGCCCCTCAACAAGGTGCTGAAGGCCGCCGGCCGGCCCGAGGTCTCCGACGCCGGTCTCGGCGTCAAGTGAACACGTCCGCCGCTCATACCCAGGAGGTGACGACCATGGCCACGACCACGACGCTCGCCAAGGCCGAGGACCGTGCGACGGTGACGCACGCCGCCCGGATCGCTCATGTCTCGAAGTCCTTCGGCGGGCCCGCCGGAGGGCAGCTCGTCCTTGACGACATCTCGCTCGACGTCGCCCCGGGTGAGTTCGTCACGCTCCTCGGCGCGTCCGGGTGCGGGAAGTCCACCCTGCTCAACCTGGTCGCCGGGCTCGACCGGCCGTCCGCGGGGTCCATCGAGACCCCCGGAGGCCGGCCTGCCCTGATGTTCCAGGAGCACGCCCTCTTCCCGTGGCTGACCGCGGGCAAGAACATCGAACTGGCCCTGCGCCTGCGCGGGGTGCCGAAGTCCGAGCGGCGCCCGGAGGCGGAGCGCCTCCTCGACCTGGTGCGGCTCGGCGGCTCGTACCGCAAGCGGGTGCACGAGCTGTCCGGCGGTATGCGCCAGCGCGTCGCCCTGGCCCGTGCGCTCGCCCAGGACAGCGACCTGCTGCTGATGGACGAGCCGTTCGCCGCGCTCGACGCGATCACGCGGGACGTGCTGCACGACGAGCTGACGCGGATCTGGCGCGAGACGAACCTCTCGGTGCTGTTCGTGACCCACAACGTGCGGGAGGCCGTGCGGCTTGCCGAGCGCGTGGTGCTGCTGTCGTCCCGGCCCGGGCGGATCGCACGGGAGTGGACCATCGACATCCCGCAGCCGCGCCGCATCGAGGACGCCGACGTGGCGGAACTGTCCGTCGAGATCACCGAAGAACTGCGTGGGGAGATCCGCCGTCATGGCCAGCACTGATACGACGGGCCCGAAGGCCGCAAGCGCCTCGAAGGCCGACGACCTGGCCGGCCTGGAGGCGGGCCTCGACGCACTGGACGCGGTGCAGGTGCGCCGTACTCCGCTGCGCGAGGTCCTCGTGAAGAAGGTCCTGCCGCCGGTGGTGGCCGTACTGCTGGTCCTCGCGGTCTGGCAGCTGCTCGTCATGGCCGAGGTCACCGACGAGTCCAAGCTGCCCGCGCCGTCCGCCGTCTGGGACAGCCTGACCACGATGTGGCTGGAGGGCACGCTCCTCGAAGTGCTCTGGACGAGCGTGTCGCGAGCCCTGCTCGGCTTCCTGATGGCGCTCGCCATCGGTACGCCGCTGGGTCTGCTGGTCGCCCGCGTGAAGGTCGTGCGGGCGGCGATCGGACCGGTGCTCGCGGGCCTGCAGTCGCTGCCGTCGGTGGCGTGGGTGGCGCCGGCCGTGCTGTGGATCGGCCTCAACGACTCGATGATGTACGCGGTGATCCTGCTGGGCGCCGTCCCGTCGATCGCCAACGGCCTGGTCGCCGGTGTCGACCAGGTCCCGCCGCTCTTCCTGCGCGCAGGGCGCACGCTCGGCGCGACCGGGCTCAAGGGCGCCTGGCACATCGTGATGCCGGCCGCGCTGCCGGGCTATCTCGCGGGTCTGAAGCAGGGCTGGGCGTTCTCCTGGCGCTCGCTGATGGCCGCCGAGATCATCGCCTCGTCGCCCGATCTGGGTCTGGGTCTCGGCCAGTTGCTGGAGAACGGCCGGAACAACTTCGACATGCCGGGGATCTTCCTCGCCATCATCCTGATCCTGCTGGTCGGTGTCGCCATCGACCTGCTGATCTTCAGTCCGCTGGAGCGCGCGGTGCTGCGCGGACGCGGCCTGCTGGTGAAGGGCTGACCATGAGCGCCCCTGTCCTCCTCGTCGTCGCCCACGGCAGCCGCGATCCGCGGCACGCCGCGACCGTGCACGCGCTGGTGCGCCGGGCCGGCTCGCTGCGGCCGGGGCTGCGCGTGGAGACGGCGTTCCTCGACTTCAACCTCCCGTCGGTGGCCGGGGTGCTCGACCGGCTCGCGGCGGAGGGGGTACGGGACGTGGTGGCGCTGCCGCTGCTGCTGACCCGCGCCTTCCACGCGAAGGCCGACATCCCGGCCGTACTGCGGCAGGCCCCGCCGGGTCTGCGGATCCGCCAGGCGGAGGTGCTCGGCCCCTCGCCGCTGCTTGTCGCGGCGGTGCAGCGGCGCCTGTACGAGGCCGGCCTGACGCCCGCCACCAGGAACACGACCGGGGTCGTCCTGGCCTCGGCCGGATCCACAGACCCGGAGGCGATCGCAGCGATCGCACCTGCGTCTACCCGGGGGACAACCCCCGGACCCCCGGCAGGGACCACCGCGTGGCACCGGGCCGTCGACGAGATGAAGCGCACGACCGGGGTCGTCCTGGCCTCGGCCGGATCCACAGACCCGGAGGCGATCGCAGCGATCGCAGAAACGGCGCGGGAGCTGCGGCGCACCGGTTGGTGCTCCGTGCGGCCTGCGTTCGCCTCCGCATCCCTTCCGAGGACCGAGGACGCGGTTCGCGCGATGCGCGCCGACGGCGTGCGCCGGGTGGCGGTGGCCCCGTACGTCATCGCCCCCGGACGCCTGCCGGACCGTATCGCCGCGGGCGCGGCCGAGGCCGACGTCCTGGCGGACGTCCTCGGCCCGTCACCGGAGCTCGCCCAGCTGCTCGTCGACCGGTACGAGGAGTGCCACGCGCCGGCGGCGAAGCCCCTCGCGACGCGGGCCGCGGGCTAGCCGGCCGAGCCCGCCCGGCGCACACCTACGCCGTGGGACCCCGGCGAGGGCGTTCGCGTCGTCGCACGTCTCCTGCCCCTAGGGAGCAAGCGCGCGCCGCAGGACGGCGGCGAGTTCGGCGATCTGGCGCTGTGAGACCTCCGCGGAGAGGATCGTCTGCGAGCCGTGGAAGGTGCCGGGATAGTGGTGGAGTTCGACCGGGACGCCCGCCTGCAGCAGGCGCAGCCCGTACTCGATCCCCTCGTCGCGGACCGGGTCGAACTCCGCGGTGGTGACATAGGCCGGCGGCAGCCGGGACAGATCGGTGGCGCGTGCCGGGGCGGCGTACGGAGTGGCGGCCCGGGCGCCGAGGTAGTGGCGCCACACGGTGGTGAGCGTGCCCCGGTCCACCCAGGGCGTGTCGGTGAAGGTCCGCTGCGACCACGTCTCCTGGCGGTCGTCGAGCCCGGGCTGGTTGAGGAGTTGGAAGCGGATCGGCGGGCCCTGCTGGTCGCGGGCCCGTAGCGCCGTCGCGGCGGCGAGACAGGCGCCGGCGCTGTGCCCGCCGACGGCGATCCGCTCCGGGTCGATGCCGAGGTCGGCGGCGTGCTCGGCCGCCCAGGCGAGGACGGCGTACGTGTCGTCCAGCGCGGCCGGGAACGGGTGCTCGGGAGAGCGGCGGTAGTCGACCGAGATCACCACCGCGCCGGAGCCGAGGGCGATCCGGGTGGCCCACGGATGCTCGGTGTCCAGGTCGCCGAAGACGAATCCGCCGCCGTGCAGCCAGATGACGGCGCCTTGTGCCTGGTGCGGGCGGTAGATCCGCACCGCCACGTCCGGATCGGCGGGCACCGTGCGGTTCTCGATCTCCATGCCGGTGGCGTCCGGCGTCGGGAACGCGGCGGCGCGTTCGGCGAAGTCGGTGCGGATGGCGACCGGATCGGAGTAGTCCGGCTTCGGGATGAACGGGAGGAACGCTTCGAGTTCGGGATCCATGTCGGCCATCCTCGCGGCCTCCGCCCACCGGGCGTCAGCGACCTTCGTCGCGCTTCCTCCCCCGATCACGCACCGTTCGGCGCACCGATCCGCGCAACTCGCTTCTATCCTTCTCCCATGGAGGCACTGGCCGTTCGTCTGTCGGGAGTGGATCCGTACGTCGAGGGCGCGATCAGGGTCGTGGCGTTCTACGACACGCTGATGCGCCGCCGGGTGGATCTTCCCGCTCTGACCCGGGCCTCGGCCGGCCTGGCCGAGTGCGTGGCGGGCTTACGGCTTCACGGAACGGGCCGGGTGATCCGGGTCGGGCCCGACGGCCGGGAGGCGTCCGCCCCGGCGGCGCCCGCCTCCACCTCGGTACCGATCACCCTCGACGAGGAGGAGATCGGCTCGGTCTGGCTGGAACGCCCCGGCCCGCCCGGCCCGCTCGATGCGGTCCTGCTCGACCGGCTGGCGCTCGCCGCCGCGGCGGTCGTCGAGCGGTACGGCCCGGCCACGACCACCATGGCCGACCCCGCCCTCGTCGAACTGGTCATCAGCAGCGACACGGACGAGGCCGCCCGGGCACGGGCGTTGCGCCTCCTGGGCTTCGCCGCCGACCTGCCGGTCCGCGTCCTCGCCGTACGCTCACGGCTTCCGCTCGACCGGATCGGTGGCCTGGTCTGCCCGGGCCGTCTGGTGAAGGCGGCTCCGCTCGCCGATGTCGGCGTGGTCCTGGCCACCGCCGTGGACCGGGACCGGATTCCGGCGGGCGTACGGGCGGGCATCGGCGCCGCCGAGAGCCCGGACCGGTCCTGGCGGGAGGCCCGGACCGCCCTCCGTTTCACCAGCGCGCGTGAACCCGTGGTCCACCACGGCGACCTGGGCGCGCTGGCGCTGTTGGCCGAGGTGCCTCACGACGTCGCCCGCGACAACACCGACGTGGCCGCGGTGGCTCGCCTCGCCGACAACCCGGACGACCTGGAGACCCTGGACGCGTACTGCGCCACCGGCTCACTGCGTCAGGCGGCGGACCTGCTCCATCTGCACCACAGCAGCGTCGCCCGCCGGATCGACCAGATCGGGCGGACGCTGGACATCGACCTCACCACGCCGTCGGGCCTGGCGCGGGCCGGACTCGCGCTCGTCGCGCGCCGACTGCTCGAGGACTGCTCGACGACCGATGAGGCCACCCGCTCCTCGGTCAGCCGAAGTCGAGCCCGCCCGTCCGGGTCCGCTTGAGCTCGAAGAGGTCGGAGTGGCCGGCGAGCACGCGGAAGCTGTCGAAGAGGTCGACCGCCTCCTTGCCGCGGGGGATGGCGCGGAGCACCGGGCCGAACCAGACGGTGCCGTCGACATGGATGGTCGGCGTGCCGACGTAGCCGTCCGCCTCGGGGTCCTTCCCGGCGTCGTGGCTGCGCCGGACCGCCTCGTCGTACGACGGGTCGTGGGCCGCCGCCGCTAGGTCGGCGGGGAGCCCGGACTCGGCGAGGGCCTCGGCGATCACGGCGTCGAAGTCCTTGTTCCTGTCCTGGTGGATCCGCTTGCCGTACGCGGTGTAGAGATCGCGCAGGACCTCGCCGCCGTGCCGCTCGGCGGCCGCGGCCGCCACCCGCACCGGGCCGATCGACTTGTCGACCAGCTCCCGGTACCAGTCGGGGAGCTCGTTGCCGATGTTGTGGAAGTACAGGCTCATCACCCGGAAGCGCAGTTCGATGTCGCGGTGGCGCTCGACCTCGAGCATCCAGCGGGAGGTGATCCAGGCGAACGGGCAGGCGGGATCGAAGTAGAAGTCGACGACGGGCTTCGGTGGTGTCTCGGTGGTCATGTCAAGGAGCGTAGCCAGCGGGTGGCCGCCTCCTCCGGTCCATTCACGGTTCCGTCGACCGGGCCACTTCGGGGCGGCCGGGACTCCTACCGGATCAGTCCCGGGTCATCTCCACGAGCTTGACCACGGTGTTCCAGTTGCGGCTGGTGGCCACGATCCCCTTGAAGAGGGCGGGGCGGGAGAGCGCCTCGCCGAGCTTGGACCGGCCGAGGCCTTCGGGTGCGTACAGGTAGAGCGCGCGCTCGCCGAGCCGGAACTCCTCCGGCAGGAAGGCGGTCCGGTCGATCGAGGCGAACCGCTCGGGGGTGACCCCCTCGGAGAGGTAGGTGACGTGGAGCTGCTTGCCCTCGAGTTCCGCGGCCGGGAACGGGCAGGCGTCGGCGACGGCGGCGAGGTACGCGGCGTCGCGGACGAGGCAGTCGACGCGGAAGCCGAACCGCTTCTCGATGGCGTCCTCGATCGCCGTGGTCAGTTCCTCGTCGGTCAGCTCGTCGGTGTCGGTGGTGAAGACGGCGTTGCCGCTCTGCAGATAGGTCCGGACATCGCGGTGGCCGAGCCCTTCGAGCAGTGAACGGAGCTCCGCCATCGGAACTTTGCGGTGTCCGCCCACATTGATCCCGCGCAGCAGCGCGGCGTACGTCGTCGTCATGGCCACACGATAAGGCGGCCGCCGTGCCCCGTGGGGGAGGGCACGGCGACCGCCGGTTGCTGCTGCTCGGTTACTCGACGATCTTGAGCAGCTTGTTCGCGGTGCCCGAGGACGGGTTGCTGATCTTGTCCGCGGTGGCGCCGTCGACGAGCGCCTTGGCGACCTGGTCCGGCGTGGCGTCCTGGTGGGCCGCGAGGTAGACGGCGGCGGCGCCGACCACGTGCGGGGTCGCCATCGACGTGCCGGAGATGGTCTTCGTGCCCTCGTCGCTGTCGTTCCACGCCGAGGTGATGTCCGAACCCGGGGCGTAGAGGTCGACCACAGCACCGAAGTTGGAGAAGTCGGACTGCTGGTCCTCCTTGGTGGAGGAGGCCACGGTGATGGCTTCCTTCACGCGGGAGGGGGAGCCCTGGCCGGCGTCGGAGGACTCGTTGCCCGCGGCGACACCGAAGGTGACGCCGGAGGCGATGGCCTTCTGCACGGCCTCGTCGAGGGCCGGGTCGGCGCCTCCGCCGAGGCTCATGTTGGCGACGGACGGGCCCTGGTGGTTCTTGGTTACCCAGTCGATGCCGGCGACGACCTGCTCGGTGGTGCCCGAGCCGTTGTCGTCGAGGACGCGGACGGCGACGATCTTCGCCTTCTTGGCGACACCGTGCGCGGCGCCGGCGATGGTGCCGGCGACGTGGGTGCCGTGGCCGTTGCCGTCCGAGGCGTCGTCGTCGTTGTCGACGGCGTCGAAGCCGGAGGTGGCGCGGCCCTCGAAGTCCTTGTGCGTGACGCGGACTCCGGTGTCGATGACGTAGGCCGTCACGCCCTCACCCGCGGTGTCCGGGTAGGTGTACTTGGAGTCGCCGGCGGTGTCGGCCTGGTCGACCCGGTCCAGGCCCCAGGACGGCGGGTTGTCCTGGGTCGCGTTGATGGTGAACTTCTTGTTCTGGACGACCTTGGCGACGGCCGGGTCGGCGGCGAGGCGCTTGGCCTCGGTCTCCGAAAGGCCGTTCACCGAGAAGCCGTTGACGGCGGAGTCGTAGCTGCGGCGCAGGGTGCCGCCGTACTCCTCCGCGAGGTCGCCCTTGTCGGCCTTCTCGTCCAGCAGAACGATGTAACTGCCGGCGACGGCGCCTTCGACGCCGAGGCCGTGGACCGTTCCGAGGGCGGGTGCGGGGGCCGCGCCGGCGAACGGGCTGACGATGACGGTGACTCCGGCCGCTGCTGCGATCGCGGTCGAGACGGCGATGAGCTTCGTCCGGCGGACACGCTTGTGTATTGCCATGAAGAGGGGACTCCTCGTCAGGATTTGTGGGGGGTTGAGCCTCCGGAAGGAAGTTCTCCGGCGGCTGCCTCGAAACCCTTGCTCATTGACGAGTGCAAATCAAGACCTTCATGCAGCTGTGATTTACTCAACAAGACTTCGTAATAATCTATGGGGCATCTCGCCCCAACTCACCGCACACGTAAGGCCCCCGGGCATTTCCGGGGGCCTTGAGCGGGGTGCGTTACGGGAGTTCGGCCTCGATCAGGTCCGCCGCGCGGGGCGTTCCCCCCTCGTTCGCCATTCGCTCCTGGACCTCCTTGGCGCGGAGGGCCACTTCGGGGTCGCCGACGAGGGCGAGGACGGCCTCGCGCAGACGCTCGGCGGTCACCTCCTCCATCGGCAGATGACGGGCCACCCCCAGGGACTGGAGCATGTCGGCGTTGCCGAACTGGTCGGTGGCCAGCGGGACCGCGACCATCGGGGTGGCGGTGGCGAGCCCCTCCTGGCTGCCACCCGCCCCCGCGTGGGTGATGAAGGCGTCCGCCTGCCTCAGGATCGCCAACTGAGGTACCCAGGAGTGCACTTCGACGTTGGCGGGGATCTCCCCGAGCTCCACCGGGTCGACGAACGCGCCGATCTGGAGCACGACGTGCCAGCCGGGCTGGTCGCCGAACGCGGCGACGCACGCCCGGTAGAAGTCCGGCTGCTTGGTGAAGGCCGAGCCCAGGGAGACCAGGAGCACCTTCTCCGCGCCGGCCGGCCGGTGCCACTCCCCCTGGTCGGCCCGGTCGCCCTGACAGGCGCCGACGAAGGTGAAGACGGAGTCGTCGACCCGGTCGGCGTGCGGCTGGAGGGCACGCGGGATGAGCACGATCGCCCGGCGGGGGCGGGCGATGAGCCGGTCGGGGTGGGTGTCGACACCGTGCTCGGTCAGCCAGTTCTCGAAGCGGGCGTAGTACGCCTTGCCCCGCTCGGAGGCCTTGAGCTCGGCGAACATGGGCTCGGCCACCTCCTCCTCGTACCCCTCCCAGGGCACGAGATTCGGCCAGAGTCCCACGGCGGGCACACCCCACCCGTGTGCGAGGACGGGTGCCGGGTAGGCGGTGATGTCGTGGAGGACGAGGTCCGGCCGGTCGCCGTCGAAGGCCTCCGCGAGCTGGGGCAGGACCTGGATCGCGTCATGGAGGAAGGGCTCGATGTTGTCGATCAGTTCGGTGCCCCACGCGTCCGGGTCCTCGTCGGTCGGAAGCGTGGACGTGTAGACGACGGGGGTGGCGCCGGTGGCGGCGACCTTGTCGGCGAAGGAGGCGGGGATGGCGTAGCTGACGCGTTGCCCGCGGGCGACGAGCTCGCGGATCACTTCGAGGCTCGGATTCACATGGCCGTGGGCGGCGATGGAGAACATGGCGATGTGCGCGGGGCGCGGGGTGGCGGTCATGGCTTCACAGTAAGCGAGACGAGACGTCTCGTCCAGTTCATTGCGTGCGAAGCGCCCCTCACGTGCGAGGGGTGGCTCACTTCACGTGCGCGGGGTGACTCAATCGCGCTGGTAGCGGGCGAGGACGAGGTTGCCGTCCTCCTCCAGACGCTCGCGCAGCTCCGCCGCGTCGATCGCCCCGCTGTAGTACTCCTGGTAGGCCGGGGTGGCCACCTTGTCCTTCCACTCCGGATAGCCCCGGACCGACTGCGCGGGGGCGGAACGCAGATGCGCGGCCACGGCGGCGCCGGTCGCCCACCCGTCCTTCGGGGTGTGGAGCGACGGGTCCGCGAGGGCCGCCGTCCCGGTGGGCAGCATCCAGTCGCCGCGGGCGAGGCGGACCATGTTCGCCGGCTGGAGGAAGAAGTCGAGGAACTGCGCCGCCTCCTTCTTGTGCGGGCTGTCCTCGGCGAGGGAGAGCGTCTGCGGACTGACGCCCTGCGCGAGTCCCTCCGCGCCGGCGGGCGCGGGCAGGACGATCCACTCGAAGCCCTTGGGCGCCTGCTGGGTGATCTGCTGGCGGTAGGAGAACCCGAGCGGCACCATCGCGTACTTGCCGCCGAAGAAGCCCGGCAGGGCGTCGGAGCCGCCGGTGCCGAGCGTCGAACGCGAGGCGCTGAGGTCGGTGTTGACCTGGTCGTGGATGGTGCCGGGCACGATGTCGTCCTGCTCGGTGAACCGGACGGTCACCTTGCCGTCGGGGCCGCGGTGGAAGAGCTGCCCGCCGGCCGAGAGGCCCAGGTTGAGGCTGACCGAGACCGGCTCCTTGAGTGGCCAGGCGACCGCGTACCTCCCCTTGCCCATGGCTGCGGTCAGGTCCTTGGTGATCTGGCGGAACTCCTCCCAGCTCCAGGGATGTTCGGGGGTCGGGAGGCGGACGCCGGAGGACTCGAGGATCTGTTTGTTGGCCATGATCACGCGCGGCTCCTGGAGGAACGGCACGCCGTAGATCCCGTCGCCGAAGGTCGTGGTCTCCCAGCTGCGCGCCGGGATGTCGGCCTTGAGCCGCTCGGGCAGGAGGTCGGTCAGATCGGCCAGATAGCCGCCGTACGCGAAGTCGGCGAGGTCGTCGGAGGCGTCATGGATGATGTCGGGCGCCTCGCCGCCCTCGAAGGAGGTGAGGAGCTGGTCGTGGACGGAGTCCCAGCTGCCCTGGACGTAGTCGACCTGGATGTCGGGGTGGGCGGCGTTCCACTCCGCCACCAGCTCCTTGTTGGCGTCGACGGACTCCTTCTGCCAGGCCAGGGACTGGAAGCGGAGCCGTACGGGTCCGTCGCCGGGCTCGTCCCCCGCCGAGCAGCCGGTCAGGAGCAGCGCGATCGTGGCGGCGGCGGCCGTGAACCTCCGTACACGCATCAGGACTTCACCGCCCCGGCCAGCATCCCGCCCGTGATGCGCTTCTGGATGATCGCGAAGATGACCAGCGAGGGGATCGTGGCGAGGAACGCGGCCGCGGCCAGCGGTCCGAGGTCGGCGACGCCCTCCGCGCCGAGGAAATGGGTGAGGACGACCGGCAAGGTCTGCTTCTCCGGGGTCTTGAGCAGGACGAGCGCGAAGAAGAACTCGTTCCACGCGGTGATGAAGGCGAAGAGCGCGGTGGCGACGATGCCGGGCGCGAGCAGCGGGGCGGTGACCGAGACGAGCGTACGGAGCTTCCCGGCCCCGTCGACGGCCGCGGCCTCCTCCAGCTCGGCCGGCACGGCCCGTACGTACCCGACGAGCATCCACAGCGCGAAGGGCAGCGACCAGACGACGTACACCAGGACGAGGCCGAAGAGGCTGTTGATCAGGTGCAGGTTCTTCAGGACGAGGAAGAGCGGGATGATCACCAGCACGAAGGGGAAGGCCTGGCTGATCACGACCCAGCCGGTGGCGGCCGTGGAGAGCCGGCCGCGGTGCCGGGCCATCACATAGGCCATGGGCGTGGCGATGACTACGGCGATCAGGGCGGCGGCCAGGGCCGCGATCAGGCTGTTCGCGGCGGCCCGGAGCAGCGGCTGCTCGTCGAACGCCTGCCGGAAGTTGGCGAGGGTCGGGTCCTCGGGGATCCAGGTCGGGTGGAGCGAGCCGAGCTCGGTCGCCGGCTTGAAGGCGGTGGAGATCAGCCAGAGGAACGGGAAGGCAAGGAAGACCAGATACGCGAGGAGCGCGAGGTACTGGCCGAACCGTGCCGGTCTGCTGGTACGGAGCGTGCTCACCGGTCCTGGTCCCCCTTCAGCCGGCCGACGAGATAGAGGGCGAGGAGCACGGAGATGACGGCGACCATGACACAGCCCATCGCGGCGGCGTAGCCGAACTGGCCGTAGCGGAAGGCTTCTTCGTAGGCGAAGAGCATGGGGAGCCGGGTGCGGCCGCCGGGTCCGCCGTTGGTCAGCACGTAGACCAGGGCGAAGGAGTTGAAGTTCCAGATGAAGTTGAGGGCCGTGATGGCGAGGGCGACCGGCTTGAGGGCGGGCCAGGTGACGGTACGGAAGCGGCGCCAGGCGCCCGCGCCGTCGAGGGCGGCGGCCTCGTGGAGTTCGTGCGGGGTGTTCTGCAGGCCGGCGAGCAGGGCGACCGTGGTCTGCGGCATTCCGGCCCAGATGCCGACGACGATCACGGCGGGCAGGGCGGTGGCGAGTCCGGTGAGCCAGTCCCGTCCGTCGCCGAGGCCGAGATCCCGGATGGTCTCGTTGAGGATGCCGGCGTCGGGGTTGTAGACGAGCCGCCACATGATGCCGACGACGACCTCGGGCATGGCCCAGGGGATGATCGCGAGCGCCCTGGCCAGCCAGCGGAAGCGGAGGTTCTGGTTGAGCAGCAGCGCGAGGCCGAGGGCGAGCAGGAACTGCGGGACGGTGACGCCGACGGCCCAGAGCAGGCCGATCCGGAAAGAGTCCCAGAACAGCGTGTCGTACAGCAGGTCCTGGAAGTTGAGGGTGCCGACCCACTGGGTGGCCTGGGTGCGGCCGGACTGCGCGTCGGTGAAGGCGAGCGCGATGCCGTAGAGCAGGGGGCCGACGCTGAGGATCAGGATGGGGATGAGGGCGGGCAGCACCAGGAACCAGGCGCCGTGGTCCCGCCCGGCTCCGGGTCTCTTGCCGGCGGCAGCTGTTCCGCCGGGCCGCTTCGTCGCGGTCGCCACACTCACAGATCGACCCCTTTGTGCCTTTTGCCACGCTGCACCGGCCTCCGTCATGGTCCTGACGGGCCGTCGGTCCGTCAAGGCCACCTGCACGGATGCGAGACTTTGGCTGATTCGCACAGGCATCGGGGCAGCTGGGAGAGACGGATGGACGAGGCGCGGGCACGGGAGATCCTGGCCGCCGCGGGGCTGTCGACGAGCGACACGGGCGGCGCCGCGACCGGCGGGCCGGAGCCGCGGCTCCTCGCGCTCGGCGAGAACGCGGTCTTCGCCCTGGGCGAGCTGGTGGTGAAGATCGGCCGGGACGCCGAACTGCTCCCCCGCGCCGAACGGGAGCTGGCCCTCGCGGACTGGCTGGCCGCGACGGACGTACCGGCCGTACGGGCGGCGGAGCCGAAACCCCGGCTGGTCGACGGCCACCCGGTCACCCTCTGGCACCGGCTGCCCGAGGCCGTACGCCCGGCCGAGCCGCGGGACCTGGCGCCCCTGCTGCGGCGGATCCACGCCCTGCCGGAGCCGGACGGCTTCACGCTCCCGCGCCGCGACCTGCTGGGCGGGGTCGAGCGGTGGCTGCGGCTCGCCGGCGACGCCGTCGCCCCGGCCGACGCGGAGTTCCTGCGCGAGCGGCGTGACGCCTTCGCCCCCGCGGCGGCCGCGCTCACCCCGCACCTCACACCGGGCCCGATCCACGGCGACGCCCTCCCCCGGAACGTCCATGTCGGCCCGGACGGGCCGGTCCTGGTGGACCTGGAGACCTTCTCCTCCGATCTGCGCGAACACGATCTGGTGGTGCTCGCCCTCTCCCGTGACCGGTACGGACTCGACCCGGCCGCCCACGACGCCTTCACCGAGGCGTACGGCTGGGACGTACGGAAGTGGGAGGGGTGCGCGGTGCTGCGCGGGGCACGCGAGACGGCAAGCTGCGCCTGGGTCGCCCAGCACGCGCCCACGAACCCCAGGGCGCTGGCCGAATTCGAGCGGCGGGTGGCATCGCTGCGAGAGGGTGATCCCGAGGTGCGGTGGTACCCCTTCTGACCTCAGGGGTCCCGCCACTCGAATTTCCACTCACGATCGGGGTGTTGTGATGCGTGTGGAACTGTCCGAGGTGACGCTCGACGTCGAGGTGAGCGGCCAGGGTCCGGCCGTCCTGCTGGTGCACGGCTTCCCCGACAGCCACCATCTCTGGCGCCACCAGGTGCCGGCCCTGACCGCGGCGGGGTACACCTGCGTCGCTCCCACTCTGCGGGGCTTCGGCGCGTCCGGTCGGCCTGAGGGCGGCGCGGCGGCGTACCACCCGGCCAAGCACGTCGGCGATCTGCTCGAACTCCTCGCCCGGCTGGAGATCGACCGGGTCCATCTCGTCGGTCACGACTGGGGCTCGGGCATGGTCCAGGGGCTCGCCCGGGTCATCCCCGACCGGATGGCGTCCCTGACCATCCTGTCGGTGGGACACGCCGCGTCGATTCTCGGCGCGGGGTGGGAGCAGAAGCAGCGGTCCTGGTACATGCTCCTCTTCCAGCTGGAGGGCGTGGCCGAGGAGTGGCTCCGACGCGACGACTTCGCCAACTTCCGCGAGATGCTGGGCGAGCACCCGGACGCGGAAGCGATCGTCGAGCAGCTGCGGGCGCCGGGCGCGCTCACCGCCGCCCTTAACGTCTACCGGGCGGGCCTGCCCGCCGACGTCCAGTTCGGCCCGGCGCAGCCCGTCCCTCCGCTGCCGGGCCCGGTCATGGGCGTCTGGTCCACCGGCGACCGCTTCCTCACCGAGCAGTCCATGACCGGCACCGGTAAGCACGTGGACGGCACCTGGCGCTACGAGCGCATGGAGGAGGCGGGCCACTGGCTCCAGCTGGACCAGCCGGACCGTGTCAACGCGCTGCTCCTGGACTTCCTGGCGGAGAACCCGATCGGCTGACGGCTCCGGCCGCGGCGACAGGTCCGGGCGGGACGGGAGGCACGGGAGCTCGGGACGGTCTGGACAGGAACTCCGGGCAGGACGGTCGGGGCGGACCCGCCGGGCCGGGGGGCGGTCCGTCAGCCGGCCACCGGCGCGAGCTCACGCAGCGGCCAGGACGGGTCGACGACCGCCTCCGGGGTGCCCTTGCGGCGCAGGAAGTCCTGGAAGTCCTCGGCCCAGGCGCGGTACCAGTCGATCTGACGCTCATGCAGCTCCGCCGGGGTCAGCGCGGCCACCGGCGCGTGCCGCTCGGCTATCGCGACGGCCACCCGTACCGCGGCCAGCGCGTCGGCGGCCGCCTGGTGGGCCGTGTCGAGGACGACGCCGTACTCGGCGCAGACCGCTTCCAGGGTCCGCTTCCCGCGGCGGTAGCGGTCGACGGCCCGGTCGATGGTGTACGGGTCGACGACGGGGCCTATCGGGGCGCCGCCCAGCCGCTCGCTCAGCGAGGGCAGGCCGTGGCGGCGCAGCTCGGCGGAGAGGAGCGTGAGGTCGAACGAGGCGTTGTACGCCACGACCGGGATGCCCTGCGTCCAGTAACCGGTGAGCGTCTCGGCGATCTCGTCGGCCACCTCGACGACCGGCCGGCCCTCGGCGGCCGCCCGCTCGCTGCTGATGCCGTGGATCGCGGACGCCTGCGCCGGGATACGGATCCCGGGGTCGGCGAGCCAGTCCTGCTGCCGCACCACCTGCCCGCCGTGGACGCCGACGACCGAGGCCGTGACGATCCGCGCCTCCAGCGGTTCGGTACCGGTCGTCTCCAGGTCGAATCCGACCAGCGCTTCCCCGTGCCAAGCCATCGGGTCCTCCTTACGTGATCTCCCCCGTGGTGCTGAACACCCTCGCACGAGCCACTGACAACGCCCCTCGGGCTCTGGTCCCAGGCCCTCAGGAGACCGGGCGGGAGTCGAGCCAGACCGACTCGAACTCCTCGCGATATGTAGCGAAAAGTCCGTATTCACCGTCACGCGCGACTTGTCCGGAACGCACCACGTTCCGGCCGCCCCCGCGCAGCACGAGCACCGGCGCCTCCATCCCTCGCGCCTTCCGCAGATACGACTGGACGACGGCGAGCCCGTCCGGGCCGTCCCCGTCCACCAGGTACGCCGTGAAGCGCGGGGTCTCGTCGAAGACATGGATCTGGAAGGCGTCCGGGTCACGGAGCCGGGCCCGCACCCGCCGCATATGGAGGATGTTCATCTCCACCGAACGGCTCAACTCGCCCTTCTTCAGACCGAGTTCCCGCTCACGCCGCTTCACGGCGCTGCTCGCCGGATTCAGGAAGAGCAGGCGTATGCGACAGCCGGACTCGGCGAGCCGCACCAGCCGCCGCCCGGAGAAGTTCTGCACGAGGAGGTTCAGGCCTATGCCCGTGGCGTCGAGGCGGCGGGCCCCGCCGAAGAGATCCTCGGCCGGCAGCTGGCGCTGCAGCCGCACCCGGTCGGGGTGGACGGAGACCACGTCCGCGTACCGGTCGCCCACGAGGTCCTCGACCGCGTCGACCGGCAACCGGTCCGCGGACGGTACGCCCGCGCCGCTGCCGAGGATCTCCAGGAGCCGCGCCGAGGCCCGCTCGGACTGGGCGAGGACGGTCGTCGACAGGGCGCGGTTGCGGGAGACGACGTTACGCGTCACCTCCAGCTCGTCGAGGGCGAGTTCGACCTCGCGCCGGTCGTCGAAGTACGGCTCGAAGCACGGCCAGTGCTGCACCATCAGCTCCCGCAGCTGCGGGAGCGTGAGGAAGCTGAGAACGTTGTCGTCGGCCGGGTCCAGGAGGTAGCCCTTGCGCCGTGAGACCTCGCGGACGGCGACGGCCCGCTGCACCCACTCCTGTCCGGCGGGCCCGGCCGCGGCCACGACCCAGTCGTCGCCGTGCACCGGTTCGTACACCGGCCGCAGCACGGCGGCCACCACCGCACGCAGCCGCTGCTCGACGAGATTCAGCCAGATATAGGCCCGCCCGGCCCGCTGGGCGCGGGTGCGCACCTCGCTCCAGGCCTCGGCGCCCCAGTCGAGCTCCGCCCCGATCTCCATCGGCCTGGCGACGGAGACCGCTCCGGGCGGTACGTCCACGGGGTCGGGCGGGCCCCCCTCGTGACCCGCGTCACCTGGGGGCAGCTCCAGACCTCCCGAGCTCACCCGCGCACCGCCTTCTGCTGTTGGACGCCCGATCCCACCGTCTGTCGACGATCAAGGAAGGGTACTCCCCGAGCGGGAGGCGGTGCAGCAGGATCGGCAGGCTGCTTGCTCAACTCCCCTGAATCCGAGCGCCGTTCCGTGCCACCGCCAAGGCCGGAGTGAGCGGATTCATACCGGTGAGACCCCTGGACGCGAGCGGGAGGCCCGGTCGGCGGACGGCCGCCCGACGCCGGACCCGTCCGGGGCGGTGCAGGGGAACCCCAGGTTGACCTGGGGCGGGCGGGGGTGACGGCCGGGCCGCAAACCCCTGACACGTCACACATCCGAGCGATCTTCGAACGTATTTCCGATGAACGCGCACCCGGCAGGGCGGGGCGAAGTCCTAGGAGGTTGCCCCACTTTCGGGCAGGATCTGGCCGGAGTACACCCCCACACCCGGATCAGAATGGAAGAGTCTTATCTATGCAGGTCTGGCCGGGACAGGCGTATCCCCTGGGCGCCACTTACGACGGCGCCGGAACAAATTTCGCGGTCTTCTCGGAGGCCGCCCACAGGATCGAGCTGTGTCTGATCCATGACGACGGCTCGGAGACGGCGGTGGAGCTGCGCGAGACGGACGCCTTCGTCCGGCACGCCTATCTGCCGGGAGTGATGCCGGGTCAGCGCTACGGCTTCCGTGTCCACGGTCCGTACGCACCGGAACGCGGGCAGCGCTGCAACTCGGCGAAGCTGCTCCTGGACCCCTATGCCCGTGCGGTCTCGGGTTCGATCGAGTGGGGCGAGGCGGTGTACGGCTACCACTTCGGGCGGCCGGACTCCCGCAACGACCTCGACTCGGCGCCGCACACGATGACCTCGGTCGTGGTCAACCCGTACTTCGACTGGGGCGACGACCGGCGCCCACGTACGGACTACCACCGGACGGTGATCTACGAGGCCCATGTGAAGGGCCTGACCATGCTCCACCCGGAGCTGCCGGAGGAGCTGCGCGGGACGTACGCGGGGCTCGCCCACCCGGCGGTAATCGGGCATCTGAAGGAACTGGGTGTCACGGCCCTCGAATTGATGCCGGTGCACCAGTTCGTCAACGACCACCGTCTGGTGGACGCCGGGCTCGCCAACTACTGGGGCTACAACACGATCGGCTTCTTCGCCCCCCACAACGCCTACGCCTCCTGGGGCGACCGGGGCCAGCAGGTCCTGGAGTTCAAGTCGGCGGTACGGGCCCTGCACCAGGCGGGGATCGAGGTCATCCTCGACGTGGTCTACAACCACACCGCGGAGGGCAACCACCTGGGCCCCACGCTCTCCTTCCGGGGCCTGGACAACCCCTCGTACTACCGCCTCGCGAACGACCGGCGGTACTACACGGACACCACAGGCACCGGCAACTCGCTGCTCATGCGCTCCCCGCACGTGCTGCAGCTGATCATGGACAGCCTGCGGTACTGGGTGACGGAGATGCACGTCGACGGCTTCCGCTTCGATCTGGCGGCGACGCTCGCCCGGCAGTTCCACGAGGTGGACCGGCTGTCGTCCTTCTTCGACCTGGTGCAGCAGGACCCGGTGGTCAGCCAGGTGAAGCTGATCGCCGAGCCGTGGGACGTCGGCGAGGGCGGCTACCAGGTGGGGAACTTCCCGCCGCTGTGGACCGAGTGGAACGGCAAGTACCGGGACTGCGTACGGGACTTGTGGCGCGGCGAGCCGCGCACGCTCGCCGAGTTCGCGTCCCGGCTCACCGGCTCGTCCGACCTGTACCAGGACGACGGCCGCCGGCCGCTGGCCTCGGTCAACTTCGTGACCTGCCACGACGGCTTCACGCTGCGCGATCTCGTCAGCTACGACGGCAAGCACAACGAGGCGAACGGGGAGGGCAACCGGGACGGCGAGAGCTACAACCGGTCCTGGAACTGCGGCGCCGAGGGCGACACGGACGACATCGGGATCCGGGAGCTGCGGGCCCGGCAGATGCGGAACTTCCTCGCGACGCTGATGCTCTCGCAGGGTGTGCCGATGCTCAGCCACGGCGACGAGTTCGGCCGGACGCAGGGCGGCAACAACAACGCGTACTGCCAGGACAACGAGGTGTCGTGGGTGCGCTGGCCGGAGCCGGGCGCCTCGGAGGAGGGCACCCTGCTGGAGTTCACCCGGGCGATGGTGCGGCTGCGACGGGACCATCCGGTCTTCCGGCGTCGGCGCTTCTTCCACGGGCGTCCGGTGGAGGGCACGCACGACGAGCTGACCGACATCGCCTGGTTCACGCCGGAGGGCGAGGAGATGACGGCGCGGGACTGGCAGGCGGCGCACGCGCAGGCCCTGTCGGTCTTCCTGAACGGCAACGCGATCTCGGAGCCGGGGCTGCAGGGAGAACGGATCGCGGACGACTCGTTCCTGCTGATGTTCAACGCGTCGGCGCAGGAGCTGGAGTTCGAGGTCCCGATCAACCACGGCGAGAGCTGGCGGGTCGTCGTGGACACCTCCCACCCGGAGGGCATCCCGCCGCAGGAGGGCCCCAAGGTCGCGGCCGGCGAACGGGTGACACTGGCGCCGCTGAGCCTGACGGTACTGAAACGCCCCGCCTAGGCGGCACGAGAGGGTGGCGGGCGGGGGCTTACGGCTCCCGCCCGCCGCCTCTGTCAGGCCTTCACCGCGGCTTCCGCCCCGGCCGGCCGGGCGTCGGCCGCGGGAAGCCGGGTGCGGACCGACCAGGACAGCACCGCGCACAGGACGGCCGCGACGACCGCCACCGCGAAGGCGGCCGGTGCGCCGTGGGTGTCCGCGAGGCGGCCGGAGAGGGCGAGCGCGAGGGCCTGGCCACCGACGATCCCGCTGGTGAGGAAGGCCATCGACTCGGCCAGCCTCGAGGGCGGAACGGTCCGCTCGGTGAGCCCGAACACGGTGATGAGGTGCGGCGCGTAGGCGGCACCGAGGACGATCACGACCGCGTACAGGGCGAGCAGCGAGTCGACGAGGACGAGCGGGCCCGAGAGGACGACGAGTGCGGCGGTGGCGGCCCGCCAGCGGGTCGGCAGGCCGATCCGCGCGGGCACGGCGGCCATCGAGAGGCCGACGGCGGCGCTCATCACGCCCATGGCCGCGTAGACGAGCCCGGCCTGCGCGGGCGCCCCGAGCTTCTCGGTGAGCGCGGTGATACCGGCCTGCGAGGCACCGAACATGGCGCCCTGAAGCACCATCGTGATCCGAAGGGCGTACGCGGACCTCGGCAGCCGCCCCCGTTCGGCGGCGCCCGTACGGGTGGTGACGGCCGTCGCACCACCCTCGGCCGCCCGGGCCGACGGGTGCAGGGCGAACGCCGTGCCGCAGGTCGCGAGGAGGGCCGAGGCCGTCAGGAGCGCCGCCGCCGGGTGGGCGAGGGCGGCGGCGAGGCCCACCAGGGCCGGGCCGAGGACGAAGGACACCTCGTCGAGGGTGCCTTCGAAGGAGAGGACCGTGCCGACCGCGCGGTCGTCGGCGCCGGAGCGCCGGGCCAGGGCGACCGAGCGGGTCCGGGCGAGCGGGCCGATCTGGGGGACGGTCGCGCCGGCGAGCGCGCCGAGGGCGATCAGCCAGCCGGTCGCCGCATGGGCGAGGGCCGCGAGGACCAGCGCGGCGACGGCGACCGCGTTGGCGAGGGACGCCACGAGGACCACTCCGCGCTGTCCGCGCCGGTCGGCGAGCCTGCCGATGACCGGCCCCGCGACCGTCTGCCCCGCCGCGAGCGCGCCGCCCGCGAGACCCGCCGTCGTCAGGGATCCGCTCGTCTCGGCGACCAGGAGCAGGCTGCCGAGCTGACACATGGCGGTGGGCAGCCGCCCCAGGAACGAGAGGACCGGGAGCACCGGTCCGAGGAGGGACAGGGTGTCGCGATACATACGGAGCATCGCCAGAACCTAACGCGATGCACCCGAACGGGCGCATGGGGCGATGACACAGAAGCCTCCGCGCCGGGTACGTACGTTCGCATGACGTCCTCGCTCCCGACCCCGCCCACCGCCCGGACCGTTCCCACCGCCACCTACCGGCTCCAACTCCAGCCGGAGTTCCCCTTCTCGGCCGCCGAGCGGGCCGTCCCGTATCTCGCCGGCCTCGGGGTGTCCCACCTCCACCTCTCCCCCGTCCTGGAGGCCGTGCCCGGCTCGACGCACGGCTACGACGTGACCGACCACCGCACGATCCGGGCCGAGCTGGGCGGCGAGGAGGGGCTGCGGGCCCTCGCCGCGACCGCCCGGGCGCACGGTCTCGGCCTGGTCGTGGACCTGGTGCCCAACCACATGGCCACGTCACCCACGCACAACCACGCGCTGCGCGACGTGCTCCGCGCGGGACCGGAATCGCCCTACGCCCGCTGGTTCGACATCGACTGGGAGGCGGGGGACGGCCGCCTCCTGCTGCCCGTGCTGCCGGCCCGGCTCCCGGACGTACGGGAGCGGATGAGGGTTGCCGACGGAGCGCTGCACCTGGACGACCAGACCTTCCCGCTCCGCGAGGGCACGGAGGGGCTTCCCCTGCCCGAGCTGCTGGACGCGCAGTGGTACCGGCTCGGGTGGTGGCGACTGGCCCGCACGGAGCTCAACTACCGTCGGTTCTTCACCATTTCGGAGCTGATCGGGGTACGGGTCGAGGATCCCGAGGTCTTCGACGCGACGCACGGCACGATCGTCCGGCTGGTCAGGGACGGGGTGATCGAGGGGCTGCGGATCGACCACCCGGACGGCCTCGCCGACCCCGAGGGCTATCTGCGGCGCCTGAGGGAGGCGACGGGCGGCCGCTGCTGGACGGTCGTGGAGAAGATCCTCACCGGCCCCGAGCCGCTGCCTGCCGCCTGGCCGGTGGCGGGGACGACCGGCTACGACGCGCTGCGGTACGTGGACGGCGTCTTCGTGGACGGAGTCGGCGCCGCCGAACTCTCCGATGTGTACCGGGAGTTCGCGGGCCGTGCCGGAGACCGCGGCGGCACCTGGGAGGCGACGGCCCGCCGGGCCGCGTACGAGGTGGTGACGCACGAGCTGGCGGCGGAGACCGCCGCGCTGACCCGGCTCGCCGAGCGGATCTGCGCCGCCGATCCCGCGCTGCGCGACCACGCCCCCTGGGCCCTGACCACCGCGATCCGTGAGCTCCTCGTCCGCGTCCCGGTCTACCGCTTCTACCGCGAGGGAGACGAGTCGGTGCTGACCCCGGAAGCCGCCCGGGGCGCGACGGCAGCCTTCGCGGTACCGGAGGAGGCCACGGCCGTCGACACCGTACGCGGCCTGGCGCTGGGGCGGTACGGCGAGGGCCCCGAACACCGGGCGTTCCGGGCGAGGTTCGCGCAGACCTCGTCGGCGCTGCGCGCCAAGTCCGTGGAGGACACCGCCTTCTACCGCTACACGCCTCTCCTGTCGGCGAACGAGGTGGGCGGCGACCCCGGGCGGCCGGCGATCGGGATCGAGGAGTTCCACGCGTACTGTCTCCGGCTCTCCCGGGACTGGCCCGCGACCGGGACCGTCCTGTCCACGCACGACACCAAGCGCAGCGCGGACCTCCGCGCCGGTATCGCGGTCCTCTCCCAATGCCCGTCCGTGTGGCGGGATCTGCTGGAGGAGGTGGCCGGCGTGCCCGCGCCGGACCCGCACCTGGCATGGACGGCGTGGCAGACCGCGTTCGGCTTCGGCACGCCGGACCCGGAGCGGCTCGGTCCCGCTGTCCTGAAGTCCGTACGGGAGGCGGGGCTGCAGACGAGCTGGACCGAGCCCGATCCGGCGTACGAGCGGGCGGTGACCGAGTTCGTGGCCGCCGGACCCGGCCGGATTCCGCTCCGGGCGGCCTCGGAGGCGGCCTTCGCCCTGGAGCCGCACATCCGGGCTCAGCAACTGGGCGCCACGCTGGTCCAGTTGACGATGCCTGGGGTGCCGGAGCTCTACCAGGGGACCGAGCGGGAGTACCGGGCGTTGGTCGACCCGGACAACCGGAGGCCCTTCACGGTCGGCGAGGACGACGACAAGACGGCGGTGGTCCGCGCGGCGCTCGCGCTGCGGCGGCTGCACCCCGAGGCCTTCGCCGCGCCCGATTCGTACACCCCGCTGACCGTGACCGGGGCCGCGGCGCCGCACTGCCTGGCCTTCGCCCGCGGCGAGGGCGCGTCGGCGGAGGCGGTGACGGCAGTCACGCGACTGCCGCTGCGGCTGGCGGAGGCGGGCGGCTGGCAGGACACGGAGCTGATCCTGCCGCCCGGCACCTGGTTCGATCTCCTCGACGGTGTACGGCAGTTCGCGGGCGGGGCGGTGAAGCCGGCGGAGCTCTTCGACGCCCGTCCGGTGGCGCTGCTCGGCCGCCGGCCGGCACGGGAGGGGTGAAGGGGGCGGATCGGGGCGCAGCCGCCGGGGCGGGCGCACGGGGGTGTACGGGGTGCGCTCAGCCCCCGGGGCGTACGAGAAGGCTCCGCGGGGCGCGGGTGATCAGGCCGGTCCGCTCGGGCCGGAAGCCGTGGGCGAGCCGCAGCCGGGGCATGGCGTCGAAGAGTGCCCGCACGGCGTACTCGGCCTCGAACTCGGCGAGGAGGACGGCGGGGCAGGCGCCGCTGCCGTAGCTGAGCTGGCCGGGGTCGTCGCGCAGCGGGTCGTAGCGGTCGGGGTCCCGGAAGCGCTCGGGGTCCCGGCAGGCGGCCCCGATCAGCAGGGCGACGGGCTCCCCCGCCGGGATCGTGCCGCCGCTGACGCGCACCTCGGCGGCGGTGCGGCGGACGGCGATCTGCACGGGCGGGTCGTGGCGCAGCGACTCGGTCCAGGCGCGGGCGATCTGCTCCGAGGGCGCGTCGCGGAGCGCGGCCGCGCGCTCCGGGTCGGCGAGGACGTGGGCGAGGAAGGAGGCGAGGGCCTTCTCCCGTACCGAGATCTGGCTGGTGCACTGGCCGGCGAGCGCGGAGGCGGCGCGGCCGCGGACCAGGCGCATCATGTCCCGGTAGGGCACGCCCACGGCGGCGGCGACGGTGCCTGCGGGCAGCCAGTGGCAGAAGTCCGCGACCAGGTCCGCGTTGGGCCGGTCGGCGATCCGGCGGGCGAGGACATGGGCGGTGCGCGCGGTGACGCTGCGCAGCTCGGCCACGTCGACGTCGACGTGCGTCTGGGCGCAGGGCGGGTCGCCGGGCCGGTGGCCGTGGGTGAACCGGGCGTCCGTGAGGGCGGTGGCGACGTCGGCGTACCGGCTCAGGACCCAGGCGCGCAGCAGCGGGTCGAACGTGAGCGGGAACTCCTCGCGCAGGACCCGGTGGACGCGGTACGGGTCCCGGGTGGCGCCGGGGTCGAGAGGGCTGGGCGCGACGGTCCGGCTCCGCGTCGGCCCGGCGGGGGGCGCGGCGGCGGAAGCTGCGCCCCGGACACGCCCGTCCGCCGCCCGGACGCGCCCGGCGGACCGCGCCGCCGGGGAGGCGGACGCGGCCGCGGACGCGGCTGCGGAGGTGGAGGCGGGGGTGGAGGCGGGGGTGGTGGCACCGGCTCGGGCGCGCGAGGAGGGCCCCGGCTCCATGGGCGGCAGGTCCGCCCAGCCGTCCTTCCGTATCCACGGCTTCGACTCGTCGCGCATCGCGCCCCCTGTCGGTCCAGCGTGTGTGCGTCTCCCCACCCCACCACCGGCGACGGCCACCCGCAGCCCGCATACCGCCGAACGGGTGAAGCCGACCGTCATTCAGACGAGGACCTTCCCCTCGGCCACCGCGCCGGACCGCAGCCCCGGCGCCGGCGCCCCGGTCGGCCGGTCCGGCCACCACGCGCGGTCGCCCAGGAGCGCCATCGCCGACGGGAGGATCACCGCGCGCAGCACGATCGCGTCGAAGAGCACCGCGACCGTCAGACCCACCGCGATCTGCTTCATCTCGATGCGGTCGATGAAGAGGAAGCTGACGAAGACCGATACCATGATCACCGCCGCGCTCGTCACCACGCTCGCCGAGCCGGCGATCCCGTCGACCACCGCCTCCCTGGTCGGCACCCCCCGCCGTACGGCCTCACGGATCCGGCTGACCACGAAGATCTGGTAGTCCGTGGAGAGCCCCACCAGGATCGCGAACACCATCAGCGGCGTACGGGAGCCGACGAAGCCCAGCGACTCGAAGCCCAACAGGCCCTCCGCCCAGGCCCCCTGGAAGACCAGGGTGAGGACGCCCCACGCGACCAGCACGGCGGCCAGGTTGAGAACCGTGCCGAGCGCCGCCATCACCACCGAGCGGAACGCGGCGTACATGATCGCCAGGGTGGCGAGCGAGACGAAGAGGATCACCCACGGGAGCCGCTGTTCCTGGTGCGCCGCGTAGTCGGCGCCGGCCGCGATCTCGCCGGACACGGCCCATTGGAGCCCCGGCGTGCCGACGACGGCGGCGGGCAGCAGACGTCCGCGGACCTGTGCCAGCGAGCGGGCGGCCTCGGGCGAGTTCGCCGCGTGGGGGACGGGCAGCACGAGCAGCGCCGTCCGTCCGTCTTCCGCGACCCGTACCACCGGCGCCCTGTCCTGCGCGAAGAGCGCGTCGCCGCGCGTCGTTCCGGCCAGCTTCCGCAGGGGCGCGGCCGGGTCCTCACCCCGTACGAGCACGAGATGCGCGGGTCCCTCGGACGGGAAGGCCGTCACGAGGCGGTCGTACGCGGCGACGGCCGGGATGCTGTCGGGGAACGTCTCCTTGCCCTCGGTGCCGAGCCGCATGCCGAGCGCGGGCGCGGCCAGCGCGACGGTCGCGGCGACGCCGGCAAGGAGCGCCACGAGAGGGCGGCGTACGACCGGGCGGAGCAGCGCGGCCCACACGCGCCCCTCGCCGCCCTCGCGACGGCGGCGGGCGAGCCGGCCGCCGTCCGTCCGGTGGCCGAGCTTGGCGAGCAGAGCCGGCAGGACGGTCAGCGAACCGCCGACCGCCACCAGCGTGACGAGGATCGCGCCCGTGGCGATCGACGAGAAGATCACGTCCCCGACGAGGTACAGACCGGCGACGGAGAGGGCGACGGCGAACCCGGAGTCGACGACCGCACGGCCCGAGGTCGCGGCGGCCAGTTCGACGGCGCGGGCGTGCGAGATCGTGCCGCCGGACCGATCCCGCTCCTCGCGGGCCCGCTTGAGGTAGAAGAGCGAGTAGTCGACGCCGACCGCCATGCCCATCATGAAGATGACGCTGAGCGCCGCGCCGCCCGCGTCCGGGAAGATCCAGGAGGCGAGACCGTACAGGCCGACCGCGCCCGCGAAGGAGAAGAGGGCGAGCAGGACGGGGATTCCGGCGGCGAGGACCGCGCCGAAGACGACGAAGAGGATGAGGAAGGTGACCGGGAGGCTGATCATCTCGGTCCGCTGGAGATCCTGGCCCTGCTTGTCGTTGACCGCGACGGAGATGGAGGCGCTGCCGGTCTGTTCGATCGTCAGACCGGGGTGGGCCCGCCGGACCTCGGCGGTCTGGGCGAGGAGCGTCTCGACGTCCTTCTTCGCGGTCTCCCGGTCGCCGCGCAAGGTGACCGCCACCCGCACCGCGAGGCCGCCGGACGAGGTCGCCGGGGCGTCGACCTTCTCGACGGCCGGGAGCGTCTCCATCCGCCGGCGGATCTCCTCGGCCGCGACCGAGGGTTCGTCGCCGGACGTCCGGGCCGTGCGCTCGATCAGTACCTGCTCGACCGGCGGCGGCGTCAGTCCGCTGCCCGAGGCCATGGCCTCCGCCCGCCCCGCCTCACCGATCCAGAAGTCGGCGAACGAGCCCTTGTTGGTGCCGGCGGCCGCCCCGGCCCCGATGCACACGACGACAAGGAGCACCCAGCCGGCGATCGCCTTCCACGGATGCGTCGCACACCATCGCGCCGTACGGACCGTGACCGGAGCCCTGCCCGGGGAGACCATGGACCCCGGGGGCGTCGGGGGCTGCTGACCTGTTCTTCTCATGGCGATCAGCCTCCCGTCGGAGGCGCCACGCGGTCACTGGTGGACTCCGGTGGACGGTCGGGGGGTTATCCCCACCCGTAGGGGGCGTCCCCCATGAATCCGGGGGGTTCAGCGTACGGAGGGCCGGAAGGGCATCAGGGTACGGAGGGGCCGGATGGGCATCAGCGTACGGAGAGCCGGAACGACATCTGTCCGAAGCCGACCATGTCGCCGGCCCGGACGGCCACCGCGCCCGTGACCCGGCGTCCGTTCACGACGGTGCCGTTGGTCGAGCCGAGGTCGCGCAGCACCCAGAGCCCGTCCTGCAGGGAGAGTTCGGCGTGCATCCGGGAGACCGTCTCGTGGCTGAGCCGCAGCCCGTTCACCGGGTCGCGGCCGATCCGCAGCGGGTACGGCCCCGGTTCGGGCAGGAGCAGCTTCGGCAGCCGCTCGGCGTGCCAGGCCCGGCCGAGCTTGGCCGTGAACGCGGACATCTTCTCCACGACGCCCACCACGCGCCGCGTCCAGCCGGACTCGGTCTGCAGATCGGCTGTGAGAAGGGCGAGTTCGTCCGGTCGCTGGGCGACGAGCGCCCGCTCCATACGGAAGAGGAAGGTGTCGTGCGAGAGCCTGCCCTGGGCGGCACCCTCACGGAGCAGCACCAGCGCACGGTCCCGCTCGGCATCGGAGAGCCGAGCGGGGTGCGTGGAGAACTCGAAAGGCGTCGTCACAACGTGATTGTCGGGCCGACGGGCCCGAAGTGTCCAGAACGGAGCCGCAAGGGCCCCGCGTCCGCTCCCGCCCCCACGTCCGCATGCACCCGGCCAGCCTTCAATCCCGGCCGCCCTCAATACCGGCCCGCACTCAAACCGGGCTCGCCTTCAATCCCGTACCGCCCCGACCAAGATCGCTGTTACGGTCTGCGGACTCGACTCCCTGGGGGACCACGACGTGACCACGTCATCGACCGGCACGCCCGACGGCGTGACCATGCGCCCGCTCTCCGGACCGGATGAGCTG
Source organism: Streptomyces sp. NPDC012508 (assembly GCF_042902595.1). Lineage (NCBI taxonomy): Bacteria > Bacillati > Actinomycetota > Actinomycetes > Kitasatosporales > Streptomycetaceae > Streptomyces > Streptomyces sp. NPDC012508. The sequence continues at coordinate 81,717 of NZ_JBIBEO010000008.1, forward strand.
GACCTCTTCTGCCGGCTCAGCTACGTCCTCGACCACGAACTCGAGGACGATCTCGCCACCGGCCGCCGTCTGCCCTCGTGGATGTGGGTCGCCCTGCGCGGCGACCGCGTCCTCGCCAGGATCTCCTGGTGGACCGACAAGGAGGGCGGCGCGCCGCTCGCGCTCGACTTCTTCGACCTGGCCCCCGAGCTCCCCGAGCAGGAGCGCGCCGGGATCGGCCTGCGCCTGCTCGAGACGGCGACCGCGGCGGTCGTACCGGAGGGAGCGGCCCGCCCGGAGTTCGGCCGCTTCATCCCGGCGGACTGGCGCGAGATTCCCGAGACGCGCGCCCGGCTGGAGACGCTCTTCGGCGTCCTGGAGGCCTCGGGCGCCCGCCCGCTGGTCGAGCGGCTGCGGCTGGAATGGCTCCCCGGCACGCCCGTACCCGAGCCGACGGGCCGGCTGGAGTTCCGTCCGGTGCGTGACCGCGAGGACCTGGTCGCGCTGATGACCCCGGTGATGGAGGGCACGCTCGACGCGCACGGGAAGGCCGACCTGGCGTCCGGTCTCTCGGCCCGCGAGGCGGCGGACCAGCACTACGACGAGGAGTTCGCGCACTACGCCTCGCCCCGCGCGTGGTGGCAGGTCGCGCAGCTGCCGGAGACCGGCGAGCCGGTCGGCTTCGTCGTCCCCGCCCGGAACAACTACAACCACACGATCGCCTACATCGGTGTGCTCCCCGCACACCGCGGCAAGGGTTACATCGACGACATCCTCGCCGAGGGCACCCGCATCCTGGCCGCCGAGGACGTGCCGCGCATCCGTGCGGCGACCGACCTGGGCAACGTGCCGATGGCGAACGCCTTCGCCCGCACGGGGTACGCCGTCTTCCAGCGCGCGATCAACTTCGTCTGGGACACGCCGGGCGCGGCCCAGTCCTGACTGCCAGGATGGACGCCGTAGCTGCGACAGGGGCGCGGCTGCCGTTGCGAGTGGACCCATCGACGAGGGGATCGGCCGGTGCTGTTCGAGGTGTGGGCCCCGCGGGCCCGTGACCGGGTGACGCTGGAGCTGAACGGAACCGGACACCCGCTGGAGCGGGACGCCGAGCGGGACGGCTGGTGGACCGGGGTGGTGCCGGCCGGGGACGGAGACCGGTACGGCTTCTCCCTGGACGACGGGCCGGTGCTCCCGGACCCCCGGTCCCGCCGTCAGCCGGACGGCCCGGACGGCCTCAGCGCGGTCGTCGACCACTCCGCGTACGTCTGGTTCAACGAGGCCCCGCGGCTGCGGCTGCGCGCCGCGGTCCTCTACGAGCTGCACGTCGGGACCTTCACCCGGGACGGCACCCTGGACGCGGCGGCGGAGCGGCTCGGGGAGCTGGCGGGGCTCGGGATCACCCATGTGGAGCTGATGCCGCTCTGCCCCTTCCCGGGGAAGCACGGCTGGGGGTACGACGGCGTGGCGCCGTGGGCGGTCCACGAGCCGTACGGCGGGCCGACGGCGCTGAAGCGGTTCGTCGACACGGCGCACGGCCTCGGGATGAGTGTGGTCCTGGACGTGGTCCACAACCATCTCGGCCCGTCCGGGAATCATCTGCCGTCCTTCGGCCCGTACTTCACCGACACGCACCACACCCCGTGGGGCGCCGCCGTGAACCTGGACGCGGCGGGCTCGGACGAGGTCCGCGCGTATCTGAGGAACAGCGCGCTCGCCTGGCTCCAGGACTACCGGATCGACGGCCTCCGGCTGGACGCCGTGCACGCCCTCGTGGACGACCGGGCGCTGACGTTCCTGGAGGAGCTGAGCGAGGCGGTGGACGAGCTGGCGCGGGAGCAGGGCCGCCAGCACTTCCTGATCGCCGAGTCGGACATGGCCGACCCCCGGACGACGACCCCGCGCGTCTCGGGGGGCCTGGGCGTCCACGCCCAGTGGAACGACGACTTCCACCACGCCCTGCACACGGCGCTGACCGGCGAGTCCCAGGGCTACTACGCCGACTTCGCGCGCGCCCCGCTGGCCGCGCTCGCCAAGACGCTGACCCATGTCTTCTTCCACGACGGTACGTACTCGAGTTTCCGCGGCCGTCACCACGGCCGGCCGGTGGACCGGGTGCGCACGCCGGCGCACCGCTTCCTGGGGTACGCCCAGACGCACGACCAGATCGGCAATCGGGCGCAGGGCGACCGTCTCTCGGCGACCCTCTCCCCCGGGCTGCTCGCCTGCGCGGCGACCCTGGTCCTGACGGGTCCCTCGGTGCCGATGCTCTTCATGGGCGAGGAGTGGGGCGCGACCACACCCTGGCAGTACTTCACCGACCACACCGACCCGGAGCTGGCGGAGGCGGTACGGCAGGGCAGACGGCGGGAGTTCGCCGAGCACGGCTGGGCGGAGGAGGACATCCCCGACCCGCAGGATCCGGCCACCCGGGACCGCTCGGTCCTCGACCGTACGGAGCGCGAACGTGCCCCGCACAACCGGCTGGCGGCCTGGCACCGCGAGCTGATCGCGCTGCGCCGTACGCTGCCGGACCTCACGGACCCGGACCTGGCGGCGGTGCGGGTCGCCTTCGACGAGGAAGGCCGCTGGCTGGCGTTCCGGCGCGGGGTGCTGCGGATCGCGGTCAACCTGGGCAAGGAGCCGGCGGAGATCCCGCTCGGCACGAACGGCCGCGACAGAGTCGTCGCCGCATGGGCTCCGATCGACGCCCCGGGCCAGGACGGCCTGCTCCGCCTCCCGGCGGAGTGCGCGGTGGTACTGACGGACGGCTGAGGCGACGGGCAGCGGCCGGCGGGGGCGGGGGCGGGCGGTGTGTCGTTCGGCCGCGTGGGACGACGGGGTCGGACAGTGCGGGACCGGCTGGACGGGTGTGACCGGGCCGGACGGGTGTGATCGGGCCGGACGAGTGTGACCGGGCCGGACAGGCTGGGACCGGGGGGCGCCGGGCTGGGACCGGGGGGCGCCGGGCGGGGCGGAGGCCTGAGCCAATTGGATCATGGTCCGGCCTGTCCCCTCGCCCCGGGCGGCCGACCAGTGGTGGGCTGTGGCCGGTGGGGGGCGACCGGTACGTCGACCTCCTCTCGGGGACTCGCACATGACCACGCTCGTCACCATCGCCGCCATGGCCGTCGCCCTGGCCGTCGGCCTGATCGCCAACCGTGTCCGCAGCCGCCGCACCGCGGACGAGCAGGAGGACGCCGAAGCCTCCGTCAGCGACCTCATCAGCCCACTGGAGACCCTCGCCGTCCTGCTGGTCGCGTTCGTCATCGTCGTCGCCGCCGAGTCGTTCGGCGCGGCCGGGGCCGCCGTCGCGACCGAGGCGCGGCGGGTCGACCAGCTCTACGAGGTGGCCGACTACGCGCCCGAACCGCACCGGCAACGGCTCCAGGCCGCGTCGGTCTGCTACTCGCGGGCCATCCAGGCCCACGAGTGGCCCGCGATGGAGAACGGCGGCGAGTCCTCGCTCCGCGCCTCCCAGTGGTCCACCGAGTTCCGCAGGTCGTTCAAGGAGCTCGCCCACCAGGACGACGCCACGTTCGACGTGCTGGTGCAGGCCGACGACGAGCGCTCCACGGCCCGGCACACCCGGCTCGGGGAGGCGACGCCGGCGATCCCGACCGTCGTCTACTGGTTCATGGTCGTGTCACTCGCCGCCACGGTCGGCGCCTTCGCCTTCGGACTCCCCCGAAAGCGGGGCCCGGCGCACCTGCTCCTGCTGTCCACCCTCGCGGTCCTGTTCACCGGCTCGCTGCTGTTGATCCAGGACATCGACCGGCCCTTCGACGGCCAGATCCGGATCACGGGCGACGCCATGCGGGGTACGGCGGAGGACGTCTCCGAGGACTTCGCGGAGGACCACCCGGGGGCCGTGCTCCCCTGCGACGAGGGCGGCACGCGCACGACCTGATCACTCCACGATCGCCATCTCGTGCGGGGTGTTGTTGAAGCGGCGAGCCCCCGAACCGCCCTCCGTCGGAGTCACGATGTCCTCGATCCGGACGCCGAAGCGGCCCGGCAGATAGACGCCCGGCTCGATGGAGAAGCACATGCCCGGCACGACCGGCCGCTCCTCACCCTCGATCATGTACGGCGGCTCGTGTGTCGTGACGCCGATGCCGTGGCCGGTGCGGTGGATGAAGTACTCGCCGTAGCCCGCGTCCGTGATGACCTTGCGGGCCGCCCGGTCGACGTCCTGGCAGGCCACGCCCGGCCGTACGGCCTCGAAGCCGGCCTGCTGCGCCTCCCGCACCAGGTCGTGGACGCGCTGCTCCTCGGCCGTCGGCTCGCCGACGTGCACGGTACGGGTGGTGTCGGAGCCGTAACCGTGCTTGAGGCCGCCGAAGTCGAGCACGACCATGTCCCCGCGCCGGATGACCCGTTCGCCCGCCTCGTGGTGCGGGTTGGCGCCGTTGGGTCCGGAGCCGACGACGGTGAAGTCGACCTGGGAATGACCGAAGCGCATGAGCAGCGCGGCGAGGTCGGCCGCCACCTCGGTCTCCCTCCGGCCGGCGAAGGCGACCTTGAGGATCTCGCCGTACGCCTGATCGGCCGCGGCGCCGGCCGCCGCGATCCGCTCCAGCTCGTGCGCGTCCTTGACCGCCCGCAGCATCGGCAGCGCCTCGGTCAGCGACACGTACGAGGTGGAGGGCAGCTCCTTCTGCAGCCCGAGCAGATGCATCGCCCAGGCGTTGTCGCTGACGCCGAAGCGTCCTTCGGCGTCGAGGAGGGGTGCGGTGACGGTGTACGGGTCCTTGCCGTCGGTCCAGTCGCGCAGGGTGAGCGCGGCGGCGCCCGGGGCCTTCCCGGCGTCCGGTGCCTCCAGGGTCGGCACGACGAGGACCGGATCCCGGCCGGCGGCGAGAACGAGGACGGTGAGCCGCTCGGTGATCGCGGTCGGCCGATAGCCGGTCAGGTAGACCAGGTCCGGGCCGGGCGCGACGAGGACACCGGCGAGTCCGGCGTCGGCGGCCGACTCGGCGGCGCGGTCCATCCGGGCCCGGTAGTCGTCGGCGGTGAACGGCGCGGGCGTACGGGACTCAGGCGTACGGGACTCGGACGTACGGGACTCAGGCGCACGGGACTCGGACGTACGGGACTCAGGCGCACGGGACTCAGGCGTACTCGGCATGGGGTCATCCTGCCCCGCCCCGCCCTCACGGCGCGAGCGCTCAGCGCGGCTCCTGGCCGCCGTGTCCCGGCCCCTGGGCGATGAGGCGTTCGAGCAGCTCGTGGAAGTCCTCGCCGACGACGATCCGCAGCTCGCCGCCGTCCCCGTCCCGGTCGCTGAGCTGGGTGAGCGTGCCGCCGCGCCACCAGAAGACGTACGGGCTGATGGCACCGGGCGTGTCCTCGTAACCGGAGGCGGCGAACGAGGCCATCGCGCCGAGCGCGGGAACGATCGTGGTGTCGCGGATCGGGTGGAAGGCCAGCTGGTGCCGGAACGGCATCGCGACCAGGGCCCCGTGCTCGCCGAGCGGCCGGCCGGTCACGCGCCGCACCACGGCGTCCAGGTCGAGGACGCGGCTCGCGGTGTAGAAGGAGTCGCCGAGGATCACCTCGAAGGACATGCCGTCGGCGTCCCGTACCGTCTCGTGGCCCTCGACGGGCAGCCCGCGCAGATTGGCCAGCGCCCGGTCGCGCAGCTCCGTGACGTCGCCGAGCGGTTCGAGCGCCTCGTCGGTCAGCATGACGACGCTCTCGGGCAGGTCGAGCGCGAGGATCTCGTACAGTCCGGGCGCGACGCTCCGGGCGTAGCCGAAGGTCCCCGGGTCGATGCCGTCGCCGCTGATCACCCGGGGGTAGAGCTGGGCGCGGATCTGCTCGGGCCGGAGGGTGTCGAGCGCGGAGGGGCCGTCCATGGTGCGCAGCACCAGGCCGACATGGCGGCGGATCAGCGCGGGCCAGACGCGTGGTCCGCGGCGGTCGTTGTGGCAGACGGCGGCGAGGTTGCCGAGGCCGAAGGCACGGCCGTCGGCGTCGCGTACCGAGTCGGCGTAGACGGTGACCTCGAGGCCGAGTTCGGCGAAGGCCTCACGGACGCGGCTGCGGAAGAGAGCCGCCTCGCGCTGCGAGAAGTACGAGAACTCGGGGTCCCTGGGAGCTTCGTCACCGTCACGCCTGGGTCCTCGCCGGAACAGCCCCACGTCCGCCCGCCTTCCTCTCGCCGTGGGACCAGCCTAGGGGGTGTCGCGTCGGCACGGCCGGTCAGATCGTCAGCCTCCGGGTCAACTCGGCTGCCGGGCCGGAGGGTTCGGCGCCGGTGTGGAGGAGTTCGACGCGGTGGACGAGGCGTGGGGCGCTCAGCGGTACGGCGACGGCTCCGGCGATCGCGGCGGCCAGGGAGACGGGGAGGAGCGTCAGTCCGTGTCCGGCGGCGGCCAGGGCGCCGAGGACGCGGGAGTCGGTGCCCTCGTGGCGCAGGGCGGTGCGGAAGCCGTGGCCGGAGGGGCCGCCGTGCGCGGAGCGCAGCCGGTCGAGCGGGAGGCCGGCGTCGGGTGCGTCGAGCCAGCGGGCGTCGACGAGGTCGGCGAGCTTCAGGCCGGGGCGGCCGGCGAGCGGATGCCCGGCGGGCAGGACCACGGCGACCGGCTCCTCGGTGACGCGGACGGCGGTGAGCGGGGCGACGTCGGGCAGCCGCAGCGGGTCGCTGGGGGCGGCGAGTCCGTCGACCAGACCGAGGTCGGCCGCTCCGGTCGCGACGGCGGCGGACACCTCGTCGCGGGGCAGGGTGCGCAGGGTGACCCCGGTGGCGGGGAGGGCGGCGAGGGTGCGGGGGTGCAGGGCGAGCGGGGAGGCGGCGAGGGCCAGCGTCTCGCTGGGCGCGGCGGCGAACCGGGCGAGGTCGGCGCGGGCGGCGCCGAGCCGGAGGAGGAGCGAGCCGGCGTGTTCGAGGAGACGCTCTCCGGCGCGGGTGGGGAGGACGGGACGGCGGCCGAGGAGCGGCAGGCCGAGGTCGTTCTCGAGGGCGGCGATGTGCTGGCTGACGGCGGACTGGGTGTAGCCGAGCGCGCGGGCGGCCCCGGAGAAGGAACCGAGCCGGGCGACGGTGACGAAGGTACGGAGGTGGTGCGGGTCCATGGGGTTTCCGATGTCGAACGGGATCGAATGCATGCGGCAGCCCCCTGGTCATGTGCGGTCGCGAGGCTACCTCGCCCCTCTCCGGCGCCCCCGAGGCCCCCCATCAGCGTTCGCGATCGGACGTGCAGGAATCATCGTTGGACGTGAACCTGCCCCTCCGACCAGCATGGTCGGCATGACGCACACTCCTTGCATCGCACTGGTCGGCGACCGTTCCCCGCACGTGAAGTCCCATGTCCGCATCCCCGCCCTGCTCGACGCGCTGGCCGATCGGGACGGCTTGGTCCTCGACGCGTACTGGATCCCGACCGGCGACGCGGAGGCGCCGGGCGCGGTGAAGGACTTCGACGCGGTGTGGGTGCTGCCGGGGAGTCCGTACGCGAGTGAGGCGGGCGCGCTGGCCGCGATCCGTACCGCCCGCGAGGACGGCATCCCGTTCCTCGGCACCTGCGCCGGTTTCCAGCACGCTCTCCTCGAATTCGCCCGTGACGTCTGCGGTCTCACGGCTGCCGCACACGCCGAGAACGACCCGGCGGCTGCCGGCGACGACCTGCTGATCGCACCGCTCGCCTGCTCGCTGGTCGGCCACGAGGGCCCGGTCCGGGTGACTCCGGGCTCGCTCGCGGAGTCGGTCCTCGGCGCCGAACGGACGACGGAGCGCTACCACTGCAACTACGGCCCCGACAGCCGTCATCTGGACACCTTGCACGCCCACGGCATGCGGTTCACGGGAGAGGACGAGGACGGTCAGGTCCGCATCGCGGAACTGCCCGGCCACCCCTTCTTCCTGGCCACGCTCTTCCAGCCGGAACTGGCGAGCGACGGCACGCACCCGCACCCGCACCCGATCGTCCGGGCCCTGGCGCGGGCGGCGACGGACCACGCGGGCCGCTAGGACCGGTGGTCCGCTCCCTACGTCATGCGGACGACGAGGTGGGCGCGGTCACGGCCTGGGGCGACGAGCCGGGCGTTGGACTCGTCGGAGTCGCGGACCCAGCGCTCGGCGTGGGCGCGGTCCTTGCCGAAGCGGACATGACGTTCGACGAGCCGTGGCACGCGGCGGTGGTCGTCGAGCTCCAGGAACCACGCCTCGTCGAGCAGCGGAAGTACGGCGGCCCACGGGCCCTGGTCGTGGAGCAGGTAGTTGCCCTCGGTGACGACGAGGGGCACGTCGGGGCCGACCGGGATCGCCCCGGCGACCGGCTCCTCCAGCGTGCGGTCGAACGTGGGGGCGTAGACCGTGGTGCCGGGCTCGGGGCTGCGGAGGCGGGCGAGCAGCGCCGCGTACCCGGCGGCGTCGAAGGTGTCCGGCGCCCCCTTGCGCTCCGCGCGGCCGAGCCGCTCCAGCTCCCCCTGCGCCAGGTGGAAGCCGTCCATCGGCACAAGGACGCCGAGCCCGTCGAGCCGGGCGACGAGGCGGGCCGCGAGCGTGGACTTCCCCGCTCCGGGCGCCCCGGCGAGCCCGAGGATCCGCCGCGTACCGGGGACGGCGAGGAGCAGGGCGCGGTCGGTGAGCTCGGCGAGCAGCTGGGCGTCCATGCGGTGCATTGTCGCACCGCGTGGCGCCCGTCCGGTCATACGTATAACCTGGACGTATGTCCACCATCGCTCTCGTCACTCTCGTCGTCCGTGACTACGACGAGGCCCTCGCCTTCTACACGGGCCCCCTCGGCTTCGACCTCGTCGACGACACCGCCCGCGACGACGGCTCCCGCTGGATCGTCGTCCGCCCCGCCGGAGCCGCCGCCGGCACGGGCCTGCTCCTGGCCCGTGCGAAGAGCCCGGAGGAGGAGTCCGCCGTGGGCCGCCAGACGGGCGGCCGGGTCGGCTTCTTCCTCCACACCGACGACTTCGCACGTGACCACGCCCGCATGACCACGGCGGGGGTCCACTTCCTGGAGGAACCGCGCCACGAGCCGTACGGCACGGTGGCGGTCTTCGAGGACCTCTACGGCAACCGCTGGGACCTCCTGCAGCCGACGGCCTGAACGGCCCCCCGGGCCCCCTCCCTTCGCGTGGGCCACGTCTCTATCTCACGCCACCCCTGCCCCAGCCCACGGAGGGGCGGGGGACCGGCGGAAGAGTCAGCGTCTGCCCCGCCGCAGCCAGTTCTGCACCTTGCCGGGCTCGGGAAGCGTCTCCGGGAGCCTCGTCGTGCCGCCTCCGGACGACGGCCCGCCGCTGTGCGGCTCGAGGTGCTTCAGACGCCCGCGCCACGGGCCGTCCGCCATCATCAGATGGACGATGACCGGTCCTTCGGGCAGCGGTATGGTCTCCCGCCGCTTGCCGATCTCGTTGACGGTGGACCCCACGTCCGGAAGCGTGGTGGGGTCGTCGTGGTCGGCAAGTTCGTAGAGGTAGATGATGAGGTTGTCGTCGCCGCGGTAGCGGATGGCGAAGTCGGCCGTCCCTCCTGTGTGCAACAGGACATCGGGGCCGAAGCCCTCCATGTCCTCCTCCGTCAGACGCCGGGCCGCCGCCAGCGGCTGGACCTGGAGCCGCCAGGGCCCGTCCGCCCTGAGCCGTAGACGCAGACGCCCGTTCTTGGGGACGAAGGCGATGACTCGGCCCCGGAAGTTGTCCTCGGTGCTGTTGATGAGGCTCGATTCCTCCTTGTTGGACCGGGAGAGGGGCCACAGGCCGGTGTACGCGTCCTTGGCGTCGACGGCGAGGTCGACCACGACCGGGCCCGGCGGGAGCCCGTCCACCGAGATCACGTCGCCGTCCCGGCCGGTCTTCGTGTACGGCTCGAAGACGGGGCCGAACGTCCAGTCCGGCGCGGGTGGCTGCGGCGCGGGCTGCGGGACCACCGCGGCGGGCACCGGGGCGGGGGGCGGCGCGCCGACCGGCGGCTGGAAAGGCACCGGGGCGGGGGCCTGGAATGGCGCCGGGGCGGGGGCCTGGAAAGGCACCGGGCCCGGAGCCTGAGCCGGCGGCTGGAACGGAACCGGGGCCGGAGCCTGAGCCTGAACCGGCGGCTGGAACGGGACCGAAGGCGGGGCCTGAACCGGGGCCTGAACCGGGGCCGGAGCCTGAGCCGGCGGCTGGAAAGGCACCGGAGCCTGCGCCCCGCCCGGAGCCGACGGCTCGTCCGCCACGTCCACGCCGTAGTCCCTCGCCAGGCCCGCGAGGCCGTTCAGCCACCCCTGGCCCACCGCCCGGAACTTCCAGCCCCCCGCGCGCCGGTACAGCTCGGCGAGCACCATCGCTGTCTCGCCGCCCGCGTCCGTCACGTCGTACCGCGCGACCGGCGTGCCGTCCGGCGCGAGCGCCTCCACGGAGAGCCCGCGTGCGTCCCGCATCGCGCCGCTCTCCGTCGACCCGACCACGAGGACCCTGCTGATCTCCGCCTCGATCGCCGTGAGGCCCCCCTCCAGCCAGACCGTGCCGCCGTCCTCCCCCAACAGCCGCACCGCGCCCGAGGGATGGACCGGCGCTCCGTGGAACACGATGTCGGCGTCCCCCCGGACCCGGCCCGTCTCCGTCAGCAGCAGAGCCGCGACATCGATCCCACCCCGCACCGCGATCCGCAGCGGCACCGTCGGAACGAAGGCGTTGTCTCCCTTGATCATTTCCCCTCCCCAAAATGGATCACTCCTGGATCTTGCGGCCATCGGGGCCCACGGGACAAGGCCTGTGGAAAACCCGATGGGGTCCCGCCCACGGGATGTGCCACGATGCCCTGGCCATGGCTTTCCTACGACACATCCAGTCCGCCGCGCCCGCCTCCGCCGTCGCCGCCGGATTCCTCGCCGTACTCATCGGCGTCACCAGTTCCGTGGCCGTCGTCTTCACGACGGCCAAGGCGGCAGGGGCGACCTCCGCCGAGCTCACCTCCTGGGTCTTCGCCCTCGGCGTCGGCATGGGCATCACCTGCATCGGTCTGTCCCTGCGCTTCCGGGCCCCGGTGGTGACGGCCTGGTCGACCCCCGGCGCCGCCCTGCTCGCCACCGGGCTGCAGGGTGTGACGATGGCTCAGGCGGTCGGGGCGTTCCTGCTGTCCGCCGTCCTCATCGTGATCAGCGGGGTCACCGGCTGGTTCGAGCGGATCATGAACAGGATTCCCGTGCCGCTCGCCTCGGCGCTGCTCGCCGGGGTCCTCCTCCAGTTCGGCACCGAGCTGTTCACGCAGATGGAGCGGAACGGCGCCATCGCCGTCCCCATGTTCCTGGCGTATCTCGCCGGCCGGCGCTGGTTCCCCCGGTACGCGGTCGTCGCCGCGCTCGCTGTCGGTGTCGCGGCGACGGCGTGGCAGGGCTCGTGGAAGCTGGACGGCTTCGCGCTCACGCTCGCGGAACCGTCCTTCGTACGCCCCGAGTTCGACTGGCAGGTCCTCGTCGGCGTCGGGCTGCCGCTCTTCGCCGTGACGATGGCCTCGCAGAATCTGCCGGGGGTCGCGGTGCTGCGCAACGCCGGTTACTCCACGCCCGTCTCACCCCTGCTGACCTGGACGGGCACGGTGAACACCGTTCTCGCGCCCTTCGGTTGCTTCGGACTGAACCTGGCCGCGATCACCGCGGCGATCTGCAGCGGCGAGGCGGCACACCCTGATCCCAGGAAGCGGTACGTGGCCGGCGTCTGGACGGGCATCTTCTACCTTCTGGTCGGCCTCTTCGGCGGAACGGTCGGCTGGCTGCTGACCGCGATGCCGCCCGCCCTGGTTTTGGGGATCGCGGGCATCGGCCTGCTGGGCACGATCGGCGGCTCCCTCACCTCGGCGCTCAAGGACGACCGCCTCCGCGAACCGGCCGTGGTCACGCTGCTCGCCACGGCCTCCGGCTTCACGCTCTTCGGTATCGGATCGACCTTCTGGGGCCTCCTGGCGGGCGTCCTCACCCTCGCCGTGGGCGACCTCGCCCGGCGCCGGAAGCGCTCCGACGAGCCGTCGCCGACTGCCGCCCCCGAGAAGGCGAAGAGCGGCTGAGCCTCAGACCGAGCGCGCCAACTCCGCCGCCCGTGCCAGGTGCGCGGCCTTGAGGGCCGGCCATTCCTCCGTGCCCGCGGTCGCCGAACCCCCGAGGACGACGAAGTCGCTCGCCCTGGCCCGCTCGCCGATCCGGTCGGTGAGCATGACCGTCCGCATCGCCTCGTAGCAGCCGGAGGCTTCGAGTTCGGCGATGTCGTACCCGGCCGTGCAGAGCACCAATGCCTTGTCGGCCACCGTGGGTCGTCCGACGGTCTTCCGGGCGAACCCCACCGTCCACACCCGGTCGAACCATCCCTTGAGCCGGGCCGGGCAGTCCGCCCACCACACCGGATAGACGAACACCCACGCTCCGGCGGCGGCGAGCGCGGCCTGCTCGGCGGCGACGTCGTCGGGCACGGGCGTGTCGGGCCGCTGCCCGGACTCGCGCTCGTACTCGGCGCGCGTGAGTTCGGAGCGGAATTCCGCCGCGTAGAGGTCCGAGACGGTGTACGTGTGCCCCGCGCCGTCCAGCCCGCCCAGGAAGGCGTCGAGAACCTCGCGGGTGAAGGTCCGCTCACCGGGGTGCGCGTAGACGACGTGAACGTGGGTCACACGTCCCCCTGGGGTGGGAGGGATGAGAGGGCGGCGGCAAGGGCAGGATTCGAACCTACGTCCACCCGGAGATCGAGCCGGGCGCTCCTCCGCAGAGCTTCCTCGCCGCCGTCGTACATCCTCGACAGCGGGCGCGGCACCGGTCAACTCATTTCCGGCGCCCGGCTCGGCGGCGCCACGTTCCTGGCGCGCGCCCGGCTCCCGGCGCGCGCCCGGCTCCCGGCGCGCGCCCGGCTCCCGGCCCCTGCCTCCCCGGCGCCCGGCTCGGCGACTCCCCGGCTCCCCGCCTCCCCGTCGACGCGTCACCTACCGCCCCGTCACAGCCACTCGCTCGCCGCCGCGCGCTGGCCCTTCCCGGAGAACACGCCGGTGGACCGCAGGGCACTCGCCATGAGCGGATCCGCCACCCGGACCCCGTGCACCAGCTCCGGCGTACGGCGGTATCCGACCGGTTCGGCGGCCGGCCGCGGAGCGGTCCAACCGCCCGCCACCGGGTCCACGCCGTACCGCCCGCAGACCTGCTCGACAAGGGAGCGCGTGCACTCCTCCTCGCCGCGCAGCACCTTCCAGGGAAGCGGAAGCTCCGCCCACACATACGTGTCGGGGTGCAGGCCGCCACCGCTCTTCCGGTGCCAGTAGGCGACGTCGGCCGCCATCAGCCGGGGCACCTTGCCCGGGCAGACCCGGTCGAGGAAGTCCTCCCGCCCCAGTTCGGTGAGGAGCGCGAACCAGTGCGCCCGGGCCGTACTCCAGGCCTGGGCGGCCTGGTTCCACGTCGACGAGTCGTTGCCCGGCCGGACGATCATGGTGTTGCGCTCGAGGGCGCATCTGTTCCAGGCATCTTCGAGCAGCTCGGCGACCGACCGCAGGAAGCGGCTCCAGCGCGAGAGCAGAAGCGAGAGTTCCTCGTCGGAGAGGTGTCCGAGCACCTCCGCCGTGGGGTGGGCATGGGCGACCACGTACCAGTCGGTGCGCTCGGGCTCCGCGCGCAGCCGCTGGAACAGGGCGTCGGCCACCTCGTCGTACGGTCGGCGCTGCTTGCCGTTGGTGAACATGCTGCGCATGTATCCGCGGGCGGTGAGGTACGCGACGAAGGCCGCGGTTCCGGGATCGGCGGCGAACGGCCCGTACGGCAGGGTGTGGGCGATCGCCCCCTTGCCGGTCATGACGACCTCGTAGCGGCGCTGTTCGTGGACGACCCGCGCCAGCTTGGCCTCCATCCTGCGCAACAGCCGGAAGCGCTTGTTGTACTGGCGCTTGGACAGCTCGCCGATGCCCGCCTCGGCGCGCTCGGCCCGGTTGAGCCGGTCCATGCCGAAGTCGTTCTCGCCGTACGCCCGGCCGATCTCCTCGCCCGCCCGGCGGATCACCGCCTCGATCCGCTCGGGGTCGTCTCCCGCGTCCGCCGGAAGGGGCGGAACGTTTCCGAACAGCTCGGCGGCGCGGCCGAGTTGGCGCTGCGCTCCGACGGGCCGGGCGAAATCCTCACGCATGGAGGTGTATCCGTGCCAGAGGCTACGAAGCGAGTTCTCGGTGGCCTTGCCGAGGGCGGTGGCGGTGGCCGGGTCGAGCGCGACTCCCTGGGCGGTGAACAGATCGAGCACGAGCTGGGCCACGTCTTCCGGACGCTTGCGCAGTCCCAGCGAGGCATACAGCTCCTTCAGGAGCCGCTCTGCGTGGTGCGACGTCATGCGTCACACCCTGTCACCGCCTCGCCGGGACCTCCACCGGTTATCCGACGGCGCCCGCTCCGCCGTGGCAGGGCGCCCGCCCCGTCGTGGCCGGGGGCCGCTCAGCCCTCGTCGGGCGTCAGCGTGAGCGAAATGCTGTTGATGCAGTACCGCTGGTCCGTCGGGGTCGGGTAGCCCTCGCCCTCGAAGACATGACCCAGGTGCGAGCCGCAGCGCGAGCAGCGGACCTCGGTGCGGACCATTCCGTGCGAGCGGTCCTCGATCAGCTCGACCGCCGCGCTGTCCTTCGGGTCGTAGAAGGACGGCCAGCCGCAGTGCGACTCGAACTTCTCCGTCGACGTGAAGAGCTCGGCGCCGCACGCCCGGCAGGAGTAGACACCCTTGGTCTTGGTGTCCGTGTACTCACCGCGGAACGCGGGCTCGGTGCCCGCCTGCCGCAGCACCTGGTACTCCGCCGGGGTCAGCTCCGCGCGCCACTGCTCGTCCGGCTTCTCGACCTCGTACGACGTCATCACATGCTCCTCAGCTCGACAGACGGGCCAGGATCAGCGGACCGAGGTCCGTGACGTCACCCGCGCCCATCGTCAGAACGAGATCGCCGGGCCTGGCCATTCCCGCGACGACGTCCGGCACCGTGGCCTTGTCGTGCACCGGCGTCACGTCCGCGCCTGCCGTGCGCGCCGCCGCGATGATCAGCTCGCTGGTGATGCCGGGGATCGGGTCCTCGCGGGCCGGGTAGATGTCCAGGACCACGGAGGCGTCCGCGAGGGCCAGGGCGTCGCCCATCTCCTTGCCGAGCTCCTGGGTGCGGGAGAAGAGGTGGGGCTGGAAGACCACCAGAAGGCGGGCGGCCCCGGCGGCGCCGCGCATGGCCTCCAGGTCGGCCGTCATCTCGGTGGGGTGGTGGGCGTACGAGTCGATGACCTGGACACCGGCCGCCTCGCCCTTGAGCTGGAGGCGGCGGCCGACACCGGTGTACGCGGTGAGGGCCTGGGCCAGCTCCGCCGGGTCGATGCCCACGCGGGAGCCGGCGGCGAGGGCCGCGGCGGCGTTGTGGGCGTAATGCCGGCCGGGGACGGAGACGGTGAAGGTGTGCTCGACGCCATCGAGGACGACGACGACCTCGCTGGTCATGCCGTTCGGGACGATCGAGCGGATCCACACGTCGGAGGTCTCGGACTCGCCGACGGTGACCACGTGCAGGTCGCGGTTGCCGGAGACCCGCCCGGCCAGTTCGCGGGCGCCGGGGTGCTCGCCGACGACGAGCGTGCCGCCGGGGCGGATCTTGGCGGTGAAGGCCTCGAAGGACTCGTAGATCTCGTCCATCGAGGCGTAGTTCGCGTGGTGGTCCAGCTCGACGTTGAGGACGATCGCGACCTCGGGGTCGTACTTCTGGAAGCTGCGGTCGCTCTCGTCGGCCTCTGCCACGAAGACCTGCCCGTCGCCGTGGCGGGCGTTCGTGCCCGGGCCGGCGAGGTCGCCGCCGATGGCGTACGACGGGTCGAGACCGAGCTCGGTGAGCGCGACGGCCAGCATGGACGTGGTCGTCGTCTTGCCGTGCGTACCGGCCACGGCGATCGCGCGCAGGCCGTCCATGAGGGAGGCGAGCGCGTCGGAGCGGTGGACGACGGGGATGCCCAGCTCGGCGGCGCGGGCCAGCTCGGGGTTGTCGGCGCGGATGGCGCTGGAGACGACGACGGCGGAGGCGTCGTCGGCGAGGTGGGCGGCGGCGTGCCCGATGTGGACCGTGACCCCGAGCGCGCGCAGCGCCTCGGCGGTCGCGGACTCCTTCGCGTCGCTGCCGGCGACCTTCGCTCCGCGCTGGGCGAGGATCTTCGCGATGCCCGACATTCCGGCACCGCCGATGCCGATGAAGTGCGGCCGTTCCATGGCGGCAGGGATGGCGGGTGCCATGAGTGTTCTCCCCGGGGTACGACGTACAGGAGGTCCCCAGCCTAGTGGCTCCCTGTGTCACCCCCGGGCCGACGGCCCCGGGGGCGTCGCCACCCGCCGCCGCCGTGCCGGGCGGAGCACGGCGTCCGCCCGGCACGGCGCCCATCCAGGGGCACGGGCACGCACACCCGCCCGGAAGCACGGCGTCCGCCCGGCACGGCACCCGCCCGGGAGCACAGGTACGGGCACGGCACCCGCCCGGGAGCGCCGCGCCGTCCGGAAGCACGGCGTCCGCCCGGGGCTACGGGACGGCGGCCCGGCCTGGCCCCGGCGCCGCGCCCCCGGCTCCCGGCGCACCGCCCTGCGTCAGGTCGTTTCCGCCTCGCTGTGGGCGAACAGTTTCAGGACCGGGACGCCGACCTTGTGGCGGGCCCGCGACGCCCAGTCGCGGTGGAAGAACTCCTCCACGTAGTGGGGCGCCGTCAGGACGATCACCTCGTCCGCGTCCGACTCGTCGACCACCGACTTCATCTTGTTCAGGGGGTGGTCCTCGACCACCTGTCCGACCGCCTCGCAGCCGGCGTCCCGCAGCGCCTGGAGCGAGTGCTCCAGGGCCTGCTCCGCCGGAACACGGGCCGCCTTGCCCTCCGGCTCCTCGCCCTCACGGGTCGCTTCCTTGAGTTCGCCCATGGCGACGTCGTCGATGGCGCGCAGGAGTACATCGGCCTGGTCACCCCGCGGCTGCATCAGCACGATGAACGACACGTTCTCGTCACCGTGCAGGGTGGTGACGAACTCCACGTCGACGGACGTGAGGGGCTTCTCGATCATCAGAACGCTTGTGAACACCTCAGGAGCCCTTCTGCGGAAACCATCCTTCCCCGTGCCCGCACGGGGTCTACGGGGGTAAGTGTGCCCAGCGGAAGCTAACCGGAACGACAAATTCCGCCGCTTGTCAGATCCGACGGTAGCGGGTGAAAAGGAACCCGGCCTCCTCCAGCAGGGACGCCACGGCGAACCGTTGCGGCACGGCCACCGAAGGCCCCCCGGCGATGCGCTGCGCGGTGCCCGCCGTCATCGTCGGCGAGACCGTCAGACACAGCTCGTCGAGCACTCCGGCCGCCACGAACTGGCCGAGCAGCCGCGGACCGCCCTCGGTCAGCTGCCGCCGCAGGCCCCGCTCCGCGAGCGCCGCCACCGCGCGGGCCGGCTCGACCCCGGGCCCGTCGCCGGCGATCACCACCTCCGCCCCCGCCTTCCCGGCCTCGGCCACCCGGTCGGCGGGCGCCACGGCGCCGGTCAGGACGAGGGTCGGGACCAGGGGCTCGGTGAAGAGCGGAGCGGAGAAGTCCAGGTCGAGGGAGGCGCTGACCACGGCGATCACCGGCGCGGGGCCCTGCCCGGCTGCCTCCCGGCGG
The DNA here is from genome assembly GCF_042902595.1 of Streptomyces sp. NPDC012508. NCBI lineage: Bacteria > Bacillati > Actinomycetota > Actinomycetes > Kitasatosporales > Streptomycetaceae > Streptomyces > Streptomyces sp. NPDC012508. The sequence goes on from NZ_JBIBEO010000008.1 coordinate 99,293, forward strand.
GCCGCGAAGGCCTCACGCGCGCGTGCCGGGCGGTATCCCTCCTGGCGTACCGTCTGCGCCCCCACGACGATCACGTCCGCGAGACCCCGCAGCGTGCCGAAGATCCGCATGTCGCTGTCGGAGGAGAGGGGCTGGGAACGGCCCTCGTGCTGTCCGGCGCCGTCGAGGGAGGAGACCATGTTGGCGCGCAGCCAGGTCCCGCCGGGGGCGAGAGCGGGGTACGCGTAGGCGTCGGCGAGCTCGTCGAGGGACCACTCCCTGTCACCGAAGGTGTCCTGACCGGCGTCGTCGCTGGCTGTCATGTCCGTCACAGGGAACAGGCGTCGCATCCTCGCAGTCTGACACGGCGCTTAGAGTGGGTAACTGTGTCGACCCGTACCTCCCACGCGCCCCGCGCCATAGCCGACGCCTCTTCCGGCGAAGCGGCCCCGGTCTCCCTCTGTGCCCGGGAGCCCCATGTCCCCGCCGACCGGCTCGTCGCGGAGATGGTCCCGCCGCCCCGGTTCGACTCGGTGCGCTTCGACACGTACATCCCGGACCCGAACCAGCCGAGCCAGACCGACGCGGTCAAGGCCCTGAGCTCCTTCGCCGAAGGGCTCGGCGGTGCCCACGCCACCGGTGCCGGGAAGCGCCCGGCGCTCAGCCGCTGGTTCGCGAAGAAGCCGGCCGCCCCCACCGGGCCGCGCGGCGTCTATCTCGACGGCGGTTACGGCGTGGGCAAGACCCACCTGCTCGCCTCCCTCTGGCACGCCACGCCGGCCGAGCCCGGGCTCAAGGCCTTCGGCACGTTCGTGGAGCTGACCAACCTGGTGGGCGCGCTGGGCTTCCAGCAGACGGTGCGCACGCTCAGCGGGCACCGGCTGCTCTGCATCGACGAATTCGAGCTGGACGACCCGGGCGACACGGTCCTCGTCTCGTCCCTCCTCAGCCGGCTCGTCGAGGCGGGCGTGGCTCTCGCCGCGACCTCCAACACGCTGCCGGGCAAGCTGGGCGAGGGCCGGTTCGCCGCCGCCGACTTCCTGCGCGAGATCCAGGGCCTCTCCGCCCACTTCCGTCCGCTGCGGATCGACGGCGAGGACTACCGCCACCGCGGGCTGCCCGAGGCCCCCGCCCCGTACTCCGACGAACAGGTGACGAAGGCGGCGTACGCCACGCCGGGCGCTTCGCTCGACGACTTCCCGCACCTGCTCGACCACCTGGCCAAGGTCCACCCCAGCCGGTACGGAGCGCTCACCGACGATCTGACGGCGGTCTGCCTCACGGATGTACGGGCGGTCCCGGACCAGTCGACGGCGCTCCGGCTCGTCGTCCTCGCCGACCGGCTGTACGACCGCGAGGTGCCGGTGCTCGCCTCCGGGCTCCCCTTCGACCGTCTGTTCAGTGAAGAGATGCTGAAGGGCGGGTACCGCAAGAAGTACTTCCGGGCGATCTCCCGGCTCACGGCGCTGGCACGAGACGCGAAGGGCTTGGTCGCGCAGTAGGTTGGGGGCCATACCCGATCGAAGGGACACACCATGGCCACCGTCCGCCACGCCCACACCGTCTGGGAGGGCGACCTCCTCAAGGGCAAGGGCGTCGTCACCCTCGACTCCTCCGGCCTCGGCGAGTACCAGGTCTCCTGGCCCGCCCGCGCGGAGGAGCCGAACGGCAAGACCAGCCCCGAGGAACTGATCGCGGCCGCGCACTCCTCCTGCTTCTCCATGGCGTTCTCCAACGGGCTGGCCAAGGCCGGCAACCCGCCCACCCGCCTGGAGACCAAGGCCGACGTCACCTTCCAGCCCGGCGAGGGCATCACCGGCATCCACCTGACCGTGCGCGGCGAGGTCCCCGGCCTGGACGCGGACGAGTTCAAGGCGCTGGCCGAGGACGCCAAGAAGAACTGCCCCGTCAGCCAGGCGCTCACCGGCACGACGATCACGCTGACCGCCGAACTGGCCTGACCGCTCACGCCACATGAGGCCGTTGTGGCCCGCATGGTTCACGTGTCACCACCACGCGTGGTACACACATGCGGGTCACACGTCACAGCACACACCTGTCCGCCAACAGGAAAAGTGGGTTGCCTCATGTCCGCAACACGACGTCAGATCCTGTCCCGCACCGGCGCGTCCGTCGCCGGCATCGCCTTCACCGGCGCCTTCGCAGAACTCTTCGCCGGTACGTCGGCCGCTCGCGGTCACTCCGGCTACGGGCCGCTGGTCCCCGACCCCGCCGGCCTCCTCGACCTCCCCGAGGGCTTCCGCTACACGGTCCTGTCCCGCGAGGGGGAGGACCTCCGTTCCGGCGAGGGCCTCGTCCCGAGCAACTTCGACGGCATGGCCGCCTTCGTCGGCCGCCGTGGGCGGGTCCATCTCGTCCGGAACCACGAGAACCGGTCCACCGGCCGCATCGGGGTCCCGACCGTCGAGGGCCTGACGTACGACCCCGCCGGCAAGGGCGGCTGTACGGCGCTCACGCTCGACGGCCGCGGCAACGTCCTCGACGAGCACGTCGCGATCGCGGGCACGGCGGTCAACTGCGCCGGTGGGCCCACCCCTTGGGGTACGTGGCTGACCTGCGAGGAGACCGAGGACAAGGCCGGGATGAACGGCTACACCAAGGACCACGGTTTCATCTTCGAGGTCGACGGAGCCGACCCGCACCGCACCGGAGCCGTACCCCTCACGGCCATGGGCCGCTTCCAGCACGAGGCGATCGCCGTCGACCCGCACAGCGGGATCGTGTACGAGACGGAGGACGCGTTCGAGCGGCCGTTCGGGCTCTTCTACCGCTTCCTGCCCGAGGTGCCGATGGGCGGCCGCGGTTCGCTGCGGGCCGGCGGGGAGCTGCAGGCGATGCGGGTGCCAGGCGTGCCCGACCTCTCCGTGATCCAGGAGACCGGCGCGAGCTTCGACCGCGTCGAGTGGGTGCCCGTACCGGACCCGATGGCCGTCGAGACCCCCATCAGGCACCAGGACTTCGGGCCGCGGGGCATCACCCATGCGCAGAAACTGGAGGGCTGCTACTGGGGTGGCCGGTCGGTCTACTTCGTCTCGTCGTTCGCGCGCACCGGCGACGGCTCCGCCGGGACCCACTTCGGGCAGGTGTGGAGGTACGAGCCGTACCGGCGCCGTCTGACGCTCGTCGTCGTCTTCGGCCCGAGCACCGACATCCAGCTGCCCGGCGAGTCGCCGGACAACATCTGCCTCGCCCCGAGCGGCGGGCTGATGGTCTGCGAGGACGGCAACGGCGCCCAGCACGTGTACGGAGTGAGCCGTCGGGGCGAGGTGTACGCGGTGGCACGCGGGGCGCAGAACATCGGCACCCCGGAGTCGCCGGAGTGGGGCGAGTTCGCGGGCGTCACCTTCTCCCCGGACGGCCGGACCATGTACGTCAACTGCTACACGCCCGGCACGACGTTCGCGGTGACGGGACCGTGGTGCTGACGTAGCCCGTGGGCCACCGGTCGCGCGCCCGCGTGTTCCGTCGCAGGATCGGGGGAAGGCGCGGGTGGACGCGAAGGGTGGCGACGTGGCGAAGAAGGACCGGAAGCAGGAGAAGAAGCGGGAGACCGGGCCGGCGAAGAACGCGGACAAGAAGGACGGAGCGAAGAAGGACAGGTCCAGGAAGGACGGAGCGAAGAGGGACGGAGCGACGAAGGACAGGTCCAGGAAGGGCGCGTCCGACCAGCTCCGCCCGATGAAGCAGCCGGTCCTGCGTGACCTGCTGCGCGTGCCCGCCGGGAAGCCGGTCGACCTCTCGACGTACTCCGCGTCGGAGATCACCGCAGGGCCCGCGAGCAAGGTGGCGGGGACCGAGGCGACGGCCCTGCTCGCTCCCCGCCTCGCCGAGTTCCAGGAGCGCCTGTACGCGGCGAGCACGGCCGGCGACCGCCGCCGGCTGCTGCTCGTCCTCCAGGGCATGGACACCAGCGGCAAGGGCGGCACGGTCAAGCATGTGATCGGCCATTTCAACCCCTCCGGCTGCCGGGTCCGCGCCTTCAAGGCGCCGACGGCGGAGGAGCGCAACCACCCCTTCCTCTGGCGGATCTCGCGGGCCCTTCCGGTGCCGGGCGAGATCGGCATCTTCGACCGGTCGCACTACGAGGACGTCCTCATCGCGCGCGTCCGCGACCTGGTCCCCCGCCGCGACCTCGGCCGCCGCTACGGCCAGATCAACCGGTGGGAGGAGTCCCTCGCCGACGACGGCGTGACGATCGTCAAGGTCTTCCTCCACATCTCGTACGAGGAGCAGCGCGCGCGGCTGCTGGAGCGCCTGGACAATCCGGAGAAGCACTGGAAGTTCAACGCGGGCGACATCGAGGAGCGCGCGCTGTGGCCCGCGTACCAGGAGGCGTACGAACTCGCCCTGGAACGCTGCTCGACCGGGGTGGCGCCCTGGTACGTGGTCCCGGCCGACCGCAAGTGGTACCGCAACTGGGCCATCAGCAAGCTGCTCCTGGAACACCTGGAGGCCCTGGACCCTCGGTACCCCCCGGGCGACTTCGACGTGGCGGAGAGCCGGAGGCTGCTCCTGGCGAGCTGAGCGCTCCTGCCTGGCGATGGAGCACCTGAGGCCGCGCGCACGCTTTGCCCGGGCCCAGCGCGCCCTCATCGCCGCATTCGCCACTCGTGTGCTGCTGCCGCTGTCGAGCCGCAAGCACTGAACCGGCGCGATCGGATAACTTCCGTTCGTGACCATTTCTGTACGAAAGCTGTCGGCACTTGCTCTGCTGGGTGCCGTACTCGTCGGCTGCGGTGGGGGCGCGGCCGACACGGCGGCCGCGCCTGACCGTCCGTCCGCCGCACCGTCGAGCCCCGCGTCAGGGGCGAGCCCGAGCGCGAGCGCGAGCGCCGGAGCGGCTCCCGGGCAGCCGGCCGTCGTGCGCAAGGCTCCGCCGACGATGGCGCCGGGACCGGGAGGGCTCACGCCCGTCTTCGAGCGGGGCCGCAAGGGTACGGACAAGGTTGTCGCGCTCACCTTCGACGCCGACATGACGGCCGACCAGGGGCCGCGTGCGGCGAGCGGCGAGCGCTTCGACAACCCGCAGCTGATCGAGACCCTGCGGCGGCTCAAGGTCGACTCGACCGTCTTCATGACCGGCCGGTGGGCCGAGGAGTACCCCGACCAGGCCAGGTCCATCGGCACCGACCCCCGCTTCGAGATCGCCAACCACTCGTACAGCCACTACGCCTTCGCCTCGCCCTGCTACGGCCTCCCGAGAGTCGCCGAGCAGGACATGGCCGCCGACGTGAAGCGGGCCTTCGAGGCGTTCCGGAAAGCCGGGGCGCGCAATGTCGTCCCGTACTTCCGCTTCCCTGGCGGCTGCTACGACGAGCGGGCGCTGCACGCGCTCGGACCCGCCGAGGTCACGGCGGTGCAGTGGGACGTGGTCAGCGGCGACGCCTTCGCGAAGGACGGCGACGCGGTGGCCCAGCAGGTGCTCGACGGCGTGAAGCCGGGCTCGCTGGTGGTCATGCACTGCACCCGCAGCGCCGCCCCCGTCACGGAACAGGCGATCCGACGGATCGTCCCCGCACTGCGGGCCAAGGGCTACCGCTTCGTGAAGGTCTCCGAGCTGATGGCGGAGCGGGCCTCCTAGGCGCTGACGCGGTGGAGGTCCGCGATGACGTCCGCCGCCCGCCGGTTCGCCGTGAGACCCCACGACGGGGACAGCTCCGTCAGCCGGGCGACCGCCGTCCCCAGCCACTCCGGGTCGCCCAGCCGGTGCGCCGACTTCGCCTCGACCGTGTGCCGGAACAGGTGCTGCAGCCAGAAGACGTCGGCCGCCGTGTAGCGATGTTCATGGTGGCTGTAGCGCGCCGACCAGTCCTCGTACGGGTGGCGCAGCAACGCGGTGACGGCGCAGCCGTCAGGGCCGACGACCGTGCCGTGGCCGGCGCCGAAGACACCCATGGGCCGACTGGCCGTCCACCCCCGCCCGGTGGCGCGCAGATGCAGCTGCATGAACCTGGACCACGGTATGACGGCCTCCGGTTCGGCTGCCGCGTTCCGGTGGTGCTCCATGCCGTCGCCGGTGAGCACGAGGCATTCGCCGCCCTCCCGCTTCGGGTCCCCAAGGACCCATCGATCCCCGACCAGCCCGAGCGGCCCCAGTCGTCCCACGGTGAACCCCCGTACGTGGATGCTGATATGACGTCGCATCATCACACTACTCCCCGGGACGGAGCACGCCGGAGACCCGACCGGCGATCCTGATCGTCAGCCGCCGACGATCGGCTCCCGAGGCCTCACTCCCGCCAGGCCGTGGCCCTCGTGCTCACGGCCGCCGCCGCGGCGGCGAGTGCCAGGGCGCCCGCGAGGGCGAGCCAGGGCATCGGGGTGGTCGCGGTGCGGGAGCCGGTGATCAGGCCCGTGACCGCGAACTGCGCCGGTGAGCCTGTCGTCACGAGCGCGAGGAGCGAGCCGAGGACCAGCGCGGTGAGGGACCAGCCGCGGGAGCGGACGAGCGGCCGGGTGGTGAGGGCGCCCACGGCGGCTCCGGTCAGGGCGCAGGCCGCGGTGGCGAGCAGACCGGCGGTCGCGGCCTCGACCGGGTCGACGCGGCGGAGGTCGCTCATCGCCGTCACACCGAGGACGGCGACGACTCCGAGCAGGGCCGCGCACGCCACGGCGGCCAGGACGGCCGCGAGGTGGGCCCGTTCGCGTCCGGCGGAGGCGGCCACCACGTGCCGCGCGGCGGACGGTTCCTGGCCGAGACAGATCCGTACGATCCAGGCCGTCACGGGGAGCAGCGCGGCGGCCGTGTAGCCGAGGGCGCCGAGCACGGGCTCGCCGGCCCGGACGCCGACGCCGAGGAACACCGCGTACAGGAGCACCGGCGCGAGCCACCGCTGGGAGCGCAGCAGCAGATCGGTCTGGTAGCGCAGAAGTGCCGTCATACCCGCCCTGCCCGGATGGCTTCGGTGCTCAGCTCGTGGATGTGCCAGGAGGCGGCGAGCAGGGCTCGGAGCAGCGCGTCGGAGTGTGCCGCGTCGACCCCGTACACCGTCGTGCCGTCCGGTCCTTGCTCGTACGAGGGCGAGCCGGGGAGCCCGTCGGGGAGCGGGCTGCCGCCCGAGGCCACGATCCGCGCACGGGTCCGGACATCCTGGTCGCGTCCCGGAGTCCCGGTCCGCACCCGCCCCGCCTCGACCGTGAACGCGGCGTCGGCCTCCCCCGCGAGCCGGCGCGGGTCGTGGTCGACGAAGACGACCGTCCCGCCCGCCGCGACCCGTTCGCGGACGGCGCGGTCCAACTGCTCCCGCGCGCCCGTGTCGAGGCCCGTCCACGCCTCGTCGAGGACCAGGAGGCCGGGCCCGGCGAGCAGGGCCTGGGCGACGGCGACCTTCTGGCTGCTGCCCTTGGAGAGCTCGGCGAGCTGGGTGTCCGCGAACCGCCCCGCGCCGAACCGCTCCAGCCACTCCCCCGCCCTCGTCGCCGCCTCCGCCCGGCCGAGCCCCTGGACGCGCCCGAGGTGCGTCAGATAGCCGCTCGCGGTGAAGGGCAGGGCGGCCGGGAAGCGTTCCGGGACGTACGCCGTGCGCCGTGGCCGGCCGGTGATCCGGCCCTCCGTCGGTGCGTCGATGCCGGCGACGAGCCGGAGCAGCGTCGACTTTCCGCTGCCGTTGGTGCCCGTGATCCTGACGAGGCTGCCTGCGGGCAGGCCGAGGCCGACCTCGCGCAGCACCCAGGGGCCGCGCAGGCCGTACCGGCGCCCCACCCGTTCCAGGTTCAGTTCGAGGTCTTCTGCGGGGTGAGCTCGCTGGGCCGGACGATGACGAATCCCTCGCCCTCCAGCTTCAACTGGACCGCCTCGCCCGAACCGCCGCGGATCATCGAGCCGACGGACTGCGAGCGGTGCAGCGAGGTCTGGAGCTGGTTGCTCCAGCCGACGACGGCGTCGGTGTCGACGAACACCGGGGAGTGCGCCGTGACGGGGATGACGATCGGGTTGCCCTCACAGATCAGGGCGATCTTGCCGTAGCCGGTGAAGAGGCTGTTGAAGAGGCCGCCGCCGGTCATGCCGGCGCCCTTCACCGTCTTGATCTCGTAGCTGAGGGTGGAGTCGAAGCAGAGGACGTTGCGGCCGTTGACGGTGAAGGCGTCGTTCTGCTCGATGTCGACGATGAAGCAGTTCTGCGCCTCGTGCGCGAACCAGGCCTCGCCCTGGCCGCGGACGGCCATCAGCGCCAGCCCCTCGCCGGTGACGGCACGCTTGAGCATGCCGCCGATGCCCTGGCCCTTGCGCTCGAACTGGAGGTTGCCACGGAAGGCGATCATCGAGCCCTGCCGCGCCTGCATCTCGCCGTTGACGGCGTACTTGACGCACTTGGCGTTCTGCAGGGTCATGCCCGGGAACGTCGCGGTCTCGGCGAGGTTCTCGCCGGCAAAAAGGTCGCTCTTCATGGGGTCATCCTGTCCCGGAACCGTCCATTCCTCCAAGAAGCAGCTGTTCGAGCGGTGGCAGACTTGCCAGGTGAGCAGCAACGAGACCGACATCCGCGATGAGAAGCCCCAGTTCGTCCTCCCCCTGGTGGTACGGATCGAGCGGGCCGAGCCCCCGGCCCGTACCGACGCCCTGGAGACGGCCGCCCGTGCCGTCCTGGAGATCCTCGCCGACGAGCGCTCGACCGGGGACGGCGAGTGGGCACAGATCATGACCGACTGGCAGGACGCCCGGATCCGCAAGGTCGTGCGCCGGGCGCGCGGCGCCGAGTGGCGGCGCGCGGAGGCGCTCCCGGGGATCACGGTGACGGGTGAGGCCGCGGAGGTACGGGTGTTCCCGCCGGTCCCGTTGGACGGCTGGCCCAAGGAGCTGGCCAAGCTCCAGGTCTCGGGCACCGACCTGGAGGACCCGGCCGCACCCGGCGCCCCGCGCCCGGGTGCGGCGCTCCTCTGGCTCAACCCCGACCTCGACATGTCCGCGGGCAAGACCATGGCCCAGGCGGGGCACGGGGCTCAGCTGCTGTGGTGGGAGATGCCGGAGGCCGACCGCAAGGCGTGGCGCGAGGCCGGCTTCCCGCTGGCCGTGCGCACGGCCGATCCGGCGCGCTGGGCGGGGCTGACGACGAGCGGCCTGCCGGTGGTGCGGGACGCCGGGTTCACGGAGATCGCGCCCGGTTCGTGCACGGTCGTGTCCGGGTTTCCCTCGCTCGGTTCGCTCGGCGACTGAACACGCCCGTCCTGTAGTACGTATCTCCCGATACCGCCAAGCGGGTTGAACGGAAGCGTCGTTGCCGGTTCAGTTCCGGTGACCGATATTTCGAACGTACGGGAGAGACACCTTGTCGCTACGCGTCAACGGGACGGCACTCATCATCGCGGCGCTCGTCGCTACGGTCGGCGCGCTCGCCTTCCCCGTCTGGTCCTACGCCGACCGCTCCGGAACAGGCGAGGCGAATCTGAACGCGTCGAGCGTCGCCACACAGTGGGGGCCGCTCTCCGCCACGGACCGTGACTTCCTGGTGAAGGTACGGCTGGCCGGCCTCTGGGAGCTCCCCGCCGGCCAGCAGGCCATCGAACGCGCGCCGAGCAAGGCGATGGTGGAGTGCGGCGACCACCTCGTCGTGGGCCACACGGACCTGGACCGGCGGGCCCGCGACGTGGCGGCGAAGCTGGGCATCGAGCTGCCCAACCAGCCGACCGAGCAGCAGCAGGGGTGGCTGCGCGAGCTGACGGCGGCGAGCGGCCAGGAGTACGAGCGCAAGTTCGCGAACCTGCTGCGCAACGCGCACGGCAAGGTGTTCGCGCTGGTCGCGGAGGTCCGGCACACCACGCGCAACACGTTGATCCGGCAGCTCGCGAGCGACGCGAACCAGACCGTGCTGGACCACATCACCATGCTGGAGGCCACCGGGATGGTCGACCACGACGCGCTCGCGAACGAGGCGGCCGGCCGGAAGACGGCCCCGCCGACGGGCCCGCCGGTCGTGCCGTCGCCCGCGGTGCCCTCGCCGGTGGTCCCGTCGGGGACCGACCAGTCCTTCACCTCACGCCCGGTGCCGGAGGCGGGCATCGTGACGCCGCACTCGGAGCCGTAGCGCCGCCGAAACCTCAAATCAACCTCTGAACGTCCCCCTGACTGGATTCGAACGGCCCCGGCAGGGCCATCACGTGGGGGACTGAAGGAGGGGGACATGACGGAACTCGGCATCGGCATCGGCTGGCGGCCGGAGATCGCGGAGGCGGTGGAGGCGCTCCCGGGCGTCGACTGGGTGGAGGTCGTGGCGGAGAACGTCTGCGCGGGCCACCTGCCCGACTCGCTGACGCGGCTGCGCTCGCGCGGGGTCACGGTCGTCCCGCACGGCGTCTCGCTGGGTCTCGGCGGCGCGGACCGGCCGGACGCGGGGCGGCTCGCCGACCTGGCGGCGACGGCGACGGCGCTGGGGGCGCCGCTGGTGACGGAGCACATCGCGTTCGTCCGGGCCGGGGGCGCGCTGACGGCGACCCCGGTCCTGGAGGCGGGCCATCTGCTGCCCGTGCCGCGTACCTGGGACGCGCTGGACGTGCTCTGCGAGAACGTCCGGATCGCGCAGGACGCGCTGCCGGTGCCGCTGGCCCTGGAGAACATCGCGGCGCTGATCTCCTGGCCGGGCGAGGAGCTGACCGAGGGCCAGTTCCTGGCGGAGCTGGTGGAGCGTACGGGGGTACGGCTCCTGATCGACGTCGCCAACCTGCACACGAACCACGTCAACCGGGGCGAGTCCCCGTCGAAGGCGCTCTCGGAGCTCCCGGTGGAGGCGATCGCCTACGTCCATGTGGCGGGCGGCCTCTCCCGCGACGGCGTCTGGCACGACACCCACGCCCACCCGGTCCCGGAGCCCGTCCTGGACATCCTGTCGGACCTGGCCTCCCGGGTCGCCCCGCCGGGCGTCCTGCTGGAACGGGACGACAACTTCCCCGCGCCGGCGGAGCTGGCGTCGGAACTGAAGGCGATCCGTGGGCGGGTGGCGGGGGCACGGGCGACCACCTCGGCGACCGGCGGGGCGGGCTCCGCGGTCGCTCCGGGGGTGGCCGACGCCGAGCAGCCGCTGCTCATCGGCGCGGGCGCCCGCGTCTCGGGCGGCCCGATGCCGCACCCGCTCGCACCGGCCGAGGCGCTCACGGCGAAACCGGTCCCGGTCCAGGGGACCGCGCGGACCGGGGGCACAGCGTCCGAGCGGACCGCTCCGGAGCGCGCCGACGCCGCTCGGGAGCGGGTCGGGGTCGCGCAGGCCGCGCTGCTGTCCGCGCTCGTCGCCGGGACACCCGTGCCCGAGGGGTTCGACCCGGCGCGGCTCGGGGTGCAGAGCCGCGCCCTCCTGGGGAAGCGGGCCGACGTGATCTCCAAGATCGCGCCCGAGCTCCCCGAGATCCTCGGCGACGGCTACCGGCCCGCGTTCCGGGCGTACGCCAAGTCCCGCCCCATGACCGGCGGCTACCGCCGCGACGCGCTCGCCTTCGTCGAGCACCTGCTCGTCGCCGGGCGCATCGAGGACCCGGACGACCGGCGCCGCCTCACCCGCTGGTGGCAGGAGCGCACCGACACGCGCCCGCCCGGCCCGACCGCCCGACTCTTCCGCGCAGCCCGCGCCGCGCTCGTACGGAGGTGACGCCCTCATGAACCTGATCGCTCTGCTCTTCTGGGCCACCGTGATCACCGGCTCCGCCCTGCTCATCGCCCGCCTCCGCGCCGCCCGCGCGGACCGCGGTGGTTCCGTCCACGACCTCTCCGAGGCCGCCTTCCTGGCCGGCGGCCCGCCCCGGGTCGTGGACACCGCCCTGGCGACCCTGCACGCCGAGGGGCTGATCGGGGTCGGCGGTCCCGGCCTCGTCGTCGTACTCCGCCCCGACCTGCGGGCCCGGGACCATGTCGGCCGTGCCGTCCTGGAGCAGCTCGCGGCCGCCCCCAGCGGCGCCCTGCACGAGCTGCGCCTGGCGGTGATGCGGAGCCCCGCCGTCCAGGAGATCGGCGACGCCCTGGCGGCGCGGGGCCTGATGGTGGCGCCGGACGTCCGGGCCGCCGGGAAGCGCGCGTGCCTCGCGCTCGGCATCACCTCGCTCGCACTCTTCGTCACCTCGATCGCCCTGTCCGTGGGCGTCGAACGCGAGGCGTTCGAGGTGCCGTTCCTCTTCAAGGTGATCCCCGTCGTCTTCGCGGGCATCTTCGTGGCCCTCGGCTGCGCCGCGTACAACGCCACCCGCCCCACCCGCGCCGGCCGGCGCGCCGCGGCCGAGTACCGCCGGGACCACGTCTACGACGCCGACGCCGGGCACCAGGTGGCGCTGCGCGGACTGCGCGGCGTGCCGGAGCCCGAGCTGCGGACCCAGCTGATCGCGGCGGCCCGGATGCCGCTCTCCAGGACCCGCACCCCCGCCCATTCCGGCGCGTCCGGTACGGACATGGTCCTGCTCCCGATGCTCTGGTGCGCGGGCACTCCGGGCAGCCCGGGCGGCTGCGGCGGCGCTTCCGGCAACACGGGAGGCTCCGGCGGCGGGGGCGGGACGGACAGCGGGTACGGGGGCGGCGGCTGTTCCGCGAGCGCCTGCTCCGGCGGTTCCGGCGGCGGGTCGAGCTGTTCGAGCTCCAGTGGCGGGGGCAGCTCCTGCTCCAGCAGCAGTGGTTCGAGCTGTTCCAGCAGCAGCGGGTCGAGCTGCTCCAGCTCCAGCGGCTGACCGGGTCGATTCCCGCGACACCGGCCGGAGAACCTTTACAAGGGGCGGCCGCTCGTGCCAACGATCCTGCCGTGAAAGCCCTCGCGTTGACCGGAACCGTCGGGTCGTTGCTGCTGACCTCCCTCACCGCCGCACCCGCCCCCGCCCAGGACGCCCCGCCCGCCGACAGCGGCGGCACCGTCGTCGCCGCCCGCCGCGCGGCCGCCGAAGGCATCCGCTTCGGCGGCTGCCCGGCGGACGAGAAGCTGCCGCCGTCCGTCCAGTGCGGCACCGTCCGGGTCCCCCTCGACTACGCGGACCCCGGCGGTGCCCGGATCCCGCTCACCGTCAGCCGGATCAAGGCCTCGGGCCCGGCCGCCGACCGTCAGGGCGCGCTCGTCTTCAACCCGGGCGGCCCCGGCGCCTCTTCGACGTACTTCCCCCTGGTCGCGGAGGTCCCGGCCTGGAAGCGGATCGCCGCCGCGTACGACCTGGTCGGCTACGCCCCGCGCGGGGTGGGCGCCTCCGCCCCGGTCTCCTGTCAGGACCCCGCCGACCGCCCCAAGGGCCCCACCCCGGCGCCCACCCACCCCTCCGAGGTCTTCAAGCGCGAGCGGATCGCCCGCGCGAAGACGTACGCGCGGGGCTGCGCTACCCGCACCGGCACGGCCTTGCGGCACTACCACTCGCTCAACAACGCCCGTGACCTGGAGGTCCTGCGGGCCGCGCTCGGCGAGCCGAAGCTGACATACATGGGCGCCTCCTACGGCACGTACTTCGGAGCGCTGTACGCGACGCTCTTCCCGCACCGGGTGCGCCGCATGGTCTTCGACGCACCCGTCCACCCGGCTCCGGAGAAGATCTGGTACGCCAACAACCTCGACCAGTCACGCGCGTTCGAGGGCCGCTGGACCGACTTCCGCACCTGGGTCGCCAAGCACCACAAGGTGTACGGCCTCGGCACCACCGTGCAGGAGGTACAGGAGAGTTACGAGAAGGTCCGCGCCGGACTCGCGGCGCGGCCGGCCGGCGGGCGCGTCGGTCCGGGGCAGCTCCACGGGGCGATGCTCCAGGCCGGGTACCACGACGGTTTCTGGCCACTGCGGGCCACGGCGCTCGCCCGGTATCTGAAGGGCGACCCGAAGCCGCTGATCGAGCAGGCGGCGCCGGACGAGAAGATCACGGCGTCCACGGGCAACGGGGCGGCCGTCTACACGGCGGTGGAGTGCAACGACGCGCCGTGGCCGGAGGACTTCGAGGTCTGGGACCGGGACAACACCCGGCTGGCGAAGGACGCCCCGTTCGAGACCTGGGACAACGTCTGGGCCAATCTGCCCTGCGCGTACTGGAAGGCACCGCGGCAGAGGCCGCTGGACGTACGGACCGGTCCCGGCGTGCTGCCGCCGGTGCTGATCCTGGCCGCCGAGCGGGACGCGGCCACGCCGTACGAAGGAGCCCTCGAACTGCAGCGCAGGCTGGCGGGCTCGGCCCTGGTGACCGAGCGGGAGGCCGGTACGCACGGCATCGGGGGCGGGGCGAACGCCTGCGTCAACGGGTACCTGGAGACCTATCTGCTGACGGGGACCGTCCCGGACGCCGCCGGAAAGACGCCGGTGCGGCGCGCATCGTGCGCGCCGCACCCGGAGCCGGACCCGGTGTCGCTGGAGCGGCGTGCGGAACTCCGTCCGCCGTCTGATCTTCCGGGTCAAGGGGTGACGGCCCGGCAGGCAGCCGGACCGTCACCGAGTCGGTAGGGCGGCCGTCAGGCCAGGCCCGCCACCAGGTCCGCCACGGAGCGGCGGCGACCGGTGTAGAACGGGACCTCCTCGCGGACGTGCATCCGCGCCTCGGAGGCCCGCAGGTGGCGCATGAGGTCGACGATGCGGTGCAGCTCGTCGGCCTCGAAGGCCAGGAGCCACTCGTAGTCGCCGAGCGAGAACGAGGCGACCGTGTTGGCGCGGACGTCGGGGAAACCGCGGGCCATCTTGCCGTGGTCCGCGAGCATCCGGCGGCGGTCCTCGTCCGGCAGCAGGTACCAGTCGTAGGAGCGCACGAAGGGGTAGACGCTCACGTAGTCGCGGGGCGTCTCGTCGGCCAGGAAGGCCGGGATGTGCGACTTGTTGAACTCGGCGGGGCGGTGCAGCGCCATGTTCGACCAGACCGGCTCGAGGGCGCGGCCCAGCTTGGTGCGACGGAAGAGGTTGTACGCGTCCTGGAGCTCGTCGCTCGTCTCGGCGTGCCACCAGATCATGACGTCGGCGTCGGCGCGCAGACCGGAGAGGTCGTACGTGCCGCGGACGGTGATGTCCTTGGCGGCGAGCTGGTCGAACAGCTCCTGGACCTCGTCGGCGTAGCCGGCGCGGTCCTCGGGCAGGTTGTCGCGCAGCTTGAACACAGACCACAGGGTGTAGCGGATGACCTCGTTGAGGTCCTTCGCCTTCTTACCGGCGTTCGGGATCTTTTCGGGCGCACTCATACGCCTATTCTCGCCCGTCACGGACAGTGCCCTGCACCAGGGTGGGTGGTTTCCGACGTGGCGATGATCTCGTCGGCGAACCCGGCCGCGATCTCGTCGGCCGCGCGGTGGCCCGAGGCGACGCAGGCGGGGATGCCGACGCCTTCGTACACGGCCCCCGCCACACGCAGCCCGGGGACCTCGGCGACGGCGTCGTGGATGCGGGCGACGCGGGCGAGATGGCCGACGGGGTACTGCGGGAGGCCGCCGGTCCAGCGGGTGACGGTGGTGGCGACGGGCTTGGCGGTCAGCCCGGCGGCCGCGGCGAGGTCCTTCAGGGAGGCCTCGACGAGGTCGGCGTCGTCGCGGAAGACCTGCTCCTCCTCGCCGTAGCGGCCGACGGAGGTACGGAGGACGAAGAGGTCGGGGGCGCCGTCGGCGACCCACTGCCACTTCTGGCTGGAGAAGGTGGACGCCTTGATGGTGTGTCCGTCGACGGGCGGTACGAGGAAGCCGGAGCCGGGCAGCGCGCGGACGTCCTGCCGGCGGAAGGCGAGGGTGACGAGCGCCATCGAGGCGTACTCGACGGTCCCGAGCTCGCGGGCGGCCACGGGTGCCTCGGCCGCGAGGAGCTCGGCGGCGGCCCAGGCGGGCGCGGCGACGACGACCGCGTCGGCGAGGAACTCCCGGCCGCCGGCGGCGACCCGCCACTGTCCGTCCACCGCGCGGCGCAGCTCGGTCACGGGCATCAGGGTCAGGATCTCGCCACCCGCCGAGCGGATCGCCGTGGCGACGGCCTCCGGGAGGGTGCCGATGCCGCCCTCGATGCCCAGGAAGGCGGAGCCGCCGAGGCCGGTGGCCGCGCCCGCGGCGTCGGACGGGGTCGCGGCGCCCGCGCGCTGGACGGCGTGAACGGCGTCGGTGAGCGTCGGGTGGGTGCAGGCGGCGGCGAAGAGCGCCGGAACGGCGGCCCGCATCGAGATGCGGTAGGCGTCGCCGGCGTACACCCCGCCGAGCAGCGGCTCGACGAGCCGGTCGACTACCTCGTGGCCCATCCGCTCGGCGACGTACGCGCCGATGGCGATGTCCTCGCCGATCTCGGCGGGGGGCAGTTCACGGTCGCGCGCGACCTGGCGCAGGCCCTCGTCGGAGAGGAGTTCGGTGAGTGCGGCGGCGTCGCCGGGGACGCCCATGACGTGGCCCTTGGGCATCGGACGCAGCGCGCCGCGGGTCCAGACGGAGGCGGTGGTCGTGGCGGGCGGCCGGAGCCGGTCGCCGAGGCCGACGGCCCGGGCGAGCGCGATCGCCTCGGGCCGGCGGGCGAGGAGCGACTCGGCGCCGAGGTCGACGGGGGCGCCGGCGATCTCCCCGGCGAGCAGCTTGCCGCCGAGCCGGTCGCCGCCTTCGAGCAGCGTCACCCGGAGCCCGGCCGAGACCAGACGGTGGGCGGCCGCGAGACCGGCGATACCGCCTCCGACGACGACGACATGCCTGGTCCTGGTGTCCGCGTTCATGGCTCCACTCTCTCAAACCCGTTCCGAGGCCAGAACGTGACCGCATCGCTACCGCCCGGGGGAAACCCGTACGCCCCTCCGCCGCGTCGAACCGGCACCACTCGTCACCATCCCAGGGGGGATATTCCATGCGTGGAGCACGAAGAGCGGCTGTGGCGCTGCTGACGGTCTCGTTGGCGCTGACCGGCTGCGCCGGGGGCGCGTCGGACAGCGGTGGGGACAGCAAGGCGCTGAGCGAGGCGAAGTCCGCCGAGGGCGCGGGCGCGGCCGACCGGGGCTACGAGGCGGGCAAGGGGGCCGCCGCGGACACGAAGGCGCCGGCCCCGGCGCCCCAGCGGCAGCACGTCATCCGGACCGCCGAGCTGGCCGTGGAGGTCGAGGACGCGACCAAGGCGCTGGCCACCGCCCGGCGGGTGACCGAGGGCGCGGGCGGCCATGTGGCCAACGAGTCGACCGAGCGGGTCGACGAGACGCACGTGACCTCGCGGGTGGTGCTGCGCGTGCCGCAGGAGTCGTACGACTCGGTGCTCACGGAACTCGCGGGCACGGGCCGGCTGCTGTCCCGGAAGGCGGACGCGAAGGACGTCACCGAGCAGGTGGTGGACGTCGAGAGCCGGATCGCGACGCAGCGGGCGAGCGTCGACCGGGTCCGCAAGCTGATGGACCGGGCGACGCGGCTGAGTGACGTGGTCACGCTGGAGGGCGAGCTGAGTCGCCGTCAGGCCGATCTGGAGTCGCTGCTGGCCCAGCAGGCCTCGCTGAAGGACCGTACGACCATGGCGACGATCACCCTCGAGCTCATGGAGGAGGAGAGCGAGAAGGCGTCGGACTCCGAGGACCGGCCGGGCTTCCTCGACGCCCTCGGCGGTGGCTGGAACGCGCTGGTCGCGGCGCTGGCCTGGGCCGGGATCGTCCTGGCGGCGACGGCTCCGTGGCTCGCCCTGGCTCTCGTCGGCTATCTGGTGTGGCGGCTGCTCGTCCGGCCGCGTCGCTCGGCGCGCCGTGCGGAGCGCGAGCCTGCCGAGGAGCCCGGCGACTGAGCCGATGGGCGCGAAGCGCGCCCGGAGGCGGACCGGGCCCTGAAGAATAGGGCCATGAGCGAACGACTGGTGGTCATCGGCGGAGACGCGGCGGGCATGTCCGCCGCGTCTCAGGCACGCAGGCTCAAGGGCCCGGAGGAGCTGGAGATCGTCGCGTTCGAGCGCGGTCACTTCTCCTCGTTCTCGGCCTGTGGCATTCCGTACTGGGTCGGTGGCGACGTCGCCGAGCGCGACGAGCTGATCGCGCGTACCCCGGAGGAGCACCGGGCGCGGGACATCGATCTGCGGATGCGTACGGAGGTCGTCGAGCTGGACGTGCCGGGGCAGAGGGTGCGCACCCGCGATCTGGAGTCGGGGGCCGAGTCGTGGACGGGCTTCGACAAGCTGGTGATCGCGACCGGCGCGCGGCCGCTGCGGCCGCCGCTGCCGGGGATCGACGCGCCGGGTGTGCACGGTGTGCAGACGCTGGACGACGGGCAGGGCCTGATCGACTCCCTGGAGCGTACGGAGGGCCGGCGGGCGGTGGTCGTTGGCGCCGGGTACATCGGCGTGGAGATGGCCGAGGCGCTGCTGAACCGGGGCTACGAGGTGACCGTCCTCAACCGGGGCGAGCAGCCGATGGCGACGCTCGACCCGGACATGGGGCGCCTGGTCCACCAGGTGATGGACGGCCTCGGGATCAGGACGGTCGGCTCGGCGGCCGTCACCAAGATCCTCACGGGGGACGACGGCCGGGTGCGGGCGGTGGCGACGGACGACGCCGAGTACCCGGCCGACGTGGTGGTCCTCGGGATGGGCGTGGTGCCGGAGACGCGCCTGGCGGAGGCGGCCGGGCTGCCGCTGGGTGTGTACGGCGGGCTGCTCACCGATCTCGCGATGCGGGTGCGGGGCCACGAGAACATCTGGGCGGGCGGTGACTGCGTCGAGGTGCTGGACCTGGTCTCGGGCCGGGAGCGGCACATCGCGCTCGGCACGCACGCCAACAAGCACGGCCAGGTCATCGGCTCGAACGTGGGCGGCGGCTACGCCACCTTCCCCGGAGTGGTCGGCACGGCGGTGTCGAAGGTGTGCGACCTGGAGATCGCGCGGACGGGTCTGCGCGAGAAGGAGGCCCGGGAGGTGGGCCTGCGGTACGTCACGGTGACGGTCGAGTCGACGAGCCGCGCGGGGTACTACCCGGGGGCGGCGCCTATGACGGTGAAGATGATGGCGGAGCGCCGTACGGGCCGGCTCCTCGGGGTGCAGATCGTGGGCCGTGAGGGCGCGGGCAAGCGGGTGGACATCGCGGCGGTGGCACTGACGGCCGGGATGTCGGTGGAGCAGATGACGGCGCTGGACCTGGGGTACGCGCCGCCGTTCTCGCCGGTGTGGGACCCGGTCCTGGTCGCGGCGCGCAAGGCGGTGGCGGCCGTTCGGGCGGAAGGCTGACCTGACCGGACCACGACACATGGTGACGACTTGCGGCCATTCGGTCACCATGTGTCACTGATCGCATGATCAGACACGCTGTGCGAGCGCTCTGCGCCGCCTCACTCCTGATAGCCCCGTTCGCCCTGAGCACCCCCGCCCACGCGGTCAGCTGCACGGTCAACGGCGTCCCCGTCTCGGGCTCGGTCGTCAACGGAACGGCGGGCCCCGACTTCATCCGCTGTGACGGGCCCCCGTCCTTCCAGGCCGTCCAAGGCCTGGGCGGTAACGACCACATCGTCATCACCAGCGCCGTAGCCGGCCTGGTGGCCGGTGGCGACGGCCACGACTACATCACGGTCGACGCCGGGGTCGCCTCCGGCGGCGCGGTCACCGGCAACGCCGGCAGCGACTTCATCCGCGTCGGCCCCAACGCCGGTGTCGTCGACGGCGGACTCGGGCTGGACTTCTGCCGGGTCGCCTCCGGCAACCCTCCCGTCAACTGCTAGCCCGCCTTCCGCCCGCTGCGCGCCGCCGGGACCGGCGGCGCGCAGCGGCGCGCGGCACGGTCAGACGGCCGTCTTCGTGTGGACGTACTCCACCAGGCGCGTCAGCGCGTCCGGGTCGGTCGTCGGAAGCACACCGTGGCCCAGGTTGAAGACGTGCCCCTCAAGGCCCTCGGCGGCGGCCAGGACCTCGTCCGTCTTGGCCTCGACGGCTTCACGGGTGGAGAACAGCACGGCCGGGTCCAGGTTGCCCTGGAGCGCCTTGCCGGGGCCGACGCGCCGGGCGGCCTCGTCCATCGGGACGCGCCAGTCGACGCCGACCACGTCGGCGCCCGCCTCGCCCATGAGGCCGAGCAGCTCGCCCGTACCGACACCGAAGTGGATGCGCGGGACGCCGTACGAGGCGACCGCGTCGAACACCTTGACGGAGGCGGGCATCACCGAGCGGCGGTAGTCGGCGGGGGCGAGGGCGCCCACCCAGGAGTCGAAGAGCTGGACGGCGGAGGCGCCGGCCTCGATCTGGACCTTGAGGAAGGCCGACGTGATCTCGGCGAGGCGGTCGAGCAGATCGGCCCACAGCTGCGGGTCGCCGTACATCAGCGCCTTGGTGTGCTCGTGGTTGCGGGACGGGCCGCCCTCGACGAGGTAACTCGCGAGGGTGAAAGGCGCGCCGGCGAAACCGATGAGCGGGGTGGAGCCCAGCTCGCCGGTGAGCATCCCGATGGCCTCGGTGACGTAGTGGACGTCCTCGGGGGTCAGGTCGCGCAGTCGGTCGAGGTCGGCGCGGGTACGGATCGGGTCGGCGACGACCGGGCCGACGCCGGGCTTGATGTCGAGGTCGATGCCGATGGCCTTGAGCGGGACCACGATGTCGCTGAAGTAGATCGCCGCGTCCACCTTGTGGCGGCGCACGGGCTGCAGCGTGATCTCGGTGACCAGCTCGGGCCTCATGCAGGACTCGAGCATCGGGATGCCCTCGCGGACCTTCAGGTACTCGGGCAGCGAGCGCCCGGCCTGCCGCATGAACCAGACCGGCGTGTGCGGCACGGGCTCCCGCCGGCACGCCTTGAGGAACGCGGAGTCGTGCGTCCGCGACTGCTGCTTCGTCTGCTGGCCCACGGGGCTGTCATTGGCACTCACGACCAGAATCTTCGCATGTGGCGGGAAGCCGCTCGCCCGGGCCGGGTGTCCCTCCCTGCGCGAGGCCCCCGTTCCGCCTACTCTTCCCCGCATGGCTGCGGCTCAGGGACATTTTTCCGATCATTCCGACGGTGACGGAGGTACGGGCGACACGGAGGCGAACGCGGTGCCCCCCGCATTCCGGCGGGCGGTCGACGCCCTGCGGGCGGCTCGGCTGCGGCCGGAGCTGGAGATCGATCCGACCAGGCCGCCGCAGCGCCTGGCCCCGTACGCGTACGCGCTGGAGGCGGCGGTCGTCGAGGGTGAGGACGATCTGGCCGACGGGCGGCTCGTGCTGCTGCACGATCCGGCCGGGCACGACGCCTGGAAGGGCACGTTCCGGCTGGTGACGCTCGTCCGGGCGGAGCTGGAGCCCGAGATGGCGGCGGACCCGCTGCTCCCGGAGGTCTGCTGGTCGTGGCTGACCGGCGCGCTGGAGGCGCGGGGGCTGGCGTACGGCGAGGCGAGCGGCACGGTCACCCAGGCGGGCTCGCACTACTTCGGCGGGCTGGCCGAGCGCCGTCCGGCGACCCAGATCGAGATCCGGGCGTCCTGGACGCCGCAGGACGCCCTGGGCGGCGCGCCGGACGCGGCGGCGCATCTGACGGCCTGGTCCGATCTGCTCTGCCAGGTCGCGGGCCTCCCGCCGTCGCCGCCCGACCCGGGGGCGGGAACGATCTCGGGCGCGGGGGTCGTCTCCCTGCCCCAGCGCAGGGGCCCGCAGCAGCCGTAGGGAGAGCACCGGGGCAGCCCGAGCGGGCGCCCCGAGGGCCTGCGGGGGGGGCCGGGGAGGGCTGGGAGGCCCTGGGAGGCCACCCCCGGCGGAGGTCTGCCGTAGGGCACGATGGGGGCCCGCGAGGGGCCGGCGCGGATTCGGGCGCGGAGCCCGGCGCCTAGCCCGGCGGGGAGGCCCGGCGCGTAGCCCGGCGGACGCCCGGCGGACGCCCGGCGGAGGCCCGGCGGAGGCCCGGCAAGGGCTTGACCAGGGCTCGACGAGGCCTGATGGAGGCCTTCGGGCAGGGCCCGGCGGCGACCTGATGGAGGCCCCGGCGAGGGTCGGCGGCGGCGTTCGGGTGGAGGCTCACTCGTAGGATGATCGATCACGCGTCCGAATTGCCCGAATTGTTACTCACCAAATCGTGATCTTTCCCTAAAGGCAGGCGGCCCAGCTGCCGAAGAGGTCAATGACCCCTTCACCGCACGGGTTCGCCCCCGGCTTCTTCCCCGAGCCGGCTCCGTCCCGCATCTCCCCAGGAGGCCGTGTGTCCGTTCTCCTCGAGCAGCCCGCAAGCCTGGTCGCCTACCGCCCGAACAAGCCGACGGCCATGGTCGTCGTGGCCGACCCGCGCGTCCGCTCCACCGTCACCCGCCACCTGTGGGCCCTCGGCGTACGCGACGTGATCGAGGCGTCGTCCATCGCGGAGGCCCGTCCTCGCGTCGGCAACCCCCGCGACATCTGCGTGGCCGACGTCCACCTTCCCGACGGCAGCGGCCTGACGCTGCTGTCCGAGACCCGCGCGGCGGGCTGGCCCAACGGCCTCGCCCTCTCCGCGGCCGACGACATCGGCGCGGTGCGCAACGCACTGGCCGGTGGCGTCAAGGGCTATGTCGTCACCGGTACGCGTACCAACATCGGGCACCACTCCCGCCCCGGAGCCGCCCCCATCGGCGCCGCGGCAGCCCGCCTCGGCCACCGCCGCCCCCCGGGTGCTCCGAGCCACCCGGGCGGCTACCGCGAGCTCTCCGGCCGTGAGGTCGAGGTGCTCCGGCTGGTGGCCGAGGGCCAGTCGAACAAGGCGATCGGCGTGTCCATGGGCCTCTCCGCCCTCACCGTGAAGAGCCACCTGGCCCGGATCGCCCGCAAGCTGGGCACCGGCGACCGGGCCGGCATGGTCGCGGTGGCGCTGCGCACCGGAATCATCCACTGAGTCCGCCGAGGCCCCGAACGGGCACCCCGCGCGGTTGACGAAAGATCGGCGCCTGTCGACGGAACGTTCCGGCGTTCTGTCGACAGGCAATTGCCGATTCACAGATACCCTTGACACGTGACCGACGCCCAAGAGACCGCAGCAGACACAGCACTGCGAACCACCGGGGGCGCTCCCCCGGACGACGACGTCCCTGCGAATGGGCTGCCGATCCCCTTGCTGGAGCCCCGTGAGGGCGTTCCGCCCGTCGTGACCACCGCCGAGGGGCTCGCCGAGGTGATCGCCGCGTTCGCCGCGGGCCACGGGCCCGTCGCCGTCGACGCCGAGCGCGCCTCCGGCTACCGCTACGGCCAGCGCGCCTACCTCGTTCAGCTCCGCCGCGAGGGCGCGGGCACCGCGCTCGTCGACCCGGTGGGCTGCCCCGATCTGACCGGCCTCGGAGAGGCGCTCGCGGGGACGGAGTGGATCCTCCACGCGGCGACCCAGGACCTGCCGTGTCTTCGGGACATAGGCATGGTGCCGACCCGGCTGTTCGACACCGAGCTGGCCGGCCGACTCGCGGGCTTCCCGCGGGTCGGACTCGGGGCCATGGTCGAGTCCGTACTCGGCTACGCCCTGGAGAAGGGGCACTCCGCGGTGGACTGGTCCACCCGCCCGCTGCCCGAGCCCTGGCTCCGGTACGCCGCGCTGGACGTCGAGCTTCTCGTCGACCTGCGTGACGCACTGGAGAAGGAGCTCGACCGGCAGGGCAAGCTGGAGTGGGCCCTGCAGGAGTTCGACGCGATCGCCTCCGCCCCGCCCGCCCCGCCGCGCAAGGACCCGTGGCGGCGGACCTCCGGCATGCACAAGGTGCGGCGCCGTCGCCAGATGGCGGTCGTACGGGAGCTGTGGACGGCCCGGGACCGGATCGCCCAGCGGCGGGACGTCTCGCCGGGCAAGGTGCTGAGCGACGCGGCGATCGTGGAGGCCGCGCTCGCGGTGCCGGCGAACGTCGCGGCGCTGACCCTGCTGCCGGGCTTCGGCCACCGGATGGGCCGGCGACAGCTGGAGCAGTGGCAGGCGGCCGTGGACCGGGCGAAGGCCCTCCCGGACAACGAACTTCCCCAGCCCGGACAGCCGGTCGCGGGTCCGCCCCCGCCGCGTGCCTGGGCGGACAAGGACCCGGCGGCGGCCGCCCGGCTCTCGGCCGCCCGTACGGCGGTCTCGGCCCTGGCGGAGGAGCTGAACCTCCCCCAGGAGAACCTGATCACCCCGGACACCGTCCGCCGCGTCTGCTGGGAGCCGCCCGCCGGGGCGACGGCCGAGTCGGTGTCCGGCGCACTCGCCGGGTACGGAGCGCGCCCCTGGCAGATCGAGCTGGTCACGCCGCTGCTCGTGACGGCGTTGGCGAGCGTCGAGGAGTGACCGAAGGAGCCCCCGGCCGCGCGCGGCCGGGGGCTCCGCCGTCCTAGGAGACCGGACTGAGGTCGCCATTGACGGCCATGTCGAAGACGCCCTGGGTCTTGCCGTCGACCTTGAGGTGCTTGAGCCAGTGCTTCGAGAGGTTGTGCACGTTCTTGTGCTGCACCTCCCACACCAGCGAATGGCCCGCGTCGGCCAGCCGGACCATGAGCTTGTGGGAGCCCGCGACGGCGTCGTAGAGCGCGGGGACCGAGACGTTGAGTTCCGGGTTCGTGCTGGGTGGTGACGTGTTCACCGTGGCGTCGGCATCCCCGTACACGATCAGAACCGGCACGCTTCCGCCGAGGACACCGCCCTGCGCCGCCGTCGTCCTGTTCCAGCCCCACCGGACGAAGTTCCGGACACGGCTGAGGCCCTCCGGCGGTCCCCACGTCCTGCCCTCCGGGTCGTTCTCCATGATCGCGGCCCACACCCTCTCGACCATGCCGGGTTCACGCTGGTCCGGTGAGCGCAGCTCCGTGTTCCACCCCGACTCGACACCCCATCTCGTGGTCAGGAACATCGGGAGGCCCGGAAGCGGCAGCGGGCCCAGCGGGGTCGACGTGGCGTCGGGCGGGAAGATCGGCGCCAGCAGGAAGAGGCTGTTCACCCTGGTGGGGTTCTTCACCGCGTACGGCCCCATGCTGAACGCCGCCGCCGACCAGCCGACGAAGGCGACCGTGTCCACGTCGCGCTCTTTGCGGATCCACTCCACGACGGTGTGCAGCTCGGCCTGGTCGCTGTCCGAGTTGTTCAGCTGGAACGCGTAGGTCGCCGGGCCGGGGGTGAAGCCCGGTGGTCGCGGCTTGACGAGGGCCTGATTGGCCTGGCTGCAGTTCCGCGGGTCGTCCATCCTCGGGCGCGGCGACCGCCCGGAGCCCTGGAGGTCCATCATGAAGACGTCGTGGCCGGCCTTCGCCAGCGCCTCGGCCCAGCTGTACGAGGCGTGCTGGAGGTCGAAGCCCGCGAGGACCGGGACGCTCCGGCCGTGCAGCATGAGGACGACCTTGCGCTCCGGGTTCTGCCCCGGCGACGTGTCGTACTTCTCCCGTACGAAGAGGTTGACCATCTCGTCCTTGTTCGCGGGGACGGTGGACTTGTGGGGAACCGGGTGGTCCTTGGTGATGACAGGCATGGAGGTCCGTTCCGTGCGGCGGGTCCCGGGGCTCCTGCCCCGGCGTGACCAGCCTCGACTCGCGGTGCGCCCCTCGCCACGGCACGGCATCGGGCCTGGGCCCATCGGGTTGCGGGACCCTCCGATCGGCGGTCGGCAGATGTGACCTTCGCCGCTCCGGCCCCCGGGGCTGGGCAGCCCGGTTACCCGCAAGTAGCATGGGGGGAGCAAGCGCGCGCTTAGCCGCGTGCGCAGCAGTGCCATCCCGCACCCTGGAGGAGAGCCATCGTGCCTCGTACCGTCAGGGACGTCGTCTTCGTCGACGGCGTCCGCACCCCGTTCGGCAAGGCGGGCCCGAAGGGCATCTACCACGAGACCCGCGCCGACGATCTCGTCGTGAAGGCCATCCGGGAGCTGCTGCGCCGCAACCCCGGTCTCGACCCCGCGAAGATCGACGAGGTCGCCATCGCCGCCACCACGCAGATCGGTGACCAGGGTCTGACCCTCGGCCGCACCGCGGGCATCCTCGCCGGGCTGCCGCAGTCCGTCCCGGGCTACTCCATCGACCGCATGTGCGCCGGTGCCCTCACCGCCGTGACCTCGGTCGCCGGCTCCATCGCGTTCGGCGCGTACGACGCCGTCATCGCCGGTGGCGTCGAGCACATGGGCCGTCACCCCATGGGCGAGGGCGTCGACCCGAACCCGCGGTTCGTGAGCGAGAAGCTGGTCGACGAGTCCGCCCTGTTCATGGGCATGACCGCCGAGAACCTGCACGACCGCTACCCGAGCATCACCAAGCGGCGCGCCGACGAGTACGCCGTGCGCTCGCAGGAGAAGGCAGCCAAGGCGTACGCCGACGGCAAGATCCAGCAGGACCTGGTGCCGATCTCGGTCCGCCGCACCAACGCCGAGGCCGGCGAGACCGGCTGGGGCCTGGTCACCGCCGACGAGCCGATGCGCCCGGGCACCACCCTGGAGTCGCTGGCCAGCCTGAAGACGCCGTTCCGCGTCCACGGCAACGTCACCGCCGGTAACGCGGCCGGTCTCAACGACGGCGCCACCGCCTCGATCATCGCCTCCGAGGACTTCGCCCGCGAGAACGACCTCCCGGTGAAGATGCGCCTCGTCTCGTACGCCTTCGCCGGCGTCGAGCCCGAGGTCATGGGCTACGGCCCGATCCCGGCCACCGAGAAGGCGCTCGCCCAGGCGGGTCTGTCCATCGAGGACATCGGCCTCTTCGAGATCAACGAGGCCTTCGCCGTCCAGGTGCTGGCCTTCCTCGAGCACTACGGCATCGCCGACGACGACGCCCGCGTCAACCAGTACGGCGGCGCCATCGCCTACGGTCACCCGCTCGCCTCCTCCGGCGTCCGTCTCATGACGCAGCTGGCCCGCCAGTTCGAGGAGAACCCGCAGGTCCGTTACGGCCTCAACACGATGTGCGTCGGCTTCGGCATGGGCGCCACCGTCATCTGGGAGAACCCCCACTGGGAGGGCAAGTGAGCACCACCGCCGAGCTTCTGAAGGGTGCGGCCGAGCTGTTCCCGGACGAGGTCGTCACCAGCGCCCACGTACGGCACTTCGAACTGCCCGCGGGTGCGGGCCGGTTCGCGCTGATCACGCTGGACAACGGCTTCGACCACACCAAGCCGACCACCTTCGGTCCGCAGTCCCTGGCGAACCTCAACACCGCGATCGACCAGGTCGAGGCCGAGGCCGCCAACGGTGAGATCGTCGGCGTCGGTATCACCGGCAAGCCGTTCATCTTCGCAGTGGGCGCCGACCTCAAGGGCGTCGAGCTGCTCAAGCAGCACTCCGACGCGCTCGCCATCGGCAAGGGCGGCCACGACGTCTTCAAGCGTCTGTCCGCGCTGGCCGTGCCGACCTTCGCGTACTACAACGGCGCGGCGATGGGCGGCGGTGTCGAGGTCGGTCTGCACTGCACCTACCGCACCGTCTCCAAGGCGCTGCCGGCGTTCTCGCTGCCCGAGGTCTTCCTCGGTCTGGTCCCCGGCTGGGGCGGCTGCACGATCCTGCCGAACCTGATCGGCGCGGAGAAGGCCGTCTCGGTCATCATCGAGAACTCTCTGAACCAGAACCGTCAGCTCAAGGGCAAGCAGGTCTTCGAGCTCGGCATCGCCGACGCGATCTTCGAGGGCGCGGACTTCCTGGAGCAGTCGCTGATCTGGACGGCCTCCGTCCTCAACGGCTCGGTCACGGTGGAGCGTCCGGAGATCGACCGCGGTGAGGGCTGGGACCAGGCCGTCGCCAAGGGCCGGTTCATCGCCGACTCCAAGGTGCACGGCGCGGCCCCGGCCGCGTACCGCGCCCTGGACATCATCGCCGCCTCCAAGGACGGCGACCTCCAGGCCGGTTTCGACGCCGAGGACCAGGCGCTGGCCGACCTCATCATGGGCGGCGAGCTGCGCTCCGGCATCTACGCCTTCAACCTGGTGCAGAAGCGCGCCAAGCGGCCGGCCGGTGCCCCGGACAAGTCGCTGGCCCGCCCGGTCACCAAGGTCGGTGTCGTCGGCGCCGGTCTGATGGCCTCCCAGCTCGCCCTGCTCTTCCTGCGCCGCCTCGAGGTGCCGGTCGTCCTGACCGACATCGACCAGGAGCGCGTCGACAAGGGTGTGGGTTACGTCCACGCCGAGATCGAGAAGCTGCTCGGCAAGGGCCGGATCAACCAGGACAAGGCCAACCGTCTCAAGGGCCTGGTCTCCGGTGTCCTGGACAAGGCCGAGGGCTTCGCGGACGCGGACTTCATCATCGAAGCCGTGTTCGAGGAGATGTCCGTCAAGCAGAAGGTGTTCGCGGAGGTAGAGGCGGTCGCTCCGGCGCACGCGATCCTCGCCACCAACACCTCCTCGCTGTCGGTCTCCGAGATGGCGTCCAAGCTCCAGCACCCGGAGCGCGTGGTCGGCTTCCACTTCTTCAACCCGGTCGCGATCCTCCCGCTCCTGGAGATCGTCCGCGGTGAGAAGACGGACGACGCCTCCCTCGCCACCGCGTTCGGTGTCGCGAAGAAGCTCAAGAAGACCGCGGTCCTCACCAAGGACGCCCCGGCGTTCGTCGTGAACCGCATCCTGACCCGCTTCATGGGCGAGATCCAGAACGTCATCGACGAGGGCACCTCGGTCGAGACGGCCGAGAAGGCCATCGAGCCGCTCGGTCTGCCGATGTCCCCGCTGGTCCTCCTGGAGCTCGTCGGCCCGGCGATCGGTCTGCACGTCTCCGAGACCCTGAACCGCGCCTTCCCGGAGCGCTTCACCGTTTCCCCGAACCTGGCGGCCGTCGTCAAGGCCGGCAAGCGCGGCTTCTACGTCTACGACTCCGGCAAGCCGGAGCTGGACCCCGAGGTCGCCGCGCTCCTCAAGCAGGGCGATGTCGTCCTGACCGAGGAGCAGGTCCGCGACCGCGTCCTGGACGCGGTGGCGCAGGAGATCGGCCTGATGCTGGAGGAGGGTGTCGTCGCCGAGGCGCAGGACATCGACCTCTGCCTGATCACGGGCGCGGGCTGGCCCTTCCACCTGGGCGGCATCACGCCGTACCTGGACCGTGAGGGCGTCTCCCAGCGGGTGAACGGCAAGCCGTTCCTCGCGCAGGGCGTCGCGAGCGTCCCGGCCTAACGCCACGTACGCGAACGGCCCCGGCACCTTTCTGGTGCCGGGGCCGTTCGTGTTGCGCGGTGCGCGTTCGCGGTGCGCGGTGCGGAGGGTCAGACCAGGGAGTGCCAGGCGCCCAGCTGGAAGCCGTCGGACGCCGTCTTCTGCCGCATGGTGAGCAGCACCGGTCCGTCGGCCACCGTCATGGCCACGAGACCGCCGTCCACGGCCTGGGTGAGGGTGGTCGTGAGCGGACCCTGCGGGGCGCCCGTCTCCGTCCACTTGGCGCCGGCCGTCTCCTGCTCGGCGGGGTACGCGGCGAGCGCGAGCCGCCCGTCGGCGGACTGCTGGGCCAGGACCGTGCAGTCGAAGCCGTCGATCCGGCAGGAGGCCGCCGCGAGCGGTCCCGTTCCCACGGCGTCGACGAACGGCGTCGCCTCGGGCGAGCGGCCCGGGGACCAGACGCAGACGCGCCCCTCCTTGTCGAGGTAGAAGAGGGTCACGTGCCCCGAGGGCCCGGTCACCGCGGCCAGCGTGCCGAGGGTCACGGCGGCGGGCACCACGTCCTGCCGCACCGGCTTGCCGCCGGGCTCCTCCTGGACGTAGCGCAGCAGCCCCTTTGCGGTGGCCGTGTACAGCTCGACGAGACCGTCACCGTTGGTGACGGCGACGGGCGAGGGGTCGGTGCCGCTGCCCATCAGGTCCCACCAGGGGTGCCAGCCGCCGTTCTGCTTCTGAGCCCGGACGCTGAGTCCGCCGCCACCGTTGCGGGTGAAGACGTACGCGCGTCCCTCGGCGTCGACCGCGATGCTCGGGTTGCCGGTCCACTTGAAGCTCTTGCCGTTGGAGTGGGCGAGCGAGCGCCACTCGACCGTCGGGCGGCCCGTCTGGAACTGGGTGGTGTGCACCAGCTCGACGTGCTCCTCCTCGCCGGGTACGGGACGCAGCCCCACGAGGTGGACGTAGCGGTCGGCGCCCTGTCCGACCGCCAGGATCGGCAGGAGTCCGCCACCGCCGAGGGAGACCGCGCCGCTCCACCGGCCGTCGGTGTCCTCCGTCCAGCGCACCACCTCGCCGTCCCTGAGCAGGTACGCGCTGAAGAGGCCCTCCGTGCCACGGGTGAGCCATCCCCCGCGCAGCGTCGGGACGGTGAACGGCCCCTTCGGACGGTGGGTCGGGTCCTCGGATCGATATGCCATGGGGTCCAGCGCTCCGGTCGACAGGTCAGCATCGGAATGGGCAGGTCCGCTCGGACTGCTGTTCGTCGACTTTAGTGGGTGCCGGGAGTGCCTGATGCCGCCGTGGGCTACGCCACCGTCCCGCCGGGAAGCCGGCCCGCGTGGAACCGGTGGTTGCGGGGCGAGCCGGTCTCGAACTGGCTGGCGATGGGGAAGTAGCTGGGCAGGAAGGCGGCGAGCGTGGCGTCCTGCTCGTCCTCGGAGACGTCCCCGTCATGGAAGTCGTTGAGGCAGAACACGTCGTTCGACCGGGTGGCGAGGAGCCGGTTGAGCTTCTTGACCTGTTCGCTCAGACCCACGTTGACGAAGCCGCAGGAGATCTTGCCGGGCACGCTGCGTGAGGTGTAGTAGCCGAAGTAGTGGTGCAGCGAGGAGGCCGCGGAGACGTCGCTCGGGCTGCGCAGCTGGTTGTGCGCGGTCTGTGCCATCGCGTCGGGGAAGTACGCCTCCAGGTCGGCCATGACACTGCGGCGCAGGGGGTGCGGTGCGTGGATGAAGGAGTTGACCAGGGTGCGGCCGAACATGCCGGCGATCAGTTCCCGGTTGTTCTTCGCGGCGATCCGGCTGAACTCGTCGCCTTCCATGACCGGTCCCATGGGGATGGCGTTGGAGGAGGTGAAGTGCTTCGCCTGGCCGTTGCTCAGATAGAAGAGGTCGGGCTGGAGGGGACGGGCGGCGAACACGTCGTCGTTGAAGTAGAGGAAGTGTTCGGCCAGCCCCTCGATGTGGTGCAGCCGGCTCTCGATGGCGTGCGAGTTGTACGTGGGCAGGGCGCCCTGGCCGCCGAAGATCTCCGTGTGGTCGACCACCCGCACGCGGGGGTGGGAGGTGTCCAGCCAGGCCGGGACCTGGCGGTCGGTGACCAGGTAGATGTTCCGGATCCAGGGCGTGTACATGTCGATGGAGCGGAGGGAGTAGCGCAGTTCGTCGCGATTGCGGAACCGGGCGGCACTGGTCGCCGCGTCCTCCGTGACCATGCCCAGCGCTGCCAGGACGGCGTTCTTCCGCTCCAGCCAGGCGACGTCGGCGCCGTCGACCCAGGTGTACACGGCATCGATGGGGAAGGGGATGTCGTGGTGGAGGGTGGCCGCGTACGGCTCGATGGTGGGCAGCGGGCGGTCGGCCACCGTCGTCCGCGCCTGGCGCATGGAGGCCTTGGGCACCCGGACGCCGATCAGGGTGCGGCGCGGGGAGACGTAGTAGCGGTCGTCCTCCGGATCGTCGTCCCAGAAGGAGATGACACAGCCGTACGTCGCGCCGATGCGCAGCGTTCCCGTGGCGGCGACCGCGCTGCCGTAGACGCGCAGACCGGTGCACTCGGTCCGGAGGTAGGTGGAGGAGAGCGAGGCCAGGGTGGTCACGGTCTCGGCGTCGGCGTCGTTGAGGAGCGCCACGTAGACGGCGCTCGTACGGTGCGTGTCGGCGATCGCCTTGAACACGGCCTCGCGGTGGTCGGAGTGGACCGCGACGGAGGCGCGCACCTTGGAGTCCCGGACGACGAAGTACGGGATGCGGGCGCCCTCCAGGGCGTCGGCCACGAGCCCCAGGTTGGCGTGCGCGATGTCGAAGGGGGTCTCGGAGTCGATGACCCGGCACACCTGGCCGCCGTCCCTGACCAGCCCGGCGTCCTGCTTGAGGAGCTGTTCCTCGGCGTCGCGGAGCTTGCGGGTCCGCGCGGTGCTCGGCGGGGCGGCCGCGGCGGCCCTGGCCACGCCCTCGGAGTCGCCGTACACGGCCTGGGCGGCCATCCGCTCGGCCCTGGCCCGGGCGCGGTCGGTGGCGCGGTCGGCCGCGAGCGCGGTGAGCAGTTCCTCCCAGCGGGCGGTGGACTCGGCGGACCGGAACCGGTCGGCGTATCCGGCGGCGCTCGCCCCGAGGCCGTGCCGCAGCGAGGCGTCCTCCATCAGGCTCATCAGGGTGTGGGCGAGGGCCTCGGTGTCGTCCGGCGTGACGAGGAGGCCGGTGTGGCCGTCCATCACCACGTCGCGGGGCGCGTTGGGGCAGTCGTACGCGACGACCGGGACACCGGCCGTCTGCGCCTCCATCAGCGAGAGGCCGACCGCGTCCTCGCGTGCGGTGCTCAGGGCGATGCTCGCCTTGGCCCACTCCTCCGCCGGGTGCGTGGCCTCGCCGACGAGCTGGACGGTGTTGTGGAGGCCGAGCTGGTCGCGGCGCTTGCGCAGGGCGCCGGAGAGCGGTCCGTCGCCGAGGATGCGCAGGGTCCAGGTCGGGTGGTACGGGCCCGCCATCGCCCAGGCGTTGAGGGCCTGGGCGACCCCGGCCCGCTCCTCGAGGCGGGCGGCGAGGGTGACGATCCTGGTCTCCAGGGTGGAGCGCGGCCGGAACCCGCCGCCGAGGACCGGCGGGATGACGGCGAGCCGGGGGGCTCCGGCGCCGAAGCTCTCGGCGAACCACTCGTACGAGCGAGGGCTCGGGAAGGTGACGGCGTCGAACCGCGGAGTGTGGCGCAGCAGCGGCTCGCCCTCGGGCCCGCCGAGCTCCGAGACGCGCTGCTCCTGGTGGACGAGGAGCAGGGAGTCGGGGGCGTACCGCGCGGCCAGCGCCATCAGGGCCGGCGAGGTGGTGACGAGCACGTCCGTGTCGAGGGACCGCAGGGCGAGTTCGGTCTCGATGTCGGAGAGCCGGCTGAACGTGTCGTCCCAGCGGCGCTCGACGATCTCGCTGGGCAGCGCGGCGAGCGCGGCGGCGGCGGCCGGGTCGGGTCCGCCCCGGCGCGTCGCGCTCTGCTGGGGGCCGGCCGCCTCGATCAGGAAACGGACCGCCACCCGCTCGTCGGGCGGCGTGAACCTCCGGCGCCGGACCTTGAACACGCTGAGGACACCGACCTCGTGGCGCACGGCGAGTTCGGACGCCTGGTGGAACACGGCGCGTTCGGCGTCGCCCATCGTGTCGGCGGCGCTGAGGAGAAAGGTGACCTTCATGTACGTCCTTAGGCGGCCGTGGACACACGGCTGCAGGTGAACCGCAGATTGCCCGTGGGCGTGTATCGCGGTTCGATCGTCATCAGGTGGTCGCGCTGCGGGGCGACCACGATCTTGCGCATGGAGAAGACCCGCTGAGGGTTGCTGAGATCGTGCAGCCGGCGCGCGAAGCGCAGCGGTCGGCGGCCCGCGCCGCAGAGAACGACGTCCCAGTGCTCGCGGCGGTCGGCGCGGGGGACCATGTCGGCGAGGGGCACCTCGACGCGCCAGACGCCCGGCTCGACCTCGGCGAGGTCACGGCGGACCCGCCGTCCGGAGGCGACGAACTCGCTCCAGCCCGCCGCGTCCGCCATGCCGAGGAGCCGTACGTCCACGTCGATCCGGGCGTGCTCGATGTGGACGTCCACGACCTCCACGGCGGGCCGCGCGGGGGTGCAGCGGATCCGGGCGTTGCCGGTCGCCGTCCAGCCGATCCGGTAGCGGTCGCCGGTGACGGGTGAGGCGTCCATGGGGCGGGTGGTGCCCTCGTAGGAGTGCGGTGCGTCGAGGAGCAGCAGCGGGAGCCGCCGGGTGCGACGGCCAGCCTCGACGCGCAGCCGCAGCCGCCAGCGGCCGGGGGTGAGGTCGGCGCCGCCGACGCCCGCACCGAGCAGTACGGCCGCGTCCACGAGCGTCCTGCCCTGCCCGTCGTCGTACACCCGTGCCTCGGTGACGTGCCGGCGGCGTCGGCCGCTGACGACGATCTCCGCGCGGTCGGCCCCGTGGGCCGTCGCGGGCAGTTCGGCGTGGAGGTTGAGGGTCTGTCCGTCGAGCACGGCGGCGTAGCGCAGCCGGGCGGCGCGGCGGCCACGCAGCGGCAGGAAGACGCGCTGCATCCACCAGGCCCGCCATCGCACGACCAGCGCGATCGTGGCGCGGCGCAGCCTGCCGAGACGTCGTCGTACGGCTCCGATCACAGCGCACGCTCCAGTTCGGCGAGCCGACGGGTGGGAAGAGTCTCGGCGTCCGGCCCCTCGTAGGGGCTGGGGACGGGGAAGTAACCGTCGAGGAAGCGCTGGACCATCCGTGCCTGGGCGTCCCGGTCCTCGGGGACGACGGTGTCGTTGATGCAGAAGGTGTCGAAGTCCCGTCGGGCGAGGAGCCTGTCGAGACGTTGCTGGGCCATCCGGTCCCCGATGTCGATGTACTGGTAGCGCAGGTCGCCGATGGTCGCGCGCGCCGAGTGGTAGGCGTAGTAGTGGTGCAGGGACGAGGCGATGGGCACGTCCTGCGGGGAACGGAAGCGCGAGTGCTGGGTGGTGCGGTGCGCCAGCTCGTAGGTCTGCTCGATCTCGGCGAGCACGCTGCGGCGCAGCGCGTGAGGGGTGTGCTTCATCTTCTGCGAGATGACGACGCCGAACTGCTGGGCGATCAGGCCCCGGCTGTTCTTGCCCGCCGCGTTGACCGGGAGGTCCTCGGGGCTGGGCCGGCCGGACGGGATCAGCGCCTTGGACATGAAGAACTTGGTCAGGCCGTTCGGGTGGAAGAAGGACCCCAGGGAGACCGGGCGGCCGAAGAACACGTCGTCGTTGAGGTAGAGGAAGTGCTCCGACAGGTCGGGGATGTGGTGCAGCTGGCTCTCGATGGCGTGCGAGTTGAAGGTGGGCAGGGCCGTGGGGTCGGAGAAGATCTCACGGTGGTCCACGACCCGCAGCCCGGGGTGTTCGGTGTGGAGCCAGCCGGGCACCTGTCCGGCGGTGACCAGGAAGATGTTCCGCACCCACGGGGCGTTCTGGTGGATCGAGCGCAGGGAGTAGCGCAGTTCGTCGCGGCTGGTGAAGCGCGCGTCGTTGGCTGCCTGCTCGTGCGGCGGCGCGTCGGCGTCCTGGGCGAGCAGGCGGCGCGCGGCGTCCTTGCTCTCGCGCCAGACCGGGTCGGAGTCGTCGACCCAGGTGTAGACGACGTCGACCGGGAACGGGTGGTCGCCGGGCAGGGGCGCCATGAACTCGGGCAGGGTCCGGGCGTGTCCGGTGTGGTAGGGGGCGGGGACGGCGCTGAAGAGCTTCTGCTCGGCCCAGCGGCGCTCGTGGTCGTGCGGGACCTCGGTCACCACGCTGTTGGGGCGGGGCGCGATCAGCTTCCCGTCCTCCTCGCGCCAGAACTCCAGGTCGCAGCCGGACTCGGCGCCGAAGACGAGGTGGGCGGTGGGGTCGCAGACGTTCCAGGCGAGCCGGACGACCGTGGCCGAGCGCAGCCTGCGCCAGGTGGAGGGCTCGACACCGGAGCGCATCTGACGGCCCGTGGCGTCGCCGGCGTAGCCGGGGTTGCGGGCGAAGCCGAACTGGAGGAGTTCTTCGACGTCGTCGCGCAGTCGCGCCGGGACCGCCACGCAGGGCAGGTCCTTCGCGGTGCCCCGGACGCAGAAGTACGGGATGTCCGATTCTTCCAGGAGCGCGACGAGGAGATGAAGGTTGCGGGCGCGGGCGGCCCACTCGGTGATGCCGGGGACCTCCACGGCGCGCATGTGCCGGCCGTTCACCCTGACGACGCGGAGCAGGGCGCGCGCGCTGTGCCGTGCCTTGGTCGGCCGGCCGCCGAGGGCACGGACCACGAACGCCGAGCGGGTGGCGTCGAAGGTCGCCAGAGCTCCCATGACGCCTTGACGCATCGGACGGGGAATCCGTCGGACGATCCGCCGTCGCGCCCTGACGGGCAACAGCGAACGGTACGTCGAGACAAGGGCACTGGCCTCAGGGTTCTTGAGGCTCGCCACCGTAGTTCTGCACGCTCCCAACACACTGTCGTCGGATCGTCGTGGCCCGCCGAAGCGGACCCCGAGCACTGCTCGAACAAGGAGCGCCCTGGAGTGGGCGGTCCTCGAATCCCCCCATCGAGCAGCCGCCGCCCTGAGCGCGGGTCAGGTTCTTCCTGACGGGGCGCGTGCCATGAGCGGGACAACAGTCGATGACCGATACATCTTCACAATTTACTTACGGTCTGTCCATCTCAGGCCAGGACTTTTCGTCGCCTGTTATTCACCTGAAATCAAGGAACGACCCGTCGGCGACCTCGGTGTGAGAAGGGCAACGAGGGAACACGCGCGGCGGCTCAGAACCGGGCGGCGCGGCCCATCGCGAGTCCCTGCTCGGGCTTCTGACGGGACACGTGGAGCCGGCCGTCCGCCCCGACCACGGCCAGCACGATCCGTCCGTGGGCGTCGAGGGCCAGCCCCGGGTCGCCCGGACTCGTCTCACCGGTGGACGCCCACCAGAGCCCCGCGTCCTCCTGCTCGGACCCACAGGCGGCCAGCATGATCTGACCGTCCTCGGCCCGGTGCGCGAGCACCGTGCAGTCGTAGCCGTCGATCGGCGCGCGCAGCGCGGCGGGCCGCCCGGCGGAGGGCACCCCGCCGAGCGGGATCACCCAGCCCCCGGGACGGTGGGCCATGAGCGTGCCGGTGGCCGCGTCGGCCCAGTAGTACGTGATCCGGTCCGGCGAGGTCTCCAGCGCCGTGAGGCTGCTCTCGGCGGGTACGACAGGTACGTCCGGCGCGCGGCGCGGCTCGCCGCCCGCCTCCTGCCGGCCCCAGTGCAGGGCCCCCGACCGTCCTGGCGCGAGGAGTTCGACCCGCCCCGCCGAGTCCACGGCGGGCGCGAGATCGCCGCGCACCCCCGAGCCCTTGAGGTCCCGCCAGGACTTCCAGCCGCCGGAGGCTCCGTCGGTACGCGCCGAGACACCCCCGCCCGCGTTGCGGACGAAGAGCCAGAGCGCACCCGACGCGCCGACGACGGCCGCGGGTTCGCCGAGCCGCGCCGAACGCTCGGGGTCGCGGTACGGACTCCCGGCGGAGTGCAGGGGGCCCAGGGGGCGGCCGCTCTGGTACTGGGTGGCGTGCACGAGGTCGACGAGGGTGACGCCGTCGTCGCCGAGGACCGAACGCCGGCCCAGGACATGGACGTAACCGTCGGCGCCCTGTGCCACCGTGAGCCGGGAGACGCCGGGCACCTCGAACACGTCCGGGCCGGTCCACTCCGGTCCGCCGGGGCGTACCTCGGTCCAGCGCAGCAGCCGCTCGGCACTCTGCGCGTACGCCGTGAGCCGGCCGTCCCTGCCGCGTACCAGCCACCGACCTGCGGCGGCGCGGTCCGCCCGCCGTCCGTCCGGGGCTCCGACGCCGGGCCGAGGGGCAGGCCCACCGGCACGCATGGCTCTCCGCGACACCCCAGACTCCCCCACTCCGACCATATGACCGTCGCATCATATGTGGCGGTTGCGTGGCCGTTTCTCGAACACCCCGCGAACACCCGTGCACACGGCGGCCTATACTGCACGCTCCACAGGAGCTGTGCGGATCCTGATGCCCCGGGGGGGGTGCCGGGTCGCCGTAACCCGCAGCGGGTTCAGAAATTCGAGGATGCACGCGCGATGAGTCAGGACATACGTACGCCGGACGCCGGAACCGACGGCGGTCCGTCCGCCGGCCGCTCCCGCAAGGCTCCCAGGCGCAAGCGCAGGACCGGGCGGATCATCCTGCTGACGCTGCTCGTTCTGGCCCTCGCCGCGGGCGGCACCGCGTACTGGATGTACAGCAGCCTCGACGGCAACATCAAGGCCGTCGACGTCGACAAGGCGCTCGGCGACGACCGCCCGCAGAAGCTCCCGACCACCGGACAGAACCTGCTGGTCCTCGGCTCCGACTCGCGCGCCGGGGCCAACGCGGACCTGGACGGCGGGAAGGTGAGCGGCGCCCGCTCCGACACCGCTCTGGTGGTCCACATACCGGAGGGCCGCACCCAGGCGGTCGCGGTCAGCATCCCCCGCGACACCCTCGTCACCCGGCCCGAGTGCCAGAAGTCCGGGGGCGGCACCGCGCCGGCCGCGCAGCGTGTGATGTTCAACTCCGTGTTCGCGCAGTACGGACCGGCCTGTGTGATGAAGACCGTCGAGAAGATGAGCGGCGTGCGGCTCGACCACTACCTGGAGATCGACTTCGCGGGCTTCAAGGACCTCGTCGACGCCATCGGCGGCGTCACCGTCGACATCGAGGAGCCCATCAGGAACGGCTCGGCAGGCCTCGACCTCGCCGCCGGCCCGCAGCGGCTCGACGGCACGCAGTCCCTGGCCTTCGTCCGGACCCGGTACGGCGTCGGCGACGGCAGCGACCTCGGCCGCATCGGCAACCAGCAGAAGTTCCTCACCGCGCTGCTCACCGAGGTCCGCAAGCAGGATCTGCTGAGCAGCCCCACCAAGACCTACGAGGTCGCCGACTCCGCGACCAAGGCGCTGACCACCGACTCCGGGCTCGCCTCGCTCACCGCGCTCAGCGAGTTCGCCCGGTCCCTGAACGGCGTCGACCCGAGCAGCATGGAGACCATCATGCTGCCGGTCGCGTACGACAAGAAGGACCCGAACCGGGTGGTCGCGTACGAGCCCAACGCCTCCAGGCTGTGGAAGGCGATCCGCGAGGACACCCGGATCCCGGAGTCGGCCAAGAAGTCCCCCGCCACCGGCGGCTGATCCCCACGTCCACCGAAGAAGGGTGCGAACCGGCCTCGCCGGTTCGCACCCTTCTTGCGGAGATGCCTCTCACGAACGGCGCGTCAGTACAGCGCGCCCTTGTCCGCCTTGCCCAGACGGCTGTGGGAGCGGCCGTACAGGAAGTACACGACGACGCCGATGGCCATCCAGACCGCGAAGCGGAACCAGGTCTCGCCGGGCAGGTTGAGCATGAGCCAGACCGACGCGGCGATGGAGAGGATCGGGAGCACCGGCACCCAGGGGGTGCGGAAGGCGCGGTGCAGGTCGGGGCGGGTGCGGCGGAGCACCATCACGCCGATCGCGACCATGACGAAGGCGAACAGCGTGCCGATGTTCACCAGGGTCGCCAGCTCGTTGATGCTGGTGAAGCCGGCCACGATGGCGATGACCACGCCGAGCAGGATGGTCGGCCGGTACGGCGTCCTGAAGCGCGGGTGCGTGACGGAGAAGAACCGCGGCAGCAGCCCGTCACGGCTCATCGCGAAGAACACCCGGGTCTGGCCGAGCAGCAGGATCAGGCAGACGGTGGTCAGACCGACGGCGGCGCCGAAGCTGATCACGCCGGCGTAGAAGGGGTGTCCGACCGACTTGAAGGCGTCGGCGAGCGGAGCGCTCACGGAGAGCTCGCTGTAGTGCTGCATGCCGGTCACGACCAGGGCCACGGCGACGTAGAGCACGGTGCAGATGAACAGGGAGCCCAGGATGCCGCGAGGCATGTCGCGCTGCGGAACCTTGGTCTCCTCGGCGGCGGTGGCGACCACGTCGAAGCCGATGAAGGCGAAGAACACGACCGACGCGGCGGTGAAGATGCCCATGACGCCGAAGTTGGTGGGCTCGTACCCGAAGATCGTCTGGACGAGCGGGGCGTCCCAGGCGGAGCCGCCGCCCGGCGGGGTGACCGCGTCGGGGATGAAGGGGTCGTAGTTGGAGCCCACGATGAAGAAGAGACCCGCGATGATCACGATCATGACGACGGTGACCTTGATGGCCACGACGATCGCGGTGATGCGGGCGGACAGCTTCATGCCCAGGACGAGGACCACGGTCAGCACCAGGACGAGCAGGAAGGCCAGGATGTCGAACGTGCCCCCTGGCACGTCGGGCCCTTCCAGCGCGGCTGGTAGATGCCAGTCCACGTTGTCCATGAGGGACCGTACGTAGCCGGACCAGCCCACCGCGACGACGGCCGTGCCGAGCGCGAACTCCAGGACGAGGTCCCAGCCGATGATCCAGGCCGGGAGTTCGCCGATGGAGGCGTACGCGAAGGTGTAGGCCGAACCGGCGACGGGGACCGTCGACGCGAACTCGGCGTAGCACAGAGCCGCGAGCGCGCAGACGATGCCGGCCGCGACGAAGGCCAGCGCGGTGGCCGGCCCCGCGTTCTCCTTGGCCACCTTGCCGGTGAGCACGAAGATGCCGGTGCCGATGATGACGCCGACGCCGAAGACCACCAGGTCCCAGGCAGAGAGCGATTTCTTGAGCGCGTGCTCCGGTTCCTCCGTGTCGCGGATCGACTGCTCGACCGTTTTCGTCCGGAACATCCCGGAGTTCGCTCGTGGTGGTTGCTGATCCGTACTCACCGTCGTACCTCCGTACCGTCGGTCCCGACACCCATGATCGAGACCCCGAAGGGATGGCGCCTGTCGAACCAACAGGTTTCACACGAACGGGCCGGTCGGCAACCCCGCGGGGTGGTCCGACCGGCCCAATGGTGACGCGCGGTGACGAGAATCAGTCGCGGGCGGGCTCCACGGCTCGGCTGTCCTCGTACTTCCCGTCGAGGCGCGAGACGAGGCCGGTGACCTGACGGGCGATGTCCGGGGCGGTCAGACCGATCTCGGCCATCACCTCGGCACGCGAGGCGTGGTCGAGGAAGCGCGGCGGGATGCCGAAGTCGCGCAGCGGTACGTCCACTCCGGCGTCGCGCAGGGCCTGGGAGACGGCCGAGCCGACGCCGCCCACGCGGCTGTTGTCCTCGACGGTGACGACGACCCGGTGCTGCTCGGCGAGCGGGGCGAGCGCCTCGTCGACCGGCTTGACCCAGCGGGGGTCGACAACGGTGGTCGAGATGCCCTGCTTGTCGAGCAGGTCGGCGATCTCCAGGCACATCGGCGCGAGCGCGCCGACGGAGACCAGGAGGACGTCGGGCGTGTCCGTGCCCGGCTCGCGGAGCACGTCCATGCCGCCGACGCGGCGCAGGGCCGGTACGGCGGGGCCGACGGCGCCCTTGGAGAAGCGGACGACGGTCGGCGCGTCGGTGACGTCGACGGCCTCGCGCAGCTGGGCGCGGACCTGGTCGGCGTCGCGCGGCGCGGCGAGCCGCAGGCCGGGGACGACCTGAAGGATCGACATGTCCCACATACCGTTGTGGGAGGCGCCGTCGGTGCCGGTGATGCCGGCCCGGTCCAGGACGAAGGTGACACCGCACTTGTGCAGGGCCACGTCCATGAGGACCTGGTCGAAGGCGCGGTTGAGGAAGGTCGCGTAGACCGCGAAGACGGGGTGGAGGCCGCCGGTGGCGAGGCCGGCGGCGGAGACCGCGCCGTGCTGCTCGGCGATGCCGACGTCGTACACCCGCTCGGGGAAGGCCTTGGCGAACTTGTCGAGGCCGACGGGCTGGAGCATGGCCGCGGTGATCGCGACGATGTCCTGGCGCTCCTTGCCGAGCTCGACCATCTCCTGCGCGAAGACGCCGGTCCAGTCGGCGCCGGAGGAGGCGATCGGCAGACCGGTGTCGGGGTGGATCTTGCCGACGGCGTGGAAGCGGTCGGCCTCGTCCTGGAGCGCGGGCTGGTAGCCGCGGCCCTTCTCGGTGAGGCAGTGGACGATGACCGGGCCGCCGAAGCGCTTGGCGCGCGTCAGGGCGGACTCCAGGGCCTCGATGTCGTGGCCGTCGATGGGGCCGACGTACTTCAGGCCGAGGTCCTCGAACATGCCCTGCGGGGCGATGAAGTCCTTCAGGCCCTTCTTGGCACCGTGCAGGGTCTCGTAGAGCGGCTTCCCGACGACGGGGGTGCGCTCCAGGATGTCCTTGCCGCGGGCGAGGAAGCGCTCGTAGCCGTCGGTCGTGCGGAGCGTGGCCAGGTGGTTGGCGAGGCCGCCGATCGTGGGGGCGTAGGAGCGCTCGTTGTCGTTGACGACGATGACCAGCGGGCGGTCCTTGGCGGCGGCGATGTTGTTCAGCGCCTCCCAGGCCATACCGCCGGTGAGGGCTCCGTCACCGATGACGGCGACGACGTGGTCGTCCTTCTTGAGGACCTCGTTGGCCTTGGCCAGGCCGTCGGCCCAGCCGAGGACCGTGGAGGCGTGCGAGTTCTCGATGACGTCGTGCTCGGACTCGGCCTGTGAGGGGTAGCCGGACAGGCCGCCCTTCATCTTCAGCTTCGAGAAGTCCTGGCGGCCGGTGAGCAGCTTGTGGACGTAGCTCTGGTGGCCGGTGTCGAAGAGGACCTTGTCCTTCGGGGAGTCGAAGACACGGTGCAGGGCGATGGTCAGCTCGACCACGCCGAGGTTCGGGCCGAGGTGGCCGCCGGTCTTGGAGACGGCGTCCACGAGAAACGTCCGGATCTCCTCGGCCAGCTGGTCCAGCTGTTCCGGGGAGAGCCGGTCCAGATCGCGCGGTCCCCTGATACGGGTCAGCAATGCCACCCGTGCCTCCTTGCCATTGAGCTGGTCGAGCTTGCCGATTTGTCGAGTCTAATGTTCCGCCCCCGGCCTTGGTCATCGGACGGCGGGGTGTGCGTCACGCGGATGGCCGACACACCGCTGAGCCTACGGGCGGTGCACTGGGCAGGACGCAGCAGTGCCCGGCACCGGTTCTCCGGCGCCGGACACTGTGGGCTGGGTAACGCGGAAACGTTACGCGCGGCCCGCGGTCTTCTGCGTACGGCGCGAGACCGAGTCGATCACGACGGCGGCGAGGAGCACCGCGCCGGTGATCATGTACTGGATCTCGTTGGCCATACCGATCATGTTCAGGCCCTGCTGGATCGACTGGATCACGATCATTCCAAGGAGTGCCGACCAGACCTTGCCGCGGCCGCCGAAGAGGCTGGTGCCGCCGATCACGGCCGCCGCGATGACGAGCATCAGCGTGTTGCCGCTGCCGAGGCTCTTGGTGGCACCGCCCGAGAGGCTGGCCACGAAGAGGCCGCCGAAGGCGGC
This sequence comes from Streptomyces sp. NPDC012508, assembly GCF_042902595.1. Lineage (NCBI taxonomy): Bacteria > Bacillati > Actinomycetota > Actinomycetes > Kitasatosporales > Streptomycetaceae > Streptomyces > Streptomyces sp. NPDC012508. The sequence continues at coordinate 141,957 of NZ_JBIBEO010000008.1, forward strand.
GAGCATGCCCGAGATGCCGAAGACGACGATCCGGATCCGGTCGACGTTGATGCCGGCGCGGCGGGCGGCCTCGGCGCTGCCGCCGACCGCGAAGACCTTGCGGCCGAAGAGCGTACGGCGGGCGACGAAGTCGGCGATCACGAGGACGGCCAGGAAGAGGACCAGGGCGAGCGGCAGGCCGCGGGCGCCCTCGGGCTCGTTCAGGACGTAGGCGACGACGAAGCAGAGGACGGCGACGACGGCCGTGCGCAGCACGATCTCGCTGACCGGCCGGGACGGCAGGGCGGCGGCCTTGCGGCGCTTGGCGTCGAGCAGCAGGGAGCCCGCGTAGGCGAGGACCGCGACGAGCGCCAGGCCGTACGCGGCGGCCTTGTCCTCGAAGTAGTACGCCGTGAGGTTCTCCACGATCGAGCCGGAGGGGGCGTTGATCGAGCCTTCCTTGCCCATCAGCCAGATCTGGAGACCGCTCCAGCCGAGGAAGCCGGCGAGGGTGACCACGAAGGCCGGGACGCCGATCTTGGCGAAGAAGAAGCCGTGCAGCAGGCCGATCGCAAGGCCGGAGAGGACGGCGAGGGCCACGGCCAGCAGGTCGTTCATGCCGTTGGTGACGTTGAGCACCGCCCACACGGCGGCGCCGACGCCCGCGACCGAGCCCATCGACAGGTCGATCTCGCCCAGGATGAGGACGAAGACGATGCCGACGGCCATGATGCCGAGGCCGGACGAGTAGACCGCGATGTTCGCGACGGAGCTCGCGGAGAGGAAGTTGCCGTTCTGCGCCTGGAACACGATCGCGATGACGATCAGACCCAGGACGACGGGCAGGGAGCCGAGTTCGCCACCGCGGATCTTGCGGTTGAACTCGGTCCAGTAGCCCTTGATGCCCTGCTCGCGGACGACCAGGCGCGGGTCGACGGCGGGGATCGGAGCGGCGGAGGCCGCCGGGGCCTCCGCGGAGCGGGGCTTGGGGGTCTTGGCGAGGTCGCTCACTTCGCGTCCTCCTTCGTGGCCTGGCGCGCCTGGCGACGGGTCACGGCGTTGTCCGTGGCGCCCGTGATGGCCGCGATGATCGTCTCGTGGCTGGTCTCGGCGACGTTGAAGTCGCCGTTGTTGCGGCCGAGGCGCAGGACCGCGACGCGGTCCGCGACGGCGCGGACATCGGCCATGTTGTGGCTGATGAGGATGACTCCGTGGCCGCGCTCGCGCAGCCGCTCCACGAGGTCGAGCACCTGTGCGGTCTGCTCGACGCCGAGCGCGGCGGTGGGCTCGTCCAGGATGACGATCTTCGGGTCGCCGATCAGGGCGCGGGCGATGGCCACGACCTGACGCTGACCGCCGGAGAGCGCCGCGACCGGGATGCGGACGCTCGGGATCCGGATGGACAGGGTGTCCAGGAGCTCCTTGGCGCGCTTCTCCATGGCGATCTCGTCGAGGACGGAGCCGGAGCTCAGCTCGCTGCCGAGGAAGAGGTTGGCGACGACGTCGAGGTTGTCGCAGAGCGCCAGGTCCTGGTAGACGGTGGCGACCCCGAGGTTCTGGGCGTCATGCGGCTTGGTGATCTGGACGGGGCGGCCGTCCCACTCGATGACGCCCTCGTCGATCGGGTGAACACCCGAGATCGTCTTGACGAGGGTCGACTTGCCGGCGCCGTTGTCGCCGACCAGGGCGACGACCTCACCGGCGTGGATCTCCAGTTCTACGTCGGTGAGCACCTGGACGGCGCCGAACCGCTTGGAGATTCCGCGCAACGCCAGCACGGGCGTAGCGGACACGTGAATCATCTCCTTCGCCGCCTGACCGGCGGGGATGGTGGTGCGAGAGAGCACAGAGGGGGGCTGTGAGAAGAGTCCGGCGCCCCCGCCCCCGCTTGCGGGGCGTTGAACGGGGCGGGAGGCGCCGGACCGGACCGGGGGGCCGTCCGGAGCAGGTCTGGGGGTCCGGAGGGCCGTGCCGGGGCGGGTGTTACTTGATGCCCGCCGCGTCGCAGGCCGCCTTGTACTCGCCGGCGCAGAGGGCCGCGGCCTCGTAGACGCCGTCGGCGATGATCGTGGAGCCGATGTTCTCCTTGGTCACGACCTGCGCGTCGTACAGCTTCGCCGGGATGTCCTTGAACTCACCCGTGAGGCTGGTGACCTTGGTGGGGACCAGGTCGTCGATCTTCTCGCCCTTGAGCAGGCGGACCGCGATCTCGGCGGTGGTCTCGGCCTCGGGCTTGATCTGCTTGTAGATCGTGAAGGCCTGGTCGCCCTTCAGGATGCGCTGCAGACCGGCGAGCTCGGCGTCCTGGCCGCCGACCGGGACCTTGATGCCCTGCTTGGAGAGGGCGGTGATGATGCCGCCGGCCATGCCGTCGTTGGCCGAGTAGACGCCCTGGAAGCCGTCCTTGCCCAGCGAGTCGATGGCGGCACCCATCTTCTTGTTGGCCTCGTCCGGGGACCAGTCCGGGATGTCCTGCTCGTAGACGACCTTCTTGACGCCCGAGTCGAGGACGCTGTGGGCGCCCTTCTTGAAGAGCGGGGCGTTCGGGTCGGTCGGCGAGCCGTTGATCATGACAACGTTGGCGTCCTTGGCCTTGTCGCCGAGCGCCTTGACCAGGCCCTCGCCCTGCAGGCGGCCGATCTTCTCGTTGTCGTAGCTGACGTAGGCGGAGATCGGGCCCTCGGCCAGGCGGTCGTACGCGACGACCGCGACGCCCTGCTCCTTGGCCTGCTGGACCCAGGACTTGGTGGCCTTGTAGTCGACCGAGTCCAGGATGATGACCTTCACGCCCTGCGTGACCAGCGCGTCGAACTGCTTCTTCTGCGTCTCGGTGTCCTGCGCGGCGTTGTTGTACTTGACCTCGCAGTCCGAGCAGAGAGCCTTGATCTTCGCCTCGATGATCGGGCGGTCGAAGGTCTCGTAACGCGTGGTCTTGTTCTCCGGCAGCAGCAGACCGATGGTCTTGCCGTCGCCGCCGTTCCCACCGGTGTTGTCGCCCGAACCCGAGCCGCTGTCGCCCGCCTTGCCACAGGCGGCGAGGGAGAGGGCCATGGAAACCGCGGCCGTGCCTATGACGACGCGGCGCGTCATTGCGTTCATGTGGGGTTGCCTCCCTGACGAGGCCGCGACATTGCGGCCGAGGTGGCTGGAAGTCAACTCGGCCGCAGGGTCGCCGTCAAGGAGTAAATCCTTAACGAGATGACAACGGTGCCATCCGTTATCTAAGTGAAGGCAGGCGCCGAGGCCCGCACAGCACTGGGCAGGGTGCTCTCAAGAAGGGTCGAATCGCCCATCTCGCTCAGCGCGAGAGCCAGCGCGCCGAGCACCTCGGCGCGCCCGCCGAGCGCCCCCGGGGCAAGGGAGAGCTGGCGGGCGGCGCTCGGAATCGCGTACCGCGAGACGGAGTCGCGGATGGGCGCGAGCACCAGCTCGCCGGCCTCGGCCAGATCGCCGCCGAGGACCACCCGGCTGGGGTTGAGCAGGTTGCAGAGGTTGGCGACACCGCTGCCGATGTGCCGGCCGACATCGGCGATCACCCGGCGGCAGCCGGGGTCGCCCTCACGGGCCAGCTGGACGACCCGCTCCATGGTCAGATCGGGGCCGTGACCGGGCTGGAGCAGCGGCAGGACGTACCTGGCGGCCGTGAAGGTCTCCAGGCAGCCGCGGTTGCCGCAGCGGCAGACGGGGCCGGACTCGTCCAGCGTGATGTGGCCGATCTCGCCGGCGGTGCCGCCCGGCCCGCGGTAGACCCGTCCGTCTATGACGAGACCAGCGCCGACGCCACTGGCGACCTTGATGTAGGCGAGGTCCTTCACCCCGCGGCCGCTGCCCCAGACGAGTTCGCCGAGCGCGCCGAGGTTGGCGTCGTTGTCGACGTACACGGGGACGCCGAGCCGGCCCGAGAGCTCGTCGGCCGGGTTGATGCCGCTCCAGCCCGGGAGGATCGAGGTGGAGCCGAGCGTGCCCGAGGAGACGTCGATCGGTCCGGGGACGCCGAGGCCCACGCCGACGACCTTGTCGCGGCCGATGCCGGTGGCCCCGATCAGCCGCATGACCAGGCGCTCCGCCCGGTCGAAACCCTCTGCGGCGGAGGCGTCGACGTCCAGCGGCTCGGACTCCTCGGCGAGCACCTGGTGGGCGAGGTTGCCCACGGCGACCCGCAGATGGGTGTGGCCGAAGTCGACGCCGATGACGATGCCGGCGTCGCCGGAGAGCGAGACGCTGCGGGCCCTGCGGCCGCCCGCGGAGGTGGGGGTGACCTCGACGGTTCCGCCGTCCTTCAGCTCCCGCACGATGTTGGAGACCGTGGCGGCGGACAGCCCGGTGGACCGGGCGATCTCCGCCTGCGTGAGCGAGCCCGCCATGCGTACCGCACGGACGACCCGTTCGAGATTGGCCTTGTGCAGAGATGTCTGCGACCCCGGAGTCTCCATCGACTCATCCACTCCCGCCTGCGCCGGACGGTGAGATCACCGCCCCCGGGCCGGGGTCGCGCCTGTGAGACCCCAGCTTGTTCTCCAACTTGTGAACTCTAAGCTGAGCCTTTGGGGCTGTCCCCCGTCAAGAGCTTGAGCCAGAGGAGGCTCGGATGAGCTCGGCGGCGGCACCCGCTCCGGCCGACCGGGCACGGGCGTGGACCGCCCCTTCGGGTGACACTTCAGAGTACCTGGCTTCAAGGGTGAACACGCAGGTCAGCGTGGGTACGGACGCCCTGTGCGGAACCTGCGGCCCGCCTCGATGGACGTCACACCGCGTGACATTCCGGCTCGCTGCGCCGCGCCCGGGGAGGTACGGCGGTCGGCTGTGACGGCCAGGTCCTGAACATCGCCGTCACAAGCGGAGGGCGGCCCCTCTTGCGCAGGGGCCGCCCTCCAGGGGTCCGGGACCGTTACTTCACCGCGCCGGCCGTCAGTCCGGCAACCACCTGGCGCTGGAAGATGATGTACGCAGCGAGGACGGGGAGCATGGCCATGACCAGGCCGGCGAAGAGGCCCGACCAGTCACCCTTGTATCCCTGGCTGACGGCGAGCTGGACCAGGCCCTGGGAGAGCACCTTCTGGTCCTGCTCGGTGTTGAGCACGGTGGGGAGCAGGTACTGGTTCCACTGGCCCAGGAAGTTGAAGATGCCCACGCTGATCAGGCCGGGCTTGGCCATCGGCAGCATCACCTGGAAGAAGGTCCGGGTGTGCGAGGCGCCGTCCATGAAGGCCGCTTCCGCCACCGAGCTCGGCAGGGTGCGGAAGAAGGCCGTGAGGAAGAAGACGGTGAACGGCAGCGAGTACGCGATGTAGACCAGGATGAGGCCGTGCAGCGTGTTGAGCAGGGCCATGTTCTGCAGCACGTAGAACAGCGGCACGAGCGCCAGGATGATCGGGAAGCTCATCCCTCCGATGAAGAGGAAGTAGATGAAGCGGTTGCCCGGGAACTCGAAGCGGGCCAGCACGTAGGCCGCCATCGAACCGAAGAGCAGTGTGCCGATCAGCGAACCGCCCACCACCAGGATGGTGTTCAGGAAGTAGTCGCTCATGTGCGCCTCGGTCCAGGCGCGCGACCAGTTCTCGAAGTGCAGCTTGTCGGGCAGCGCCCAGGGCGAGGTGAAGATCGCCCGGTCGGTCTTGAACGAGGTCATGACCGCCCACAGCAGCGGCATGACCACCATGATCGCCCAGATGATCAGGATGCCGTGGGAGAAGACGTTGAGGGTCGCGCCCTCCGCCTTGCTCGCCTTGCGGGGAGCGGAGGGAGCGCTCTTCGTCACCTTCGTGACGCCAGGCTCGGGCGGCTCGGGCAGCGCCGCGCCGGCCGGAGGGGTGTCGATGGCTTTCACCGGAGGTCACCTCGTGCTGTCGTGCCGGCCACCGCGACCGAGCTGCTTTCCTGCTGGGGGTCCGGGAGTCGTCCCCCGGGAAGACACAGCATCAGTACTCCAGCCGCTCGCGCCGGCCGAGCCGCATCACGACCGCCGCGAAGAGCAGCGTGACGACGAGCAGCGCGACACCGATGGTGGTCGCGTAGGCGGCCTGACCGTCGCGGAAGGCCTTCTGGTACACGTACAGCGGCAGCACGATGGTGGAGTAGTCCGGCCCGCCGCCGTTGGGGCCGACCGTCATGATCTGGACGACGGCGAAGGACTCCGCGCCGAGCGCCAGGATGCCCATGTAGATCCAGCCGGACTGCACGGTGTCCCAGAGCAGCGGCAGGGTGATCTTGAAGAAGGTGGTGAAACGGTTCGCGCCGTCGAGCAGCGCCGCCTCGTAGAAGTCCTTGGGGATCGAGGCCATGCCCGCCGAGAAGAGGACCACGAAGAAGCCGACCGTGGACCAGACGAGGACGACCATCACACAGATGAGGGCCAGGTTCGGGTCACCCAGCCAGTCGGGCTGGATGCTGCCGAGTCCGACTCCCTTGAGGACCGAGTTGATGGCTCCGCTGTTGGGGTTGTACGCGAACTGGAAGAGGAGCGCCACGATCGCGATGGACAGCACCTGCGGGAAGAAGTACACGATCTTGTAGAAGGACGAGCCGCGCACACCGGCGACGGCCGCTCCCCGGCGGCGCCGACCGCCGACATTGAGCATGAACGCGAAGAACAGCGCCAGGCCGACGGTGACCAGCGGCAGCACGACCGCGAAGGTCAGGCTGTGCTGGAGCGATTTCCAGAACACCTCGTCGTCGAGCATGCGGCTGTAGTTGTCGAACCCGACCATCCGGAATTCGGGGCTGAGACCGCTCCAGTCCGTGAACGAGTAGTAGATGGACTGGATGAAGGGCCAGACGACGAACAACGCGTACATGGCCAGGGGAACCGCCAGGAACCCCACGATGAAACGGTACTTGCCGTGTTGCATTCCTACCGACCCCGATCTTCCCGCGGAGTAGCCGCTGGTGCCGTGCGTGGCGTGCGTGCCGTACGCAAGGAGCCGGGGCCCGCTCCCGGTCGGCGGGAAGGGGCCCCGGCACAGCTCACTGGTGCTTGTAGTGCTTGATGGAGGAGTCCTTGGCCGCCTCGTCGGCGAACTTCTGGATCTTCTTGATCGTCTCGGCCGGCGTCGCCCGGCCTGCCATCATCTCGCCGATGCCGGCGACACCGATCTTCTCCTTCTGCAGCGCCACGTACCAGTCCTGCAGACGCGGGTTGACGACATTCTGTCCGGCCTTGTCGAGGGCCGCGACGCCGGACTTCAGACCCGGGGTCAGCTCGATGCCGTCGGTGCCGCCGTTGAACGCGGTCAGCGACTTCACGGACTTGGTGAAGTTCTTCGAGGAGGCCTCGCTGAGCATGATGCGCAGCTGCTCCATGCCGCCCTCGATGTTCTTCGCCTTGGCCGGGACGATGAAGGGCTCACCGCCGGAGGCCCAGATCGTGCCGAACGGCATCTTGTCGGAGGAGTCGATGCCGGTCGGGGCGGAGACGGCGAGGTTGAAGTCCGCCGGCATGGTCTTCGCCGCCTCGTTCTCCACCCACGAGCCGTTCGGGATGAAGAGCGCCTTGCCCTCGGTCCAGGCCGTCTGCGACTGGATGTGGTCGAGGCCCGGGGTGCCCTGGAGGATGTAGCCCTTCCGCTGGAGCTCGTAGTACGCCTCGAAACAGGCCTTGACGGCGGGGTGCTCCCAGGCCTTCGGCTCCAGGTTGTCGATCGCGTCGAGGACCTCGCGGCCACCGACCTTGCCGATCATCGGGTAGAGCGAGAACGGGACGTAGTAGGGGTGCTTGCCCGCGTACGTCCAGCCCGCGATGCCCTTCTTCTTGGCCTTCTCGCAGACGGCCAGCATCTCGTCCCAGGTCTCGGGGTACTTCGCGTCGAGCGAGTCCAGCAGCTTCTGGGAGTACCAGACGCCGTAGATCGTGTACGCGTAGTAGAGGATCCAGACCGGCGCGCCGTCGAACTGGCCCATCTCCACGATGCCCGGGCGCAGGGTGTCGCGGACCTTCTTGCTCGGGTCGTCGATCGAGGCGGCGTCGAGCAGCGCCGTGAGGTCGGCCAGCTGCTTCTGGCCGACGAGGACACCCATGTCCATCTGCTCGGCGCCGGAGTTGTCGATGAGGTCCGGCGGGTTGCCGCCGTTGAACCGCGGCTGCAGCTCGGTGGTGATCTTCTGGGTGGCGGTGAACTTGACCTTGGCCTGCGGGTAGGTGGTCTCGTAGACCTTCACCGCGTCCTTGGCGTACTGCTGGCCGAAGCCTCCGTCGAAGAGGACGAAGTCGAGCGGGGCCGACCCGTTGACGCCGAGCGGGTTCTTCTCGGTCTTCGTGCCCTTCTCGACCTTGTCGCCGCCGTCGGTGGTGCCGCCGCTGGCGCAGGCAGAAAGGAAGCTCATCGTCGGCACCGAGATCAGACCGAGAGCGGCGGACCGCTTGATCAGATCGCGGCGGCCGAGGCCCTCGTCGTTGTGCGCGGAGGTGGATCCCATGCTCAAGTCCTCGCCTTCATTCAGGACTCAGGCGGTGTACCGGTCGCCCGTTTCTGATCGCCACAGGCGAAGGGGCCCCGCCACCGCATTCGAATGCAGCTTGGGTCGTACACGTACAGGCGTCGTGCCGTCGAGTGACTGGTACGACGGTCCGGACGCCGACAGGTATAGTCCACTTCCCTTCTCCTGAGCAAGATCGAAAGCAGGTTTGCGCGGCAGTCTTTCCCGAGTTGAGACCTCGCGGATTATGCAGACGTATCTATGCCGTTTCATCCCCCGACTTGCCGTCAACACCCTTGACACCACCTCTCACTTGGCCTCCTACTGGAGCCTGCGTCTTTGGTTTGACAACGTTGTCCAAATCCAGTGGCAGGAGCGGCGACACGGCATGGAGCCCAGAATTCGCACCCGATCGCGGTCCCGGAACCCCCGCTTCAGAGCCGCCGCGCTGATTGCGTCGACGGCCTTGGTACTGAGCTCGGCGCCCTCGGTGGCACAGGCAGTTCCCGGCCAAACCGACATATCCTCCGGTGAGTTCACCACCTCCTTCGAATCGGACGAAACTCAGCCCACTTGGCGTAATACGGTGGACGTCGGATCGAACGGCGCGCCGCGCGCGTCGGGGGTCGACGGCGGCTTCGCCAGTGGAATACCGGGCAATGTCACCGACAAGGTGGTGGCGCTGCGCGCGAGCGGCGAGAACGCGGGCTCGGGGGAGACCAAGGAAAACCTGGTCGACCTTCAGCCCTCCACGAAATGGCTGGTCTTCGAGCCCACCGCCTGGATCGAGTTCGACCTGGACGAGCCGGTCAAGGTGGTCACCTACGCGCTGACGTCGGCGAACGACGCGGCCGAGCGCGACCCTCGCGACTGGACCCTGAAGGGCTCGGCGGACGGCAAGGAGTGGAAGGCCCTCGACAGCAGGGAGGGCCAGAGCTTCGCCAAGCGCTTCGAGACGAAGACGTACGACACCGCCAACGACACGGCGTACGCCCACTACCGGCTCGAGTTCACGAAGAACGCCGGAGCGGGCCTCACCCAGCTGGCCGACGTTCAGTTCTCGAACGGGGACACCTCCACCCCCGTGCCCGAGGAGATGCGCAGCCATGTCGACCGCGGCCCCGGCGGCTCGCCGACCGCCAAGGCGAACGCCGGCTTCACCGGAACGCGGGCCCTGCGCTACGCCGGCACGCACAAGCCGGACGGGCGGGCGTACTCGTACAACAAGATCTTCGACGTGGACACCCCGATAGCCCGGGACACCGAGCTGTCGTACCGGATCTTCCCGTCCCTTCCCGAGACGGACCTCAACTACCCCGCCACGAACGTGTCGGTGGACCTGGCCTTCACCGACGGCACCTCTCTGAGTGACCTCAGGGCCGCCGACTCCCACGGCGGGCTCCTCTCACCCCAGGGCCAGGGCGCGGCCAAGCGGCTCTACGTCAACCAGTGGAACCAGGTGACCTCGCGGATCGGAGCGGTCGCGGCCGGCCGGACCGTCGACCGGATCCTGGTGGCGTACGACTCCCCCAAGGGCCCGGCGAAGTTCCAGGGCTGGATCGACGACATCGCGCTCAAGGCCAAGGCGCCGGAGAAGCGGCTTGACCGGCTCTCCGACTACGCCTCCACCACCCGGGGAACGAACTCCAGCGGCTCGTTCTCGCGTGGCAACACCTTCCCGGCGACCGCCGTCCCGCACGGCTTCAACTTCTGGACGCCGGTGACCAACGCGGCCTCCAAGAGCTGGCTGTACGAGTACGCGCGCGGCAACAACGCCGACAACCTGCCCACGGTGCAGGCGTTCGCCGCGAGCCATGAGCCGAGTCCCTGGATGGGTGACCGGCAGACCTTCCAGGTGATGCCGTCGGCGGCGGCCGGCACCCCGGAGACCGACCGGACCAGGCGGGCGCTCGCCTTCCGCCACGAGAAGGAGACGGCCCGGCCGCACTACTACGGCGTCACCTTCGAGAACGGTCTGAAGGCCGAGATCACCCCCACCGACCACGCGGCGCTGATGCGCTTCACCTACCCGGGCGACGACGCGAGCGTCGTCCTCGACAACGTCACGGCGGAGGGCGGTCTGACCCTCGACCCGGCGAGCAGCTCCTTCACCGGCTTCTCGGACGTCAAGAGCGGTCTGTCGACGGGCGCCACCCGGATGTTCGTGTACGGCGTCTTCGACGCGCCGGTCACCTCCTCGGCGGCCGAGGGCGTCAGGGGCCTGCTCCGCTTCGACGCGGGCGCCGACCGCACGGTGAGCCTGCGGATCGCGACCTCGCTCATCTCCGTCGACCAGGCGAAGGCGAACCTCGCGGACGAGCTCCCGGCCGGCAGCGGCTTCGAGAGCGTGAAGGAGCGGGCGCAGGACGCCTGGGACGAGATCCTGGGCCGGGTCGAGGTCGAGGGCGCCACCCACGACCAGCTGGTGACCCTCTACTCCAGCCTCTACCGGCTCTACCTCTACCCGAACTCCGGATTCGAGAAGGTCGGTTCGAAGCACCGGTACGCCAGCCCCTTCTCCCCCATGACCGGTCCCGACACCCCGACGCATACCGGGGCAAAGGTCGTGGACGGGAAGGTGTACGTCAACAACGGCTTCTGGGACACCTATCGCACGACCTGGCCGGCCTACTCCTTCCTCACGCCCCGCAAGGCGGGCGAACTGGTCGACGGCTTCGTGCAGCAGTACAAGGACGGCGGCTGGATATCCCGCTGGTCCTCCCCCGGCTACGCCGACCTGATGACCGGCACCTCCTCGGACGTGGCGTTCGCCGACGCGTTCGTCAAGGGCGTGGACTTCGACGCGGAGGCCGCGTACGAGGCGGCGCTGAAGAACGCCACCGTCGTGGCGCCGAGCCGGGGCGTGGGCCGCAAGGGGATGGAGACCTCCCCCTTCCTCGGCTATGCGTCGACCGAGACCCACGAGGGCCTCTCCTGGTCCCTGGAGGGCTACCTCAACGACTACGGCATCGCGAAGATGGCGCAGGCGCTGCACAAGAAGACGGGCAAGAAGCGGTACCAGGAGGAGGCGGCGTACTTCCTCTCCCGCGCGCAGAGTTATGTCTCCCTCTTCGACGCGAAGGCCGGCTTCTTCCAGGGCCGTGATCTGAAGGGCGACTGGCGGGTGCCCTCGGAGCAGTACGACCCGAGGATCTGGGGGTACGACTACACCGAGACCAACGGCTGGGGCTACGCCTTCACGGCGCCGCAGGACTCGCGGGGGCTGGCCCAGCTGTACGGCGGCCGGTCGAAGCTGGGCGAGAAGCTGGACAGCTACTTCTCCACGCCCGAGACCGCGAGCCCGGAGTTCGTCGGCTCGTACGGCAGCGTCATCCATGAGATGACCGAGGCCCGGGATGTCCGGATGGGCATGTACGGGCACTCCAACCAGGTCGCCCACCACGTCCCGTACATGTACAACGCGGCCGGGCAGCCCTGGAAGACGCAGGAGAAGGTCCGCGAGGTGCTCTCGCGGCTCTACACCGGCAGCGAGATCGGGCAGGGCTACCACGGCGACGAGGACAACGGCGAGCAGTCCGCCTGGTACCTCTTCTCCGCGCTGGGCTTCTACCCGCTGGTGATGGGCAGCGGGGAGTACGCGATCGGCTCGCCGCTCTTCACCAAGGCGACGGTCCGGATGGACAACGGCCGCAAGCTGGTCGTCGAGGCCCCGCGCAACAGCGCGAGGAACCTCTACGTCCAGGGGGTGAAGGTCGACGGCAAGCGCTGGAACTCCACCGCGCTGCCGCACGACCTGCTGGCCCGCGGCGGCACGCTCTCGTTCGAGATGGGGTCGAAGCCCTCCGCCTGGGGCACGGGCGCGCAGGCGGGTCCGGTCTCGATCACCCCGCTCGGCAAGGCCCCGTCGCCGCGCACGGACGCCACGACCGGCACCGGTCCGCTCGTCGACAACACCTCGGCCACGTCGGCGGCCGTGACCTCCGTCGCACTGCCGGTCGCGGAGAGGACGCGTGCCGTGCAGTACACGCTGACGTCGGCGGCGGCGGAATCGGCGCCGACCGGGTGGGTGTTGCAGGGTTCGAGGGACGGACAGAAGTGGACGGACCTGGACAAGAGGACCGGCGAGACCTTCACTTGGGACCGCCAGACCCGGGCCTTCACGATCCGGGCGCCGGGCTCGTACACGACCTACCGTCTGGTGCTCGGCACAGAGGCCCAGTTGGCAGAAGTGGAGCTGCTCCGCTAACTCCCGGCAAACAGGAGCTCCTTACCGAAACAGTTCTGTCACAAACGAATTGACCCGTGAAGATCCTGTGCGAGGATTCCTGGGAGTGAGTGGTCCGCCGCGCCCCTCGGGGTGCGGCGGACCCATTTCCACCAAAAACGGGAGTGAATACGTGGCCAATTCTTCTGGCCTGAACACCACGGGCATCCTGTCCCGTGTCACGGTCGCGGCGATCACCGCGGCCCTGGTCGCCACGACCACGAGCGCCGTCGCGGCCGACCAGCCGACGACCGCCGAGCGCGCGCAGGCGGCGCCGTCCGCCTCCGCGTTCAACACGTCGGCCGCGGCCGACGCCCCGATCAACGCCCTGTACGGCGTCAACAGCAACGGCGACATGTACGGCTACCCGCCGAACGGCGACGGCGGCCTGGACAGCCGGATCTACACCGGTTACGGCTGGAACTACGCCAAGCACATGACGCAGGCCGACCAGGACGCGGACGGCAGCGCGGACGGCCTCTGGGCCGTCGGCAACGGCACGCTGTCCTACACGCCGTTCGGCGAGGACTCCTTCAACGTCGGCAGCGGCTGGGGCATCTACAACAAGGTCACCTCCGCGGGCAACCTCGCGGGCGCCGGCGCCGACGACCTGCTCGCGCGGGACACCTCGGGCAAGCTGTACCTGTACCTGGGCTACGGCAACGGCAAGCTGACCGCGCGCAAGCTGGTCGGCAGCGGCTGGGGCCAGTACAACCAGATCACCGGCAAGGGCGACCTGACCGGTGACGGCAAGGCCGACATCGTCGCGCGTGACGGCGCGGGCAACCTGTACCTGTACAAGGGCACGGGCAGCTCCACGGCCCCGTTCGCCGGGCGCGTCAAGATCGGCGGCGGCTGGAACCTGTTCAACAACCTCGTCTCGGTCGGCGACATCGACTTCGACGGCATCACGGACCTCATCGCCCGTGACAACGCCGGTGCGCTGTACCTGTACAAGGGCACCGGCAACGCCGCGGGCGCGTTCAAGCCCAGGGTGAAGATCGGCACCAGCGGCTGGAACACCTACCGCCTGCTGTTCTGATCGACCTGACGTTCTGACCGGCGTCCTCGACGTCCGACGAACAGACGAACGGGCCCCGCTCCTCTTCCGGGGAGCGGGGCCCGTTCGCCCTTTGCGGCGGACCCTTTCCACCACAGACACTGGAGACTGACGTGGCCACCTCCTCTGGCCTGAACACCACGGGCATCCTGTCCCGTGTCACGGTCGCGGCGATCACCGCGGCCCTCGTCGCCACCACCACGAGCGCGATGGCGGCCGACGCCCCGAACGGCGCCGGCAAGGCGGCCGCCGCGGCCACCAAGCCGGTGCAGGCGCCGAAGGCGGGCATCGCCTCCACGACTGCCGAGGCCGACTACCGCTGGCTGGGTGCCGTCACCGGCAACACCCTGTACTGGTACTCGCCGAACGGCACGGGCGGCTACGACGCCCGCCTGTGGCAGACCGACACGTGGGGCGACGTCAAGCACGCCCAGCAGGCCGACAACGACGGTGACGGCGTCGCCGACGACATCTGGGTGTGGGCCACCGACGGCACCCTCGGCTACGCCGACGGTGACACAACGGACGACGGCATCACCGTCGGCACGGGCTGGAACATCTACAACAAGGTTCTGGTCCCGGGCAACCTCGGTGGCGCGGCCGCTCCGGACCTGCTCGCCCGCGACACGTCCGGCAACCTGTACATCTACCTCGGGTACGGCACCGGCAAGCTGACCGGCCGCACCCTGGTCGGCGGCGGCTGGGGCCAGTACACCCAGATCACCGGCGCCGGCGACCTCAGCGGTGACGGCAAGGCCGACATCGTCGCGCGCGACGGCGCGGGCACCCTGTGGCTGTACAAGGGCACGGGCGACCAGAAGGCCCCGTTCTCCGCCCGTACCAAGGTCGGTACCGGCTGGAACATGTTCAACAACCTCACGGCCGTGAGCGACCTGGACTTCGACGGGCTCGCCGACATCGTCGCCCGCGACACGACCGGCAAGCTGTACCGCTACTCGGGCACCGGCAACGCCACGGCCCCGTTCAAGGCCCGTGTCCTCATCGGCAACTCGGGCTGGAACACGTACCGCTTCATGTTCTGATCGACGCCCCCGGCGCCCGACGAACAGACGGACGGGCCCCGCTCCTCTTCCGAGGAGCGGGGCCCGCTTCGTTCTTCACCCGATGCGTCAGCCGCGGATCAGGTTGCGCAGGACGTACTGCATGATGCCGCCGTTGCGGTAGTAGTCCGCCTCACCGGGGGTGTCGATGCGGACGACCGCGTCGAACTCGACACCGGTGTCGGTGGTGACCTTGACCGTGCGCGGCGTGGTGCCGTTGTTGAGCTCCTCGACGCCGGTGAAGGAGAAGGTCTCCTCGCCGGTCAGGCCCAGGGTCTCCGCCGAGGCGCCCTCCGGGAACTGGAGCGGCAGGACGCCCATGCCGATGAGGTTCGAGCGGTGGATGCGCTCGTACGACTCGGCGATGACGGCCTTGACGCCGAGCAGCGCGGTGCCCTTGGCGGCCCAGTCGCGGGACGAGCCGGAGCCGTACTCCTTGCCCGCCAGGATCGCGAGCGGGGTGCCCTGCTCGATGTAGTTGCGGGAGGCGTCGTAGATGAAGGAGACGGGGGCGCCTTCCTTCGTGAAGTCGCGGGTGTAGCCGCCCTCGGTGCCCGGCGCGATCTGGTTGCGCAGGCGGATGTTGGCGAACGTGCCGCGGATCATGACCTCGTGGTTGCCACGGCGCGAGCCGTAGGAGTTGAAGTCACGACGCTCCACACCGTGCTCGGTGAGGTACTTGCCGGCCGGGGTGTCGGCCTTGATGGCACCGGCCGGGGAGATGTGGTCGGTGGTGACCGAGTCGCCCAGCTTGGCCAGGACGCGCGCGCCGACGATGTCGGTGACCGGGGTGGTCTCCATCGTCATGCCCTCGAAGTACGGGGGCTTGCGGACGTAGGTGGACTCGGTGTCCCACTCGAAGGTGTTGCCGGTCGGGATCGGCAGCGCCTGCCACTGGGCGTCGCCCGCGAAGACGTCCTGGTAGGACTTGTTGAACATGTCCTCGCCGATGGCGTTGGCGACGACGTCGTTGACCTCGGCCTCCGACGGCCAGATGTCCGCCAGGTAGACCGGCTTGCCCTCGGTGTCGGTGCCGAGCGCGTCCTTGGTGATGTCCACCTTCATGGAGCCCGCGAGGGCGTACGCGACGACCAGCGGCGGGGAGGCCAGGTAGTTCATCTTGACGTCGGGGTTGATACGGCCCTCGAAGTTCCGGTTGCCGGAGAGGACCGAGGTGACCGCGAGGTCGTGCTCGTTGACGGCCTTGGAGACCTCCTCCGGCAGCGGGCCGGAGTTGCCGATGCAGGTGGTGCAGCCGTAGCCGACGAGGTTGAAGCCGACCTTGTCGAGGTACGGGGTCAGGCCCGCCTTGTCGAAGTAGTCGGTGACGACCTTCGAGCCCGGGGCGAGGGTGGTCTTGACCCACGGCTTGCGGGTCAGGCCCTTCTCCACGGCCTTCTTCGCGACGAGCGCGGCGGCGACCATGACGTACGGGTTCGAGGTGTTGGTGCAGGAGGTGATCGCGGCGACGGTGACGGCGCCGTGGTCGATCTCGTACGTGGAGCCGTCGGGGGCCGTGACGGTGACCGGCTTCGACGGGGCACCGTTGGGGTGGTTCGCCGGGGCGTCGGAGGCCGGGAAGGACTCCTTGCCCGCCTCGTCGACCTCGTCCACGTAGTTGCGGACGTCCAGCGCGAACTGCTGGGCGGCGTTGGCCAGGACGATGCGGTCCTGCGGGCGCTTCGGGCCGGCGATGGAGGGAACGACCGTGGAGAGGTCGAGCTCCAGCTTCTCGGAGAAGTCGGGCTCGGCGGACGGGTCCAGCCAGAGGCCCTGCTCCTTGGCGTACGCCTCGACGAGCGCGACCTGCTGCTGGGAGCGGCCGGTGAGCTTGAGGTAGTTCAGGGTCTCGCCGTCGATCGGGAAGATCGCGGCGGTGGAGCCGAACTCGGGCGACATGTTGCCGATGGTGGCGCGGTTGGCGAGGGAGGTGGCGGCGACGCCCTCACCGTAGAACTCGACGAACTTGCCGACGACGCCGTGCTTGCGCAGCATCTCGGTGATCGTGAGGACGAGGTCGGTGGCGGTGGTGCCGGCCGGCAGCTCGCCGGTCAGCTTGAAGCCGACGACGCGCGGGATCAGCATGGAGACCGGCTGGCCGAGCATGGCGGCCTCGGCCTCGATGCCGCCGACGCCCCAGCCCAGCACACCGAGGCCGTTGACCATGGTGGTGTGCGAGTCGGTGCCGACGAGGGTGTCGGGGTACGCCTGGCCGTTGCGGACCATGACCGTACGCGCCAGGTGCTCGATGTTCACCTGGTGGACGATGCCGGTGCCCGGGGGGACGACCTTGAAGTCGTCGAAGGCGGTCTGGCCCCAGCGCAGGAACTGGTAGCGCTCCTTGTTGCGGCCGTACTCCAGCTCGACGTTCTGGCCGAAGGCTTCCTTCGTGCCGAACTTGTCGGCGATGACGGAGTGGTCGATGACCAGCTCGGCCGGGGAGAGGGGGTTGACCTTCGCCGGGTCGCCGCCGAGCTCCTTCACGGCCTCACGCATGGTGGCGAGGTCCACCACACACGGGACGCCGGTGAAGTCCTGCATGATCACGCGGGCCGGCGTGAACTGGATCTCCTGGCTCGGCTGGGCCTGCGAGTCCCAGCCGCCGAGGGCCCGGATGTGGTCGGCGGTGATGTTCGCGCCGTCCTCGGTGCGGAGCAGGTTCTCCAGGAGGACCTTCAGGCTGTAAGGGAGGCGCGCGGAGCCCTCGACCTTGTCCAGCTTGAAGATCTCGTACGACTCGTCGCCCACGCGCAGCGTGCTGCGGGCGTCGAAGCTGTTCGCCGACACGACAGTCTCCTTCATCAATGTGCGCGTATTACCGCCATGCTGCCGCCACGACTCCTCGCCGATCCGCTAAGGTAAGGCTTAGTTAGGTAACCCTTACCGGGTGGGCGGCTGCGGTGCGCCGTAAGCAGTTATCTCGATGTCGAGATAACTCTAGTGCATCCCCGCCGCTCGGTCATGCCCGGCATGCGTGTGACCGCCCACTCAATCGCGCGGGTGGCCGGTGAACGACGCCGGACTGCCGGCCTCCGCCCTCGGGCGATCGCCCGTCCCGTCCGCCCGGGCGCTGCGGAACGTGCGGCGGTAGGCGTCCGGGGGGACGCCGAGCGTGCGGTTGAAGTGGCGGCGCAGGGTCGTGGCCGTGCCCATGCCGGTGGCCGCCGCGATCGCGTCGACGCTGTCGCCGGTGGACTCCAGGAGTTCCTGGGCCCGCCGGATCCGCTGGGTCAGCAGCCACTGCAGCGGGGTCGTGCCGGTCACCGACCGGAAGTGGCGGCCGAGGTGGCGCGAGCTCATGTTCGCCCGGCGGGCCAGGTCCTCCACCGTCAGCGCCTGGTCGAGTCGCTCGATCACCCAGGGGAACAGACCGGCCAGTGGGTGGTCGTCCTGGGCCGGGACCGGGGCGGTGACGAACTGGGCCTGGCCGCCCGCCCGGTGCGGGGGCACGACCAGGCGGCGCGCGACCGTGTTGGCGACCGCCGAGCCGTGGTCGAGGCGGACCAGGTGCAGGCAGAGGTCCATCGCGGCGGCCTTGCCCGCGGAGGTGAGCACGCTGCCGTTGTCGACGTAGAGCACGTCCGGGTCGACCTCCACCAGGGGATGGCGGGCGGCCAGGACGTCGGTGTGCGCCCAGTGCGTGGTCGCGCGGCGGCCGTCGAGCAGGCCCGCCGCCGCCAGCACGAACGCGCCCGTGCACAGGGACGCCACCCGGGCGCCCGCCTCGTGCGCCGCGCGTACCGCGTCGACGAGGTCCGCGGGCGGGGGCACGTCCACGTCCGCCCACCCCGGAACGATCACCGTGTCGGCGTGCGGGAGCCGGTCGAGACCCGCGTCCGGCTCCAGCAGGAACCTCCCCACCCGTACCGGGCCCGGCCCACAGACGGCCAGGCGGTACAGCGGGTCGCCGAACACCTCGTGCGCCACGGAGAGTTCGAAGTGCAGCATCCCGTCGGTGACGGCCAGCGCGACAGTTCCCATGTCCGGAATTGTACGAGCCATGTCGTTCCGGACACTCCCTCGGACCGAGCCTCGGTTGCCAGACTCTCCTTGTCCGAACGACGGAACACAGAGGACAACGGGGGAACCCATGGGATCAGGACAGAAGACAGTCGCCGTGTTCGGTGCCTACGGGCACACCGGCCGCTTCGTGGTGGCGGAGTTGCTGGACCGGGGGTTCGTCCCGGTTCTCGCCGGGCGCGACGCCGGCAAGCTGCGCGAGTTCGCGGCGACCCGTCCCGGGCTCGAGGCCCGGCCCGCCACGGTCGACGACCCGGCCTCGCTCGACCGCGCGCTGGCCGGCGCCGCCGCCGTCGTCAACTGCGCCGGGCCCTTCGCCACGACCGCCGCCCCGCTGATCGAGGCGGCGCTGCGCGCCGGTATCCCGTACGTGGACGTGGCGGCCGAGATCGAGGCCAATCTCGACACGTTCGCCCGGTTCGAGGAGCCCGCCCGCGCCGCGGGTATCGCCGTCGTCCCGGCGATGGCCTTCTTCGGCGGCCTCGGCGACCTGCTCGTCACCGCGGCGATGGGCGACTGGACCTCGGCCGACGAGGCGCACGTCGCGTACGGACTGAGCAGCTGGCACCCCACCGCCGGGACCCGCACGGCGGGCGCGGTCTCCCGGCAGCGCAGGGACGGCCGGCACGTCCGCTTCCGCGACGGGCGCCTCGAGTACAGCCACGACGCACCGCCGACCCTGAAGTGGACCTTCCCCGAGCCGCTGGGGGTCAGGGCCGTGATCGGCGACTTCACCATGGCCGACGTCGTCACCGTCCCCAGCCACCTGACGGTGCCCGAGGTCCGTACGTACATGGCCGTCGAGGCGGCCGGGGACCTGGCGGCCTCGGACACCCCGGCGCCTGCCGCGGTCGACGAGCGCGGACGGTCCGCGCAGACCTTCCTCGTCGACGTCGTCGTGCGCTCCGGTGGCGTGGAGCAGCGCGCCGTGGCGAGCGGTCGGGACATCTACGCCGTCAGCGCGCCGCTCGCGGTGGAAGCGGTCGAGCGGCTCCTCACCGGGCGGACCAGGACGGCCGGGGTCGCCTCGGCGGGCGCGATGTTCGACGCGCCGGACTTCCTCCGCGCCCTTTCCGCCCACCTCTCGGTCGAATTGCCGTAGGTCGACGGAGGGACGGCCAGCGGTGCCGGGCCGATGTGACCACGGCGTACGGACGCAGCCGGAGACGGGTGGGACGGTCAGCCGTTCCAGACACCTGTCAGCTGTGCCAGACACCCGTCACCGCGGCCGTACGGACGTAGTCGGAGAAGTCGCGCGGTTCACGGCCGAGGGCGCGCTGGACGCCGTCCGCGAGCCGGGCGAAACGTTCCTCGCGGATCCAGCCGTAGAGCATGTTCAGCAGGGCGATGTACTCCTCGGACACCCCGCGCCGCGCCGCGTAGGACGCGAACTCCTCGGGCGAGACGGCCCGGTGGGTGACGTCCCGGCCGGTGGCCCGGGCGATCTCGTCGGCCACGGCGTCGAAGGTGAGCAGCCGCGGCCCGGACAAGGGGTACGTCTGCCCGGCGTGCCCGTCCTCGGTGAGGGCGGCCACGGCGACGTCGGCGATGTCCTCCGTGTCGACCCACGGCTCGGCGCCCGCTCCCGTCGACGTGACCACCTCCCCGTCGAGGATCTGCCCCCGGAACATCGGGTCCTCGCTGAAGTTCTGGGCGAACCAGGCCGGCTTCAGGATCGTCCACGCCGCACCGGACTCCCGCACCGCGCTCTCGCAGGGCAGCTTCTCCTCGCCCTCCGGCACGACCCAGTCGCTGTGGGAGAGCAGGACGAGGCGCTCGACCCCGCCGGCGGCGGCGAGCTTCGCGAAGGCGCGCATCGAGGTCGCGGCGTCCTCGCGCTGCGAGTCGACCAGATAGACCGCGCCGGCGCCCGCGAGGGCGGGCTCCCAGGTGTTCTCGTCGGTCCACTCGAAGCGGGTCGGCCCCTTGCGGGAGGCCGCGCGGACGTCATGGCCGCGCCGGCGGAGGCGGGAGAGGACACGGCGCCCGGTCTTGCCGGTGCCGCCGAGGACGAGGATCGGCCCGGTCGTCATGTGATGAGTCGTCATGAGAGACATCCAACGCCGAGGATGTGAGGCGCGGAATGGCATGAGCGCTCACATCGATGTCTCAGCGTCTCAAGGAGCCGCGTCACCCGCCGACTCAGGGTCTAGCCTTGCCCCATGGACGCGTTGGGAAGTCTGCTGTACGAAGTGAGATCCGACGGCGCGCTGTTCAGCCGGAACATCCTGGCGCCGCCGTGGTCGATCCGTTTCGCCGACCGGACGCAACTCACCCTGGTCACGATGTTGCGGGGATCGGGCTGGCTGATCCCGGGCGGCACCGAGCCGCCCGTGGCGCTCGGCCGAGGGGATGTGGCGGTCGTGGTCGGCTCGGAGCCGTTCTCCGTCACCGACGATCCCGGCGCCGGGACTCCGCCGCTCTACGTCCTGGAAGGCCCCGACCGGTGCACGACGGCCGACGGTGAGGAGGTCTGCGAGGACATCGTGCTGGGACTGCGCACCTGCGGGAACACCCTGGACGGCCCGACGGTGCTGCTCACCGGCAGCTATCACGTGGGCGGCCGTGTCTCGGAGCGGCTGTTGAGCGCGCTCCCCCGGGTGGTCACGGTCCGCCCCGACGGCGGGCCCGGCCCGATCCTGGACCTCACCGCCGCGGAGATCGGCCGGGACGACCCGGGGCAGCAGGCCGTCCTGGACAGGCTCCTGGACCTGTTGCTGCTGTCCACGCTGCGCGAGTGGTTCGCGCGTCCGGAGGCCGATCCGCCCGGCTGGTACCGCGCGCTCGGCGACCCTGTCGCGGGCCGGGCGCTCCGGCTGATGCACGACCGTCCGGCGCGGCCATGGACCGTGGCGGCGCTCGCCGAGGAGACGGGGGTGTCGCGGGCGACGCTCGCCCGCCGCTTCACCGACCTGGTCGGCGAACCGCCCATGGCGTATCTGACCGGCTGGCGGCTCGCCCTGGCGGCCGACCTGCTGGCGCGTACCGACGCGACGGTGGAGTCGATCGCCCGACAGGTCGGCTACCGCAGCGCCTTCGGGCTGAGCGTCGCCTTCCACCGGGTGTACGGGACCCGCCCGAGCCACCACCGCGCGGCGACCGCGCCGGCCGCGGCCTGAGCAGCCCCGCCCCCTCTCCCCGTACGGGCGCGGAGCGATTGCCGCGGCCGTACGGCAGGGGGAGGATCGGAGCATGTTCAGCGGCGCGCATGTGATTCTCTACACCCCGGACGCGGACGCCGACCGGGCGTTCCTGAAGGACGTGCTGGGCTTCGAGCACGTCGACGCGGGTCGCGGCTGGCTCATCTTCAAGCTGCCGCCGGCGGAGGTCGCCGTTCACCCCACGGAGGGTGCGCCGAAGCACGAGTTCTATCTGATGTGCGACGACATCACCCGTACGCTCGCCACGTTGCGGGAGCGCGGGGTCGAGACGTCGGAGCCCAGCGACCAGGGGTGGGGGCTGCTCGCCACCGTACGCATGCCGAGCGGGTCCGAACTGTCCCTGTATGAACCACGTCACCCCACTGCTCACGGTTCGTCACCCTGATGGCTCACCCCCGCGCAAGCCTCATCTCATATCTGAGATAACGTGACGCCCATGGCAGACGACTACCTCGTACGCATCGGCAAGCTCATCCGTGACGCCCGTCAGCACCGTGGATGGACGCAGACGCAGCTCGCCGAAGCCCTGGCCACCAGCCAGAGCGCCGTGAACCGGATCGAACGTGGCAACCAGAACATCAGCCTTGAGATGATCGCACGCATCGGCGAAGCACTCGACAGCGAGATCGTGTCCCTGGGTTACGCCGGCCCCATGCATCTGCGGGTCGTCGGCCGCCGCCGGCTCTCCGGGTCCATCGACGTCAAGACGAGCAAGAACGCGTGTGTCGCGCTGCTCTGCGCCTCACTCCTCAACAAGGGCCGCACGGTCCTGCGCCGCGTCGCGCGCATCGAGGAGGTCTTCCGGCTCCTGGAGGTCCTCAACTCCATCGGGGTGCGCACCCGTTGGATCAACGACGGGGTCGACCTGGAGATCGTGCCGCCGGCCGAGCTGGACATGGACTCGATCGACGCCGAGGCCGCGATCCGTACCCGCTCGATCATCATGTTCCTCGGCCCGCTGCTGCACCGCCTCGACCGCTTCAGGCTGCCGTACGCGGGCGGCTGCGACCTCGGTACGCGGACGATCGAGCCGCACATGATCGCGCTGCGCCGCTTCGGCCTGGAGGTCACGGCCACCGAGGGCCTCTACCACGCGCAGGTCGAATCCTCCGTGGTCCCGGACCGCCCGATCGTGCTGACCGAGCGCGGCGACACCGTGACGGAGAACGCGCTGCTGGCCGCGGCCCGCCACGACGGCGTGACCGTCATCCGCAACGCCTCCTCCAACTACATGGTCCAGGACCTCTGCTTCTTCCTGGAGGCGCTGGGCGTACGGGTGGAGGGCATCGGCACGACGACGCTCACCGTCCACGGTGTCCCGCAGATCGACGTGGACGTGGACTACTCCCCCTCCGAGGACCCGGTCGAGGCGATGAGCCTGCTGGCCGCGGCCGTCGTCACCGAGTCGGAGCTGACGATCCGCCGGGTCCCGATCGAGTTCATGGAGATCGAGCTCGCGGTCCTGGAGGAGATGGGCCTCGACCACGACCGCTCCCCGGAGTACGCCGCGGACAACGGCCGCACACGTCTGGTCGACCTGACGGTCCGCCCCTCCAAGCTGGAGGCGCCGATCGACAAGATCCACCCGATGCCGTTCCCGGGCCTGAACATCGACAACGTCCCGTTCTTCGCGGCGATCGCGGCGACGGCGCAGGGCAAGACGCTGATCCACGACTGGGTCTACGACAACCGCGCCATCTACCTCACGGACCTCAACCGCCTGGGCGGCCGCCTCCAACTCCTCGACCCCCACCGCGTCCTGGTCGAGGGCCCCACCCGCTGGCGCGCGGCCGAGATGATGTGCCCCCCGGCCCTGCGCCCGGCGGTGGTGGTCCTCCTGGCGATGATGGCCGCGGAGGGCACGTCGGTCCTCCGGAACGTCTACGTCATCAACCGCGGCTACGAGGACCTGGCGGAACGCCTGAACTCGGTCGGCGCGCAGATCGAGATCTTCCGGGACATCTGACAGATCGTCGCGGCTGAGGCTCGCCGGCGCGTCCACGGGCCGGAGCGCGGGACGGCCGATCCCTCCACCACGTCGGCATCCGCGGCAGCCGACATCGCGCTCCTGCGACGCCAGGCGGCCGGGACCCTGCAGAAGGGGCCCGGCCGCTGTCGTTCGTGGTGGTCGTGCTCGTCAGCTTCTGGCGTACGGGGAACTGCCCGCGGCCGTACGGATCCCCGGGAGGTGGCGCGTCACCCCTGGCCGCCGCCGGGGGGCAGCTCGCCGGTGCACGTGGCGCGCCCGAACTCGCCCATGGCGGTGGAGCGCTGGACGTGCTTGCCGCGGATCGCCAGTGTGCAGGCCGCCTGTCCCCCCTTCCCGTCGAGGACGATGGCGACGGTCGGGGCCTTCCCGAGGGGCACCTGGACCGACTTCTTCCAGGGAAGCGCGACGGCCTTCTCGACCGTGGCCGTGCCGGCCACGCTGCGGGCGAGGTACGAGATCTCTGCGGTTCCCGTCCCCGTGACCTCGTACGTCACTTCGGCCGTCGGCACGGCACGCGGCTTCGGCTGTTCGTCGGTGTCGAGCATGCCGTAGCCGACGATCCCGAAGCAGGCGAGCAGGGCGATACCGGCAGCCAGCAGCCCCCGCCGGTCCGGCGAGCCCTCGGTGCCCTCGTGTTCGCTCTCCTGCTGTGCGGCATTCTCCGCGATTCCGCTGGATGACATGAAAGAGCCCGGCTTTCGGTTGGTCGGCAGATGAACCGGGCGGTTATACACCACGCCCCCGGTCACACGCGAGTGGGCGGAAGAATCGGGCGAACAACACCTCTTCAGAGCGCGCGATTGTCCCTTATGTCATCAGGATTGACGCAGCGTCATAAGGCTGGCTAGAAAGCCCACTGCGACGCCGCGAGCTCGCGTTTTCCTGCTTCTCGCGGTCATCTCGCATCGCTCCAAGCCGGGCGGAAACCTACGCTCCGGCTAGTTCGGCGTGCCCATTTCGCGTGAAGTGATGCGGGTGCGTCGATGCCGAAAGGTATTGAGGTGAAAGTTCCGTACAGGAGATATCTCTCCTGTCTCGTCGTGTCGGCGGTAGCGGGCACGCTATTGCCACAGGTCGCCTATGCGGCTCCCGAATCACCGTCCCATGACGACGGCAAGGGCGTCTTCGACACGATCGCGGGCTGGTTCTCGGACGACGGCGCGGGCGGGACGCAGCCCCCGGCCGGCGGGAACCTGGAGGTACCCAGCCGGGAGAAGCTGCCGAAGGGCGAGAAGCTCCCGAAGGCGAAGCGGGTCAAGGAGCTGACGGGGAAGCGCACGTCGCAGGCGCGCTTCTGGCAGTTGTCGGACGGCCGGATCGAGGCCGAACTGACGGCCGTGCCGACGTCGTACAGGTCCGGGAAGTCCTGGAAGCCGGTCGAGACCACGGTGCGTGCCACCCAGGACAAGGGCTTCGACTTCGCCAACACCGCGAACACCGGCAAGAGCTGGTTCGGCTCCGACGCCGGCAGGTTCATGCGCTTCGAGGCGGAGGGCGGCGGGGCGGTCACGTTCGGCCTGTCCGGTGCCCGCGCGCTCAAGCCGGAGGCGAAGGGCGACCAGGTCGTCTACAAGGACGCGGTCGCCGGCGCGGATCTGTCGTACCGGGTCGGCAACGGTCAGGTGAAGGAGGACATCGTCCTCGCCGAACGCCCGGCGGGACCGGTGTCGTTCACCTTCACCCTGGACACCGAGGGCGGCCTGACGCCGACGGCCCGCAAGGACGGCTCGATCGCCTTCTTCGGCGAGGCTCCGGGTACTCCGGTGATGGTGATCCCGGCTCCGTACATGACGGACGGCAAGAAGGATCCGCAGTCGGTGACCGGTGGTACGTACAGCACCAGGGTCACGCAGAAGCTGGCGCGGGACGCCGACGGCAAGGGCTGGAAGCTGACCATCACGCCGGACGCCAAGTGGCTCGCGGCGAAGGAGCGTCAGTACCCGGTCGTGATCGACCCGACGATCACGATCACTCCGATCGCCTCGGCCTCCGAGGACACGATGGTCCTTTCGGACCAGCCGGCGGTCAACTTCAACAACACCTGGAAGCTGTCGGTCGGCAAGACCGACACCGGTATCTCCCGTTCGTTGATCAAGTTCCCGCTGAACGAGGTCCCGGCGGGAGTGAAGGTCGACGCGGCCCGGCTGAGTCTGTACTACGACCAGGCGCACACCACCAACGGCAACGTCGTCGCCCTCGAGGCGCACCGGGCAACCGGGGCGTGGAGCGAGTCGGGCGCGACGCCCGCGACGTGGTCCAACACCAGCGCGCTGGTGGGTGAACTGTCCGGCACCACGGTGCAGGTGGACGACGGCGACGCCGGTACGGCGGCGGTCGGCGAATGGCCGCGAGCCACCACGACCGGCGGCGCGGCGACCAACGACGACTACGCCTACAACAAGAACGCGCTCACGGGCGAGTCGTACACCTGGCAGCCGAGGGTCCCGGAGACCGACACGTACCGGGTGGACGTGCACTACCCGGCGGCGGCGGACGCGGCCACGGCCGCCCCGTACACCGTCACCCACAACGGGGGCACGAAGAACTACACGGTCAACCAGACCGGTACCGGCGGTGTCTGGAAGACCCTGGACGCGGCCGAGCTGAGCTTCGCCAAGGGGAACGCCGGGAAGGTCGCCCTCGGTGACACCGGCTCGGCCACCACCCGTGCGCTGGCCGACTCGGTGCGGCTGGTGAACCCCGCCGAGATCACCAAGGCCGCCTGGGACTACAACAAGTGGCACGACTTCCCCGTCGCCGACACGGTCCAGAAGTGGGTCTCCGGCACGGCGACCAACCACGGCTTCGTGCTGAAGGCCAAGGACGAGTCGGGCACCGCGCCGACCGGCGGCCCGCGCTACGCGGCGGCCGACGGCAACGCCTATGGCGGTGAGACCTCCACGTACCCGCGCCTGACGGTGACCTACGGGGCTGTCGGCACATCGCTGAACTCGCCGACCGTCGTCCACTCCACCGGACCGGAGCTCTCCTGGCCGGCGTACGCCAACAGCAGCGGTGACACCGGCCTGGACATCGTGGAGTACCAGCTGCACCGCTCCACGCAGCAGGCCTTCACCCCGTCCGCGGCGACCCTGATCGCGCCGATCGGCTCGACCGTGACGACGTACACGGACACCACGGCGGTGCCGACCCCGGACTCCAGCTCCAGTGAGATCGGGAAGTCGTACTACTACCAGCTCGCGGTCAAGACCAAGAACGGCCAGCTCCTCGGGTCGCCGACCCGCATCGTGGGCATCCCGAAGGCCGGCCGGACGATGAAGATCATCCAGGCAGGTCAGACCGACACCACGCTCTCCTCGCAGCAGCCGACCGTCAACCACGACGGTCTGGTCTCCGGCAAGGCGCAGACCTGGCTGAGCGTGGGCAACAACTCCGGCACGTACGGCAAGACGCGCGCCGTCATCAAGTTCCCCACCACATCCATCCCCACCACCGCCACGGTGCTGGAGAACAAGATGTACATGTGGGGCGCGGAGACCACCAGCACGACCAACGGTGCGATCTACGAACTCCACTCCCTGACCAGGGACTTCACCGAGACCCAGGCGACGTGGAACAACGCGAACTCCACGACCCCCTGGACCACCGCGGGAGGTGACTTCTCGGCCACCGTCGCCGACACCGTTCCGCAGATCACCGACGAGGTCGGCCGCCACTGGTGGGACGCCACCGGACTCATGCAGTCCTGGGTCAAGACGCCTGCCAACAACAAGGGCGTCCTGGTCAAGCTGAAGGACGAGACCACCACCGGCCCGCAGGAGCGCACGCTGTTCCTGTCGTCCGAGGCCTCCGACCCGCAGCTGCGTCCGTACATGCAGGTCATCTACGTCGACGCGACCACCGAGGACACGTACTACGCCCCGACGACTCCGGCCCGTATGACGCCGAACTCGCAGTACGCCGTCGAGTTCACGGTCACCAACACCACGTCCACGGCGTGGGCGGCCGGTGAGCGGCAGCTGTCGTACACCTGGAAGCTGCCCGACGGCACGGACGTCACCACGGGCGGCAACCAGCTGTCCACCGCGATCCCCGCCCTGCTGCCGGGCAAGTCGGCGACGATCCAGGCGCAGGTCAAGACGCCGATCAACTCCGACAACGGAAACAAGCGCAACGAGTACGTGCTCGGCTGGGACGTCCGCAAGATCGCCGACGGCACCTGGCTGTCCGCCGGCACCGGCGGCATCCCGTCGCTGAAGCAGAACGTGGCGGTCGAGGACCCGACCTCCAACAGCCTCGGCATGGAGAAGTTCTACAGCTACACCGGTAAGAACACCGGCGCGGGATCCACGGTCATGAACAACCTGGCCACCGGTAACAGCGTGTGGCAGTACAACGCGTTCACCAACCCCGGCCGGGGCCTGAGCACCTTCGCCCGGTTCGCGTACAACAGTCTCGACACCAGTGACACCGTCGCCGGACACGGCTGGTCGTTCCAGACCTCCGGGCCCATCCGCATGGGTGCGCCCCTCGACTTCCACCCGAACCCGAACCCGACGGAGATCCGTCTGCCGGACGGTGACGGCACCACGCACGTCTTCCGCTGGGACGCCGCCAACAGCGTGTGGAAGGCACCGGCCGGTGTCCACTACAAGCTGACGATGAAGGCGGGCCTGGACTGCAAGCCCACCAAGGACCCCGTCCCCGACGCCTGGACCATGACCAGGCCCGACGGCACGCGGTTCCTGTTCGGCTGCGACGGCTACATGACCTCGACGGTGGACAAGAACGGCAACACACAGACCTTCACCTACGAGGAGCGCAAGTCCAACAACAAGCCGACCAAGTTCCTGACCTACGTCACGGACCCGGCCGGCCGTCAGTCCTTCACCGTCGACTACTACAAGAAGGGAGACGCGTCCTACGAGTACATCAACGATCTGGGCGCGAAGGTCACGGGCTCGAACCTGACCAACTCCAAGATCTACGACCACGTGAAGTCCATGACGGACATCTCCGGCCGCAAGATCTCCTTCTACTACACCGACAAGGGCCTGCTCGGCCAGATCACCGATGGCGTCGGTTCCAGCCAGCCCAAGGACTTCAAGTTCACCTACGACGCCACGCAGGGGAACAAGAACGTCAAGCTGGTCAAGGCCACCGACCCGCGCGGCAACGCCACGCAGCTGGCCTACCACGCGCCGCAGGCCGGTGACGACCCGAAGTACCACTGGTGGACCAAGACGATCACCGACCGCCTGCAGGACACCACCGGCTTCGCCTACGCGGTCGACGCGACGAACACCAAGTTCACCGACACCAAGGTCACCGACGCCGAGCAGCACACGTCCACCTATGTCACCGATGACTTCGGCCGCGGTGTGCAGACGACGAACGCCAAGGCGCAGACCTCGAAGATGTCGTGGGACGCGGACAACAACGTCACGTACCTGGAGGAGGCGAACGGGGCGAAGACCGCGTACTGCTACGACCAGAAGACGGGTTACCCGCTCTGGCAGCGCGACGCGGAGAACAACAAGGCCGGCGTGCCGGCCCAGAGCGACTGCGCCCCGGGCACCTACCCGGCCAATTCGCAGCAGTACAGCTACCAGACGCGTCTGGACGGCTACTCCGCCGACCTCGCCACCAAGACCTCGCCCGAGGGCCGTAAGTGGCAGTTCGGCTATGACCAGTTCGGCAACCTGAAGACGGTCACCGACCCGGAGGGTGTCGCCACCACGGCCGTCGCCGGCGACTACACGACGTCGTACGAGTACGACTCCCACGGCCAGCTGACCAAGGTGATCGACGCCAACGGCAACTCGACCACCAACAGCAGCT
The DNA here is from genome assembly GCF_042902595.1 of Streptomyces sp. NPDC012508. Classification (NCBI taxonomy): domain Bacteria; kingdom Bacillati; phylum Actinomycetota; class Actinomycetes; order Kitasatosporales; family Streptomycetaceae; genus Streptomyces; species Streptomyces sp. NPDC012508. The sequence goes on from NZ_JBIBEO010000008.1 coordinate 171,667, forward strand.
TCGGACCCACCGGGTACCCGGCCACCATGACCGATGCCCTGAACCATTCGACGGGCTTCGTCTACGACGAGCGCGGCCAGGTCACCGAGGTGACCGACGCCCTGGGCAAGAAGACCACGCAGACCTACGACACCTTCGGGCGTCCGCTGGTGGCCACGGTGCCCAAGGAAGCCGGGACCCTGATCACCACTCCGGCACCCGTGTACGACGCGAACGACAACGTCACCACGTCCACCTCGCCCACCGGCGCGGTCTCCACGGCGGTGTACGACGCGGCGGACCAGGTCACCTCGGCCACCGCACCCAAGGACACGGCGACCTCGGGCGAGCGGAGGTCGACGTACACCTACGACAAGGTCGGCAATCTCAGGACGACGACGGAGCCGAAGGGTGCCCTGACCACGGCGGACGCGACGGACTACGTCACGACCAACGTCTACGACGAGCTCTACCAGCTCGTGTCCGCGACCAACGCGGACGGCCACAGGATCTCGTACGAGTACGACAACGCCGGCAACGTCACCAAGGTCGTCGACCCGAAGGCGAACGCCACCGCCGACCCGGCCGACTACATGACGAAGACCGCCTACGACCTGAACCACCGGGTCACGACGGTCACGGACGCGGCGGGCAAGGCCACTTCGCGGACGTACGACAAGGACTCCCTGGTCATCGAGACCAAGGACGCCGAGAACAACTCCACGTACGTCGACTACGACAAGCGCGGCAAGCAGAAGGAGATCCGCAAGCCGTACGCGGGCACCACGTTCCGCAAGACCCGGTTCGAGTACGACGAGGTCGGCAACACCACCAAGGTCATCTCGCCCCGAGGCACCGAGACGGCGGCGGCGGACGACTTCACCCGGCGCACCGAGTACGACGCGCTGAACCGGCCGGTGAAGCAGTTCCAGCCGTACGACCCCGCCGACAGCCGCTACAACGACCCCAACGTCTACGTCGAGACGGTGTACGACGAGGTGGGCAGGGTCAAGAAGACCTCGGCGCCCCCGTCGGAGGGCCAGACGGTCCGCAACGACACGACGTACGAGTACTTCGACAACGGCTGGATCCGCAAGTCCGTCGACCCGTGGGACATCGCCACGACGTACGACTACACGGAGACGGGCCAGCAGAAGGCCCGTACGCTCACCTCGGCCGGCGGGTCCTCGAACCGCACCATGACGTGGTCCTTCTACCCCGACGGGAAGCTGAAGTCCAAGTCCGACGACGGCGTGCCGGTGGGTACGGCGGTCGTCCTGGTCGACAACTCCGACACCCAGCACACCTCCGCCACGGGTTCCTGGGCCACCGGGAACACCACCGGTCAGCAGGGCTACGACCACCGGACGCACGCCGCGGGCAGCGGGACCGACGCCTTCACGTGGACGCTCAACGTCCCCAAGGACGGCACGTACACCGCTTACGTGAAGTACCCGGAGGTGGCCGGCGCGGCCACGACCGCGAAGTACACCCTGTCGCAGGGCACGACCACGCACCCGGCGGTGACCAAGGACCAGAGGACGGCCGCGGGCACCTGGGTCGCGCTCGGTTCCTACAGCCTCAAGCAGGGCAATGACGCCCGGCTGAAGCTGGATCAGAACAGCGGCGGCGCGGTCGTCGCGGACGCGGTCAAGCTGGTGCGTGACACCGCCGGTGAGACCGACGGCGAGAAGCACTCCTTCACCTACACCTACGATGTCAATGCCAACCTGACGTCGATCGACGACACCTCGGCGGGTGCGAAGATCGACGCCTACACGATCGCCTACACCGGCCTCAACCAGGTCCAGAAGGTGACGGAGGCCCTGGCGGGCCAGGAGAAGAAGGTCTCGTCGTTCACGTACGACGACAACGGCCGGCCGGTGACCACCACCCACCCCGACCAGTTCTCCAAGTACACCTACGAACTGCGCCAGTTGGTCTCGTCGGTGTCGGTCGGCACGTCGGCGACCGACACCTCGCCGAAGGTGACGTCGTACACGTACACCGACCGTGGCCTGAAGCTCCGGGAGACCAAGGCCAACCAGAACACGGTCGACTACACCTACTACCTCAACGGTGCGGTGAAGTCGACGACGGAGAAGAAGGGCTCCGGCACCCTCGTCTCCTCGCACACCTACACGTACAACGCCAACGGCAACAAGGCGCAGGACGTCGCGAAGAAGATGAACGCCGACAACAACGCGGCGTATCTCGACTCCACCACCGACTACACGTACGACCCGGCCGACCGGCTCGCCAAGTCGGTCAAGACCGGTAACGGCGCAGGCACGGACACGTACGTCCACGACGACAACGCCAACGTCATCAGCCAGACGGTCAAGGGCACGTCCACGACGTACGACTACGACCGCAATCGTCTGAAGTCGGCTGTCATGGGCGGCTCGACCGCCACCTACAACTACGACCCGTTCGGCCGCCAGGAGTCGGTCGTCGCGGGCGGAAAGGTCATCGAGCGCAGCGTCTACGACGGCTTCGACCATGTCGTGGAGTCCCAGAAGGCGGACGACGCGGGTGTCCTGAAGTCGACGAAGTACACCTTCGACCCGCTGGACCGCACCGCGTCCAAGACGGCCGACGGAAAGACGACCGACTTCACGTACCTCGGCCTGTCCACCGAGGTGCTGGGTGAGGAAGTCGCCGGAGAGCTCACCAAGTCCTACCAGTACAGCCCCTGGGGCGAGCGCCTGTCCCAGGTCAAGCACAACACCGACGGCACCGGCGAAGACGGCTTCTACGGCTACAACTCGCACACCGATGTCGAGACGCTGACCGACAAGGACGGCAACACCAAGGCCACGTACGGGTACACCGCCTACGGCTCCGACGACAAGGCCGAGTTCACCGGCATCGACAAGCCGGAGGCGGCCGACCCGACCAAGGAGGCCTACAACCCCTACCGGTTCAACGCCAAGCGCTGGGACGCCAAGTCGGGTACGTACGACATGGGCTTCCGCGACTACAACCCGGGGCTCAACCGCTTCACGTCCCGGGACATGTACAACGGTGCGCTCTCGGACATGGGCCTCGGTTCCGACCCCTACACCGGAAACCGGTACGCCTTCACCGGCGGCAATCCCGTCAACTTCGTGGAGATGGACGGGCACTGCTTCGGATGGGATGCCTGCGAGGACTTCTTCGACGACGCCACGGACATCGCGGGCGGCGTGAAGAAGACGGGCGGAGGCTGGCTCACCGCCGTCAACGTCTTCCTCGACGGCATCGGCTGGAACACGGAGACCGCGCCCAACGGGTACGAGTACGAGCCCGGTGACTCGCCGGACTACGACCGGGGTCTGCTCACCAAGACCGATGACGTGAAGGAGTGGCGGGGCGCCGACACGGTGTTCCCGTTCCAGAATTCGGGTTGCCAGGACAGCAGGAAGAGCGAGCTGTACTACATGCCGCTCGACGGTGCGGGCCGTTCCCAGGGCGCGATCGCCTGCCTGAACTGGCACGACATCAACAATGTGGACAAGAAGACCGGCGAGATGTACGGGGATGACGGCATCTTCGGCAGCCCGACGGTCTGGCCCACCGACGACCCCCTGTTCATCCCGAAGGCGATGCAGAAGGGTGGTCCGCTTTACCGGAAGGGCCTGGACCGGGGTCACCTGATCGCCGACCGATTCGGCGGCTCGGGTGAGGACATCCGCAATCTCGCGCCGATGTACAGCCGCGTGAACCAGAGGGTCATGTCCACGGTGGAGGAAGCGGTGGCCGGCCAGATCAACAACGGCCACACCGTCTTCTACCAGGTCAAGGTGCACTATCCCAGTGCCACTGATCCGATGCCGGACCGGATCGACATATCCTGGACGAGTTCGAGCGGCGCCAGCGATTCGGTGCCCGTTTACAACACCCCATAAGAGGATTCCGGGGGGCGTGCCGGACATCCGGCACGCCCCCCGGTCCCAGTGTCTTCAGTTTCTTCGATCGGAGTGTGGAAGGAATGTGGGTCGAGCGCATCGCCGAGACCACGAACTGGGAGCCGCTTCGGCTGGAACTCCCCTGGAACAGCATGGAAGAAGACCTCGGCACGGCACTGCCCGAGGACTACAAGAAACTCGCCGAGACATTCGGTACGGGGGAATTCTCGGAGTTCATGAGGGTTCTGAGTGTCGATGCCACGCGCCAGTTCGACCTGACCCATATCTGGCACACGTACCTCGACACCAGCCCTGAGGAAGGGCCCGATCCCGTCCTCAAGCCGTACCAGGTGTACCGGCCCGGTCGTCGAGGCCTGATTCCGTGGGCCTTCGCGGAGATGGACTGCAGCTACTTCTGGCTGGCGTCCGCGGAGGAGGACCCGTCGACCTGGCCGATCGTCACCCAGGGCAACCCGTACCCCTGGCACGAGGTGAGCATGTCCACCTCCGAGTTCGTCTACCGCGTCCTGACGGACCCGGAGTTCGAACCCTTCTCCATCGCGCGGCTGATGCCGGAACCGGACTTCTACCCGATCGGCGCGGCGTCATGACGAGTCGGCGCCGGCCGCGGCTCGCCGGACGCGTGCTGGGCGCAGCGGGGCTGGCTGCGGCCGTGGGTGCGATCGCGCTCCTCGCCACCGGGTACACGACAGCCACCGTCAACGGCGATGCCATGGACCCGACATACCCACGCGGCGACCGTGTCTTCTTCGAGCGCATCGACGCGGACGAGGTCAGGCGGGGCGATGTGGTGCTCCACCGGACGGAGGACGGCTACGAGAACAGGCCCGTGCTGCGTCGTGTGATCGGCATGGGCGGCGACCACGTCCGTCAGATCCCCGGCGGGCCGGTGACGGTGAACGGCGGGACGCTGACGGAGCCGTACGTGAAGGACGGCGATCCGTCCGGCACGGCACCCGCCTACGACGTGCTGGTGCCCGAGGGGAGACTGTTCCTGCTCGGTGACCACCGCGCGAACTCCAACGACTCCCGCTTCTCGCTCGACGCGCAGTCGGGCAGCGTCGCGGCCACCACGGTCCAGGCCCGTGCCCTGGACAACAACTGGGGACTACTCCTGCTGGTCCTGACAGCGCTGTTCGGGCTGCTCGGCGCCGCCGGCGGGCTCGCGATGGAGATCGCTTCCCAGGTCTCGCGGCGGGCGAGTCGGTCCCCCCACCCGCCTGCCCCGCCGGCTCGAGTCCGATAGCGGTCAGGGGATGCTCGCCGCTCATGGCGAGTACGGCCTCGGACCCGGCGCCTCAGCTCGGCGTGGGTGGGTGGCTGCGCAGTTTCTTGCGGAGCGTGCGGGTTTCCGGGTGCTTCGGGCCGAGTGCCGCGTCCAGGATCGCGAAGCTGTCGTCGTACCACTGGCGGGCTCCGTCGGGGCCCTCCGTGAGGAGGGCTACGTCGCCGAGGCGTTCGCAGAGGAGGCTCAGGGCCCGCTGGGCCGACAGGTCCCTGGGGTCGTCGCCGAGCAGGGCGCGGCGGTTGGTGAGCGCCTCCTCGTAGTGGGCGCGGGCGGTCTCCAGGTCGTGGCGGAGCAGGGCCAGGTCGCCGAGGCGTTCGTGCTGGGCGCCCAGGTCACGGCGGGTGCGGGGGTCGTTGGGCGTCTCCAGGGCCAGGTTCCGGCGGACGGTCAGCGCGCCCGCGTACCACTCGGCCGCCTCGTCGTGCTCCCCGCGGTCCGCCGCCAGGAGCCCGAGCCGCTCCTGGATCACGCCCAGTTCACGCCGGTCGGCACGGTTGCGCGGGTCCGCGTCCACCAGGCGCTCGGCGTACGACAGCGCCGCCGTGTAGCGGTCGCGGGCCGTGTTCCCGGCCGTGGCACCCGCGATCTCGCCGAGCTTGAACTCGGCGTGCCTCAGGTTCCGGAGCGCCCCGGGGTCGTCGGGGTGCTCCCGGTGCAGTCGCGTGGCGACCGCCAGGGCCTCCTCGTACGCCTCCGCGGCCTGGTCGGGGCGGTGCGCGTCGACCCAGAAGTCGCCGTACTTGCCGAAGGACGCGCTCAGATCCCGCCGCGTGGAGACGTCGGGGAACTGCTCGGCCAGCTGGATGGCGTTCGCCAGCATGCGTTCGTAGTGCCGCCGGGCCTCCCGGGGCCTGCCTCTCCGCACGGCCTCGTCACCGGCCCGCTCTGCGGAGGTACAGCTCTCGACGATGCCCTGCCGAACCCGGACCGCATCCCATCTCGTCATCGAACCCCCACGTGCACGGCCCGGCCGTTCACGGCGGGAAACCAGCTGACCGGATCACTATCCCCGGCCCCGGCACCTCGGGAGACGCCGTGCGACGAAGCTTCCGCCAGAGTTCACCCAACCGTCGGCGAGCGCGTCGCGCGCGGGTCCGGGCGGGCGACAGCGGGGCCGCCCGCCCGGACCGGTCCGGCTACTTCAGGGCGGCGAGGGCGGCCTCGTAGTCGGGCTCGGTCGCGATCTCGCCCACGAGCTCCGAGTGGAGCACCTCGTTGTTCTCGTCCAGGACGACCACGGCGCGGGCGGTCAGGCCGGCCAGCGGGCCGTCCGTGATCTCGACGCCGTAGTTGGTGTGGAACTCGCGGCCGCGCAGGGTCGAGAGCGTCTTCACGTTCTCCAGCCCCTCCGCACCGCAGAAGCGGGACTGCGCGAAGGGCAGGTCCGCGGAGATGCACAGCACGACGGTGTTCTCCAGGTCGGCCGCCTTCTCGTTGAACGTACGGACGGAGGCGGCGCAGACGCCGGTGTCGACGCTCGGGAAGATGTTCAGCACCTTGCGCTGTCCGGCGAACTGCTCGAGCGAGCTGTCCGTCAGCTCCTTGGCGACGAGCGTGAAGGCCGGGGCGACAGTGCCGGGGGCGGGCAGCACGCCGTTGACCTGCACCGGGTTGCCCTTGAACGCGATCTGGGCCATGGGGGTTTCTCCCTGGGTAGTGATACCGACAACGCGATCGATCGTACGTTGCGCGGCCACTCACCCGGGTTGCCCTCACCCGGTCCTCGGCGCGGTCAGCCGGCGCCGGGCGGTGGCATCCCGCCCTTGAGGCGGTCGATGTCCGACTGGCGGACCTGGATCACGAAGAGCGCGATGAAGAACGCCACGATGGAGAACGCCGCCGCGGTGATGAATCCGGACGAGACACCGGATGTCAGGACCTGGTCGGCGTACGGCGGGGGCAGCTGCCCGGTCCTGGCGAACTCGGCCTTCTCCAGGGGCCCCGCCTGGGAGAGGAAGGCGGGGATCTGCACCTTCGCCTCGTTGCGGCTCGCCGTGCCGAAGACGGTCACCAGGATCGAGAGGCCCAGCGAACCGCCCACCTGCTGCGTGGCGTTGAGCAGCCCGGACGCGGCGCCCGACTCCCGCTGCTCCACGTTGGACAGGGCCATGATGGTCAGCGAGACGAACATGAGACCCATGCCCATGCCGAAGACCAGGATCGGCCCCAGGATGCTGCCCAGATAGGTCGAGTCGACGTCGGTCAGGGTCAGCCACGACAGGCCGGCCGCCGCGAGGAGCGAGCCGACCACCATGAAGGGTTTCGGGCCGAACCTGGGGAGCAGCTGGGAGGCGACGCCGGCACCGACCGCGATGATCGCGCTGACGGGCAGGAAGGCGAGACCGGTCTTCAACGGGCTGAAGTGCAGCACGTCCTGCACCCAGAGCGTCAGGAAGAAGAACATTCCGAAGATCGCCGCGGCCAGGCAGAGCATGATCGCGTACGTTCCCGCCCTGTTGCGGTCGGCGAACATGTGCAGCGGGGTGATCGGCTGCCGGGAACGGCGCTCCACCAGGATGAACAGGATCAGCAGGACGACCGCCGCGCCGAACGAGGCGAGCGTCCACGGGTCGCGCCAGCCCTCCTGGGACGCCCGGATGAATCCGTAGACCAGCGCCACCATGCCCAGGGTGGAGGTGAACGCACCGGTGAAGTCGAAGTGGCCGGGGTGCCGCTCGGACTCCTTGATGTGGCGGGGTGTGAGGAACACGATGAGCAGCGCGATGGGCACGTTGACGAAGAAGATCCAGCGCCAGTCGAGCCATTCGACGAGCAGTCCGCCGGCGACGAGCCCGATCGCGCCGCCGCCCGCGGAGACGGCCGCGAACACGCCGAACGCCCGGTTGCGTTCCGGGCCCTCCTCGAAGTTCGTGGTGATCAGGGAGAGCGAGGTCGGGGAGGCGATGGCTCCGCCGACGCCCTGGAGTGCGCGGGCGGCGAGGAGTTGCCAGTCGTTCTGGGCCAGTCCGCAGAGCAGCGAGGCGAACCCGAAGAGCAGGATGCCGAACATGAAGACACGGCGGCGGCCGAGGATGTCACCGGCGCGACCGCCGAGGAGCAGCAGTCCGCCGAAGGTCAGCGTGTAGGCGTTGACGACCCACGACAGGCTGGTCGTCGAGAACTCCAGCGAGCTCTGGATGTGTGGCAACGCGATGTTGACGATCGTGATGTCGAGAACGACCATCAACTGACACGAGGCGATGACGAAGAGGGCGATGCCCTTTCCGTCGCCCCGGTGCTTCGGGGCCGCGGTCTCTGCTGGGGTTGTCGGCTTGGGTGTACTCATGGCGCATCGCGCCCTCGCTCTGTGAGGAGCCGTGGGCCGGTCAGTCCACCTTTCGACATTAAGCCCGGGTTCGGCGACTCTCCAGTTGATCAAGCGGGGTGCCGTCACTCCAGGACGGCGAGCCCGTCCAGTTCGACGTGCGCCTGCTCGTCCCAGAGCCGTACGACTCCGATGACGGCCATCGCCGGGTAGTCGCGTCCTGCCAACCGCCGCCAGATCCGGCCCAGTTCGTGGGCGTGGTGGCGGTAGTCGGCGATGTCGGTGGCGTAGACGGTGACGCGCGCGAGGTCGGCGGGGGAGCCGCCGGCGTGACGGAGGGCGGTGAGGAGGTTGGTGAGAGCGGTCTCGAACTGCTCGGGCAGGGACTCCCCCACGACCTTGCCGTCACGGTCGAGGCTGGTCTGCCCGGCGAGGAGGACGAGCCGCGAGCCGGTGGCGGTGACGGCGTGGGAGAAGCCGGTGGGCGGGGAGAGCTCGGCGGGGTTGTGCCGGTGCAGGCTCATGACGTGGCCTCCTTCGACGGCGCGGAAGGCGTCTCGACAAGCTTCTCGTACGGCAGGGCCGGGGGCTGCCCCGACGCCTGCCCCGGAGGCCGTTCCGGGGGCTCTTCCGACGCCTGCCCCGCGGGCCGCTGCGGGGGCCGCCCCGTTTCCGGGGCCCCCTCCCGCGACCGGCCCGCCTCCGCCCGGTACAGCTCCTTCGCGATGATCGTGCGCTGGACCTCGGTGGCTCCTTCGTAGATGCGCGGGGCACGCACCTCGCGGTAGAGGTGTTCCAGGAGGTGGCCGCGTTGCAGCGCGCGGGCGCCGTGGAGCTGGACGGCGGCGTCGACGACGTACTGCGCGGTCTCGGTGGCGAGCAGCTTCGCCATCGCCGCCCGGCGCGGCACGTCCTGCGCACCCGCGTCGTACGCGGCCGCCGCCGCGTAGACGAGGAGGCGGGCGGCCTCGGTGCGGGTGGCCATCTCGGCGACCTGGTGGGCGACGGACTGGAGGTCGCCGAGGACGCCGCCGAAGGCCGGGCGTGCCGCGGTGTGCGTGAGCGTGGCCTCGAGGGCGGCCTGGGCCATGCCGACGGCGAAGGCGCCGACGCTGGGGCGGAAGCGGTTGAGGGTGGTCATGGCGACCCGGAAGCCGCGGTCGGGTTCGCCGAGGACGTCCGCGGGGCCGACGGGGACCCCGTCGAAGACGAGGGTGCCGATGGCGTGCGGGGCGAGCATGTCGAGAGGGCTGCCGGAGAGGCCGGGCCGGTCGGCGGGGACGAGGAAGGCGGTGACACCGCGGGCGCCCGCGCCGGGGATCGTACGGGCGAAGACGGTGGCGAAGTCGGCCTCGGGGGCGTTGGAGATCCAGCGCTTCTCGCCGTGCAGACGCCAGCCGCCCGCGCCGTCCGGCCGGGCTTCCAGGGCGAGGGCGGCGGCGTCGGATCCGGCGTCGGGCTCGCTGAGCGCGAAGGCCGCGACGGCGCGTCCCGCGACGACCTCGGGGAGCCAGCGGTCGCGCTGTTCGGGAGTACCGAAGGCGGCGACGGGGTGGCCGCCGAGACCCTGGAGCGCGAGGGCGGTCTCGGCCTCCGTACACGCGTGTGCGAGGGACTCGCGCAGCAGGCAGAGGTCGAGGGCGCCCGCGTCGAAGAGCCCGGCCAGCAGGCCGAGCTCGCCGAGGGCGGCGACGAGGGGGCGATTGACGCGGCCCGGTTCGCCCTTCTCGGCGAGTGGCCGCAGCCGCTCGGCCGCGAGGGCGCGGAGTTCCGCGCAGCGGGCGGTCTGCTGTGGATCGAGTGAGAATACGGACATTCGGACCCCTGTCCCGTTCGCCGACATCACTTCTATCGCGCACCGTTGACTGTCGTCACCATCACGATACGCTCGATGGGCGACCCCACCACGACAAGGGGACGAACTCATGGAGCTGACCCCCTCGGCCCACCACGACACCTTCGCGCGCGACCAGCTGCCGCCGCCGGACCAGTGGCCGCGCCTGCTCTTCGAACTGCCCGGGCTCGACTACCCGGAGCGGCTCAACTGCGGAGCGGAACTGCTGGACGGCACGGTGGAACGATTCGGTGCGGAACGCCCGGCGTTCAGGGACGGCGACGGTCATGTCTGGACATACGGACAACTGAGCGAGCGGGTGAACCGGATCGCCCATGTGCTCACCTCCGACCTCGGCGTCCTGCCCGGCAACCGGGTGCTCCTGCGCGGCCCCACCACTCCCTGGCTGGCCGCCTGCTGGCTCGCGGTGATGAAGGCGGGCGCCGTCGCCGTCACCGTTCTGGCCCAGCAGCGCGCCCAGGAACTGGCGGTCATGTGCGAGATGGCCCGCTGCACGCACGCGCTCTGCGACATCCGGACGGTCGACGACCTGGTCAAGGCCGAGGTGCCGGGGCTGCGGATCACGGCCTTCGGCGGGGACGCCCCGGACGACCTGCTCAGCCTCTCCGCCGGCCGGCCGGACACCTACGAGGCGGTGGCGACCGCCGCCGACGACGTGGCGCTGATCGCCTTCACCTCCGGCACCACCGGGCGGCCCAAGGGGTGCATGCACTTCCACCGTGACGTGCTCGCCGTCGCCGACACCTTCTCGCGGCACGTCCTGCGGCCGGAGCCTGACGACGTCTTCGCCGGCTCCCCTCCCCTCGGCTTCACCTTCGGGCTCGGCGGGCTCGTCCTCTTCCCGCTGCGCGCCGGAGCCAGCGCGCTGCTGCTCGAACAGGCGGGCCCCAAGCAGCTCCTGGAGGCGATCCCGCAGCACGCGGTGTCGGTGCTGTTCACCGCGCCGACGGCGTACCGGGTGATGCTGGAGGAGCTGGACCGGCACGACGGCCACGACGCCGGCGAGCTCCGCTCCCTGCGCCGGTGCGTGTCGGCGGGCGAGAACCTGCCGGCGGCGACCTGGAACGCCTGGTACGAGCGCACCGGCCTGAAGCTCATCAACGGCATCGGCGCGACCGAGCTGCTCCACATCTTCATCTCGGCCGCCGACGGCGACATCCGCCCCGGTACGACCGGGCTGCCGGTCCCCGGCTGGCAGGCACGGGTGGTGGACCGGGCGGGAGTCGAGGTCGCGGACGGCGAGGAGGGTCTGCTCGCGGTACGCGGTCCGGTCGGCTGCCGGTATCTGTCCGACCCGCGCCAGAGCGAGTACGTCCACCAGGGCTGGAACGTCACGGGCGACACGTACGTCCGCGAGCCCGACGGCTACTTCCGTTATGTCGCCCGCGCCGACGACATGATCATCTCGGCGGGCTTCAACATCGCCGGGCCCCAGGTGGAGGAGGCGCTCCTCGCCCACCCGGACGTGGTGGAGGCGGCGGTGGTGGGGCACGAGGACGCGATGCGCGGCCAGATCGTGGTGGCGTACGCGGTGGTACGGGACGGGGTGGCGCGGAACGCCGAGACCGCCGGGGCGCTGCGGGCGTTCGTACGGGCCCGGCTGGTGCCGTACAAGAGCCCGCGGAAGATCGTCTTCCTGGACGCGCTGCCCAGGACGGCGACGGGGAAGCTACAGCGATTCCGGCTGCGCGCGGGCCTCGAGGACACCCCCTAGAGTGATCACGTGGTCGAGCAGCACACCCCCCGTTCCCTGATCGTCTCGCTGTACGGCGCGTACGGCCGCGGCCTCGCGCCGGGCGAGGAGCCGTTGCCGGTGGCCGAGCTCATCCGCCTCCTCGCGGTGCTCGGCGTGGACGCGCCGTCGGTCCGCTCGTCGGTGTCCCGGCTGAAGCGGCGGGGCCTGCTGCTGCCCCGCCGGACGGCGGACGGGGCGGCCGGGTACACCCTGTCGGACGACGCCCGCCAGCTCCTGGAGGACGGCGACCGCCGGATCTACGCCCGTACCCGTCCCGCGCTCTCGGACGGGTGGGTCCTCGCCGTCTTCACCGTTCCCGAGGCCGAGCGCCACAAGCGGCACCTGCTGCGCTCGCGGCTGTCCAGGCTGGGCTTCGGCACGGCGGCCCCGGGGGTCTGGATCGCCCCGGCGCGGCTGTACGAGGAGACCCGCCACACTCTGGAGCGCCTGGAGCTCTCCTCGTACGTGGACCTCTTCCGCGGCGAGCACCTGGGGTACGCGGCCACGGCGGAGGCGGTGGCCCGCTGGTGGGACCTGCCGTCGATCGCGAAGCTGCACGAGGAGTTCCTGGCCGCCCACGAGCCGGTCCTGCGGTCCTGGAAGGCCTCTCCGGGCTCGGCGGAGGACGCCTACCGTGACTATCTGTTCGCCCTGGACTCCTGGCGCCGCCTCCCCTACGCGGACCCGGTCCTCCCGGCCGAACTGCTCCCCCAGGACTGGCCGGGCGCCCGCTCGGCGGCCGTCTTCGCGGAACTGCACGCGTTGCTGCGGGACCGGGGTGCCCGGTTCGCCCAGCCGCAGCCGCAGCCGGAGCCGGACGGCTCCGGGGAGGGCTGAGCGCCTCCCGCCACGCATGCTGGGTGTCAGTTCAGGGTGAGCCGCGGTCTGGGTGCGTCCGTGCGGCCCGTCGGGGGTGTGCGGCTGCCCGCGCGGTACGGGGCCGGCCAGGGTGCCGCCGCGCCCTGGTAGTTCTGCTCGGCCGCCGCGTGCAGGGTCCAGTGCGGGTCGTAGAGGTGCGGGCGGGCGAGGGCGCAGAGGTCGGCCCGGCCCGCCAGGAGGAGGGAGTTGACGTCGTCCCAGGAGGAGATCGCCCCGACCGCGATCACGGGGACCGCGAGCGCGTTGCGGATCCGGTCGGCGTACGGGACCTGGTAGGAGCGGCCGTACTCGGGGCGTTCGTCGGGGACGACCTGGCCGGTGGAGACGTCGAGGGCGTCCGCGCCGTGGGCGACGAAGGCGCGGGCGATCGCGATCGCGTCCTCGACCGTCGTCCCGCCGTCCGCCCAGTCGGTCGCGGAGAGGCGCACGGTCATCGGCCGGTCATCGGGCCACACCTCCCGTACGGCGTCGAAGACTTCGAGCGGGAAGCGCAGCCGGTTCTCCAGCGGGCCGCCGTAGGCGTCGTCACGGTGGTTGGTCAGCGGGGACAGGAAGCCCGAGAGCAGATAGCCGTGGGCGCAGTGCAGTTCGAGGAGGTCGAAGTCGCAGCGGGCTGCGCGCCGGGCGGCGGCGGCGAACTCCTCCCGTACGGCCGTCATGCCCGCCCGGTCCAGGGCGCGCGGGACCTGGTTGACGCCCGGTCGGTACGGCAGCGGTGACGCCGCCGTCAGGGGCCAGTTGCCGTCGGGGAGCGGCTGGTCGATGCCCTCCCACATCCGGCGGGTGGAACCCTTGCGGCCCGAGTGGCCGAGCTGGACGCCGATCGCCGTACCGGGGGCCTGGGCGTGGGTGAAGGCGGTGATCCGGCTCCACGCGTCGGCCTGCTCGTCCGTCCAGAGTCCGGTGCAGCCGGGGGTGATACGCCCCTCGGGGCTCACACAGACCATCTCGGTCATGACGAGTCCGGCGCCGCCTAGCGCCCGCGCGCCGAGGTGGACGAGGTGGTAGTCGCCGGGGAGCCCGTCCTCGGCGACGTACATGTCCATCGGCGAGACCACGACCCGGTTGCGCAGGGTGAGTCCGCGCAGCCGGAAGGGCGTGAACATCGGCGGGGTGCCCGGCGGGCAGCCGAAGTCCCGTTCCACGGAGTCGGTGAACCGTGCGTCGCGCAGGCGCAGGTTGTCGTGGGTGACGCGGCGGCTGCGGGTGAGGAGGTTGAAGGCGAACTGCCGTGGCGGCTGGTGCAGATAGCCCTCCAGCTCCTCGAACCAGCGGAGGCTGGCCGCCGCCGCGCGCTGGGTGGACTCGACGACGGGCCTGCGCTCGGTCTCGTACGCGGCCAGCGCCTCCGCCAGGGTGGGCTGCTCCTCGACGCAGGCGGCGAGCGCGAGGGCGTCCTCGACGGCGAGCTTCGTGCCGGAGCCGATGGAGAAGTGCGCGGTGTGGGCGGCGTCGCCGAGGAGGACGGTGGTGCCGTGGGACCAGCGCTCGTTGACCACCGTACGGAACGCGGTCCAGGTGGACCGGTTGGAGCGCAGGGTCCGGCCGCCGAGCACCTCGGCGAAGATCTTGGCGCAGCGGGCGGTGGACTCGTCCTCGGTCATCTCGTCGAATCCGGCGGCCTGCCAGACCCCTTCGCGCATCTCGACGATGACGGTGGAGGCGTCGGTGGAGAAGGGGTAGCCGTGGAGCTGCATCACGCCGTGCTCGGTCTCGGCGATCTCGAAGCGGAAGGCGTCGAGGGCGAAGTCGGCGGCGAGCCAGATGTAGCGGCAACGGTGGGTGGTGATCCGGGGGCGGAAGACGTCGGCGTGCGCCTCGCGGGTGGCGCTGTGGACGCCGTCGGCGGCGATGACGAGGTCGTGCGTGGTGGCCAGCTCGGCGGCGGGCGGGGCCTCGGTACGGAAGCGGAGCCGTACGCCGAGGTCGGCGCAGCGGGCGTGCAGGATCTCCAGGAGCCGGCGGCGGCCGAGCGCGGCGAAGCCGTGGCCGGAGGAGGTGAGGAGGTGCCCTCGGTGGCCGATGTGGATGTCGTCCCACCGGACGAACTCGTCCTGGAGGGCGCGGTAGACGGCGGGGTCGGCGTGCTCGATGCCGCCGAGGGTCTCGTCGGAGAGGACGACGCCGAAGCCGAAGGTGTCGTCGGGGGCGTTGCGCTCCCAGACGGTCACCTCGCGGGCGGGGTCGAGCCGTTTGAGCAGGGCGGCGGCGTAGAGCCCGCCGGGCCCGCCTCCGACGACGGCGATCCGGAGGGGCGCGCGGGGGCCGCCCGGGGCCGCGTGGGAGGCCGGGGCCTCGGATGGGGCCGGGGCCGCGTGCGGGTCCGGGGCTTCGTACGGGTCGGGAGCGGGGGCCGCGTGCGGATCCGGGGCGGGGGCCATCGTCACCGCCCCCGCCATTTCGGGGGGCGCTTCTCGGTGAAGGCGGCGTGGAACTCGGCGTAGTCCTCGCCGTTCATGAGCAGCGCCTGGGTGGCGGCGTCCAGTTCGACGGAGGCCGCGAGCGGCATGTCCAGCTCGGCGGTGAGCAGGGCCTTGGTCTGGGCGTGGGCGAGGGCCGGTCCGTCGGCCAGGCGGCGGGCGAGCTCGGCGGCGCGGGCGGGGACGTCGCCCTCGTCGGTGAGTTCGCTGATCAGACCGATGCGTTCGGCCTCCGCGGCGCGGACCGGTTCGCCGAGCATGAGGAGCCGGGTCGCGTGGCCGAGGCCGACGACGCGGGGCAGCAGATAGGCCGCGCCCATGTCGCCGCCGGAGAGTCCCACCCGGGTGAAGAGGAACGCGAACCGGGCGCTCGGGTCGGCGATCCGGAAGTCGGCGGCGAGGGCCAGGACCGCCCCCGCGCCGGCCGCGACGCCGTGGACGGCGGCGATCACCGGGAAGGGGCACTCGCGGATCGCCCGGACGACCTGTCCGGTCATCCGGTTGAAGTCGAGCAGCTCGGCCGTGTCCATGGCGAGGGTCGCGCCGATGATCTCGTCGACATCGCCGCCGGAGCAGAAGCCGCGCCCCTCGCCGCCGAGGACGAGGGCGCGGACGGCCCGCTCACGGGAGAGTTCGGCGAGCAGGTCGCGCAGGTCGGCGTAGGCGCCGAAGGTGAGCGCGTTGAGTTTCTCGGGTCGGTCGAGGGTGACGGTGGCGACGCCGTCGTCGACGGTCAGTCGCAGATGCCGCCAGCGCTCGGTGCGGGGTGCGGAGCCGGTAAAGGGGCTCATACGGGACGCCCTCCCTTCCTCCTCCCTTGAGCGTATCACCGTGTTGTGACTGTCGTCACGAGTACGCGATAGCGCGCAGGCGCAGAGCCTTCGGCCGAAGGTCCTCCCGGGCCGGTGCCCCTGGGCCCGGCGACGAAGGAGGGGGTGCCCATGGAGCTCGGCGACGGGCTTCGTAAGGTGGAAAGCAGGACGTCCCGGGACGCGCCCTCCCCCCGCATCCCCACCCCCACAGCCCTCCGCGAACGGACCCCGCCATGGTCGAAGCCACCGACCCCACCCTGTGGCGCATCGAGCTTCCGCACAGCACGGCCGCCGTGCCCATGGCCCGCGCGCTGGTCCGCACGGCGCTCACGAACATCGACGCGCCCGCCGACGGCGACACCGCCGAGCTGCTGACCGCGGAGCTCGTCGCCAACGCCGTGGAGCACACCGCGGGCGACGGTCCGATCGAGCTGGTCGTCGAGGTGCTGCCGGGTGGCTGCCAGGTGGAGGTGCACGACGGGCGGCCCGCCCGCCCCGGCGAGCTGATCGGCCCGGAGCCGGCCGAGGCACCCGACCCCTGGCAGGAGCACGGCCGCGGACTCTTCCTCATCCGCGCGCTCAGCAGCGCCTGCGGCCACCGCCCGACCGCGCGCGGCAAGGCGGTCTGGTTCAGCCTTCCCGCGCTTCCTGCCCAGCGCCGGCCGGCGCACTAGCGGCACTCGCGGAGACGGCCGCGACCGGTACGGCGCCGGCCTGGACCGCGGCACCCGAAGCAGCCGCACCCGAAGCAGCGCCGACCGGCTCAGCGTCGGCCGAGGCCGGGGCGCCGGCGGCGAGGCGCGAGTTGCGGCGCCCGTAGAACGCGTAGACCAGGGCGCCGACGGCCAGGAAGGCCGCGAACTGGACCCATGTCGTCCAGCCCGTGCCCCAGATCAGGTACAGACAGAAGCCGACACCGAGCACCGGGCTCAGCGGATAGAGCGGCACCCGGAAGGAGCGCGACAGCTCCGGGTTCCGGCGGCGCAGGGCGATCACCGCGATGTTGACGACGGCCATGACCGCGAGCGTGCCGATGGTCGTCAGGCCGACCACCACGTCGAGCGAGGAGAACGCGGCCGGGACCGCGAAGACCGCGGCCACGATCCAGGTGTTGGCGACGGGGGTCGCGCTCTTCGGGGAGACCCGCTCGAAGACCCGGGGGACGAGACCGTCACGGGACATGGACATCGGGACGCGGGTCTGCCCGTACATCACCGCGAGAACGACGGACGCGATCGCGACGACCGCGCCGAAGGCGATGATCCCGCCGCCGATCGTCGATCCGGTGACCTGGTCGACGACGAGCGAGAGCGCGGCCGGCCGCCCGGCGACGTCGTCGGCGCCCAGTGCCCCGATGGCCGAGAGGGCCACCGCGCCGTAGAGCAGCGTGACGACACCGAGGCAGATGAGGATCGCGATCGGGATGTTGCGGCGGGGGTTCTTGACCTCCTCGCCGGCGGTGGTGATCGCGTCGAAGCCGATGTACGAGAAGAACGCCAGGGAGGCCCCCGCGGTGATCCCGGCGGCGCCGTGCCCCGCGAACGGCGAGAGGTTGCCGTCCTTGAAGGCGGTGAAGCCGACCGCGCAGAAGAGGATCAGGATCCCGATCTTGAGGACGGCCATGGCGGCCGTCGCCCGGGCGCTCTCCCGGACGCCGCGCACCAGCAGGACGGCGGCCAGCGCGATGACGATCACCGCGGGCAGGTTGATCATGCCGCCGTCGCCGGGCCCGGCGGAGAGCACGTCGGGCAGCCGCAGGCCGACGAGGCTGTCGAGCAGCTCGTTCAGGTACTGGCTCCAGCCGACCGCGACCGCAGAGACCGACACGCCGTACTCCAGGAGCAGGCACCAGCCGACGAGGAAGGCGACCCGCTCGCCGAGGCTCGCGTACGCGAACGAGTACGAGGAGCCGGACACGGGGATCGCGCCGCCCAGCTCCGCGAAGGAGAAGGCGGTGAAGACGCAGGTGATCGCGGCCAGGACGAAGGAGACGACGACGGCAGGGCCCGCCTCGGCGACGCTGTCGGAGAGCCCGACGAAGATGCCGGTGCCCACGATGGCGCCGACGCCGAAGCACACGAGCTGGAAGAGGCCCATGGTGCGCTTGAGGCCGTGGCCTTCGAGGTCCGCGCCGGATTCGGCGATGAGCTGCTGGGGGGATTTGATCCGCGGCGCGGACGGGGACATGCGGGGGTTCTCATCTCTGGTCGAGCGGGGCGCACCGGGCGTGGACGCACGGGTGAGGACGCACGGGTCCGGACGCGCGAGTGGGGTCCGAGCGTGCGAGCTCGAACCCCACCATTCGATCCGATGGTAACCACGGGAGCGCATATACCCCCAATCGGGCGTATCGCTATTCGACGCCGGCCATGGTGGCGACGAGGACCGCCTTGATGGTGTGCATACGGTTCTCGGCCTCGTCGAAGACGACGGAGTGCTCGGACTCGAAGACCTCGTCGGATACCTCCAGCTCGGTCAGACCGTGCCGGGCGTGGATGTCCCGGCCGACGGCCGTGCCGAGGTCGTGGAAGGCCGGCAGGCAGTGCAGGAACTTCACCCCGGGGTTGCCGGTCGCGCGCAGGACGTCCATGGTCACGGCGTACGGCACGAGGTCGGCGATCCGCTCGTCCCAGATCTCCTTGGGTTCACCCATGGAGACCCAGACGTCGGTGGCGACGAAGTCCGCGCCCAGGACGCCTTCGGCGACGTCCTCGGTGAGGGTGATCGTCGCGCCGCTCGTCTCCGCGAGCGCGCGCGCCGAGGTGACGATCTCCTCGCCGGGCCAGTACGCCTCGGGTGCCACGATCCGGACGTCCATGCCGAGCAGCGCCCCGGTGACCAGGTAGGAGTTGCCCATGTTGAACCGGGCGTCGCCGAGGTAGGCGAAGGTCACCGCGTCGAGCGGCTTGTCCGTGTGCTCGGTCATGGTGAGCACGTCGGCGAGCATCTGGGTGGGGTGCCAGTCGTCCGTCAGACCGTTGAACACGGGCACGCCCGCGTGCGTGGCGAAGTCCTCGACCTTCGAGTGGCTGTCGCCGCGGTACTCGATGGCGTCGAACATCCGGCCGAGGACGCGGGCCGTGTCCTTCACGGACTCCTTGTGGCCGATCTGCGAGCCGGACGGGTCCAGGTAGGTGGTGGAGGCGCCCTGGTCGGCGGCGGCGACCTCGAAGGCGCAGCGCGTCCGCGTCGAGGTCTTCTCGAAGATCAGGGCGATGTTCCTGCCCCGGAGCCGCTGGACCTCGGCGCCCGCCTTCTTGGCCGCCTTCAGCTCGGCGGCCAGGTCGATCAGGCCTCGGAACTCCTCGGCGGTGAAGTCCAGCTCCTTGAGGAAGTGGCGGCCGATGAGGTCGGTGGCCATGGGGCACTCCTGGGTACGGTCGGGTACGGCGAACATGTCAGCGACTGGAAGTCTATACGTCAATCAGTATGGCTATACAGAGAGGCTGCACACTCGCCGTCCCGATCCGTTCCTCACACGGCGTCGCGCTCCACCGGGCAGCTCATACAGCGCGGGCCGCCCCTCCCCCTTCCCAGCTCGCTGCCCGGGATCTCGATCACCTCGATGCCCTGCTTGCGCAGATGGGTGTTGGTCGTCGCGTTCCGCTCGTACGCGACGACCACGCCGGGCTCGACGGCGAGGACGTTGCAGCCGTCGTCCCACTGCTCGCGCTCCGCCGCGTGGACGTCCTGCGTGGCCGTGAGGACGCGGATGTCCTGGAGGCCGAGCGCGGCGGCGATCGCACTGTGCATGTGCTCGGGCGGATGATCGGTGACGCGCAGCGACTGGCCCTCGTCGCCCGGTTCGATCGTGTACGAGCGGAGCATGCCCAGGCCCGCGTACTGCGTGAAGGTGTCGTGGTCGACCATCGTCATCACCGTGTCGAGGTGCATGAACGCGCGCCGCTTCGGCATGTCCAGGGCGATGATCGTCCGGGCCGAGCCGGCCGCGAACATCCCGCGGGCCAGCATTTCCACCGCCTGCGGGGTGGTCCGCTCGCTCATCCCGATCAGGACGGCTCCGTTGCCGATCACGAGAACGTCGCCGCCCTCGATCGTGGACGGGTAGTCGGCCTGGCCCTCGGACCAGAGGTGGAAGTTCCCCGCCTCGGAGCCGGTGAAGAGCGGATGGTGCTTGTAGATCGCCTCGAAGTGGACCGTCTCGCGCTGGCGGGCGGGCCAGCGCATCGCGTTGATGGAGACGCCGTCGTAGATCCAGGCGGAGGTGTCCCGCGTGAAGATGTGGTTCGGCAGCGGCCTGAGGACGAAGTCGTCCAGGTCCATGACATGGAACCGGACCGAGGTCGGCTCGCGGTGCTCGGCCAGGAACTCGCGCTTCGTCATCCCCCCGACCAGCGCCTCGACGAGCGAGGACGCGTCCAGGGAGTCGAAGGCCGCGCGGAGGTGGTCGGCGGCGAGCGGACCGTACTCCTTCTCGTCGAAGACCCGGTCGAGCACGAGCTTGCGGGCGGCGGGCAGTTCGAGGGTCTCGCTCAGGAGGTCCCCGAAGAGATGGACCGCGACGCCCCGGTCGCGCAGGACGTCCGCGAAGCCGTCGTGCTCCTGCCTGGCGCGGCGGACCCAGAGCACGTCGTCGAAGAGGAGAGCGTCCTTGTTGGAGGGTGTCAGCCGCTTCAGCTCCAGATCGGGCCGGTGCAGTATGACGCGGCGGAGCCGCCCGGTCTCGGAATCGACATGGAATCCCATGCGCCCATCCTGACGGAGCCGGGCGGCTCGCGCGTGCTTCTCCCCTCACGTCACGTCAGGTCACCTCAGGTCATGTCACCGGGTACGCGACGACGAGGGCGAGGAGGGTCACGAACGCCCCCCTGCGCCCCCGTGGGATCACGGTCAGAGACGCGGATCCACCGGCTCGGACTCCAGTGCGAGCACCGCGAACACGGCCTCGTGCACCCGCCAGAGCGGCTCGCCCCCCGCGAGCCGGTCCAGCGCCTCCAGGCCGAGCGCGTACTCGCGCAGAGCGAGCGAACGCTTGTGACCGAGGAAGCGGTTCCGCAGTCGCTCCAGGTTCTCCGGGCGGGTGTACTCCGGGCCGTAGATGATCCGCAGGTACTCGCGTCCGCGGACCTTCACGCCCGGCTGGACGAGCCGGCCGCCCGCGCCGCGTACGAACGCGGCGAGCGGCTTCACGACCATGCCTTCGCCGCCGGCCGCCGTCATCTCCAGCCACCAGTCGACACCTGCCCGGACCGACGCTTCGTCGCCGGTGTCGACCACGAGCCGCCGGGTGGCCTGGAGCAGACCGGTCGGGTCGGAGTCGGTCATCCGGTCGAGCCACCCGAGCTGCTCGTCGTGCGGTACGGCCGCGAGCGAGCGCCCCCGTGCGGCGAGGATCTGGAACGGTGCGAAGCGCACGCCCTCGAGACCCTGTGTCGGCCAGCAGTACCGGCGGTACGCCTCGGTGAACGCCTCGGCGTCCGCCGCCCGTTCGCGCTGCTTGGCGAGAAGCGCGTCCACCCCGCTCACGCCCCGCGCCACCGCCTGCTCCAGTGCGCCGAGCGCGCCGGGGAAGACGGCGCCGGAGGCCGCGCCGACCGCCGCGTACTGCGAGCGCAGCAGCCCAGCCGACTTCAGCGACCACGGCATCAGTTCGCCGTCGAGCAGCAGCCAGTCACCCGCGCCGGAGGCGCTGTCGGATGCCGCGAGCTCGTCCCAGAGCCCGGCGGCGGTGACCGCCGAACGCAGCCGCTCCAGGACCTGCTCGGTGACCTCCGGGTCGTCGAAGAAGGGCCGTCCGGTACGGGTGTGCAGGGCGCCGGTCACTCCGGTGGCCCCGAACCGCTCGCGCGCCGCTTCCTCGTCCCGGCAGACCAGGGCGACGGCCCGCGAGCCCATGTGCTTCTCCTCGCACACGACCCGCTCGACACCGTCCGCCCTGTACTGGGCGAACGCCTCGGCCGGGTGCTCCAGGTAGCCGTCCTCCTTCGAGGTGGCCGTGGGCGCCATGGTCGGCGGCAGGTAGGCGAGCAGCCGGGGGTCGACCGCGAAGCGGCTCATGACCTCCAGGGCCGCCGCCGCGTTCTCCTCCCGTACCGAGACGTTGCCCATGTGCCGGGTCTCCACGATCCGGCGTCCGTGCACGTCGGCGAGGTCGAGCGGGCGCCCCTCGTGGCCGCCGGGCGCCTCGGTCGCGAGCGGCCGGGCCGGCTCGTACCAGACCTTCTCCGCCGGTACGTCGACGAGTTCGCGCTCCGGCCAGCGCAGCGCGGTCATCCTGCCGCCGAAGACGGCGCCGGTGTCCAGGCAGATCGTGTTGTTGACCCACGAGGTGTTCGGGACGGGCGTGTGACCGTAGACGACGGTGGCCCGGCCGCGGTACTCCTCGGCCCAGGGGTAGCGCACCGGCAGGCCGAACTCGTCGGTCTCGCCCGTCGTGTCCCCGTACAGGGCGTGCGAGCGCACCCGGCCGGAGGTCCGGCCGTGGTACTTCTCCGGCAGACCGGCGTGACAGACGACGAGCTTGCCCTCGTCGAGGACGTAGTGGCTGACGAGCCCGTCGATGAACGCGCCCACCTCGGCGCGGAACTCCTCGCTCTCCTGCCCCAGCTGCTCGATGGTCTCGGCGAGGCCGTGGGTCTCCTGGACCTTGCGGCCCTTGAGCCAGCGGCCGAGCTTGTTCTCGTGGTTCCCGGGCACGCAGAGCGCGTCCCCGGCCGCGACCATCCCCATCACCCGGCGCAGGACGCCCGGGCTGTCGGGTCCGCGGTCGACGAGGTCGCCGACGAAGACGGCCGTGCGCCCTTCGGGGTGGTGACCGTCGACGTAACCGAGCCGGGCGAGCAGGGTCTCCAGCTCGGAGCGGCAGCCGTGGATGTCGCCGATGATGTCGAAGGGGCCGGTGAGGTGGCGAAGGTCGTTGAACCGCTTCTCCAGGACGACCTCGGCCGCCTCCACCTCCTCGACGCTGCGCAGGACGTGCACCTTGCGGAAGCCCTCGCGCTCCAGTCCGCGCAGTGAGCGGCGCAGCTCGCGGCGGTGGCGCTGGATCACGTGGCGCGGCATGTCCGCGCGGTCGGGGCGGGCCGCGTTCCGTGCCTGGCAGACCTCCTCGGGGAGGTCGAGGACGATCGCGATCGGCAGCACGTCGTACTGCCGGGCCAGCTGCACCAGCTGACGCCGGGCCTCCTGCTGGACGTTGGTGGCGTCGACGACGGTCAGCCGTCCCGCCTCCAGGCGCTTGCCCGCGATGTAGTGCAGGACGTCGAAGGCGTCCTTGCTGGCGCTCTGGTCGTTCTCGTCGTCGGCGACCAGACCGCGGCAGAAGTCGGAGGAGATGACCTCGGTGGGCTTGAAGTGGCGGCGCGCGAAGGTGGACTTGCCGGAGCCGCTCGCCCCGATCAGGACCACGAGGGACAGGTCGGTGACGGGCAGCCTGCGGCTGCCGGTGGTGGCGGTGGTCTCGGTGATCTCGGTGGTCATGCCTGCTCCTCCTTCGGGACGGTCGCGGTGGTCGGGGTGGTCGCGGGGGCTGTGGTGATGTCGGTGTTCTGGGTGAAGACGGCCATCTGCGTGGGCGGGCCGACCTCGGGGTCGTCCGGGCCGACGGGGGTGAACCCGACGACGTATCCGTACTGTCCGGCGACGCGCTCCGCCCAGGTGCGGAACTCCTCGCGGGTCCACTCGAAGCGGTGGTCGCCGTGCCGGACGTGCCCGGCCGGGAGGGACTCCCAGCGGACGTTGTACTCCACGTTCGGGGTGGTCACGAGGACCGTACGGGGGCGGGCCGAACCGAACACGGCGTACTCGAGCGCGGGCAGCCGCGGCAGGTCCAGGTGCTCGATGACCTCGCTCAGGACCGCCGCGTCGTAGCCGGTCAGACGCTTGTCGGTGTACGCGAGCGAGCCCTGGATCAGCTTCACGCGGCCGGCCTGGCGCTCGCCGAGCCGCTCCAGGCGCAGCCGTCGCCC
Source organism: Streptomyces sp. NPDC012508 (assembly GCF_042902595.1). Taxonomy (NCBI): domain Bacteria; kingdom Bacillati; phylum Actinomycetota; class Actinomycetes; order Kitasatosporales; family Streptomycetaceae; genus Streptomyces; species Streptomyces sp. NPDC012508. Next base: position 195,739 of record NZ_JBIBEO010000008.1, read on the forward strand.
GGCGATGGTCAGGGCCCGTACGGACACGTCGACACCGACGATGTCGGTGAAGCGCACGTCCTTGAGCAGCGCCTGCACCAACTGGCCCTGTCCGCAGCCGAGATCGAGCACACGGCTCGCGTCGGCGGCGCGCAGGGCGGCGAGGATGGCCTCGCGGCGCTGCTCGGCGAGCGGTACCGGCTTCTCCTCCGTGTCGCTCGTCTCGTCGACCGCGTTGTCGACGTCCTCGACGTCCAGGCCGTCGGACTCGGCGAGACGCACCAGCTCCAATCGCTCCATGGCGTCGCGGGTCAGGCCCCAGCGGCGGGAGAGGTAGCGGCTGGTGATGAGCTTCTGCTCGGGGTGCTCGGCGAGCCAGCCGTCACCGGCGCGCAGCAGCTTGTCGACCTCGTCGGGCGCGACCCAGTAGTGCTTGGCGTCGTCGAGGACGGGCAGCAGGACGTACAGCTGGTTGAGCGCGTCGGCGAGCCGCAGCTCCCCTTCGAGGACGAGGCGTACGTAGCGCGAGTCGCCCCACTCCGGGAACGAGGTGTCCAGGGCCACCGGCTCGGCGTCGACCGTGTCCCAGCCCAGCGGACCGAACAGCTTGCGCACCAGCTCGGCACCGCCGCGCGCCGGGAGCGCGGGGACCTCGATGCGCAGCGGCAGGGGCGCGGCGGCGCGCTCGGGCATCGCCTTGCAGGCGCCGCGCAGGGCGCTCTTGAAGACGGTGGAGAGCGCGACGGCGAGCAGCGAGGACGCGGCGTACGGCCGGTCGTTCACGTACTGCGCGAGCGCGGAGTCGGGGGCGCCGCCCCTGCCCTTGCCCTTGCCGCGCCGCACCAGACCGATGGGGTCCACCTCGAGGAGGAGCGCGGCCGTGCACCGCTCGGCGGTCGCCTCGGGGTAGAGGACGTGCGCCGTGCCGTGCGAGGTCGAGAACGTCTGCGCGTTGTCGGGATGCTTGTGCAGCAGAAAGCCCAGATCGGTCGCGGGACGTTCGGGGGTGCCGGTGGTGCTGATCGTCAGGAACACAGGTCCGAGTATGGTCCCCGATCCCTGCGCCGACCAGGCATTTTCGGCTGTCGCCGGCGCTGGACGCCGACGGCGCCTCCCGGTCGGTGCGCAGGCGGCGGGCGTGGCGGGCGTCAGGGTGCCGGCGACACGGCGGCGGCCAGTGCGGCGATCCGGTCGGGGCCCACCCGGCAGCAGCCGCCCAGCAGACGCGCGCCAGCCGTCGGCCAGTCCCGCATCCGCTCCGGGTCGAAGGCCCCGGCGCCGCGCCAGGACCGGGCGGCCGCGTCCCACTCCTCGCCGCTGTTGGGGTAGACGACGACCGGCTTTCCGGTGGCCGCCGCCGCGATCTCCACGGCCCGCGCGGCGTCGTCCGGTTCGCAGCAGTTGACCCCGACCGCGATCACCTGGTCGTTCCCCACCGCGAGCCCGAACGCCTCCGTCAGCTCCTGCCCGGCGCGCGTCCGCTCGCCCTCGATCGTGTACGAGAGCCAGACCGGCACCGCGCACCCCTCGGCCGCCCGCAGCAGCGCCTCGGCCTCGACGGCGTCCGGCACCGTCTCCAGCGCCAGCACATCCGGAGCGGCCGCCGCGAGCGCCTCGATCCGGGGCCGGTGGAACCGCTCCAGTTGGCGCACGCTCAGCCCGTACCGCCCGCGGTACTCACTGCCGTCGGCGAGCATCGCCCCGTACGGTCCGACCGACCCGGCAACCCAGACCGGCTCCGCTGCCCCCTCCCCGGCCGCCCGCGCCAGCTCCACGCTCCGCGCGAGCAGCCGCGCCGCCTCGGCACTTCCGACCCCGCGCCGCGCGAAGCCCTCGAACGTGGCCTGATAGCTCCCGGTGATCAGCACCCGGGCCCCCGCCCGTACATACGCCGTGTGCGCCGCCTCGATCTGCTCGGGACCATCGACGAGCAGCCGCGCCGACCACAGCTCGTCCCGCAGATCGCACCCCTGCGCCTCCAACTGGTTGGAGAGCCCGCCATCGAGGACGAGCACCTCGTCGGCAAGCGCCTCGGCAAGCGTACGGACGGGCCTCATCGACACGCCTCCGTTCGGTCGGGCGGGACTGGACCTGGCCGGAGATCGACTCCAGGTGGTCCAGGATCGGCGACAGCGAGGCAAGCGGCAACAGATGCCGGGGCGCGGCGCCGAAGGACTCTCCGCCTCAGGACTCGGGACACCCCACCGCCACGAGACCGTGCCGTGGGGACGGCAAGGCAGCGCCTCCCCACCGCTCCAGCACCCAGGGCACCCCGCGCCCTCAACTACGGTCTCTTGCACCGGCATTGGCCCGCCGGTAAAGTTGCCGCGTTGTTCCTCTGCCCACTCGGAGGTCTTGTGTCTGGTTCGCACTCCGCGCGCCTACAGCCGATCGGCTGTGGGGGAGCTCCCTAGCTCCTGCGCGACTCGCTGGATGACTCCTCACTCAGGTGAGGTGTGTCCGGATCCAGCGTGCCTGCGAACACACAACGGAGGAACACAGTGACCACCAATCAGCAGCATGTCTGCGCCCACCCTGGTCGTGACCTGACGATCGTCGCCCTGTGCGCCGCTCTTGCGTCGCTCGTGGCCGTCATCGTCGTCATGACCTTCAAGGGTTCCCCGCTCGACGCCTTCAAGGCCGGCGGCGGCGTGCTGCTCGCCGTCTTCGTCGGCGGCCTGGCCGTGCTCCAGTATCTGAAGCGCACCAACTAGCGACGCCTGAAGGGGCGGCCTCCTTGAGGCCGCCCCTTGGACCGTGGTGCATCTTGGTCCCCGATCCGCAGCCGGGCATGATTGCCGTATGGATCTTCGCGTCTTCACAGAACCACAGCAGGGTGCGACCTACGAGACGCTCCTCCGCGTCGCAAGGGCCGCCGAAGACCTCGATTACGGAGCCTTCTTCCGCTCCGACCACTACTTGCACATGGGGTCCGTCGATGGGCTCCCGGGGCCTACGGACGCCTGGATCACGCTCGCGGGACTCGCGCGGGAGACCACGAGGATCCGGCTCGGCACGCTGATGACCGCAGGAACCTTCCGCCTCCCCGGCGTCCTGGCCATCCAAGTGGCCCAGGTGGACCAGATGTCGGGTGGACGCGTCGAGCTGGGTCTCGGCTCCGGCTGGTACGAGGACGAGCACAGGGCGTACGGCATCCCGTTCCCGAAGGAGAAGTTCGGGCGGCTGGAGGAGCAGCTCGCCGTCGTCACGGGGCTCTGGGACACTCCCGTCGGGGAGCGTTTCGACTTCGACGGGAAGTTCTACCAGCTCCAGGACTCCCCCGCGCTCCCCAAGCCGGCACAGGCCAAGGTCCCCCTCCTCGTCGGTGGTCACGGCGCCAAGCGGACGCCGGCCCTCGCCGCGCAGTATGCCGACGAGTTCAACATCCCGTTCGCCTCCGTCGCGGATACCGATGCGCAGTTCAAGCGTGTGCGTGAGGCCGCCGAGCAGCGGGGCCGGAAGGCCGGCGACCTTGTCTACTCCAACGCCCTCGTCGTGTGCGTCGGAAAGACGGACGCCGAGGTCAAGCGCCGCGCCGACGTCATCGGCCGTGATGTGGACGAGCTGAAGGCCAACGGGCTGGCCGGATCGCCCGCGGAAGTCGTCGAGAAGCTGGGGCGCTATCAGGCCGTGGGCTCACAGCGCGTCTATCTCCAGCTCCTCGACCTCGAAGACCTGGACCACCTGGAGCTGATCGCCTCGGACGTCATGCCGCACGTCGCCCGGACCGCCGGGCGGTAGTCAACCTCTCCGTCAGCCCCACGGGCGGCGCGTCTCGGTCGGGTGAATATCCGGCCCTCCGGCGGGGCGCTGACCGCTGGGCCAGTGACCGGGGACCGGCATCGTCGTTGGCTCGGGCGGAGCCGGACCGCCCGGCCCGCGTGCCGGCGGCCCCTGCCGGTGCGTCGTTCTCACGTGTGGCCCTCCCCCATGGGAAGGGTCTGGGCCGAGGAGGCCGCCATGTCCCAGGAAGCCGCGTCCCAAAGGGCGCTGCCCGAGCAGCCGGTACAGCAGTCCGTGCCCGAACAGAAGGGCTCCGGCGCCCCCCAGGGCCTGCTGCAGCAGATGGAGGAGCTGATGGCGGCGCTCAACGCCGACCTGTCGCAGCTCGACGCCGACCTTCAGTCCTCCGCGGACCGCCAGGAGCCCCCTGCCTGGGAGGCACCCCGCGGGGACTGACGGCGCGCCGCCCGCCCTCCGGCGATCTCCCTGACGGCCGCCGCCCTCCCCACGGCCGTTCCCGCGGGCGCCGTTCATCGCGGCGCCGCCGGACCTGCCCGGCCCCGGGCGGCATCGGGCGGCCGGTCCCGTTCCCGGATCGCGAGTCGGCGCAGCATCCCGCGCACCCGGTCGTTCGACTCGTCGGCGGCGTCGATGGCCTCGATGCACTGCCAGTACAACCCCTCCTCGTCGGTCGCGCAGGCCACCCCGACCAGGGCGATGCCCACTTCTCCCAGGAGCGCGCCGAGCGCGGTCAACGCCACGCGCGCGTTGGCCACTTCGGTCAGCTGGGCGGCTCTCGGTCCGCCCGTCCTCAGCACCGGGTGGTCGGCCGCCCCGCGCCCGCCGCAGATCTCGCTCAGCCCCCGCGCCTCGCTCCGCAGTTCCTGCGGTCCGCAGAGCGCGAGATGACTTCCTATCGCCTGCGCGAGGGCCTGGGCCTGCCAGGCCTCCGCCACGATGTCCAGCGCCGTCCGGCTCTCCGCCAGCGCGTTCCGGCCCGTCGCGATCAGTCGCTCCGCTTCCATGTACGCCGCCCCCGTTCGTACGACTTACTGCCCACTGAATCCATTACCCAGAGTGAAGGCGCCTGAGCCCAAACGCCAGAGGAATTCGGAAATCTGTGGACAGGAAGCTCGACGGGGAGAAGTCGATCACTCCGAAGAGTGACGATCACCGTTTTCAGTGGCGTCGGTGTCCCCGCCCGGAGGCCGTACGGCGGGGAAGCGGAGTTCGTTCCTGTCGATCTTCGCCGACAGCGCGGCGAGCGGGTCGACGCCCAGTACCTCGCAGAACTGGAGCAGATAGGCCAGCACGTCGGCGACCTCGTCCTCCACCCGGTGTGCCCTGCCCGGGTCGTCCATCACCCGGTCCGCCTGCTCCGGCGTCAACCACTGGAAGATCTCCAGGAGTTCGGCGGCCTCGACGCTGAGCGCCGCCGCCAGGTTCTTCGGTGTGTGGTACGGCTGCCACGCCCGCGCCGCCGCGAACTCGGCCAGCCTGCGCTGCAATCCCGCTACGTCCAATTCACTCACGCCCCAGGTCTACCACCGACACCCCCGGTGTCTCGCGTGCGTATCCCGCGGCAGCCTCCCCCACCGCACCCACGAGCCGGATGTGCCCGTCGGCGCAGATGCCTGCGGCGAGGCCGAGGAGCGCGCGCAGCTGGGGGCCGTCCAGACATCCGTCGAGGCCGTCGGCGAGCACGGTCAGCGTCCGCATGGCGCTGGGCACTTCGGCGAGCTGGTCCATGGCCAGCACACCGGGGCCGGTGAGCAGGACGAGGGCGAGGGCGAGATAGCGCAGCTCGCCGTCGCCGAGCCGGCCGAGCGGCGTCACGACCGGCGCGCTGCGCGGCGCCGGAATCGCGACCCGGCTCGCCACACCGCTCGTCCCGGCGCCCGCCACACCGCTCGTCCCGGTGCCAGCCACACCGTTCGTCGCGCCGCTCGCCACACCGCTCGCCCCGCCGCTCGCCACACCACTCGTCGCGCCGCTCACCACGCCACCGGACCGCCCGAACGGGATACCCGCGGCCCCGGCCCCCGCCGACCTGGCCGACTCTCTCGGGTCACGGTCCAGGAACGCCCGTACCGTCGCGTCCGGCAGCACCTCCACCCGCAGCCCGGTGACGACGCCCGCGCAGCCGGCGTCCGCCACCGCCGCGAGCCGGGCATGGCGGCGCGCGCACTCGGTGGCGGTGCGGTGCAGCACCTCCGCCAGGTTGTCGCAGCCGCGCCGCAGCCGCCCCTCGCCCATCGGCACGGGAGCCCGCATCCGCCGCGGCTGCGGGTCGCACGGGAAGACCGAGCGCAGCGCGACGACCATCTGCTCCGCGGCCGCCAGCACCTCCAGCTGCCCCTTCGTCTTCCCGGCCACGCGCAACGGCAGCAGGGCGGTGCCGAGCAGGTCGTCGGGGAACGGCGCCCGGGTGACCGGGGTGGTGCCCGCCGTGTGCCACTCGGCCTGGACGGTGCTTCGGCCGGGGTCGCGGAGTGCGGTGGTGAGCAACGTACGGCCGCGGCAGGTGAGCCGTTCGCCGACGATGCGGAGGGAGGGTTCGACCTGCACCGCGAGGTCGAGGCGGACCGGCCCGGCCGGGCCGTCGACGGTGCAGCCGATCCGGAAGCCCCGCCTCCCCTGGGCGTCGGGCCGGGCACGCTCGGGCACGCAGGCATCGGCGTCGGTGAAGGCGGCGGCCAGGTCCTCGCCCGCGCCGAGGCGGGCCAACGCCTCGTACGCCCGCAGGGCGGTGGACTTTCCGCTGCCGCTGGCCCCGGTGAAGAGCGTCACGGGGCCGAGCGGGTGGACGGCGGCGCGGTGCCCGGCGAAGGCGGAGAGCCGGAGTTCGGTGACGGCGGGCCGGGCGAGGCCGGCGGGTCGTGCGGCGCCGGTGGTCCGGGCGGGGCGGTCGGGCCGGGCCGGGCCGACCGGTCCTCCGCCGGACCTGGCGGGCCGGCGCGCGGAGCCGTCCGTGAGCTGCCGCGGTACCTCGCCGCGCGCGGCGCCGCCGAAGACCGGCTCACCACCCGCCGGAACTCCGTCCGTCGGAGCACCGTCCATGGGATCACCGCCCGCCCGGCCTGCCGTTCCGCCACCGCGTAAGGGGACACGGACCTGGCTCCGTGCCGGGGTCGTACAGGCGAGGGAGACGGAGGAAGAGGGGGCGGAATCAGGCGTGCGGTCGGGCGCGGGGCCGCCGGTGGAGTCCATGATCGGACCGTACGCAGACCCACGGATGACGAACCGTTACGCCCAAAGCATCTTCCTACGATCGGGGGACGGCGACTCCCGTCATGTCCTCGTCCGCCCCCGCCTCGGACACGCCCTCGACCTCCGTACCCGCGGGTGCCAGCAGGAAGACGTTGCGGTCGACCCGGTGCATGACGCTGCCGAGCCCGAACACGACGCCGCTGCTGAAGTCAAGGATGCGCTTGGCGACATCGGTGTCTGCGCTCGTCAGATCGAGGAGCACCGGAATCTGCGCGATGAGGTACTCGGCGACCTCGCGCGCGTCCGCGAAGACCTGCACGCGCAGGACGACCATGCGGCGCTGCTCGGCCGCCTCGTAGGGGTCGGGCATCGTGCGGTGGTCGACCCTGGACGGCCATTCGTCACGGCCGCGCAGGGGCAGGACCTGGGCGAGGCCCTCCCACTGCTCGTCGGTGACGTCGTACCTCTCGTACCTACTCATGCACCCATCCTCCCGTTACTCACCCGTTCGGCCCAACAGCGACACGAGCCGACTCGGGTGTGCGGTCAGCGTTCGACCGGCAGTCCGCGCGGTTCCTTGATCCGTTTCATGATGATCTGCGAGTTGACCTCGGTGACCCCGGTGAGCGAGGTCAGCCGCTCGATCCAGAGCCGTTCGTACGCGGCGAGGTCGGCGACGGCGATCCGCAGGAGGCAGCCGGGGCTGCCGAACAGCCGGTGCGCCTCGATGACGTCCGGGATGTCCCGCAGGGCCTCCTCGAAGGCCTCGACGGTCTCCCGGTCGCGCCGGACCTCGATCGAGACGAGCACCTCGAAGCCCCGCCCGACGGCCGCCGGATCGATGACCGCGCGGTATCCCTGGATCACGCCGTCCTCCTCCAGCTGCCGCACCCGCCGCAGGCAGGCCGAGGCGCTGAGGCCGATGCGCTGCGCGAGCTCCAGGTTGGTCAGCCGACCGTCATCCTGAAGCTCACGCAAGATACTGCGATCGATCCTGTCCATGACGCAATTATGCACGCCGGAGTTCATGATTCCGCGTCCGAACTCGCAATCACATTCCATACAAGCTGGCCTATCGTTGCGAAGGCGACACCCTTCGATCTCCGGGACAGACAGACATGCAGTGGACACGCGACGACCGGCCGCGCCGGATCACCCTCATCAGCACGGGCGGCACGATAGCCAGCCGCTGGCAGGGCACGGGGTACGCCGCCGACGCCTCCGGTGACGACGTCCTGGCCACCTCGGCCCTGCCCGAGGGCGTGACGGTCGAGGTCGTCGACCTGTTCAACGTCAACAGCTCCCGGATGACCTCCGCCCGTCAGCTCACCCTGCTGCGCGCGGTCCACACGGCGCTCGCCGACCCCGGCGTGGACGGCGTCGTGGTCACTCACGGCACGGACACTCTTGAGGAGTCCGCCTTCTTCCTGGACCTCCACCACGCGGACCCGCGCCCGGTCGTCTTCACCGGCGCCCAGCGTCCGCTCGGTACGGGGGACGGCGACGGCCCCGGCAATGTGTACGACGCCCTGCAGGTCGCCGCCTCGGTCCGCGACCTGGGCGTGCTCGTGGTCTTCGACGGCCGCGTGCACGCGGCGCGCGGCACCGTGAAGACGCAGACCCTGGCGGCGGACGCGTTCGCCGACCCCTCGGAGTCCAGCATCGGAAAGGTCGGTTTCGGCAGCGTCGACATCCGCCGCAGCCCCGACCGGCCCACTCCGCTGCCCCTGCCCACGGCCGCCGTCGAGGACCTGCCCCGGGTCGACGTGGTCATGCACCACAGCGACGGCGACCCCCTCTTCCTCAACACCTCCGTCGCGGCCGGTGCGCGGGGCGTCGTCCTCGTCGGTACGGGTGCGGGCAATGCCACGCCGGACATCGCCGAGGCCGTCGGCGCGGCAGTCGCCCAGGGCACGCTGGTGGCGCTGAGCACGCGCGTGCCCGCCGGCCCGGTCGCCGAGCTCTACACCGGCGGCGGAGCCGTGGACCTGGTGGCCGCCGGAGCCGTACCGGCCGGGACGCTGCGTGCGGGGCAGGCCCGGATGGCCGTCCTGGCGACCCTCCTGTCCGACGTGGGCCCGGAGCGCCGCCCGGCGCTGCTGCACAGCCTGCTGAACGGCCCGACGCGCCCGGAGCCCGCCCTGACGGCGTCCGGCTCGCGCTTCAACGGCGCCTCCTGACGCGTTCTCCTCTCCCCTCCCTCTCCTCTCCCTCCTCTCCCCCTCCCCCTCCCCTCGAAGGCACCTCGATGACGACTGTCTCCCGCCGTGAGCACGACCTCCTCGGAGAGCGGGAGGTGCCCGCCGACGCGTACTGGGGCATCCACTCCCTGCGCGCCATGGAGAACTTCCCGATCACGGGAACGCCGATCTCCGTCTACCCGCAGCTGATCGACGCGCTCGCCGCCGTCAAGGAGGCCGCCGCGCTCGCCAACGAGGAGCTCGGTCTGCTCTCCCCGGCGAAGACGGCCGCCATCGTCGCCGCCTGCCGGGAGATCCGCGGCGGGAAGCTGCACGACCAGTTCGTCGTCGACGTCGTCCAGGGCGGCGCCGGGACGTCGACGAACATGAACGCCAACGAGGTCGTCGCCAACCGGGCCCTCGAACTCCTCGGCCACGCCAAGGGCGAGTACCAGCACCTGCACCCCAACGAGGACGTCAACCTCAGCCAGTCCACCAACGACGTCTACCCGACCGCCGTCCGGATCGCGGCGATCACGGCCGTCCACGGTCTGCTCCAGGCGACGGCGGTGCTCCAGGACGCGTTCGCGGCGAAGGCCCTCGAGTTCCGCGACGTCCTCAAGATGGGCCGCACCCAGCTCCAGGACGCGGTGCCGATGACGCTGGGCCAGGAGTTCTCCACGTACGCGGTGATGCTGGACGAGGACCGCAACCGGCTGGCCGAGGCCGTGGAGCTCATCCACGAGATCAACCTGGGCGCCACCGCCATCGGGACGGGTCTCAACGCCCCCGCCGCCTACGCCGAGACGGCCCGCCGCCACCTCGCCGAGATCACCGGCATGCCGCTGGTGACCTCGGCCAACCTGGTGGAGGCGACCCAGGACTGCGGCGCCTTCGTCCAGCTCTCGGGCGTCCTCAAGCGCCTGGCGGTCAAGCTCTCCAAGACCTGCAACGACCTGCGTCTGCTCTCCTCGGGCCCCCGCGCGGGCCTGAACGAGATCAACCTCCCCGCCGTGCAGGCCGGTTCGAGCATCATGCCGGGCAAGGTCAACCCGGTGATCCCCGAGGTCGTCAACCAGGTCGCCTTCGAGGTGATCGGCAACGACATGACGATCACGATGGCGGCCGAGGGCGGCCAGCTCCAGCTGAACGCCTTCGAGCCGATCATCCTGCACTCGCTGGCGAAGAGCATCACCTCGCTGCGCGCGGCCTGCCTCACCCTCGCGGAACGCTGCGTGGTGGGCATCACGGCCAATGTGGACGAGCTGCGGGCGGCGGTCGAGAACTCCATCGGCCTGGCCACGGCCCTCAACCCGTACATCGGCTACACCGCCGCCACCGCGATCGCCAAGGAGGCCCTGCTGACGGGCCGGGGCGTCGCCGAACTCACCCTGGAGAAGGGCCTCCTGCCGGCGGAACGCATCGCGGAACTGCTGACCCCGGAACGCCTGACGGGCGCCGAGGCCCACCCGGTCGGCTGAGCCGCCGGCGGGATTCGGGTGCCGCCTCCGCGCCACCCGACGTTCCCTCAGGTGCGCAGCCAGGCCGCCGTGTCCGCCGGGAGGCGGCCCTCCGTGTCCAGTGGGCCGCTGGTGAGGAGGACGCCTTCGTGCGGGGGGAGGTCGGTGGGGGTGGGTGAGAGGTTGACGACGCAGACCAGGCCCCGGGGGCGGGCGAAGGTGAGGACGCCCCCGGGCGCGGGGAGCCAGGTCATCGGGCCGTCGCCGAAGCCCTCCTCGGTGCGGCGCAGGGCCAGCGCCGTACGGTACAGCGCGAGCATCGACTCCGGGTCCGTGTCCTGGCGGTCCACGGCGTAGCGGCCCCAGTCCTGGGGCTGGGGCAGCCACGGCTCGGCTGTGGAGCCGAAGCCGTACCAGGGCGCTTCGGCGCTCCAGGGCAGCGGGACGCGGCAGCCGTCGCGTCCCGGGTCGGTGCCTTCGGAGCGGGCGTGCATCGGGTCCTGGATGCGGTCGAGCGGGATGTCCGCCTCGGGCAGCCCGAGTTCCTCGCCCTGGTACACGTACACCGAGCCGGGCAGCGCCAGGGTCAGGAGCGCGGCGGCGCGGGCGCGGCGGGTGCCGAGTGCGAGGTCGGTGGGGGTGCCGAAGGCCTTGGTCGCGAAGTCGAAGCCGGTGTCCGCGCGCCCGTAGCGGGTGGCGGTCCGGGTGACGTCGTGGTTGCAGAGCACCCAGGTGGCGGGAGCTCCGACCGGGGCGTGCTCGGCCAGGGTGTCGTCGATGGCACGGCGCAGCCGGTCCGCGTCCCAGGGGCACGAGAGGAAGCTGAAGTTGAAGGCCGTGTGCAGCTCGTCGGGGCGCAGGTAGCGGGCGAAGCGTTCGGAGTCCGGCAGCCACACCTCGCCGACGAAGACCCCCTGGTAGGTGTCGGCGATCGCCCGCCAGGAGCGGTAGATGTCGTGGAGTTCGTCCTGGTCGATGTACGGGTGGGGGTCGACGCCCTCGACGAAGTCGGCGAGGTCCGGGTCCTTGGCCAGCAGTGCGGCGGAGTCGATCCGTACGCCGGCGACACCGCGCTCGAACCAGAACCGCAGCACGTCCTCGTGCTCCCGGCGGACCGCCGGGTGGGCCCAGTTGAGGTCCGGCTGCTCCGGGGTGAAGAGATGGAGGTACCACTCGCCGTCCTCGACCCGGGTCCAGGTCCGCCCCGAGAACTGCGAGGGCCAGTTGTTGGGCGGGAGTTCGCCGTGCTCGCCGCGGCCGGGGCGGAAGTGGAACAGTTCGCGCTCGGGGCTGCCGGGTCCGGCCGCCAGGGCCGCGCGGAACCACGCGTGCTGGTCGGAGACGTGGTTGGGAACGATGTCGACGATCACCCGGATGCCGAGCTCCCGGGCTTCGGCGATCAGTTTCTCGGCCTCGGCGAGGGTGCCGAACGCGGGGTCGATGGTGCGGTAGTCGGCGACGTCGTATCCGCCGTCCACCAGCGGGGAGAGGTACCACGGGGTGAACCAGACGGCGTCGACGCCCAGTTCGGCGAGGTAGGGCAGTCTCGCCCGGACGCCCGCGAGGTCCCCGGTGCCGTCGCCGTCGCCGTCGGCGAAGCTGCGTGGGTACACCTGGTAGATGACGGCGTCGCGCCACCAGTCGTCGGTGCGGTGCGAGTGAGGGGCTGCCACGTGACGGTCCTTTCGGGCAGGTCGGGGTTCCTCGCCGCCGGCCCGGTTGCTGCGGGGCGTGTGACGGGCCGGCGACGAAGTCTTCTGGGTGCGCGGGAGGGTAGGGAGGTGACGGCAGCGGCGGGTGGGTGCGGGCGGCGGCCGTGCGGGCGGCCGTCCCCCGGTGCCGGCGGCCGCGCGGGCGGGTCAGCCCTTGAGGCCGCCCGCCGTGAGACCGCTCATGATGTTGCGCTGGAAGACCAGGAAGATGAGCAGGGTCGGCACCGAGGCGATCGTGAGCGCCGCGATCAGCACGTTCACCGGCACGCCGTTGGAGAGCGAGTAGATACCGACGTTGAGCGTCTGCATCGCGGGGTCGGGGAGTGTGAGCATCGGCCAGAGGAAGTCCTTCCAGACGCCCACGACGGCGAAGATCGACACCACGCCGAGGATCGGCCGCGAGATGGGGAGCACGATCGACCACAGGATCCGCGTCGGCGAGGCCCCGTCCATCGACGCGGCGTCGAGCAGCTCCCTCGGGATCGAGTCGAAGAACCGCTTGAGAAGGAAGATGTTGAAGGCGTTGGTGACGGACGGGAGCCAGATCGCCCAGGGCGTGTTCAGGAGGTTGCGCTCCACGATCGGCACGTCGAGGACCGTGAGGTACTGCGGGACGACGAGGACGGTCGCCGGGATCATCAGGGTCGCCAGCATCAGGCCGAGGATCGCCTTGCCGAGAACGGGCCGCAGTCGGGAGAGCGAGTAGGCGGCCGCGACGTCGAGGACGAGCTGGAAGGCGAGCGCTCCGAACGCGTAGTAGAGGGTGTTGAACAGCAGGGTGGCGAGGTCCATGACCTCCCACGCGCGCGTGTAGTTCGCCGGTTCGAAGGTCCCGGGCACCAGCGTCGGTGGTGTCTGGATCACTTCCTGGGCGTCCTTGAAGCCGCTGGACACCATCCAGTACAGCGGGCCGAGGAACGCCAGGGTGAAGCCTCCGACGACCACGGCGAAGACCGTCCAGTAGAGGGCCTTGCCGCGGGGGCGGGCGAGCTGCGCCGGCGAGATGAGTGTGCGTGTGGACATGCTGGTCTCCCCCGGTCCTACTCGTCCTCGGCGCGGCTGAGCTTCACGTACGCGGCCGAGAATCCGGCCAGGAGTACGAGCAGGAGCAGCCCGAGCGCCGCCGCGGCACCGTAGTTGTTGAAGTTGAAGGCGTACTGGTAGATGAGGTAGACGACGGTCGTGGTGGAGCCCTCGGGGCCGGCGCCGCCGGTGAGCAGGAACGGCTCGACGAAGACCTGCATGGTGGCGATGATCTGCATGAGCAGCATCAGGGACAGGATGAGCCGGGTCTGCGGGATGGTGACGTGCCAGATCTTGCGGAACAGGCCGGCGCCGTCGAGTTCGGCCGCCTCGTACAGCTCGCCGGGGATGCTCTGGAGCGCGGCGAGGTAGATGAGGGCCGCACCGCCCATGTTCATCCAGGTCGAGGCGATGACCACGGACAGCATGGACAGATCGGGGTCCTGGAGCCACTGCTGCTCGGGCAGGTGGAGGAAGCGGAAGAGTTCGTTGAGCAGGCCGTAGCCGGGGTCGTACAGGTACTTGAAGAGGAGGACCGAGGCGACCGGCGGCAGCATCACGGGCAGGTAGACGAGCAGTCGGAGGTAGCCCTGCCCGTGGTGGAACTCGTTGATGACGAGGGCGACGACGAAGGGGACGGCGAAGCCGAAGACCAGGGCGAGGGCGGTGAACAGGAGCGTGTTGCGCCACGCCTGCCAGAACGCCGGGTCGTTGAAGACGGTGGTGAGGTTGTCGAGGCCGACCCAGGTGGTCTGGCCGCTCTCGGTCTTCTGGAAGGCGAGGAGGAACTCCCTGACCATGGGATACCAGGAGAACACCGCGAAGCAGACGACCGCGCCGATGAGGAATCCGTGGGCGGTGAGGTTGCGCTTCAGATTCCTGGCGAACCGGCCGGTGGGCGGCGTGGGATCCGTCTCGTACGGCGGTGAGGGGCGGCGGGAGGCCGCTGTGCTCGGGGTCAGGCTGGGGGCCGACATCTCGTCGCTCCTTGGTGCTGGTCTGCCGGGTTGACGTCCGTGGGCGGGGCGGGGACGGCTGGACGGTCCGCCCCCGCCGCCGGTCCCGTCACTGGTTGGCGAGGACCTGGTTCACCTGCGTCTCGGCGGTGGCGAGCAGCTTGTCGATGTCGGCGTCCTTGTTGGTGAGGAGGCCGGACATCACGTTGTCGAGGACCTTGTAGACCTCCTGCGCCTTCGGCGGCTCCGCCTTGCCGGCGACGGGGTTGTCCATGAAGGTCTTGAAGTTGGCGACCGGCATGGTGGCGTGCTCCACCCGGGCCGCGTCGTCCTGGGCCTTGGAGTCGTTCAGCCAGAAGTTGGGCTGCGGTACGCCGACGGGCAGGCCGTCCTGCTTGCTGCGCGCCCAGTCGAACTGGCCCTTGCCGACGGTGAGGTTCTTGAAGTTGAGCCAGGCGACCGCGGCCTTGATCTTGTCGCCGGATATGCCCTGCTTGATCATGTAGTTGTTGCCGCCGGCCAGGGTGGCCTTCTCGCCGGGGATCGGCCCCATGCCGAAGTTCTCGTACTTCGCACCGAGTTGCTGGACCATGTACGCGATGTCGTCCGGCGCCGCGAGGAACATGCCGAGCTTGTCGGTCGCGATCTGCTTCTGCAGGTCGCCCCACTTGAGCAGCTGGGTCTTGCCCATGCTGTCGTCCTCCCAGCGCATGGCGTGGAGGTTCTTCGCGACCTGCTTGCCGAGCTCGTTGTTGAAGGCGGCCTTCGTGCCGCTCGCGTCGACGACGTCACCGCCCACGCTGTACATCTGCGCGGTGAAGTGCCAGCCGCCGGTGTTGCCCGCGCTGTACTCGCCGAACCCGGCGATGCCCTGGCCCAGTCCCGCGATCTTCTTGGCGGCGGCACGGACCTCGTCCCAGGTGCGCGGCGGGGCGTCGGGGTCGAGGCCGGCCTGCTGGAAGAGCTTGCGGTTGATGAGCAGGCCCATCGTGTAGTTGCTGGTGGGCAGGCCGTACAACTTGCCGTCCTTCTTGAGCGAGCCGAGGACGTTCGGGTCGATGTTCTTGAGGAGCGGGACGGACGTGTCGTTGACGTAGGCGGTGATGTCGGCGGCACCGTCGTTGTCGAGGACCTGCGGCAGGTCGGTGAAGTAGGTGTAGAAGACGTCCGGCTGGGACTTCGCCTTGAGCATCGCGGTGAAGCGGGGCGGTTCCAGGCACTGGCCGGGGGTGGAGCGGCCCTCGATCGTGACGTTGGGGTACGTCGCGTTGAAGGCGGCGACGTCGGCCTTCCACTGCTTGAGCTCGGCCGCCTTCGCCGCCGGGGGCATGCAGTCGATGGTGATCGTCACCTTCGTCTTCGGGTCCAGCGGGGCGGAGGGATCGGACGAACCACCGCCCTCGGAACCGCCGCTGCCGTTGTTGCTGCTGCTCGTGCCGCAGGCGGCGAGCGCGGTCAGCGTGAGCGCGGAGACGAGGGTGACCGCGCTGGCGCGGCGCGTACGGCGGAACCGGGCACTTCTCATGGGTGGTCCCCTTCGGGCATGAACGTGGAGGTCGCGTCGCCCCACCGCCGGTGCGTTGTGGGGCGCGCCACACTCAACCACCCTCAACAAGTGAACGCAAGATATCGCGCTGATTTCGTAATTGCCTGACAGAGAAAAGAAGGACTGCGGGGATCCTGACTTACGAAGCAGACGAGGCGGACCGCCCGAGGGGGCCCAACAGGGCCCCTGGAGGCCCGAGGTGGCCTCGAGGGCACTTCGACAGGCCCTATGGCCGGGTGCCTTCACCGCCGGACCGCTGCCGCGCCCCAGCAGCCACAACGCACGCAAGGCCGGTGCAAGCAGCCGCAAGCCGCCTGCACCGACCTCGCCGGGCTGTCGCCCGGGGTGTCGCGGGCCCCGTCAGGGGTTGACGTTGATCTTGAAGGTGGACGTGGTGTTACGGATGTCCACCGCGTTGCCGCTCAGCTTCAGGCCGTTGAAGGTCACCTCCCCCACGGCCGGCCCCTGCCCGGACTCCGGCATCTCGTTGGCCCAGAGGCCGAAGCCCGACTTCGCGTCGAAGGCGTCCCCGCTCTTGCGCGCCCCCGTGATCGAGATGTCCGTGAACACGGTGTCCTTGATCGGGAACTGTGGCTGTCCACCGACGTAGTTGGTCTGGAACATCACTCCGCTGTACGTCGGGTCGACGATGTCGACGTGGTTGACCCTGATCCCCTGGAAGACCTTGGAGGCGGAGAACACCCAGATGCCCGGGAAGGTCTGCGCTCCCCAGAAGTGCCCGCCGGCCCGGACGATCGAGATGTTCTCGAAGGTCGTGGGATCGGTGCCGAAGCCGTTCATCGGATAGCCGAAG
The DNA here is from genome assembly GCF_042902595.1 of Streptomyces sp. NPDC012508. NCBI lineage: Bacteria > Bacillati > Actinomycetota > Actinomycetes > Kitasatosporales > Streptomycetaceae > Streptomyces > Streptomyces sp. NPDC012508. The sequence goes on from NZ_JBIBEO010000008.1 coordinate 212,342, forward strand.
TCCAGCGAGGAGATCGTGATCCCGGAGTAGACCAGCGTGTCCGCGATGTGGATGTTGCGGAAGATGTTGTTGTAGCCGCCGTAGACCGCGACCCCCGCGGCCCGCCAGGTGAGCGTCGAGGTCAGGTTCTCGTAGACGTTGTTCTTCATGTCCGCGCCGCCCGCGTCGATCGCGGAGAAGAGCGCGAAGCTGTCGTCGCCGGTGGCGCGGGCGTCGTTGTTGGTCACGAGGTTGTCCGTCGACCCGTTGGTCATGTTGATGCCGTCGGCGAACATGTTGCGGATCCTGGAGTTCCGAATCGTGATCCGGTCGGTGTTGGCGCCCCAGTACAGGCACACCATGTGCTCGTTCCAGATGTCGTCGATCACGATGTCGGAGACGTTGGCGAAGTCGAACACCTTGCCCGGACCGTCGATCCGCGAGGTGTAGTTGCCGAAGTACGCGAAGCCCTTGAAGAGCGACCCCTTCGCCGCGGCCTCGGCCCGGAAGCCGACGTCGGTGTTGTCCTGCGTGGCGGGTGCGTGGAACTTCGTGTACCAGGGCCCGGCGCCGACGACCTTCACGGCCTTGCCGTACACCTGGAACTTGCTCGACGTCTGGTAGTCGCCCGGCGGCAGGTAGACGCCGACGAGAGTGCCCGTCGTGTCCATCCGTACCCGGTCGAGCGCGTTCTGGACGTCCTGGTGGGTGAGCCCGGCGGGGACCGTGTACGTCGCCGGGTCCGGGTTGGCGACCGGCGCGACCTGCTCCAGGTTCACGAAGTCGATCGCGTACGTGTGGCTGTTGGCGGCGTCCTTCTGCAGCCTGATCCTGCTGCCCGCCCGCACCGTCTCACCCAGCATGAGGTGCGCCTCGTCGTAGATGTGGCGCGGGGCGCCCGCGCCCGGGGAGTTGCCGGGCGAGGTCTCGGCGCCGTACAGCCACGCGTACTTCGAGGTCAGCGGGAGCGCCTTCTTGAAGACGCCGTCGACGTAGACGTTGATCGTCGCGTCGATGCCGCCGCCGCCCGGGGAGTCCGGGATCGAGAAGCGGGTCACTAGGGTGTTGGTGTCCGCGCGGGTGGTGAACTCGACGTACTCACCCGTCGCGTCCAGGTTCACGGCCCTGCGGCCCGAGGCCTCGCCCGCGATGTCGCCGACGGTCCGGTTCGGGCCGACGACCTGGGCGCCTCCCCCGGCGTTCCCGTCCTCGGCCTCGTACATGTCGTACGGCATGTTCGCGCCGCGACCGACGAACAGCGGCTGCGTGGAGGTGTTGTTCGCCCGCTTGACCGGCAGTTCGTTGGCGTCGTCGGCGAGGACGACCTTCACGGTGTACGAGCCGTTGACCGCGGTCCAGGATCCGAGACCCACCTCGGCCGTGGCCCCCGCCGCGATGGCTCCGGCGTGCGCCCCGGTCAGCGTCCTGACCGTGGCACCGGTGGAGTCGGCCAGGGTGAGTGTGACGCCGTGGCTGCCCGACGCGCTCGCCACGGTGCCCTGGTTCTTCACGGCCACCTTGAAGGTGACGGCGTCACCGGCCGCGGGGCTGGACGGCGAGGTCGTCACGGCGGACGCGACCAGGTCGGAGCTGGAGACCGGCCTGACCACCAGGGCGGTGGGGCTGGTGAAGGCGTTGTTGGACTCGTTCTGCTCGATGACCGTGTTCGGCTCGTCGGCGACGGCGCTCAGCTGGTACGAACCGGCGTCGCGGGCGCCGATGGAGGCGCTGGCGGTGGTCTGGGCGCCGGCGGCCAGCGCCCCGACCTGTGCGGTGGCCACCTTGGTACCGCCGAGGCGCAGCGCGACGGCCGAGGCGGGTGCGGCGGCCGGACCGCTGTTGCGGATGGTCGCGCTCACCGTGATCGGGTCCGACTCGACCGGGGAGGTGGGCGAGGCGGTGAGGGCGGTGACCTCCAGGTCCGGGTTGGGCGCCGGGACACCGATGACCTGGAACTCGGCCAGCTGGCCTGCCGGAGCACCGGTGTTTGCGGTGAACTTCAGCTGCACGTCCGCGACCCGGGCAGAGAGGGGGATCGTCACGGTGTTGGCGCTCGCCGGGTTGAACGCGTAGCTCTTCGCCGCGACGAGGCTGCCGAAGCCGGAGGCGCTCTGCTCGCGGCCGAGGACCTCGACGGTCTGGCTCCGGGTGGCCCAGGCCGCGTCCGGGTTGAGCTTGAGGACGAGGCGGTCCACGTCGGCGTTGGAGCCCAGCTTCACGGTGAGGGTCTGCGGGTAGCTGCCGCCCGCGCCCTCCCAGTAGGTCGCGACGTTGTTGTCGTTGGCGTTCGCCGCGGTGTAGGTGTGCACCGTGGAGGAGGCGGCGATCGCCTTGCCGACCGCGAGGTCGGAGCCCGTACCGCCCGTACCGTCGCGGGTCACGGCGTTGCTGTTCGCCGACCGGTTGCCTGCCGCGTCCTTGGCGCGGACGTGGTAGGTGACGGTGGCGGAGGCCGGCTGCGTGTCGGTGTAGGTGGTGACGTTGCCGGCGACGCTGCCGCGGAGCGTGTTGTCGGCGTAGATGTCGTAACCGGTGACGCCGGTGTTGTCGGAGGAGGCGTTCCAGGTCAGTCGGATCTGACCGGCGCCCGGTTCGGTGAGGGCGAGGTTCGTCGGCGCGGTCGGTGCCTGGGTGTCCCCGGTGTCACCGGTGCGCGTCACGCTGTTGCTGTCGGCGGACTGGTTGCCGGCGGCGTCCTTGGCCCGGACGAGGTAGGTGACCGTCTGGTTCGCCGGCCGGGTGTCGGTGAAGGTCGTGACGCCCCCGCCGACGCTGGTCAGCAGGGCGCCGTTGGCGTAGATGTCGTAGCCCGTCACGCCGACGTTGTCGGTGGCCGCGTTCCAGGTGAGCCTGATCTGGTCGGTGGCGGGCTGGGTGAGGGCGAGGTTCGCGGGTGCCGACGGGGCCTGGGTGTCGCCGGTCTGCGGGCCGTAGACCTCCAGCTCGGAGAGCTGTCCGGCGGCCTGGACGCTGTTCGCGGTGACCAGGACGCGTACGTACCGGGTGGTGGCCGCGTCGAAGGTGATCGTCGCGGAATGCCCGGCCGCGGCGTCGAAGGTGTACGCCCGGGAGGCGGTCAGGTCGGTGAAGGCTGTGCCGTTGGTGCTGCCCTGGATCTTCAGGGTCTGGCTGCGTGCCTCCCAGCCGGAGGGGAGCCGCAGGACCACCCTGTCGACACGGACGGCTGAGCCCAGGTCGGCCTGGATCCACTGCGGGAGGGCGTTGTTGGTGCTCTCCCAGTACGTGGCCCGGTTGCCGTCGTTGGCGTTGCCCGCCGCGTACACCTGGGTGTGGCTGCTGGCGGTCAGGGTGCGGCCGCTCGCGAGGTTCACGGACGACCCGTCGGCGGCGTGCACCTCCAGCTCGGAGAGCTGGGCGGCCTGCCAGCCGGTGTTGGCGGTGATGTGGACGCGGACGAACCGCGCCTGGGTGGCGGGGAAGCTCACGGTGACCGTGTTGGCCGCGCCCGGGCTGAAGGTGTAGGTGGCGGAGTTCTTCAGGGTGGCGAAGCTCGTGCCGTCGGCGCTGCCCTGGACGGAGAGCGTCTGGTGACGGCTCTCCCAGCCGGCGGGCAGCTTCAGGACCACCTCGTCCACGCGTTCCGTGGTGCCGAGGTCGGCCTGGACCCATTGCGGCAGGCTGCTGCCGGCGCTCTGCCAGTACGAGCCCTGGTTGCCGTCGGTGATGTTCGCGGCGCCGTACTCGGCGACGGCGCTGCTCGCCGCCGCGGTGTCACCGAGGGCGATGTTGGGGCCGCCGGCGGCCTGGGCGGTCATCAGCGGACCGCCCAGGGTCAGGAGGCTGGTCGCGACCACGGCGCTCAGGAACCGTGGTCTCCAGTCGGAGATGCTCATCTGTCCTCTCAGTCCTCGATCTCGGCCTCGCGCCCGACCGGCGGCGAGGCACGGCTCAGGGGCGGCGGCCCCGTCGGTACGGGGCCGCCGCAGGGGGGTGTGGCGTGAGGATCAGTTCCTGTTGACGACGAACTGCGAGCCGGGCTCGACGAGGACGTCGCCCTCGGCCGAGTCGGTGATGGTCACGTTCGTCAGCGTCGCGCTGCCGCGCGCCCCGCTCATCGCGAGGATCCCGGAGCCGTTGTTCGACTTGTCGATGCGGACGTTGGTGATCTTCACGTCCGGCATCTCGCCGCCACCCGTCTTGAACTGGATGCCGTCGTACGTCGAGTCGAGGATGTCGGTGTCCCGGATGGTGACGCCCGGGATCGGCTGGCCCTGCGCGAAGAGTGTGATCGCGCCGAACTCCTGGTCCTCGTTCCAGAACGCGCCGCCGGTGCGGTGCAGGGCGTTGTTGGCGATCAGCGTCTGCCCGGAGAAGGGCAGCGGGTCGTGGTCGGTCGCCAGCATGATCCCGGGGTAGTTCATGGTGTCCGAGATGATGTTGTTCTCGATGGTGTTGCCGAAGCCGCCGTAGACCGCGATGCCGTTGGCGCGCCACGGCAGTTGGATGGTGTTGTTGCGGAAGTGGTTGTTGGATCCGATGTCCACCGAGGTGTCCTTGACGTACTTGCTGGCCCAGACGGCCAGCGCGTCGTCGCCGGTGTTGCGGAAGGACGAGTCGAAGACGGTCGAGTTACGGGTGCCGTTGGCGAAGTTGATGCCGTCGGCGTATGTGTTGCGGATCCGCATGCCGGTGAACTCGAGACCGTCGCCGGGGCCCCAGAGCTCGGGGATGTTGGAGTAGTCCCGGCCGGCCCAGACGCCGACGTTGGCGTGCTCGATCCAGACGTTGCTGATCTGGGTGCCCTTGCCGAAGCGGCCGTTGAGGCCGACGCCGCCCTCGGCGTTGCCGTCACCGCCGCGGATCTGGCCCGACCCGAAGATGGCGATGTCGGAGATCTGTGTGTTGTGGTCGATGTCGAAGCCGAAGTTGCCCTCGTGCGGGTGGTTGATGCCGCCCGCCTGGTGCGGCGGGGTCAGCGTGTACAGCTGGGAGTGCCACATGCCCGCACCGCGGATCGTGACGTCCCTGATGCCGACCTGGTTGAACTGCCCCCGGTTGAGCGGGTCGTCGGTGAGGATCTTCTGCTCCTGGCGCCACTGCCCGGCGGGGATCCAGACGCAGGGGATCTGACCGTTCTGGTCGGCGGTCACCGCGCGCTGGAGGGCGTCGGTGTCGTCGATGCCGTCGTTGGGGACGGCGCCGTACTCGGTGATGGAGACGCAGTTCGCCGGCTTGGCGGCCGGGGGCGCGACCTGCTCCAGGTCGATCAGGTCGATGACGTAGAAGGCCGCCGAGTCGCCGGCGTCGCGCTGGAGCCGGAACTTCGTGCCCACGGGGTAGGTCTGCGCCAGCAGCGCGTGCGACTCGTCGAAGAGCCGTCGCGCGTCACCGCCGGGGCGGTTGGTGAGCCCCTCGGGGTCGTCGGTGGTGCCGTAGAGCCAGCTGTGCTTGGACGACAGGGTCAGCTTGCGGACGAAGACGCCGTCCGCGTACAGGCTGATCGTCGCGTCCGCCCCGCCGCCGGCGGAGGAGTCGGGGACGGAGTTGCGCACCACGATCGAGTTGGACGGGTTGGTCGAGGTGAACTCGACGTACTGGCCCTGGGAGTTCAGGCGCACCGACTTGCGGCCGGAGGACTCGGTGGCGAAGTTGGTGTGACCGAACGTCCGTTTCTGGTCGGCGGTGAGCAGCGTGCCCTCGTAGCGGGCGTCCTCCGCCTCGTACTCGGTGTACGGGACGGCCGCGCCGCGTCCGACGACGAGGGAACGGGTGAAGACGTTGTTGTTCTCGTCGGTCTCGGTGACGGTGCCGGTGGCGTCGGCGGTCGCGGTGAGGGTGGCGCCGCCGCTGGTCGCCGTCCAGGTTCCTGAGATCGGGACGGTGACCGTCTGACCGGCGGCGATCGCGCCCGCGGTGCCGTTCAGGGTGGTCGATCCGGCCGTCAGGCGGGTGACCGTGCCGGCCGGAGCGCCGGTGGTGCCACGGTTGTGGACCGTCACGGTGAAGGTGACGGCCGAGCCGACGGCGGGGCTGGCCGGGTTGGTGGCGATCCCGGTGACCCGCAGATCGGGGCCGGGGCTCTGGCCGACGACCAGTTTCGCCGTCGCCGTCCGGCTGTTGTTGGTGTCGTCCTGCTCCGCGACGGTGCCGGCCGGGTCGACCACGGCCGAGACGGTGTACGAGCCCAAGGGGCGCTTGCCCACCGTGACCGGGACGGTCGCCGAGGCGCCGGCGGCGAGCGCGGCGACCGGGGCGGAACCGGCGACGGCGCCCTCCAGGCTGACCTGGACGGTGGTCGCGGCCGCCGGGGCGGTGCCGGCGTTGCGTACGGTGGCGTTGACCGTCACCGTGTCCGTCTCCGACGGGGAGGAGGGGGTCCACGCCAGGTCGGTCACGGTGAGGTCGGGGTTGGGTGCGGCCGCTCCGACGACCTGGAACTCCGCGACCTGGCCGCCGGGGGCGCCGGTGTTGGAGAAGAAGGCGAGGCGCAGATCCGCGTACCGTCCGGTCACCGGGATCGTGACGGAGTTCTGACCGGCGGCGGGGCTGAACGCGTAGTCGGCGCGGGCCTTGAGCGAGGTGAAGCCGGAGGCCGACTGCTCACGCCCGAGGACCTCGATCGACTGTGTTCTGGGCCCCCACACCTGGTCGGGGTTGAGCTTGACCACCACGGCCCGGACGTCGGCGCTCGCGCCGAGTTTCACCGTCAGGGTGGACGGGAAGCCCGCGGACTCCCAGTAGGTGCCGGTGTTGTCGTCGTTGGCGTGGGCGGCGACGTAGGTCTGGGTCGCCGAGGACGCCTCGATCGGCTTGTTGCGCGCGAGGTTGGTCCCCTCGACCGGAGGGTCGACCGGGCCGCCCTCGCCGTGGATCTCCACCTCGGAGAGCTGGGCGGCGTTCCAGCCGGAGTTCGCCGTCACCTGGATCCGTACGTACCGGGTGGTGGCGGAGGTGAGGGCGATGCTCACGGTGTTCGCCCTGGCCGGGTCGAACGCGCGGGGCTGGGCGGCGGCGAGGGTGGTGAAGGAGCTGCCGTCGCTGCTGCCGAGGACGCCGACGGTCTGCGAGCGTGCCTCCCAGGTGGTGGGGAGCTTCAGGACGACGTCGTCCACACGGGTGCTCGCGCCGAGGTCGATCTGCACCCACTGGAGGAACGATCCTGCCGGACCCTCCCAGTAGGACTGCTGGCTTCCGTCGGTGACGTTGCCCGCCGGGTACGCGCCGTGGGCGCCGCCGGCGGTCACCGTTCTGCCGAGCGCCAGGTTGGGCCCGGCCGCCGCGGCGTACGCGTGGACGGGCAGGAGCCCCACGGCGACCAGTCCGGCTATCAGCATGCCGACCGTCAACCGCCAGCTCAGGATGTTGCCTCTCATATGGGCCTCTCCGTCTGCTGGGCCGCGGCTCGGCGCCGACACAGGGACACTCGCCAGGAACCCAGCGGAGCTCTGACAATGAATGACGGCGAGATACAGACTTATTGAGCATTTTCGTTAATCTTTTGCGCCGCCGGGGTGTCAGGTTTCTATCAGGTCACCGCTTTGTCAACAGCCGTGGCAGAACCGGCGGACGGGTCGTCACATCCCGGCAGGTCAACGAGAAACGGCTCCGGCACCGGGGAGGCGGTGAGGCCTCCCCGGCGCCGGAGCCGGGGAACGACGAAGGAGTGAGGGTCAGCCGAGGGGCGGCGGCGCGGTGGAGCCGCGTACGACGAGTTCGGGCTCGAAGAGGAGCTCGCCCGGGTCGGTCTGGGTGCCCTGGATCTGGGCGCAGAGCAGCTCGACCGCCGCGCGGCCCATCGCCTCGATGGGCTGGCGGACCGTGGAGAGCGGCGGCTCGGTGCAGTTCATGAAGGCGGAGTCGTCGAAGCCGACGACCGACACCTGCGACGGAACGGAGAGCCCGCGCCGGCGCGCGGCCCTGATCGCCCCCAGGGCGAGCGGGTCGCTGGCGCACACGATGCCGGTGACGCCGCGCTCCAGGAGGCGGGTGGCGGCGGCCTGGCCTCCCTCGAGCGAGAAGATCGACCGCACGACGTGCTCGTCCGGCAGCGTCGCGCCCGCCGCCTCGGCGGCCGCCCGGGCCGCTTCGAGCTTGCGCCGCGACGGGACGTGGTCACTGGGGCCGAGAACGAGACCGATCCGCTCGTGCCCGAGCGAGGCCAGGTGGCGCCACGCCTGCTCGACGGCGACGGCGTCGTCGCACGAGACGCAGGGGAAGTTGAGCCCGGCGATGGAGGCGTTGATGAGGACGACCGGGATGTTGCGCTCCGCCAGCTGGTGGTAGTGGTCGTGCGGCGCGTCCGCCTGCGCGAACAGCCCGCCGGCGAAGACGACGCCGGACACCTGCTGCTGGAGGAGGAGCTCCACGTAATCGGCCTCGGAGACACCCCCCTTGGTCTGCGTACAGAGCACGGGGGTCAGCCCCTGCTGTGCGAGCGCACCACCGATCACCTCGGCGAACGCGGGGAAGATGGGGTTCTGCAGTTCCGGCAGGACAAGCCCGACGAGCCGCGCGCGCTCGCCGCGCAGCTGCGTGGGCCGCTCGTAGCCGAGCACGTCGAGCGCTGTGAGGACGGACTGCCGCGTGGCCTCGGAGACACCGGGCTTGCCATTGAGCACACGGCTGACCGTGGCCTCGCTGACTCCCACCTTCTTGGCCACTTGAGCAAGTCGTCGCGTCATGAGCGCAAGACTATCGCAAGGCGCGCAAGTTTGTTGCGTCGCCCGATGGGGCCGAGAGCACCGCAGGCGCGCGTCCGAGAGGTCTACGAGCCCACGGCGGACGCCGTCGGCGTTCGGTTCCAGTGCATGCGGGACCAGGGCAGGGTCAGCTCGCCCTGGTTCTGGACGTCCTGGGGGGTGAGAGCTGCGAGGGGGGCTGCCTCGGTGTGGCGGGCGAAGACCGTGTCGACGTAGCGGTGGCCCGTGTCGGCGGCGATGAAGAGGACCGTCCGCTCGGGGGCGCGCTCGCGTTCGTGGCGGGCGGCGAGGTAGGCGGCGCCGGTCGACAGGCCCGCGAAGACCGCGTGGCGGCGCAGGAGGTCGACGCTGCCCGCGAGGGCCGCGTCGAAGGAGATCCAGTGCAGGGTGTCGTACAGCTCGTGCGTGACGTTGCCGAAGGGGATGGAGCTGCCGATCCCGGCGATGATGATCTCCGGGTCGGAGACGTGCTCGGCGCCGAAGGTGACGCTGCCGTACGGCTGGACACCGACGAGTTCGACGTCGGCCGGCGCGCGCCCGTCGGGGCCCTCGCGCAGGTAGCGGGCGAGGGCGCCGGTGGAGGCGCCCGAGCCGACCCCGCCGACGACGGTGAGCCCGTCCGCGCCGGTCGCCTCCCGGACGCGGTCGGCGATCGCGCGGTAGCCCAGGTAGTGGATGTCGTCGTGGTACTGCCGCATCCAGTGGTACTCGGGGTGTGCGGCGAGGATCTCGTGGATCCGCTCCACCCGCCGCTTCTGATCGAGCTTGAGGTCGCTGCACGGCTCCATCTGCTCCAGCGTCGCTCCGAGGACGGCGAGTTGGGTGCGCAGCGTGTGGTCGACCGTCGTCGAGCCGACGATGTGGCAGCGCATGCCGTGCCGGTGACAGGCCAGGGCGAGCGCGTACGCGTAGATGCCGCTGGAGCTGTCGAGGAGGGTGTCCCCGCGGCGTACGACTCCGGTGTCGAGCAGGTGGCGCACCGCGGCGAGGGCGGAGACCACCTTCATCGTCTCAAAGCGCAGGCAGACGAGCCGGTCGTCGAGGCGTATCAGATCCGGCCGGCCGATCGCCTCCGCGATGTGCTGGTCCATGGGGCGTCTCCTTGGTGGTGGGGGCGGTCGTGAAGGTGCGGGTGGCGGGGATGCCGTGGGCGTCCAGGGCGCGAAGGCATCGGCGCACGCGGTGGCGCAGGCCCGGCGCGGCGGGGTCGAGGAGCACGCCCGCCACCGCGCCGCTGTGCGCGATCTGCACGCCCGCCGCCCCGACCCTCCGGGCGATGGCGGTCAGCGCGTCGAACTCCGGGTGCTCGAGCACCTCTTGGCCGCGCCGGGCGCTGGCGGTGGCAACCTCCCCGAGGAGGCGGGCGTCACCGGTGGCCACCGCCCGGCGCAGCAGGGCACGCAGCCGCTCGTACTCCCGGATGTCGGCGTCGCCGGCCTCCCGTACGGGCAGCGCGAGGGTGTCGACGGGCGCGCCCCCGCCGAGTGCGCAACCCACGACGACCAGGGGCGGGAGGGCCGGGCCCAGGACCTCCAGGACCCGGCCCTCCCGCTGGGCGAAGAGCACCGCGCGGCCGTCCCACATCAGCGGATCGCTGGCGAGTTCGGCGCGTACGGCGAGCCGGGCGACCGTCTCGGCGGCGAGGCCACGCAGCCCGTACGCGTCGGCGACCGCGCGCACGGCGGCGATCACGTCGCTGGTGGAGCTGCCCATGCCCAGGCCCACCGGGATGTCCCCCGTGAGCCGCAACGCCCCACCGCAGGGCGGCAGTCCGGCCAGCTCCGCGCACTCCGCGACCGCGAGGACCGCGGCGTGCGCGGCCTTCGTGCGGTCGGCGGGCACGACGGTGAGCGCGTCGGGCGCGGTGCCGGGGCGGCGGACGAACACGGCGCGGCTGCCCGGGCCGGCCAGGGGCAGAGTGACAAGTCCGGCGCACCGGCGCCCCTCGCCGTCGAGGAACACCCCCTGGAGGATCTCGCCGTGGTGGCAAGGGGCGTACCCGGTACCGGTACGGCGTGCGCCCCGGCGCGCGGTGGGGATCACGCGCCGCCCACAGCCCGGTAGCGGTACAGGGCCGTCTCCTCGGCGCTGAACTGGGAGAAGGGGAACGGTTCCGCGGACAGGGCGGTCACGCCCGAGCCGAGGAAGGCGCGGGCGACGGCGCTGCCGGTCTGTGCGTAGACGATCAGCGGGATGCCCCGGGCCCGGCAGCGTGCCAGGACGGTGTCGAACGAGCCGTTGCTCAGGGTCATTCCGGTGGCGACGACGGCCTCGGCACGCTCCAGCACCTCGTGCATGTCGTCCGTGACGGGGTCGCCCCACTGGGTGGCTCTGAGGTTGAAGTCGCAGGGCAGCGGTTCGCCGCCGCGCTCGCGGATCGCCGCGACCAGCGGATTGACGACGCCGATGAGGCCGATCTTCGCCCCCTTCTCGATGTCGAGGAGTCCTGCGACGGCCGCGTCGCGGGCCGCGGCGCGGACCTCGGGGGTACCGGCGGGCAGGGTCACGGCCTCGGCGTCGCCCGCCTCCCCGGCCACGCGGTGCGGGCGCGTCTCGGAGAGGTACGCGTCGAGGGCGGCGATCCGGAGCGGGCGCGGGGCCTCGCGCAGCAGGGCGTCGAGCGGGGTGCCGGAGAAGTCGCGGCAGACCGACGCGTCGATCTCGCCTGCCTCGAAGGCGCACCCGCCGAAGGAGCCGCCGAGGCGGACCAGGACGTACTGGTTGAGGTACGTGGTGTCGCCGCCGGCCAGGCGGGTGCCGTGGTGGAGCCAGAACACGCTGGTCGCGACGAGTTCGGAGGGGAGCGGGCCGTGCTCGCCGGCCAGGACCGCCTCGACGAGCGAGTCGACGGAGAGGACGGGGGTGGAGGGGGCGGGGGTGGAGAGGACGGGGGTGGAAGGGGCGGGGGTCAGGGTCATGGGGTTCCTTTTCACAGGGCGGGTTCGGCCACGGGTGCCACGGCCGGGAGCGGCCCGCGGTAGGTGACGGCCGGATGTCCCAGCGCGTCGGTGGTGAGTTCGGCGTCCACCTCGAAGACCTCGGCGAGCCGCTCGGCGGTCAGGACCGCTGCGGGGGTGCCGGAGGCGACGAGGCGGCCGTGGTGCAGAAGCAGCAGCCGGTCGCAGTGGCGGGCGGCGAGCGACAGGTCGTGCAGCGCGACCAGGACGGTCCGCTCGGTGCCGGACAGCAGCTCCATCAGTTCCAGCTGGTGCCGGACGTCGAGGTGGTTGGTGGGCTCGTCGAGCAGGAGCGCGTACGGCTGTTGCGCCAGGGCGCGGGCCAGGTGGGCGCGCTGCCGCTCGCCGCCCGACAGCGCCTTCCAGGAGCGGCCGGCGAGTGCGGTGAGCCCCACACGGTCCAGTGCGGCGGCGACCACCGCCCGGTCGGTGGCGTCCGGCCCGCGCCAGCGGTCCCGGAACGGGGTGCGCCCCAGGCCCACCACGTCGGCGACGCGCAGATCGCTGTCGGCGCCCGAGTCCTGTGCGACGAAGGCGACCTGGCGGGCGATCCGGCGCGCGCTCCAGTCCCGTACGGACTCGCCGTCGTAGCGGACCGTGCCCGTGTCGGGGGCCCGCAGCCCTGCCAGGCAGCGCAGCAGCGAGGACTTGCCCGAGCCGTTGGGCCCGAGCAGTCCGACCGTCTCACCGGGGGCGATCTCCGCGCTGACGTCGCGTACGACCGTGGTACCGCCCACCGACCAGCTCAGTCTCTCGGCGGTGATCCTCACAGCTCACCCCGCTTGCGCAGGACCAGGAGGAAGAGCGGTACGCCGAGCAGGGCGGTGATCACGCCCACGGGGACCTCGCGGGGTGCGAAGGCGATCCGCGCGAGCGTGTCCGTCCACACCAGGAACACCGCGCCGGCGAGCGCCGCGTACGGAAGCAGGACCCGGTGCAGCGGTCCGACGAGGAACCGCACCCCGTGCGGGACGATCAGGCCGACGAAGCCGATGGCGCCGACGGTGGCCACCGCGACCGCGGTCAGCGCGGCCGTGACCACGAGCAGCAGCATCCTTGTGCGCCGTACGCCGATGCCGAGCGAGGCGGCGGTGTCGGTGCCGAAGGCGAGTCCGTCCAGGGCCTGCGAGCAGAGCCACGCGACCGCGAGGCCCAGCGGGGCGACGATCGCGCAGACCACGACCGTGTCCCAGCGGGCCGGCGCCATGGAGCCCAGCAGCCAGTGGGTGACGGCCCGCGTGGTGTCCGCGTCCGCCGAGGCCATCAGGACGAGCGAGGTCAGCGCGGTGAACAGCTGGCCGACCACCACACCGGTGAGGACGATGCGTACGGAGTCGAGTCCGGTGCGCCGCAGCAGGAGGAGCAGCAGCCCGAAGGCGAGCAGCGCGCCGGCGAGCGCACCGCCGGTGACCCCGAGCGCGCCCGCGCCGATCCCGAGGACGACGACGGTGACGGCTCCCGCCGACGCACCGGAGGAGACGCCGAGCAGGTAGGGGTCGGCGAGCGCGTTACGGGTGACCGCCTGGAGCACCGCGCCGCACACGGCGAGCGAGGCGCCGACGAGGGCGGCCATCAGCACGCGTGGCAGGCGCAGGTCCCAGACGAGGGAGTCCACCAGCGGGGGCAGGGGGCTGACGTCCAGGCCGAGACGGGCGCCGAGGACCCGGGCGAGGTCCGTCCAGCCCACGTCGGCGGTGCCGATGCGTACGGCGGCCGCGACCGAGCCGACGAGGGCGCCGGCGCCGAGGAGCAGCAGGACCGCCCGGAAGGCGCCGGAGCGCCCACCCGCGCCGGACGCGCCGCTCGCGCCGGACGCGCCGGACCTCTCGACGCGCAGGGGCCCTGTGGCGACGGAGACCCCGCGGGCGGCCGGAAGCAGTGGATCGACCGGCCCTCTCCTGGCGTCGACCGGTTCAGCGGACATACCCTAGGTCCTTCATGCCCTGGGCCAGCAGCCCGAGGGCGTGTACGGAGCGTACGGACGGGTCCAGTTCGATGCCCGGCACGGTGAGGATCTTGTCGTCGCGGACCGCGGCCAGCTTCGAGATCACGGGGTGCCCGGTCATCGTGGCGCGCTTCTCGGCGGCGCTGTCGCCGGGCCGGCCGCGCTCGGACAGATCGCCGATCACGATGAAGTCCGGGTCGCGCTCGGCGACTTCCTCCCAGGAGACCTCCGGCCAGTCCTCGTCGACGTCGTCGAACGCGTTCTTCGCGCCGACGATCCGGCTCATCTCGCTGGGCAGACCGGTCCCGCCGGCCACGTACGGCATGCCGTTGAAGACGGAGTAGAGGTAGACGACGGTCGGCCGGTCCGCGCCCCGGGGAGCCCTGGAGGCGCTCTCCCCCGCCTTGGCGACGGCGGCGCGCTGGTCGGCCGCGAGCTTTCCGGCCCGCTCCTCGGCCCCGAAGACCGTGCCGAGCTTCTCGTAGTCGGAGAAGAGCAGCTCGAAGGGGGTCGTGCCGGCCGGGTTCTGGCGCGGGCAGTCCACGGCGCTGACGAAGGTGGGGACCTTGAGGGCGTCCAGCTCCTCGCGGGTGCCGGCCCGGTCCGCGGTGAAGAGGTCGGCGGAGCCGCCGACGACGAAGTCGGGTGTGGCGGCCCGCAGTTGCTCGCCCGTGGCGATCTTCGGGGCGATGACCGGAACCGTGGCGTACGCGGCCTCGTACCGGGCGGGGATCTTCGTCTTGAGGTTGGCGGTGCCCGCCATCCGGTCCTGGAGTCCGAGTTCGAGGAGGGTCTCGGTCGAGGTCTGGTCCAGGGCGACGGTGCGTCGCGGCGGCTCGGCGAAGGACACCGTGCGGCCGCAGCTGGTGACGGACGCCGTCCGGGCGGTGGGCTCGCTGGCCGCGTCGGAGCCGCCGCCGGCTGCCGTGGAGCAGCCCGCGGTGGCGAGGGCGAGGGTCAGGGCGATGCCGAGACGGGCGGGTTGGCGCATGGGTTCTCCGGTCTGAGGGGGCAGGGCGCTGCACCGGGCAGGAGTGCCGCGTTCAAGAGGGTACTGTAACGACAATCATTTTCATTAACCACCTCCGGGTGCGGCCCGCCGCACCGCACGCGATCCCCAGGAGCAGCCACGCATGGCCACCACACCCACACCGACGGCCCCCAAGTCCGCCGTCCCGCCCCCGCGTTCGGTCCTCCGCGACCCCGCGTTCCTGCGCCTCTGGGCGGGCACCACCGCCTCCGGCCTCGCGACCTGGGCCCTGCCCTTCGTCCTCGGACTCGCCGTACTCCACCGCGATCTCGGCGCGGCCGGGCTCGGCCTGGTCCTCGCCGCCCGCACCGCCGGATTCCTCGCCGCGGTCGCCATTGGCGGCGTGCTGGCCGACCGGCACTCCCGGCGCGCGGTGGTCCTCTGGTCCGCCCTCGCGGCCGCGGCCGCCGCGCCCCTCCTCGCCGCGGGCCTCGGCCGCTCACTCGTGCTGATGACGGCCGCCGCGGCGCTGGCAGGAGCCGGACAGGGGGCCTGCCGCCCGGCGTTCCAGGCGCTGACCGCCGAGATCGTCGACCCCGAGCGCCGTCAGCAGGCGAACGCCGCCATGACCATGGCGGTACGGAGTTCCACCCTCGCCGGGCCCGCCCTGACCGCGCTGCTCGCGGCGTTCCTCGACGTCGGAACCCTGCTGCTCGGCATCGGCCTGCTCTGGCTGGTCGCCGCACTGGTCCCGGGCAAGGGCGCGGCGACGAACGCGCATACCGTTGCGGAGGCAGGGGGCCTGAACTTCCGCTCCGACTTCATGGAGGGCATACGGGAGGCGCGCCGCCACCCCTGGTTCCTCGCCGGTCTCGGCGCCCTGGTCGCCGTCATCGCCCTCGGCTACTCCGCCACGAGCGTCGCGCTCCCCCTGATCAGCCGGGACCGCTACGGCACCGAGTGGGTGCTGGCCGCGGCCATGACCGCGTACACGCTGGGCGCCCTCGGCGGCGCCCTGGTGATCGCCCGTTGGCGCCCGCGCTCCCAGGGCTGGGCCGCCTTCGCCGGCCTGGCGACGTACGGCGTCGCACCCCTGAGCCTGATGCTGCCCGTCCACCCGCTCGTCGTGGTCGCCGCGTACGCCGTGGCCGGCATCGGGATCGAGCTGTTCAACGTCCCCTGGTTCACGGCCACTCAGCGCGAGGTCGCCCCGGACAAGCTGGCCCGTGTCTCGTCGCTGGACTTTCTGGTCTCCTACGGCCTGGCGCCGATCGGCCTGGCACTGATCGCCCCGGCGATCGACCTCTTCGGGATCACCCCGGTCCTCGCCGCCTGCGCCGCCGCCTGCTTCCTGGTCCCGGCCGCGGCGGCCGTGGTGCCCACGGCCCGCCACTTCGGCCGCACCACGCCCCCGCCCACGACCGGCTGACGAACTCCCTTGCCGTACCGGCGGATGCGCCGGTGATACACCGCACACGCGGCCGGCCTCTCCGACCCGTACGTCGGAGAGGCCGGCCGCCCGGGGCGGGGTGGTCAGTCCAGCTGGAGCTCGGGTGCTCGCAGCTCCATCCAGGTGTGCAGGTCGAGCACCCGCTCCAGGCCGGCCCGTACGGCCACCGGCATGGCCGCCGGGTCCTGCGCCACGACCTGCTGCGCCCACGCCCTGTCGACCAGGGCGAACACCGGGGCGTCCGGCTCCGCGACCAACTCCTTGACCTGCTGCTGCAGATGCGCCGCGTATCCAGGGTTCTGCGGCGACGGGTACGGGCTCTTGACCCGCTCCACCACCGACTGCGGCAGCACATGGGCCGCGGCCTGGCGCAGCAGGCTCTTCTCCCGCCCGTCGAACGTCTTCAGCGCCCAGGGGGTGTTGTAGACGTACTCGACGAGTCGGTGATCGCAGAAGGGGACCCGGACCTCGAGCCCGACCGCCATCGACAGCCGGTCCTTGCGGTCGAGGAGCGTGCGCACGAACCGCGTCAGGTGCAGATGGCACATGGAGCGCATCTGCCGGTCCTGCGCGGACTCGCCGTCGAGGTGCTCGACCTCGGCGAGTGCCGTCGCGTACTGGTCGGCGGTGTAGGTCCCCACGTCGAGCTGTTTCCGCAGACCGGGCTCGATGTGGTCGGTCCGCGCGGCCAGGCTCATCGGGGGGATGAACATCATCCAGGGGAACGTGTCGGCGTGGCGCGCCGCCTCGATGTGGAACCAGGGGTACCCGCCGAACACCTCGTCGGCCGACTCCCCGGACAGAGCCACCGTCGACTGTTCCCGGATCGCCTTGAACAGCAGGTAGAGCGAGCTGTCCAGGTCCCCGAAGCCGTTCGGAATGTCCCGCGCGCCGACGGTCGCACGCCGTACCGCGGGGTCCGAGATCTCGGCGGGGTTCAGGACCACGTCGTGGTGCGCGGACCGCACGTGCGCCGCGACATCGCGGACGAACGGCGAGTCCGGGGTCTCGCGCATCTCGTCGGGGACGAAGTTCTCCTCCTGGCCGGCGAAGTCCACGGAGAAGGTACGGAGCCTGTCGCCACGCAGGGCGAGCTGCTCGGCCGCGAGGCCGGTGATGGCGCTGGAGTCCAGTCCGCCGGAGAGCAGGGCGCACTGGGGCACGTCCGAGATCAGCTGCCGGCCGACGATCCCGGTGAGCATGTCCCGCGTACGGGCGATGGTCTCGTCACGGCCGTCGGTGTGCTCGACCGCGCGCAGGCTCCAGTACGTGCGCTGCCGCAGTCCCCTGCGGTCCACGCTGACGAGCGTGCCCGGCAGCATGTCGTGCATGCCCTTGTACAGCGCCCAGCCCGGGGTTTTGGTCTGCGCGAACAGCTCCCGCAGTCCGTCCGTGTCGACGGCGGGGCGCACCGCCGGGTGGGCCAGGATCGCCTTCGGTTCGGAGCCGAAGAGCACGCCGTCGGGCGTCGGGTGGTAGTAGAGCGGCTTGATGCCCATGCGGTCGCGTACGAGTACGAGCTTCTGCTCGCGCTCGTCCCATATCGCGAACGCGTACATGCCCTCCAGGTGATCGACCAGGCTCTCGCCCCACTCGAGGTAGGCGCGGAGAACGACCTCGGTGTCACTGTCCGTCCGGAAGGTGTGCCCCCGCGACGCGAGCCCCTTCCGCAGTTCCTGGAAGTTGTAGGCCTCGCCGGAATACACGATGGCTATGTCACCGGCAGGGGTGGTCACGCTCATCGGCTGGGCCCCGCCGGCCAGGTCGATGACGGCGAGGCGGCGGTGTCCCAGTCCGGCATGAGTGCGCAGGTACGTGCCGCTGCCGTCCGGCCCGCGGCACGCCATGGTCTCGGTCATCGCGTCCAGGGTGTCGCCCCGGCGCGTCAGGTCGGAGTCGAACGAAACCCATCCTGCGATACCACACATTCCACAACCCCATTTCCCATACGGTTCCGTGCATTTCTCATGCAATTCGAAGTGCAGCTGACGCAGGCCGGGCGGAAAATGAACATCCACGGCGACGCTTGTTCTCCCTCGCCGCGGGAGCGTAGCAATGCGATTCCTGGCCCGACAATGTTCGCTCCACCCGTCCTTGTATGAGAAATGCACATTCCCCGCTCGTCGGCCCGACGGAAAGTCAGGGGATGGGACGGAGGCACAGTTCCTGGTCCGCGGCGAGGTCGAGGAGATCGGCGTCGTGGCTGATGAGGACGGTCACGGCACCCGCCGCGGCGACATCGCGCATCGCGGCGGTCATTGATCTCAGGTGTCGGCGGTCGACACCTGAGCTGGGCTCGTCGAAGATGACGATACGGCGGCCGCTCAGGCGCGCCGTGGCGACGACCAGGCGCTGCTGCTGGCCGCCGGACAGCGACAGGGGATGCCGGTCGCCGAAGGCGTCCAGGTCGAGATCGGCGAGCACCGCGGCGGCGTGATCCGCCTGCTCCGGAAGGGCTCCGAGGCGCAGCTCGGCGGTGACGCTGTCGGTGAAGAGCTGTCGCTCCACGTCCTGCATGACGATCACGGACTCGCGCTGCCGCTGTGAGCGGGACAGCGGTCGACCGTCGTGGAGCACCTGGCCGGCGTGGCGCTGCAGCCCGGCGAGGATGCGGGCCAGAGTGGTCTTGCCGGCGCCGTTCGCGCCGGTGACGGCGGTGATGGCTCCGCCGGGCAGATGGGCTTCCGCGATGTCCAGCACGGGTCGCCCGCGGAACGTGCACCGGATGCCGCGCAGGGTCACGCCGCTGCCCGGTTCGTAGGGTCCGGTCGCCGTCGCGTCGGCGTCGTGGTACCCGCCCGCGCGGTGCCGAGGGGCCACCGGCGTCGCGTCCCGCGGCCGGTTCTGCCCCGCCTCGACGCTCGGTCCGTGCGCGCAGGCCTGAGGCAGGCGGGACCTCGTGGGGGTGTCGAGGCTGCGCAGCCCCTCGTCGCGCAGCATCTCCTCGGTCAGTCCGGGGATTTCGGCTCTGGTCCATTCCCTCCGGACGCGCCCGTCACGGAGGACGACGATCCGGTCGGCGATGTCGCGGAGGTAGTGCAGCCGGTGCTCGGCGATGACGAGGGTCGTACCTCGTTCCCTGAGGTGCCCCAGAATCGTGGTGAGATCCGCGATGCCCTGCGGGGACAGGTTGGAGGTCGGTTCGTCGAGCAGCAGCACCGGCGGGCCGTGGGTGACGGCCGCCGCGCACGCCACCCGCTGCTGCTGACCGCCGGACAGCTCTCGCAGCCTGCCGTCGAGTTCGGCCAGTCCGAAGTCGGCGACGACCTCGGCGACCCGCTCGCCGATCCGTGGGGGCGGCGTGCCGAAGTTCTCCAGCGCGAAGGCCAGTTCGGTGTCGATGGCGTCGGTGAAGAACTGGCGTCGGGGCTGTTGCAGGATAGTGCCCGTCACCCGCCCCACCTGGGCGAGATCGGTGATCGGTTCGCCGTCGACCCGGATCTCGCCCTGAAGAGTGCCGTCGTGGAAGTGCGGGACGAGGCCGTTCATCACCCGCAGCGCCGAACTCTTGCCCGAGCCGCTGGGTCCGCACACCACCACCGTCTCACCGCGCCGGATGTGCAGGTCCAGCCCGTCCAGTACGGCGGTGTCGCCGCCCTTGTACGTCCACCGGACGTTCTTGAGCTCGATCACCGCCCGGACCTCCACCAGAGCGTGGCCGCCGTCAACAGCGCCACGGCGAGGACGGCGACCGCGTCGGCGCGGCCGAACCGCGGCGGGTGCATCGCTGTCGGCCAGGGCTGCGACCCCAGCCCGCGCAGCAGTGCCGACGCCGAGAGGTCCTCCGCCGAGCGCAGGCTCGACGCCATGAGCGGCACCGTGAAGTACTCGATGCTGAGCAGGGGGTGTCGCAGCATGGCCGTCATGCCGCCGAGCCCGCGCAGCCTCATGGCGTCGCGCACGGCGCGCGCCTCGGCGACGATGGTGGGCACGAAGCGCAGCATCACCGCCCCGGACACGGTGAAGGCCTCCGGCACCCGCATGGCCCGCAGAGCGGCGGTGAACCGGGTCGGCGGAATGGTCCGGATCAGGTGGGCGGCGATGCCGCCCACCGCGACCAGGCGCAGCGTGAACTCGCCCATGACGCCGATCAGTCCGAGCAGCGGCCACGGTGCGGCCAGGGGCAGCAGATAGGCCACCGCGGCGGCGGCCGCCGCGGCCGCCGGCAGTCCGAGCGCGCGTGTCCAGGCCCGCTCGGAGACCGCGAGCAGCACACCGGCGGCCAGTGACGCCGGAACGAACCACATGCCGCCGGGGGCCATGATGGTGATGCTCGCGGCCAGCAGGACCGCCACGGCCGTACGCGGGTCGAGCGACCGAGAGCGGGATCCGCTCATGCCAAACCGGCTTTGCGGAAGTGCTTGTCCAGGAGCCGCAGCCCCAGCACCCCGCCCATCAGGCCGAACACCAGCGTGGACACGTCGAAGGCGATCAGCACGGCCGGTGACAGCAGGTCGTCCAGCCGCGCGACGTAGTCGCTGTCCATCGCCTCCATGTACGGGCTGGACAGGAAGTCCTCGCGAGCGTAGAGCATCGGCAGGAACAGCCCGGCGAACCAGGTGCTGAACACGGCGTAGCCGAGCACTCCGAGATACCGCGAGCGGTACCGGCCCGCCCACAGCAGTACCTCGGCGACCAGCGCCGCCACCACGCCGACGAGGAGGGTGACGGGCGGGCTCCCGATCAGCAGCATGAAGCCGGTGACGATGACGGCGAGCACGGTCACCATCCCGGCGTGCCTCACCCGGGTGAGGAACAGCATGAACGGCACTCCGGCCGCGACGATGCTGGCCGCACTCGTGACCAGAGTCATCACCGGGCTGATGAACTCGAGCAGGTTGAACACGCCCACCGTCACGATGTAGAGGGCGCTGAAGACTCCGATGTTGATCAGGTCCTTGGGGCTCATCCGGACATCTATGCGGTGATGATCGGTGACGTCGGCGGTCACGGTGTCCTGTCCTCGTCTCGGTGGCAGAAACAAGAGGGTGAGCCGCCCTCCGGCCATGGGGAAGGCGAACGGCAGCTCAGGTATCAGCCGGTGCGGTCACGGCGCGGAGGGCCACGGGACCGCCGCTTCCTCGGACGCCGCACGTGCCTGCGCCGTCAGGAGTTCGACGACCGCGTCGCGGTGCTCCTCCAGATAGAAGTGGCCGCCTTCGAAGGTGCGCAGCGCACACCCGCCGTCGGTCACCTCGCGCCAGCCCTCGGCCTCCCAGTCGTGGATCTCGGGGTCGGCGTCGCCGTACAGCACCTCGACCGGGCAGCGCAGCGCGAGGCTCGGGACGGGCCGATAGGTCTCGCTCAGCCGGTAGTCGGCCCGGATGACGGGCAGGAACGCCTGGACGAGTTCGGCGTTGTCGAGGATGTCGCGGTGCGTCGCATCGGTGCGGCGCAGCTCCTCGACCAGTTCCTCGTCGGTGCCGAGATGGACCCGGCCACGCCGGGTCAGCGCCGGGGCGGGGTGACCCGACACGATCAGCCGGGTGGGAGGTTCGCCGGCCGCCGCGAGGCGCAGGGCGACCTCGTAGGCGACGACGGCGCCCATGCTGTGCCCGAACAGAACCGTCGGAAGCCGGGGGCCGTCGGCCGTCAGATCGGCCGCGAGGGCCTCGGCGACGCCGTGCAGATCCGCCGGTATCGGATCGGAGTACCGGTCCTCCCGGCCGGCGTACTGCGCGGCGAGGAACTCGACGTCCCAGGGCGCCGCCGCGGCCCACGCGCGGTAGTAGCTCGCGCTGCCGCCGCCGTGCGGGAACAGCAGCACGCGGGCTCGGGCGTACGGCCGCGGCGTGAGCCGGCGGAACGCGCCGAGGTGACGGTCGTGCGTCGCAGGATCGGGCATGTCGGCTCAGTCCCTCGCTACCGGTGCCATGGAGATGTTCCAGAAGTTCGCGTAGCGGCCGCCACGGCTCAGCAGCTCGTCGTGGGTCCCTTCCTCCACGACCTGGCCGCCGTCCAGGAAGACCACCCGGTCGGCTCGTTGGACGGTCCGCATCCGGTGCGCGACCATCACCACCGTTCGCCCCGCCATCAGCCGCTCGATGCCCGCGTGGACGGCGACCTCGTTCACCGGGTCCAGTGCGGAGGTGACCTCGTCGAGGAGGACGACGGGCGCGTTCTTCAGGAGCGCTCGCGCGATCGAGACACGCTGGCGTTCACCGCCGGACAGCAGTGCGCCGCCCTCGCCCACGTTGGCCGCCCAGCCGTCGGGCAGCCGCTCGATCACCTCGTCGAGGCGGGCCGCCGAAGCCGCCGCGCGTACCTCGGCGTCGGTGGCGTCCGGACGCCCGAGGCGTACGTTCTCCTCGATCGTGCCGTCGAAGAGGTACACGTTCTGGAAGACGATGGAGATCTGCGCCATCAGGACCTCGGGGTCGATGTCCCGTACGTCGACCCCACCCATGCGCACCACGCCCGCGTCCACGTCGTAGAACCGCGCGAGCAGCTGGAGCAGCGTGCTCTTGCCCGCTCCCGACGGTCCGACGACGGCGAGGCGTTGGCCCTGCGGGACGGACAGCGAGGCGTGGTCGACGACCGTGCGCTCGCCGCGGCGGAAGACGACGGAGTCGAACTCCAGGTCGTGGCGCTGCGGCAGGATCGGTTCGGCGGCCTCGGGCAGCGGCTCGGTGCGCAGGACGGTGTCGAGCCTGGCCAGGACCGAGCGGGCACCGCGCAGCTTGCCGCCGATGTCCGTCAGCGACAGCAGCGGGTCGGCGCAGCGCGCCGCCAGCACCAGGATCGTGAGGACCTCGGCCACGCCGATGTCGCCGTCGAGGGCGAGGTGGACACCGAGCACCAGGACGGCGGTGAACACGGCCTGGACCGTGAGGGTCAGACCCACCGCACCGGGCAGGGCCGAGAAGGTGGAGCGCCGGGACGCGCGCTCGACGTCCCGCAGCGCGTCGTCGAGCAGCCGGAAACGCTCGGTGGTGCGGCCGCCGGCGCGCAGCACCGGCTGGGCCTGGAGGAACTCGATGACCCGGCCGGTGGCCTCGTGGTCGCGCTCCTCGCGCTCGACGTCCTCGGCGGCCGAGGAACGCCCGGTCCAGATCTGGATCGCCGCCACGACCGGCACACCGACCAGTGCGGCAAGGCCCAGCTGCCAGCTGTGGGCGAGCATCACGGCCACGATCGTCAGCGGCGTCACGGAGGCGGAGATGAACGGTGCCAGCAGGTGGGCGATGACGCTCATCGCGTCCAGGACGCCTCGGCTGGCCAGGACGGAGACCTCGCCGAGACGGCTCCCGTTGTACCAGCCGATGGGCAGCCGGGCCAGATGGTCGCCGAGGCGGTGGTACATGCCGCGGAGCAGGGCGGTGCCGACGTGGAAGCCCGACAGGTCGCTGAGGTAGCGCAGCGCGGCGTAGACCGCGATCGTGACGCCGAAGGCGGTCAGCCAGGGCCAGGCGTCCTCGGGGGTGTCGCCGAAGAGTTCCCGCAGGACGGGGACGACCAGCGCGTAGGACAGGCCCTCGACCACCGCGGTCAGCGTCATCAGCGTCACGGTGCGCCGCAGGGGCTGGGCGTACTCGCGCCCCAGCACGCGCAACAGCATTCGGATCATCGGGACTCGTCTCCTCGCGGTGCGCGACCGTCGGCTTCGGTGTCATCGGCGACCGATGGGTGGGACTGCCAGAACGCGGCGAACTTTCCGCCGGCGGCGAGGAGTTCGGCGGGCCTGCCGCGCTCGACGATCCGCCCCTCCTCCAGCATCACCACCGTGTCGGCGTCGGCGATCGTCTCCAGGCGGTGGGCGATGACCAGGACGGTCCGCTCGCCCTCCAGCGACCCGAGGGCGCCGCGTACGGCCTGTTCGGTCTGCGGGTCGGCGAAGGCGGTCGCCTCGTCGAGCACCAGGACGGGGGTGTCGGCGAGCAGGGCGCGGGCCACGGCGATCCGCTGGCCCTCGCCGCCGGAGAGGCCGGCGTCCTCGCCGATCACCGAGTCGTATCCGCGCGGCAGTTCGAGGATGCGCTCGTGGATGTTGGCCAGCCGGGCGGCGCGCACGACGTCCTCACGGTCGGCGTGCGGGACGGCCAGCGCGATGTTGTCGGCGACCGACGCGCGCAGCAGCCGGACGTCCTGGAAGACGAAGGAGACCGTCTGGTAGAGCTCCCGGCTGCCGAGTTCGCGCAGGTCCACACCGCCGAGGACGACCGAGCCGTGGCTCGGGTCGAAGAACCGCGGCAGCAGCTGGACCAGCGTGGACTTTCCGCTTCCGGACGGTCCGACGACCGCGGTGACCGTCCCCGGTTCCAGTACGAGGTCGATCCCTCGGAGCACCTCGCGGTCCTCCTCGTATCCGAAGCGGACGTCGCGGAGCTCCACCCGGTGCCCCTGGGGCAGGACCGGGTGCGCCGGCTCCGGAAGCGCCTCCACCGTCAGTACGTCCTTGATGCGGCCGATGGCGCGTCCCGCGGCCTGCATCTCGTCGAAGCCGTGACCGAGGGCCGCGACCGGGGCGGTCAGGCCGAGGCCGAGCAGCAGGAAGGGCAGCAGGTCGGCGGGGGCCAGGTCACCGCCGGTGATGCGGATCGTTCCGCCGATCAGGACGACCAGCAGCACGAAGGGCGGCGACAGGACGAGCTGCATCCCGGCGGCGATCCTGGAGATGCCGTGCACCCAGCGGTTGAAGGTGTCGACGAAGGCGTCCGCGGAGGTGAGGAACGTGCGGTGGGCGCGCCGGGACCCGCCGAACGCCTTGACCACGGAGATGCCCTGGACGAACTCGACGACCGAGCTGGAGATGCGTGCCATGGCCCCGTCGAACTCCTCCTGTTCGCGCACCCTGGTCGGCGTCATCATCAGGGGGACCAGCGCGATCGCGAGGACGACGGGGATCAGCGTGATCAGCGTGAGCTGCCAGTCGATGGTGAACAGATAGACCAGTGAGGCCAGCGGGACGACGAAGGCGGACACCAGTTCGCCAGGGGTGTGGGCGATGAACGGGTGCACGGCACCGACGTCCTCCCCGACCACCTTGGCGAGTTCACCGGTCCGGCGCCTGGAGAACCAGCCGATCGGCACGCGTCCCAGCTGCGCGGCCAGCTCCCGGCGGAACGTCAACTGGACCTTGCCGTCGAGGATGTGTCCGATGCCGGACGACGCGGCCGTGAACACGAGCCGGACGAACAGGCCGACCGCCCCCAGGATCACGACCGTCCATACGTGGTCACGGTCGACCGGTCCGGGCGCCAGCAAGGTGCGCCCCAGCTCCACGACCGCGAGCAGCGGCGCCAGACCGGCGAGGGCGCCGACGACCTGCAGGACGACGACGGCCACGAAACTCCAGATATGGGGGCGTACGAGCCGTCCCATACTCTGCTGTGCCCCTGAATCGGTACCCGATAACGGCGCGGACCGCTCGCTCACCGCAGCAGAGTCAATCGCGTTCATTGGACTCCTCATTGTGTTTTGAAACGCGTTCCGATATCACTGTAGCGCGAGCGGACACGGCGAGCAGCAGGGCTGCGACCTAGAGATCGGCAGCCGTCAACGGGCCTCCGGATTCGGGCGTCGCCACCTCCGGATATCCCAGAACCTCCGTCAGTTCCTGCCAGGCCCGGGCGACGGCCAGATGCCGCTGGCCGCCCCGCAACGGGTCCGTGCCGGCGTCGACGCGCTCACGCAGCAGGTCCAGCGCGGTCAGTACGCCCTCGCCCCACACGTCGTGCATCGCCGCCCTCCACGTGGGCGTCTCCGCGGGTCCCACGTACTCCCCGGTGACGGCGAGACCGTCCGGCCACAGCTCCTCCGGGTCGTCCCGGCCGGGGAGCCGCTCCCCCGTCGAGCCGGAGAGCGTCCGCAGCACCGGACTCCAGATCACCGGGCCGTGGGTGTTGGCCAGCATCAGATTGCCCGCGTCGGTGCCGACGGTGATCCGGTGCAGCAGCAGACTGGTGCTGTCGTCCCCGGCCTGCATCCGGTTCTCCACGCGGAGCGTCAGCGGAACCCCGGCGATCTGTCCGTCCAGCGCGACCATCGGGCGCCCGGCGGCCGTTCCCACCGAGGAGATCGACCACGGGCGCGGTCCGTCGAAGATCTCGGCCAGGATGTCGAGCAGGTCGAAGGAGACCTGTACGGCGCACATGGCGTCGACGAACACCGGCCGGCGCAGCCGGACCAGCCGGCGCGCGGAGGCGATGAAGCGGCGGACCGGCTCCACATGGGGATAGAAGGTGTTCACCATGTACTGGACACCGGCCCGGCGCGCCGTTCGCAGACAGTCCGCCAACTCGTCGGGATGCAGCGGGTGTTCCTGGAGCACGTGCACTCCACGGCCGAGCAGGGCCCGGGACAGCTCGACGCCGCGCCCGCCGCCGACCGCGGTCGACACCACGACGCAGGCCGCGTCGATGTCGTCGGGGAGCTCCTCGACCGCCCCGTACAGCGGGACGCCGTACTCCTTGGCGAGGGCCACCGACCGCTCGCTGCCGCGGGCGACGATGCCGGCGAGCTGGAAACGTCCGGGCGCGGCGTGGGCGAGGGCCGAGAGGTACACCTGGCCGAAGCGCGTGCCGCACACCACGACGCGCATCGGCCCCGAGGTCGCGCGCGTCATCGGCGGTCCGCCCCTCGCGCCGCGATCACGTCCGCAGTGCTCGCGACGTGCGGTGGCTGAAGGCAGCCGTGGTGGTCGCCGGGGATGTCGACCACCGTCACATCGCCCAGGCACACCCCGCGCCAGAAGTCGGCCGTGTCGTCCTGAGTGCCGGGGAGGGAGTGCGCGGGCGCGGCCGGGCGGAGAAGGGTGAGGTCTCCGGCGTACAGCTCCGGTGCGTACCGCGCCGCGGCCTCGCGCAGCCGGTCCACCATGAGGTCGTCCTGGGGCAGGGACGGGACGCGGTGGCCGGACACGAGCGTCAGGCGCCGCACCGTCACGTCGGCCTCGCTCAGGGCGCGGGCCAGCTCCAGCGCGATCGGGCCGCCGAGACAGTGACCGATGATCTCGACGTCGTCGTGTCCGGCGTCCCGCACCTCGCGGGCGTAGCCGACGGCCAGCTCCTCGACGAGGTCCGAGGCGTCGACGTCCAGGGCGGGCTCACCGTCGGGCGACACAAGGCCCATCACCGGTCCGTCCGCGGCGAGTTCGGCGACCAGCGCCTCGTACGCGGTCAGTGTTCCCGTTCCGTCGTGCACGAGCAGCCTGACCGGCCCGTCCCCCGAGCCGCCCAGCGGAACCAGGGAGGACGGCGGAATCTCCGACGCCTCCGCCGCCGGCGCCGGCGCTCCGGCGGTCTCCAGCCACTGGGCGAGGCCCGCGACCGTCGGCGTGTCCAGAAGGACGCGCAGCAGTACGTCGAAGGGGGCAGGCGCCGCCTCACGGACGCGCTCGCGGACCCGGCCGACGAACTGCGCCGCCAGCAGCGAGTTGCCGCCCGCGTCGAAGAACCCCAGATCGCGGCCGGGCAGTTCGCCGCCGAGCACCTCCACCCACAGCTGGGCGATCCGGCTTTCGAGGCCCGGCCGCGGCGGCTCGGAGCGCTCGGCGCGCG
The DNA here is from genome assembly GCF_042902595.1 of Streptomyces sp. NPDC012508. NCBI lineage: Bacteria > Bacillati > Actinomycetota > Actinomycetes > Kitasatosporales > Streptomycetaceae > Streptomyces > Streptomyces sp. NPDC012508. Next base: position 239,801 of record NZ_JBIBEO010000008.1, read on the forward strand.
GCGCGCCGGGCGTGGGCGCGGGCGCGGGCGCCGACTCGAGGAGTCGCCTGCGGTCGACCTTTCCGTTCGGGGTCAGCGGCAGCCCGTCGACCACGCGCACCCGCGCCGGGACCATGTGGCCCGGCAGCCGTTCGGCCACCCAGCCGACGAGCTCCGCGGGGTCCACGGGCCCGGGCCCCTGCCGGGGGATGACGAAGGCCACCAGCGCCCGCTCGAAGGCGTCGCTGCCCGCCGCGATCACCACGCAGGTGCCCACCCTCGGGTGCTCCCCGAGCACCGCCTCGATCTCACCCAGCTCGATCCGGTGACCGCGGATCTTGACCTGGTGGTCCGCGCGGCCGAGGAACTCGATCTCGCCGTTCGGCAGATAACGTCCCAGGTCACCGGTGCGATAGAGCTGCTCCCCCGTCTCCGGGTGCGGGAAGAAGCGCTCCGCGGACCGCTCCGGGTCGCCGAGATAGCCCTGCGCCAGACCGATGCCCGCGATGTACAGCTCGCCGGTGACCAGGTCGGGCCGGTCGCGCAGTGCGGCGTCGAGGACGTGGAAGCGCTGGTTCGCCAGCGGGGTTCCGTACGGAATGCTCCGCCAGTGCGGCTCGACGGTCGTGAGCCGGTGGTGGATCGACCAGATCGCCGCCTCCGTCGCGCCGCCCAGGCTGACCAGTTCGGTGGCGGGCAGATGCCGTCCTGCGTGGCCGGGCAGCGACAGCGGAATCCAGTCGCCGGACAGCAACGCCAGGCGCAGGGAGCCGAGTTCGGTGGGCTCGACATCCAGGTAGTGCATCAGCATCTGGAGCTGCGCGGGGACCGAGTTCCACAGCGTGACGCCGTGCTCGGCGACCGTCCGCGCCCAGTGCGAGGGGTCGCCGCGGCGGGCGGGGTCCGGCAGGACGAGGGTGGCGCCGAGGGCCGTCGGGCCGAACAGGTCGTACACCGAGAGGTCGAAGCTCAGGGCCGCGAGCCCCAGGACCCGGTCGGAGTCGTCGACGCCGAAGCGCCGGTTGATGTCGTGCACGGTGTTGGCGGCGGCGAGGTGACTGATCATCACCCCCTTGGGAAGGCCGGTCGAGCCCGAGGTGTGCATGACGTACGCGAGGTCCCCGGGCGCCACCGTGCGTTCGTCGGGGACGTCGGCCAGGGGGACCTCCCGTACGCCGGTCACGTCCACGCTCTCGACACCGGGCGGCAGCGCTCCGGCCGGGGCGCCCGCGACGACCGCGAACCGGGTACCGCTCGCGGTGATGATCCGGTCACGGCGGCTCGCGGGCTGCCCGAGGTCGACGGGGACGTACACACCGCCCGCGAGCAGCGCGCCGAGCACACCGACGGCCTGGTCCCGGCACTTGTCGATCAGTACGCCGACGAAGTCGCCGGGGCGGCACCCGGCGGCCCGCAGGCGCTCGGCCACTCCGGCGGCGCGCCCCAGCCACTGGCCGTAGGTGAGCGACCCGCCGCCGTCGACGACCGCGACCCGGTCGGGGTGGGCGCGGGCGTAGGCGACGAGCGGTTCGTGGAGCAGGCAGTCGGGTGCCGGTGCCTCCGTGGCGTTCACCGTGCGCCGCAGGGCGCGCTGCCGGTCGGGCAGCGGCTGCGGATCCACCGCCGACCACGGTTCGTCGTGCTCGGCCAGCCGGCGCAGGAGCCCCTCGAAGGCGGCGAACATGTCCTCCACGAGGCCGTCCGGGAAGACGCCTTCCCGCACGTCCCAGTTCATGTCCAGGCGGCCGCCGAAGGGGTCGCCGACCTGGCAGTCGATCCACACCTGCGGGGTCTGGCTGATGCCGTACACCGGGCGCGGGTCGCGGCCGGCCGGCGAGGCGGGCGGGCTCCCGACCCCGATGCTGCCGGTGAACACCACGGGGAGCACCGCCGCCTCACGGCCTCGGCGCCGGGCGAGTTCGCGCAGCACCTCCACACCGCTGTACAGCCGGTGGTCGAGGTCGTCGAAGACGCGCTCGCCCAGTGCGCGGGCCCGCTCGGTCAGGCTCGTCCGGCCCTCGTTCTCGACCGCGAGCAGGCTGAGGGAGGTGAAGTCGCCGAGCAGCCGGTCCACGTGCGGATGCAGCGGCATCCGGTTGAGGACCGGCAGTCCCAGGCAGAAGCGCTCGGTGCTGCTCCAGCGGCCGATGGTCTCGGCGTACGCCGCGAGCACCGCGTTCGCCGGGGTGATGCCGCGCTCGGTGGCGCGCGTCTTCAGGGCCTGCCACACCCGGCTTTCCAGCGTGGCCGTGAGACGGCGGAAGCGGGGCGGTGTCGTCGCCGGGTCGTGGTCGTCGCGCAGCGGCAGCACGGGGGCACCGGGCAGCTCGTCGATCCGCTTCGACCAGTAGGCGCGGTCGCGTGCGTACCGTTCGGTGTCGCGCAGGCGGCGCTCGGACAGTACGTAGTCCCGGAAGGTGGCGTCCACCGGCGGCAGTTCGCAGTCCGGCCGGTCGTACCTGCGGTCCAGCTCGGACAGCACCTGCTGCAGGCTGATCCAGTCCAGGGCCATGAAGTCCACCGACACGTGCAGCACACTGCGCTCGGCCGCCAGGGTCAGGCGCAGCTCGTACATGGGGCGGACGCCCGTGGGATGCACCTTGTGGGAGAGGTCGTCGCGTACTCCGGCGATCGCCTTGTCGACGGTGTCGTCGGGAGCTCCGCGCAGATCGGCGACCTCGACGGCGGTGTCGGGCAGCACGGGCAGGACACGCTGGGTGCCGTCCTCCTGGATGACCGTGCGCAGGGTGTCGTGGCGGCGGACCAGCCCGTCCCACGCCTGCTGGAACCGGTCGGGGTCCAGGCCGGCCGGGTAGGCGAACTCCAGGTAGATGTGGCAGGAGACGCCGCCGTAGTCGAAGGCGGCGCTGCGGCCGAAGAGGTACGCCGACTGGATGTCGGTCAGCGGGAAGGGCTCCCCCCGCTGTTCGGGCCGGGCCTCCCACACCGCGACGTCGGCGTGCCCCGCCCGCGGCGGCTCCGCGCTGTCGGCCACGAGCGCGAGCAGCTCCGCCTTGTGGCGGCGCAGCTCCGCGAGGCGCTGGTCGGTCATGGCGCCGCGGGGGGCGCGGAAGCGCAGCTGGTCCCCGTCCCGCCACAGCCGGATTCCGGCGCCGCGAAACGCGTCGAGCAGGTCGTTGGCGTTCACACCGCACCCTCTTCGCAGTCGTCACCGTCGTCCCAGCCGTCGGCCGGCCGCTCGCCGCCGGCGGGAGCCAGCCGGTCGATGAGCGCGCTCAGTCCCGCGACGGTCGGGGTGCGCATCACTTCGCGCATGGGCAGTTCGACGCCCCGTGCCTCCCGCACCTCGGCGACGAAGCGTGTCGCGAGCAGGCTGTCGCCTCCGAGCAGGAAGAAGTTCTCGTCCCGGCCCACCGAGTCCGCGCCGAGGAGCTTCGTCCACCGTTCGGCGACGAACACCTCGGTGTCGCCCCGCGGTGGGTCGCCCACGTCACGGGCCCGCTCGACGGAGTGCTCCAGGACGGTGTGGATACGGCGCCGGTCGACCTTTCCGTTGGCGCTGAGCGGCAGGTCGGGCAGGACGACGAGCTGGGCGGGCACCATGTGGTCGGGCAGCCGGTCCGCCGCCCAGGCGCGCACCTGCTGCACGTCGATCCCCCGGGCCGACGCGGGCCGGTCCGCGCACAGCAGGATCTCGCCGGTGGCCTCGGTGTGCAGGACACGGACGTCGCCGAGTCCGGCCGCGGCGCAGGCACGCGTCCACCGCTCGGGGCCGTACAGCCAGGCGCGCTCCGGTCGCCCCTCGTCGAACCGTCCGGCGCGGGCCTCCAGCGGCAGCGCGGCGACCAGGGCGAGCGGTGTCGGGTACGCGCGCTCGACGAGGTAGAGGCGTCCGCCGGGCGCGAGGAGCAGGGCCATGGTGGCCACGGCCGTCTCCGGGTCCTCCATCCGGTGCAGCACGTTGTTGGCGACGACGGCGCCGTACGCGTGGACGTGCTGTCCGGCGATCGCGGCGGCGCCCTGCACCGCGGTGTGCACCCGCTGCCCCCGCTCGCCCAGCAGCGCCTCGGCCTTGGCCAGCGCCGGCTTGGAGGAGCCGAGGAGGGTGTACTCGGCCACGTCCGCTCCGAGTCGGTCGAGGAGCCGTACGGCACCCAGGCCGCCGGCCACGTCCCACTCGGCGACGGCGGCCGGTGCCGAATCCCCGGTACGGGCCTGGAGGTCGCGGGCGACGGTGGCGAGGCACTCCGCCGCTCCCGGCATCAGATCGTTGAGGGCCTCCGGAGCCAGTACCGGGTCGTCCAGCAGCGCGACGGCGTCGGCGTCGCCGGAGACGATGGCAGTGAGGAGCGGCCCGGCCCATTCCAGTGCGGTCGCGACGGGTTCGAGACACGTGCCGTGGGTGGCCTCGCGTACCTGCTTGACCCAGAGCGCGTCCGTGACCTCGCTCCACCGGGGGCCCTGCTCGTACGTCGTGCCGGCACGGCGCACGAGGACGGAACGCCGCGTCAGGTAATCCAGCCAGATGTCCACGACCGGACGCTGTTCGGCGCATACGGGCGCGTTCCCGGCCGTGGCGTCGCCGGGGCCGAGCAGCGGTGCGACGACGCCCGCGAGCAGTGCCTCGACGAGCCGGTGCTCGTGGAGCCGCTGGTCGGTCTCCGCCGCGGCGTCGGTCGTGGGCGGCAGGAAGGCGTGGTCCGGTCCCTCGCCGCCTGCTTCCCCGGGGCTCCGCTCCGGCGCCGTCGTCCGCTCGACCACGGCGGCGACGAGTTCGCGCCGCCCTTCGACGAACGGTACGGCCACGGCCTGCGCCACCGCGGGGTGGGCCTGGAGGCAGGCCTCGATCTCCCCCGGCTCGACGCGGAAACCGTTGATCTTCACCTGGTGGTCGAGACGCCCCAGGAACTCCAGGTCGCCGTCCGGCCAGTAGCGGCCGAGGTCACCGGTCCGGTACCAGCGCTCCCCGTCCACGTCGGGGAAGCGGGCCGCGGTCAGTTCCGGATCGCCCCGATAGCCGAGGGCGACACCGCTGCCGCCGATCCACAGTTCTCCGGCCACCCAGTCGGGGCAGTCCCGGCCGCGGCCGTCCACCACGCGGAACTTCTGGTTGCGCAGCGGCTTTCCGTACGGGATCGACCGCCAGCCCTCCGGCACGGTGGTGACCTCGTACGCGTTCGACCAGATCGCGGCCTCCGTGGCGCCGCCGAGGGCGATCAGCCGACACCGGCCGCTCGACGCGCGGGCCAGCCGGTCGGGCAGGTCGAGACCGATCCAGTCACCGGACAGCAGGGCCAGGCGCATGGTCTCCGGCAGCGCGGACCCCTCGGCGGCGGTCAGCAGCATGTCGAGCAGCGCCGGGACGGTGTTCCAGACGGTCACCCCGTGCCGGCGGCAGAGCGCCAGCCACTCGTTGGCGTCGCGCCGGCCGGACTCCGGGACCAGAACGGCGGCGCCGCCCACCCCGAGGAATCCGAAGACGTCCCACACCGAGAGGTCGAAGTCCAGCGCGGACACGGCGAGGACCCGGTCGTCGGACCCGACGTGGAACCGCTCGTCGATGTCCTCGACCGTGTTGACCGCGGCGCGATGGCTGACCTCCACTCCCTTGGGAAGACCCGTCGAGCCGGAGGTGAAGATCACGTACGCGGTGGCGTCGGCGTCGACGCCCACCGGTGCGTCGAGCGGCGTCGCGCGTATCGCCTCGTCGATCGACAGCACCTCGGCACCGTTGCCGGCAGACTCCACGGCGCCGCCGCCGTCGAGGATCACCCGGGCGCCGCTGAGTTCGAGGATGCGGGCGCGCCGCTCGGCCGGCTGATCGACGCCGATGGGCACGTACGCGGCACCGGCGGCGAGGACTCCGAGCACCGCCGCGATCTGCTGCGGGCCCTTCGGGGCGACCACGGCGACGTACGAGCCGGGGCCGACACCACGCCGCTCCAGCGCGCCCGCGACGCCCAGGGCGCGCCGGGCCAGCTCGTCGTGGGCCATCGCGTCCGTCTCGCCCCACAGCAGGGCGGGGCGCCCGGCTCGTTCGGCGGCCCGCTCGAAGAAGGCCGTGTGCAGGAGGTTCTCGCTCAGCGGGCGGGTCGCCGAGTTGACTAGCTCCCGCTGTCGTCGCTGGTCCGCGGGCAGGGGGATCGCCGGGAGTGTGGTGTCCCACCCGCCGTCCAGAAGGCCGCGGACGAGGTCGTCGTAGGCGGACAGCATCGCGTCCAGCACACCGTCCGGGAAGAGTTCCTCGACGGCGTCCCACACCAGCAGCACACCGCCGTCACGGGTGCGGTAGGTCTGGTGGTCGAGCCAGATCTGCGGGGTCTGGGAGATCATCCACGTCGCCTCGCCGAAGCGGGCCTCGAAGGCGTCCGGCACCAGCGGCGCGGACAGGTCGCAGGCGAAGACGACCGGCGCCGTGCGCGGTGCGTCCGGGTCCGTCCGGACGAGGTCGCGCAGCACGTCGACGCCGGAGTAGGCGGCGTGGCCGATGTCCTCGTGCATCCGCTTCTGCAGGGTGCGGGCGCAGTCGGCGAAGCTCTCACCGGTCAGGTCGGCCTCGACGAGCACCAGACCCGTGAAGTCGGCGACGATGCGGTCGATCTGCGGGTGCGCGTCGAGGTCGCGGTGGAACAGCGGCAGATTCATGAGGAAGCGGTCCTCCCCGCTCCACCGCCCCAGGACCATGGCGAAGGCCGTGGCCAGCACCACCGAGGGGGTCAGGCCGGCTTCGCCCGCCCACCGCTCCATGCGGCGCCACTCCTCGGCCGTGAGCGCGCGGGAGCGCCGGACGAACTTCGGTACGGCGACGGCCTCGGCGTCGATCGCCTGGGGCAGCTTCGGGCCGCCCGGCAGCGAGGGCAGCCGCTGCTGCCAGTACGCGCGGGCCCGTTCGCGCTCCGTGGCGCGCAGCCGCTCCTGGTCCGCGAGGTAGTGGCCGAACGTGTACGTGAGGTCGTCGAGGCCCTCGGGGTCGTCGTAGAGGACGGCGAGGTCGTCGAGGAGCACCCGGATGCTGGCCAGGTCGGCGGCCAGGAGGTCCACGTTGAAGTGGAGCCGGTCCACCGCCCCCGGCAGCCGCGTCAGATGGACGTCGATGACCTCGCCCCGATCGACCCGCAGACGCCGGTGCGAAAGACGGTCACGCAGGGCCAGTGCCGCGGCGTCCGCCTCGTCGTCCGTGAGTTCGCGGACGTCCTGGACGGTGAGGCCCGGCCACGGGGACTCCGGCTCGATGCGCTGCGTCGCGTCGTCGGCGAACGAGGCGCGGAGCATGGGGTGCCGCTCGATCAGGGCTCGTACGGCGTTCTCCAGGCGCTCGGCGTCCACCTGCGTCGCGTCGAACTCCAGGTACGCGTGACAGCTGACCCCGCCGAGCGGCTGGTCGTCGGCGCGGCCGATCAGATACGCCTGCTGCACCGCCGTGAGCGCGAAGGGCCGGTCGCCGGGGTCGTCGTGGACCGGGGCGGGCGCCGACGGCGGAGAGGCGGGCGCGGCCTCGGTCCCGGGAGCGAGCAGGTCGAACCAGGCGAGCAACCGGGGGTCGTCGGACAACTGGGTGAACGTGACCTCGGTACCGGCCCGGCTGAGCCGCCCCGCCAGGCGCATCATCTCGAGCGACTGCAGGCCGAGTTCGAAGAGGCTGCTGTCGTCGTCCGCGGGGGTCAGTTCGATGCCGAGCAGTTCGGACACCATCCCGCGCAGGGTGTCGCGATCCATCCCGTTCATCGTGGCGACAGGAGCCCCCGCGCCGAGGTCAGCACTGTCCGATGACATTCCAAGCTCCCTTGCACACTGTCGACTCCGCGGCGTCTTGCTGCACTACTGCTTCCGAGGACGGGGGAACGGACGGCCCGGTGGTGGCCTCAGGACGGCCTGGCCTCGTCGGCTCCCTTGGCCTCGCCCACGATCCGGGCCAGCTCGCCCAGGGTCTTGGCCTCGAAGATGGCCCGCATCGGCACGATCACACCGAGCTCCTTGCGGATCCGGCTGGCCAGCTTCGCGGCGAGCACCGAGTGACCGCCCAGGTCGAAGAAGTTGTCCTGCGGGTTCGCTTCGGCGACCTTGAGCGTCTCCCGCACCATGGCGAAGAGGGCCTCCTCGCCGGAGAGCGCCGTGTCCGTGCCGGAGGTGCCGGAGGCCGGTGCCGCGGCCGTGCCGGCGGTGGAGCGCCGCGCCCGCTCGGCGAGTGCCTTGCGGTCGAGCTTGCCGTTGAGGAGCGTGGGGAAGCGGTCGAGCGTCTCGACCGTCGACGGCACCATGTGCTCGGGAAGCGCGCGGCGTGTGTGCTCGCGCAGTTCCGCGTCGGAGACGTCGTGCCGCGCCGAGGTCTTGACGTAGGCCACGATGTGCTCGGTCGAGACGTCGTCTCCGCCGACGACCGCCACGGCGATCTCCACGGCCGGGTGTGCTTCCAGACGGGCCTCGATCTCGCCGAGTTCGATACGGAAGCCGCGGACCTTGACCTGGTGGTCGACGCGGCCGGTGAAGTAGAACTGGCCGTCCGGCCCGCGCCGTCCGCTGTCTCCCGAGCGGTACATCCTGCTTCCGGGAGGGCCGAACGGATCGGCGACGAACCGGCTCGCGGTCAGGCCCGGACGGTTGAGATAGCCGCGGGCGACTCCGGATCCGGCCAGGAACAGTTCGCCCTCCCGGCCGTCGTGGAGGTCCTGGAGACCGTCGTCGAGGACGTAGACCGCGCCGCCGTCCCACGGTGTTCCGACGGTCACCTCGTCCTGGAGGCCCTCGATCGGCCCGCCGATCGACGCGCCCACGGTCACCTCGGTGGGACCGTACGCGTTGTAGAGGCCCCGGCCCTTGGACCACTCCTCGGCCAGGGCCCTGGTACAGACGTCGCCGGTGGAGGTGATCGTGCCGTCGACCAGCAGCCCTTCGCTGTCGGTGATGCCCAGTGCCACCGGCGGCAGCACCGCGTGGTTCACGTCGTGCCTGAGCATCGTCTCGCGCAGCGACTCGCCCGGCATCAGTTCGTGCTGCTCGGCCATGACGAGTGCGGCGCCTTGCAGCAGCGCCAGCGTGAAGTCCCAGAACCAGGCGTCGAAACTGAACGACGCCCACTGCAGTATCCGGTCGCCGGTGCCGACCCCGTACAGCCTGGCCTGCGTGGTGACCAGGTCGGCCACGCCGGCGTGACTGACCGCGACGCCCTTGGGCACGCCGGTCGACCCGGAGGTGTAGATGACGTACATCAGGTGGGCCGGGGTCAGCGGCGCCGGACGCTCGCCCTCGGCGATGTCGTCGGTCCGCTCCCGCGCGCACTCCGCCTCGAAGGAGGCCTCGTCCAGGACGACTTCGCGCACGCCGAGCTCCAGTGAGCTGACGCTCTCGGTCCGCAGCAGCAGGACCGGCCGGGCGTCCACGACCATGTGCGAAAGGCGCTCGGCCGGATAGGTCGGGTCCAGCGGCAGATATGCTCCGCCGGCCTTCAGCACGGCAAGGACCGCGACGATCAGGCGGGTCGAGCGTGGTACGGCGATCGCGACCAGGGAATCCGGTCCCACGCCCGCCGATATCAGGCGCCTGGCGAGCCGGTTCGCCCTCGCGTTCAACTCCGCGTAGTCGACGACGGAATCTCCGAAAATCACAGCTGGAGCGTCACTCGACCTTGCAACCACGGATTCGAAATGTTCCGAAACAGTATTCAACTCCGCTCCGCCTCCGACAGAGAGTCGAGCACGATCAACAGTCACCACGATGGCACGGCGCCGCACCGGCCGGACAAGCCGTGAAAGAACTCTTTCCTCGGACCTCGCGGGGCCTCGGGCCGCCACATAATGACGTGGTGCCCGGCAACGCCGCCCAGTTGCCCGACCGTGCTGACCGAAGGCGCACACGGTACGAGTTCGTCACGGAGAGAGGGAATCAAGTGACCGATGACGTGACCTATCAGGACTACTTGGAACTGGATACCTTGCTGTCCCTCCAGAAGCCTCGCACCGCCGGCTCCTCGGCCCTGAAGTCCACTGTTCTGTCGGAACAGTTCTTCATCGTCGCCCACCAGGCGAGCGAGCTGTGGCTCCGGCAGACGATCGCGGACCTGGAAGCCGTCATCGATGTGTTCACGACGACCGACGACACCTCCGACGCGGAATGGATCGTCGATCTGCTGCACCGTTCCGCGGACCTCGTCCAGGTGCTGCACACCCAGCTGGTCGCTCTCGACCGTCTGCCGCTGAGCGACTTCGCCCGGTTCAGGGAGGTCCTCGGAACGGCGAGCGGCGCGCAGTCGGAGCAGTTCCACCGTCTGGCGAAGCTCATCGGTCACTCCAAGCAGGACGGTCCGCTCTACGAGTCGTTCACCGCGTGGGTCGCCAGGTCGGGTCACACGGTCGCCGACCTCGCACGGTCCGGCATCGAGGCGGGCGTCCACTACCGGATCATCGAGGCGCTGCTCGAACTGGGCAACGGCTACTTCCGCTGGCAGGTCGGCCATGTCGGCCTGGTCACGAAGATCATGGGCAGCCACGCCGGAACCGGCGGCACCTCGGGCGCCGAGTACCTGCTGAGCCGATGTCATCTCCCTTTCGCGGAACTCCGCGAGCTACGCAGCCAGGCGCACGTCGGCCTCACCGTCGCGACCTCCTGACCCACCCGGGCGGGGCCGGCGTACGGCCCTAGACCGGCTCCAGGACGAACCCGCGCCCCCATACGTTGCGCACCGCGAGCCCCACCAGTTGCAGGCGGCGGCGCAACCGCATCACGTGCAGATCCAGCGCGTTGCTGGACGAGCTGGAACCGGAGTGTTCCAGGATCTCCCGCAGTTCGGTCCGGTAGATGATCTGGCAGTACCGGGCCACCAGCGGCGCCAGCATCTCGCACTGCGTCAGCGAGAGGGTGACGGACAGGTCCTTGAAGTAGAGGATGCCCGCCGGGTCGAGGACCGGCTGTGACTTGAGAACGGCCCGAGCCGCCAGCTGACGCACCCGGGCCTGGAGGTCCTCCTGGACGATCGGGGGGCGCACCCAGTCCTCGTAGAAGCTCAGCTGGTCCGGCGGAGGCGCTCCGTGCTCGACCACGAGCAGACACAGGTGCCCTCTGGACTTGCACTGCTCGCGCATGTCGCGCTCGGCGGGCCATCGGACGAATTTGACCCGGCTTTTCACATCTGTCGTCACAGGTATCCCCCAGAACCCTTTTCCTTCGGTATCCGGACCAGGCGCGCTCTCGTACGACCGATCAGGCCGGCACGTCCTCGTGCCCGGCCTGCGCGTGTCGCAGGCTTTTCGGCCGCATGTCCGTCCACACCCGGTCGATATGGTCGACGACCTTTTCCCGGGACTCAGGGCCGTAGACCACGCGCCAGCCTTCGGGTACGGCGTTTCCGTGCGGCCAGATCGAATACTGCTCCTCGTCGTTGCACAGTGCGAGGTATTCCCGGCTGTCGTCCTCGAAGGCGTTGGGCATTTCCGTACGACTCCTCAGGAGAAGGAAAGTAATTCAGTCGTCCGTCCGCAATTCGGCGGGCGATGGAGACGCTAACAGCGCGAGATCGCGGCGGACCAGGTTCGCACCGCATCGGCCACTGTGCGTTCCTCATGCGGGGGCCGGAGGAATGAATCACCTGACAGACGCCGGGAGCCGGTGGGGTGGGATGCGTCGTGCATCCCACCCCACCGGCTCCGTCCTACGGGGAGGTCGTCCGTCAGGCGCTCGTCGACTTCCGTCGGTGGACGTGGGCGATGTAGTCCGCGTGGCTCGGCAGCGTCTCGACCAGGGACCTGGCCTGGTCGCGGACCAGCTGGAGCTCCTTGACCGCGGCGATGTCGTCCATCAGGGCCAGGCCGGGCAGCGGACGTACGTCGAGCCCGCCGAGTCCCAGGATCATCGCGGTGTAGGAGTAGGGCTCGAAGCCGTGGTAGTACGGGAAGACCGTGTCCTCGTCGGGGAGCTTCGCCTTCCACTGCTCGATGCGGCCGGCCAGCGCGTCCGGCATCGTGCGGGTCTTGGCATCGCGCCAGTACGCGTTGTCGTTCCGCTTGGCGGCGACGTAGTGGAGCACGAGGAACTCCCGTACGCCGTCCATGACGTTGGCCACCTGACGGTTGTACGAGACACGCAGCTGCTCGTCGTTCCGGCCACCGGGGAAGTGCTTGACCAGCTGCTCGATCGCGTTCTGGATGAAGAAGATGCCCGTCGACTCGAGCGGCTCGACGAAGCCGCTGGAGAGACCGATCGCCACGCAGTTGTTCACCCAGGAGTTCTCGCTGCGGCCGATCCGCATCTTGATGTGGTTGGCCTCCAGGGCCTCAGCGGCCGGCCCGACGTAGGCGCGCAGTGTGCGCTCGGCCTCCTCCGGGGTGCAGTAGTCGCTCGCGTAGACGTATCCCGTGCCGGTCCGGCCGTACAGCGGAATGGTCCAGATCCAGCCGGCGGCCTGGGCGCTGGCCCGGGTGTACGGGCCCATGCCCTGGTCGGCCATCTCCATGGGCACGCGCAGCGCGACGGCGCTGTCGTTCGGCAGGGTGTCCTGGTAGGAGAGGAACGGCACGGCGAGCTTCTTGTTGAGCAGCATGCTGCGGAAGCCGGTGCAGTCGATGAAGAGGTCGCCCGAGAGGTCGCCGCTCTCCTTGGTACGGACGTGGCGGATGTCACCGCGCTCGTCCACCGCGACGTCGACGACGTCGTCCAGCACGTGCCGGACGCCGCGATCGGTGCCGTATCCGGTGAGGAGCTTCGCCAGCAGCGTGGCGTCGAACTGGTAGGCGTACGGGAACTGGGTCGTCTGCTGGGCCATGGTGGACCGGCCGACGGCCGCCGGGTCCTGCTCGCCGGCGCCGAGCGCGAGGAGGCTTCCCTCGAACTGCCGGGGCGAGCTCTTCGCCTCGCAGAGCGCGGCGATCACGGAGCAGTCCCTGTCGTAGTCCGCGCTGGGCCGCTTGTGCAGCCACCAGTCGGCGAGCGACACGCCCTCGACCGTCCGCGGCCGCTCGAAGGGGTGGTAGAAGTGATGCCCCTCGGCCCGCCAGTTGTCGTAGCGGATCCCCAGCTTGTAGGTCGCGTGACATTCGGGCATCCAGTCCGACTCTTCGAGGCCGAGGTAGGCGAAGAAGTGGCGGATCGTGCTGAACGACGCCTCTCCCACACCGATCGTGGGCACGTTCCTCGACTCGACGAGGGTGACCGCGAGCCGGTCCCCGAACGCCGCCTTCAGATACGAGGCGGTCATCCAGCCCGCCGTCCCGCCACCCACGATGACAACGCTCTTGCTCATGATGTCCTCACTTCCTTCGCACCGGCCGGCCTGATCGGAATTCACCCTGCTGCGACGTTGTCGCCGCACTCGTCGACGAACTCCAGGAGGCGGGTCACCCCGGTCTCCAGGGATGTCGGGTCCACGCAGAACGCGACCCGGACGAGGTGCCGCGCCCAGGGGGCGTAGTCATGGGAGTGGACCCGGCCCCGGTCGTCCGCGTCGGGCCGCATGGCGAAGCCCTCGCCCGGTACGACCGCGACGCCCTTGCTCTCCAGGAGCCGGGTCGCGAACGTCTCGGCGTCCAGGCCGGTCCGGGCGACGTCGAGCATCGCGTACCAGCCACCGGCCGGCAGTTCCCGCAGGAGCCCGGCCTCGACGAGCGGCGACAGGATGACGTCCCGGTTGTGCTGCACCTTCTTGCGGTTGACCGCAGTCGATTCGGCACGGCTGTTCAGCGCGGCGATCCCGGCGTGCTGCACGGGGGTCGAGGTGCCGATGATGTTCGCCTCCTGGACGACCTTCATCACGTCGGCGGCCCGGTCGTCGGCGAGTGCGACATAGCCCAGCCGGTAGCCGGTCATCGCGAAGCTCTTCGAGAAGCTGAAGACGCTGTGCACGATGCGCTCGGCCGGCGGGAGGTCGCGCTCGAGCGAGGCCACCGAGGTGTGCTCGCTGTCGTAGAGGAAGTGCTCGTACGCCTCGTCGCTGATGACGTGCCAGCCGCGCCCGCGCGCCAGGTCCAGCAGGGTCTGTAGCTCTCCGCGGTCCAGGACGACACCGGTCGGATTGGCCGGGGAGTTGATCAGCAGGACCCGGGTGCGGGGGGTCGCGGCGGCGGCGATCACCTCGGGGTCGGGCCGCAGACCGGGCCCGAGCGGGTACAGCACCGGCCGGAAGCCCGCGAGCAGAGCCTGCTGGAGGTGGACGGGCCAGTGCAGTTCCGGGACGAGGATCTCGGCGCCGGGCTCGGCCAGCGTCTGGAGCAGGGCGGCCAGGCCCTGGCACGACCCCGGGGTGATCAGCAGGCGGGAGACCGCGCTGTCCACCTCGTTGTCGGTGCGGAGCTTGTCGACGACCGCCTCGCGGAGCTCGCCCAGGCCCTCCACGCCGGTGTACTTGGTGTCGCCCCGCCGCACGGCGTCGACGAACGCGTCGGCGACGTCGTCGGAGGGGTTGAAGTAGGGGTCGCCGACGTGCAGCTTCACCACTTCGGCGCCGGATTCCACCTCACGCCGCTCCGCGGCCCGGAAGATTCGGTGCAGACACGACGAAGGAATCGATTCCGCGGCGGACAGGATGTCCCGGCTCACGCTCGTACCACCTTTGCTCCGTTGGGTTCTTCTTTCGAACGCGCACGATCGGTCATGCCGTGCGCCCACCGTCGACCGGGATCAGCGCGCCGGTGACCCAGCCCGATGTCTCCGTGTCGAGCAGGAGGCACACCCACCGGCCGATCTCCGTGTCCTCTCCGAACCGCCCCATCGGGGTCGACGCGAGGAGGTCGACACGCAACCGCTCGGTGCCGGCCTCGTCCAGGCCGGTCTCGCTCCACATCGGGGTGTCCACCGGACCCGGCAGGATGGCGTTCACCCGTACGTCCGGGGCGAGTTCCCTGGCCAGCGACCGTGTGAGGCTGTTGACGGCCGCCTTGGTCGCGCCGTAGAAGGACCGCCCCGGCATGGAGACCACTCCGCCCACGGACGAGATGTTGACGACGCTGCCGCGGTTGGCCCGCAGCTGGGGCAGCGCGTGGCGCGTCAGTTCGGCGGGCGCGCGGACGTTGACCGCGAACATCGCGTCGAACTGCGCGGGGTCGGTCTCGTCGAGCCGGCCGAACCGGGCCAGGCCCGCGTTGTTGACGACCGCGTCGACCCTGCCGAAGCTGTCGGTCGCCGTCGCGACGATCCGCTCGGCGGCGCCGGGCGCGCCGACGTCCTGGGCCACCCACGCGACGGCGGAACCGAACCGGTCCGCCAGGTCCCGCAGCGGTGCCTCGCGGCGCCCCACGACCGTCACGCCGGCGCCCGCCTTCAGCAGGCACTCCGTGATCCCGCGGCCGATGCCCGTGGCCGCTCCGGTGACCACGACCGACTTTCCGGCCAGGGTCATCGGACGACCACGCCCTCCGCGAAGGCCGCGACGAGGTCGGCGATCAGCTCGGAGGGGTCCGAGACGAGGCCGAAGTGTCCACCCGGCCAGGTCCGTGCGCTGAACCGCCCGGTGCCGACCTCGGCCCAGGCCGCCAGCCGTTCACCGTCGACCAGGGGGTCCTCGGTGGTGCGGTAGCAGCGGATCCAGCAGTCCAGCGGCTCGGCGTGCGGGTCCGCGCGGTAGGTCTCGTTGAGCGTGATGTCCGCCCGTACGACCGGCAGCAGCAGCTCCCTCAGCTCGGCGTCCTCGGCGACGACGGGGTCGATCCCGCCGAGATCCCGCAGGCCGGACCACAGGTCGTCGTCGGTCGCCAGATGCGTGGTTCCGCCACCCGCCCGGCCCGGCGCCGGCGCACCCGAGACGAAGAGGTTCCGTACGGGCCTCGCGCGGTCCTGCATCCCGCGGGCGGTCTCGTATGCGACGAGCGCACCCAGGCTGTGTCCGAACAGGGCGCACGGAACCGGTTCCAGGTCCAGCAGCTCCGTGACGACGTGGGCCGCGATCTCGGCCACGCTGCTCGCGGGTTCCTCGGCGATCCGGTCGGCGTGCCCCGGATACTGCACGGCGAGCAGCTCGCAGTCGGCGGGCACGGCCGACGACCAGTCACGAAACGTGGTCGCCGAGCCTCCGGAGTGTGGAAAGCACACCAGCCGTCGGGCCGGGCGCTCCACGCTGTTGAGGGCCCGCACCCAACCTCGGTCACGCGTTCGTATGCGATTCACGCCACCGAGCTTCACCGAAAGGCGTCGGGGGCCCGAGGCAATCTGTCAAAGCTCTGTCGGGATCGACGCGTCCCCGGGAGCCGGTGGCCGAACCTGAGGGCGTCTCAACCCGAGGAGGACACATGCTGGACGGGTTCGTTCCCTGGCCACCCGAGTTCGCCGAACGTTACCGCCACGCCGGCTACTGGGCGGGGGCCTCCCTGCGGCAGTTGATCGACGCCAGTGCCGCGCGCCACCCGGGCAGGACGGCCGCGGTGGACGGGACCCGGCGGACGAGCTACGCCGAGCTGGTCGAAGAGGCCGACCGCGTCGCCTCCGGTCTGCTCGATCTCGGCATCGGCCACCGCGACCGTGTGGTGGTGCACCTGCCGAACCGGATCGGCTTCCTGTCCACCGTCGTGGCGCTGTTCAGCATCGGCGCGATCCCGGTGCTGGCGCTGCCCGGTCACCGTCGCGACGAGATCCTCCATCTGGCGCGCGCCGCCGACGCGGTGGCCTACATCGGTCCCGACCGGTTCCAGGGCTTCGACTACCGGGCGCTTGCCCGCGAGGTGCGCCGTGACGCGCCCGGTCTGCGGCACGTGGTGGTCGACGGCGACGCGGCGGAGTTCACACCGCTGTCCGAACTCGCCCGGTCCGACATACGGGAGCTCGCGCCGGTCGACTCGTCCGAGGTGGCGCTGCTGCTGCTGTCGGGGGGAACCACCGGTGTGCCGAAGCTGATCCCCCGGACCCATGACGACTACGCGTACAACATCGCGGCCTGTGCCCGGGTCGTGGGGTTCGACGACAGCGGCGTCTACCTCGCCGCGAACCCGGTGCCGCACAATGCCGCGCTCGGCTGCCCGGGAGCGCTGGGCGCGGTGATCCTCGGCGGGAAGGCCGTACTCGCCGCGAACCCCAGCCCCGACCATGTGTTTCCGCTGATCGAGCGGGAGGGGGTGACCCTGACGACCCTGGTTCCCGCGCTGGCCCTGCTGTGGGCGGAGGCCGCGCGGACCACCCCGGTCGACATGTCCGGGGTGACCATCCAGGTGGGCAGCTCCAAGTTCGGGCCCGCCGCGGCGGCCCGGGTGAGTGAGAACCTCGGCTGCCGTCTCATGAACGTGTACGGCATCGGTGAAGGGCTGATCACGCATACGCGTCCGGAGGATCCGCCGGAGGTCGTGTTCGGCACCGAGGGCAGGCCCGTGTGCCCGGACGACGAGATCCGGATCGTCGACTCCGAGGACCGCGAGGTCGCCACCGGCGAGATCGGCGAGCTGCTCACCCGAGGCCCGTACACGATCCGGGGCTACTTCGCCGCGCCGGACCACAACCGCCGGTCGTTCACCGCGGACGGGTTCTACCGCTCGGGGGACCTGGCCCGGATGACCGAGGACGGGAACGTCGTCATCGAGGGCCGACTGAAGGACATCATCCATCACCTGGGCGAGAAGGTCTCGGCCGAGGAGGTGGAGGGCCATGTCCTGACACATCCGCTGGTCCGGGACACCGCGGTGGTCGGCGTCCCGGACGACGAACTCGACGAACGCCTCTGTGTGTTCGTCGTCCTCAACGGTGACGCGGACGACGCAGCGGACCAGGTCACGCTGCGCGCGATCCGGGACCACATCCGCGGCCGCGGACTCGCGTCGTACAAGCTGCCGGACGAGCTGATCATCGTGTCCGACCTCCCCCACACCCCGGTGGGCAAGATCGACAAGAAGGCCCTGAAGGCCTCTCAGTACTCGTGACGGACCGGTGTCCCCGACACCGCTCAGGAGCGGTCCTGCCGTCGCCGCCACCCGTGTCCGGGCTCGCGGCCGCGGCGGGACCGCCGTCCGGTGACGGGGTCCGCCCGCGCACCGGGCGCACGAAGCCGAGGTCATGACGGCTCCGACGGAAAGGCATGATGGGACCGTGCCCCGTACCAATCCCACGCACGGCCGCGTCGGCCGCCCACCCGTGACCTCCCGAACGCAGATCATCACCGTGGCCCGCCGGCTCATCGACGAGAGCGGCTGGGACAAGCTGACGATCCGCGGACTGGCCGCCGAGATCGGCATCGGGGCGACCACGCTGTACCACCACGTGCGGGACAAGGAGGATCTGCTGCTGCTCCTGATCCACGAGTACGCGCAGCAGATTCCCCACCCCGAGCAGGCCGGTGAGCCGCGGGACCGTATCGTCGCGGCCGCCACCGCGATCCACGACGCCCTCACCGAGTGGCCGTTGTCCGCCGAGGTCCTCACCAGCGACCGGTTCATCTCCCGGCTCAGCACCCCGGCCCTGCGGCTGATCGAGGACATCCTGGCCGGTTCCGTCGACCACGGATGCACGCCCGAACAGGCCGTACAGGTCTTCCGCAACATCTGGTACTTCACGGTCGGCGAGGTCCTCATCCGCGACCACTCCGCCGACGCACAGACGCGGGACGAGCAGACGCGGGACGAGCCGGCCGCCGGCCCCGGTGCGTTCGTCAACGAACTCGACGAGGACCAACTGCCCCACCTGACCGCCCTCAACGACCGATGGACGGCGCTGGCGGCGCTGGACACCTTTCCCTCCACACTCGACGTCCTCGTCGACGGACTGCTCTCCCGGGCGACGTCGTCGTCGACACGAAGCCCCAACCGCTGATCAGGGGCGCTCCCGCGCCGTATCGCCCGGCCCTGGAGACCCGACCGGGTCTTGCCGTTTTCTTTCCGGTCGTCCTTCCCGGACCCGGCGACACCACAGGCTGGGCACCAGACGTTTCCGATCGCCCATGGGAGCTGACGGTGAGTGGCGAACTCTTGAGCGGCACGGACGGCGGGCGTGCGGAGTCCTCGCGGCAGGCCGGTCCGAAGGCGCGGATCCCCGACTGCCCGCTGGCCCGTACCGTCGGGGTCATCGGCCCGTGGTGGACCCTGGAGATCCTGCACGAGGTCCTCGACGGCCATGACGGGTTCGAGGCGATCCGCCGCAATCTGGAGACGCCCGCCGAGGTCCTCCGGGACCGGCTCGCCCAGCTCGTCACGAGAGGTCTGCTCGAAGCCCGGGACGGGACGGCGGCGCCGGAGGACCGGACGTACCGGCCGACCGACAGCGGCCGCGCCCTGCGTCCGCTGATCCTTGCCATGGCCGCGTACGGCAATCGCCGGCTGTGCCCGGCGGACCGCAGCCTCGTCGTGGTGGACGCCGCGACGGGTGCGGAGGCGGACCCGGTCGTGGTGGACCGGGTGACCGGCCGGCGGCTCGACACGGGCGGCTTCCTCTTCGCCCGTGGCCCCAAGGCCAGCGAGGCGATCATCGCCCGCTATCCGCAGGTACCGGAACAGCGCTGACGCGCCGCCTCGACGCGTCCGGCCACGACGCCGAGAACCACGGCTCCTCGACGTACCGCGCGCCGGAACCCCGGCGCGGGCCGACGACCGCCGCGCGCCCTTGTCAGGACCGACCGCACCGGAACAGCCACGAAAGGCTCCCCCGACATCATGGATCCCTCGGAGTTCTTCTCGAGAGCCGCGCACGTGATCGTCGCGCTCGCCGCCCTCCTGCTCCTGGCACGCGCCGGCCGGGCCGCCGCCCGGTGGCTGGGTCAGCCGGAGGTGGTCGGCGAGGTCACGGTCGGCCTGCTGGTCGGCCCCGTCGTGCTCGCCCTGTCCGACCGCGCCCTGTTCGACGCCCTGCTGCCGGCCGCCGTCATCGACGTGCTCAAGCTGGTCGGTCAGGTGGGGCTCGTGCTCTATCTGGTCGGTCTCGCCCACAAGTTGCGGCCGGGGCCCGGCGGCCCGCCGCGGCAGGCGCTCACCTCGCTGACCGCCGGTGCCTTCGTGGTGCCCCTCACCACGGGCCTGCTGCTGGTCGGCCTGATCGCGCTCACCGACGACGAGGCGGCCCGCGGCGACGTGCCGCTGCCCGCCTTCCTCCTGATGGTCGCGGTGACGATGTCGATCACCGCGGTCCCCGTGCTGTCCCGGATCCTCGGCGACCGGGGCCTGAGCGACTCGGCCGAGGGCCGGCTCTCGCTGGCCTCCGCCATCGTCATGGACAGCATGGGCTGGATCCTGCTCACTCTCGCCATCGGACTCGGCGCGGGCAACCTCGGAGGCCTGTGGGAATCCCTCGGCGCGCTCCTCGCGGGCGGCAGCTGCGCCCTCCTGCTGCGGTTCGGGCTGCGCACCGACACGGCACGCCGGCTGTGCCGCCGGATGCCGAGGAGCACCGCGGTCCTTCTGGGCGGTGCCGCGCTGGGTACCGCGATGCTGACCGAGCACTTCGGCATGACCGCCATCGTCGGCGCCGCGATGGTCGGACTGGCGATCCCCGGCGAGGACCTCGCCCCCTGGGCGAAGCCGGTGGACGCCGTGTCGCGCACCGGACGGATGCTGACACCGATCTTCTTCGTGGTCACCGGCGTCACCGTGCTCATCAAGGCCTTCACCGCCGCGTCCTGGACACTCGTCGCCGGCACGCTGGTGCTGGGCTGTGTGGGCAAGCTGCTGGGCGGCTACCTCGGCGCGCGGTTCGCCGGCTCGGGCCGCCGGCCGGCGGCCCGGATCGCCGTCCTGATGAACACCAGGGGTCTGACCGAACTGATCGTGATCCAGGCGGGGTACAGCGCCGGCATCCTGCCCGCTCCGCTGGTCCTCGCCCTGGTGGTGATGGCTCTGGCGACCACGGCCATGACCGGGCCGCTGCTCCAGGTCATCGACCGGGCCGAGCGACGCGGCGCCGTGCCGGAGCCTGCCGTGGCCGCCCGTACCGTGGCCACGGAAGGCAGCACCCGATGAGCGAGCACTCGACCACGGCCGACTCCCCCCAGGTCACGGTGGCCGGGGCGACGCCTGCGGAGTTCCGCACCATGATGAGCGGCTTCCCCACCGGGGTGTGCGTGGTCACCAGCGTCGACGCGGCGGGAGCGCCGTGGGGAATGACCTGCTCGTCGGTGTGCAGCGTCGCCCTCGCGCCGCCGACGCTGCTGGTGTGCCTGCGCTCGGGCAGCCCGACCCTGGCCGCCGCCCTGGACCGTGGCGCGTTCACGGTGAACCTGCTGCACGAGGGCGCCCAGGACGCCGCCGAGTTGTTCGCCTCGGGCAATCCGCACCGGTTCGATCTTCTCCCGTGGGAGCAGGACGCGGACGCCTCCGGGCCCCATCTGGTGCGTGACGCGCACACGGTGGCCGATTGCGTCGTCTCCCTGACCCAGACCATCGGTGACCATGTGATCGTCTTCGGTGAGGCGCACCGGATCGTACGGCACCGTCAGCGGCCGCCCCTGCTGTACGGGCTGCGACAGTTCCGGGCGTGGTCGAGCACCTGATCCCTCACCGGTGAACGGTCCGGGAGCCGTCAGGCGACGCCCTGGCGCAGGAGGCCGTCGACGACGGCCTCAAGTCCGCGCTGGTAGCGGGGTCAGGGCGTCCACCGCCCAGGGGCAGTTCGCGAGCATCTCGTGGAGGCTGCGGGCGCCCGCGAGGAGCCGCTCGCGCGGTTCGCGCGGCAGTTCGGCCCGGGGCAGGCGCTCGGTGCGTGCCTCCAGCAGGAGGAGGAGCAGTTCGTCCTTGTCCTTGACGTGGTGGTACAGCGCCATGGGCGTGCTGGACATGTCCTTCGCCAGGCGGCGCACGGACAGGTGCTCCGCCCCTTCCTCCATGAGGATCCGCTCGGCGCTGCGGAGGATCGCCTCCCGTGAGAGTCGGCGTGGCCGGCCGACTCGTCGGCTGCGGGATTCCATGGGATCAGCTCTCCGAACCGTGAGGAAATGGCGTGTCGACGGGTGCCGTTCCCGGAGCCGGCGCAGGCCGTCGGCTCAGATCCAGTGGGCGTCCCGCGCGACGCGCAGCGCGTCGATCCGGTTACGTACTCCCAGTTTCGTCACCACATCGGAAAGGTAATTGCGCACGGTGCCTTCGGACAGGCACAGCTTTCCCGCGATCTCCACCACCGTGTCCCCACGGGAGAGCAGTTCGAGCACGGACAGCTGACGCACGCTCAGGGGGCAGTCCTCGTTGGCCACCGCCGCGACGGTCAGTGCCGCGTCGAAGACCCGCTCGCCCTGATGCACCATGCGAATGGCCTCGAGAAAGCGGCCGGGGGAGACATTGCGCCGGACCATACCGGCGATCTCCCCCGTGAAAGCCCTCCGGACGACCGACCGGGTACACGCGGTGGCCAGCAGCAGGGTGCGGCAGTCCGGCAGGCTCGAAATCTTCTCGGCTATTTCGATGGTTTCGTCGTCCCGGCCTTCGTAGCTCATGATCGTCACATCCGGCCGGCACAATTCCGCGAACTCCAGCGCGGCGCGATTGGTGTCCACCGATCCGGCCACCCTGATTTCGCCACGCTGATCCAGTAATGCCGTGAGTGAAGCCCGGGACAAATGCAGTTCATCGAATACCAGGACATCAATACTCACCCGGCTCCCCCTTCGCCACCGCAAGGACGCATGACCGCAGCATACGCGTACGAAAAATCGGCTCGCCCTCATTCTGGCCTCAGATGTGGCCTGGTCAAGCTCGACTTAGGAGAGGCTAAGTGGCCGCTATAACGGAACTATAGATTCCGCCCGGCCCCGGGTCAGCGGGTGTTCTGGGCGAGCAGCCCGTCGATCACGGCTTCGAGGCCCCGCCGCCCGTCGCCGGCCGCCCCGGCGGAGGCCGCGAGCCGGGGGCGGCCCGCCCCCTCGGCGGACGCCATGACCCGTTCCCCGAGGGGCCGCGCGGGCCGGCTCGCGGCGCGCTCGCGCTGCGAACGCACCGTCAGTTCACCGACGATGTACGACCAGATGACGCGATAGGCGTAGACGGCGTCGGCCGGGCTCAGCCCGCAGACCACCAGGGCGTCGACGATGCTCTCCACGATCCACGTCGCCGAGGCACTCACGAACCTGCTGGACGCGAGGACCTCCACCCCCCAGGGGCAGCCCTCGAGGATGTCGTGGAGCGCCTGAGCCCCGGCGATGAGGCGTTCCCGCGGGTGCTCGGGGAATTCGGGCCGGGGGATCCGCTGGACGTACGCGTCGAGCAGGAGCAGCAACAGCTCGTCCTTGTCCCGTACATGGTGGTACAGGGCCATGGGGGTGCTGGACAGCTCCTTGGCCAGGCGCCGCATGGACAGGCGCTCCGCCCCTTCCTCGTCGAGCACGCGCTGCGCGGCGACGAGGATCGCGTCTCGGGACAGGCGAGGCGGCCGCCCGATCCTGCCGGGCCTCGGGTTGGGGGACTGCACAGGTTCGGTTTCCTTCACTGGTCCGGACCGCCGGCGCCGCGGTGCGGGCGGCTCCGAGGTCGCAGAGTCTAGGGCTGACGTGCCGTCGGAGATTCAGGAAACACCACGCAACCGGATGCGCCTTTTCGTCACTTCTCACCGGGAGGCCGGAATACGAGGGTGCGGTGCCGCGTGGCCCCAGGTGGGGCGCCATGGCCCCCTCCTCCGGCCCCGATTCGTGGCGGAAAGGAACCGGCAAGAATCCGGGTGGCACACGGGGCCGGCTGTCAATCTGAGGCAATGAGTCAGCCCGCTCTCCATGTTCGTTCCCTGGACCTGACCGATCCGGCGACCTTCGCCGAGAACGACGTCCACGAGTTCTGGCGCGAAGTGCGTGCGCGGCGCCCCGTCCACTGGCACGAACCCACGGACCGGAATCCCGGTTTCTGGGTGGTGTCCCGTTACGCGGACATCCAGGCGCTCTTCCATCATTCGGCGCTGAGTTCCGCCCGCGGAAACGTCCTCGACGTCGTGCTGCGCGGCGACGACTCCGCCGGCGGAAGCATGCTGGCGGTCACCGACGGCGCACGTCACCGCAGTCTGCGGAATCTGATGTTCACCGCGTTCACCCCGCGGGTCCTCGGCGAGGTCGTCGAGAAGGTCCGGCAGCGTACCGACGAACTCATGTCGGCCGTGGTCGAGGAGGGAACGTGCGACTTCGCGGCCGAGGTCGCCGAGAAGATCCCGATGAACACGATCTGCGATCTGCTGTCCATTCCGGCCGCGGACCGCGCGCAGCTGTTGCAGTGGAACAAGATGGCACTGTCGTCGGATCGCGCGGACAGCAGTCAGCTCGACGCGATCGGCGCCCGCAACGAGATCGTGCTGTACTTCATGGAACTGGCCGAGGAACGGCGCGACCACCCCGGCAGCGACGTCATCAGCATGCTCGCGACCGCGGAGTTCGAGGGCCGCCGGCTGACCGTCGAGGAAATGGCCGTCAACTGCTACAGCCTGATTCTCGGCGGCGACGAGACATCCCGCCTGTCGGCGATCTGCGCGGTGCTCTCGCTCATCGAGAACCCCGACCAGTGGCAGGCGCTGCGGGCGGGCGAGGTCTCGTTGGACACGGCGGTGGAGGAGATCATCCGCTGGGCAACGCCCGGGATCCATCTCGCACGGACCGCCGTCGAGGACTTCGAGGTCGGCGGGCAGCGGATCCGCGACGGCGACATCGTCACGCTGTGGAACATCTCGGCCAACAACGACGAGTCGGTCTTCGACCAGCCGCGGCGGCTCGACCTGTCCCGTACGCCCAACCGGCACCTGTCGTTCGGCCACGGCCCGCACTACTGCCTGGGCGCCTTCCTCGGCCGGGCCGAACTGCGGGCGCTGCTGGGCGCGCTGGTGGACAAGGTCGCGCGGATGGAGCTGAACGGGACACCCCGGCCTCTCTACTCGAACTTCCTCACCGGCTACGAGAGCCTGCCGGTCCGTTTCGAGAGCCGCTGACCGACCGGCGCGCGTCGGCCCCAGCGCAACCACGTCACATCAGAGGAACACTCCAAGGCGAAGAGGTAAGAATGAGGAAGAGAGTCTGCGTCATCGGCGCTGGTCCGTCGGGTCTGGTCGCGATGAAGGAGCTTCTGGACGAAGGTCATGAGGTGACCTGCTTCGACCGCAACGCCGAGCTGGGCGGGGTGTTCCGGGCAGGAGTCGGCGCCGACGAGGCGGGCGCCTACGACTCGACGATGCTCACCATCTCCAACTACATGATGACCTTCTCCAGCTTCCCTCCGCCGCTCGGCCAGGAGAGGCTGTACTGGTCGGCGGGCGAGTACCGGCAGTATCTGCGCGACTTCGCCGAGAAGTTCGAGCTGCTGCCCGCCATCCGGTACGGGACCGATGTGCTGAGCGTGGCCAGGAACGACAGCGGCGGGTACGACGTCGAGGTCGCCCCGGCCGACGCGCCCGAGAACAGGACCGTGCACCGGTTCGACTCGGTCGCCATCACCACCGGCACGCACCGGGTCCCGAACTACATCGATCTGCCCGGCCAGGAGGACTTCGCGGGTGAGATCGTCCACTCGGCCCACTACCGGAACGCCGAACCCTTCCGCGGAAAGCGGGTCCTCTGTGTGGGGATCGGCGAGACGGCCGCGGACGTCGTCAACGAGATCGCCCAGGTGACGGAGAGCTGCACCCTGTCCGTGCGCCGTCACCAGCCGATCGTCGAGAGGTACCCGGCAGGGAGGCCGTTCACCAACGACGCCTACACCTCGCAGCTGCTGCACTCGGTCCCCCTGGCCGCCGCCGGTACCTTCATGCGGCTCGGGATGAACCGGAACAAGAGCCGGGGCAGGACGGCCGCCGCCCGGGCCGTGGCCGAGTGGAACTCGAAGAACCCGCACTTCTTCAACCACTTCCTGACGAAGAACGACGCGTTCATCCACCGGATCGTCGACAACACCCTGACGGTCAACGCATCGGGGATCGAGCGGCTCGGCAAGGACTACGTCCTCTTCAAGGACGGCCGGCGCGAGCAGATCGACACGATCATGCTCAACACCGGGTACATCGAGGACTTCAGCATCCTGAAGGATGTGAACGTCACCGATGTGCGCAGGCTGTACAAGCACATGATCCACCCGGATCTCGGCCTCGGCGTCGTCTTCATCGGCTGGGCCCGGCCGGCCGCCGGCGGAGTTCCGGCGTGCTCCGAGATGCAGAGCCGCTACTTCGCCCTGCTGTGCAGCGGCAAGAAGGCGCTCCCGGACCGGGTGCGGTTCCAGAACCTGATCGAGCGGCAGGCCTCGTACGAGAACGAGGTCTTCCACGGCAACCCTGACCTGCGGACCCTGGTCCACTACAACCACTACATGCTCGACTTCGCCAAGGTGATCGGCTGCCTCCCGTGGCACCCGGCCCTGATCCTGGATCCGCGACTGGCTCTGCGGCTGTGGATCGGCTCCCAGACGCCCCACGTCTTCCGGCTGTTCGGCCCGCACAGCAGTCACCGGGCCGCACGGAAGACGATCATGAGCCTGCCGCCGGCCTTCAGGACGTCGCAGGTTCTGGGGATCACGGCCGTGAGCCTCGTCTCGCGGGTGCTCATCGCCGCGGGTCTGATGAAGGCCGACCCCCAGTACTGAGCGACCCGCCCGAACTCCGTGGCGGTCGGCGACGCAAGAGCGCCGGCCGCCACGGTCATGTCCGGGGAAAGCTACGCGGCCTCCCCGGCGGCCGAGTGGCTGCCGGGGAGGCCTTGTGCGTGCTGGGTCACGGGCGGCTCAGGCGGCCGGGACCGGCTGCCGCTCGGCGTCGTCCGCCGGATCGCCCTCGCTGAGGCCGACGCGGTCGTGCAGCTTGCGCAGACTCCGCGGGGCGTACCAGGCGGCGCCGCCGAGGATCCGCATCGCAGCGGGAACGAGGACGCCACGCACGAGGAGCGCGTCGATGACGACGGCGAGCCCGCTGCCGATGCCGAACATCATCAGGAAGCTGATGTCGCTGGTGCCGAAGGCGAAGAAGCTGACCGAGAGCAGACCGGCGGCGACGGTGACGATCCGTCCCGTCCTGGCGAGACCCTGCGTCACGACGGTGTCGCGGTCGTGACCCGCGTCGTGGAGCTCCTTCATCCGGCTGGTCACGAACACCTCGTAGTCCATCGAGAGTCCGAAGGCCACACAGAAGAACAGCACGGTCATCGAGGTGTCCAGCGGCTGCGGCGTGAAGCCGAGCCAGGAGGCGAGATGACCGTCCTCGAAGATCCAGACCATCACGCCGACCGAGGCCGCGAGGCTGACCGCGTTCAGCAGGAGCGCGCGCAGGGGCTGGACGACGCTGCCGGTGAAGAGGAAGAGCAGGATGAAGGTGGTGACGACGATCAGCCCGGCGGCGATGGGCAGACGGACGCCGATGGAGTGCTTGGAGTCGACCAGTCGGGCGTCCTGGCCACCGACGAGCACCTCGGTGTCGGCAGGCGGTGCGACCGCGCGGATCTCCTTGGCGAGGCTCTGGGCCTCCTCCGACTTGGTCTCGTGGCCGATGGTGACGACGAGCCGCTGGGCGTCGTCGCGGCCGAGGGCCGCGGCGGCGGGGCCGGGCCTGCCCGGGGTGCCGTCGCGGTACGAGCCGGTGCTGGTGGCCACCTGCTCGACGCCGTCGAGGCGCGACACCTCCTTCGCGTAGTCCTGGAAGGCGGCTCCCGTGGCACCGTTCAGCGCGACGATCTGTACGGCGTTGTTGTCGTCGCCGGGGAAGTCCTCCTGGAGCTGGGTGGCCACCTGGCGGCTGCCCGCGCTCTCGGGCAGGACGCGCTCGTCCGGCGTACCGAACGTGACGGAGAGCAGGGGGCTCGCGGCCAGCAGCATGATGGCGAGGACCGGGAGCGCGGTCAGCGCGGGCCTGCGCATGACGACGGCGGCGAGCTTGCCCCAGAACGGCGTGTCGGTGCGCTGCACGCGTGCGGCCCAGGGCAGGCGGCCCTTGTTCACGCGGGCCCCGAGGGCGGCGAGCAGCGGCGGGATGACGAAGAGGGCGCTGAGCGCCGAGATGAGGACGACGCCGATGCCCGCGTAGGCGAAGGAGCGGAGGAAGAAGGGCGGGAAGATGAGCAGGGCGGCGAGCGCGGCGATGACCGTGGCCGCCGAGAACACGATCGTCCGGCCCGCGGTCTGGACGGTGCGGCGCAGGGCGTCGTCGACCTCCGCGCCGGCGGCCAGCTGCTCGCGGAAACGGCTGACGAGCAGTAGCGCGTAGTCGATGCCCAGACCGAGACCGAGGGCGGTCGTCAGGTTGATCGCGAAGACGGACACCTCGGTGGCGCTGCCGATGACGAAGAGCTCGGCGAAGGTCCCCATGACCGCGAACAACCCGATGACCAGCGGAAGAAGCGCCGCGACGACGCTTCCGAAGGCGAGGACGAGCAGGATGAGGGTGATGGGTACGGCGATGGCCTCGGCCACCGCGAGGTCCTTGCCGACCTGGGTGGTGACGTCGTTCATGATCGCGGAGAGGCCGCCGGCCTGGACTTCGACGCCGTTCTTGACGCCGCCGTACTCCTCGATCAGCTCCTTGGCGAGGTCGGCGCGTTCGTTCTCGTCGCCGTTCACATGGGCGAGGACGAGCGCCTTCTTTCCGTCGTGCGAGGTCAGGGCCTCGGCCCCGGTGTCCCAGTACGAGATGACGTTGCCGACCGTCGTGTCCTTCTTGAGTCCCTCGGTGAGGGTACGGCCCCGCTCCTCGACGGCCGGCGAGTCGAGCGGGCTTCCGTCCACGGCGCGGACGAGCAGGACGAGGTCCGTCTCGCCGCCGAACTTGTCGTCGATGACGCTCTGGGCGCGTGCGGAGGGTGCGTCGGGGTCGTCGAAGCCGCCGCTGAGCAGCTTGCCGAAGGCCCCGACACCCAACGCGCCCATGAGCACGACGGCGGCGGCGGCGATCACAAGAAGTAACCGGGTTCTGCGCAGTGCGAGTTCGGCGATCCTGGTGAGCACGGTGGGCACTTCCCTTGGGTGAGTCGAGGGTGGAGACGCGGTGGGCCGCGGGAGGACGTGAGGGCGGTGTGGGCCCGGTCGCACGTGCGGGGCCACACCACGAGCCGGTAGAAACGGCGACGAACCCGCTCCGCACGGAGAGGGTGGAATCAGAATAGACAGCAGCACTAGCCGTTGTCTACTGGAAGGCTATACGCGGTACGGCATGTCACCCCGCGCCCGCTCCCCCTTGCACTCCCGACCCAACTCCCCCTATGGACACGCCCTTTCCCTCTCCGGACGGCGAAGCCCGGCCCCGCTCGTGCGGGGCCGGGCTTCGTGTGTGCGCGGGGTTTCTCGGTCAGCCGATGACGGTCCAACTGTCATTGCCGGTGAGCAGTTGGCGGAGGTCGCCCTTGCCGTGCTGTTCGATGGCCGTGTCGAGTTGGTCGGCCATGAGTGTGTCGTAGACCGGGCGTTTCACGGAGCGGAAGACGCCGATGGGGGTCTGGTGGAGGGTGTCGGGGTCGGCGAGGCGCGAGAGCGCGAACGCGGTGGTGGGCGAAGGCGCGTGGGCGTCGTGGACGAGGATCGTGCTCTCGTTCTCGGGGGTCACCTGGACGACTTTCAGATCGCCCGTGGCCGGGTCGCGGATGACTCCCTTGTCCTGGCCGGTGCCGAAGCGGATCGGCTGTCCGTGCTCCAGCCGGATCACGGCTTCTTGTGCCTGGTCCCGGTCTTTGAGGGCTTCGAAGGCGCCGTCGTTGAAGATGTTGCAGTTCTGGTAGATCTCCACGAGGGCGGTGCCGGGGTGGTCGGCGGCCTGGCGGAGGACTTCGGTGAGGTGTTTGCGGTCGGAGTCGACGGTGCGGGCGACGAAGGAGGCTTCGGCGCCGAGGGCGAGGGAGACGGGGTTGAAGGGGGCGTCGAGGGAGCCCATCGGGGTCGATTTGGTGATCTTGCCGACCTCGGAGGTGGGGCTGTACTGGCCCTTGGTGAGTCCGTAGATCCGGTTGTTGAAGAGCAGGATCTTGAGGTTGACGTTACGGCGCAGGGCGTGGATGAGGTGGTTGCCGCCGATGGACAGGGCGTCGCCGTCGCCGGTGACGACCCAGACGGACAGGTCGCGGCGGCTGGTGGCCAGGCCGGTGGCGATGGCGGGGGCGCGGCCGTGGATGGAGTGCATCCCGTAGGTGTTCATGTAGTACGGGAAGCGGGAGGAGCAGCCGATGCCGGAGACGAAGACGATGTTCTCGCGGGCGAGGCCGAGTTCGGGCATGAAGCCCTGGACGGCGGCGAGGACGGCGTAATCACCGCAGCCGGGGCACCACCGCACTTCCTGGTCGGACTTGAAGTCCTTCATCGACTGGGCGGCTTCGGCTTTGGGCACGAGGTTCAGGAGCGTCTCACTCATCGATGGCCTCCTTGAGCGCCGAAGCGAGCTGCTCGGCCTTGAACGGCATGCCGTTGACCTGGGTGTGCGAGCGGGCGTCGATGAGATATCTGGCGCGGATGAGGGTGGCGAGCTGGCCGAGGTTCATCTCGGGGATGATCACCTTGTCGTAGCGGTGCAGGATTTCGCCGAGGTTCTTCGGGAAGGGGTTGAGGTGGCGCAGGTGGGCCTGCGCGATCGCGCCCTGCTCCCGGCGGATCCGCCGCACGGCGGCGGTGATGGGCCCGTATGTGGAGCCCCAGCCGAGGACCAGCGTCTTCGCGCCGTCGGGGTCGTCGACGGTGAGGTCGGGGACGGTGATGCCGTCGGTCTTGGCCTGGCGGGTGCGGACCATGAGGTCGTGGTTGGCCGGGTCGTAGGAGATGTTCCCGGTGCCGTCCTGCTTCTCGATCCCGCCGATGCGGTGTTCCAGGCCCGGGGTGCCGGGCACGGCCCAGGGGCGGGCCAGGGTCTGCGGGTCGCGTTTGTAGGGCCAGAACACGTCGGTGCCGTCGGCCAGCTGATGGTTGGGGCCGGTGGCGAACTGGACCCGCAGGTCGGGCAGTTCGTCGATGTCGGGGATCCGCCAGGGTTCGGAGCCGTTGGCGAGGTAGCCGTCGGAGAGCAGGAAGACCGGGGTGCGGTAGGCGAGCGCGATCCGGGCCGCCTCGATCGCCGCGTCGAAACAGTCCGCCGGCGTCCGCGGCGCGACCACCGGCACCGGTGCCTCACCGTTACGCCCGTACATCGCCTGCAGCAGATCGGCCTGCTCGGTCTTGGTCGGCAGACCGGTCGACGGCCCGCCGCGCTGGATGTCCACGATCAGCAGCGGCAGCTCCAACGACACCGCCAGACCGATCGTCTCCGACTTCAGCGCCACACCCGGCCCGGACGTGGTCGTCACCGCGAGCGAACCGCCGAACGCCGCCCCCAGGGCGGCGCCGATGCCGGCGATCTCGTCCTCCGCCTGGAAGGTACGGACACCGAAATTCTTGTGCCGCGACAGATCGTGCAGGATGTCCGACGCCGGAGTGATCGGATACGAACCCAGATAGAGCGGCAGATCCGCCTGACGGGAGGCGGCGATCAGACCGTAGGACAGGGCCAGGTTCCCGGAAATGTTGCGGTACGTGCCGGCGGGGAAAGCCTGGGTTGCCGGGGCGACCTCGTAGGAGACGGCGAAGTCCTCCGTCGTCTCGCCGAAGTTCCAGCCCGCCCGGAACGCGGCCACGTTCGCCTCGGCGATCTGCGGCCTCGATGCGAACTTCTGCCGCAGGAAGCTCTCGGTACCCTCCGTCGGCCGGTGATACATCCACGACAGCAGCCCGAGCGCGAACATGTTCTTCGAACGCTCGGCCTCCTTGCGCGACAGGCCGAAATCCTTCAGCGCCTCGATCGTCAGCGTCGTCAACGGCACCGGATGCACCCGGTAGCCGTCCAGCGAGCCGTCCTCGAGGGGCGAGGTGTCGTAGCCGACCTTCGCCATCGCCCGCTTCGCGAACTCGTCCGTGTTCACGATGACCTCGCCGCCACGCGGCACATCCCCGATGTTCGCCTTCAGCGCGGCAGGGTTCATCGCGACCAGCACGTTCGGCGCATCGCCCGGCGTCAGGATGTCGTGATCGGCGAAATGCAGCTGGAACGAGGAGACACCCGGCAGCGTGCCCGCGGGCGCCCGGATCTCGGCGGGAAAGTTCGGCAGCGTCGACAGATCGTTCCCGAACGACGCCGTCTCCGAGGTGAACCTGTCACCCGTGAGCTGCATACCGTCACCGGAATCACCCGCGAACCGGATGATCACCCGATCGAGCCGGCGGACCTCTTTCCCCGGCTCCTCCGGACGCGTGCGCGTGCTCGTCCCTGTCTCGGACTTCATCTCCGCACCCTCAATCCCATGCCCTCGTCGGCGCCTTGTGCGGCCGATCGTGACAGGTGCCGCTTACCGTGCGCTGACGGACGCCTGAGCGTCGCCACACCGCACCCGTCCCGTCCCACCGGGCCAAGACCCGTGCCGCTCCCGGGTCAGCGCCTCGTCAGCGTCGTGTACGGCGGCCCCGTTAGCCTGCGCCTGCCGTTCAGCAATCAGGTGGGTGCGACGCGCTCTTTCCCTGTCATTTCTCGGCGCTCACGCGAAGAGACATCGAGAGGCTTCGGATGAACGAACTCAAGGAACTCGCCACCCGGGCCGGGCGGGAGCTGGAAGAGGCCCCGGCGCTGGACATCCTGCGCTGGGCCGCCGACACCTTCGGCTCCGGCATGTGCGTCACCTCCTCGATGGAGGACGCCGTCGTGGCCCATCTCGCCGCGCGCGTACTGCCCGGAGTGGACGTCGTGTTCCTCGACACCGGCTACCACTTCCCCGAGACCATCGGGACGCGGGACGCGGTGGCGGCGGTCGGCGGCGTCAGGATGATCACCCTGCTCCCCCGCCGGACGGTGGCCGAGCAGGACGCGGAGTACGGTCCCGAACTGCACCGCCGTGACCCCGACCTGTGCTGCCGGCTGCGCAAGACGGAGCCGCTGGAGGAGGGGCTCGCCCCGTACAGCGCCTGGGTGACGGGGCTGCGCCGGTTCGACTCGCCGGAGCGCGCCGAGACACCGGTCGTCGCCTGGGACGAGGCGCGCGGCAAGGTGAAGATCTCCCCGATCGCACGGTGGTCGCGCGAGGACGTGGACACGTACATCGCCGAGCACGGGGTGCTGGTCAACCCGTTGCTCTCGGACGGCTACGGCTCAGTGGGCTGCGCCCCCTGCACCCGGCGCCTGCTTCCGGGCGAAGACGCCCGGGCGGGCCGGTGGGCGGGGAGCGCCAAGACGGAATGCGGGATCCACACATGACGACCGAGACAGACATACCGCTGCGGCATCTGGAGGCGCTCGAATCCGAGGCGGTGCACATCTTCCGGGAGGTGGCCGGCGAGTTCGAGCGCCCCGTCATCCTCTTCTCGGGCGGCAAGGACTCCATCGTCATGCTCCATCTGGCGCTGAAGGCCTTCGCCCCCGCTTCGGTGCCGTTCTCGCTCCTGCACGTCGACACGGGGCACAACTTCCCCGAGGTGCTCGACTACCGCGACCGCACCGTCGCCCGGTACGGGCTGCGCCTGCACGTGGCGTCCGTACAGGAACTCATCGACAGCGGGGAACTGCGCGAGCGGCCGGACGGCACGCGCAACCCGCTGCAGACCGTGCCGCTCGTCGAGGCCATACGCACGCACCGCTACGACGCGGTGTTCGGCGGCGGGCGCCGGGACGAGGAGAAGGCCCGCGCCAAGGAGCGGGTGTTCAGTCTGCGCGACGAGTTCGGCGGCTGGGACCCTCGCCGACAGCGTCCCGAGCTGTGGCAGCTGTACAACGGCCGGCACGCCGCCGGCGAGCACGTGCGGGTCTTCCCGCTCTCCAACTGGACCGAGCTGGACGTGTGGCAGTACATCGCCCGCCACGACATCGAGGTGCCGTCGATCTACTACGCGCATCGGCGCGAGGTCTTCCTGCGGGACAACATGTGGCTGACCCCGGGCGACTGGGGCGGTCCGAAGGACGGCGAGCCGCTGGAGATCCGCACGGTGCGCTACCGCACCGTCGGCGACATGTCCTGCACCGGCGCCGTCGACTCGTCCGCCGCCGACCCCGAGGCCGTCATCGAGGAGATCTCCGCCTCCCGGCTGACCGAGCGGGGCGCCACCCGGGCCGACGACCGCATGTCGGAGGCCGCCATGGAAGACCGCAAGCGCGAGGGGTACTTCTGATGCCGATCATGCCGACGAGGCCGAGCGGAACCGAGCCCCACTCCACGCTGCTGCGTTTCGCCACGGCCGGTTCCGTCGACGACGGCAAGTCCACGCTGGTCGGCAGGATGCTGCACGACTCGAAGTCGCTGCTCGCCGACCAGCTGGAGGCCGTGGAGCGGGCGTCCCTGGCCCGGGGCCAGGAGACGCCGGACCTGGCGCTGCTCACGGACGGCCTGCGGGCCGAACGTGAGCAGGGCATCACCATCGACGTGGCCTACCGGTACTTCACCACGGGGAACCGCAGCTTCATCCTGGCCGACACCCCCGGGCACGTGCAGTACACCCGGAACATGGTCACCGGGGCCTCCACCGCCGAGCTGGTGATCATCCTGGTGGACGCGCGGCAGGGGGTCGTGGAGCAGACCCGCCGGCACGCGGCGGTGGCAGCGCTGCTGCGCGTGCCGCACGTGGTCCTTGCCGTGAACAAGATGGACCTGGTGGGCCACGCCGAGTCCGTCTTCGCGGGCATCGCGGACGACTTCATCGCGTACGCCAGGGGGCTCGGCGTCCCCGAGGTGACGGCGATCCCGGTGTCGGCGCTCAACGGCGACAACGTGGTCGGCCCGTCGGCGAGCATGGACTGGTACGGCGGGCCGACGGTCCTGGAGCACCTGGAGACCGTGCAGGTGAGCTCGGAGCCCGCCGGGGCGCCCGCCCGTCTGCCCGTGCAGTACGTCATCCGGCCGCAGACCGCCGAGGATCCCGACTACCGCGGTTACGCGGGCATGATCTCGTCCGGCTCGCTGCACGTCGGCCAGGAGGTCACGACGCTGCCCTCCGGCCGTACGTCGGTGATCAGCGCCATCGATCTGCTGGGGCAGCCGGTGCGGACGGCCCGCGCGCCGCAGTCCGTGACCGTGCTGCTCGCGGACGATGTCGACATGTCGCGCGGGGACCTGTTGGTCCCCTCCGACCAGGCCCCCACGCCCTCGCAGGACATCGAGGCCACGGTCTGCCACCTCGCCGACCGGCCGCTCGTCCCCGGCCGGCGGGTGCTGCTCAAGCACACCACCCGTACCGTGCAGGCGGTCGTGACGGAACTCGTCAGCCGGGTGACGCTCGATCCGCTGTCCCAGCACGGCTCCCCGGAGCGGCTGACGGCCAACGACATCGGCCGCGTCCGGATCCGTACGGCCGCTCCGCTCGCCCTCGACCCGTACGCGGTCTCCCGCCGCACCGGATCGTTTCTGCTGATCGATCCGGCCGACGGCACCACGCTGACGGCGGGCATGGCGGGCGACTCGTTCGTCACCCGGGCCCCCTGGGAGTCCGGCACATGAGGCAGGTCCGGCGGTTCGGCGCCGTCCTCGCGGGGCTCGCGCTGTGCGCCACGCTCAGCGCGTGCGGCTACGGTTCGCAGCGCGTCGGCACCACCGCGAAGGTGGTGCCGACGGGCGCCTCGCTCTCCGCCTCGGAGGTGCGGATCGGCTACTTCCCCAACCTCACGCACGCCACCGCCCTGGTCGGCGTGCGTGAGGGCCTGATCCAGAAGGAACTCGGCGGCACGAAGCTGTCGACGGCGACCTTCAGCGCCGGGCCCACCGCGATCGAGGCGCTCAACGCCGGTTCGATCGACCTCGCGTGGGTCGGCCCGTCACCGGCGATCAACGGCTACACCAAGCTCGGCGGCAAGGGCCTGCGCATCGTCGCGGGGGCCGCGTCGGGCGGCGTCAAACTGGTCGTGGACCCGAAGAAGATCCGTACGGCGGCCGATGTGAAGGGCAAGCGGATCGCGAGCCCCCAGCTCGGCAACACCCAGGACGTGGCCCTGCTGCACTGGATCGGTGAGCAGGGCTGGCAGGTGGACCCGATGTCGGGGCGCGGCGATGTGTCCGTCATCCGTACCGACACCAAGATGACGCCCAACGCCTACAAGTCCGGTTCCATCGACGGCGCGTGGGTGCCCGAGCCGACCGCCTCGCTGCTGGTCGCCCAGGGAGCGCGCGTCCTGGTCGACGAGGCGCGGCTCTGGCCCGACCGCCGGTTCGTGACCACCCACCTCATCGTGTCGCAGCGCTTCCTCGACCAGCACTCGGACGTCGTCGAGGCGGTCATCGAGGGAGCGACGGCCGCCAACGCGTGGATCGCCGCGGAGCCCGGGAAGGCCAGACGGTCCGTCAACGAGGCCCTGCGCGAACTGACGGGGAAGCCGCTGCCCGCCGAGATCATCGAGTCGGCCTGGCCCTCCCTCACGTTCACCGACGACCCGCTGGCCGCCACGCTCGGCACCCAGGCCGCCCACGCCACCGAGGCGGGCCTCCTCGACCGTCCCGTGCTGCGCGGCATCTACGACCTCGGCCCCCTGAACAGGGTCCGCAAGGCCGCGGGCCGGCCCCCGGTCGGCGACGCCGGGCTCGGTACGCCATGAGGGACGGCGCCATCGCCGCCGTCCGCCCGTCCTGCACTGCACCCAGGAGTTGACTCGAGTGCATCCGACAATGACCACGGAACAGGCCGCCGTGCCCGGTGCGGCCTCCCTCGCGCCCCGTGTGCCCGCTGTGCGCGTGGCGGGGGTCCACAAGACGTTCCGCCGTGCCGAGGGCGTGCAGACGGTGCTTCAGGACATCAACATCGACGTCCTGCCGGGCGAGTTCGTCTGTCTGCTCGGGTCCTCCGGGTGCGGCAAGTCCACCCTGCTCAACGTGATCGCGGGTCTCGACGAGCCGTCCTCGGGAGAGATCGAGGTGCCCTCCGGACGGCCCGCGCTGATGTTCCAGGAGCACGCCCTCTTCCCGTGGCTGACGGCCGGCCGGAACATCGAACTCGTCCTCAGACTGCGCGGTGTCCCCAAGACCGAACGCCGGAACCGGGCCGAGGAACTCCTCAGCCTGGTACGGCTCCAGGACGCGTACGGCAAGCGGCCCCACGAGCTGTCCGGCGGTATGCGGCAGCGCGTCGCGCTGGCCCGCGCCCTGGCGCAGGACTCCCAGGTCCTGCTGATGGACGAGCCGTTCGCCGCGCTCGACGCCATCACCCGCGACGTCCTGCACGAGGAGCTGACCCGGATCTGGGAGACCACAGGGGTCTCCGTCGTCTTCGTCACCCACAACGTCCGCGAGGCGGTCCGGCTCGCGCAGCGCATCCTGCTGATGTCCTGCCGGCCCGGCCGGGTGGCCCACGAATGGAAGATCGACCTCCCGCAGCCGCGCCGCCCCGAAGACCCGGACGTGGCCACGCTGTCCGTGGAGATCACCGACCAGCTGCGCGAGGAGATCCGGCGTCATGCCCGAGACTGAGGCCCGCGCGGCGGAGGCCAAGGGGCGCGCCGACGCCGATCTCGCCCGGCTGGAGGCGGGCCTGGACTCCCTGGAGACCAAGCCCGAACGCCGGGACTCCGTCGGACGGAAACTGAGAAGGACGGTGGCGCCGCCGCTGCTCGGCATCGTCCTCGTCCTGACGGTCTGGCAGACCCTGCACATGAGCGGTCTGGTGTCCGAGGACCGGCTGCCGAGCCCCGCGGCGATCTGGGAGAGTCTGCGCACGCTCTGGCTGCGCGGCACCCTGTTCGACATCGTCTGGACCAGTCTGGAGCGCGGTCTCCTCGGCTTCCTCGCCTCCGTGGCCATCGGTACGCCGCTGGGGCTGCTCGTCGCCCGGGTGCCGCTGGTCCGGGCGGCGGTCCGGCCCGTCCTGTCCGGACTCCAGTCGCTGCCGTCGGTGGCGTGGGTACCGGCGGCCGTCATCTGGTTCGGCCTCACCGACGGCGCCATGTACACGGTCATCCTGCTCGGCGCGGTCCCGTCGATCGCCATCGGTCTCGTCTCCGGCATCGACCAGGTGCCCCCGCTGTATCTCCGCGCCGGGCGTGTCATCGGCGCCACCGGTCTGCGCGGCGCCCGCCACATCCTGTTGCCGGCGTCCCTGCCGGGCTACACGGCGGGGCT
This sequence comes from Streptomyces sp. NPDC012508, assembly GCF_042902595.1. NCBI lineage: Bacteria > Bacillati > Actinomycetota > Actinomycetes > Kitasatosporales > Streptomycetaceae > Streptomyces > Streptomyces sp. NPDC012508. Next base: position 277,578 of record NZ_JBIBEO010000008.1, read on the forward strand.
CAAGCAGGGGTGGGCCTTCTCCTGGCGTTCCCTCATGGCGACCGAACTCATCGCGTCCTCCCCGGAGCTGGGCATCGGCCTCGGCCGCTACCTGGAGAACTCCCGCGAGAACATCGACATGCCGGGCGTCTTCCTCGGCATCCTGCTCATCCTGACCGTGGGCGTGCTGATCGACCTCCTGGTCTTCAGCCCCCTGGAGCGCCGCGTGCTCCGCAACCGCGGCCTGACCTGACGGGCCGGGGCCGCCCTTGAGCCCGGAGGCGGGCTCGGTGCCTCATACACGGCGCGGGAGCCGCGGTGCACTCGATGCACCGTGCGGCCCGCGTCCGCCTCCGGCCCACCTGTGTGGGACGCCGAGACCCCCGTACCGCCTCGTGAAGAGGGAGTACGGGGGTCTCGGCGTCCCTCATGGGCCAACGGTGCCTGCCGGCGCTCTCCTCCCCCGTACGACAAAGGTGCCCGCGGTCCACCTGGGCGGGTGGGCCGCGGGCACCTGGGAGAGGCGGGGAGTGGCGTCAGTCCTGGCCCGTGTGGGTGCGGACCGCCCACTGGGCGAAGGTCTCCGACTCGTCCTTACGGCCGTCCTGGTAGCCGCGGGCGAGGTTCTCGACGAAGTCGGGAAGGTCGGTCGCCGTCACCTTCAGGCCCCGGGGCTTGTGGCCGAGGGCCGCTTCGTCGTCCTTGGCGAGGGAGAGGCCGCCGCCCAGGTGGACCTGGAAGCCCTCCACCTGGGTGCCGTCGGGGCCGACGACGATCTGGCCCTTGAGCCCGATGTCGGCGACCTGGGTGCGGGCGCAGGCGTTGGGGCAGCCGTTGAGGTTGACCGTGATGTCCGTGCTCTGGCCCGCGAGCCGTCGCTCGAGCTCGGCGACGAGCTCGGCGGCCCGGTCCTTCGTCTCGACGATGGCGAGCTTGCAGTACTCCAGGCCGGTGCATGCCATCGTGGAGCGGCGCCACCGGGAGGGGCGGACGATCAGGTCGATCGTCTCCAGGTCGCGGACGAGCGGCTCGGGGTCCACCACGTCCAGGACCAGCAGCTTCTGATAGGGCGTCAGGCGAATTCGGTGGGAGCCGTGTGCCTCGACGATGTCGGCGAGCCGGGCCAGCCGGGTGCCGGACACGCGTCCGACGACGGGCGCGGCACCGACGTAGTACCGCCCGTCCCGCTGCTCGTGGACGCCGACGTGGTCGACCGGGGCCGCCGGAAGCACCGGCTCGGGGCCGTCGACGAGCGGCCGGCCGAGGTACTCGGTCTCCAGGACCTCGCGGAACCTCTCCACGCCCCAGTCGGCGATGAGGTACTTCAGCCGGGCCCGGTTGCGCAGCCGCCGGTAGCCGTGGTCGCGGAAGAGTCCGGCGACGGCCGCCCAGACCTCGGGCACCTCGGCGAGCGGCACCCACGCTCCGGGGCGTTCGGCGAGCCGGGGGGAGGTGGAGAGTCCGCCGCCCACCCAGAGGTCGAAACCGGGTCCGTGCAGGGGGTGCTCGACCCCGAGGAAGGCGATGTCGTGGATCTGGAAGGGCACGTCCGGCAGCCAGCTGACCGCGGACTTGAACTTGCGGGGCAGGTTGGACAGCGAGGGGTCTCCGACGTGCCGTTCGACGATCTCGCGGATCGCGGACGTGCCGTCCAGGACCTCGTCGGGGCTGATCCCCGCGACGGGGCTCCCCAGTACGACGCGAGGGCAGTCGCCGCAGGCCTCGGTGGTGGAGAGCCCGACGGCCTCCAGGCGGCGCCAGATCTCGGGGACGTCCTCGATCCGGATCCAGTGGAACTGGATGTTCTGCCGGTCGGTGATGTCGGCGGTGTCCCGTGCGAACTCGGTGGACAGCGCGGCGATCTCCCGCAGCTGCGCCACGGAGAGTTCGCCGCCGTCGACCCGTACGCGCAGCATGAAGTGCTCGTCCTCGAGCTCCTCGGGTGCCAGGGTCGCGGTGCGGCCGCCGTCGATGCCGGGGCGCCGCTGGGTGTAGAGGCCCCACCAGCGGAACCGGCCGCGCAGGTCCTCGGAGGGGATGGAGGCGAAGCCCTCGCGCGCGTATGTCCGCTCGATGCGCTCGCGCACCAGCAGGGGATCCTCGACCGCCTTGAAACGTTCGTTGTCGTTCAGAGGCTCCCGCGACCCGAGCGCCCACTGGCCCTCGTCGCGTTTACGCTCCCGGGTCATCGTTGGTCCTCTCCTTCAGGGGGCCGCTGATCGGCGAGATCATTCCCGAGGGCAGCCAGTCCGCCGTCTCTCCACCGCCGTGGTGGTGCCCGGCGCTCTGGCCCTTGCCGTCGGCGGAGACCATGCCGCCGGGTACGTAGGCGACGGAGACCGCGAAGAGCCGCGGTGCCGGCTCGGGCTCCTCCTCCCGTACGCGCTGCCAGGCCTCGTAACCGCCGCCCGTCGGGTAGGCGCCGGGCATCCGGGCCGTGAGCGCCTTGACGTACTCCATGGCATCGGCCCGTCTCGGTGTGTACCGCAGGGGGATCAACTGTCCGGCGCCGGGCGTGATGACGGACCGGGCGAGGAGCCAGGGGGCGAGGAAGACGCCCTGGGCGGCGGTCCGGCCGCTCTCGACCGCGAGGGTCGCGTCCGTCGCGCCGGGCCAGCCGGTGGTGACGATCAGGGGCTGCGTGGTGCGGCCGGGCGCGGTGACGTGGATGCCCTCGCGGGCGGCGGCCGCACGGACCGTGGCGGCCGCGGACCTGCCGCGTTCCGAGTCGTCGGAGACGAGGCCCACGGAGCGCGTGCCGCGAGCGGCGAGGAAGTGGACGGTGGCGCGCAGCGCGGCGGCGTCCCTTTCCGCGAGCCGGTCGGACGGACAGGCGGTGACCGGCGCCCGCTCGCCTGCCACGAGGGCGCCGAGGGCGACCTCCGCGCACTCCGGTCCGTCGGCGGTGGCCAGGGCGGCGAGCGGGGCCTGGGCGGCGCTGCCGGTGTCGACGGCGAGCTCGCCGGCGGCGCCACCCGCGGAGATCCGCAGGGTGCTGCGGCCCTCGGGGAGGTCCACCGGAATCCAGGACTGGGCGCTGCCCGGCCGCCGTTCACCCGGCCGCAGGGTGGCGGCGGCGGTGCCGGCCCGCGCGTTCTCGGCTCCGACGGCGACCAGGTTGGGACCGGGCCGTCCGGGGACGACGAGGACGCCGACCTGCTTCCCGCCCAGGGCGAGGGTCCGCAGGACGGGCGTGCCCGGCGGTGTCCGCTCCTGCGCGGCGAGGGTGTCGTCGGCGGCGAGGCTTCCCCTGTCCGTGTCCCCCGAACCGAGCGCGGCGACCGCGACGAGGCCGAGCGCCACGGCGAAGACGGTGAACGAGACGCCGAGGTATCTGCGGGGCAGCAGGTTCCGCCGCGCCATGATCAGCACCACGACGATGCCGATGACGGACGCGACGGCGATCGGCACCAGGGTCTCCCCCGGCGCCGCCCCGTCCAGCGCGGCCAGGTGACCGCGGCCCGGGGTAAGGGCCGCGGTCACCTGGGTACCGATGGATCCGGTCACTTCAGGACGCTGTCACTGACGGTGAACAGGATGCCGTGCGGACGGGCCGGACCGGTCTCGCCGTGCGGCCAGGAGGTCCGGTCGAAGTCGACGCAGGGCTTGCCGCTCCGCTCGTCGCGGAACGACCGGTCCTGCTTCAGCTTGCCCTTGCGGTCGAGGTCGTACATGCAGACCTCGTGGTTGCCGTCGCCGCTGAAGGAGCCGGCGATGAAGTAGTTCGAGGTGGCGAGACGGCGGATCTGCTTGGTCTCACGGAACTTTCCGCCGTACGTCTGCTCGAAGTTGTCCATCGCGCCCCAGTGCGGCCCGCCGTCCGTGGTGTCACGGATCGGCATGGCGGAGGTGACGGCCGGGCAGTCGCGCTCCAGGCCGCCCTGGTAGACCTCCTTCAGCTTGTCGATGTTGCACGTGGGGTTGTCACCCGCGGCCAGCAGCTTCTGGATGTCGAGCACGTAGAGCATGCCGGTGGTCTTGTCGAGCGGCTTGCCGTACGCGGTCGACTGGCCCATCACCGTGTGGAACAGGTAGCGGTCGTCGGGGCTGACCATCAGCCAGCTTCCGGCGTCGCCACCGCCCGTGACGTCCTTCGGCGCGCCCGCGGCGCGGTACGCCGTGGTGTCGTCGAAGACCTCGCGCCACTTCGGCTCGGGCACGGTGACGTCGGGGGCGTAGAAGATCGCGCCACCGAGCATGGAGGAGGCGAACGCTCCCTTGTGCTTCTTCTTGTTGGGGAGCGCCGGCTCCATGACGACCCGGGACTCGTGCCACATCTCGGACTTCTCCAGGCCGGCGCGCGGACCGTCGGGCATCTTGCTGACGGAGAGCAGCTTCGGGTTCTGGCGGTTCTCGATGTCCCAGACACGCACCGTCTGGCGCGCGAGGCTGGCCTGGTCGGGCAGCTTCGGGCTCAGGAAGTGGCGGGCCTCGACGAAGTCGCTCGCCACCATGATGTTCTTCTCTTCGTTGACCATGATCCCGTGCGGGTTGGCACAGGTGGCCTTCTTGAGCGCGGGCACGTTGCCGCACTGCTTCGGGTCCTCGCCCTCGGCCAGCGCGGCCGGGATCTCGGCGAGAGTGTTGCCGTCCTTGTCCATCCGCACGATCTGGCCGGGCGAGCCGGCCGCGCCGTTGCCCTCGCGGACCTCGCCGTTGGTGTACGTGCAGGGGCCGGGGACGTCCGGTCCGCCGAGGTAGCTGGCGTACGCGGTGCCGTCGCGGAGCACCTGGAAAGCGTCCGGAGCGGTGCCGCACGGCGTGTCGACGGTCGAGTTGACACCGGCCAGGCTCAGGGCGGGCAGCTTGCTCGTGTCGAAGACGAAGACCGTGTCCTGGAGCAGCGCGCCGGCGAAGAGCCGGTCGCCCTTGTGCCACACGTACTGCATGTGGTGGGCCTCGTTGGCGACATTCGGGCCGAGGGTGACGGTGTTGACCACTTCGCCGTACGTCGGCGAGTTGCGGGTCGCGTCGACCACCGCGAGGAAGTCCGGCTTGGCGGGGTCGGCGGAGCCCGCCCAGGTCAGGAGCCATTCCCGGCCGCGGCCCTGGGCTGCGGGGAGCATGTGGTTGGTGGCCGTGTAGGTCACACCGTCGGTGGCGGTGAACTTCGTGGTCACCCGCTCGGGCTCGGGGGACGCTGCGGCGCCTCCCGAGGTCGTCAGCAGGGCGGCGACCACGCCGACCGCGGTGAGGCACGCGGCCAGGCGGGATGTTCCGCCCGGCCGTCGGAGACTGATGCGTCGCACGTCGCGAACGCTCCTCTCACGGAGCTGTCTGTTGGGTCCAACTGGGCGCCGGTACCTTCGCAGAACTCGCTGACGTGCCACTGACGCCCCGGTCGCGCGCGCCTTCCGGCCGTTTCTCCGGTGGGGCGGGGGCTCTCGGGGCGTCCGGTTTCAGCTGTTGAGGAGCCACCCCGCGTCGCGGGCGATGCGCACGGCGTCGGTGCGGTTACGCGCGTCCAGCTTGGCGACGACGGCCGTGATGTAGTTACGAACGGTGCCGGGCGACAGATGGAGCAGCTCGGCGATCTCGGCCGATTCCGCACCGGCGGCGACCAGTCGGAGGACATCGGCCTCGCGGGCGGTGAGGGGGCTCGGTTCTCCCTCCCAGGCCGCGAGGGCCAGCTCCGGGGTGATCACCCGCTCGCCGGCCATGACCCGTCGGACGGCCAGGACGAGCTGCTCGGCCGGAGCGTTCTTGACCATGTATCCGTCCACGCGGATGTCCTGCGCGCGGCGTACGACGTTCGGCGCGTCGAGCACGGTCAGGACGAGGATCCGGCAGCCGGAGAGCTGCTCGCGCAGCCGCTCCGCTCCGGTGAGCCCGTCGAGACCGGGCATGTTGACGTCCAGGATCGCGATGTCGGGCTGGGTCTTCTCGGCGACGGCAAGGAGGTCCTCCCCGTTGCCGACCTCCCCGACGACCTGAACGTCGTCCTCCAGTTCGAGGAGAGAGGCCAAGGCCTCTCGCACCATCTGTACGTCCTCTGCCAAGAGCACACGTATCACGCACACACCCCCGCGATGTCCCCGACCCGGCCATACCAGGGGGCGAGTTTCGCACATTCGTGTGCGTCATGGCGTGAACGGCGCGGGTCGGTGCGGTGGGCCCCGCGGGATCACTTTCCGGCGGCGACGGGAACCGCGATCCGTGCCGCCCATCGACGGATGTCGGAACCGCGGGTGGCAGGGGCGTGAACGGCGGGCGCGCCGACGGCGCAGCTGTGCGGGGCGGGCACCGCCGGGGCAGGGACCTCGGCCACCACCCGGAAGACGCCGCCGGGACGGATCTCGCTGTGGAAGGAGCCGCCGAGCGCGCTGACCCGCTGGCCGAGATTGTCCAGCCCGGCGCCGCTGGTGTCCGGAGCGGTGCCGACGAGCCGGGAGACGGACACGGAGGCCCCGTCGTTGGAGACCTCCAGGCGTACGGACCTGGGCCCGCCCGTCAGCGCGATCGTGCAGTGCGTCGCCTTGCTGTGGCGCAGCACGTTGGTGACGGATTCGCGCAGGACGGCCGCGAGGGCGAGGGAGGCGTCGTCCCCCTCGGGCAGCGCGTCGATGCGAAGGGTGACCCGGATGTTCATGGCGCGCAGCAGGGAGGCCGCCGTCGGCACCTCGCACGCGAGGGACACACCCTGGTATCCGCGTACCGCCATCCGGAACTCGGCCATGGCCTGCCGGGAGGTCCGTACGAGCTCCTCGGCCTCGGTGGCCGCCCGTTCGGGGCAGACCTTGAAGGTACGGTTCACCAGTTCGGCGCGCATCGCGACCGCCGAGAAGGTGTGCCCGAGGAGATCGTGCAGGTCGCGCGCGAGGCGGTTCTGCTCGCTCTCGACGACGGCCTTGGCGATGCTGTGGCGGGAGCAGCGGGTGCGGTGGATGAGCAGGACGGCCTGGGTGAGGGTGTACGACATGAGGCCGACCACGACGATGGCGCCGGCCATGAGCAGCAGGTGCGGCAGCGCCTGGGGCAGCGATTCGGACGCCCTGGTGCAGAGCATCGACACCAGGGCGATGACGAGGCCGAAGAGCGGCCAGGCGTAGCGGGCGCGGAGAATGAGCGGCAGGGAGCCGGAGAGGGTGCCCGCCAGGATGCCGCAGGCCTCGTGGACGAGTTCGGTGGCCAGCAGCACGATGGCGAACTGGGCAGCGAGGGCGAGGAGCGCCCCCCGGGTCGGGCCGACGCCGCGCTCCATGGGCCGCGCCACGATGACACAGGCCTGGAGGGCCAGTTGCGCGACCACGAGGAGGAGGACGAGGCCCGAGGGGCCTAACCCGGCGCGACCTCCCACGGCGCTGTAGACGATCACCTCCCAGGCGACGAAACTCGCGCCCAGCAATGCCATGACCTGGATGAAGCCGTTCCGTGCGGCTCTGTCGCGGTGTTCCGCCCACATACCCATCACAGGTCCTCTTTCCTCTGGCTCATGGTCACGGTCCACAGATCCCGCAGGGATTCCAGCACCGAACCGCCGTTCCCAGTGGGAACGGCGGCTGAAATTTCAGGGAGTTACCGAGGTGCGCTCTCGTTCGGCGACGGGGTCGTCCTCCTCACCGGAGGGTGTGGCGACATGCCGTGGGATGGCGAGGGCGCAGAGCGCTCCCAGCAGGACGACGGCGACGCCGATCCAGATCGCGGGGCGCATGCCGTCGACGAATTCCTCGGCGGTGCGGTCGCTCCCGTAGTGGATGAAGACACTGCTGAGGATGGCGGTGCCGAGGGCGCCGCCGATCTCGCGGACGGTGTTGTTGGCCCCGGACGCCTTGCCACGGTTCTGCGGTCCCACCGAGGCCAGCACGACCGCGGCGGTCGGGGCGAAGACGAGACCCATGCCGATACCTGCGACGATCATGGCGCCCACCATGCGGGAGTACGGGGTGTCCGAGGTGGCGACCAGGTCGATCCAGGCGAGGCCGATTCCCTGGAGGAGGAGGCCCGCTGCCATCAGGCGGCCGCCGCCCAGACGGTCGGTCAGCGCGCCGGCCACCGGTGCCACGAACATCGGCATCAGGGTCCAGGCCAGGGTGAGGACGCCGGCCTCCAGAGGGGTCCGGACGGGCGCCATCTGGAAGAACTGGGCCAGCAGGAAGATTGACCCGAAAACGCCGAAGTACATGCTGGCGGAGACCAGGTTGGAGAAGACGAAGGCCCGCTTGCGGTAGAAGGACAGCGGCAGCAGGGGCTGCCGGGCGCGTCGCTCCCAGAGGACGAAGAGGACCAGCAGGACGGCGCCGGCCGCGAAGGCCGTGATGATGAGGCCGGAACTCCAGCCCTCCGACTCGCCGTTGACGATCGCCCAGACGACGGAGACGAGTCCGGCCGTCACGAGGAACATGCCGGGCAGGTCGAGCCGGGACGCGGGCACGGAGCTCTCGCCGAGGACGGCGAAGACCAGCGGAATGGCGACGACACAGACCGGGACGTTGATCCAGAAGATCCACTGCCAGTCGAGTCCGTCCACGACCGCGCCGCCGACGACCGGGCCGAGGGCCACGGCCATCCCGCTGACGGCCGACCACAGGCCGAGGGCGAGGTTGCGCTTCCGGTCGGGCACTGCCTCGGCGAGCAGGGTCAGGGAGAGCGGCATGACGGCCGCGGCGCCGAGACCCTGGAGCGCGCGCATCAGGATGAGCTGACCGCTGCTGTCGGCGAGGCCGCAGCCGATGGACGCGAGGGTGAAGAGGGCGATGCCGAGGACGAAGACCCGGCGCCGGCCGAACCGGTCCCCCAGGGCCGCGCCGGTCAGCAGCAGACAGGCGAAGCTGAGCACGTACGCGTTGACGAACCACTGCAGGTCCGTGGTGGAGGCCTGGAGGTCCTCGGCCATGGAGCGCAGCGCCGTGGACACGACGAGGTTGTCCAGCGCCACCATGAACATGGGCAGGCTGCACGCGAGGATCGTCACCCACAGGGGGAACCGGCCCTGCCGTGCGTCGGGGGCGGGGGGCCGGGCCGTCCCGCCACCCTCGCCGCTTCTGATTGTGCTCATGACAAATGCCTCCATCCGGCGGACACCGGGATCGAACACGCAGGGGGTCGAACGAAGAAAGGGCGAACAGTGGGGCGCGCTCCGCCGGGAGCACCGACGGGGGACGAACAGCGTCCCGGCGGAGCGCGGCTCGGGGTGGGGGGAGGGAGGGCCGGGGACTCCGGGGGTGGTGAGCCCCCGGCCGGACAAGGGGGCGGCGAGTCCGGCCGGACAGGGGGCGGCGGCCCGGCCGTCAGGCCCGGTGGCCGCCGCCGCGTGCGGCGTCCTGGCGCGCCTTCTCGGCGAGGCGGCGCTTGGCGTCGTCCCAGTCGATCGGCAGTGACGCGGTCTCCACCTCCCAGAAGATGAAGGTCGACGACTTCATCTTGGGCGCCATGGCACGCATCGCCGCACCGTGCGGGTCGGACTTGGCGTAGGCGTACAGGGCGTTGCGGTCCTCCCAGGCGGACAGCGTCCAGAACGTCCGCTTGAGGGGCTGCGCGATCAGCGAGGCACCGAAGGCCCCGGGAGCGGTCTTGACCTGGCTCCAGGAGCTCAGCGACTTGAGGAGGAACGTCGGAACATCGGCCAGGCTCTTCACCTCGAAGCGGGAAGCCATGACGTACGCGTTCGTGCGGGGCGGTGCAGGGTTCGGGGTGATCCAGCCGAGAGTCGGCATGACGGCGCCCACCTTCCTGAAGAGGCCAACGACTACAATAATAGACAGTAGCGCCATCCGTTATCCAGTGAGTGGGAGCACGATGAAGATTTCGGAACTCAGCCGTCGCAGCGGGGTCTCCATCCCCGCGATCAAGTACTACCTGCGCGACGGACTGCTTCCCCCCGGGCGCGCTACTGCGGCCAACCAGGCTTCCTACGGCGAGGACCACCTCCACCGGCTCCGGTTGATCCGCGTGCTGATCGGGGTGCGCAAGCTGCCGGTCAACTCGGTCCGCGAGATCCTGGGCGCCATCACGGAGGAGGGCGACCTGCACCAGATCCTCGGGATCGTGACCGAGGCCCGCCCGGCCGCCCTGAAGAAGAAGCAGGAGCAGGAGGCGGAGGCGGCGGAGCGGGAGACCGAGGGAGTCGTGGACGCGCGCAGACTCGTCTCCGAGATGGGGTGGGACGTCGCGAACCACACGGCCGCCATCCATACGCTCGGCGAGGTGCTGGACGCGCTGAGCGGCCTCGGCTCCGACATCGACTGGCAGACCCTACTGCCGTACGCCGAACTGGCCGACCGAACCTCCGAGTTGGACATCAAACAGATGCACGGCACGGTCGGTCTGCTGGAGCAGGCCGAACGTGCCGTGCTGGTGTCGGTTCTCCTGGAGCCGGCGCTCCTCGCGCTCCGCCGGCTCGCCCAGGAGGACAAGTCCGCCCGCGTGTTCAGCGGCCACGCCGACGAGGCGGGCGGTGCTGACGAGAGGGACGGGGCCGACGAGGCGAAGGAGGCGCGCAAGGCGCCGGCGGCGCGCGGCGGCACTCCGCGGAGCGCACCGAGGGGAAAGCCGAAAGGGAAGCCGCAGGGGGACTGACCCGACGGGCCGTCAGGACAGTTCGTCCAGGATCCTGGCCGCCGCCTCCGCCCCGGCCGAGAAGGCCGCCTCGTGCGAGCCGATCAGGTCGGGGCCCAGCTCCTTGGAGTGGAAGTAGGACCCGCACAGCTTCACGCGCGCGCCCTCGTTCGCTGCGTGGATGACGGACTGCCGCTCGCGCAGCGCCATGTCGATCACCGGGTGGGTGTAGTCGAACGAGGCGATGACGAGGTCCTCGGCCGGCGGACGCGGCGGGTCGAGGGTGACGAAGTAGTCCTGGCTCGCGGTGAAGTCCTGCAGCCGGTTGAGGTAGTACGTGACGAAGCAACGGGTCTCCCCGTCGACCGTCTTCTTGCCGTAGTTCCAGGCCCCCCACCGCTCGTGGTCACTGGGCATCAGCGAGGCGTCCCGGTGCAGCACCACGCGCGACGCGCTGTAGCGCACGCCCTCGACGGCCGCCCGCTGCGCGTCGGTCGGGTTCTCCAGGAGCGCGAACGCCTCGTCGGCGTGGGTGGCGAGGACCACGTAGTCGAACGAGGCGGCACCCTTCGCCGTGGTGACGATGACACCGTCCTCCTCCTGCCGCACCCGGATCGCCGGCTCCGAGATCCGCAGGTCGGGGCCGATCGCGGCGAGGGCCTTGCGGACGTACGAGATGGAGCCGCCGCCCACGGTCCGCCAGTCGACCCGGCGACCGCCGAGGCCGCCCTCGTCGTGCCCGACGAAGAAGGCGATGACGGTGGCGGCGGGCATCTCCCAGATCAGCTCGGCCGGGACCGACCAGACCGCGGAGCAGAGCATGATCAGGTACGAGTGACGGAACGCGGTGCTGTAGCCGTTGCGGTCCAGGTACTCCCCCAGCGACATGTCGGCGCGGCCCCGGGAGAAGTCCCGGCGGCTCTCCGCGTGGAAGCGCCGCACCTCCCGCCAGACATCGGGGAACTCCGGGTACGCGGCGGCGTAGCGCGCCTCGATCGAGGCCTCGTCCAGCTCCATCTCCTCGGTGCCGAACTCCAGGCCGCTGTCGAGGTCGAAGAACTCGAAGCCGCCCGGGTGGGGCACGGCCTCCACGCCCAGCTCGCCGAAGAAGGCGCACAGGCGCGGGTAGAACCGCGGGTTGAACACGATGAACGCCGTGTCGAGACCGATGACACGGCCGTCCTCCTCGACCTCCACCGTGTTGGCGTGGCCGCCGGGCCGGGGCTCGCGCTCGTAGACGGTGATCCGGGCGCGGTCGCGCAGGCGGTAGGCGGCGGAGATTCCGGCGGGGCCGGCGCCGATGACGGCGACGCGCGCGGAGTCGTTCTCGGGCATGGTGGGTCCTTCCAGATCACAAGAGGGGCGGGGCTGACGGAAGACGGCTCGGAGGGTCAGGGGGAGAGCGCGGCGCGGTGGCCGGCCGAAGGCCACGGACCGGCCGAAGGCCACGGGCCGGACGACGGCCACAGATCGGTCGACGGCCACGGACCGGCCGGAGGCCACGGACCGACCGGAGGCCACGGACCGACCGGAGGCCACGGGCCGACCGAAGGCAACACGTCGGCCGGCGGCCACGGACCGGCCGAAGGCCGCGGGCCGGACGACGGCCACGGGCCGGACGACGGCCACAGATCGCTCGGCGGCGGGCCGGACGGCGGACCGGCCGGGCGGGCGAGGTCGGCGGGGTCGACGAGGTCGTGGCGGCGCAGCCGGCCCGCTCCCCCGTCGTCGACCGCCACGGCGAGCAGATGACCGGTGCCGTGACCGGTCAGGTCGAGCCGCCAGCGGCGGCACGCGTCGGGGCGGCGGCCGTCGGCGACGGTCACCTCGGTGGAGCCGGGGCGCCGGGTGAACCGCAACTCCCCCAGGCCCTGTACAAGGCCGATGCCGAGTCCCTTGAGGTAGGCCTCGCTGAGCACCCACATCTCCTGGAGGGCGGCGGCCGGGTCCGGGGCGTCCGCGACGACGGCCCGCTGAGCCTCGTCGAACTGGGTGGTCAGCAGCCGGACCGTCTCGTCGTCGAACGGGATCCGCTCCACGTCCACGCCGGACGCGTACCCCTCGGTGACGACGCAGGCGATCAGGCCGTCGGTGTGCGACACGTTGAAGCGCAGGCCGTGGTGGCCGGGGACGAGCTCCGGGCGCCCGTGGACGCCCTCGGTGAAGCGCCAGGTCTCCGGCGGCAGTCCGGTGCGGGCGCTGAGCGCGAGCCGGCGGAGCAGCCGGCCGCCGAGGAAGCGGCGGCGCGCCCCGGGCGAGCGCTGCCGTGCGTGGCGGGCACGCTCGTCCGGGGTCAGGACCGCCGTCTCGCCGCCGGCGCGGGCCGCGAGGTCCGGCACGAGCCGCTCGGAGAGGGTCCACAGGTCCGTCACGGGCCCGTCCGCCGGGACGGCCCCGTCCGGGCCTTGGGTCACGCGGGGCTCCCCTCCGGGGCCGGGGACTCCGGCTGCCGCTCCTGTTCCGCGTCCTCTGCCGCTCCGGCCAGGGTGATCGGCCAGTGCGACAGGAGGCGGTTCTCGTCGTGCAGCCGGGTGAGGACGGCGAGAACCTCGTCGACGGCGGACGGGTCGCGGTAGGGCTCGTACGGGTGGAACTGCTTGCGCAGCCGCTCCAGTTGGAGCAGAAGCACCGCGGCACTCGGCAGGGGCTCGGCCATGCAGCCCTGCGAGTGGACGTACGTGAGCACCGAGGCGCTCGCCGCATGGACGACGCAGTACTCCTTGGCCAGCTCGAAGAGTTCGGCCGACTGGGCGTAGCCGCGGCCGAGCTCCTGCCGCAGCGCGGTGGCGCGCTCCTCCAGCGGGCCGAGCCTGCCGAGGAGTTCGCCGGCGATGTCCGCGGCGAGCAGCAGCCGGTCCTTGTCCTTGTCGCCCGCTTCGTCCGCGAGGGCGCGCAGCCGCTCCAGGCCGTCGGCCGCCGCCAGGATCGCGTCGTCGCGGCCCCGGCTGGACAGTTCCTGCTCCCACGGCCGGTACGGCCCGAGTTCCGCGTCCATGTCGAAGAGCACGGCGGCCCGGCCGGCGGCCTCTTCCCGCTCCTCCGGGCGGGCGGTGCGGGCCTTCTTCAGGAGCGAGTCCAGCTCGTGTCCGATGTTGCGCAGGTTCACGACGGTGTTCCCGTCGGCCATGTTGGTCACGAGGATGTCGCGGAGCATCTTCTGGTGCATGCCGTAGCGGGGGTCCTCGCGGAGGAACACCCGGGCGCCGAGCACCACGTTGAGCCGGGATAGAGCCCCTTCGAGGAGAGTCGGCACCAGGTACTTGGCAGCGGAGGACCAGACGCTGACCTGGTTCGGGGAGGCCTGGACGCTGCGGACGGCGCCCAGGCACATGGCGTCGGCCGCCATGAGGTCGGCGAAGGACTCCGCCAGCTGCGTGCCGGTGTACGGGACCTCGACGATCGGGCGGTCGAAGAGCACCCGGCCCTGGGCGAACTCCAGAGCCGTGCGCAGCGAGGTGTCCACGCTGGACAGGGCCAGACTGAGGATGACGAGGCGGGCGGTCTGGCTGGTCTTGAGGGCGATCTCGAGGCCCTGGCCCTCGGCGCCGATGAGGAGGTCGTCGGGGACGAAGACGCCGTCGAAGCGCAGCCCGCTGAGGTCCAGGGGGCGGACGCCGTGGAGTTTGAGCAGGGGCGTCTCGCGGACGGTCTCGGCCTCGGCGGTCCACTTGTCGACGACGAGGATGGAGAAGTCGCCGGGGCCGCGACGGGTTCCGGTGCGGGCGAAGACGACCATCCGGTCCGCGAAGGTGGCGTTGCCGATGGGCCACTTCTCGCCGGTGAGCCGGTAGCCTCCGGGCACCTTCTCGGCGACGACCTCGTTACCGAGAAGGTCGCTGCCGTGGGCGGCCTCGGAGAGCCCCCAGGCGAGTGAGACACCCTTGTGGATGTCCTCGATCTGGCGGCACTTCTGCTCGTGGGTGCCGCCGATCCACACCGGCGCGAAGGCCGCCTGTGAGAGCCCGGCGGCGATGGCCGTCGCGCCGTCGCGGCGGGCGACGAGCCGCATGAGGACGAACCCGGTCTCGGGACTGCCCGCCTTGCCGCCCTGCTCGGCCGGCAGGCCGTAGTCGAGGAACCCCCAGCGGCGCAGCATGCCGATCAAGGCGTACGGGAAGGCGTCGCGCTCGTCGTGGTCGAGCACGGTCGCGAAGGACATCCGGCTCGCGGGGTCGTGCGGATCGCCCAGATAGGTTTCGAGCCGCTCGGCGAGCTCGATCAACTCGGCCTGGGACATCAGTCGTCCTCCATCGGTATCGGGTGTGCGGTGGTGGGAGCGAGCCGGACCGGCAGGGCGGTCAGCATCCGGTTCCCCTCCCGGAGCGCCTCGACGGCGTCCAGGGCGGGGTACAGACCCTCGGCGTGGCGCAGGACGCCGGCGCCGTCGGCCTGGGCGAGCAGATGGGCGAGGGCCGCGCCGAGCCAGCCGGTGGAGCCCGGCGGGGTCCCGTAGAGCGAGAGGTGGCGGTTGTGGCGCCACAGGTGGAGGCAGGCCGCGGCACCGTGCAGCCATGCGTGGCGTTCGGCGAGGTCCACCAGGGCGTTCGGGTCGGCGCCGCGAACGCGGGCCGCGGCGGCCAGGGCGGGCAGCCCGTCGACGGCGTCGGCGAGCCGGGCGACGCACGACCCGGTGAACGGGTCGGACGCCGCCTCCGGGGTACCCGTGAACTCTCGTACCGAAGCGGGAAGTTCGGCGAACACCGGATCGGCTCCACGGACGACGAGGTCGAGCCCGGCCGGGTCGTACGGCGGCGGCTCCTCGTCCAGCCGGAAGGCACCGTCGAGGAGTCCGGCCGGAGCCGTGCGGGTCCCGTCGAGCAGGCCCGGCAACTGACCCGCGTACGAACGGAGGTTGGCCATCGGCCCGGAGTCGATGACACGGATGACGGCGCTGTCCCGCTGGAGCTTCTGGAACAGACCGGCGCCGGGCGGGCCTTCGCGCAGGACGGAACGGGTGGCGAGGAGTCGGGCGCAGCGGCGCAGCAGGGCGTCGGCGGTCTCGGCCACCACGTGCTTGGCGGCGAGCGCCCAGACGCTGAAAGCGCCGGGGACGGCGTGCACGCCCCGGGCGGCGGCCAGGGCCGTCGCGTCGGCGGCGATGAGCGCCGCGGCGGTGGCCGCGAGCTCCCTGCGGGCGTACGGGGTCCGCAGGACCGGGGTGCCGGCGACCCGGTGCCCGGCGGCGAAGTCGAGCGTGAGGCGCACCGCCGTGTCCACGCAGCCGAGGCTGCCCGCCATGCTCATGACCCGGACCGCCTGCTGGGCGCGGACGGCCATCTCCAGGCCCTCGCCGGCCCGGCCGACCTGGGCGCTCTCCGGGACGGGGAGGCCGGTGAAGCGGAGCCGTGCGGTGTCGATGCCGCGCATGCCGTTGGTCCGGGCGGCCGGGAGCCGCTCCAGGCCGGTGCCCTCGCCGCCCCGCTCCGGGTCCAGGTCGAGGAGGAACGCGGTGAAGGCGCCCGGTCCCCGCTCTCCGGTACGGGCGACCACGTAGACGGCGTCGCAGCCCAGGCCGTTGCCGACCATCCACTTCTCGCCGTGCAGGGTCCCGTCGGGCGCGAGGCGGACCTCGTTGGCGAGGATGTCGCTGCCGTGCTCGGCCTCGGTCAGCGCGAACGCGACCGTGCCGCCGCTCGTGAGGATCTCCGCGGCCCTGCTCCGCTGCTCCTCGTTGCCGTGGAGCTGCAGGCAGGTGGCGGCGATGATGCCGAACATCGTGCCCGGCATCACGTTCACATCGCGGCGGGCGGCGGCCCGCACCAGCGTGAGGCTCCGGTCGAAGGAGCGGAACTCGCCGCCCCACGCCTCGGGCAGGTAGTTCAGATGGAAGCCGGCCGAGACCAGCTTGCGGCAGAGGTCGTCGGGGGCGGCGTCCTCCTCGTCCCTGGCCACGGCTGCGGCGAACCCGTACGGGTTCCCGGGGTCGGTGGGGTCGCCGAGGAGCTCCTCGACCGCCTCGGGTGTCAGGCCGCTCATGAGGCCACCCCCGTCGGACCCGCCGTGTCCAGGGGCACGGGCACGTACTCGGCGGTGGACGGCAGGGTCAGCCCCGCCGCCCTCAGCTGGGCCGTCCTGGTGTGGTACGCGGCGCCGCGCACAAGATGATGGGCCACGTCGGCGACCGTCCTGTTCCCGGGGGTGTTGAGATAACTGCCGGCCACCCAGGAGTTGAAGCTGCCCATCGCGGGGCCGCACCAGATCTGGAAGTCGGCACTGCGTTCGGCCTGGCCCATGACGGCCCAGCGCGAGGACATTCCGAGGTACCAGCGGAAGACCAGGGCCATCCGCCGCTTGGGGTTGTCGGCGGCCCGGCTCAGCTGGTCGGGGTCGCGGCTGCTGAAGTACGCGACACACTCCTGCCAGACGTCCTCCAGCGGGCGCTGGAAGATCTGGGTCTCCAGGCGCCGGCGCTCCACCTCGGGCAGCGCCTCGATGCCGTCGTACATCTGGTAGAGCCGGTACAGCTGCGCGGCGCGCATGGGAAACATCGAGCCCCGGCGCAGCACCTGGAGCTCCACGCCCATCTCGAACATGTCGGCGGCCGGGGCCATCACGCAGTCGGCGATGTCGGCCTGGGCCAGGACCTCACGGGCCGCCTTGGACGTACCGGACTCCACGCACGACTGGTTCACGGAGCCCGTGACGACATAGGCGGCGCCCATGGCGAAGGCTCCGGCGACGGCCACCGGGGTGCCGAGACCGCCGGCCGCGCCGACCCTGATGGGCCGGGCGTAGCGGTACTCCCGCTGGATGGTGTCGCGGATGCGCAGGATGACCGGGAGAAGGGCCGGGAGGGGCCGGCGGTCGGTGTGGCCGCCGGAGTCGGCCTCCGCCGTGATGTCGTCGGCGAGCGCGACGAGATGGGCGAGACGGGCCTGCTCGGCGGTGATGAGACCGTCCGCGAGGAGGCTCTCCACGAGGGCGGCCGGGGCCGGGCGCATGAAACGCTCGGCGGTCTCGCCCCGGGAGATCTTGGCGATGACCCGGTTCTCCGCCACCACGCGTCCCGACGGGTCGGTCCGCAGTCCTGCCAGCCGGTAGCGGACCAGGTGCGGGGTCAGGTCCAGGTAGGCGGACGCCTCCACGCAGCGCACCCCGTGGTCCAGGAAGAGCTGGACGGCGTCGCGCTCCAGACGCTGCTCGCTGGGGCTGTGGATCAGGTTGACGGCGTACGGCAGGCCGGGGATCTCCTCGCGGAAGCGGGCCAGCGCCTTCGCGATGGCGTCGGGCAGCAGGCCCGCGGCCCCGAAGGAGGCCAGGAACCCCTGCCGGGCCAGCGCGGCGACCAGCTCGACGGAGGCGATGCCGCCGGCCATCGCCCCGGCCATGTAGGCGTACCGCACACCGTGCGCGGCGCGGAACTCGGCCGAGCCGAGCCGCTGCGGCGACAGGGCGGGGGCGACCGCCAGTACGGCCGGGCCGTCACCGCCTGCGACCGCGGAGCCCCCGGCGACGGCGCCGATGCCCTGCGGCCCCGACACGATGTAGCAGGGCTGCTCCAGCCGGCCGAGGGCCTGGTGGATGCCTGCGGGATCGGGACTCGGATACCCCTCCCCGTACCAGCGGACGGTCTGTTGTGCGGTACTCGTGGACAATTCGGCTCCTCGGCTGTCCATGCGGTCAGTCCGTTTCCGGACGGACTTCGATAGCCACGTCGGTGAGTTCGTAGATGCGCAGGCGCGTCTTCCAGAGATCGGCGTCGGCGATCACGAGCAGCCGGCCGGCCTCCCTGCGCACCTCCTTGATGTGCACGTCGAAGAAGAGCTCGTCGTCCTCACGCAGGATCTGACCGCGGTACTTCCACGCCATCTCGACACCGGTGGCCATGGCGAAGCGGGGCCGTGTCATGCCGTCGGCGAGGTTCCGCTCCTGCACGAAGAGGCGCATGGCCTGGAGCACGGCCTCGACGCCGAGCGAGCCCGGCATCACGGGGTCGCGGTGGAAGTGCCGGTCGAAGTACCACTCGTCGGGGCGGATGCTCCGGTGGCCGTGGAGGTATCCGGCGCCGTGCCGGCCGCCGTCCTCGACCAGGTCGATACGGTCCACGAGGTGGAAGCGGCCGGCGGGCAGGCGCAGTGCGCCGCCCGAGGCGTCGGTGAACGCGGGCGCGTCGTCGGGGAGTTCGATCCTGCGCACCCGCTCGGCCGCGGGCCGCTCGGTCGCGATCCAGGGCTCCCGGTACGTGCCGCCGTCGAGGCCCACCTGGTGGGCGAGGGCCGCGTCGCTGAAGTACCCGAAGAGCGACTCGCCGGTGTAGAAGACCTCGCCGTCGGCGCTCAGTTCGTAGCTGAAGTTCTGCAGCACGGCCCCCGCGACGACGCTCGTGCTCAGCAGTTTGGAGTGGTGGCGGATCGTCCGGCCGCGCAGGTCGATGTCGCGGACGAGGGTGGCCCGGCCGTCGAGGTTCCGGATGCGGTACTGCTCCTCGGGGCGGCTGAGGGTCGCGCCCAGGTAGTAGCCGAGGAAGATCGCCGCCTGGAGGGAGGACTCCATGTACACGCAGTTCGGCATGTACGGCGAGGAGTTCTCCCGGTAGTACCAGGCGTCGTCCGGGGAGTCGTACTCCGTCACCATCTCGGAGCCGGGGCTCAGGTCACCGCGGGTGCCGGTCAGGGACATCACCCGGTCGACGAACTGGAAGTCGCCGTTCGGGATGTACGGGGCGCGGCTCTCGCGGTAGATCTCGAACTCGGGGCCCATCGCCATGTCGAGGAGGCCCTGGGCGGCGTGCGCCAGGTGCAGTTCGTTGATCATGGCCGGTTCGCCGGAGCGGTTGCGGCGGCCGAGGAAGGCCGGGACGCCGCCGGTCTCGGGGCGGTAGGGCGTGCCCGGCTTCTCCACGATCTGCAGACCGAGGTTCTCCATCCGTACGACCGGCTTGTCGCCGAGGTACACGAGGACGTCGGCCACCACGGTGGGCCGGGGCAGCAGGGTCAGCTCGGTGATCTCCAGCTCGTAGCGGATCTCACGGTCGCGCGGGGTGACCTGGCCGCGCACCTTGACGTCGATCTGACGGTCGGTGACCGTCTGGAACCGGGCGTCGGGGAGCGTCAGGTGCATGCCCTGGTGCAGCAGATACACCTGGAGGAGCTGGACGGCCCCCTCCGCGATCAGCGAGCCGGCGAGCACCGGGTCGTCCGGGAAGTGGCAGGTGAAGTACCAGGCGTCCGGCTCCAGGTGCTTGACGGCGCCGATCTTCCCGAGGCCGCGCGGTCCGCCGGAGCGGTCCACGGTGACCTCGTCGATCATGCGGAGCATCGAGCCGGGAAGGCGCAGCGCCGGGTTGAGGCCCGGGTCCTGGGCATGGTCGGGGCCGAAGACGTCCCCGGGGCGGCCCTGGGCGAGCAGTTCCAGGTCGGCGGCGTCGAGCCGGTCCTTGCGGGCGCGGGCGAGCGGCTTGAAGGTGCCCCGGGGCAGCGCGGCACGGCGGGCCCGCTCCGCGTCGGTCATGACGATGCCGAGCGGGGTGTCGAGCTCGGCCTGGCTGAAGAATCCGGCGCAGCCGTCCTTGAGTTCGAGGATCAGCTCGCCGTCGGCGTAACAGAGGTAGCTGAAGAAGAAGACCGTGGTGTCGCCCTGGTGGACGAAGCGGTCGATGGAGATGTCGTAACGGAGCGTCTGCCCGGTGCGGGGCAGGCCGCCGTGGAAGATCAGCGAGCTGTCGAGCAGTCGGTAGACACGGTCGCCCTTGTTGCGGAAGTCGATGCCGAGGAAGCTGACGAGCAGGAGGTCGCACTGGCCGGCCTCGACGGTCACCGCCGGCGGGACACCGCCGTCGACGGCGTACCAGGCGTCCTCGGGGACGTCGTACTCGGTGGTGATCCGGGCCGGTTCGAGGACGCCGGGGCGGGCGTCGAGCGCGGTGACGCGGGTGACGAAGTGGTACGGAGGCGCGGGCAGCCGCACGCGGGCCCGGAACGCGTCGATCTCGGCGAACTCGGGGCGGCCGAAGGCCTTCGCCACCGAACCGGTCGCGAACTCCAGCAGGTCCGCCTCGTCGAAGACGACACCGACGCGGTCACGGGGCTCGGGGGCGGGGGCCGGGGCCGGGGCCGAGGCAGGGGCGACGGACACCGCGGGCGCGACCTGGACCGGGGCGGGCGCGGCTGCGCGCACGGGGGCCGGCGGCAGCGGCGCGGGCGACGGGACGGCGGGCAGGGCGGGGGCGACCGGCGCGGGCGATGCCGGGATCGGCGCGGCGGCGGGAGCGTGGGTGTCCAGAAGGGCGGCGGTACGGTCCAGCGTGGCCGCCTGGAGGACCCGGTGGGTCTCCATCACGACACCGTGCGCGGCGACGATCTCCCGGCGCAGGTCGCGCACCAGGTCGGCGGCGGGCGTGCCGGCGGAGGCCGCGGCCACGGGTGCGGCCACCGGAGCGGGGGCCGCGGCCGGAACCGGGTTCTGCGCCGGGACGTACGTCGGTACGGCTCCCGAGGCGGCGGAGCTCGCCGGTGCCGGGGTCGCGGGTGCGGCGCCTGCCCAGGTGACGGCGGTGACCGGGCCGCCGTCGAACGTGATGGCCTCCGGCGACTCCAGCGTGGGGTCGGCGGGCATGGCGGCAGGCGGGGCGGCGGACATGACGGCGGGCACCTCCGGCGGAGCGGGCGGGTCGATGGCGGCGGGGCGGGACCGTACGGCGGTCAGGGTCCTGGCGGCCTCACGGGCGACGCGGTCCGGGATCGGCTCGCCACCGCCGACGCGTACCGCCGGAAGGCGGCGGGCGGACGGCGCGGGTACGCCCTGGGTGGCCTCCGGTTCGTCGCCCCACAGCACCGTGAGGTCGACCGGCAGACCGTGTCCGACGAGCCGGGCCGCCAGGTGGGCGAGGCTGGTGGCGGGGCTCGCGCCCCGGCGGTCGACGCAGGCGGCCACGTGCGGCGCGTCCCCCAGCGTGTCGCGGATCCAGCGGGTGCAGGTGGCGCCCGGGCCCGCCTCGATGAAGTAGCGGTAGCCGCGGTCGTACGCCCCTCGTATCAGGCGCGGGAAGTCGATCGTGGAGCGCAGGGTCTGCGCGATGCGCTGCGGGGAGTCGGCGAGCCGCTCGGCGGGCAGCACCTCGTAGTCGTAGGCGCTGAGGAGCTCCAGGGCGCCGAAGGAGCCCGTCGGGTAGTCGTTCAGCCGGGCCAGGCCGTCGAACTCGGTGTCCACGACCGGGCAGTGCATGACCACGTTGGCGGGCGAGCGGGCGGCGGGGCAGCCCAGTTCGCGGATGAGCGCCCGGCACTGCTCGGGGTCTCCGCCGATCACCAGCTCGTTCGGGGTGTTGATGTGGGTGATGTGGACCCGGTCGTAGCGCGTGAGTGCCTCGGTGACCGGCTCGGCGGGCGAGAGCAGCACATGGGTGGACCACACGTCGCTGTCGGGCGTCTCCGGGGGCAGCTTCCACAGCTCGCGTACGGTGCGCCGGGGCCCGCACAGCCGGTCCTGGAAGACCGGGCTTTCGGTGATCAGCGCGTCGGAGCGGCTGCCGGCGTCCCACCCGCCGGTGGCGAAGAGCATGCTCGCCTCGCCGAGGCAGTAGCCGAAGCCGCCGTGCGCGGTGATCCCGAGGATCTCGCGGATCAGCTCGGTGTAGAGGATCGCGAAGCTGGTCCCGGTGGCGAGCATGAAGGGGATGTCGTCGGCGAGACGCTCCTCCCTCCGCATCATCTCGCGCCGGTCCGGCGTCTCGATGCCACGGGGGTAGAGCTGGGCCGAGCGCAGCATGCGGGCGGGCTCCGCGGCCTGCCGCTCGTAGCTGTCGAGCAGGCCCGGGAAGGTCCTGAACAGGCCCCGGCCGAGGCCCGGGTAGGTGTTGAACGCCCCGGGGTAGACCAGGGCCACCCGCCCTTCGGGACCGATCGGGCGCGGGGTGAAGAACGATCCCGCGGGGGTGTTCCAGTCCGTTCCGGCCGCGTGCGCCACGGGCAGGTCCCGTGCCGCGAGCTCCGTCTGACGGACCAGCGCCTCCCGGTCGCGGCCGACGAGGACGACGCGCAGCCGCCGTCCGTCGAGACCGCGTGCGGCCTCGCGCGCGAGCGCGGACGGGTCGGCTCCGTCCGCGAGGAGGGCGCCATGGCGGCTGACCTCGGCCACCAGGGCGTCGACGGTGTCGGCTCCGAGGGGCAGCAGGAGCGGGCCCCGGGCCCGCGCCCAGTCGGCCGTGGGCCGGGGCCGGTCGGCGGACGGCACGGACGAGAGGACCAGATGGGCGTGCGAGCCGCTCGCGCCGAGCATGCTGACGCTCGCGTGCCGACGGGCGTCCGGGCGCTCCCGGAGCCAGGGGAAGGAGGTCTCCGGCACCTGGAAGGCGGAGGCGGCGAAGGCCTCGGCGAGGTCGTCGGCGGGGCGGCGCCAGCCCCTGGTGCCGGGCAGATAGGCGTGCCGCAGGCACACGACCGCCTTGATCAGGGCGGCGATCCCGGCCGCGCAGCCGGCGTCGCCGATCTGCGCCTTGACGCTGCCGATGACGGTCGCGCCGCCCGCCGGGTACACCTCGGCGAGGGCGGAGATCTCGGTCCGGTCGGCGGACTCCGTACCGCCCGCGTGGGCCTCCAGATAGTCCACCTCGGAGGCGGCGATCCCGGCGGCGTCGAGCGCCGCCCGCGCGGCCTCGGCGAGCGCGGGGCCGGAGACGGGGGTCGGCGAGCCGTCGGCGGCGTTCGCGTAGCGCACGGCCACCGCGTCGATCCGGGCGTGCACCCGGCCGGGCGCCGCGTCGGGGCGGGTGACGACCAGGGCGCCTGCGCCCTCGCCGGTCCTGCGGCCGCGCGCGCCCTCGTTGAAGGTGAGACCCGGCTCGGTGTCGGGAGCGGGCTGGACGAGCAGGTTCTCGGCCGCCCCCGCCATGTCGACGCCGCCGATCAGTACGGCTTCCAGGTCCGGGTCGAGCAGCAGCAGCCGGGCGACGTCCAGCGCCTCCGCGGTGCCGGCGCCCTCCGCGGAGAGCGTGAACGAGGGGCCGGTGAGGTTCCAGCGGGAGGAGATCCGGCCGGCCATCACGTTGCCGATGTAGCTGAGCACCTCGTTGGCCCCGATGGGGTCGACGACGGCGTCCCGGGCGACCTCGTTGAGGGCGGCCCGCTGCTCCTCGGTCAGCTGCACCCCCGCCTTGTCGAGCTCGCCGCGCAGGAAGGACCCGAGTCCGTACCGGCTCAGCCTGGCGTGCGAGTACGGCTCGATCTCGGTGACGACGACGACCGCGATGCGGCGGGCGCCCGGGGTGTCGCGGCTGCCGGAGTCGAGCCGGTACCCGGCGTCGCGCAGCGCCTCGTCGGCGACCCTGGTCATGAGGGCGTGCTGCGGGTTGTAGATGCGCAGATCGGCGGGTGGGACGCGCAGGTCGGCGGGGTCGACCTCGACGCCGTCGACGAAGGCCCCGTGGGGCGGCCCGGTGAGCCCGGCCGCTTCGAGCGTGCCGCCGTCGGTACGGTCGAGACCCCGCCAGCGCCGCTCGGGCAGCGGCCGCAGGTCGTGCCCGCCCTCGTACACGGCCTGCTCGAAGGCGTCCAGCGAGTCGAGCGACCCGAAGTGCGCGCCGAGGCCGATGACATCGAGTGCGGGCAGACCCGAGGACCGCTCACGGGCGCCGGGCGCGGTGTCAGGCGCTGTGTCCGGGGCGGGGGCCTCCCGGTCCTGGTTCTCCCGGACGTCCTGCGCCGACGAGAGCACCACGTGTGCGTTCGTACCGCCGAATCCGAAGGCGGAGACGGCGGCGCGGCGGGGTCCTGGGGTCTCCGGCCAGCGGCGGGCGGTGCGGACGAGCGTCGCGGCGCCGACCTTCTCGTCGGGCGAGGTGACCGGCCGGTCCACCCCGATGGTCGGCGGGATCACGCCGTCCTCCATGGCCAGGACGACCTTGAGGAGACTGCTCAGACCGCCGACGGTCAGCAGATGGCCGATGTTGCCCTTGACCGACCCGAGCAGGGGTACGTCACCGTGGGCGCCGAAGAACTCGGCGACCGACTCCGCCTCCGTGGTGTCCCCGACGGGGGTGCCGGTGGCGTGGCACTCCAGGTAGTCGACGGTCGCGGGGTCCACGCCGGCGTCCGCGTAGGCGCGGGCGAGGGCGTCCAGCTGTCCGCTCTTGCGGGGGACCAACGGGTGCCGTCCGGCACCGTCGTTGGAGAGGCCGATGCCGTCGACCACGGCGTACACACGGTCGTTGTCGCGAACGGCGTCCTCGAGCCGCTTGACGGCGACCATGCCCGCGCCCTGACCGGTCACGATCCCGCCGGAGCGGTCGTCGAAGGGCTGGCTGAAGCCGTCCTCCGGGTAGGCGTGCAGATCGGAGAAGGAGAGGTGGATCAGGGTCGGGTCGGGCGCGCAGACCGCCCCGGCGAGCACCAGGTCCGCCTGGCCGGAGTCGAGGTGGCCGCAGGCGAGGCTGAGCGCGTAGAGCGCCGAGGAGCAGGCCGCGTCCAGGCAGTAGCGGGGGCCGCCGAGTCCGAGGGCCCCCGCGGCGACGGCGGCGGGCGAGCCGCTGACCCGGAGGTTCTCGGGCACGATCGCGGCGCGGTCGACGAGCGGGACCACGCCGGGCAGGGAGTCGAGTTCGGGCGCGCCGGAGCGGCGCAGTCCGGCGAGGACGGCCTCCTGCGCGAGGGGGACGCTCACCTTCGCCGATGTCGTGGTGGGGAACGAGTAATTGCCCATGACCAGGCCGGTCCTGGCGAGCAGTTCGGGCCGGTCGGCGGCGCCGCAGTCCCGCAGGGCCTCTCTGGCGGCGTACAGCGACCAGTGGAAGAGCCGGTCGAGGCCGGCGAGCCGGTCGGGGTCGATGCGGTAGCCGGTGGGGTCGAACTCGAAGCCGGTGATGAACCCGCCCCGGCGGGACACGATGCGGTGCCGGGGGTCGAGGTCACGCTCGTCCGGTTCGGCCCCGAAGACCTCTGCGCCTCCTTCCCGACGGCTGTCCGTGCCACCGCGGAGGTTCTGCCGGAACTCTTCGGGCGTTCGCGCTCCGGGGAACAGGCAGGAGATGCCGACGATCGCGTATCTGCTCATAACTGGGTGAGGTTCCTTCCCAAGCGGGAGATCCTGTGGGGCGGGCGGCGGCAAGCCGCCGCCCGCTCACTGCTTCCGGTGCGGATACCGTCAGCCCGTGAACTTGGCCGCCAACTGCGGGGCCGAGACGACGGAGACGGCGGTGAACCTGGCCCTGACCTGTCCGTCGGAGGTGCAGGCGGTGATGTCCAGCCGGGAGTCGGGGCCGCCCTGGCCCGCGGCATCCGCCGGCTCCACCACGACGAAGAACACCTCACCGGCCGTCAGCGGGCCGTACAGTTCGACCCCGCCCACCGCGAGCGGCAGTCCGGCGGTGCCGCGGAACCGGCGCACCCAGACGAGCGCGGCCTGGAGCAGCAGGTCCGCGGAGCCGGCCTCGAACCAGTCGGACGAGCCGCTGTCGGTGTCCGTCCGTACGGCCTCGCACTCCAGCACCAGGCGGGACTCGGCGTCGGCGAGGATCCGGCGCAGACCGCGCAGTGCCGGTCCGTGGAAGAGCGTGCCGTCGGTGTAGAGCCCGGCGGCCTCGGTGCCGGTGCCCGGAGCGGGAAGTCCCGTCACCGGCGCGGCCGGCGGGAGCGCGCCCGCGACGACCGTGGCCGCGTAGTGCGGTCGTACGGTGCCGTCGGCCAGCGACTGGACCGCGACCTTGACGTCGCCGCTCCCGTCGCCTTCGGCCGGGGTCATCACCAGCCGGCACTCGGCGGGCTGGGTTCCGTCGAAGACGATGCCCCGGTGGACGGCGAAGTCGCGCAGCCGCACGGCCCGTCGCCCGTCGGCGTGCTCGACCGCGCCGAGCGCCCAGCCCATCGCCACGACGGCGGGAAGGACCGGCGTCGCGTCGATGACGTGGTCGGTGACGAGCGAGGAACCGGCGAGGTCCGACAGGCCCCGGGTCACCGTGCCGCCCGCGGTCGCGCCGGAGCGGTCACGGGAGCTCAGCGGGGTGGTCGGGCCGAGCACGGTCACCACGTCACCGGCCCGCTCGGGGGCGAACTGGTCGGCGAACATCCGGGCGCCGTCGGCGACCGGGATCAGGGCGATGCCCCGCTCCTCGAACACCTTCCTGATCTGCGGGGAGACCATCCCGCTGTCCCAGGCACCCCAGTTGATCGAGGTGACCCGCGTCCGCGGGAACGCCCGCCGCCGGGAGGAGGCCCAGGCGTTGAGGACCTCGTTGGCCATCGCGTAGTCCGACTGCCCCTGGTTGCCGAAGAATCCGGCGACCGAGGAGAAGAGCACCACATGGCGCAGGTCGGTACCGCCGAGGGCCGCCATGACGGAGCGCAGTCCGGTCAGCTTGGGGGCGAAGACCCGCTCGATCTCGGAGGCCTTCTTCTGCGCGATCATCTGGTCGGCGAGGACGCCGGCTCCGTGCACGACGCCCGTGACCTCGTCCTTGTACGGAGCGAGTGCGGCCGCGGTCGCGGCCTGGTCCGTGATGTCCACGGGCAGGTACTCGGCGCGGCTCCCGGCCGCCCGGAGCGCGTCCAGGGTCGCGCGTATCTCCCGGGCGCCCGCGACGGCCGCGGCGAGCTGACCGACGCGTCGGGGGGTCGGCTTCTCGCCCGCGGCGGTCAGCGACGCGGCCGCCGCCGCCTTCAGGTTCTCCTCGGGCAGGCCCTGCGCCCAGGCGGGTTCGTCGTCGAGCGGGGTCCGGCCGAGGAGCAGGAGGCGCGGCCGGTGACGCCGGGCCAGTTCGGTGATGCAGTCCGCCGTGATGCCCCGGGCGCCTCCGGTGACGACCAGCAGATCGTCGGAGGTGAGGGGCGCGGCGTCGGTGTCGGCTGCCGTCAGCGGCTCACCGGCCACCGCGAGCCCGACCCGGCGGGTGCTGTCGTGGCCGACCTGTACGGGCTCCACGGCCGAGTCGGCGGCCTCGTCGAGCACCAGGGCGGCCGCGTCGGCCGGGTCGATGCCGGGCGCGAGGTCCACGGAGCGGCAGAACAGCGCGGGCGCCTCCAGGGCCAGCGTCTTCACGAGCCCCGCGACACCACCGGCGGGGGCGGCCTCCTCGGCGACCCCGGTGAGGCCGAAGGCCCCGTCGAGCCGGGTCACGGCGAGGAACGCGGCACGGCCGTGCGCGGCCATGTCGGTCAGCGGGCGGACGACGTGCCGCGCGAGGAGGAGGGAGTGCGCCAGCCGGCGTACCCCGTCGTTCCAGTCGCTGTCGGTCCGGGCGGTCACGTCGACGACGAGACCGATCCGGGCGGTGAACACGGCCTCGACTCCGGCCGCCAGCTCGGTGGTGCCCCAGCCCGTCAGGGGGTGGTCGTGCACACCGGACAGACGCGCCGGGACCCCGGGGAGCCGCAGGACGTGTACCGGGCGGCCGGTGGCGGTGAGCCGCTCGACGATCCGCGCGGCCGTCTCCGAACCGTCGTCCACGACGAGGGCGCCCTGGTCGGCGGAGGAGGCGTCGACCAGCGGATCGGCCGCGGGGAGGGTGACGAGGGCGGCGTGCGCGCGGCCGATGGGCGAGACGGCCTCGGTCGCCTGGGGGGAGGCGGTGGGAGCCGGGTCCGCGGAAGTCGCGGCAGGCGCGGCCTCGGTCGCCGTGTTCCCGGTCGGGCCGGCGACGAAGTCGACGATGTCGCCGAGGGTACGGAGCTCCGCGAGCTGCTCAGGACCGGCCGACGACACCACACCGAACCGCTCCTGAATCACCCCCATGATCTCGACACGCTTGATCGAATCAATCCCCAGATCCGACTCCACACCCATGTCGAGCTCCAGCATCTCCGCCGGATAACCCGTCTTCTGCGCCACCACCTCCAACAACACCGACCGCACCGTCCC
>NZ_JBIBEO010000008.1:305931-346902 GCF_042902595.1 Streptomyces sp. NPDC012508
CTCCTGAATCACCCCCATGATCTCGACACGCTTGATCGAATCAATCCCCAGATCCGACTCCACACCCATGTCGAGCTCCAGCATCTCCGCCGGATAGCCCGTCTTCTGCGCCACCACCTCCAACAACACCGACCGCACCGTCTCCACGTCCACACCCGCAGACGCCACAGAGACAGCACCCGCGGCAGGGGCAGGGGCAGGGGCAGGAGCGGAAACGGGCTCCTGAGCCGGGGCCGGGGCCGCCTCCGGGACCGGAGTCCCGACCGGTACGGGCGGGGTCCAGCCCGGGGGCAGCGCCGGGAGGACCGGGGGCTCCGGCAGGGCCGGCGCCTGGACTGCGGGCCTCGGCGCGGGGACGGACGGCGCAGGGACGGACGGCGCGGGGGCGGAGCGCGCGGGGGCCGCGGCGGCGGCACCGCCCATCTCCAGCTGGGCCAGCTGACGCAGCACGTCGTTGGCGTGCGCATGGGTGCGCCCGATCGCGAGGCCGTGCTCCTTGACGGAGCTCACACCCGGCAGCACCTGCTCCAACTGCCCCTGATCGGCTGCTCGTTCCAGGATGTGGGTGAGGCGCTCGACGCTCTGCAGCTGGCCGTTGAGGTACTCGTCGTGGAGGGAGAGATGGTCCGAGAGAAGTTCGGTGAAGCGATCACTGGGCATGTGCTCGTTCTCCTGAGCAGGGGGCTGGGTGTCCAGAGGGATCCGGACGTCCCCCGCTGCGGTACCGGTGACCGTCGGGACGGCCCGGGTCGGTTCGGGGAGGGGCTGCTCCGTCGCCCGCGCAGGGGCGGCCTGCGGGAGGCTCGGGGCCGGAGGTTCCGCACGTACGGCCGGCTGCTCCGCTCCACGCGCCCCAGGCAGGACGGCGGGCGCGGCGGCGGCCGGCACGGCGGCGACCGGCACGGCGGCCGAAACCGGTGTCACGGCCGAAACCGGTGTCACGGCCGAAACCGCTGCGGCGGCGCCGTTCGGTGCGACGGCCGCGGGCACCCGGTAGCCGTTGGACAGGGCATCCTGGTACGCGGCCCGGCGCTCCGGGGACACGTAGTTGATGCCGTTCAGCATCAGCGACATGCCCTTGGTCGGGACGGGCTCCTCCACGGCGGCGGCATACCGGTCGGTGACGGCGACCGGGAGACCGAGCACCGCGAGCCGGGCCACGGACTGCTTGAGGGTGAGGTCGGCGTCCTTGCCCGGTCCACCGTCGAGGGCGATCGCGCTGTGCGGGCGGTCGCCCAGGATGCGGCCGACCAGCCCCGTGAGGACGGACTGGGGACCGAACTCGACGAAGACCCGGAACCCGTCCGCGTACATCTCCTCGACACGCGTCGCGAACTCCACCGGGTTGATGAGCTGTTCGGCGAGGACACGACGGTTGTCGACGGGGTCCGTGCCGTAGACGGCGCCGGGGCTGTTCGCGTAGACGCGCCCACGCGGCACGCCGATGTCGACGGTGTCGACGACGGCCCGGAAGTCGTCCACGGCGTGAGCGACGAAGGGGGTGTGGAAGGCCGCGGAGACCGGCAGCCGTCGGGCGCGCACCCCGGCGAGGCCCGCGGCCTCGACCAGGCGGTCGACCTCGGCGGTGGCGCCGCCGATCACGATCTGGTCGGGCGCGTTGCGGTTGCAGACGCGCAGCCCCTCGCGCTCCGCCAGGAGTTCGGCGACGCGCTCCTCGGGGGCGAAGACGGCGGCCATCGCGCCGGTGTCCTCGGCGGCCTGCCCGGAGGCGGGCGACATGGCCCGGCCGCGGGCGCGGGCCAGCTGGTGGAGGGTGTCCTCGTCGTACGCCCCAGCCGCGTAGAGGGCGGTGAGTTCGCCGAAGCTGTGGCCGAGGAAGCCCTCGGCCTCGAAGCCGAGTTCGGTGAGGTACCGGAAATGACCGGCGGAGAGGGCACCGATGGCCGGCTGGGCATAGGCGGTGGCCCGCAGGGCGGCCTCCTGGGCGGCGCGGCCCTCGTCGTCGACGAGCGGCGGCGGGAACGCCACCCTGGAGAGCGGGGTGTCCTCGCGGAAGTGCTGGTTGGCACGGTCGAAGGAGGAGCGCAGCGGGGGCAGCGCGAGGACGGCGCTCAGGCCCGGGTCGACGTACTGGCTGCCCTGTCCGGCGAAGAGCGCGGCCACCCGGCCCGTGTCGCCGGCGGACCGCCGGTAGTGGACCCCCTTGGGGTGGGACCACGCGTCGCGGTCCGTACGCGCGCGCAGTTCGCCCGCCGCGATGTCGCGCAGCGCGTCGGCCTCGGCCTCGTCGCGGGCCACGAAGGCCACCCGGGCGTGGGCCGCGGGGACGGGTCCGCCGGTGGGCGGCGTCTTCGCGGCGAGGGCCTCCGCGAGGGCCTCGGGGCCCGCGGCGTGCCAGAGGTGGACGCGGGCGACCGGGAAGCGGACCGCCAGGTCGTCGCCGTCGCCGTGCTCCTGGAGCACGGCGTGGAAGTTGGTGCCGCCGAAGCCGAACGCCGAGAGCGCCGCCCGGCGCTGGGGGCGCTTCGGGTCGCGGATCCAGGGCCGGGTTCTGGTGTTGACGTAGAACGGGCTGTCCGTGCCGAAGGCGGCGTTGGGCCGGTCCACGTTGATGGTGGGCGGCAGGACCTTGTGGTGCAGCGCGAAGGCGAGCTTGATCATCGAGGCCGCGCCGGCCGCCGCCTTGGTGTGGCCGATCTGGGACTTGACGCTGCCGATGGCGGCATAACCCCGTTCGCCGCCGTCCTTGGCGACCACCTCGGTGAGCGCGCTCAGCTCGGTCGCGTCGCCGACGGCCGTACCGGTGCCGTGCGCCTCGAAGAGCTCGATGCTGTCGGGGGCCGCGTCGGCGTCCTGGTAGGCGCGGCGCAGCGCCTCCATCTGGCCCTCCTTGCGGGGGGCGTAGATGGATTTGAAGCGTCCGTCGCTGGAGGTGCCGAGACCCCGGAGGACGGCGTACACCTGGTTGCCGTCGCGTTCGGCGTCGGCGAGGCGGCGCAGGGCCAGCATGCCGATGCCCTCACCGATCAGCGTTCCGTCGGCCTCACTGTCGAACGGGCGGATCCGCCCGGACTTGGAGAGCGCGGGCGTCTTGCTGAAGCAGAGGTACATGAAGATGGTGTTCTCGGCGTCGCAGCCGCCGGTGAGCATGGTGTCGGCGCGCCCCTCGAGGAGCTCGCTGACGGCCGTTCGGACCGCGCCGAGCGAGCTGGCGCAGGCGGCGTCGATCGTCATGTTGATGCCGCCGAGGTCGAACCGGTTGGCGATACGGCCGGCGACGACGTTGCCGAGCATGCCGGGGAAGGAGTTCTCCTCCCACGGGGCGTACGCCATACGGAACTTGGCGGCGATCTCCTCGGCGTCGCGCTCGGAGAGCCCGCAGCTCCTGACCACTTCCTTGAGCACGGGGCTCTGGAGCCGGGCGGTGAGCGGCTGGGTCAGCTGGTTGGCGCCGGTGATGCCGAGGACCACGCCGGTGCGCTTCGGGTCGTACCAGCCCTGGTCGGCTCCGGCGTCCTTGAGAAGGTCGCGGGTGACCGTGAGGCTCAACAGCTGGAGCACATCGGTCACTTCGAGCGTGTTCGGCGGGAGGCCGAACTCGAGGGGGTTGAAGGGTACGTCGGGGATGAAGCCGCCGCGCCTGGCGTAGGTCTTGTCGGGCACCGAGGGGTCGGGGTCGTAGAACTCGTCGACGTCCCAGTGCCCGGCGGGCACATCGGTGGTGCAGTCGGCCGCGGCCACGACGTTGGCCCAGAACTCCCGTACGTTCTGCGACTTCGGGAAGAGCCCGGACAGGCCGACGATGGCGATGGG
The DNA here is from genome assembly GCF_042902595.1 of Streptomyces sp. NPDC012508. Taxonomy (NCBI): domain Bacteria; kingdom Bacillati; phylum Actinomycetota; class Actinomycetes; order Kitasatosporales; family Streptomycetaceae; genus Streptomyces; species Streptomyces sp. NPDC012508. The sequence goes on from NZ_JBIBEO010000008.1 coordinate 309,706, forward strand.
GTCCCGGGCCAGTCTGCGGTCGAGCATCCGTTCCTGGAATTCGTTCACTGCGTGTCCCTCCGGGTGGTGACGAGCTGTGGAGGCCGGGCGTCCGGAATCAGACCGGCGATGGCCCGCGAGGCGTCCGGGCGGATCAGCATGGTGTAGTGGTCGCCGGGCACGGAGTGCGCCTCCACCGTGCGATCGGCCAGTTCGGCCCAACCGAGGGTCGGGTCGGAGGGGATGAGGCTGTGCCGCGCCTTGATCTGGGTGAGGGGCACGGTGGCGGGCAGCGGACGGTACGGCGAGGTCAGCCGGTTGTTGCGCAGGAGCCCCGCCGTGTAGGCGTCGAAGAGCTTCCGGATGCTCTGCACCGGCGTCCCCTCGGGCAGCGCGCCGCACGCCACGGCGTCCTGGAGCAGCTGCTCCAGTCCGGCGAGGACATGGTCGGCGCCGACGGCCGAGGACGGAACCTCGGACGACGTCGCGGCCGGGGGGACGGACGGGGTACGGAAGGGAACATCCGTGCCGCGCTTGGCGCCGAGGAACATCGCGAACCAGCGCAGGACGATCCTGGGGTCGACGAAGTCGTCCTCCGCGTAGGTGTACGTCTCCGTCGGCGCGATGCTGTCGAGCAGCACGATGCCGTCCGGCCTTTCCTCGGGCTTCAGACGCTCCGTCATCCCGTGTGCCAGGACACCGCCGAAGGACCAGCCGACGAAGGTGACGGGCCCGGCCGGGCCTCCGCCCCCCGCTTCCGCACTGCCGGCGACGTCCGCGCGGTAGGCGTCGATCAGGATGTCGACCAGGCGGTCGACGGTCAGGTCGGACGCGCCGGGATTCAACGCCGCCTCCACGTACGCGGGGACGGCGCCGACGTCGAGCACCGCGAACCCCGTGTCCTGCGGCAGCGCTCCGGCCAGGTTGGCCCAGGTCGCGACCGGCAGGGCACCGGGGTGAACGGCGTAGACGGTACGGCCACCGGGCGGGGTCGCCCGGTGACGTACCAGCACCTGTGCGGCGGCCGCTCTGCTAGGCCGCCGCGCCACGCTGAGCACTCTCCTCGGCGATGTGTGCCGACAGGGCCTCGATGGTCGGGTGGTACCACAGCGCCGTGGTGCCCAGCTCGAACCCGAGCCAGTTCTCCATCTCGCCGGCGATGACGAGCGCCTCGGTGCTGTCGAGGTCGAGCTCGTCGAAATACTGCCCGGGGGAAATGCTCGACGGGTCTTCACCGAGCCGGTCCGCGATCTTCTGCACAAGCCATTCCTGAACCTCGCCGGCCGTGACCTTGACCATTACCTGTTCCTTTCTAGAACCTGCACGCACCTGCCACCCCGGACGCCACTGAAACAGGCTTCCGGGGTGCACAGGTGTACGTGAGAGAACAATGAGCGGTCAGGCCTCCGCTCGCAGTTCGAAAGCCTAGGGAGAGCGTCACCGATTGTGCAACACACCCCTGGGTAAACGACTTCCCATTTCGGAAGCACCGACCGTGGCCGGCCCGGAGACGGCAGCGGCCCGGCGCAGCCGGGCCGACCAGGAACGACACCGGGATTCCGCTCCGCGCATCCCCTCGGCCCACCCCTCCGTACGCAGACGAGTCGGTGGAAACGGGCTCGGCGACCCCATCGAGCCTGGTCCGAAGCTCTTTCGGAATGTCAGCGGCGCGTCAGAAGCAGCTCAGCGCGCCGTCCGGGCGCTTTCGTATGATGTGAAAGAGCCAATGGAATTCCATGCCCCATTCACCTTGCTTCGCCGCGATCCGAATCACCCACCAGGCGCGCCGCGCACCCTCGACCCGGCTGGGTCCCATCAATTCGACTGCGTTGCGGCACAAATGATTTCGACGGCGTGACGTCCAGGAATCCAAGAAGGAAGAAATCCCTCACCACGTCTTCTCTCCGACGCCTGAAGAAGATCCGGAAGAATGCGACCGGAAACGAGGTGTCCTGGGCGGTCGCAGCTCTCCACGAGGGGCCGGCATGCCGTCGATAAAGCCTCGTCGACAGGTGGCGGAATTCTTCGGACAGGGAACGTGCGCGACGTACGGGCAAGAGCACGGCCGGAACGGCGCACCTCACCCGGCGACCGCCCCCACCCCCCGCTCGACGACGAGCCGTACGAGCTCCGGGGCGGCGCCCAGCGGCGCGGACAGGACGTCCGCCCCGGCGGCCGCCGCCTCGGCGGCGATCCGGTCGGGTAGCAGGCCGGGCGCGAGGACGTACGGCGCGACGGCCACCCGCGGCACCCGCCGGGCGCGCAGTTCCCGTACGGCGTCGCCGGGCCGCCGCCCGGGACCGGTGACGTACGCGGGAAGGGCGTCGCGCCAGCCGGCCTGCCGCAGCGCTCCGGCGACGGCGGCGACGGACGCGCGCGCGTCGGCGTCCCTCGACCCGGTCGCGGCGACGACGACGCCGGTCGATTCCCGGTCGGCGGTCCCCGACCCGGCTTCGAGAAGCCGCCGTTCGAGAGCGGCGACGAGCAGGGGCGATCCGCCGAGGACCTCTGTCGTGCGCACGGGCACGGCCCAGTCCCCGGCCAGGGCCGCGGGCAGGTCCGTCGTCGCGTGGTAGGCGCGGGAGAGAAGGAGGGGGACGACGACGACCCGATCGGCGCCGTCGGCGACGCTGTCGCCCAACACGTCGGCGATTCCGGGTCGGTCGAACTCCAGGAAGGCCAACTCGGTCCGCAGGCCGGCGAGGGACCGGACGCCGTCGGCGAGCGTGCGCAGGGTGGCCGAGTGGCGGGGGCCGCGGCTGCCGTGGGCCACCAGGAGCAGGGCAGTCCCGGCCGGACCCACCGTACGTACGACGGGCGTGGCATGCGGTCCGTGCGGGGCGAGCATGCGACCGACGGACATACGGCACCTCCTGGGCCCCCCGTACGACGGGAGGTTCCGCCGCGCTCGGCACGCTAGGCGAGGCCGGTCACACGCCACTGACCGGGCGCTGACCGACCCCGGAGCGGACGCCGCCGGCGGGCGGAACGGGAAGCGGACCGGTGGGGTTCACCGGTCCGTTTCACTTCGAGGCGGAGGTTCAGGCGCTGCGCAGTTGGCCGAACGGCGACTCTCCCCGCACGACCGCGCCCCCATTTCCGGCCACGTCGAGCGTGAGGGTGGGGTCCCGGCGGAGCATCCGCTGGTGCGCGTCACGAACGGCCTCGGACGGTTCGAGTCCGAGCTCCGTCACGAGCCGCGTGTGCAGCCGGCGGTAGGTCTCGAGGGCCTGCCAGATCCGCCCGACCTGGTACTGCGTGACCATCAGCTGAAGATGGAACCGCTCGTGCATCGGATAGCGGGCCGTCAGCTCCGTGAGCCTGCTCAGGACCTCGGCGGTGTGCCCGGAGGCCAGGTCGACGGCGACGCAGGTCTCCAGGACGCTGAGGCACGACTCCTCGAGCCGCAGCGTCTCGACCCTGAGCGGCGGGCCCTGGGCGACGTCCGAGAGGGCGTTGCCCCGCCACAGGGAAATGGCCTGGTTGAGCAGTTCGGAGGCGCGCGGGTGGTCTCCGCGGCGTGCTGCCGCGAGGCCGGCCGCGGCCAGGCTCTCGTGCTCCAGCGCGTCCACGTATCCGGGACCTATGTTGAGGACGTAACCGCCGTGCGTGGTCGCGAGGATCTCCTTGACGCGGCACTCCGTCCCGCTCTTCACACCGGCGGCGGTGATCGCACGCCGCAACTGCATCATGTACGTCTGCAACGTCGCCTGGGCGCTGCGCGGTGGGCTGTCGCCCCAGAGTTCGTCGATCAGCTCCCACATGGGCACCGTGTGCCCGGCTCTCAGTGCCAGTAGGGCCAGCACCTGACGGTGCTTGGCAGCGCTGGGTGTCCACGCCGTACCACCCAGATGCGCGGCCAACGTCCCCAGCAACTTGATCTCCACTTAGCCAACTCCCCCCCGACCAGTAAGCACCTTGATGCTGGCAGGGACGATCAAATTCCAGTAGTGATCCGGTCACCAATCGGCCGTGAACGGCAACGTGATCGCTTTGGCCGGATCTCGACTCCAGCGAAAGCCCAGAGGGGCATCAGACGCGTCTCAAGTACCGGCTCCCGGTGCCGTGTGAGGCTTCCCCCATGAGATTCACCATCCTCGGACCGGTCGGAATCGTCACGAACAACGAGTTGACCCCTGTCGCCGGTCACCGGCAGCGCATCCTCCTCGCCTCCCTGCTCCTGGCGGACGGACGGCTCCTCACCAACGAGCAGCTCTACAACGAACTGTGGGGCGACGACCCGCCGCACACGGCCCACAACGCCCTCCAGGCCCAGGTGTCCCGCCTCCGCCGCACCCTCAGCCGGCTGTCCGCCTCCTCCGACGACACGCCGCCCGTGGTCACCCACTCGGCCGGCTACGTCCTGAAGGTCGATCCGAGCGCCGTCGACATGCACACCTTCCGGAGTCGCACGACGGAGGCGAGACGCGTCGCCGACAAGGACCCGGGCCGCGCGGTCGACCTCCTGGACTCCGCCCTCGCCCTCTGGCGCGGCAAACCGCTCCAGGACGTCGGCAACAGCCCCCTCTGCCACAGCATGGCCGTCCAGCTGGAGGAGGAGTACCTCACCGCCCAGGAGACCCGCCTGGAGCTCAAACTCCACTGCGGCCGCACGGAGGAGGCGATAGGCGAACTGCGCGCGATCAGCGTGGTCCATCCCTGGCGCGAGAGGATCACCGAGATGCTGATGCTCTCCCTCTACCACGTGGGCCGCCGCGCCGAAGCGCTGGAGACCTACCACAGCGCCCGCCGCCAGCTCACGGACCACCTGGGCATCGAACCCTCCCGCCGCCTCAAGGACACGCTCCGCGTGATCCTCCACGAGGAGCCCACCCCCACGCCCCGCACACGACCGGTCCTGGTCCGCTGACCTCAGGCGTCCTTCATGACCGGCGCCAGGATCCACGACTGCCGAGGGAACCGAGGGGCGGAGTCGGCGTCGTCCGGAAAGCCATGCCGGTCGACCCCGTTCACGACGGCCGGTCGGCGGTGGAAACCTCCGGCTTGTCGGGCTCGTTCGCGGTCGGTGGAAGCCCGGTGAGAAAGGCGCGGATCTCGTCGGCCTCGGGGACGGCCAGGGCGGTGTAGAGGTCGAGGGCCTGCCGGGCGTGGTCGTGGGCGAGGTCGATGCGGCCGAGGTCGCGGTGGACGTGCGCCAGGCCGTCGTGGGCGCGGGCCTGCTCGGGGCGGTAGCTGCACTCGCGGGCGAGGGTCAGCGCGGTGTCGTGTTCGGCCGCGGCCCGGGCGAGGTCGCCCATGGACCGTGCGGCTTCCGCTAGGGCGTTGAGCGACTCGGCCTCGTCTCCGGGGAAGTCGAACCTGCGGCTCAGCTCCAGGGCCTGGTGGTGATGGTGCCGGGCCTCGTCGTAGCGGCCCTGCCGTTGGTAGACCAGCCGGATGTTGTTGAGCACGACGGTCTGGCCGATGCGGGACCCCGTCTCGCGGTGCACGTTCAGCGCCTGCCGGTGGTGCTCGTGGGCGTCCTCGTACCGTCCTTGGCATTCGTGGACGATGCCGAGGTCGGTCAGGCACCTGGCCGCGCCGACGCGGTCGCCGAGCTCGCGGAAGAGCTCGAGGGCCTGCGCGCTGTGGTCGTGGGCCTGGTCGTACTCCCGCCGTCGCCTGGAGACGGCGCCGAGGGCCTGCAGCGCGCCGGCCGCCGCGCCCTGGTCGCCGATCCCGCGCGCGAGGTCCAGGGCGTTCCGGTAGTGCTCGGCCGCCTGCTCGTAGGCGCCGTGCCACCAGAAGTACACCTGGCCGCGGTCGATGAGCGTGCGGGCTTCGGCTGCCGAGTCGCCGCTCCGGCGGGCGGCTCGCAGTGCCAGGTCGTTGAGGGCCAGCGCGTCGGCCTGGTGGGCGTGGCCCAGCAGGTAGCGGTGCAGGGTGGCGGCCAGTTGGCTGGTGTGCGGCAGCCAGTCGTGCTCGGCCGCGTACTGGCCGGTCGCCATGAGGTTCGCGCGTTCGCTGTCCAGCCAGGTGATCGCCTCGGCCTCGTCCTGCGGGGGCCAGGCCGGGGCGTCCGGCGCGGGGATGCGTGGCCTGCGGTCCTTGCCCTCGGGGTAGAGGTGGTCGATGGCCGTGCTCGCGAGGTGGAGATAGTGGTGGAACAGCCGGCCGAGGGCCTCGCGCTGGGCATTGAGGGGTTCCTGGGCGGCCGCGGTGGCGAGGGCGTGTTCGCGCAGCAGGTCGTGGAAGGTGTAGCGGCCGAGCTGGTGCTGGGTCAGGACATGGGCGTCCAGGAGGTCTTCGAGGAGCGTCTCGGCCTCATCCAGCGGGAGGTCGGCCAGCGCGGAAGCCGCCTCGGGGCTGATGTCGCGGCCCGGCTGGAGCCCCAGGAGCCGGAACATGCGTTGCTGGTCCTCGGTCAACTGCTCGTACGACAGCGTGAACGCCGCTGCCACTCCTCGCTCCGAGGTGGCCAGCTCGGAGAGTCTGCGGCGCTGGTCGCGGAGCCGGTCGGCCAGGTATGCGACGGTCCAGCGGGGCCGATGGTGCAGGCGGGCGGCGGCGATGCGGACGGCCAGCGGCAGGAATCCGCACAACTGCAGGACATCGAGGACGGCCAGGGGTTCTGCGCCCGCCCGTTCGCCGACGATCGCCGTGAACAGCTCCACGGCCTCCGCGGCGGGCAGGACGTCCAAGGACAGGGCGTGTGCCCCGTCGAGGTCGGTCAGCCGTCGGCGGCTGGTGATCAGGATGAGGGTGCGGGAGGCTCCGGGCAGCAACGGTCGTACCTGCTCGGCGCCGAGGGCGTTGTCGAGCACGGCCAGCACGCGACGGCCGGAGAGTTCGGACCGCCACAGCGCGGCGCGGTCGGCGACCGAAGCGGGTATGTGCTGGGCGGCCAGGCCGAGTTGGCCCAGGAGGATCTCGAGCGCGGCACCGGCGTCGAGGGGCGCCTGGCCGGCGGTGTGCGCCTGCAGATCGATGAAGAGCTGTCCGTCCGGGAAGTGATCCGCGAGGCGGTGCCCCGCGTGGACCGCGAGCGTCGTCTTGCCGACCCCTGCCATCCCGTCGATCGCCGAAATCGTCACGACGCCGCCGTTGTTGCCCGACCACAGGCGGATCAGCCCGTCGAGCTCGTCCTCGCGTCCGGTGAAGTCCGGGACGTCGTACGGAAGGAAGTTGATCCCCTGCGGCTTCGGCGGCGCGGTGACCGGCGGCCGTAGATCGGGGGCGTCCCGGAGGATGTCCTGTTCGAGCTTGCCGAACGCATGGCCGGGGTCCAGTCCCTGCTCTTCTGCCAGGGTCTCGCGGAAGGTTCGTGCCACCTGTAGCGCGTCGGTCTGGCGTCCGGCGCGGTGCAGGGCGAGCATCAGCTGGCAGCAGAGCCGTTCCCGCAGAGGGTTGGCCGCCGCGTGGACGGACAGTTCGTCGATGAGGTCGTCGTGCCGCCCCCGGGCCAGTTCCAGCTCGGCCAGGCGCTCGACGGCGGTCAGCAACTGCCCGTTCAGACGTGCTCTGGCGCCCTGGACGTAATGGGCGGTGATGTCGGCCAGCGGCTCTCCCCGCCACAGCGCCAGCGCCGCACGTATCTGGTCCGCGGTCTCCCCCGGGTCGTCGGAGACGTCCGCTGCCTTGGCGGTCAGGCTGGTGAACTCGTCCAGATCGAGCTGTCCCGGCTCGGGGGTGATCACGTACCCGGCCGGCCGCGTGGCCAGCATCCGGTCGGCTTCCGAAGCGCGCAGCATGCGACGGATCGCGGCGATGGTGGTCTGGATCTGTGCGCGGGCGGAATCCGGGGGCAGCGGCCCCCACATGGCGTCGATCAGGCGATCCGCACTGATCGGGACCCCGGCATGCAGCAACAGGTAGGCGAGCACCGCGCGGTGGCGGGGTGCAAGGCCGGGCGCGTCCGAACCGGGAGCCACGGCCTCCACCGGGCCGAGGATCTTGAACCGCATGCCGTCACTCCAGAGGTCACCAGCGCGTGCATCGAGGAAGCATCGGGAATGTATCAAGATCACCCTGCATGGTTGTCGGCATGCAAGGACTCCACACCGTCGAACCGGAGATCACGACCGATGAAGCCGCAGCTCTCTTCACCGCCACCCACCAGGCCCTGGGGGTCGTCCCCAACCTGGCCAGGGTGATGGCGAACAGCCCGGCCGTGCTGAAGGGGTACGTGGACGCCGTCACCGCCCTGGGCGCGGAGGGAACCCTGTCGGCGGGCGTACGCGAGCGGATCGCGCTGCTGGTGGCGCAGGAGAACAGATCCGACTACTGCCTCTCCGTGCATGCGTTCCGCGGGACGAAGGTGGCCGGGCTGAGTGCGGCCGAGGCCACCCGCGCGCGGCGGGGCGAGGCCGACGACCCCTGGGCCGCCGCTGTCCTGGAGCTGGCCGCCGTGATGGTCCGTGAGCGCGGAACCCTTGCCGACGAGCAACTGGCCGCCGCCCGGCGCGCCGGCCTGTCCGACGGGCAGATCGTCGAGGTCGTCGCCCATGTCGCCCTCAACGTGTTCACCAACTACCTCGCCACGGCCGCCCGAGTCGACATCGACTGGCCGCTGGTGCGCCACACCGACTGAAAGAACGCGGACGCGGTGATCCGGTAGAGCCGGGTCGTCCGAACCGGGTCGCCCCAGCCCCCTCCGTCGCGGTCCCTCGGCGGACGGCAGCGCACCCTCGGGACCATCCCGACGTACGAACAACTCGACGACGAAAGACATCACCTTGACCACAGCAGTACACGTCAATCCGCTCCAGCGCGTTTCGGCCGCCGATGCCGTCGCGTGGCATCAGGTCGTCGCGGCCTCGACGGCCCACGACCTGCCCGGAGTGCCGACCCCCGACCCCGGACAGATCCACGCCCAGCTCACCAAGCCCGCCCTGGGCAGCCACCGGCTGACCTGGCTGGCCACCGCTGCCGACGGGCGCCCTGTCGGAGTCGCAGCCCTGCGGGTGTTCACCTCCCCGGGCCAGGAGCACCTGGCCGAACTGGAACTCCACGTCGACCCCGCACACCGCCGCACGGGAGCCGGCTCCCGCCTGCTGTCGGCGGTCGTGGCGGCCTGCCGCACCGAGAACCGGCGCAGCCTGATCGCCACAGCCGCGGCGGACGGTCCGGGCGAGGCCTTCAGCGAACGGTCGGGCTTCCGACGGGCGCTGACCCTGGATCACCTCATGCTGCGCCTCGACGGGACGGACGCGGACGACCTGCTCCGGATCGCCGATGCCGAGCACCCCGGCTACCGGCTGACCGGCTGGACCGGAACGGTTCCCGACGACCTCGCCGCCGCTTTCGCCGCGGCCAAGAACGCGATGAACGACATGCCCGTCGGAGACCTGGACTACGGCAGTGTGGCGTGGGACGCGGACCGCGTTCGCGCCATGGCCGCGGTCGTCGCCGACCGCGGGGACACGCTGCTGACCGTCGCCGCCGTCCACGACGACGGCACCATGGCCGGCTACACCGAGATCCTGATCCCCCAGGGCTCGGCGCCGCGCGTCCAGCAGTACGACACGGCGGTCGTGCCCGCGCACCGCGGCCACGGGCTGGGGCTGTGGGTCAAGGCCGCCATGGTGCGCCGGCTGCGCGACGAGCACCCCGGCGTCGTCGAGATAGAGACGGACAACGCCGACGACAACGTCCACATGCTGGCGGTCAACCACCGCATGGGCTTCCGCTCCTACCGGCGCACGCGCGAGTTCCAGCTCGACGTCCCCGCGACCTGATCCGTACCACCTCCACCTCACCTCCGACACGCAGAAGCGAGAAGACGTGCGCAAGCTGATCTACTACATATCCGCCACCCTCGACGGCTACATCGCAGGCCCCGAGGGCCAGTACGACTTCCTCCCCTTCGAGGGCGAGGAAGCCGCGGCGATCCTCGCGGACTTCCCCGAGACCATGCCCACACCCGCGCGTGAGCCGTTCGGCGTCGCCGACCGGGCCGCCCAGCGGTTCGACACGGTCATCATGGGCCGCGCGACCTACGACCCGGGCCTGAAGGCCGGGCTCACCAGCCCGTACGCCCACCTGACGCAGTACGTCGTCTCCCGCTCGCTCGTCAGCCCCGATCCGGCGGTGACCGTCGTCGACGACCCGGTCGCGCTCGTCCGTGAGCTCAAGGCACAGGACGGCATGGACATCTGGCTGTGCGGCGGCGGCAAGCTGGCGGCCGTCCTGGGCGACGAGATCGACGAACTGATCATCAAGCGCCACCCGATCTTCATCGGATCCGGCATCCCTCTGTTCGACGGCCCCTTCACCCCGACGCGCTTCGCCCCGGTCGCCACACGGTCCTTCGACTCCGGGTTCACCATCACTCACTTCGCGAAGGAACTGGCATGAACGTCTCCGCCTCCACCCTCTCCCTGACCGTCGCCGACGTGGACGCCTCCCGCGCGTTCCTCTGCACCCACCTCGGCTACGAGGTGGCCATGGCCGACGACGGCTTCGTGTCCCTGACGCGCGGGGACGCCGCCGTCGATGTCGTCCTGCTCCGCGGAGGTACGGACGTCCTCCCGCCCGAGCAGCGCGACCAGCGGGCGGCCGGTCTGATCCTGGCGCTCACCGTCACCGACCTCGCGGCGGAGGAGGCCAAGCTGCGCGCGGCAGGCGCCCCCATCACCATGCCGCTGCGCGAAGAGCCGTGGGGCGAGCGGCTGTTCCAGATGACCGACCCGAACGGTGTCGTCGTCCAGCTCGTCGAATGGGCGGCCACCGCCGACGGCCATCCGGCCGACGACGAGAGCGCCGCCATGGTCGTGATCACACCCTCCACCGACCACGTCACCATCTCCCCGAACGCCACCATGGCCGGCCTGGCGGCCCCCAGCCGCGGCAGCTCCGAACTCAGCACCTGGACGGTCACGATGGACGCCGGCGCCACCGGCCCCGAGCACTCCATCAGCCGTGAGCAGGTCTGGACGGTCACCGCGGGTGCGCTGGAGGTGACCTGCCTCGGCCGCACGGAGAAGGTCGCGGCCGGCCAGACCCTGATCCTGCCGCCGGGCCTCCTCCGCCGGATCCACGCTCCGGAACAGGCCGAGGCCCACGTCTCGATGCCCGCCGACGGGGTCGCGTCCGTTCCCGGCACCGAGGGCACTCGTGAACTGCCCTGGGCCATGTAGCTCGACAGACACAGCCGAAGAAACCACGAACAGCACAAGACAGGAGATTCACAACATGCGTGCGCTGTTGTCGACATATGGATCGCGCGGGGACGTCGAACCGCTGGTGGGGCTCGCGGTGCGGTTGCGGGAGCTCGGCGCGGAGGTGCGGGTGTGCGCGCCGCCGGACGAGGTCTTCGCGGAGCGGCTGGCCGGGGTCGGCGTGTCCGTGGTGGGTGTCGGCCGGTCGGCCCGCGCGCTGACGACCGCGGCTCCGCCGCCGTCGAAGGACAATCTGCCCCAGCGCGCAGCGGAACTGATCGCCAGTCAGCTGGAGGTGATGCCCGCGGCGGCAGAGGGGTGCGACGTGCTGGTGGCGACGGGGGCGATGCCGGCCATCGCCGGTGCGCGTTCGGTGGCCGAGAAGCTGGGCATCCGCTACGTGTCCGCGATCTTCCAGCAGCTGACCCTGCCTTCGCCGCAGCGCCCGCCGCTGGCATACCCCGGGCGGCCGTTCCCGCCGGAGGTGACCGACAACCGGGCGCTGTGGGAGCTGGACGCCCAGAGCATCGACGCGCTGTTCGGCGAGGCGCTGAACACCAACCGGGCGTCGATCGGCCTGCCCCCGGTGGACAACGTCCGCGACTACGGCTTCGGCGACCGGCCGTGGCTGGCGACGGACCCGGTGCTGGACCCGTGGCGGAAGACGCCGGACCTCGACGTCGTACAGACGGGCGCCTGGGTGCTGCCGGACGAACGCCCCCTGCCCGCCGACCTGGAGGCGTTCCTGGACGCCGGCGCCCCACCGGTGTACGTCGGCTTCGGCAGCATGGCCGTACGCGGGGGTGACGAGGCGGCGCGGGTTGCCATCGAGGCGGTCCGGGCGAAGGGCCACCGGGTCCTCGTCGGGCGCGGCTGGGCGGAACTGGGCCTCATCGACGACCGGGACGACTGCTTCGCCGTCGGCGAGGTCAACCATCAGCAGCTGTTCGGACGCGTGGCTGCCGTCGTGCACCACGGCGGTGCGGGTACGACGACGACGGCCGCTCGGGCCGGCGCACCGCAGGTGGTGGTCCCCCAGCTGGCGGACCAGCCGTACTGGGCCGCCCGGGTGGCCGACCTCGGCATCGGCGTAGCCCACGACGGCCCGGTTCCGACCGTCGACTCCCTGTCGGCCGCGCTCGGGACGGCCCTGGCCCCGGAAACCGGCAGCCGGGCGAAGGCCGTGGCCGGCGAGGTCCACACCGACGGCGCGGCAACGGCAGCGAAACTACTCCTCGACACCGTCGGCTGAGGAAGGGAAGGGGCCCGCGAGTCGTCAGCTGCCCTGCTTCACCGGCTCAAGGATCGCCACGCACTCCACATGGTGCGTCATCGGGAACAGGTCGAACGCGCGCAGCGTCCGGACCCTGTAGCCGCCCTCCTTGAAGTAGGCGATGTCGCGGGCCAGGGCCGCCGGGTCGCAGGCCACGTATGCGATGCGGCGGGCGCCCAGGCCGGCGAGGTGCTTGACCGTCTGCTTGCCGGCGCCCGCGCGGGGCGGGTCCAGGACGATCAGGTCGACCTCGGAGATGCGGGTGCGCGGGAGGACGGTCTCGACCTTGCCCTGCTCGATGCGGACCCGGTCGTAGGCCTCCAGGTTGTGGCGGGCGTCCTCCACCGCGCGCTTGCCGGACTCGATGCCGAGCACCGCGCCCTGGTCGCCGACGCGGTCGGCGATCGCGCCCGCGAAGAGGCCGACGCCGCAGTAGAGGTCGAGGGCCGTGTCGCCCTTGCGGGGCATCAGGCCCTGCATCACGGCGAGGACCAGCGTCTGGGCGGCCTTCGGGTGGACCTGCCAGAAGCCGCCGTTGCCGACGCGGTACGTGCGGTCGTCGGCGCGCTCGCGGACGAAGGGGCGGCCGTGGACGCGGTGGACGCCGCCGTCCTTCTCGTCGACGCGGAGCACCGAGACCGGCTTGTCCAGCTCCACCAGCGGGAGGCGGGCGCCGGGGCGGGGAGTGAGGATGACCTGGCGGTCGCCGGAGCCGGAGGCCGCGATCGCCTCGACCGAGGCCATGCCCTCCCAGTCGCGCTTCTCGATGCCGAGCTCGGAGACCCCGGGCGCCGCGATCATGCAGTGGTCGATCACCTCGACCTCGTGCGAGCGGTGCCGGCGCAGGCCGGCGTGGCCCTCGGTGTCCACCGCGTACTGGACGCGCGTGCGCCACTGCGGGACCTCGCCCGCCGGGACCTTGTCGCCCTCGGCCGGCATGACGGTGCCGTCCCAGCCGGCCTCCTCGGGCGTGAGCCCGGCCAGGCGCTGGAGCTGCTCGGCGACGACCTCGCCCTTGAGGCGGCGCTGGGCGCCCGGCTTGGCGTGCTGCCAGTCGCAGCCGCCGCACTTGCCCGGGCCCGCGAACGGGCAGGGCGCCTCCACCCGGTCCTTGGACGCCTCCAGGATCGTGACCGCGTCCGCGCGCAGGTAGCGGGACGTCTCCTCGCCCTCCGTGACCCGCGCGACGACCCGCTCGCCCGGCAGCGCGTGCCGGACGAAGAGGACCCGGCCGCCCTCCGTACGCGCGATGCAGTGGCCGCCGTGGGCCACCGGGCCGACCTCGACCTCGTACTCTTCCCCGACCAACGAAGAAACAGGTGCGTTCTGCATGACGGGGTGACTCCAGAGAAAGAGAGAGGTGGGCTGCCGCTAGCGGCAGCCCACCAGTCTACGTGCCCTTGCCGGTCGATTCCTTCGCGCGCTTCTCGACCGGACCGCGGCGCACCGAACCCGGCGCGTTCCAGTCCTGGCGCTTCCTCGCCCGCTTCCGCGCGGCCTCGGAGGACTGCAGCTGGTACGGGACGGACGTCACCATCACGCCGGGGGTGAAGAGCAGGCGGCCCTTGAGGCGCAGGGCGCTCTGGTTGTGCAGCAGATGCTCGTACCAGTGGCCGACGACGTACTCGGGGATGTAGACCGAGACGGCGTCGCGCGGGCTCTCGCGGCGGATGTTCTTCACGTACTCGATCACCGGCCGGGTGATTTCGCGGTACGGCGAGTCGAGGATCTTCAGCGGTACGTTGATCCCGCGCCGCTCCCACTCCTCCCGCAGCGCCTTGGTCTCCGCCGGGTCGACGTTGACGCTCAGCGCCTCCAGCTCGTTCGCGTGGAGCAGCTTGGCGTACGCGAGCGCGCGCAGCGTCGGCTTGTGCAGCTTGGAGACGAGGACGACGGACCGGACGCGCGACGGGCGTACGTACTCGTCGGGGCGCTCCTCGGCGGCGGCGATCTCGTCCGCGACCGAGTCGTAGTGCCGGCGGATCGCGGTCATCGTCCCGTAGAAGATCACCATGCCGAGCAGCGCGACCCAGGCGCCGTGCGTGAACTTGGTGGCGAGGACGACGACCAGGACCAGGCCGGTGAAGAAGGCACCGAAGGTGTTGATCGCGCGGGAGCGGATCATGTGGCGGCGCTTGGCCGGGTCCTTCTCGGTCCTCAGGTGCCGGTTCCAGTGCCGGACCATGCCGGTCTGGCTGAGGGTGAAGGAGACGAAGACGCCGACGATGTACAGCTGGATCAGCTTCGTCGAGTCGGCGCCGTAGACCCAGACCAGGAGCGCGGCGGCGCCGGCGAGGAGCACGATGCCGTTGGAGAAGGTGAGCCGGTCGCCGCGGGTGTGCAGCTGGCGCGGCAGGTAGCGGTCCTGGGCGAGGATCGAGCCGAGGAGCGGGAAGCCGTTGTACGCCGTGTTGGCGGCCAGGAAGAGGACGAGCGCCGTGGCCGCGGCGAGGAGCACGAAGAAGAACGTTCCGTCGCCGAACACGGCGGCGGCGACCTGGGAGATCACCGGGTCCTGGACGTAGCCCGGGCCGACCGGCACGCCGTTCTGCAGCAGGTCCTGGGCGGGCTTCTCGGCCATCCGTACGTCGGTGGCGAGGGCCAGGAAGATGATGCCGCAGAACATGGTGACGGCGAGGGCGCCCATGAGCGCGAGCGTCGTGGCCGCGTTCTTCGACTTGGGCTTGCGGAAGGCGGGGACGCCGTTGGAGATCGCCTCGACGCCGGTGAGGGCGGCACAGCCGGAGGAGAAGGCGCGGAGCAGCAGGAAGAAGAGCGCGAAGCCGGCCAGACCCTGGTGCTCGGGCTTGATCTCGAAGTCGGCGGTGGGGGCCTTCATGGTCTCGTCGAGGACGATCCCCTTGTAGGCGCCCCAGGCGATCATGATGAAGACCCCGGCGACGAAGACGTACGTCGGGATGGCGAAGAGGCTGCCCGACTCCTTCACCCCGCGCAGGTTCATCAGCGTCAGCAGCACGATGACGCCGACCGCGCAGAGGACCTTGTGCTCGACGACGAACGGGATGGCCGAGCCGAGGTTCTCGATTCCGGAGGAGATCGAGACGGCGACGGTCAGGACGTAGTCGACGAGCAGGGCGCTGGCGACGGTCAGTCCGGCCTTCGGGCCGAGGTTGGTGTTGGCGACCTCGTAGTCGCCGCCGCCGCTCGGGTAGGCGTGGACGTTCTGCCGGTAGGACGCGACGACCGTGAACATCAGGACGACGACGGCCAGCGCGATCCACGGGCTGAAGTGATAGGCCGACAGACCCGCGATCGACAGGACGAGCAGCACCTCGCCGGGTGCGTACGCCACCGAGGACAGCGGGTCGGAGGCGAAGACAGGGAGGGCGATGCGCTTCGGAAGCAGGGTCTCCCCGAGCTTGTCGCTGCGCAGAGCCCGTCCGATCAAGATCCGTTTGGGCAGGTCGGTCAGTTTGGACACGGAGAGGATCGTAAGCGTTCGAAAACAGCCATGCTCACCGCGACCCCCAATCCGCACGGAATCTCCCTGGCGGGGACCGCGGATGCGGTCCCGAAAGGTGTTGCCGCATAAGCTCGGATCGGGCAGCACGGCAGGGCGCTGCCCGCCACGGCCCGGGCCAGTCGGGTGAGGAAAGTTGTGAGCAGGGTGTATTCGCAGGTCAGTAAGACGATCAGGAGTGCGGGGTAAGGGGACGTGCACATCGTCATCATGGGCTGCGGGCGAGTGGGAGCCGCTCTCGCGCAGACCCTGGAGCAGCAGGGGCACACCGTCGCCGTCGTGGACCAGGACCCGACGGCTTTCCGCCGTCTCGGCTCCGGCTTCGGCGGACGGCGTGTCACCGGCGTCGGCTTCGATCAGGACACGCTGCGCGAGGCGGGGATCGAGGAGGCCGGTGCCTTCGCCGCGGTGAGCAGCGGCGACAACTCGAACATCATCGCGGCGCGGGTCGCCCGCGAGATGTTCGGCATCGAGAACGTGGCCGCCCGGATCTACGACCCCCGGCGCGCCGAGGTCTACCAGCGTCTGGGCATCCCGACCGTCGCCACGGTCCGCTGGACCGCCGACCAGATGCTGCGGCGCCTCCTGCCGTCCGGCGCGGAGCCGCTGTGGACCGACCCCAGCGGCGGGGTGCAGCTCGCCGAGGTGCACACGTCCGCCGCGTGGATCGGCCACAAGATCAGCAAGCTGCAGGACGAGACGGGCGTGCGCGTGGCGTTCCTCACCCGGCTGGGCGAGGCGATCATCCCCTCCTCGCAGACCGTGCTGCAGGAGGGCGACCTCGTGCACGTGATGATGCGTACGGACGAGATCGCGAAGGTCGAGGAGGCCTTCGCCGAGGGTCCTGAGGAGGGCGGTCACTGATGCGTGTCGCTATTGCGGGCGCGGGTGCGGTGGGCCGTTCCATCGCGGGCGAGCTCCTGGAGAACGGCCACGAGGTCCTGCTGATCGACAAGGCGCCCACCGCCATCTCGGTGGAGCGGGTGCCGCAGGCGGAGTGGCTGCTCGCCGACGCCTGCGAGATCACCTCGCTGGACGAGGCGGCGCTGCAGCGCTGCAACGTGGTGATCGCGGCCACCGGTGACGACAAGGTGAACCTGGTCGTCTCGCTGCTCGCGAAGACCGAGTACGGCGTGCCGCGCGTGGTCGCCCGGGTGAACAACCCCAAGAACGAGTGGCTCTTCAACGAGTCCTGGGGCGTCGACGTCGCCGTGTCGACCCCGCGTCTGATGTCGGCCCTGGTGGAGGAGGCGGTGAGCGTCGGCGACCTGGTCCGGCTGCTGCGCTTCAGCCACGGCGACGCGAACCTGGTGGAGCTGACGCTCCCGCCGGAGTCGGCAGTCGCGGGGACGTCCGTGGGCGATGTCGCCTGGCCGCAGGACACCTCCCTGGTGACGATCATCCGGGGCTCGCGGGTGCTGACCCCGAGCCCGGAGGAGACTCTGGAGGCGGGCGACGAGCTCCTCTTCGTGGCCGCCCAGGCGCGCGAGGAGCAGCTGGAGGACCTGCTGTCGGTCCGCCGCGACGAGGGCGCCGCCGGCTGAGTCCGGCCGGTACGACGAAGGGCCCGGGACCTTGTTGAGGTCCCGGGCCCTTCGTCGTACCGGTGACGCCGTCGAATCGGTCGTACCGGCGTACCGGTCACGCTTCCGGATCCGGCGTACGTACTGGTTACGCCTCCGGCGGGCGCGACGCGGCCGCCTTACGGGCCTTCTCGGCCTTCTCCTCCGCCTCCATCTCGGCGAAGACGTCGATCGGCGGCGGGGCCTTCGCCAGGAAGACCCACGTCAGGTACACCGCGAGCAGGAAGGGCGGGATCTTCAGCGCGACGAGGACCCAGCCGAACTTGGTCGTGTCGGCCCACCAGTACATCGGGAAGAGGATCGCGCACTTGCCGAGCAGGATCAGGCCCCACGCCCAGCTCGCCTTCGCGTAGGCCTTCTTGCGGCCGGGGTTACGGGTCCGCCAGGAGAGGTTCTCCTTGAAGACCGGGCCGAGGATGAGGCCGATCAGCGGGACGCCCGCGAGGGTGGTGATGATGTACGCGAGGGCGAGGCCCAGCGTGTACAGCATGCCCGGCAGGTAGAAGTCCTTGGCGTTGCCGGTCATCATCGCGAAGACCACACCGAACGCGACACCGAAAACACCGCTGAAGGCGTGCTTCACGGTGTCCCGGCGGATCAGCCGGACGGCGACGAGGACCAGGGAGACCGCGAGTGCCGCGATCGCCGAGATGTGCAGGTCCTTGTTGATCGTGAAGATCGTGACGAAGAGCAGGCCGGGGACGACCGTCTCGATCATGCCCCGAAGGCCGCCGAAGGCCTCGAACAACGCGGCCTCGGTGACCTCCTTCGAGGCCTGGCTCTGCTGAGCGCCCTTGCTGTCCGGGGCGTCCTGATCCGTCGTCGGCTTGTCGAGCGACGTCACCGGCTACTCCTGTCCGAGCGGTCGGAGCTCGTATTTGGGGTTGAAGAGGACCCGCCGGCCGTGGCTCATGGAGATCCGGCCGGAGGCGATCAGCTTGCGGCCCGGCTCGATGCCCACGATGGACCGCCGGCCCAGCCACACCACGTCCAGCGGGGCCGTGCCGTCGAACAGCTCGGCCTCGAGGGCGGGCACACCCGCCCGGGGGCGCAGCGTGACCGTGCGCAAGGTACCAGTCACCTTGACTATCTGGCGGTCGGAGCAGTCGCAGATACGCGTGCAGCCCGACGCTTCGGCGTCCTCCTGGAGCTCGACGGACTCCAGCTCCTCCTGCGAGGTGGACAGCCGGTCGAGCATCCGGCGGAAGCGTCCGGCCGGCTTCTCTGTACGCGGTGCAGCACTCATACAGAAAGCGTACCGGCCCCCACGGACTGGGGAATCGTCCTCCGGACGGACCCCGACAGGGCCTCTCCGGACGCTGCACCGGAAGCCCCGCGACGGTCGCACGGACGGCCCCACGGACCCCACGGACGACACCACGGGCCCCACGGGCCTCTCAACCGGCCCCCTCGAACGCCTCTCCCGAGCCCCGCCGGCTCCTCTGCCGGTCGATTCAGCGCTCGAAGCGGTAGCCCATGCCCGGTTCGGTGACGAAGTGGCGCGGGTGCGAGGGGTCGACCTCCAGCTTGCGCCGTAGCTGCGCCATGTAGACCCGCAGGTAGTTGGTCTCCGTGCCGTACGACGGGCCCCAGACCTCCTGGAGAAGCTGCTTCTGGCTCACCAGGCGCCCGCTGTTGCGGACGAGTACTTCGAGCAGGTGCCACTCGGTGGGCGTGAGGCGGACGTCACGCCCGTCTCGGTGGACCTTCTTCGCGGCCAGGTCGACCGTGAAGCCCTCCGTCTCGACCGTGACGACGCTGTCGTCGCCGCCGACCGGCTCGGCCCTGCGGACCGCGGCACGCAGCCGGGCCAGGAGCTCGTCCATGCCGAAGGGCTTGGTGACGTAGTCGTCGGCCCCGGCGTCGAGGGCCTCGACCTTCTCGTCGGAGGTCTGCCGGGCCGAGAGCACCAGGATCGGCACGCGGGTCCAGCCGCGCAGCCCCTTGATGACCTCGACACCGTCGATGTCCGGCAGGCCGAGGTCGAGGACGACCACGTCGGGATGGCGCTCGGCGGCGAGCCGAAGGGCGGTGGCGCCGTCGGGCGCCGCGTCGACCTCGTACTTGCGCGCCTTGAGGTTGATCACCAGCGCGCGGACGATCTGCGGCTCGTCGTCGACGACGAGAACCCGGGTCATCGAGGGCTTCCTTCTCTCTGCTGCGTACGTCGGGGAGTGCGGGGGGTGCGGGGAATCGGTGGGCTCACGTGGTCACCCGGGCGGGCACGTCGGCGGCAGGGGGCGGCGGTGGCCGTCCCGTCACGGCCTTGAGGGTGATCGTCATGGTCAGGCCGCCGCCGGGGGTGTCCTCCGCGGTGATGGTGCCCCCCATGGCCTCCACGAAGCCGCGGGCGACCGCGAGACCGAGGCCGACACCGGAGCCGCGCGGGGCATCGCCGAACCGCTGGAACGGCTCGAAGATGCCCTCCTTGCTCTCGTCCGGCACGCCGGGCCCTCGGTCGACGACCCGCAGCTCCACCCGCTCGCCCAGAGCGCTGGCGGAGACGACCACCGGCACACGTTCCGGACTGTATTTCACGGCGTTCTCGACGATGTTGGCGACGACGCGCTCCAGGAGCCCCTTGTCGACCTCGACCATCGGCAGCGTCTCGGGGATGTCCAGCTCGGCGCTGCCGTCGGGGACCCCGCCGAGCGCCATCGGGACGACCTCGTCGAGGTCGATGGAGCGGATCAGCGGGGTGACGGTGCCGGTCTGGAGCCGGGACATGTCGAGGAGGTTGCCCACGAGGTGGTCGAGCCGGTCGGCGCCGTCCTCGATGCCTTCGAGGAGTTCGGCCCGGTCCTGCTCGGACCACTCGATGTCGTCGGAGCGGAGGGAGGAGACGGCCGCCTTGATGCCGGCGAGCGGGGTACGCAGGTCATGGCTGACGGCCGCGAGCAGGGAGGTGCGGATCTTGTTGCCCTCGGCCTGCTTGCGGGCCTCCTCGGCCTCTCCGACGAGCCGCTGGCGGTCCAGTACGACGGCCGCCTGGGCGGCGAAGGCGCCGAGCACGCGCCGGTCCTCGGCGGGCAGCACCCGGCCGGTGAGCGCGAGGGCCAGATGCTCACCGACGGGCATGTCCACGTCGGCGTCCTCGGGCCGTGCGACGGGGCGCGCCCCCACGCTCGCCGCGCAGGTCCACGGCTCGACGTCGCTCTCCCGTTCGAGGAGCGCGACGGATTCCATGGCGAAGGTCTCGCGGACCCGTTCGAGCAGGGACTCCAGGCTGGTCTCGCCGCGCAGCACGCTGCCCGCGAGGAACGAGAGGGTCTCGGCCTCGGCCCTCAGCCGGGCCGCCTGATGGGTCCGGCGGGCGGCCAGGTCGACCACCGAGGCCACGGCCACGGCGACGCCGAAGAAGACGGCGATCGCGACGATGTTCTTCGGGTCGGCGATGGTCACCTGATGCAGCGGCGGGGTGAAGAACCAGTTCAGCAGGAAGGAGCCGAAGGCGGCCGACGCCAGCGCCGGCAGGAGTCCGCCGAGCAGCGCCGCGGCCACGGTCAGCGCCAGGAACAGCAGCATGTCGTTGGCCAGGCCGAGGTCCGCGTCGACATGGGTGAGCAGCACGGTGAGCAGCGCCGGGCCCCCGACGCCGGCCAGCCAGCCCCAGATGATCCGGGAGCGCCCGAGGCGGGTGCCGCGGGTGACGGGCAGTCCGCGGCCCTTGGCGACCTCCTCGTGGGTGACGATGTGGACGTCGAGGTCGGGGCCGGACTCGCGGGCGACGGTCTGGCCGACGCCGGGGCCGAACATGTACTGCCAGGTCTTGCGGCGGCTGGAGCCGAGGACGATCTGGGTGGCGTTGACGCCCCGTGCGAACTCGAGGAGCCCGGAGGGGATGTCGTCGCCTATGACGTGATGGAACGTTCCTCCGAGGTCCTCGACCAGGGTCCGCTGGACCGCGAGCTCCTTGGGCGAGGCGGCCGTGAGGCCGTCGCTGCGGGCGATGTAGACGGCGAGGACCTCGCCGCCCGCGCCCTTCTCGGCCAGCCGCGCGGCGCGCCGGATGAGCGTGCGGCCCTCGGGGCCGCCCGTGAGCCCGACGACGATCCGCTCGCGGGCCTGCCAGGTGGAGCGGATGCCGTGCTCGCCCCGGTACTGCTGGAGGTACTCGTCGACCCGGTCGGCGGTCCAGAGCAGTGCCAGCTCGCGCAGGGCCGTGAGGTTGCCGGGGCGGAAGTAGTTGGCGAGGGAGGCGTCGATCCGGTCGGGTTTGTAGATGTTGCCGTGGGCCATGCGGCGGCGCAGGGCCTGTGGCGACATGTCGACCAGCTCGATCTGCTCGGCGCGCCGCACCACCTCGTCGGGGACGGTCTCCTGCTGCCGTACGCCGGTGATCGACTCGACGACGTCGCCCAGCGATTCGAGGTGCTGGATGTTGACCGTCGATATGACGTCGATCCCCGCGGCGAGCAGCTCCTCGACGTCCTGCCAGCGCTTGGAGTTGCGGGAGCCCGGCACATTGGTGTGCGCCAGCTCGTCCACGAGGGCGACGGCCGGCTTCCTGGCCAGGACCGCGTCCACGTCCATCTCGGTGAAGGAGGTGTCGCGGTACGGGAGGGTGCGGCGCGGAACCTGTTCGAGGCCGTGCAGCATGACCTCCGTGCGCGGCCGGTCATGGTGTTCGACGAAGGCGACGACGCAGTCCGTGCCGCGCTCGACCCGGCGGTGTGCCTCGGAGAGCATCGCGTAGGTCTTGCCGACACCCGGTGCCGCACCGAGGTAGATCCGTAGCTTGCCCCGTCCCATGCCATGACCTTACGTCCAGCGAATCGGACATTCCGCACAAGGGGCAAGGGCGA
Organism: Streptomyces sp. NPDC012508; assembly: GCF_042902595.1. Classification (NCBI taxonomy): domain Bacteria; kingdom Bacillati; phylum Actinomycetota; class Actinomycetes; order Kitasatosporales; family Streptomycetaceae; genus Streptomyces; species Streptomyces sp. NPDC012508. The sequence goes on from NZ_JBIBEO010000008.1 coordinate 331,926, forward strand.
CGAGCCGTATTGACGCGATTCTGATGGGTCCGGCAGCGGGCGTCGGGACCGGCCGAGCCGCCCCGCGCCCGTGTCACCGACCGTGTTCGACGATCTCGCCGTCGCTGAGTTCGAGCACGCGGTCCGCGAGCCCCAGGAGCTGGGCGTCGTGCGTGGCGACGAGCGCCGTGACGCCCTCGCTGCGGACCACCGCACGCAGGAGTTCCATCACCGCGAGCCCGGTCTCCGCGTCGAGCTGCCCCGTCGGCTCGTCGGCGATCAGCAGGGCGGGCCTGTTGGCGAGGGCCCGGGCGATGGCGACGCGCTGCTGCTGGCCGCCGGAGAGCTCGCCGGGCCGCTGCGCCGCGTGGTCGGCGAGGCCGACCAGGGCAAGGAGAAGGGCGACCCGCTCCTCCCGCTCCTTCGGGTCCGCCTTGCGCAACCGCAGCGGCACACCCACGTTCTCAGCGGCGGACAGGATCGGGATGAGCCCGAAGGACTGGAAGATGAAGCCGATGCGGTCCCGGCGCAGCTCCAGGAGCCCGTCCTCGCCGAGGTCCGCCAGGTCCGTCCCGTCGATGGTGATCCGGCCGCCGTCCGGGGTGTCCAGGCCGCCGACCAGGTTGAGCAGGGTGGTCTTGCCCGAGCCCGAGCGGCCCTTGAGCGCCACCAGCTCGCCGCGGTGGACGTCGAAGGAGACCCCGCGCAGGGCGTGGACGGCGGCCGCGTCCGTACCGTACGAGCGTCGCAGGTTCTCGACGCGGACCATGGGTCCGCCGGCCGGGTCCTCGGCGACCGCCGTGGCGGACCGCGCGCTGCTCTCGCTCATCCCTCTGCTCCCACTCGTCGAACGTGTGCGCCCGTCGGCGTGCCCGTCAGTATCGGTCGCCGAGCGCTGTCCGGCCAGGGTCGGCCGCGGCCGGCCGCGGCCCGGGACGCACCGGTGGGCCGCATTCCGGACAAGCTGTTCGGAATACGGCCCACCGGCCTTGATCTGTTGTGCGGTACGGAACGGGGTCAGCGGACCTCGGTGATCTCCGGTCCGCGCTGGAGCTGGCCCATGCCGCCGGAGAAGCGCGAGCCCTCCTGCTCCTCCTGCTGCACGCCGTCCGGCACCATCTGCGCGTCGTTGGGCAGCTTGAGGACGATCGGGTCGCGCGGGGCCATGGGGCCCTCGCCACGGACCACCACGGTGTCCCGGACGATCTGCTCCAGGAGACCGGCGGCCTCCGGCTGCACCGCGCCCTGGCCGGAGATGACTCCGCGCAGGAACCAGCGCGGGCCGTCGACGCCCACGAAGCGCACCAGCTGCACACCGCCGGTGCCGTCCGGCAGCTGCACCGGGACCTGGGCCCGCAGCTCCCAGCCCAGCGGCCCCTCGACCTCGTCGATGACACCGCCCTGCTGGGTGATGCCGGAGGCGATCTCCTCGCGGACCTCGCCCCAGATGCCTTCCTTCTTCGGTGCGGCGAATGCCTGCAGCTGTACCGCGCTGTCGCGCAGCACGACGGTGGCCGCGACGATCGCGTCACCCGCGACCTCGACCCGGAGCTCCATGCCCTCGACTCCGGGCACGAAGATGCCACCGAGATCCACGCGCCCGTCCTCGGGCTTGGAGACCTCGGAGATGTCCCACGGTCCGTCGGGCCGGGGCGCCGGCGGAAGGTTCACCCGACGCGGCGCACCGGCCGTGTCGTCAGTGTCGACCTCGTCGACGACCTGCTCGGCCTCGCCCGCTGCGTCCTCAGCGGCACCGCTCTTCTTGCGACGTCCGAACACGTCACTGTCCTTCCCGGTCGGATACGACCGAAGCGTATCGATTCCCACCCGTTGTGCCGTCCACAGCGGAATGACCGCCGGTGGACCCGAAGCCCCCCTCGGCCCGCGCCGAGCCGGGAAGCTCCGCCACCTCGTGGAAGCGCACCTTCTCGACCTGCTGGACGACCAGTTGGGCAATCCGGTCGAACCGTTCGAACCGCACGCTCTCACGCGGGTCGAGATTGACCACGATCACCTTGATCTCTCCACGGTACCCGGCATCCACCGTCCCTGGGGCATTCACGAGGGCGACTCCGCACCTGGCAGCGAGCCCGGAGCGCGGGTGCACGAACGCGGCGTAGCCGTCGGGCAGGGCGATGGAGATCCCGGTGGGCAGCACGGCGCGCTCCCCGGGGGCCAGGACGGCCGCCTCGGTGGTCACGAGATCGGCTCCGGCGTCGCCGGGGTGACCGTAGGCGGGGATCGGTACGTCCGGGTCCACACGGCGGATCAGTACGTCGACAGGGTTGGTCATCAGGGGTTCACCTCGAAGGCGCGGGCGCGCCGGACCTGGTCGGGGTCGGACATGGCGGCGCGGATCTCCTCCGGGCGGCCGTTGTCGATGAAGTGGTCGACCTTGACCTCGATGAAGAGGGCGTCGGCGCGGACCGCGACGGGGCCTTCCGGCCCGCCGATCCGGCCGACGGCGGTCGAGTAGATCTTGCGCCCGTGCACGGCGGTGACCTCGGCCTCCAGGTGCAGGACGGTGCCGACCGGGACGGGCCGGGCGAAGTCGGTCTCCAGACGTCCGGTGACGGCGATGACGCGCAGCAGCCAGTTCAGGGAGCCGAGGGTCTCGTCGAGCGCGGTGGCGAGGACGCCGCCGTGCGCGAGACCGGGGGCGCCCTGGTGGTCGGGGGTCACGGTGAACTCGGCGGTGACGGTCACGCCCTCGCCGGCCCGGGCCTCCAGATGGAGTCCGTGGGGCTGCCCGCCGCCGCACCCGAAGCAGTGCTCATAGTGCGCGCCGAGCAGCTCGCCGGGGGCGGGCGCGTCGGGGTGGCGTACCGGCGGTATGGCGTCGGCCGGCGGGGTGAGAGCGGGAGATGTTGCGGTCACAGCCGCAGACCTTACCCGCGAGGCCAGGCGCAGGTCGCGCCGTGCCAAGCTTGGACGCATGCAGCCTTCCCCCTCGTCCCCCGCTCCGACCGCCGCGCCGCGCTTCGACGAGCGGCTGACCGCCCCCGGCTCGTGGTGGGTCATCACGGTTCTGCTGGGTCTCAGTGGCGGTCTGGTGATGTTCCCGCTGGGCACGGTCCCGGCGCTGGGCGGGCTGATCGCCGCGGGCGCGCTGGCGGCCGTGGGCGTCTCCGCGTACGGCTCCGCCCGGATCCGGGTGGTGGCCGGTTCGCTGGTCGCGGGCGAGGCGCGGATCCCGGTCTCGGCGCTGGGGACGCCGGAGGTGCTGGACGCGGAGGAGGCGCGGGCCTGGCGCACGTTCAAGGCCGATCCGCGCGCCTTCATGGTGCTGCGCAGCTATGTGCCGCGGGCGGTCCGGATCGAGGTCACGGACCCCGAGGACCCGACGCCGTACGTGTATCTCTCCAGCCGAGACCCGGAGGGTCTCGCCACGGCCGTCGAGGCGGCCCGCACCGAGGCCTGAGCGTGCGCTGGTGGGCCTGAGCCCGCGCTGTGGCCTCCGCCCGCACCGAGGTCCGAGCCCGCGCTGGGGCCTGAGCGTGCGCCGACGGCTCAGCCGGCGCCGGGCCGGAGCCCGCGCTGGGGCCTGAGCGTGCGCCGACGGCTCAGCCGGCGCCGGGCCTGAGCCCGCGCGGACGTGAGGGAGCCGCGCCGGGCAGGGCGGCCCGCGCCGGGGCCTAGAAGCCGATCTCCTTGGGGTTCTCGGGCTGCTCCAGCGGAGGCAGCCCCTCCAGGGCGTCCCAGGGCACCTGGCGCGCGCGCAGGTCCTTGCGGACGTGCTCGGCGAGCTTCCTGGTGTCCCGGCGGTTCATCACCGCGCCCACGGCCGCGCCGACCATGAACGGCATCAGGTTGGGCAGGTTGCGCACCATGCGCTTCATGATCTGCTGGCGCAGCTCGCGCTTGAGCTGCCCGCCGAGCGCCGCGTTGACGGTCGTCGGCTTCGCGGGGTCGATGCCCCGCTCCTCGGTCCAGGAGGTCAGATAGGCCGTCGACCGCTGCGTGAGCGCGCCGGGCGGCCTCAGCCCGTACACCTCGTGCAGCTCGGCGATCAGCTTCAGCTCGATCGCGGCGACTCCGGTGATCTCCGCGGCGAGTTCCGCGGGCATGGCGGGGGGCACGGGCAGCATCGCGGCCGCTCCGATGCCGGCGCCGACGGTCGAGCTGGCGTTGCAGGCGCCCGCGACGAGTTTGTCGGCGATCTGCTCGGGGCCGAGCCCGGGAAAGTGCTTGCGCAGGGTCGCCAGGTCCCGCACGGGCACGCGGGGGGCGATCTCGATGATCCGGTCGGCGAGATAGCCGATGCCGGCCTTGGCGCCCTCGCCGCCACGCTTCACGCCGCGTTTGACGGCGTCGATCCGCGCGCGGTCGAGCTTCATACGGTCCAGCTGGGCGCGCGCCGGATCGGCGACGCGCTTCACGGCGCCGCGACGGCGTCCGCCCCGCTCCGCCGGTACCGGCGTCGCGGATGCTTCGGTCGCGGGCGTACCGGACACGGGAGTGCCGGACGTGGCCGCTTCGAGCGAGGCCGAGCGGCCTCGCTCGTCGTCACGTGCGCCGAGAGAGGGCAGGAGGGCGGTCTCCTCGGCTTCCGGTGCCTCCTGGGCACCTTCCGCCGCCTCGTTGCCGCCCTGATTCGCCTCCGGCTTCCTGGGAAGCCGGAAGCGACGCTTCCGAGAAGGTGTGTCGTCGCCTGCCACGGCCGACCGATCTCAGTCGCAGTCGCGGCAGATCGGCTGACCGTTCTTCTCCCGAGCCAGCTGGCTGCGGTGGTGCACGAGGAAGCAGCTCATGCAGGTGAACTCGTCGGCCTGCTTCGGCAGGACCCGTACGGCGAGCTCCTCGTTCGAGAGGTCCGCGCCGGGCAGCTCCAGGCCTTCGGCGGCCTCGAACTCGTCGACGTCGACCGTCGAGGTCGACTTGTCGTTCCGGCGGGCCTTCAGTTCCTCAAGGCTGTCCGAATCGACGTCGTCGTCGGTCTTGCGTGGGGTGTCGTAATCCGTTGCCATGTCGCTCTCCCCCTCTGGGTGGTTGCGGTGTCTCCAGCGCACGTAACGCGTGAGAGGCCGGACTTGTGCCCGACCTGAGGCGGAGATTTTGCCTCACATCAAGGTCTGTTACTCAATCGACACCCAACCGGTCCTCTCACGAGTGATCGGCTTTGGGTGGCGAACGGGACCGTACACGGTCCTCCTGCCGTCCTTCACGGGCGCCACCCCGTGTACTTCCCGTCATCCAGAGCCCCGGAAACCCGGACTTTTCCGGGTTTTCCCATGGATTTCTCGATCACGGAGAGTGGAGAGCCGGATGCGTGCCCCTGTGATCGATCACACATGAGCGTCTCAGGAACGGGATCCAGAATTCCGCGCAAAGCGAACGGAACCGGCTGGTACCCGAAGTGTGTCAGATCGGGAGAGTGACACGCATCACGAGACCGCCGCCTTCGCGGGGCTCCGCGATGATACGGCCACCGTGGGCGCGCGCGACGGATCGCGCGATCGACAGGCCGAGTCCGACGCCCTTGTCGCTCCCGGTGCGCTCCTGCCGCAGCCGCCTGAACGGCTCGAAGAGGTTGTCGATCTCGTACGCGGGAACGACGGGACCGGTGTTCGAGACGACCAGGAGTGCCTGGCCGTGCTCGGTCTCGGTGGTGACCTCGACCCAGCCTCCCTCGGCCACGTTGTACCGCACGGCGTTCTGGACCAGGTTCAGGGCGATCCGCTCCAGCAGCACGCCGTTGCCCTGGACGACGGCCGGCCCGCACTCGCCGCGGATCTCCACGCCCTTGGACTCGGCCTCCGCGTGCACCTGATCGACGGCGCGCGAGGCCACCTCCGCCAGGTCGACCGGCTTGCGCTCGACGATCTGGTTGTCGCTGCGGGCCAGCAGCAGCAGGCCCTCCACCAGCTGCTCGCTGCGCTCGTTGGTGGCGAGCAGGGTCTTGCCCAGCTGCTGGAGCTCCACGGGCGCCCCGGGGTCCGACAGATGCACCTCCAGGAGCGTGCGGTTGATCGCCAGCGGCGTGCGCAGCTCGTGCGAGGCGTTGGCGACGAACCGCTGCTGGGCGGTGAAGGCGCGCTCCAGGCGCTCCAGCATCTCGTCGAAGGTGTCGGCGAGCTCCTTCAGCTCGTCGTCCGGTCCGTCCAGTTCGATCCGGCGCGCGAGGTCGGATCCGGCCACCTGGCGAGCGGTCCGGGTGATCCGGCCCAGCGGGGAGAGCACCCGGCCGGCCATGGCGTAGCCGAAGGCGAAGGCGATGATGCTCAGGCCCAGGAGGGCGAAGAGCGAGCGGCGCAGGAGGTCGTCGAGGGCCAGGTCCCGCTGGTGCTGGAGACAGGCGGAGACGGCCTCGTTGAGCTGCTCTCCAGTGCCCGTGGCGGGCAGCTGGCACCAGGAGGTGGTCGGCTGGACCTCACCCTTGACGACCTTGAAGGGCAGCTCGGAGGCGCTGTCGCCGAGCGCCTGCGCGGTGAAGAGATAGATGATCGACAGCAGCAGAATGCCGGCGATCAGGAACATTCCGCCGTACAGCAGCGTGAGCCGTATGCGGATCGTCGGACGGAGCAGGGGCCTGACCGGGTCTCGGGGGTCCCAGGTCGGCTTCGGGGGCGCCTGTGGCGGCGCGGGGGTCGCGGCCACGGGGTCAGATCCGGTAGCCGGAGCCGGGGACGGTCACGATGACCGGCGGCTCGCCCAGTTTCCGGCGCAGGGTCATCACCGTGACCCGTACGACGTTGGTGAACGGGTCGGTGTTCTCGTCCCAGGCCTTCTCCAGGAGCTGCTCGGCCGAGACGACCGCACCCTCGCTGCGCATGAGCACCTCCAGGACGGCGAACTCCTTGGGGGCGAGCTGGACCTCCTTGCCCTCGCGGAAGACCTCACGGCGGTTCGGGTCGAGCTTGATGCCGGCGCGCTCCAGGACGGGGGGCAGCGGCACGGTGGTGCGCCGGCCGAGAGCGCGCACGCGCGCGGTGAGCTCGGTGAAGGCGAAGGGCTTCGGCAGGTAGTCGTCGGCGCCCAGTTCCAGACCCTCCACGCGGTCGCTGACGTCACCGGAGGCGGTGAGCATCAGGACGCGGGTGGGCATGCCCAGCTCGACGATCTTCCGGCAGACGTCGTCACCGTGGACCAGCGGAAGGTCGCGGTCGAGCACGACCACGTCGTAGTCGTTCACCCCGATCCGCTCCAGGGCTGCGGCGCCGTCGTACACGACGTCGACGGCCATGGCCTCCCGGCGCAGTCCGGTGGCCACCGCATCGGCGAGCAGCTGCTCGTCCTCGACGACGAGTACGCGCACGTCGGTCATTCCTTCCTACGGGCCCCTGCCACTGATGCGGACCGGGCGCTGGTGAGCACTGACTGTGCGTGTCCATCCTGCCCCGTACGCGCGTAAACCGGCTGTAAGGCGGCGTACGGGCGGGCAGGGAGGGGCTTCGGGAAGGGCCGGGGGCGCGCGGAAGCGCGGGCGGGGGCGGAGGGGGCGTGCGAAGAATTCACCTGACTTCACGGGCCAGTTGAGGTTTCTGTGAGGAAACTCCTGGGGAGGACGTCTGCACACCCCGTGATCACGCCCTGTATGTGGCACGTACGTGGCACGCCACATGCCCGCTCTGTCCCCCCAGAGGTAGCAGCGTGTGATCCACCCACCCTCGGCACACCCCCGTGCCACCGACCCATGACGAGGGGGCGCACGATGGACGCTTTCACCGCAGGACTGCTGCAGCGCATAAGGACCGCGCAGACCGACCTCACACGGGCACGCGAGACGGGCGACGACTTCCTCGCGGAGGTCGAGCAGGCCGAGCTCGAAGACCTGCACCGACTCGCCGCGGAGCACGGCGTGGAGGTCGGCGCCGCCAGCGCCTGACCCCAGACTCGGAAGGTGCCCCGGTGTCGCCGACACCGGGGCATCTTCACGTCCGCGGGGCCGCGGCCGCCGCGGTGGGCTCAGTCGTGCCAGGCGCCGAGCTCCTCCAGGAGCTGCTGGAGGGGCTCGAAGACGCCGGGCGGGGCGGCGACGGCCAGGTCGCCCGAGGGGCGCTCTCCGGGGCGTCCACCGGTCAGGGCGCCCGCCTCCCGGGCGATCAGGTCCCCGGCGGCGAGGTCCCAGGGGTTGAGACCCCGCTCGTAGTAGCCGTCGAGCCGACCCGCGGCGACGTCACAGAGGTCGATCGCCGCCGACCCGCCGCGCCGGATGTCGCGCAGGCGCGGGATCATCCGCTGGGCGACGTCGGCCTGGTGGGCGCGGCGGGTCTGGACGTAGGCGAATCCGGTGGAGATCAGTGCCTGGTCGAGCGGCGGCGCGGGTCGGACCGCGAGGCGGCGGTCCCCGATGTGGGCTCCACCGCCGAGCACCGCCCGGTACGTCTCGTTCCGCATCGGCGCCTCGACCACGCCGACGACGGTCTCGCCGTGCAGCTCGGCGGCGATGGAGACCGCCCAGGTCGGCAGGCCGTACAGGTAGTTCACCGTCCCGTCGAGCGGGTCGATCACCCAGCGGACCCCGCTGGTTCCGGGGCTGGCGGCGCCCTCCTCGCCGAGGAAGCCGTCCTCCGGCCGGTGCTCGGCGAGGAAGCCGGTGATCAGCTTCTCCGCGGCGATGTCCATCTCGGTGACGACGTCGATGGGGCTGGACTTGGTCCTGGCCACCGTCAGGTCGTCCGGCCGGCCGTCGCGCAGCAGCGCACCGGCCCGGCGCCCGGCCTCCAGGGCGAGGCCGAGCAGTTCGGTCAGCAGGGCGGGGTCCGGGGCGCCGGTCGGGGCGGGGTTCACGGGCTCGGTCACAGCGGCTCCTCAGGCGTACGGGCTGTCGGCGCCGGCCGCCGCGGGCCGCTCCGCGCGCGCGGGGCAGCAGCCGATCGGGCAGAGGTCGTGGGAGGGTCCGAGGGCGCCGAGAGCGCAGCGCTCGACGCGGGCACCGCGCTCGCTTGCCGCGCGCTCCAGGACGAGGTCCCGCACGGCCGCGGCGAACCGGGGATCGGCCCCGACGGTCGCCGAGCGCCGCACCGGAAGGCCCAGCTCGGCGGCCTTGGCGGTGGCCTCGGTGTCGAGGTCGTAGAGGACCTCCATGTGGTCGGACACGAAGCCGATCGGCACCATCACGGCGGCCGGGACACCGGCGCCGTGGAGCTCCTCCAGGTGGTCGCAGATGTCCGGTTCCAGCCAGGGGATGTGAGGGGCGCCGCTGCGGGACTGGTAGACGAGCTTCCAGGGGTGCTCGACGCCGGTCCTCCGGCGGACCTCGTCGACGATCACCCGGGCCACGTCCAGGTGCTGCCTCACATAGGCCCCGCCGTCGCCGTGCTCACCGACGGGACCCGAGGAGTCGGCGGCCGAGTCCGGGATGGAGTGCGTGGTGAAGGCGAGATGGGCGCCGGCCCTGACGGACTCGTCGAGCTCGGCGAGCGAGGTGAGCACGCCCTCGACCATGGGCTCGACGAAGCCGGGGTGGTTGAAGTAGTTCCGGAGCTTGTCGACCCGGGGTAGCGGGAGCCCCTCCGCCTCCAGCTCCGAGAGCGCGTCGGCGAGATTCTCGCGGTACTGCCGGCAGCCGGAGTACGAGGCGTAGGCGCTGGTGGTGAGGACGGCGATGTGACGCCTGCCGTCGGTGACCATCTCCCGCAAGGTGTCGGTGAGGTACGGCGCCCAGTTCCGGTTTCCCCAGTAGACCGGGAGGCCGAGGCCGGCCTCCGCGAAGTCCTCGCGCAGCGCGTCGAGCAGCGCGCGGTTCTGGTCGTTGATCGGGCTGACGCCGCCGAAGAGGAAGTAGTGCTGCCCCACTTCCTTCAGCCGCTCCTTGGGGATGCCTCGGCCGCGGGTGACGTTCTCGAGGAACGGGACGACGTCGTCCGGGCCCTCGGGGCCGCCGAAGGAGAGCAGCAGGAGGGCGTCGTACGGTGCGGGATCGTGCTGATCGGACATGGCACAGATCCTCCCACCCTTCCCCTGCCTGCGGCGGGGAGGCCCCTGCTGACGGCGGGCGGCCCGCCCCGGCCGAAAATGCTGGTGCGGCATCCAATTCAACACCGTAGGCTTTAACCATTAATTACACGTGTTGAGTAACGCCCGGAGCTCCCCTTGCCCACTCCCTACCGCGCGATCTTCGCGGCGCCCGGCACCCGATCGTTCTCGGTCGCCGGTTTCATCGGCCGGATGCCGCTGTCCATGATGGGCATCGGCGTCGTCACGATGATCTCCCAGGTCACCGGGCGGTACGGCCTCGCGGGCGCGCTCTCGGCGACCATGGCCATGTCCGCCGCCGCGCTGGGCCCGCTGGTCTCCCGGCTGGTCGACCGGCACGGCCAGCGGCGCGTGCTGCGCCCGGTCACCCTCGTCTCGCTCGCCGCGGCCGCCGGGCTGCTGCTCTGCGTCCAGCAGGGCGCCCCGGACTGGACCCTGTTCGTCTTCACCGCCGTGATCGGCTGTGTGCCGAGCCTCGGCGCGATGACCCGGGCCCGCTGGGCGGAGCTGTACCGCGGCGAGGCCCGCCGGCTGCACACCGCGTACTCCTGGGAGTCGATCGTCGACGAGGTGTGCTTCATCTTCGGCCCGATCATCTCGATCGGTCTGTCGACGATCTGGTTCCCCGAGGCGGGACCGCTCTTCGCGGCCGTCTTCCTCGCCATCGGCGTCTTCTGGCTGACCTCGCTGACCGCCACCGAGCCCGAGCCGCACCCGCACGACGGGAGCTCCGGCGGCTCGGCGCTCCGCTCCCCCGGCCTTCAGGTCCTGGCCCTCGCCTTCGTCGCCACCGGCGCCATCTTCGGCTCCATCGACGTGGTGACGGTGGCCTTCGCCGAGGAGCAGGGCAGCAAGGCCGCCGCCAGTCTGGTGCTCGCGGTCTACGCGCTGGGCTCCTGCCTGGCCGGCGCCGTCTTCGGTCTGCTGCACCTGAAGGGCGAGCCGTCCCGCATGTGGCTCCTGGGTGTCTGCACGATGGCCGTGAGTATGATCCCCCTCCTACTGGCCGGGAACTTGCCGTTGCTGGCCGTGGCGCTCTTTGTCGCGGGCCTCTCCATCGCACCGACGATGGTGATCACGATGTCCCTCGTCGAAGCGCACGTACCTCGCACCAAGCTGACCGAGGGCATGACCTGGACAGGGACCGGGATGGCCATCGGAGTGGCGCTCGGCTCCTCGGCCGCCGGCTGGGTCGTCGACGCGTCGGGCGCGGAAGCGGCGTACGTGGTGCCCGTGATCTCGGGCGCGCTCGCGGTCCTGGTGGGTCTCCTGGGCTACCGCCGGCTGCGGAGGCCGGTGCCGACAGGGGAGGGGCAGCGTGAGCAGTACGCCGACCGAACGGTGGACGAGCACGAGGGCGACGAGCAGCCCGTGGCGTAACTGGGCGGGGAACGTCACCTCCCGCCCCGCCCGGGAGGTGAGCCCCGCCTCGGCCGACGAGCTGGCCGACGCCGTCAGGAAGGCCGCGGCGGACGGGCTGCGGGTGAAGACGGTCGGTACCGGCCACTCCTTCACCTCGATCGCCGCCACGGACGGGGTGCTGATCCGCCCCGATCTGCTGACGGGCATCCGGCGGATCGACCGCGAGTCGTTGACCGTGACCGTGGAGTCCGGTACTCCGCTCAAGCGGCTCAACGTGGCGCTGGCCCGTGAGGGCCTGTCGCTCACGAACATGGGCGACATCATGGAGCAGACGGTCGCCGGGGCCACCTCCACCGGAACGCACGGCACCGGCCGCGACTCGGCCTCGATCGCCGCGCAGATCCGGGAGCTGGAGCTGGTCACCGCCGACGGGCAGCTGCTGACCTGTTCCGAGAAGGAGAACCCGGAGGTCTTCGCGGCCGCCCGGATCGGCCTCGGCGCGCTCGGCGTGATCACGGCGATCACCCTCGCCGTGGAGCCGGTCTTCCTGCTCACCGCGCGCGAGGAGCCGATGACCTTCGACCGGGTCACCTCGGAGTTCGACGCGCTGCACGCGGAGAACGAGCACTTCGAGTTCTACTGGTTCCCTCACACGGACAACTGCAACACCAAGCGCAACAACCGCAGCGCGGGCCCCGCCGCCCCGCCCGGGAAGGTCAGCTCCTGGATCGAGGACGAGCTGCTCTCCAACGGGGTCTTCCAGCTGGCCTGTTCGCTGGGCCGCGCGGTCCCGCCGGTCATCCCGTCGCTGGCCAAGGTCTCCAGCCGCGCGCTGTCGGCCCGTACGTACACCGACATCCCGTACAAGGTCTTCACCTCGCCGCGCCGGGTGCGCTTCATGGAGATGGAGTACGCGCTGCCGCGTGAGGCGGCCGTCGCGGCGCTGCGCGAGGTGAAGGCGATGGTCGAGCGCTCGCCGCTGAAGGTGAGCTTCCCGGTGGAGGTGCGGACGGCTCCGGCCGACGACATCGCGCTCTCCACGGCCTCGGGCCGGGAGACGGCGTACATCGCCGTGCACCTCTACAAGGGCACGCCCCACCGTGCGTACTTCACGGCGGTGGAGCGCATCATGACCGCCCACGGCGGCCGGCCGCACTGGGGCAAGGTGCACACCCGGGACGCCGCGTACTTCTCGGAGGTCTATCCGCGCTTCGCCGAGTTCACCGCGCTGCGCGACCGGCTCGACCCCGGCCGGCTCTTCGCCAACGACTATCTGCGGCGCGTGCTGGGCGCCTGACGGTCATTCGGCGGGCGCCCCGGTCTCCGGAGCGCCCGCGCCGCTGGACGGCGTGCCCGACGTCGCGGGCGGAGTCGGGGTCGGGGTCGGCGTCGGGTCCGACGGTGTCGTCGTCGCGGGCGGCGTGGGGGACGGCGTGGGCGCCGGCTCGCCGCCGGTGGAGCCCGAGGAGGTCGGCGAGGGGTCGGGGGTCCTCTCGCCGGTGCCCGGCGCCGCGTCTCCGGCGGGGGCGGTGGCGCCGCCCTCCTGCTGCTGTCGCCCCTGCTGCGGCGAGGGCTCGTCGTCGGACGGGGTCTCGTTCCGGGTCTCCCCGCCGCCCCGGACGACGGAGCCGAAGGTGGTCCGCCCCTTCGTGCCGCTGAAGTCCTGATCGGAGATCAGTTCGTAGGCGGTGATGCCTCCCATGGCCACCAGGAAGACGAGCGCGGCGCCGACGGCGGAGCGCTTCCAGCCCCGGACGCGCGTGCCGTGGGTGGTCGCCCGGCCGAACTCCTCGTCGTACGGGGGCGCGGCGGGCCCGCCGACCGTCGTGAGCACCTGGGTGCGGTCGGGGGCCGCCTGGCGCGCCGGAGCCTTCGACGGCTCGACGGGGACGGTGACCACCCGTATCTGCTCCCCGGTGCGCTTGAAGAGGTGCTGGAAGACCGAGCCGCCGCAGGTCGCGATGACGCTGATCACACCCGCGCCCAGGATCGTTCCGTACACGCCGAGCGTGGAGGCGAGTTTGGCCGCCACGACCGCGGCGACCGCGGAGCCCGAGACCTGAGCCATGCTCAGATCGAGCTTCTTCTTCTCACCGTTCTTCTCCTGCTCCATACCCACAAGGGACAAATGGGCGAAGTGAAAAGTTCCGTTTCTGCTCTTTCTGTGAAGAGCGCCACGCGGCGTCGGAGATCGCGGACACTCAACTCCCGTACCCCCGGAGAAGTTGGGCGGCGCGCCGGTCCACCCAGGTGGCCCGAATGGAGTACTGTGGCGATCCCTGGGTCACGGCTCCCTCATGGGTGCCGGGACGCGGGGAGGGGGCCGAAAGCGGCACTCGAACCGGCGGCGCCAAGGCATCGCGCGGTAGCCCGCTGCGGAGCGTGACCATCGGTCACTCTGCGTCGCAGATGGGTAACCGTGCCATAACGGCGTTCCAGGGTCCAGGCCCGACACGCCGGGCAACTCGGCAAGGTTGTGGCAGGCTGCACCCGGGCAGGCCACACTCGACTAGCGGAAGCAGCGACGCACGTGACGTCGGCAGGCACCACCCGGGAGGTCCCCATGCCCGAACTGCGTGTCGTGGCCGTCTCCAACGACGGCACACGACTGGTGCTGAAGGCTGCTGACAGCACGGAGTACACGCTTCCGATCGACGAGCGGCTGCGCGCCGCCGTGCGCAACGACCGCGCGCGTCTCGGTCAGATCGAGATCGAGGTGGAGAGCCACCTCCGCCCTCGCGACATCCAGGCGCGGATACGTGCCGGTGCCTCCGCCGAGGAGGTCGCCCAGCTCGCCGGGATTCCCGTCGACCGCGTACGGCGCTTCGAGGGGCCCGTGCTCGCGGAGCGGGCGTTCATGGCCGAGCGGGCCCGCAAGACACCCGTACGCCGGCCCGGCGAGAACACCGGACCGCAGCTCGGCGAGGCCGTACAGGAGCGGCTGCTGCTGCGCGGCGCCGAGAAGGACACCGTGCAGTGGGACTCCTGGCGCCGTGACGACGGCACGTGGGAGGTGCTGCTCGTCTACCGCGTCGCGGGCGAGGTGCACACCGCGAGCTGGACGTACGACCCGCCCCGGCGGCTCGTCCAGGCCGTGGACGACGAGGCGCGCGCGCTGATCGGCGAGACGGACGACACGATCGCCGCCGCGCCGGAGCCGAGCTTCCCGTTCGTGCCCCGGATCGCCCGGCTGCCGCGTGACCGGCCGCTCGACCGCGCGCTCGACCGTCAGATCGAGCGTCCGGCTCCGGTTCCCGAACCGGAGGAGGAGCGCGACTCGCTGACCAGCCTGCTGGAAGCGGTGCCGAGCTTCCGTGGCGACATGGTCGTCCCGGACCGGAACTCCGACCCGTCCTCCACCGAGCCGACCGACGAGCCCGAGGCGGAGGAGCCGCCGGCCCCGGCGGCCTCGGCCGGCGCGGGCTCGGCCTACGCCGACGTCCTGATGCCGCGCGCGGTCTCGGGCCACCGTGACCGCCTGACCGGCACGACGGACCGCCAGGCCGAGGCGGACGGCGTCCGCCCCGGCCGCCGCGCGGCGGTCCCGAGCTGGGACGAGATCGTCTTCGGCACGCGAAGGAAGAAGCAGGACTGACGCCCGTACGAGGAGGGGGGCCCCCCCCGGGGCCGGGGGGGGGCCCCCCCCCGAACGGCCTTGGGGGGGGGGGGGGGGGCCGGGGGGGCGGCGGGCCCGGGGCCCGGGGGGGCGGGGCCCGGG
>NZ_JBIBEO010000008.1:346911-485603 GCF_042902595.1 Streptomyces sp. NPDC012508
ACTACGCTGCACGCCCGCCCGAACGTGGTGGGGGCCCCCCCGGGGATCGGTGCGGCCCCCCTCCTCGTACGGCATTCGGTGCGGCGGGGCGCTCCGGGGCTGCCGCGGGCCCGGGCTACTGCGGGTCCGGGCCCTTGGCGACCGGGCGGGCGGGGTCGTTCGACCACTCCGACCACGATCCGGCGTAGAGCGCGGAGGGGATGCCCGCGATCGCGAGGGCGAGGACCTGGTGCGCGCCCGAGACGCCCGAGCCGCAGTACACGCCGACCGCGCCGTCCTCCCGGGCGCCGAGCGCGGTGAAGCGATCCGCCAGCGCCTCCGCCGGGAGGAAGCGGCCGTCCTCGTCCACGTTCTCCGTCGTCGGCGCCGAGACCGCGCCCGGGATGTGGCCTCCGACCGGATCGATGGGCTCCACATCGCCGCGGTACCGCTCCGCCGCCCGCGCGTCGAGCAGCAGCCCCGAGCGCGCAAGCGCCGCCGCCCCGTCCGCATCCAGCAGCCCCACCTCGCTCGGCTGCGGCGCGAAGTCGCCCGGCTCGGGGCTCGGGGTCTCCTTCGACAGCTCGTGCCCGGCGGCCGTCCACGCCGCGAGGCCCCCGTCCAGGACCCGTACGTCCGTGTGGCCCGTCCAGCGCAGCAGCCACCACGCCCGCGCGGCACCCCATCCGAGACCGCCGTCGTAGACGACGACCGGAGTGTCCGCGGAGACACCCGCCCGGCGCATCGCCGCGCCGAAGACCGCCGGGTCCGGCAGCGGGTGCCGGCCGCCGCTGCCGGGCGGACCGGCCAGTTCCGTGTCCAGGTCGACATAGACCGCGCCGGGGATGTGCCCGGCCTCGTAGTCGGGCAGCCCCGGCGGGCCGCCGAGCTGCCAGCGGACGTCCAGAAGGACGGGGCGCCGGGCCCCGGCCGAATCGCTCGCGAGTTCGCCTGCGGTGATGATGGGCTTCATGGGTGCCATCCTCGCGCAGCTCGCGACGGCCTGGGCCCTCTTCCCCTGACCATCCCGTGCGACGGCGGGACGACGCGTCGACGACCGGACGGCGCGGCCGTGGCGCGCGAAGCGCTCAGGGGTGCGAGCATCTGGACGTGGCGCGCGACCGACGCGCGTGTACGGCGGGTGAACGGCGGGCAGGTACCCGCTGCGGGCCCCGTGGGCCCCGCTCCCACCCGCCCGAACGAGCTCGTGCGCACGCTCAGTCCCCCCGCACGGCCACGACGATGGTCCGAGGAGAGAGTGACGATGACCGAGGCGACTCGGCGCACACCCGGTACACCCTGTTGGGTGAGCTTGATGGTGCATGGCATTGACGCGACGCAGGAGTTCTACGGCGGGCTCTTCGGCTGGGAGTTCGTGCCCGGCCCGCAGCAGCTCGGTCCGTACGTCCGCGCCCTGCTCGACGGCCAGGAGGTGGCGGGCATCGGCCAGCTGCCTCCCGACCGGCATCTGCCGGTCGCCTGGACCACCTATCTGGCCACCGACGACGCCGACGAGACGGCCGAGGCCATCCGCTGCTGCGGCGGCACGGTCGCGGTAGGCCCGCTCGACGCCGGCGAGGCCGGCCGGATGGCGATCTGCTCGGACCCGGTCGGCGCCGTGTTCGGCGTCTGGCAGGCCGGGCTGCACCAGGGCACGGCGGCCGCGGGACCGCCCGGGACGCCGGTCTGGAACGAGCTCCTGACGTACGAGACATCGGCGATCGCCAAGTTCTACCGGACGGTGTTCGGGTACGAGGCCGAGCCGGTCGTCTCCGCCGACTTCGACTATCTGACCCTCCACGTGGACGGACGTCCGGTGGCGGCCCTGCACGGCGCAGGCACCGGGCTCCCCCGCGACCGGGGCGCGCACTGGCTGACGTACTTCGAGGTCACCGACACCGACGCGGCCGCGCGTCTCGTCACCGAGCTGGGCGGCCAGGTGCTGCGGCCTCCCCGGGAGGGCACGGCGGGCCGGAGCGCGCTGGTGGCGGACCCGGAGGGGGCGGTCTTTACGATCGTCCACTCGGCGAACTGACCGACCGCCTCCGGGCCGGGCCCGATCCGGGCTCGGACCGGAGCGGCGCCAGGCTCCGATCGGAGCCGGCCCCGGGATCGGAGCGGTGCCGGGCTCGGACCGGCCCCAGCCTCCGACCGGGAGCCGGGCTCGGACCGGGAGCCGGGCTCAGCTCCTGCCGCTGCGCGTGAGGGTCCTGCGCAGTCGGGATCCACTGGCACGGGCGGCCGGATCGCCACCGGGCAGGCCGAGTTTCCCCAGCCTCTGCCCGTCGAAGTACCGCGCCATGTCCGCGTTCCCCCGGTGCATCTCCAGGAAAGCGACGGTCTCGTCGCGCAGCAGGGGATGGAGCTTGGACTGCATGCAGAAGCCCACGGCCCGGACCAGCGGCGTCAGCGTCTCCGGCCCGGCTCCGGGCACGGCAGGTCCCGTACCGGTCTCCAGGTCGGGCACGATGTGGTCCACGACCGTCAGCGGCACCCGGTTGCTGTTCTCGTACGGCGTGAGCCGGGCCAGGACCGTGTCCGTGCCCACCCGGGCGATGGGGACGCCGTAGTAGACGGACGCGGTGACCATCGCGGTCGAGAAGCAGCCGACGACGAGCGTCGGCCGGCAGCGCTCGTAGAAGGTCTCGGCGAGCAGCGGACCGTCCAGGACC
This sequence comes from Streptomyces sp. NPDC012508, assembly GCF_042902595.1. Taxonomy (NCBI): domain Bacteria; kingdom Bacillati; phylum Actinomycetota; class Actinomycetes; order Kitasatosporales; family Streptomycetaceae; genus Streptomyces; species Streptomyces sp. NPDC012508. The sequence goes on from NZ_JBIBEO010000008.1 coordinate 349,563, forward strand.
GTCAGCCGCACGCCGGCCTCCTCGGCCGCCTCGTACAGGGCCGTGCCGTAGCGGGCGGGCGCGGTCGGGTGCGGCTTGAAGATCACCGACGTGTGCCCGGCGGCCGCGGCACCGCGCAGCATCCGGATGTGCAGTTCCTCCTCCTCGTCGGCGGAGAGGATGCCGAGCGAGGCGAGGTACTGGCCGAGGAGGAGGGCCGTCGGCTCGGCCTCGACCGCCGCGGTGACCTGCTCATCGCCATCGGCCGCCTCGGCGATCTCCGAGAGGATCCCGCGGAACGCCTCGTCGGGTACGAGCTCGGGCTCGACGCCGTACTCGGAGAGCAGCAGGGGGCGCAGACCGGGTACCAGGTCGAGGTGGAGCAGGCGCCCGATCCGGCAGGCGATCGACTGCGGCAGCTCCTCGCGCGTCGGCCCGTAGCTCATGAGGCCGTCGGCGTAGACGTCGACGGTGCTCTCGGCGAAGACCGCCGCGAGCGCCTTGGCCGGATTGACCTGGATGGACTCGACGATCAACTCGACCGGGGCGGTGCCCAGTTCCCACGCCGTCCGGAACACCCGCTGCCACAGCGGGGCCTCCTCCGGGCGCGGCGCCCAGGTGGCGGGGTGGTGCGGGTGGATGGCCTCGTTCCAGTCGATCACCTCGTCGAAGCGGGAGGCGATCCGGTCGTAGCCGGTCATGGTGTCCAGGCGCAGCGAGGTCTCCGGGATCGCCGCGTTGTTCGACACGAGCAGGATGCGCCGGGCGTCGTCGGGGGCGCCGAACTGGCCGGCGTCGATCGCCGCCGCGAGGGTGGCCGCGCCGTAGAGCGTGGACACCTCGAAGATCTGGATGCGCGTGTGCGAGGTCGTCGCGCTCTTCGCTGTCGTCGCGGTCATGGGGTCAGGCCGTCCTTCCGGTGGCGCGCAGGCCGCGGAGCAGGGTGCTGCGCGCGGGGTCCATCGTCGCCAGCGTCTCGTCGAGCACCTGCTGCGGCATCCGGCGCAGGGCGTCGGTCACGTTCCGCTTGAGCCGCTTGGTGACGGCGGGCTCGTACTGGTCGGCCTTGCCCATGTGGAAGGCGATCATGGCGCAGTACGTACGTACCGCCTTGGGCAGGAAGCGGTCGGCGTCACGGTCGGCGGACACCTCGTCGAGCAGGAGGTCGTACGACGGGATGAAGTCGAGCTGGCGGTTGTCGGTGATCTGGGTGAGCGAGGTGGTGACGCCGCGCCGGTAGAAGACTCCGTGCAGGTTGAGGGCCGCGTAGGTGGTGGCCTTCAGGTGGAGGCGCCAGATCCAGAGCCGGTCCTCGGCGGTGCGCAGCTTCGTCTCGAAGCGGGAGCCGCCGTTCTCGAAGAGCCGGCCGCTGTAGATGCCGAAGGGGACGAAGGGGTAGTCGACCATCGTCACCATGCTGGCGGGCGCGATGCCGTCGCGCGGATCCATCACCGTCTCGCGCTGCTTGGCGGGGGCGTACCGGATGGCGCGCTTGGTGCCGGTCGACAGCACGTGGTCGGTGCGGGCGAAGTCGCAGCCGAGGGTCTCGATGCCGCGGACCATGCCGCGCAGATGGCCGGGGGCGTACCAGTCGTCGCCGTCGAGGAAGGTGATGTGGTCGCCGGTCGCCGCGTCGATCCCGGTGTTACGGGCCTGGGCCACGCCGAGGTTGGTCTCGTGGCGGATGACCTTGGCGTTCGGGATCCGGCTCTGCCAGCGGTCCAGGACGTAGGGCGTCTCGTCCGTCGAGCAGTCGTCGATCAGCAGGAACTCGAAGTCCGGGTCCGCGTTGTTCGCGAGGCTGCGCATGGTGTCGGACGCATAGATCCCGACATTGTGGAACGGGACGATGACGGACAACTTCGGCACTCGGATTTCCCCACACTCAACCAGATGTACTGACAGGCAATCGATCACTCAGGCGACTCGGCTCACTGTGTCCACCAGGGCGGACGCCCGCCAGGCGGGCAGCGTATCCACCGTTATTTCCCGCCGGTGGAGCCCGATGTGCACTCCAGGTGAACTCTTGTCGCCCTGCGGGCGAACCGGTGCCTGAAGCCGAGCGCGAGGAGGGCGAGCAGCGCTATGGCGGCGATCGCGCCGCCGATGCGCAACCCCGGGGGCCGGAAGGTGCAGCTGACCGAGGTCGTCGTGGAGTCGATCGGGACGGCCAGGAGGCCGAGGTAGCGCTGCGCGGGGGCCGGTGAGGCGTCCCCGGCGGCGCAGCTCCAGCCGGAGATGCGCGGGGCGGCGACGAGGGCGGTTCCCGTGCTGCCCGGGGGGAGTTCGGCGGTGAGCGTGTGACCGGAGACGCGCACGGAGGTGGCGCCGGTCGCCGTCAGCTTCTGTACGGCGGTGTCGAGGCGCTCCTTGTCCAGGCAGCCGACGGGCTGCCGTGGCAGGGTGGCGGCCCGCGCGTTGCCGCGCAGTTCGATCCGTACGACGCCGGAGGCCGGGACCGTGCCGAGCGTCTGCATCGGCCCCTGTACGGACGGGAGTCCGCCGAAGAAGGTCACGGGCGGCTGTCCGGTCTGGGCGGCCGTGCCCTTGAGTTCGGGGGCCCAGAGCCAGAGTTGGCTGCCCGCGGGGCAGGAGGCGGTCAGCGTGGTGACACCTCCGGGACCGTCCGTACCGCGCACTCGGTCCGGCGTGGTGTACACCGTCGAGCCGAGCAGAAGCTCCTGGTTGGCGAACGGGGAGTCGCCGAAGGCGGCGTCGCGCGCGGAGAGCTTCACGTCCGGGCGGACGGTGACCAGCGGCGGCACGGGTGAGTCCGTGACGGTGATCGCGCCCTCGGGCAGGGTGTCCGGCGTGACGGGCGCCGAGGGCGTGGAGCGCATCCGGGTGCCGATGGAGAAGATCGCGTCGGTGACCGGGTTGTCGAGGGTGACCGGGTGGCGGCCCTTGGCCCAGAAGCCGAAGCCGAGGGCGGAGAGCGTGCGCGCGTACGTGTCCGCCGTGAGACTGGAGTAGTACTCGGCTCCCTGGCCGCCGACGAGCAGGACGTCGTTGCCGCCCGGCAGTTCGCCCGGATCCGTACGGTGGCGTGGCCAGGCGTTCTTCGCCTCCACGGCGCGCGCCATGTCCTCCTGCCAGGGTCCGACGCGCGGGTTCCACTGGACCTTGCTCAGCTCCTGCTCCGCGATCCTCCCGCCGGTGAGCGCGGTCTCCCCGGCCTGGGCCACGACGAGCAGGCCGACCGCCAGGGCCGACAGGGCCCGGGCGCCGACCGCGTACCGCCGGGCGAGCAGGGCGGCGACGGCGGCGAGCACCGCGAGGGCCAGGGCGGCGGCGAAGGCGGGGTAGGTCCAGCGGTCGACGACGAGGCTGCCGCGGGCCCCGAAGGCCAGGGCGGCGAGGAGCACGGCGCCGCCGAGGAGCGCGGGCAGCGGGGGCAGTCCGCGGGCCGTGGAGAGCCAGGCGGCGATCAGCAGCAGCCCGCAGAGCACGAAGGTCTGACGGTACGGAAGTCCGTTGGGCGAGGCGCCGGCGTGCCAGAGGAGGTGGGTGGGGGCCCACTGGAGCGAGAGCGCGACCAGGCAGATCGCGGCCGTCCAGGCGATACGGAGCCGGGGCGAGACGGCGCTGTTGAACGGCAGCGTCAGCGCGAGCGCGAGGGCTGGGGTGCCGATGAAGAGGGCCGGGGTGGCGACGCTGGCCGTCGCGGGGAGCAGCCGGGCGAACACCTCGGTCCAGGCGACAGGGGTGAACGTCACCTCGGGGGTCGGGTCCGCGACCCGGGTGGCCAGGAAGATCACCAGGATGAGCGGGGCCGCAAGACCGATGCCGAGGAGCACGGAGCGGGAGGCGCGCAGCAGTCCGGCCAGGCGCCGGCGGGCTGTCGTGTCGGCCGTGAGCAGCCGGACGGTCAGGACGACGGCGGCGCCGAGGGTCGCCATGTACGCGGTGTAGAAGTTGGCGAACCAGGCGAGGGCGACGACGAGCGGGCCGAGAACCGGGCGGCGCGCGGTGCGGGCCCACTCCCCCACCAGGCAGAGCAGGGGGAAGGCAAGCAGTCCGTCGAGCCACATCGGCACGGTGGCGCCGTAGTTGAGGGTCCAGCCGCACAGCGCGTACGCCGCGCCCAGGACGGCGGCCACCTGCCAGGGCCCGCGGCGGAGCCTGAGGAGCAGGACCGCCATGGCCGCACCTGCGGCGGTGATCTTGGCGGCGGTGATGACGTAGAGGGCGAGTTCCGTCCGGTCGGCCGGGAAGAACACGACCATCAGGTCGAACGGGCTGCTCAGGTACGTGCCGTAGTCACCGAGGAAGTTCGATCCGAAGCCCGCGCTCCAGTTGAGGAACAGGTCGCCGTCGGCTTCGGCGAGCAGGACCTTGCGCCAGTGGACGTGGAAGGGCAGGTACTGCTGGCCGAGGTCGACGGTGTTGCGGGTGGTAGGCCCGAACGGATAGCTGCCGGCGAGCCGGGTGCCGAGGCAGAAGACGAGACAGGTCAGCAGGGCGGCCGCGGCGGCCGCCCGTACGCGGATGCTGTGCCGGGCCCGCCCGAGGTAGTGCTGTGGGCGGTTCCTCGTCCCGTCCGCCGCGCGGGGCGGCTCGGCCCCGGGGCGCGCGCCTTCGCCCTGATCGGGCACGGTCTCGGCAGCAGGGGGCACACGTCCTCCGGGGTGTGTCGCGCGGCGCGCGGCTTTTCGTAGGCCCGGTGTTCACGTCCACGTCACGGGCAGAGAGCCATTACCGCCGAGCCGAGCGACTCGCATCCGATCAGGAGGCGGTCTTCCGGCACACCCGAGGTGAACACGAGGTGCCGCGGCCGTTCCCGGCGCCCTGCACCCTGTCCGATGCCCTGCACCCTGTCCGGCGCGCCCTGCACCCTGTCCGATCCCTGCCCCTGTCCGGTGCCAGGCGAGACACAGATCACTGCACACGGAGGTATTCACCTCCTGCAATATCCTCCGCTTGCACTTAGCCAGCGTCTGCAACTATTGTCGAAGCACGCAAGACCCCCCTGCAAACATTTCTGGAAGGTGCTTCGCCATGCCTCTCGCGCTCCTGGCCCTGGCCATCGGGGCCTTCGGGATCGGCACCACCGAGTTCGTGATCATGGGCGTACTGCCCCAGGTCGCCGGCGACTTCGGTGTCACCATTCCCACGGCCGGCTGGCTGGTGACCGGCTACGCCCTCGGTGTCGTATTCGGCGCCCCGCTCCTCACGGCGCTCGGCACCAGGGTGTCCCGCAAGAAGATGCTCCTCTTCCTGATGGGCCTCTTCGTCGTCGGCAATCTGCTCTCCGCCGTCGCCCCGTCCTTCGGCATGATGCTGATCGGCCGGATCGTGGCCTCCCTCGCCCACGGCGCGTTCTTCGGCATCGGCTCGGTCGTCGCCGCGGGCCTGGTCGCCCCGGAGAAGAAGGCGTCCGCGATCTCGCTGATGTTCATGGGCCTGACCGTCGCCAACGTCGTCGGCGTCCCGCTCGGCACGTACATCGGTCAGGCGGCCGGCTGGCGCGTCACCTTCACCATCGTCGCCGCCCTCGGCGTGCTGGGCTTCCTCGGCGTGGCCAAGCTCGTGCCCGAGACGGGTCGACCGGAGACGTCGGGCGTCCGCACCGAGTTCGCCGCCTTCAAGAACGTCCAGGTATGGCTCGCCATGGCGATGACCGTCCTCGGCTACGGAGGCGTCTTCGCGGCCGTCACGTACATCACCCCGATGATGACCGACGTCGCCGGCTACAGCGAAGGCGCCGTGACCTGGCTGCTCGTCCTCTTCGGCATCGGTATGTTCCTCGGCAATCTGATCGGCGGGACGTTCGCCGACCGCGCCCTGATGCCCATGTTGTTCGTGTCGCTCGGCGCGCTCTCCCTGGCGCTGCTGACCTTCACGGCCACCGCCCACGACAAGGTCCTCGCCGCGATCACGCTCACCCTGATCGGCGCGCTGGGCTTCGCCACCGTGCCCCCGCTGCAGAAGTGGGTCCTGGACCAGGCGAAGCAGGCCCCGACCCTCGCGTCGGCCGCCAACATCGGCGCCTTCAACCTCGGCAACGCCCTGGCCGCCTGGCTCGGCGGTGTCGTCATCGCCTCGGGCCTCGGCTTCACCGCCCCGAACTGGGTCGGCGCGCTGCTCTCCGGAACCGCCCTGCTGCTGGCCTTCCTCGCCGCGTTCCTGGACCGGCGGACCCGGGCCGCCGCCGCGTCGGTGCGGGCCGAGGCCGCCGGAACCGCCGAAGCCGGCCAGGCTCAGGCAGCCTCCGCGCCGGTAGCGGCCGGGCTGCACTGACCCCCGTACCCCCGTACCCCCGAACATCCGTCACCCCCCACCCTGATGAAGGAAGACACCACCGTGAGCACCACCACCGCCTCCGCCGTCACCCCGCTGAGCACGCAGGACGCCGAGATCCTGCTCACCGCGGCCCGCCGCGCCGCCGAGGCCGCCGGAGTGACCGTCAGCGTCACCGTCCTGGACGCGGGCGGCCACCTGCTCGCCTTCCGTCGCGACGACCGCGCCGTCCTGATCTCCGGCGAGACCAGCACCCGCAAGGCGTACACCGCCCTCCAGCTGAACGCCCCGACCGCCGACCTCGTCGACCTGGTCAAGCCCGACGGCCCGTTCCACAGCCTCACCACGGCCCTGGACCGTCCGCTGCTCTTCATCGCCGGCGGCCTGCCGGTCCACCGCGACGGCCGGCTCATCGGTGCCATCGGCGTCGGCGGCGGCGCGCCCGAGCAGGACCACGGCTTCGCCACGGCGGCCGTCGAGACCCTCGCCTGAGCGCGAGTCCGGGGCCACGGGCCCCGGGCGGATCAGCTCTGGCTGACCGGCAGCACGTCGGGCGAGAGCGCCGCCGCATGAGCCGTCGCCGCCGTCATCCGACGGCGGTGGTGGCGTCGGCAGAGCACCTCATAACCGATCTCGTCACCGGCGTTCACATCGCCCACCACGACCTGCGCACCCTCGACGACCATCGCGCCGCCGACGGTGCGCGCGTTGTGCGTGGCCCGTGCCCCGCACCAGCACAGCGCCTCCACCTGAAGCACCTCGACCCGGTCGGCGAGCTCCACGAGCCGCTGCGACCCGGGGAAGAGCTTCGAGCGGAAGTCGGTGGTGATGCCGAAGGCGAAGACGTCGAGTTCGAGATCGTCCACGACCCGGGCGAGCTGGTCGATCTGCTCGGGCGACAGGAACTGCGCCTCGTCCGCGATGACGTAGTCGCAGCGGCCGCCCTTGGAGAGATGGGCGACGAGGTACGCGTAGAAGTCGAAGCCCTCGGCCGCCTCCACCGCGTCCGTGACCAGACCGAGGCGCGAGGAGAGCTTGCCCTCCCCCGCACGGTCGTCCCGGGTGAAGATCATGCCCTGGAGCCCGCGGGTGGAGCGGTTGTGCTCGATCTGAAGAGCGAGGGTGCTCTTTCCGCAGTCCATCGTTCCGGAGAAGAACACCAGCTCGGGCATGGGAAGTCGGGGACCTTTCAGGTCGGGGTGGGTGACGGGAGTACGGGCGTACGGGTACGGGGTCAGGAACGGACTTCGATGAGCGGCACCAACTGCTCCGCCGGCGTCATCGAACCGTGCACACCGACCATCGCCGACTCGTGGGGCTCGTTGACCGAGGCGGTGATGATGACATCGTCATGGGCCGCGGCGACGACGTCACCGATCCTGCCGTACACGCGCTCGTCGACCCTGTCGCCGAACCAGCCGAGCGCGAGTGCCTCGTCCCGGCTCGCCACCCAGAACTGCTCGCCGAGCACCTCCCGCCAGCACGTCAGCACATCGGCCTCCGCGCCCGGCACCGCGTAGACATGGCGGGCACGGCCCTCGCCGCCGAGCAGGGCGACCCCGGCGCGCAGCTCCCAGTCCTCGTCGAAGTCGATCCGGTGCTGGTCGTCGAAGGGGATGTCCACCATGCCGTGGTCGGCCGTGACGTACAGGGCCGAGCGGGGCGGCAGCTGTTCGGCGAGGCGCTGCACGAGCCGGTCGACGAACATCAGCTGGCCGCGCCAGGCGTCGGAGTCGATGCCGAAGCGGTGTCCGGCCCCGTCGAGCTCGCTGTAGTACGTGTAGACCAACGAGCGGTCGCCGGCGGCGAGCTGCTCGGCGGCGAAGTCCATCCGCTCCTCGCCGGAGAGCCGGCCGTGGAACGTTCCGCCGCTCAGCGCGATCTTGGTGAGCGGGGTGTCCTGGAAGATCGGCGAGGAGACCTGGGCGGTGTGGATGCCCGCCTCGTGCGCGAGCCGGAAGACGGTGGGGTACGGCTGCCAGACCTGCGGCGAGGTCCACGGCTTCCAGCGGAGCTGGTTCATCAGCTCGCCCGTGTCGGGGTTGCGGACGGTGTAGCCGGGCAAGCCGTGCGCGCCGGGGACCAGGCCGGTGCCCACGGAGGCGAGCGAGGTCGCGGTGGTGGCGGGGAAGCCGGCGGTGATCGGACGGCCCGTGCCGCCGCGCGAGGTGGCGAGAAGGGACGTGAGGTACGGGGCCTCGTCCGGGTGGGCCTTGATCTGCTCCCAGCCGAGTCCGTCGATCAGGAAGACGCAGTTCCGGTCGGCGGGGGCCAGCTCGGCGATCCGGGCCTCGAAACCGGGCACGTTCTGAGCGGCGACGAGCGTCGGGAGGACGTCGGCCAGCGAGCCCGTGCCGTACTCGGGCACGGGCGCCGTGGCGAGGTCGAGCGGGACGGGGTCGTCCGGCCAGCCGGAGGTGACGGCGGTGGGCTGGACCATCAGCGGGTCGCCGCGGTGGCTTCGGAGAGCGACTGGGCGAAGGCGAGGGTCTGGCGCACCGTGTCCGGGCCGTCCCCGGCGTCGCTGACGCGCAGGCTGAGGTCGTCGGCGGTGGCGTTGCCGGTGTAGCCGTGGTCGGCGTCGCAGTTGGGGTCGCCGCAGGCGGCGGGCTCCAGGTCGATCCGCGAGACGGCGCCCCAGCCGATGGTGAGGACGACCTCACGGGGCAGGGTGCCGGGGGTGTACGACTCGGGGTTGGCGACGACGCGGCTGACGACGACGGAGGAGATCCGGTCCAGCTTGACCGACTCGGTGGACGTCGTGGCGTACGGCGTCGGGGAGCTGTTGTCGGCGGCCTGCTCGTCGGTGTGGCTGACGATGAAGCGGTTGGCGGTCAGGACGAGGACCGTGACATGGCGACGGACCTCGTTGGAGTCGAAGGTGGTCTCCTGGTGCACCAGGTACGACGCGATCGGCTCGCCACCGACAGCGGCCTCCACCGCCTCGGCCACGAGGGCCGGGTAGTAGCCGCTGCGCTCGATCGCCGCGCGCAGCCCCTGAGTCGTCGTACCGGTCTTCGCCATGGACTCCATCCTAATCCGTCGGAAGGGGCGCTCCGGGACGCTTCGGAGCCGGGTTGGAGCCGGATTCCGACCGGGCTCGTGCCAGGTTCAGTAGCTCGGAAGGCTGCGGGGACCGAGGTCCGTACGGGGCGGGGGCGGGGCCAGGCGGACCGTCGCACCGAGCACGGAGAGGCCGTGCGGGGCGACGACCACGGGCTCCAGGGTGATCGCAACCACCTCGGGATGGTCGTCGACGAGCCGGGAGACGCGCAGCAGCAGTTCCTCCAGGGCGGGTGTGTCGACGGGGGCCGAGCCGCGCCAGCCGAAGAGGAGCGGGGCGGTGCGGATGGAGCGGACGAGGTCGGCGGCGTCGCGGTCGGTGGCCGGGACGAGGCGGTGGGACATGTCGCCGAGCAGCTCGGAGGCGGCTCCGGCGAGCCCGAAGGAGAGGACGGCGCCGACAGCCGGGTCGATGGCCGAGCGGACGACGGTGTCGACGCCGCGGGGCACCATCGCCTGGACGACCGGCTGGAGCTCGGCGGGCTTGCCGAGCGCCTCGGTCAATTCGGCGTACGCGGTACGGAGTTGTTCCTCGCCCGCCAGGTCGAGCCGTACGCCCCCGAGGTCGGGGCGGTGGCGCAGATGGGGGGCGGTCGTCTTGAGGGCGACGGGGTATCCGAGCCGGGCGGCGGCGAGGACGGCGTCGTCGGGGGTGGGGGCGGGGAGGGTGGGCCGCACGTCGATCCCGTACCGCCCGAGCAGCTCGCGCGCCGCGTCGACGTCGAGGGTGGCGCCCCGGGCGTCCACGTCCTCCCCGAGCACGCGCTCGATCTGTGCGGCGGCCCCGCCCTCGTCGATGTCCTCGAACTCGGGCACCCGCCCGGGCTCGGCGGCCTGCCGCCGCCACTGCCCGTACCGCACGGCCTCGGCCAACGCCCTGACGGCCCGCTCGGCGGCGGGATAGGCGGGAATCCCCCCGCTCGGCGGCCCACCCGCGGACCCCACCGGTGCGGGCGTCGCGTCGGCGGGGACCGCTCCGGCGGCGCCCGGCCGTACAGGCGCGGACGAGCCGCCCGCCGGTCCGTGGCCGGGGATCGCCCCGGTCTCCACCCCGGCTGCTCGGGCACCCGCCGGAGAAGCTGACGCCGCCCCGCCCGGGGGCCCGCCCACCGGGGCGTCCGGGCTCTTGGGCCCGGCGGGCTGGGCAGCCCCGAGCGGACGGCGCGCGGGCGGGCGCGTGCTCGTCGCCGCCGAGAGCGCTTCCGCCAGGCCGCCCATCTCCACGTGGACCACGACCACCGGCTTCGCCGGAGACGGGGCGGAGGCGACCGCCTCGCGGAGGTACGCCGCGAGGACCTCGCCGTCACCGGACTCGACCGCGCCGTTCTCGCCGACCCACGGGATCGCGGTCACGACGACCGCGTCGCACGCGTCGTCCGCGAGCGCGGCCGTCAGCGCAGCGCGGAAGTCCGCGGGGCTGGCGCCCGTCGTCAGGTCCAGCGGGCGGTGCGGGCGGAGCCCCTCCGTCAGACAGGCGTCGTACGTCAGCAGCCCGAGCGACTCGGAGTTGCCGAGGATTGCCACGCGCGGCCCGGCGGGCAGCGGCTGGCCCGCCAGGAGCAGCCCGGCGTCGACGAGTTCGGTCACGGTGTCGACGCGGATGACTCCGGCCTGCCGGAGCAGGGCGGAGACCGTGGCGTGCGGGATCCGGGTGACCGGCACGCGGTGCCCCGGCGGCGCGCTCCCGCTGTGCCGCGCGCCCTTGACCACCACGACCGGTTTGACCGCCGCCGTGCGGCGGGCCAGCCGGGTGAACTTCCGCGGGTTCCCGATGGACTCCAGGTACAGCAGGACGACGTCCGTCTCCGGGTCGTCGTACCAGTGCTGGAGGAAGTCGTTGCCGGAGACGTCGGCCCGGTTGCCGGCCGAGATGAAGGAGGAGATGCCCGCGCCGTGCCGGTGCAGTCCGGCGAGGAGCGCGATCCCGATCGCGCCGGACTGGGTGAAGAGCCCGATCCGTCCGGCGGCCGGCAACTGCGGCGCGAGCGAGGCATTCAGCCGGACACCGGCCGAGGTGTTGATGATCCCGAACGCGTTGGGCCCGATGATCCGCATCCCGTACGAGCGGGCCTGCCGCACCAGCTCCCGCTGCCGGTCCCTGCCCTCCGCCGTCCCCGTCTCGGCGTAGCCCGCGGAGAGGACGACGAGCCCCCGCACCCCGTGCTCCCCGCAGTCGGCGACGGCCTCCGGCACGCGCTCGGCGGGCACGGCCACGATCGCGAGGTCCACCGGCTCTCCGATGTCCGCGACGGAGCGGAAGGCCGGCACTCCCTCGAGCGTGCCGGTCTCCTCGGGGAGCGCGCGGTTCACCGCGTACGTACGCCCGCCGAACCCGCCGTCCAGGAGGTTTCGCAGGACCGTCCGGCCCACCCCGCCCGGTGTGCGTCCGGCGCCGACGACGGCGACCGAGCCGGGAGTGAGGAGCCGCTGTACGGAACGGGCCTCGGCCCGCTGCTCCCGCGCGCGCTGCACGGCGAGCGAGCGGTCGGTGGGCTCCAGGTCGAGATGGAGCCGTACCGAGCCGTCCTCGAAGCTCCGCTTCTGGGTGTACCCGGCGTCGGTGAAGACCTTGATCATCTTGGTGTTCGCGGGCAGCACCTCCGCCGCGAACCGGCGGATGTCCCGCTCGCGCGCCACCGCCCCGATGTGTTCGAGCAGGGCGGATGCCACGCCCCGCCCCTGGTGGGCGTCCTGGACCAGGAACGCGACCTCGGCCTCGTCGGCCGGTGCGGAGGCGGGCATGCCGCGGTCGTCGATCCGGTCGTACCGCACGGTGGCGATGAACTCCCCGCCGACCGTCGCGGCGAGTCCCACCCGGTCGACGAAGTCGTGATGGGTGAAGCGGTGCACGTCCTTGGCGGAGAGCCTCGGGTACGGCGCGAAGAAGCGGTAGTACTTCGACTCGTCGGAGACCTGCTCGTAGAAGCTGACCAGCCGTTCGGCGTCGTCGGCGGTGATGGGTCTGATGCGCGCGGTGCCGCCGTCACGGAGGACCACGTCCGCTTCCCAGTGGTCGGGGTAGGCGTGCTCCGGCTGTTCCGCCTGCCGACCCGGCTGTTCCGACTGCATGGGGCAAGCGTACGGCCGGAGTCCGACACGGGCACCGGTCGCGCGGCGCGTGGTCGCCATGCAAGGTAAGGAGGACCGATCGGCCTTCCCGCGGGGGCCGAAGGTCGGCCACGAGCACCCCGCGGCCCGTGAGAGACTGGTCTAGACAACCCGCTTGAGACTTGAAGGGCAACACCATGGCTGAGCGCCGCGTCAACGTCGGCTGGGCCGAGGGCCTGCACGCCCGCCCCGCCTCCATCTTCGTCCGTGCCACCACGGCCTCCGGCGTCCCCGTGACGATCGCCAAGGCCGATGGCAACCCGGTGAACGCCGCGTCGATGCTCGCGGTGCTCGGCCTGGGAGCGCAGGGCGGCGAGGAGATCGTTCTCGCTTCGGACGCCGAGGGTGCCGAGGCCGCGCTCGACCGCCTGGCGAAGCTGGTTGCCGAGGGGCTCGAGGAGCTTCCCGAGACCGTCTGACCTGATCTCCGAAAAAGCCGCGCACGCCGGAACACCGGCGGCGCGGCTTTTTCGTCCCCCCGATTCCGCGGGCACACTCCGTGCGACGTATTTGCGGTCAGCGCATTGCGGTCAGCGCATTGCGGGCGACGCATTGCGGGCAGCACTTTGCGCACCGAAAATTTCCGGGCGCCATCCCCTGTACGAAGGGACAGGCCCGCGAAATTCCCACCCTTTGTATACGGCCCGCTCGTTAATTCCGGACGCTCGCGGTGTTGACGACATGTTGCGAAACCCTCACACGCCCGCGCTCCGGGCGTTTCAGCCGGTGCAGCGCCAGGGACCGTTCGGCGTGCGACGCCGTCAGCGCACGAGCCCGTTCGGCGTCGCCGCGCGCCACCGCGTCCACGATCGCGCCGTGCTCGGCCCATGCCTCGACGGGCTGGGCGGGGATCTCGACCGCGTACATCCAGGCGATCTTGTGCCGGAGCTGGGTGAGCAGGGCGGTGAGCGCCGGGCTGCCCGAGGCCTGGGCCAGCGTCTCGTGGAACCAGCCGCCGAGCGAGCGCAGGTCTTCCGCCTGCCCCCGCCTGGCCCGCTCCTGCCCCAGCCTGACCAGGCCCCGCAGCACCTTGAGGTGCGCCTCCGTGCGGCGCTGCGCGGCGCGCGCGGCACCGAGCGGTTCGAGCAGGGACCGTACGTCCAGCAGGTCGGCCGCCTCCTGCTCGCTGGGCTCCGCGACGTGGGCGCCCGCGTGCCGGCGGGTGATCACGAAGCCCTCGGACTCCAGGGTGCGCAGCGCCTCGCGGACGGGGACGCGGGAGACTCCGTAACGGCGGGCCAACTGCTCCTCGGTCAGCCGGCTGCCGCGCTCGAAGACCCCGAGGACGATGTCGTCCCGGATCGCCGTGCATACAGAGTGCGCGGGAATGCGCATGTTCGACCTCCGCCTTAATCCGCGCGAAACCGGTTCTCCCGGGACTCTATTGCAGCAGGGCATTGTTTCCGATGGCTCCCCCGGAACCATGGATATGTTTTTGGTCAGCGAAAAGCCCCGGCCTAGTACGAGCCGGGGCTTTTCTGACGCGCTGGGAAGACCGCGAACGGTCAGACGTTCACACCGCGGGCGCGGAGGTACGCGATCGGGTTGATGTCCGAGCCGTACTCGGCGGTGGTGCGGGCCTCGAAGTGGAGGTGCGGGCCGGTGGAGTTGCCGGTCGAGCCCGAGATGCCTATCTGCTGGCCCGGGGTGACGGACTGGCCGACCCCGACACTGATGGCCGAGAGGTGACCGTACTGGGTGTACGTGCCGTCGTTCATCCGGATGACGACGTTGTTGCCGTACGCGCCGCCCCAGCCGGCCTCGACGACGGTGCCGGAGCCGACGGAGACGACCTTGCTGCCGGAGGCGGCGTGGAAGTCGATGCCGGAGTGACTGCCGGAGGACCAGAGCGAGCCGCCGGTCTTGTAACCGGTGCTGACGTACGAGCCGGCCACGGGGAGCTGGAAGGAGTTCAGGCGCTTGCGCTCGGCCTCACGGGCGGCGCGCTCCTTGGCCTCGCGGATCTCCTTGGCGCGGGCCTCCGCCTTGCGCTTCGCTTCGGCCTTGGCACGGGCCTCCGCCTTGCGCTTCGCCTCGGCCTCGGCGGCCTCGCGCTCCTGGGCGGCGGCCTGGGCGTCGACGGTCTCGGCGAGGGAGTCGGCGGCGACGATCTGGGTCAGCCCGGTGTCCTCGACGGAGGGGGCCGCGTCCGTGTCGACGGCGAGTGCCGGGGAGGCGAGGGTTCCGATGACGCCGGTGGTGGCGAGGGTCGCGACGCCGGCGATGCCGGCGCTGCGGCGCGCCAGACGGCTCGGACCACGATGCTTCCCGGTGGCACGGGTGAACGCCATGTAGGGGCTGTTCCTTTCCTTCCTTCTCGCCTACCGGGTTAGCTGACGGGTTCGGAGCAGGAAGGTCTCCTACGGGCCCCTCCGCACGGGTGCGAAGGCGTCCGATTCACCCCAGGGACTTCGTGTGGGTCCCCGGCTCCCCAGGCTCGCGCCTGACGGGGACTCGGCGATGACTGTCCGATGCCGCGGGTGCGGCGGGTGCAACTGGCGAACAGCCGGACTGACGCTAAGCGGACCATCTTTCAATCACCAAACAGACACGCCAGTTTGTAAGACATGCCACAGGCCATACACCCACCCTCTGCGGCAATACGGACAAAAAAGGAGGACCCCGACGTACTGTGACGTCGGGGTCCTCCGGTGCCGCCGACCGCGCCGGCGGTCCGGCTCAATCAGCCGGTGACGACGGTCACTTCGCCGATGCCGAGGGCGCGCACCGGCTCCTCGATCTCCGACGCGTCACCCACGAGCACGGTGACGAGACGGTCCACGGGGAAGGCGTTGACGACCGCGGCCGTCGCCTCCACCGTGCCGGTCTCGGCGAGGCGCGCGTACAACTGCGCCTGGAAATCGTCCGGAAGGTGCTGCTCGACCTGGTCGGCGAGGGTCCCGGCGACGGAGGCGGCGGTCTCGTACTTGAGCGGTGCCACGCCCACCAGGTTCTGCACGGCGACATCGCGCTCGGCGTCCGTCAGACCCTCCGCGGCGAGGGTGCGCAGCACCTTCCACAGGTCGTCAAGTGCCGGGCCGGTGTTGGGTGTGTCGACGGAGCCGCTGATGGCGAGCATCGAGGCGCCGTTGCCCTTGCCGTCGGAGCGCAGCACCTGGCCGAAGGCGCGGACGCCGTAGGTGTAGCCCTTCTCCTCGCGCAGGACGCGGTCCAGGCGGGAGGTGAGCGTGCCGCCGAGGCAGTACGTGCCGAGGACCTGGGCCGGCCAGACGCGGTCGTGCCGGTCCGCGCCGACACGGCCGATCAGCAGCTGCGTCTGGACGGCACCCGGGCGGTCGACGATGACCACACGGCCGGTGTCGTCGGCCGTGATCGGCGGAACCGGGCGGGACTCGGCGGAGTTCCCCGTCCAGGCGCCGAGCGTCTCGGCGAGCACCTTGTCCAGGTCGACGTCGGTCAGGTCGCCGACGACGACGGCCGTGGCCGTGGAGGGCCGGATGTGCGCCTCGAAGAACGCGCGGACGGCGGCGGCGTCGATCGCCTCCACCGTCTCCTCGGTGCCCTGGCGCGGCCGGGACATGCGCGAACCGGCCGGGAACAGCTCCTTGGAGAGCTGCTTGGCCGCCCGGCGGGCCGGGTTGGCCGTCTCGTGCGGGATCTCGTCGAGACGGTTGCGCACCAGTCGCTCGACCTCGGTCTCGAGGAACGCGGGCGCGATCAGGGCCTCGGAGAGCAGCCCGAGCGCCTTGGGCAGCCGCGAGACGGGGACCTCCAGGGAGACCCGTACACCCGGGTGGTCGGCGTGCGCGTCGAGCGTGGCGCCGCAGCGCTCCAGCTCGGCCGCGAACTCCTCGGCGCTGTGCTGGTCCGTGCCCTCGGAGAGCGCGCGGGCCATGATCGTGGCGACTCCGTCGAGGCCCGCGGGCTCGGCCTCCAGCGGGGCGTCGAAGAAGATCTCGACGGCGACGACCTGCTGGCCGGGGCGGTGGCAGCGCAGCACGGTCAGGCCGTTGTCCAGCGCTCCGCGGTCCGGGGCCGGGAAGGCCCAGGGCCTGGCGGTGCCCGGCTCCGGCTGCGGGTGGAACGTCATGCTCGTCAAAGACGCGGCAGCGTCGGTCACTGGTCCGCTCCCTCTTCCTCGTCGCTGTCGCTCTGCTCGGCGTCGTTCTGTTCGGTGCCGATCGGCTCGTAGACCAGCACCGCGCGGTTGTCCGGCCGCAGCTGGGCCTCGGCGACGGCACGCACCTCCTCGGCGGTGACGTCCAGGACCCGGTTGACGGCGGTCAGGGCGAGCTGCGGGTCGCCGAACAGGACCGCGTAGCGGCAGAGTTCGTCGGCGCGGCCCGCGACCGTGCCGAGCCGGTCCAGCCACTCCCGCTCCAACTGGGCCTGGGCGCGCTCCATCTCCTCGGGCGTCGGGCCCTCGGAGGCGAACCGGGCCAGCTCCTCGTCGACGGCGGCCTCGATCTCGGGCACCTCGACCCCGCCGGACGTCTTGACGTCCAGCCAGCCGAGCGAGGGCGCGCCGGCCAGGCGGAGCAGGCCGAAGCCGGCGGCCACGGCCGTACGGTCGCGGCGGACCAGCCGGTTGTGGAGCCGGGAGGACTCGCCGCCGCCGAGGACGGTCAGGGCGAGGTCGGCGGCGTCGCACTCGCGCGTGCCGTCGTGCGGGAGGCGGTAGGCGGCCATCAGCGCGCGGGCCGGGACCTCCTCCTCGACGACCTCGCGCAGCTGCTCGCCGATGGTGTCGGGGAGCGTGCCGTCGCGCGGCGGCAGCTTGCCGTCGTGGGACGGGATGGAGCCGAAGTACTTCTCGATCCAGGCCAGGGTCTGCGCCGGGTCGATGTCGCCGACGACCGAGAGCACCGCGTTGTTCGGCGCGTAGTACGTGCGGAAGAAGGCCCGCGCGTCCTCCAGCGTCGCCGCGTCCAGGTCGGCCATGGAGCCGATCGGCGTGTGGTGGTAGGGGTGACCCTCGGGGTAGGCCAGCGCGGTCAGCTTCTCGAAGGCCGTGCCGTAGGGCACGTTGTCGTACCGCTGGCGGCGCTCGTTCTTGACGACGTCGCGCTGGTTCTCCATGGACTCGTCGTCCAGGGCGGCGAGCAGCGAGCCCATGCGGTCCGCCTCCAGCCAGAGCGCGAGCTCCAGCTGGTGGGTGGGCATGGTCTCGAAGTAATTGGTGCGCTCGAAGCTCGTCGTGCCGTTGAGCGAACCGCCCGCGCCCTGCACCAGCTCGAAGTGGCCGTTGCCGTGGACCTGCTTCGAGCCCTGGAACATCAGGTGCTCGAAGAGGTGGGCCAGGCCGGTGCGACCCGCGACCTCGTGGCGGGAACCGACGTCGTACCAGAGGCACACCGCGGCGACCGGGGTCAGGTGGTCCTCGGAGAGCACCACGCGCAGGCCGTTGGCCAGCCGGTGCTCGGTCGCTGTCAGGCCGCCGGAGCCGGCCTCTGCCGTGGCCGTGTGACCCATGGGCATGTACGTCCCTTCGATCGCGATGTGGAAAAGTCCTGCCACCCTATGCAAGCGCACCGGCACCTGGCGAAGTTCCCGCAGGTTCCCGGCGTCCCTCTTCCGGGTCGCGCGGATGTCGCGTACGGCTGACGGCCGGCCCGGCCGACAGCCGGCGTACGGCTCGCGGACGGTCGGACGGACGGCTGAGGGACGGGCGGCGTACGGCCGCCGCACGGCTCCCGGACGGCCCTCGGCGGGCCTGTACCCGGGTCGCGGTCGGCGTTGTCGGTGGGACGGTCCACAATGGTCCGCGTCAGATCAACCTTGTTGGTGAAGGAGCCGCAGCCGCGATGGCCCGCCGCAGCACGAAGACACCGCCGCCGGACGACGCGTTCGAGGAGAGGATCCTCGACATCGACGTCGTCGACGAGATGCAGGGCTCCTTCCTCGAGTACGCGTACTCGGTGATCTACTCCCGCGCGCTGCCGGACGCCCGCGACGGCATGAAGCCCGTCCAGCGCCGCATCGTCTACCAGATGAACGAGATGGGCCTGCGCCCCGACCGCGGCTATGTGAAGTGCGCCCGCGTCGTCGGTGAGGTCATGGGCAAGCTGCACCCGCACGGCGACGCGTCGATCTACGACGCGATGGTGCGCATGGCCCAGCCGTTCTCCATGCGCCTCCCGCTGGTCGACGGCCACGGCAACTTCGGCTCGCTGGGCAACGACGACCCGCCCGCCGCCATGCGGTACACCGAGTCCAGGATGGCCGCCGCGGCGCTGATGATGACGGAGTCGATCGACGAGGACACGGTCGACTTCTCGCCGAACTACGACGGCCAGGAGCGGGAGCCGGTCGCGCTGCCCGCCGCGTATCCGAACCTGCTGGTCAACGGCGCCTCCGGCATCGCGGTCGGCATGGCGACCAACATGCCCCCGCACAACCTGGGCGAGGTCATCGCCGCCGCCCGGCACCTGATCCGGCACCCGAACGCGGACCTGGAAGCGCTGATGCGCTTCGTCCCCGGCCCCGACCTCCCCACCGGCGGCCGGATCGTCGGTCTGTCCGGCATCAAGGACGCGTACGAGAACGGCCGCGGCACGTTCAAGATCCGCGCCACGGCGACGGTGGAGAACGTGACGGCGCGCCGCAAGGGCATCGTCGTCACCGAACTGCCCTTCACGGTCGGCCCCGAGAAGGTCATCTCCAAGATCAAGGACCTGGTCGGCTCCAAGAAGCTGCAGGGCATCGCGGACGTCAAGGACCTCACCGACCGCAACCACGGTCTGCGCCTGGTCATCGAGGTCAAGAACGGCTTCGTGCCGGAGGCGGTCCTGGAGCAGCTCTACAAGCTGACGCCGATGGAGGAGTCCTTCGGTATCAACAACGTGGCGCTGGTCGACGGCCAGCCGCTCACGCTGGGCCTCAAGGAGCTCCTCGAGGTCTATCTCGACCACCGCTTCGACGTGGTGCGCCGGCGCTCCGAGTTCCGCCGCGGCAAGAAGCGCGACCGGCTGCACCTGGTCGAGGGCCTGCTCGTCGCCCTGCTCGACATCGACGAGGTCATCCGCCTCATCCGCTCCAGCGAGAACTCGGCGCAGGCCAAGGAGCGCCTCATCGAGCGCTTCTCGCTGAGCGAGGTCCAGACGCAGTACATCCTGGACACCCCGCTGCGCCGGCTCACCAAGTTCGACCGGATCGAGCTGGAGACCGAGCGCGACCGGCTCAACGGCGAGATCGACGAGCTGACCGGGATCCTGGACTCCGACAGCGAGCTGCGCAAGCTGGTCTCGGGCGAACTGGCCGCGGTGGCGAAGAAGTTCGGCACCGACCGGCGTACGGTCCTGCTGGAGTCGGCGGGCGCGCCGATCGCCGCCACCTCCCTGGAGGTCGCGGACGACCCCTGCCGGGTCCTGCTGTCCTCGACGGGCCTGCTGGCCCGTACGGCGACGGAGGAGATCCCGGCGGCCGCGGAAGGCAGGCGCTCCAAGCACGATGTGATCGTCTCCGTGGTTCCGGCGACGCAGCGCGGCGACATCGGCGCGGTGACCTCCGCCGGACGGCTGCTGCGGATCGCGGTGATCGATCTGCCGCAGCTGCCGAACACCGCCTCCGCGCCGAACCTGGCGGGCGGGGCACCGCTGGCGGAGTTCCTCACCCTGGAGGACGACGAGACCGTCGTCTGCCTGACGACGCTCGACGAGGCCTCGCCTGGGCTGGCGCTCGGCACGCTCCAGGGTGTGGTGAAGCGGGTCGTGCCGGACTATCCGGCGAACAAGGACGAGCTGGAGGTCATCACCCTCAGGGAGGGTGACCGGATCGTCGGCGCGACCGAGCTGCGGACGGGCGAGGAGGATCTGGTCTTCATCACCTCCGACGCCCAGCTGCTGCGCTACCAGGCCTCGCAGGTACGGCCCCAGGGACGTCCGGCGGGCGGTATGGCGGGCATCAAGCTCGCCGAGGGCGCCGAGGTGATCTCGTTCACGGCGGTGGATCCGGCGGTGGACGCGGTCGTGTTCACGGTCGCCGGCTCCACGGGCACGCTGGACGACTCGGCCGCCACGTCGGCGAAGCTGACGCCGTTCGACCAGTACCCCCGCAAGGGGCGTGCGACCGGTGGCGTGCGCTGCCAGCGGTTCCTGAAGGGCGAGGACGTGCTGATCCTTGCCTGGGCGGGCGCCACCCCGGCGCACGCCGCACAGGAGAACGGCACGCCGGTGGATCTGCCCGAGATCGACCCGCGCCGTGACGGCTCGGGCACCCCGCTGCCGAAGCCGGTCGATGTCGTGGCGGGCGCCCTCCGCTAGCGCTCCCCCCGTCGAAACGCCCCCTGCCCCGCGCCGTCGCGCGGGGCAGGGGGCGTTCGCCGTCGTGGGGCCGGTGGGGCCGGGCCGGCGGGAGGCCGGGGCGGACGGGGCCGGGACGGATGGGCCCGTGGCCGGTGTCAGGACGGGTCGCGGGGCGGGGCCGGTGTCAGGACCGATCGCGGGGCGGGGCCGTGGGCGCGTAGGTCGCCTCGATCCCGGCGACGATCAGGCGCAGCCCGTCCTCGAAGCCGGTGTCGTAGTCGGTGAAGAGCTCCGCCCCGGCCGCCGCCGACAGGGGGTAGTCGGCCAGCCGCTCGGCCCGCCGCTCGACGTCGAAGCCCTCGCGGGGCTGCCCCGGCACCGGCTCGGTGCCCTGCTCCTCCGTCACGAAGCCCAGCGTGAACATGTACGCCGTGGTGCTGGCCCGTACCGCCTGGGGCAGCGAGAAGCCCGCTTCGACGAGCGAGCCGAGCTGGAGCTCCATGTCCGCGGCGAAGTCGGTCCCGGTGAAGCGGGCACCGCTGTAGACCTTGGCGCCGTCGCGGTAGCGCAGCAGCCCGGCGCGCAGACCCCGGTTGACCGCGAGGATCCGCTCCTGCCAGCTCAGGTCGCCGGCCGGTCGCGCCACGGGGTCGGCGACCATCTGCCGGTACATCACCGTCGCCATCTCGTCGAGCAGCGCCTGCTTGTTCTTGAAGTGCCAGTAGAGCGCGGGCGCCTGCACGTTCAGCTCCTGGGCGATCGCGCGCAGCGTGAGTCCTTCGAGGCCCCGCTCGTTCAGCAGGCTCAGGGCGGCCTCCGCCACCTGCGCGGGATCCAGCCGAGTCGTCTTCTTCGTCGCCACCCCGCCACGGTATCCCCTTGACAACTTAACAACGTTAAGGCCATGCTCCGGAGCATGGAACTTAACAACGTTAAGGACGTGGGAGGCAGTGGCATGACCAGCGGCACGAGCGCGGAGACGGACGTCGTCGTCGTCGGAGCGGGCCCCACCGGACTGGTGCTCGCCATCGACCTCGCCCGCCGGGGCGTACGCACGCTGCTGGTCGAGAAGGCCGACCGGCTCTTCCCCGGCTCGCGCGGCAAGGGCATCCAGCCGCGCAGCCAGGAGGTCCTCGACGACCTCGGCGTACTGCCCGGGATCCTGGACGCGGCCTCCCTCTACCCGCGGATGCTGGCCTGGGAGGGCGCGGAGCGTCAGCACGAGTGGGACATGATGAAGCGGTCCGAGCCGACCGAGCAGGTCCCGTACGCGAACGTGCTGCTCATCCCGCAGTCCCGCACCCAGGAGCTGCTGTACGAGCGGCTGGTGGAGCTCGGGGGCGGCGTCCGGTTCGGCACGGCCCTCACGGGGTTCCGCCAGTCCGCGGACGGGGTCGAGGCGGAGCTCTCCACCGGCGGGACGGTACGGGCGTCCTATCTCGTGGCGGCCGACGGCGGACGCTCAACCGTCCGCAAGGCGCTCGGTATCGGCATGACGGGCGAGACCGTCGACCCGCGGCCGATGCTCGTCGGTGACGTCCGCCTCTCCCCCGAGGCGCTCGTCGACCGGGCAAACTGGCACATCTGGCCGAAGGCGCCCGGAGGCGGCGTGGCGCTGTGCCCGCTGCCCGGAGCCGACCACTTCCAGCTGATCGTCGCCTTCGAGGACGAGGCCGCCGCCGTCGACACCTCGGCCGAGGCGGTGCGCGGACTCGTCGCCGAGCGCACACCGCTCGCCGCGGCGGACGTCGTCGAGGTGCTGTGGGCCTCCGACTTCCGGGCCCGCGCGGCGATGGCGGACCGGTTCCGCGACGGCCGGGTCTTCCTGGCGGGCGACGCGGCGCACGTGCACTCCCCCGCGGGCGGTCAGGGCCTCAACACCAGCGTCCAGGACGCGTACAACCTCGGCTGGAAGCTCGGTCAGGTGCTGCGCCACGGCGCCCCGGCCGCGCTGCTCGACTCCTACGAGGCCGAGCGGCTGCCCGTCGCCGCCGCCGTCCTCGGCATCAGCAGCCGTATCCACCGGGCCTCCGCCGAGGGCGAGAACACCCAGCGCGGCGAGGAGGTCCAGCAGCTCGGCCTGGGGTACCGGGACTCGCCCGTCGCCGTCGAGACCCGGAGCGGGCTCGCCGAGGGCGCGCTGCGCGCGGGCGACCGCGCCCCGGACGGCCCGTACGGGGATGAGCACCTCTTCGACGTCTTCCGCGGACCGCACTTCACGCTCCTTGCCGTCGGCACGGAGCCCCCGGCCCTCCGGACGGGATCGGTGCGCACGGCCCGCGTGGCCGCGTACGAGCCCTACGGCACGGGCCTCTTCCTGATCCGGCCCGACGGCTACGTGGGATGGGCGGGCGAGAGCGCGGACGGCCTCGCGGACTACCTCGCCGCCGTCGGCGCCTGACCGGCCGACCACCCCGCGTCCGGCTCCGGGTCCGGGTCCGGCTCCGGCTCCGGCTCCGGCTCCGGCTGGGGTACGTAGCGCAGGACGCCCCACATGCTGTGCTCGTCAGGGATGTCCTGCGGGCCGTTCAGCTCGCACTCCGCCAGCCCCTTGCGCAGAGCCGGCGCGTCGATGCCGGAGCCGATGAGCACCAGCTGGGTGAGCCTCTCCTCGCCGACGGGCCAGGGCTCGGGAAAGAACCGCAGGAAGCGGCCGACCGCGTGGACGACATACCGGTTGTCCGGGTCCGCCGCGCCGAGATCGACGAAGCCCTTGATGCGGTAGAGCCCCTGCGGGCGGGAGTCGAGGAAGGTCATCAGGCGCCGCGGGTGCAGGGCGGTGCCGGTGGAGAACGAGAGGGACTCGTAGTGGGCGTGCGGATGCTCGGCCTCGGGGTCCCCGTAGAGCAGGTCCTCGATGGACATCTGCCCCTCGATCTCGTCCTCGGGCACCACCCGGTCGAAGAGGACCTCGGGGTCGACGCGCCCGTACGAGGCGCGGATCACCGCGGCCCGTCCGGCCAGCGCGGCGACCGTCTCGTGCACGGCGTCGAGCTCCTCCCGCGCTACCCGGTCCGCCTTGTTCACCACGACCAGATCGGCGAGGGCGAGATGACGGTCGGTCTCCGGATGCCGCTCCCGGGTCCCGGAGAACTCGGCGGCGTCGACGACCTGCACGAGCCCGCCGTACACGATCCGCTCGTTGTCGCTGGCGAGCACCATCCGGACGAGTTCCTGCGGCTCGGCGAGACCGCTGGCCTCGATGACGATCACATCGAGCCGCATCTCGGGCCGGGTGAGGACCTCCAGATACTCGTCCAGCTCGCTCGCGTCGACGGCGCAGCACAGGCACCCGTTGCCGAGCGAGACCGTGGAGCCGACCTGCCCGGCGACGGTCATCGCGTCGATCCCGATGTCCCCGAAGTCGTTGACCATGACCCCGATCCGGGTGCCCCGGGCACTGCGCAGCAGATGGTTGAGCAGCGTGGTCTTCCCCGAGCCGAGGAACCCGGAGAGGACGATGACGGGAATCTGCTGCCTGACCACGAAAACCCCTCCGACCACGAACCACAAAGCCCCCAGAATAGACACCAGCCGCGCGGCCCAGGGCCACCCGCAGCCACCGACGGTGCGCCGCCACCCGCAGGGCGGCCCGCACCTCTGCCCTCCTGGTCGCGGCGGGTGGTCGTTTCCGGTCCCCGCCCCCCTCCCCGTACCGTTCCTGCCATGAGCCCCGCACCGACCGCCCCCGCGCGACCCACTCCGCGCCGTCGGCGGTTCGGCTGGCCGCGGCGGGTCTTCGCGCAGGTCCTCCTCATGCAGCTGGCCGTCGCCACCGGCGTCACGGTGCTGGCCACCGGCCTCTTCCTCGCACCGCTCAGCGACCAGCTCGACGACCAGGCCATGCGGCGCGCCCTCGCCATCGCCGAGACCACCGCCTCCCCCGAGGTCGCCGCCGCGCTGCGTGACTCCGAGCCCTCCGCCGGTGGTCCGGTACAGGTCGAGGCCGAGCGGATCCGGCAGTCCACCGGCGCCGAGTACGTCGTCGTCATGGACACCCGAGGCGTGCGCTGGTCCCACACCGACCCCGCGCAGATCGGCAGGATCGTCTCCACGGACCCCAGCGCCGCCCTCTCCGGGCAGGAGGTCATGGAGATCGACAACGGCACCCTGGGCCGCTCGGCGCGGGGGAAGGCCCCGCTGCGCGACGTGGACGGGACCATCGTCGGCGCGGTGTCCGTCGGCATCGAGTACGACAGCGTCCACGACCGGCTCCTCGGGGCGATCCCCGGACTGCTCGCGTACGCCGGCGGGGCCCTGGCGGCCGGCGCCCTCGCCGCGTATCTGATCTCCCGCAGGCTGCAGCGGCAGACCCACGACCTGGCGTTCTCGGACATCTCCGCACTGCTCGCCGAACGCGAGGCCATGCTCCACGGCATCCGCGAGGGTGTCGTCGCCCTCGACCGCGCCGGCCGCATCCGTCTCATGAACGACGAGGCCCAGCGGCTTCTCGGTATCGGACCGGAGGCCACCGGGAGCCCGCTGGAGGAGGCGCTCGGCTCCGGTCGTACGGCCGACGTGCTGGCCGGCCGAGTCACGGGCGAGGACCTGGTGACCGTCCGGGGCCACCGGGTACTGATCGCCAACCGGATGCCGACGGACGACGGCGGCGCCGTCGCCACGCTGCGCGACCGGACCGAACTGGAGCGGCTCGGCCGCGAGCTCGACTCCACCCGCGGGCTGATCGACGCCCTCCGCGCCCAGGACCATGAGCACGCCAACCGGCTGCACACCCTCCTGGGCCTGCTGGAGCTGGAGATGCACGACGAGGCGGTGGAGTTCGTGACCGAGGTCGTGGGCGTCCACCGCGCCACCGCCGAGCAGGTGACCGAGAAGATCCACGACCCGCTGCTCGCCGCTCTCCTGGTCGGCAAGGCCACGGTCGCCGCCGAGCGGGGCGTGTCGCTGCGGATCTCGGCCGACTCGCTGCTCCCCGACCGGCTGGTCGACCCGCGCGAGCTGGTCACGGTCGTCGGCAACCTCGTCGACAACGCCCTGGACGCCGCCGCGGGCACCGTCGAGGCGCGCGTCGAGATCGCTCTGCGGGCCGAGGGCCGTACCGCCGTCCTGCGGGTCACCGACAGCGGGCCCGGCGTCCCGGACGACCGGCGCGATCTCATCTTCACCGAGGGGTGGACGACCAAGGAACTGCCCTCCCACGGCAAGCGGGGCCTGGGGCTTGCACTGGTACGCCGGCTCGCCGAGCGTCAGGGCGGCAGCGCCCGGGTCGACACGGGGCCGGACGGGGGCGCCGAGTTCACCGTCGTCCTCCCCGAAGCGCTGAACGAACCGGAGCCGCAGCCGGAGCCGGAGCCGTCGGCGGAACTGGACGAGCGACCGGACACCGGGCCGTCCGCGCCCGGCACAACCGCTCCGCCCGGCACGTCGGCCACCGGCACGTCCGCGCCCGGCACCTCGACGACCGCCAGCTCGGCCACCGGCACGTCGTCTGCCGGGGCCTCCGCGCTCGGGCCGTCCGCGTTCGGGGGGCCGCGGTGATCGACGTCCTGGTCGTCGACGACGACCGCCGCGTCGCGCAGATCAACGCGGCCTATGTGACGAAGGTGCCCGGCTTCCAGGTCGTCGCCACCGCCCACTCGTCGGCCGAGGCGCTCGCCCGGCTCGCCGAGGTCCCCGTCGACCTGATCCTGCTCGACCACTATCTGCCGGACGAGAACGGACTCGCGGTCGTACGGGAGCTGCGCCGGCTGGGCCACCAGACCGATGTGATCATGGTGACCGCGGCGCGCGACGTGGCGACCGTGCAGGCGGCGATGCGCCACGGAGCGCTGCAGTACCTGGTCAAGCCCTTCGCCTTCGCCGGGCTCCGCGGCAAGCTGGAGGCGTATGCCGCGCTGCGCCACACCCTGGAAGGCGGCGGCGAAGCGGAACAGGCCGAGGTCGACCGCATCTTCGGGGCGCTCTCCGCGAGCGCGGTGGAGCCCGACCTCCCCAAGGGCCACTCCCCCACCACGGCGGAGCTGGTGCGGCAGGTACTCCTCGCCGCCGACAAAGCCCTGTCCGCACAGGAGATCGCCGAGCGGTCGGGAGTCAGCCGGCAGACCGCTCAGCGCTACCTCAAGCTGCTCGAACGGACCGGCCGCGTACGGCTGTCGCTGAAGTACGGCGAGACGGGCCGCCCCGAACACCGCTACGTCTGGGCGAAGTCCACGGGCTGACCCCCCGCACCGGCCGAACCCCGGCGCGTGCGTCCGGCTCGCTCACACCGCTCCGGCGCCGGTCAGCGCCCTGACCTCCGTCTCCGCGTGCTTGGCCGCGTCGGGCGGCTCGGATGAGGTGACGGTCCCGACCCAGCCGGCCAGGAAGCCGAGCGGGATGGAGACCACACCCGGGTTCTGGAGCGGGAAGACATGGAAGTCGACCCCCGGGAACAGCGCGTCGGGGCTGCCGGAGACGACCGGCGAGAACACGACGAGCAGCACCGCCGGGACAAGGCCCCCGTACACCGACCACACGGCGCCGCGCGTGGTGAAGTTCCGCCAGAACAGCGAGTACAGCAGTACGGGCAGGTTGGCGGAGGCGGCGACCGCGAAGGCGAGACCGACCAGGAACGCCACGTTGAGGTCGCGGGCGAGCAGGCCGAGTCCGATCGCGGCGGCGCCGATCCCGGCCGCGGCGATGCGCGCCACGGTCACCTCGCTGTACGGCTTCGCGCGCGTGCCCCTGCGGCGCAGTGAGGCGTACAGGTCGTGGGCGACGGAGGCCGAGGAGGCGAGGGTGATGCCGGCGACGACCGCCAGGATGGTCGCGAAGGCGACGGCGGCGACGATCGCGAAGAGCACCGTGCCTCCGGTGGAGCCCGCTCCCCCGCCGAGATCGAGCGCGAGCAGCGGTACGGCGGTGTTCCCGGCCGCGTTGGAGGCGCGCACGGCGTCGGGGCCGATGATCGCGGCGGCGCCGAAGCCGAGGACGATCGTCATCAGGTAGAAGCCGCCGATGAGCCCGATCGCCCAGACGACGGAACGGCGGGCCGCCCGTGCGGTCGGCACGGTGTAGAAGCGGGACAGGATGTGCGGCAGTCCGGCGGTGCCGAGGACGAGCGCGACGCCGAGGCTGATGAAGTCGAGCCGTGAGGTCCACTCCCCGCCGTAGCGCAGGCCAGGGGCGAGGAAGTCCCGTCCGTGTCCGCTGCGTTCCGCCGCCGTGGCGAGCAGGTGGTTGAAGTCCCCGTGGAAGCGGAGCAGGACGAGCACGGTGAGGGTGATCGTGCCGGCCATCAGCAGCACGGCCTTGACGATCTGGATCCAGGTGGTCGCCCGCATTCCGCCGATCGACACATAGATCACCATCAGGGCGCCGACACCGACCACGGTCCATGAGCGGGCGGCTTCACTGGTGCCCCCGAGGAGCAGGGCGACCAGGCTGCCGGCCCCGACCATCTGGGCCACCAGATAGAGCACGGAGACCGTGACGGAGGAGGTTCCCGCGGCGATCCGGACGGGGCGCTCGGCCATCCGGGCCGCCACCACGTCGGCGAGGGTGAACCGGCCGCAGTTGCGGACCAGTTCGGCGACCAGGAGGAGCACGACCAGCCAGGCGACGAGGAAGCCGACGGAGTACAGCATGCCGTCGTAGCCGAAGAGGGCGATCAGTCCGGAGATGCCGAGGAAGGAGGCGGCGGACATGTAGTCGCCGGCGATGGCGAAACCGTTCTCCAGCGGGGAGAAGAGCCTTCCTCCGGCATAGAACTCCTCCGCCGAACCGTGCCGGTTACGGCTCACCCAGGTGGTGATCCCGAGCGTCACCACGATGAACGCGCTGAACAGCAGCAGCGCGAGTGTCTGATGGTCGTCGGTCACGGTCGGCCTCCCCGCGTGATCTCCTGCGCCCGTGTCTCGTCGAACACCGTCCAGCGCAGCTCCAGGGCGGCGCGGTCCCGCCGCAGCCGCGCGTTGCGGGCGTAGGCCCAGGTCAGCAGGAAGGTGGAGAGGAACTGGCCGAGCCCGGCGAGCATCGCCACGTTCACCATCCCGAAGACGGGCCGGGCCATCAGCGCGGGTGCCGCCGTCGCCGCCACCACATAGGCGAGGTACCAGACGAGGAAGGCGAGGACGGCCGGGATCACGAACCGCCGGTAGCGGCTGCGTACTTCCTGGAAGGCGGCGCTGCGCTGGACCTCCAGGTAGATGTCGGCAGCCCCCTGGCCGCCCGGCTGCTGTCGCGGTACGGCCCCGGTCGCCGCCGCACCGTGGTCGGCCTCGGCGGAGGGCGTCTCCATGTCGGCCGACTCGCCCCAGCCGGAGGCGAGTGCGTCGTACCAGGGGTCGTCGATCCGCACCGCGGGGGCGCCCGGCTCTTCGTCCTTCTCCACCGGTGAACTCTCCTTGTCAGCGAACCGTTTCGGCCGCGTGCCCAAGGATGGACAGAGCGGGAAGATCCCGGACTCTTCTCCCTCCTCACTTCACCCCATCAGGTGATGGTTCTCCCAGGTGGCGCGACGAGCCCGTGCTGATATGCGTACCGGACGCCCTGCGCCCGCTGGCACACCCCCGCCTTGGCGCAGAGATTGCTGATGTGGGTCTTCACGGTGGCGGTGGAGATGCTCAGCCGGACGCCGATCTCCTGGTCGAAAAGGTGCCGGCACCCACAGCCGCACAGCGAAGCCGTCGCCCTCGGGGCCCGCGTGCATGGTTCCGCCGAGGAGTTCGGCGCGGTCCCGCATGCCGAGCAGCCCGTAGCCCGATCCGGAGGCGTTTAGCCCCGCCGCCGCGGCCCGGCCGGGCACACCGTCCGTGCCGGCTGCCCCGTGTCAGGGGCGACTGGCGCCCCCGAGTCGCGTATCTCCAAGGCGACTTCCGCCGTCCCATAGGCGACAGCAACCGTGCCCTGGCTCCGGGTGCGTGTTTACGGACCTTGGTGAGGGCTTCCTGCGCCACTCTCCGTACGGCCTGGGAGGCTTCCGCTGGAAGGCGTCTGCGGGCGCCGGCCCCCTGGACCTCGGCCCGGTCCTCGCGCGCCGGCTCCCGCAGACAGTCCTCGACGGGCACCATGTCGCCCCGGAGCGCGGAGAGCGCCTGCCGGGTCTCGGCGAGCCCCTCCCGGCCATGGAGTGGGCGGCCACCACCCGCTCCAGGATCGTCTCCCGTCCGGCGCCGGCCTCGATCTGCAGCCTGGCCGCCTCCAGGTGGACCATCTGCGCGGAGAGGCTGTGCGCCAGGACGTAGGGCCGCCGAGGCCGCCTCGGCGTCGCGTACCGCGCGCTCCTGCGCCAGCGGCCGGAACCCGGCTGCGGGCTTCGGCGTCCAGACGCAGCGAGCATCCGGTGAGCAGCACGGGCGGCGGTGGTGACTCCGGCCGCCAGAACCCCGGTGTCATCCGTGTCCACGAAGCCCTCGGAAAGATGAGTCCCTCCGTCACCGCGACGCTACGGAGAGGCAGCGCGGCTGTGATCGTCTCAGGGGTGGACGGTCGGCCAGGGATCACCCCGACGGGCGGCCGGGCGTCACGCCTGAGGCGTCGGTCGGCTAGGCGTCGATGCGCGAGCGGTCGAGCGTGGCCGCGGAGCTGGTGATGAACTCCTTGCGGGGCGCCACATCGTTGCCCATGAGCAGGTCGAAGACCTGCTCGGCCGAGTCCAGGTCGCCGATGTTGATACGGCGCAGGGTCCGGTGGCGCGGGTCCATCGTGGTCTCCGCCAGCTGGTCGGCGTCCATCTCGCCGAGGCCCTTGTAGCGCTGGATGGCGTCCTTGTAGCGGATGTTCTTGCGCTGGTACTCGAACAGGGTCTGCCGCAGCTCGTTGTCCGAGTACGTGTAGACGTACTTGTCCTGGCCCTTCTTGGGCTGGACGAGCTCGATGCGGTGCAGGGGCGGCACGGCGGCGAAGACCCGGCCGGCCTCGACCATCGGGCGCATGTAGCGCTGGAAGAGGGTCAGCAGCAGGCAGCGGATGTGCGCGCCGTCGACGTCGGCGTCGACGAGGAGCACGATCTTGCCGTAGCGGGCCGCGTCGATGTCGAAGGTACGGCCCGAGCCGGCTCCTATGACCTGGATGATCGCTCCGCACTCGGCGTTCTTGAGCATGTCCGAGACGGAGGACTTCTGGACGTTGAGGATCTTTCCGCGGATCGGCAGGAGCGCCTGGAACTCGCTGTTGCGGGCGAGCTTGGCGGTACCGAGCGCGGAGTCTCCCTCGACGATGAAGAGCTCGCTGCGCTCGACGTCGTCGCTGCGGCAGTCGGCGAGCTTGGCAGGCAGCGAGGACGACTCCAGCGCGGTCTTCCTGCGCTGCGCCTCCTTGTGCTGGCGGGCCGCGATACGCGTCCTGGCGGCGGCCACGGCCTTCTCCAGGACGGCACGGGCCTGGGCCTTGGCGTCGCGCTTGGTGGACGTCAGGAAGGCCTTGAGCTCCCGGGCGATCACGGTGGCGACGATCCGGCGGGCGGCCGAGGTGCCGAGCACCTCCTTGGTCTGCCCTTCGAACTGCGGCTCGGCGAGCCGGACCGTCACGACGGCCGTGAGGCCTTCGAGGGCGTCGTCCTTGACGATGTCGTCCTCGGCGACGCGGAGCATCTTGGCGGAGCGCAGGACCTCGTTGACCGTCTTGGTGATGGCCTGCTCGAAGCCGGAGACATGGGTGCCGCCCTTGGGGGTGGCGATGATGTTGACGAACGACTTGACCGTGGTGTCGTAGCCGGTGCCCCAGCGCAGGGCCACGTCGACGCCCAGCTCACGGGTGACCTCGGTGGGCGTCATGTGCCCGCGGTCGTCGAGGACCGGGACGGTCTCCTTGAAGGTGCCCTGGCCGGTCAGCCGCAGCACGTCGCAGACGGCCTTGTCCTGGGCGAGGAACTCGCAGAACTCGCTGATGCCGCCGTCGAAGCGGAACGTCTCCTCGCTCTTGCCCACGCCCTCCAGGTCTCGCTCGTCCCTGACCACGATGGTCAGGCCGGGCACCAGGAAGGCGGTCTGGCGGGCGCGCTGGTGGAGGTGGTCCAGGGAGAGCTTGGCGTCCTTGAGGAAGATCTGGCGGTCCGCCCAGTACCGCACGCGGGTGCCGGTGCGGGTCTTGGGGACGCGCTTGCCCTTCAGCAGCCCGTTGCCCGGGTCGAAGGGGCTGTCGGGGCCCTGCTCGGTGAAGATGCCGGGGACACCGCGGCGGAAGCTGATCGAGTGCGTGGAGCTGTTCCGGTCGACCTCGACGTCGAGCCTGGCCGACAGGGCGTTCACCACGGAGGCGCCCACGCCGTGCAGACCGCCGGAGGCCGCGTACGAGCCGCCGCCGAACTTTCCGCCGGCGTGCAGCTTGGTCATGACGACCTCGACGCCGGACAGCCCGGTCTTGGGCTCGACGTCGACCGGGATGCCCCGGCCGTTGTCGCGCACCTCGACGGAGCCGTCCTCGTGGAGGATCACGTCGATGTGGTCGCAGTAGCCGCCGAGAGCCTCGTCGACCGAGTTGTCGATGATCTCCCAGAGGCAGTGCATCAGGCCGCGGCTGTCTGTGGACCCGATGTACATACCGGGGCGCTTGCGGACCGCTTCGAGCCCTTCGAGTACGAGCAGGTGCCGCGCGGTGTAGTTGGAACCGTCACGGTCTGCGGTCAGCAGCGCACTGGACGGCACGGACGTCTCGGCGGTCACGCGGTTCGCTCCTCGCTGAATTTGAAAACTGGCCCCGTGGGGTAAGGCCCGGCGTCGGTCACCGGTCAGAGGGTACCGATGCCTGGTAGAGCGGTTGTCACGCCACCCTCCTGATTTCTCATGCTAGTGCAGAGTCGCATGGGTGTTCGATCCCTCGAAGGGGTGACGTGAACATCACGTTCCCTTCCGCGCATGAACCATTTAGGCTCCGGGCACGTCCTCATGAACAACCGGCAACCCAGCCGGGAGGACGAAACCGAGACAAGCAATGCGAAATCCGTAGAGCGACGCAATACGGCTCATTCGCCGCCAACCGGCAGCAGCAGCCACCTCGGGAAGAAGTTTCGAGGAAAAGCCACGAGCGGGAACGTTTTCGGCCTGGTTGGATGTTGACCCTGGTACGACAGCTCGTCGAGCTAGAGAAGAGGCGACGTGACTACTGTTCTGACCCCCGCGAGCCCCCTGACGGCCGCTGACCGCTGCGACCGCTGCGGCGCCCAGGCGTACCTGCGCGTCGTCCTGACCAGCGGCGGTGACTTGCTCTTCTGTGCCCACCACGGGCGCAAGTTCGAGCCGGAACTCAAGAAGATCGCCGCGGAAATACAGGATGAGACGGACCGGCTCACCGACGTGCCGGCCAAGGCAGTAGACGAGGACCGCTGACGCCTCGCATCCACGACGAGCCATGGCCGGTCGCTGACCGGACGACGGGCGGCCACCCCCGCGTGACGGAGGGTGGCCGCCCGTTCTCGCGCCCTCGGCTCAGAAGTTCGCCGGCAGCACGGTGGAGACGCGGGTGTAGACCCCCGGGCTCTCGGCCTGCCCACAGCCGCTGCCCCAGGACACCAGACCGATGAGCCGCCCGCCTGCCACCAGCGGCCCGCCGCTGTCCCCCTGGCAGGCGTCCTTGCCGCCCTGCGGATCGCCCGCGCAGAGCATCGTGCCGGCGCGGTACGCGGACCCGAAGCCGCCGGGATACGCCCGCTCGCACGCGGCGTCGGGCAGCACCTGGACACGCGCGGCGCGCAGCGCGGAGGCGTAGGTCCCGTTGCCGGTGGTGTCCCCCCAGCCGTACACGTCCGCGGCCGTCCCCGGCGCCTCGGCCGCGTCACCGGGGACGGCCGGCGTGATCACGTACGACAGGGGCAGCGGGCTCGCCAGCGTCAGTACGGCCAGATCGTTGGCGTTCGCCGTCGGGTCGTAGTCCGGACTGATCCAGGTGTCGGTGACACGGATCTCCTGTCCGCCCGTGCCTCTCAGCGCGGACCGGCCCGCGATGACCTTGAAGTCGGCGAGATCCCCGGGCGCGCCGCCCAGGACGTCCCTGCCCAGGCAGTGGGCGGCGGTCAGCACCCGGGTCGGTGCCACCACCGCTCCCCCGCAGAACTGACCCGCGCGCGTACCTCCGAACCGGTCACGGCTCGAGAGCGCCACGGCCCAGGGGGCGTCGGCGATCCGCGCGGGCTGCCCGCCCACCACGACACTGTCGGCGGCCGCGGGAGCGGCGGCGGCGAACGGACCGGCCGCCGCCGAGATCAGGCCCAGGGCAGCGGTCACTGCTCGGGCGAAGGGGCGACGCATAGAGCCTCCTGACTCTCCGATGATGTCGGTTCACCCAGCGTCGTCCAGACTCACGCGCCGTGCACCCCCGCAATGCCGAAGGGCCCGGCTCCCTCCTGGGGAACCGGGCCCTTCTCGGCTCGTACGACCGCGGACTAGTCGAGGTAGTCGCGCAGCACCTGCGAACGAGACGGGTGGCGCAGCTTCGACATGGTCTTCGACTCGATCTGGCGGATGCGCTCACGCGTCACGCCGTAGACCTTGCCGATCTCGTCCAGCGTCTTCGGCTGGCCGTCGGTGAGGCCGAAGCGCATGGAGACCACGCCTGCCTCACGCTCGGAGAGCGTGTCGAGGACGGAGTGCAGCTGCTCCTGGAGGAGCGTGAAGCTGACCGCGTCGGCCGGGACGACCGCCTCGGAGTCCTCGATGAGGTCACCGAACTCGCTGTCTCCGTCCTCACCCAGAGGGGTGTGGAGGGAGATCGGCTCACGGCCGTACTTCTGGACCTCGATGACCTTCTCCGGGGTCATGTCGAGTTCCTTGGCCAGCTCCTCCGGGGTGGGCTCGCGGCCCAGATCCTGGAGCATCTGGCGCTGGACGCGCGCCAGCTTGTTGATGACCTCGACCATGTGCACCGGGATACGGATGGTGCGGGCCTGGTCGGCCATGGCGCGGGTGATCGCCTGACGGATCCACCAGGTGGCGTACGTGGAGAACTTGTAGCCCTTGGTGTAGTCGAACTTCTCGACCGCGCGGATCAGACCCAGGTTGCCTTCCTGGATCAGGTCCAGGAAGAGCATGCCGCGGCCGGTGTAGCGCTTGGCCAGCGAGACCACCAGGCGGAGGTTGGCCTCCAGGAGGTGGTTCTTGGCGCGGCGGCCGTCCTCGGCGATGATCTCCAGCTCACGCTTGAGCTTGGGCGCCAGCTTGTCGGAGTTGGCCAGCTTGTCCTCGGCGAACAGACCGGCCTCGATGCGCTTGGCGAGCTCGACCTCCTGCTCGGCGTTGAGCAGCGGGACCTTGCCGATCTGCTTCAGGTAGTCCTTGACCGGGTCGGCGGTGGCACCGGCGACGGCGACCTGCTGCGCCGGAGCGTCGTCCTCGTCCTCGTCGGACAGGACGAAGCCCTTGTTCTCGCCCTCGGCCTCCTCGTCCTCGCCCTTGCCGGGCGCGACGTCCTCGAGGAGCTCCTCGCCCTCGACGACCTCGTCGGAGTCCTTCTTGGCGGCCGTCTTCTTGGCCACCGTCTTCTTGGCGGCCGTCTTCTTGGCCACGGTCTTCTTGGCCGCGGTCTTCTTCGCGGCTGCCTTCTTGGCCGGGGTTCCGGCCTCGTCGGCCGGGTCCGCGCTCTCTGTCGCCGGAGCCGCCGCGGCGGCCGAGACGGTCTTCGTCACGGTCGTCTTGGCGGTGACGGTCTTGGTGGCGGTGCGCTTGGCCGGGCTCTTCGCTGCGACGCTCTTGCGGGCGCGCTTCGGCGACTCCGCTGCACTGACCATCAGCGTCACACCCTCTTCCTCGAGGATCTGGTTGAGGCTGCGCAGAACATTCTTCCACTGGGTTGGCGGAATCTGGTCAGCCTCGAAGGCCCGACGCACGTCATCGCCGGCGATCTGCCCATCAG
This sequence comes from Streptomyces sp. NPDC012508, assembly GCF_042902595.1. Classification (NCBI taxonomy): domain Bacteria; kingdom Bacillati; phylum Actinomycetota; class Actinomycetes; order Kitasatosporales; family Streptomycetaceae; genus Streptomyces; species Streptomyces sp. NPDC012508. Next base: position 384,941 of record NZ_JBIBEO010000008.1, read on the forward strand.
CCTTTCCCCGCTCGATGAGCGCCATCACAGACTCGGACTCGGCGATCTCCGGCGGGAGCGTACGGGATGTGCTGGCCGACACGAACAACCTCTCGGAACGATGGAAAACGGCTTCCGGCCCCGCCCATGATCGGGCCGGAGCCGACGACCGTCGACGGGGAATGTGCCGACGGCGCGGGCTGGACCGGGGAACTGCACAGCGCCTGACACGGCTGCTGTATTCCTTCCTCGGCTGTCACCTCTTAGGTCATCGCACGACTTCGAAGAGTGTTACGCCCAATCCGCGTGGCCCGAGTCACACCCCATGTGCGACTAATCGGTCAGAACGGACGTTCTCGACCTATTCGCGCCGCCGGAGCCCCCGCGGCCCCGGGGACACATGATGTTCCCCGGGTTCCGCGCGGGTCCGGCGACGCGCGCTGCGCACAACTCCGCCCACCCTGCCACGGCGGGCCTCAGTGCTCGCGCGGAGCGGGCACGACCCGCTCCACCTCCGGGTGGACCGTGAGCAGCTGCCGCATGGCCGCTTCGGCGCCCTGGGCGTCGCCGGCCGCGAGGCAGTCGACGATCCGCGCGTGGTGGGTCAGGCAGGACTCGCCGGGGCGGTCACAGCCGGTGACCGGGCCGCCGGAGACCTGCAGGGCGGCGCCGACGATGCCGGAGAGGTGCTCCAGCATGCGGTTGCCGGCGAGCTGGATCAGCAGGGAGTGGAACTCGGCGTCGGCCCGGGTGAAGGTGATGCCGTCGCCCTGGGCATAGGCGTGGCCCATGATCTCGACCATGTCGGCGAGTCGCTGCTGGACGTCCTCGCGGCCGTGCCCCGCGGCGAGCCGGGCGGCGAGGGGCTCGATCGTCCAGCGCAGCTCGTTCAGCTCGCGGCGCTGGTCGTCGCGCTGGGGCCCGAAGGCCCGCCACTCGATGATGTCCGGATCGAGCAGGTTCCAGTCGCTGACGGGCCTGACCCGGGTGCCGACGTTGGGGCGGGCACTGACCAGGCCCTTGGCCTCCAGCACACGCAGCGACTCGCGCACGACGGTGCGGGAGACCTCGAAGCGCTGGCCGATCTCCTCCGGGACGAGCGGGCGGTCGGCGCCGAGGTCGCCGGAGACGATCATCTGGCCCAGCTGCTGGACGAGCTGGCCGTGCAGCCCTCGGCCGCGGCTGCCGGCGCTGCGACGACCGACCCGGCCGAGGTCCGTCTCCACCCCTTCCCAGGCGGGCGGGCCCACGCGCTCGGCGGCGGGCGCCTCCGCGTACGGGTAGCGATCGAGGTCGCCCGGGGCGCCGAGGCCGGAGTCGACGGAGCGGGCGGCGGTCATCATGGTGTGCGCAAGGGTACTCACGCATCCTTTGTCGGCGTGGCCCCGGTGGCCCTTGAGGTCTTTGGTGAAAAGCACACGAAAGGGTGATCGGCACCCGCTACACAATTGACGATTAATCGGACATAAGTGGGCATTTTCAAGAGAGTTGCCGGGGAAGCGAAGCGTTTCGATCCCTGCCTGATCACCAACGCGCTCTACGGTGAAGGCCAGTGATCAGATACGCGCAGAGCAGGGCGGTCAACGCCAGCGTCAGCGCCACCCCCACGGGCTGCGCCACCACCCGCAGCGCCCCCAGCATCCAACGGTCGGCGGCCAGCGGCCACTGCATGCTGGCAAATTCCCGCAGTCGGCCCGGGAGTCCGGCGATCGACCGGCCCGCAGGGGCCGAGGTGACCAGGCGCAGCAGCGGAGCCACGACGACGGGTACCGAGAGCACGGCGGCCACTCCCGCCGTGGCGACCCGGAAGACCCCTGCCCCGAGCACCCCCGCCCAGGCGCAGCCGACGATCAGACCGAGCCAACTCGCACAGAGGGTCGGCCAGTTTTCGGGTACGGGAATCAACTCGCCGCCGTAGACGAGGCGGAGTGCCTCCAGGTCGACCACCACGACGAGCACGGCGAGGACCAGGGCCACGGCGGCCGCGACCGTGAGCTTGGCGAGCAGCAGCCCGAGCCTGCGTGGCACGACGCCGCGTCCTGTGGTGAGTGCCGGGTAGCGGTATTCGTCGCCGAACGAGAAGGCGCCGAGCAGCCCGGCACCCAGGGCGGCGGGTGGCAGTGGCGAGAGCGCGGGCCAGCCCGCGAGGACCGTGGGCAGAGGTGTCCGGCCACTGCGCGCGAGGAGCACAGAGATCACCACGGAGGCGACGAGGACGGCCGCCGCGACCAGGGGAGTCGCCGGTACTCCGAGCAGCCTGCGGATCTCGTACCGCACCGGCCGCAGCGGCGAACGGGCAGGCCGCCGGACCTTCGACTGCCTGGGCTCGGGAGAGGCCGGCTCAGGTGAGGCTTCGGAAGGACGCCCCTCGGGCTCAGGTGAGGCTTCGGATCGACGCCCTTCGGGCTCCGGTGCGGGGTCGGAGGGGTTCCGCGAGCCGAGCAGGCCGGTGTCGCCCACCTCGTCGGCCAGTTGATGGATGAGGACGCCGTGCCGGAAGGCGGTCTCGCCGATCGCGGCGCAGTCGCTGCCGTAGACGGACAGCCGGTTTCCCCGCTCGGCGATCACTTCGACGCCACGACGGGCTGCGCGTGCCTCCTGGGTCACCGCGGCGGCGAGCCGCGCGGCGTGGGGTGTCCGGACGACCACGCGCGGCCGCAGGCGGGTACGGGCGAAGTCGGCCGCCTCCTGCGCCGCGACGAGCCGGCCCTTGTCGAGCGTGACGACCCGGTCGGCGTTGCGGGCGGCATCCTTGGGGTCCGCGGTGGTGTAGAGGACGGTGCCGCCGTCGGTGGCATGAGCGCGCAGGAGTTGGTGCAGCCAGGCCTTCTCACGGGCGGAGAGCCCGGCGCCGGGCTCGTCGAGCAGCAGCGTGTGCGGATCGCCCAACAGGGCCGAGGCAAGGCCGAGTCGGCGGTCCATGCCACGGGCCAGCCTGCCGATGCGCTGATCATGGAGGCCCGTGAGCCCCACGAGGTCGAGCATGTCGTCGGCCCGGGACGCCGGGACCCCGGCCGCGGCGCACAGCATCCGCAACTGGCTGCGCAGCGTCCGCGAGGGGTGCCCGGGAACGTCGCCGAACAGCACCCCGACCTCGCCGGCGGGGTGCGCGATGCGCTGGAGAGGGCGGCCGCGGAAGTACGTGACGCCCCGGCCCGGCTCGAGGTCGAGCATCAGTCGCAGGGCCGTGGTCTTACCGGACCCGGCGGGGCCGACAAGAGCGGTGACCTGGCCCGGCCGCGCCTCGAAGGTGAGATCGTCCACGGCGGGCGGGAGGTCACGGCGGGGGTTGCTGGTGAGTCCGATGGCCTGGAGCATCGCTTCTCTCGCGGTAGGTGAGACCGCTTCGCGGCAGGGCGGCTACCCAAGCAAGATATCGCTACATTTCGGACTTTCGGTGCAGGGTTGAGGCCCGGGTTGAGGCCCGGGGTCGCCGGGGAGCGACGCGGTCAGACCTCAGGTCGGAGCATCGGCGGGTTGAGCAGCGTCGCCCCGCCCGCGCGGAACAGCTGTGCGGGACGCCCTCCCTGACGGGTCGTGGTCCCACCGGCCGGCACCAGGAACCCTGGGGTGCCGGTCACCTTCCTATGGAAGTTGCGCGGGTCGAGCGCCACTCCCCACACCGCCTCGTACACCCTGCGGAGCTCGCCGACCGTGAACTCCGGCGGGCAGAACGCCGTTGCCAGCGAGGAGTACTCGATCTTCGATCGGGCCCGCTCGACACCGTCGGCGAGGATCCGCGCATGGTCGAAGGCCAGCGGCTCGGCCTGCTCGTCCGGCTCCACGGACCCTGGCTTGCCGAGCATCTCCTCCACCGGCGCCCACCGGGCGCTGTTCGCGTCGCCACCGGCGCGCGGGGCGGGCAGATCAGGGGCGAGTGCCAGGTGAGCGACGCTGACCACCCGCATCCGGGGGTCGCGCTGCGGGTCGCCGTAGGTGGCCAGCTGCTCGAGGTGCGCGCCGTTGCCAGGCATGGGCGCCGGGGTGCCCGGGTCGTGGACGCAGAGCCCGGTCTCCTCCACCAGCTCACGTGCGGCGGCCGCGCCGAGGTCCTCGTCGGCCCGGACGAATCCGCCGGGCAGCGCCCACCTGCCCTGGAACGGCGTTTCCCCCCGTCGTACCACGAGGGCGCACAGGGCGTGGCGCCGCACGGTGAGCACGACCAGATCGACGGTGACGGCGAAGGGCGGGAAGGCCGACGGGTCGTAGGGAGGCATGCCGCGATCATAGTCGTCTTCCTGACGATAAACACGCCCCTCCCCTGCATCGACCACGACTTCTTCGCGCTGCTCCGCAGCGCCCCTCGCCATGTCGAGCGGCATCCGGTCAGACCCCCAGCTGGAGGCCGTCGGCGGCCTCTTCGACCATGCCCAGCCCGAGCCGGCTGACCCGCGCGGAGAAGGGCTCACCAGCGACTCGGATCTCCGACAGCCGGACCGTGCCGAGCGGAGCCGACCGGACGGGGTGCAGGGCGACCGTGCCGCCGGGTGCGTCGGGCCGTACACCCACGAGGGTCGTCAGGAGATGGACCGCACCGGCTGCGGCGACCGCGGCCGGACGGCAGGCCGCCGGATGCGGAGCCGGTACCGCGCCTGCCGTCCGCAGGCTGCCCGCGTACATCTCGGGCAGCCGGTAGCCGAAGGCCTCCGCCGCGTCGAGGGTCCCCTTCAGCAACGACGCCGCCTCCTTTTCGTATCCCGCCGCGCCGAGACCGGCCACGGCCACCACCGTCTCGTGAACCCTCACCGCTCCGGCCCGGTGGCCGAACGGGTTGTTGCCGGGCTCCTTGGCACCGAGGCTGCGCAGTCCCCAGCCGGAGTCCAGCGCGGGGGTGCCCAACAGCCGGGCCAGCTGCTCGGTCTCGGACTTGTCCAGCAGACCTGGTGCGTACCGGCCACCGCCGAGAAGCCCGGTGTCGAGGAGGTGCGCCGCCCAGCCGCCGAGCCGGGTCCACGGCCGGCCGCCCGGCGCCGTGGCCAGAGCGGGCCTGCCCCCTGACCGGTCGTCGATCCAGAACTCCGCCCGGAACCGCTCGCGCAGCGCACGGGCCCACTCCCGCCAGGCGTCTCCTCCGGGTCGGCCACAGGCGTCGAGCAGGTCGGCGCCGAGTACGGCCGCGCGGTGGGCGTGGGCCTGTGTCTCGGCCCGCCACGGCCCGGCGGGCCCCGGGTCCGGAACGAACCCGTGCGGGTCGGCCGCCGCACGGAGCCAGTGGAGGCACCGCTCCGCGACGGGAAGCAGCTCCGCGAGGTCCTGCTCGGGCATCCCCCAGCGCCTGGCCTCGGCGAGGACCGTGGGGAAGGCGAGGGTCGCCTCGACTCCCGTACAGCGAGGCGGCAGGAAGGGGCCCGCGTCTCTGAGGGGGCCGGGAATGCGCCCGGACGCCGGTCCCGGTCCGTCGAGCTGGGTGCGGGCCATGGCCCGGAGAGTGGTGACGGCGAGCCGGGTGCCGAGCGGGAGCGCCATCCGCGCGGCCCAGAGAGCCTCGGCCGTGACCGGTCCGCAGCGCCAGGGCACTCCCGCGGCGAGATGCACATCGGCCGGGTGTTCCTGGTCTCGCTGGAGGAGCGCACGCAGATCGTCGACGGCGACACGCAGCAGCTCGCCGACCCGAGGATCGTCCCCTTCCGCACGGGCCTCCGCGATACCCACGCCCCCGGGCCGGCCGGTACCGGCACCGGCGCCGGAGGGACCGGAGAGCCCGTGGGGGCGGTCGCCCCGGACTCTGAGCTCGATGGTCCGGGCCGATCCGGGAGCCAGCTCGACCTCCCAGCGCAGAAGTCCGGCAGCCGCCAGAGCATCCGTCGGCGGTGGGTCGGTGGTGACGGACGCGCACCGGCCGTCGTCCGCGGTCCAGCGCATCCCCGTGCCGTGGACGCTCGCGACGAGTTCGGGGCTCGCCCGCCCCGCCGCGACGGCGCCCAGGTCCGCGAGATCCGTCCCCAGAGAGATTTCCACCGGGAGCCGAAGGGGCCTGACCGCGAAGCTGCGCAGCGTGATCCGCTCGGTTCCGTCGGCGCTCCGTGAGCGTTCGACGGTGAGACCGGGGTCGGGGCCAGTGTCTCCCGCCGTACGTACGACGGAGAGGAAGACGGCGCGGTCCGCTGCGTCCTGGCGGCCCTGGAGCGCGAGGGGTTCACGGCCGGCCACCCGCAGCACGCAGCGGGCAAGGAGTCGGCGTCCGGAGGCGTAGACCCCTTCGAGGCCCTGTCCGGTGAGCTGGCCGTGCCCTGGGCAGACGGCGAGTGCGGGCAGGGCGACACAGAGGAGTGCGTCGTGCACCGAAGGAAGCTCCGCCGGTCGTACGGCGCCAGGGGCCCTGAGGCGGGTGGCGGGCGCCTGTCCGGCCGGGAGTGCGTGGGCTGGGGCGGGACGAGAGGCCATGGGTGGTGTGCGGTGCTCTCTGTGCGATCCGGACTGCCGAGGAGGGGTCGGCGGCACGGTTCGTCAGGCTCCGCCACAGACGTGAACGCCGCTGCGGGCGGCCGGGTCACGGGCGTCATCGCCCGCTCCTCGTCCCGCGGGGTCCGCCGCCGCGCCGCGCCCCCGCGCCCCGCGGCGGCCTGGGCGAGACCTTGCCGGGTCGGGTGCCGGCCGTTCGCGGGCCCTGCCGGACGCCCTTGACCGGCCTGACCGCCCTCCCCGCCTTGCCCCGCTTGACCGCCCTGTCTTCCGTCTCCGCACTGTCCGCCTCGACCGGTGTGTCCGCCCCTTCCGCCTTGATCGTCGGCGGGCGGCCGTCCTGGAATCCGATCGGCCGGGCCGCGGCGCGGGCCTCCACCACGGTGGCGGCCCTCGCCCCGCGTTCGTGCCTGAGGCAGCTGCGCAGCGATTCGGGGTCGAGCCCCTCGTTGCAGGCCTGATGCAACAGGCGGGCGAAGACGTAGTCGGGGTCGGCGTCCAGCGCGAGGCCCAGGGCAGCCCGGGCGGCCGGTTCGTCCCCGGTGGACCAGGCCACCCAGCCGGCGAGGGTGAGCGGGGCGGCCGCGTGCTCGTCGAAGGGGGTGACGCAGCGCCGGGCCAGCGCGCGCCACAGGCGCAGAGCGGCGGCGCCTTCGCTGCCCTCCATCCACTCGGCGGCCTGGTCCCGCGTGTCCCGGTCCTGGAGGCCGAGGATCAGGGCCGCGGCCTCGTCCGTCCCGATCGCCGCGTCGTCCGATGCGTCCTGCTCGGCCGTTCCGGGGCCGCGCCCGGGGCTCGTCACGGGCGTCCTCGCCGTGGTGCCGGTCCCGCCGGGCGGGGTGTCGAACCGCCGGAGCACCTCCCGGGCGAGCGTGAGCGTCGCCTCCCTGACCTCGGCGCGCCCGGCGCCGGGCGGGCCGTCGAAGATCTTGGGGACGATCAGGGTCGCGCCCTCGTTCAGCGCCTTGCGCTGCCGCTCCTCGTCGGGCCACGACGGACGCGGCTTGAGCCGTGCCTCCATGTCCCGCAGGGATCCCCGGACCTGAATCCCGGCGTAGGCGGCCGAGGCCGCCATGACCGACGTACCGGTCAGCGCCATGGGCGTGCCGTCGGGCGGGCAGCAGCGGGTGTCGGGACAGCAGTAGGAGAAGTACAGGCCGTCGGAGATGCAGAGGGCTTCGTAGACGGGAATGTCGAGCGCGCCGCAGGCGGTGCGCAGGCGCTGGGCGAAGGGGCGCAGCCGCTCCATCACGTGCCGGCCCGTCTCGCCCGGTGCGGGGTCCTGGCAGAGGAAGACGACGATGCCGTCCGGGCGGGTGCCGCGCCGGGCGCAGCCGTCGACGAGGCACTCCGCGAGGTGTTCCGCCGTCGAGGGCCATTCCTTCGCCGATCGCGGGATGCCCAGCCTGACCCGGCCGCCGAATCGTCCGAGCTCGCCGTGGAGCGCGACGAGGACGACGGAATCGCTGGGATGGAAGCCGAGCATGAAGGGCAGGGCGTCGGCCAGTTCCGCGGGGCCGCGCAGGGTGATCTGATGAGTTTCGGTCGTTCCACGGAATTCGTGCGGGTTCGTGTTCATGGTCACGACGTTCTCGCGACCAGTGCCGACTCCGAAAGCCCTGTGGATAACTCGACGGGGAGGCCCTCACCAGGTTTTCCACAGGTTTCGCGGCCCGTTCGCGCATTGTCCGAGTCATCGGGTTGCATGGGGGCATGACCAACGCAGAGCGCCTCCCCGACCGCGCGGCCCTCCGAGCCACCGCCGACGCCGTACTCGCCCGCCTCGTCGGCGACCCCACGGGCACTGCGAGACTGCGCGAGGACCAGTGGCGTGCCATCGAGGCGCTCGTCGCGGACAAGCGGCGCGCTCTGGTCGTCCAGCGGACCGGGTGGGGCAAGTCCGCCGTGTATTTCGTCGCGACGTCGCTGCTGCGGGCGTCCGGCAGCGGTCCCACCGTGATCGTCTCCCCTCTCCTGGCGCTGATGCGCAACCAGGTGGAGGCCGCCGCCCGAGCGGGGATCCGCGCCCGCACGATCAACTCGTCGAACACGGAGGAGTGGGAGACGGTCCAGCAGGAGGTGGCGGCGGGCGAGGTCGATGTCCTGCTGGTCAGCCCGGAGCGGCTCAACAACCCTGGCTTCCGCGACGAGGTCCTTCCCCGGCTGGCGGCAGCCACGGGCCTGCTCGTGGTCGACGAGGCCCACTGCATCTCCGACTGGGGCCATGACTTCCGGCCCGACTACCGCCGTCTGCGGACGATGCTGGCCGAGCTGCCGGCGGGTGTTCCGGTCCTCGCCACCACCGCGACGGCCAACGCCCGTGTGACGGCGGACGTCGCCGAGCAGCTCGGTACGGGCGCGGGGACCGATGCGCTGGTGCTGCGTGGCCCGTTGGACCGCGAGAGCCTGAGCCTCGGTGTCGTCCGGCTGCCCGACGCCGCGCACCGGCTGGCCTGGCTGGCTGATCACCTCGGCGAGCTGCCCGGTTCGGGGATCATCTACACGCTCACGGTGGCCGCCGCCGAGGAGGTCACCGCGTATCTGCGCCAGTGCGGCCACACGGTCTCCTCGTACACCGGCCGCACCGAGAACGCGGACCGGCAGCAGGCCGAGGAGGATCTGCTGGCCAATCGGGTCAAGGCTCTGGTGGCGACATCGGCGCTGGGCATGGGGTTCGACAAGCCGGACCTGGGCTTCGTGGTGCACCTCGGTTCGCCGTCCTCCCCCATCGCGTACTACCAGCAGGTGGGCCGTGCCGGGCGTGGTGTGGAGCACGCCGAGGTGCTGCTGCTGCCGGGCAAGGAGGACGAGGCGATCTGGCAGTACTTCGCGTCGGTGGCCTTCCCGCCCGAGGAGCAGGTGCGCCGCACGCTCGACGTGCTGGCGCAGGCGGACCGTCCGCTGTCGTTGCCCGCCCTCGAGCCTCTGGTGGAGCTTCGGCGGACCCGGTTGGAGACGATGCTCAAGGTGCTCGACGTGGACGGTGCCGTGCACCGGGTGAAGGGCGGCTGGACGAGCACGGGACAGCCCTGGGTGTACGACTCCGAGCGCTATGCCTGGGTGGCGCGGCAGCGGGCGGCCGAGCAGCAGGCGATGCGCGAGTACGCGGCGGGGACGGGCTGCCGGATGGAGTTCCTGCGGCGTCAGTTGGACGACGAGGAGGCCGCCCCGTGCGGCCGCTGCGACAACTGCGCGGGGTCCCGGTTCGACCCGAAGGTGAGCGACGCGGCGCTCGATGCCGCCAAGGGAGAGCTCGGCCGGCCCGGTGTGGAGGTGGAGCCGCGCAAGATGTGGCCGACCGGACTCGCGGCGGTGGGCGTCGATCTGAAGGGCCGTATCCCCGTGGGCGAGCAGTCGTCCGGCGGGCGGGCACTAGGGCGGCTTTCGGACATCGGCTGGGGCAACCGGCTGCGTCCCTTGCTGTCCGAGCGGGCGCCGGACGGTCCGGTTCCGGACGATGTCGTGCAGGCGGTCGTGCGAGTGCTCGCCGACTGGGCGAAGGGGCCCGGGGGTTGGGCCTCCGGGGCACCGGACGCACCGGCCCGGCCCGCCGGTGTCGTGACGGTGGCCTCGCGCAGCAGGCCGAGGCTGGTGGACTCGCTGGGGCAGCGGATCGCGGAGATCGGCCGGATGCCGCTGCTGGGGGCGGTCGAGTACGCGCCGGAGGCCGAGGAGTTGCGGATCTCCCGGACGAACAGCGCTCAGCGGGTGGTCGGGCTCCACCAGGCGCTGACGGTGCCTCCCGCGCTGGCGGAGCGGCTGGGCTCGGCCGGGGGTCCCGTGCTGCTCGTGGACGATCTGTCGGACAGCGGCTGGACGCTCGCCGTGGCGGCCCGTCTGCTGCGCCGGTCGGGGGCCGAGGGGGTGTACCCCCTGGTGCTGGCGGTCCAGGCGTAGAACGGGGAGTGAACACTGGGTGTCTGGGCAGGGATATGAGTGGCATACCACCCTATTCCAGTCAGCGGCCTCAATTGCTCGTTGCCGCTCGCGCACAGGCCCGCAAGAATTGGGAAACCGCCCGGCATTGGCCCTGTACGCGGTCCGGAAGGACTGTGCCGTGGTGCGCCCTCACTCGACCCTGCCCGCCCAGCGGGCGCGTATCCGAAGGGAGGACCGTGACCTTCGGATTCGCTCCGTCCGCAGCCACCTCGATCACCTCGTCGTCCGAGTCCGCCAGCCGCCTCGCTCGGATGCTGGAACCGGCCGAGTGGGCGGCCGCCGGAATCCCGCTGCTGCGGAATCCTCGTGAGGTGGTCAGCGGCCTGCACACGCGCCATCGGCCGGCGCCCGCGACGGCGGTCGTCGCGGTGCTCGACCACGAGGAACGGCTCATCGCCAGCGCGTCGTTCACGCGTCGCCCGGTCCCCGCGGACGGCTGGGAGTTCCGCAACGCGCTCCTGGCTCATCTGCGGCGCGTGATCCCGCACGACCTGCGACGGCGCACTCCCGTACGGACGGCCGTGCTGCTCTACTGCCGTGATGGCGACGAGCGTTGGACGGAGGAGGACGGCGCCTGGATGTGGGGGTTGCGGGATGCCTGCACGCTCCACGGGCTGCGCTGTGGTGCGTACATCACTCTGACCCGCAGCGGTTGGCAGGTGCTGGGCGAGGGACGCGGCGGCAGGCACCCCGGCCTCGGATCGCGTCCCGACGCGCTCGGCGATGCAGCATCCGAAAGGGGAATCTTCGCTCCGCGCACGGCCGGAGGTGCGGCCGAGCCGCTGCGCCGGACCGCGGCCCGCTGATCGGGACGGCCGGTGCGCGCGACCACGGCCCGGCCGCCCGCGAGGGGCAGCCGGGTCACGACCGCGAGAGACGCTCCGGCTCAGACACCCGCGCCGAGCACGGCGTTGATGCGCTTCGGGTCGCCGCAGACGATGAGCAGCGTGGTCGCGCGTCCCATCGCCAGGGGCAGCGCCCGTGCGGTGACTTCGTCGGTCGAGCCGTTGACCGCCACGACGACGACGGGCCGTGCCGTGGCACGCTCCACGGCGGAGGCGTCCGCGAAGAACACGTCGTCGCCGGCGTCCTGCTGGGCCCAGTAGGCGGCCTCACCGAAGGACAGCTCGTGCGCCGCCCACGGGTGCTGCTCACCGGTGGTGAGCACGAGGATGTCGCCGGGGGCGCGGCCGCTCTCCAGGAGCAGATCGACGGCCTCTTCGGCGGCGTCGAGTGCGCCGTCGACAGGCGCCGGGATCAGCTGGATCTGCGGTCCGGACCGCTGTTCGGAACGATTCTCCGTGCGGGAGGACGGGGACTGCCCGGCACCGGGGTGCGGGCGCGGTACCGGCGGGGCGGGGCGAGCCGGTCGAGGACCGGGACTCCCGGGACGCGGCGAAGCCGCGGAACGCGGACCGGGTACGGGACGGGGGGTCGGCGCGGGGTGGCCTGCGGCCGTGCCGCGGGGACCCTGGGCACTCTCGTGAATCTGAGGCTCCTCGGGGATGAGAGGCATGGGTGGATGTCTATCAAACGCCGGTGCGCGAAGCTCCGGCGGGTGGGCACAATCGTGCGACCCGGCTGTTGGCATGAGCCTGCCGGGAAGTTCAGAAGTCGAAGCCGAGTTGGCCCCCGCTTTCCAGTGCGACCGCCTCGGCGGAGATCCGGACCTTCTTCAGGTGCCGCCACTGGGGCAGCGCGTCGAGGTACGCCCAGGAGAGACGGTGATAGGCGGTGGGTCCCAGCTCTCGCAGGGCGGCCTTGTGGACCGGCGAGGGGTAGCCCGCGTTGTCGCCGAAGCCGTACGCCACACACTCCAGCGCCTCGCTCGCCAGCTCTGCCATCATCGCGTCGCGCCGGACCTTGGCGATGACCGAGGCCGCCGCCACGGCAACGCAGGACTGGTCGCCCTTGATCACCGTACGGACCTGCCACGGGCTGCCGAGGTAGTCGTGCTTCCCGTCGAGGATCACCGCGTCCGGGCGTACGGGCAGGGCGTCCAGCGCGCGCACGGCGGCCAGCCGGAGCGCCGCGGTCATGCCGAGCTCGTCGATCTCCTCGGGGGAGGCATCACCGAGGGCGTAGGCAGTGACCCACTTCTCCAGTTCCGCGGCCAGGGCGGTACGGCGTTTGGGGGTGATCAGCTTGGAGTCCGTGAGCCCCTCGGGGGGCCGGCGCAGGCCGGTGATGGCCGCGCAGACCGTGACGGGGCCGGCCCATGCCCCGCGTCCGACCTCATCGACCCCGGCAATGATCTTGGCGCCGGTGGTGGCTCGGAGCGAGCGCTCGACGGTGTGAGTGGGTGCTTCGTAGGGCATGGCGCCAGACAGATTACGCCGATCCGCACCGCCCGCGATACCCGGATTCCCATCGGATGTCCGAAGCGGCCGGATGAAGCCCTCGGCGGCGGCGCGATCCGATCGATCATCGCGCCGATTGTGGTGTGCGTGGACCCCTGTTCCATCCCCAGCAGCGGGGAGGAACAGGGGTCCATGCGTGCCTTCGGACGGGCAGCGGCGTCCAGGTTCAGGGGGTGCCGAGCGAATCGCCGTACCAGGTGCCGTCCGCGTACGGGTCGTACTCGTCCTCCCTGCTCGGCACGCCGCATTCGGCCGGGGTCCGGTCGATCCCACGCTCCGTCAGGATCGTGCGCGCCCGCGCCTCCGACCAGCTGGTGGCGTACCAGCTGCCGTCGTCCTCACGCAGGCGCGTCTCGATGTCGAGGAGGGCGCAGGAGCGCTGAGGTTCGGGGAGCCGATCGAGCGCGGGTACGGCGTCGGCCGAGAGCCCGGCGAGGTAGGGGATGTCGATCTTGTCTGAGCTGGTGAACCGCTCGACGTTCTGCTCGGCGACGATGGCGTCGGGGGACGCGAGGCCGAAGAGAAGCATGCCCGCGGCCGCGCTCACGGCCACCGCGCGGGGCAGCAGGCGGGCGCCGAAGATCCCCGCGGCCATGATCAGCAGAATGACCAGGCCCAGCCACATCTCCATGGCGGCCACCGAGATGCGCAGCCGCGTGAGCCCGTACGCGTCCACGTACAGGTCCATCCTGCGCAGCGCCGAAGCGACCACGACCAGGGTGAGGACGCACAGGGTGCCGAGGACGGCGCGTACGAGCGTGCGGTCACGCGGGTCCGCACGCGGCGCCCAGCGCAGGGCGAGGCCGATCACCACGAGAGTGAGGAGCGTCGCCATCAGAAGCTGCCAGAAGCCCTCGCGGGCGTACGCGGAGTAGGTCAGGTCGGTCTCGCTGAGGACCTTGTCGTATCCGCCGAAGAGAACGGCGAGTTGGACCGCGTTGAAGGCGGCGAAGAGCAGATTCAGCACGACGAGCGGCAGGGCCCATTCCAGTCGCGCCCGTGCCTTGCCGGGGCTGATGGCCATCCGGTCCCAGCGCAAGGGCGCGGCGGCTGTTCGGGCGAAGGCGATGGCGCCGAACAGCCCGAGCAGGAAGAACGAGAGCCGCCAGGGCGCCTGCCCCAGTGACACGTCGGGGATGAGCGCGCCGAGCAGATCGGCGAAGGCCGCGTCGGCTCCGGCGAACAGCGCACCGAAGACGACGAGCAGGACGACGGCCACCGCGACGGTCCGTACGACCGGACCCCACCGGCCCCGCGAGCCGTCGGCCCGGTCGCGCAGGCCGTGCCAGACCCAGGCGCTGCCGGAGCCGAGGGAGTCGAAGAGTCCGACGGGCGAGAGCAGGACGCTTGGCCAGCCCCGGCCGCCGTGCAGGGCCAGGGCCGTCACGCCGAGGGCTGAGACGATCGCGAGGAAGGTCGGCCAGCCGGCGTCGCGCAGCGCGGGTACGGCGAGGAGGGCGAGGCCGCCGACTGCCCAGACCAGCGTCCAGGGACGGAGGCGGCGACCCGCCGCCCGCGCGGCGAAGGCGGCCGCGAGGACAGCGGGAGCGGCCACGATCATCAGATTGAGCCCGATGCCCTCGCCGAGGAGCAGGGCGCTGAGCAGGGCGGTGGCCAGGACGGCCCAGAGGGTCGGGGCGGTCACCGGAGCCGGGGCGCTGGGGCGCAAGCGGTGGAGCCATGGCTCCCTCGGAGGCCCCGGTGGCGCCCAGGGGTGCGGCGGCCGGGCGTACGGCGGCTGGCCGCCCGGCCCGAGAGGCCAGCCGCCCGGCCCCCCGGCGGCTGCCACGGCCCGGGGCCGCGGCTGCGGCTGCGGCTGCGGCTGCGGCTGCGGCTGCCCAGACGGTACGGCGCCGGACGGCGTCGTACCGGCGGAGCGCTGGGGCGCAGGGTCAGGCTTGGCTTGAGCCCTGTCCTGCGGCGGTGGCGGTTCGGACGGTATGTCGGACACGGGACCCCCTCCCGACCCGGTCGCGTTCGTGCCGTGAGGGCGGAGGGTTGCGGTCCGGGTGTCGCGTCGGCGCGCTCTCGTCATGATCAGCGCTGCGGAGTGGCCGACTCTAACGCCGGTCCGGCTGGACGGGCCCGGCGGGCCGGCGCTGTGTCAGGACCGTGACACTCGCCGGCCCGCAACGAAGGTGCGGGCCGGCGTTCAGGCCCCCGTGATCAGAGGCTCGACCTTGGGGTCAGGGACGGACCGCGGCCGGCAGCCAGTCCGGCAGTTCCTCGGTCCGCTCCAGCCAGGAGGCGGGCGGCGCGCCGACCGTACTGGAGGCCACGACCCCGCCGGCGATCGCGCAGGTGGTGTCGACGTCCCCGCCGACCTGGGCGGTCGTCCAGAACACCTGCTCGTAGTCGCCGAGGGCCCGGGCAGCGGACCAGAGCGCGAACGGGACGGTGTCGTGGGCGCTGGTGCGGCGCCCACTTCCGAGGACCGCCGCTACGGTCGCGGCGTCACCGTAGTCGAGCATGTCGCGGGCCCGGCGCAGCCCCGCGCCGACGGCGCTGCGCGGTACGAGGGCGACGACCCCGTCCAGGAGCTCCGTGGGCTTCGGCGGACCGGCCGGGTTCGCCGCCAGCGCGGCGGCGGCCGCCACGGCCATGGTGCCGACGACGGCCTCACGGTGCTGGTGCGTGGTGTACGCGGAGATCTCGGCCTGATGGGTCGCCTGCTCCGGGTCGTCGGCGTACCAGGCGCCGAGCGGGGCGATCCGCATCGCGGCGCCGTTGCCCCAGGAGCCCTGCCCGTTGAAGAGCGCGGCGGCCAGCTCACGCCAGTCGCCGCCCTCCCGGATGAGCCGCAGCATCCGGTTGACCGCGGGCCCGTAGCCCCGGTCGAAGTCATGGTGCTCGGCGAACGAGTGAGCGAGCGCGTCCTGGTCGATCCGGTCGTGCCGGGCGAGCACGGCCAGGACCGAGCACGCCATCTCGGTGTCATCGGTCCACTGCCAGGTTCCCGACGGCAGTTCGCGTCGTTTGAGCAGCGGATAGTTGGCGGGAACGAAGAACTGGGAGCCCAGGGCGTCTCCCACGGCCAGCCCTCGAAGGCTGGCCAGGGCGCGTTCGAAGCGCCGGTCGAGAGAGGAGTCAGCGGTCATCGCTTCACCACTCTATCCGGTGTCGCCGTACGGTTCCGGGGTACGCCAGTGCTCGAACGGCCGGTCCAGGCTGTACCGGCCGTCCTCACCGAGCAGCAGTGTCCGTGTCTCGCCGTTTCCCGGATTGGACAGCGACTCGAACTCGGCGACGGTCCAGTGGAACCAGCGCATGCAGAAGAGCCGCATCGTCAGCCCGTGGGTGACCAGCAGGACGTTCGGCGGGTGGTCCGGTGCCTCGAAGCTGCGGTACAGGCTCTCCAGGAACGCCCCGACCCGGTCGTACACGTCCGCTCCCGACTCGCCCTGCGCGAAGCGGTAGAAGAAGTGCCCGTACGCGTCGCGGTACGCCTTCTGGAGTCGTACGTCATCCCTGTCCTGCCAGTTCCCCCAGTCCTGCTCCCTGAGCCGCGGCTCCTCCCTCACCCGGACCTGCTCCGGGTCGAGCCGGAACTCCCGGAACGTCTCGTGGGTGCGGCGGTACGGAGAGACGTACGCGCTGACCTGTTCCTCCCCGAACAGTCCCCGCAGCCGCGCCCCCGTCTCCCGCGCCTGCCGCAGACCGGTCTCGGTGAGTCTGAGCGCGTGGTCGGGCTCCCGCTCGTACACCGTGTCGTCGGCATTGCCTTCGGACTCTCCGTGTCGTACGAGGACGATGCGCCGCGGTCGTGCCATGCCATGACCCTAGATGGCGCTTCCCGGCCGGGCTCAGCCGAGGGGGCGTCCGGCGTCCATCCGGCGTATGGCACCCGTGAACCGGCGGCGCAGCTGCCGGTCGTGGGAGACCACGACCAGGGCTCCGGCCCACTGCTGAAGCGCTTCCTCCAGCTCCTCGACAAGGCCGAGGGCAAGATGGTTCGCGGGCTCGTCGAGCAGCAGCAGGTCGACAGGCCGGGCCAGCAACCGGGCGAGAGCGAGCCTGCGGCGCTGCCCCGCGGAGAGGCTGCCGACCGGCACGTGGAGGTCGCCGGGCCGGAACAGTCCGTACGAGAGGAGCAGTTCGGCCTGCTCGTCGTCGGTGAGGGCCAGCCCGCGGCCGAAGGCGGCGAGGACGCGCTCGGCGGGCCGGTGGGCCGGTATCTCCTGGGCGAGGAACCCGATCCGGCCGCCGCGGCGGACTTCCCCGGTGTCGGGTTCGGTGAGACCCGCCATGACGCGAAGCAGCGTCGACTTGCCCACCCCGTTGTCCCCGTGGATCAGGAGCTTCTCCCCCGCCCGGACGGTCAGCCGGTCGACGGCCAGCCGGTCCGCGACGCGCACCGCGGTCAGCGAGACCAGTTCCCCCTCAGCGCCTCCTGCGACCGGCCGCGCGGCGAAGGAGAGCGGTCGCGGTGGCTTGGTGACCGGTTCGGCCCGGAGGCGGCGCAGTCGCTCCTGGGCGTTGCGGACCCGGCCCGTGACCGACGCCTGGACCCGGCCGCCGGCCCGGTCGTACGCCATCTTGTTGTTGTCCCTGATCGAGCGACCCGCGGCGACCCCATGGGCGGTGGTCGTGGCGTAGACCTCGAGCCGGGCCGTCTCCTCGCGCCACGTCTCGTACGCCTGCTCCCAGCGCTGCCGGGCGGCCGCCCGCTCGGCGCGGAAGCCGGCGTACCCGTCGCCGTACCGCACGACGGTGCGCCGCTCGGCGTCGACCTCCAGGACGGACGTGGCCACCCGTTCCAGGAAGACCCGGTCGTGGGAGACGGCCACGACGGTGCCGCGGTGGGCGAGCAGTGCCTCCTCCAGCCAGTCCAGGGCGTGTTCGTCGAGATGGTTGGTCGGCTCGTCCAGCAGGAGCACTTCGGGCGCGGCGGCGACGGCGCAGGCGATGCCGAGCCGGGCCTGCTCCCCGCCCGACAGGCTGCCGAGCGGACGCTCGCGGCCTATGGAGGCGAGTCCGAGGCCGTGCATGGCCTTGTCGACGCGTGCGTCTGCTTCGTACCCGCCGCGCAGTTCGAAGGCCGTGAGCAACTCGCCGTAGGCGTCGAGTTCGTCCGCTCCGGCCGTGGCGAGAGCCGCTTCGCTCTCGCGGAGCCGCCGTTCCATGGTCCGAAGCTCGGCCAGCGCGTCGTCGATCGCGTCGGCGACGGTGTGGTGGGCCGACAGGCGTGGGGTCTGCGCGAGCATTCCCGTACCGCCCTCGACAAGGGTGGTGATCTCCCCCTCGTCGGGCGCTTCGAGGCCTGCGAGCAGTCGGAGCAGGGTGGTCTTGCCCGCTCCGTTCTCCCCCACGATCCCGATCCGCTCACCGGGGCGCACGGTGAGCGAGATCCGGTCGAGCAGCAGGCGTTCGCCGCGGGACACGGTCACGTCATGCAGAGAGATCTGTGTGGGCAAGGGCGCCTCCGGTGACGGTCGACAGGACACAGCCTCTCCCGAACAAACGCAACGTGAGTGGCATTACGACGACTATGGCACACTCGAACGACTAACGCAACGGGAGTAGCAATTGAATGCCTCGATCGAGAGTGAGACGCCTCCGCCCGGCAGCCGCCGCCCCGGCGGCCGTACCGCGCGCACCCGGGCCGCCGTCCGCGACGCCGTACTGACAGGGCTGGCCGAACACGGCTATCCGGCGCTCACCGTCGAGTACGTGGCGGAGCACTCCGGAGTGCACAAGACGACGCTCTACCGCCGATGGGGCAGCCTCGAAGGGCTTCTCGCGGACGCCTTGATGCTCGCCGGCGAGGACAGCTGGGCGCCGCCCGACACCGGCAGTCTGGAGGGTGATCTGCGGGCGCTGGCCCGTGAGGTGGTCGACTCCTTCTCCGACCCTGCGACCTCGGCGGCTCCCACCGCGTTCGTCGGCGCCGCCTTCCAGTCGGAGCGCGCCGCCGAGGCGCTGCGCGCCTTCTACGCGGAGCGCTTCACCCGCTGCGAAGAGGTCGTCGAACGGGCCCTGGCCCGCGGCGAAGCGCCCGAGGGCACGGACGCGGGCGCGGTCGTGCGCGCCACGTCCGCGCCTCTGTTCCTGCGCCTGTTCGTCACCCGCGAGCCGGTCGACACGGCACTGGCCGACCAGTCGGCCAGTGCCGCGGCAGCCGCCGTCGCGGCCGGAGCCTTCGTCACCCCGCCGGCCCCCGCCGCGGCCGGTCCTGGCAAGGCGTGATCAGACCGTCCAGGACGGCTCGAGCTGCACCACGTCCCCGCTGAGCGCCGCCACGTCGGCCTCCGTCTGGGCACGCAGCCCGAGCCGTTCGACCCGCTCCACCCGGTACTTGCCGTGTTCCGCGGCGGACCGCCACATCGACAGCACCACGAACTCGTTCCCCGGCGCCTCTCCAAAGACCCCGCGCAGCATGCCCGGCGAGCCAGCCATCGCCGGGTTCCACACCTTCTCCTGCATCAGCGCGAAGTGCTCGACCCGGCCCTCGTGGACACGGCAGTGCGCCACCCTCGCCACATCGGCGTCCGCGAACTTCGGCTCGAAGCCGGTCTTCACGTCGAAGCGGTGGTCGAAGAGCTTGACCTGGCTGTCCTTGAACGAGCCCGACTGTGTGGCCGCCAGCCGGTCGTGGGAGCGCGCCATGAACGAGTCGTAGAACGCGCGGCTCTCCCAGAACGAGAAGACATGGGCGACATCGGGCCGCGCCCGGCTCCACCCACCGCCCTGGCCCCGGAACCCCGGCTCACCCAGCAAACCCGCCCATTTCCGCTGCCCCCGCTCGAACCCGCGACGGTCCACCACGGTGCAGCGAATCCACTTGACCAGCACGGCGCCATCGTACGGGGCATTCACCGTCCGCCACCCCGTTCTCGCGCGGAGTGCGCATGACACCATGAACAACCGGTCCGGGACCATGGGTAGTTGACCGGGCCCAGGGTTGCCAGTCGTACACAGAGAGGGGATTCACGGTGAGCGGACTCAACAAGGGGGTCGGCAAGGTCGAGGTGACGCTCAAGTGGGACCCCAGTCCGATCGGCGCCGCGGCGCACGATCTCGACATCATCGCCGGGGTCTACACGGCGGACGATCCATACGGCCCGCCCGCCTATCTGGTGCACTTCGACAGCCGCTCCCCCGACGGCACGATCACGCTCAGCCGGGACAGCCGTACGGGCCAGGGCTTCGGCTACGACGAGGCGATGATCCTCGAACTCGACCGTCTCGCGCCGCTCTACGCGCGCGTGGTGGTGGGAGTCGCCATCCAACAGGGCGCCGGCAAGCTGACGTTCGGCGCCATCGCCAACACCGGCGTACGGGTGCGTGAGGGGTACACCGAACTGGCCGTTCATGGCTTCGACGATGTCGCCGCGTCCACGGCGGCGACGGTCGTGGAGTTCACGCGCGACGGGCCGGACGGCTGGTCCTACCGGTCGATCCGTCGCGGCTTCGACGCGGACCCGCAGACCTTCGCGGCGCAGATGGGCGCCAGGACCGCCTGACCCTGCCCGGCGCAGGCGCGTCATGACGCAGGAGGGGGCCGGCCCGAGGCCGGTCCCCCTCTCATTCACCGTTCGGCCCGCGACCGCTGCGGGGGGACAGCGGAGTGTCGGCGAGGGAGGCCCGTAGATCGAGTTCCGGCGCGACGGAGTCGACGAGCCACGTCAGCCGTTCATGGCCGGCCGCCAGACCCTGCCGCGCCGTGTCACGCCACTCCTCACGACCGAGCAGGTCGAGATACGCCCTCCTGGCCCCGCCCCAACGCGCCTTGAGGCCGGCGTCGTCCGACCAGGCAGGAACTTCACCGGAAGACCACGGAGCCTCCTGGCCAACTCGCGCGGCGGGGCACCTGTGTCGTCGAAGTACGCGTCGAGGACCCGCGCGGCGTCGACGCCGTCCCGGGCGTAGCCGAGCGGTGGTTTTTTCCGTGCTCCGGGCCGGGGCCGCCCCGCGCCGGTGGTTTCTGGTCGTGCGCGGAGGGCGGCAGCGAGGCCACACAAACGCCGAGGGCGGCGGCGCCGACGAATCGGCACCACCGCCCTCACGCGCGAGCATCACCCGCGAGCTGAGCTCAGGTCAGCTGCAGGGGTCAGCTGCAGCCGCTGGTCGAGCCGCAGCCCTCGCAGATGTAGCAGGAGCCGGCCCGCTGCATCTTCGTACCGCAGGAGAAGCACAGCGGGGCGTCCGCGCTGATGCCCAGCTGCATCTCGACGAGCTCCGCCGAGGTGTGCGCCTGCTTCGGGGCCGGGGCCTCCGCCTTCACCGGGGTCGAGACGGCCTTCAGGGTCTCCGTCTGACGCGGGGCGGACTGGGCAAGGCCCTCGACGTCCATCTCGTCGTCGGCGGCCTCGTAGGAGCCCGTCTCCAGGTGACGCTGACGCTCCTCGGCCGAGTGGATGCCGAGCGCGGAGCGGGTCTCGAAGGGCAGGAAGTCCAGCGCGAGACGGCGGAAGATGTAGTCGACGATCGACTGCGCCATCCGCACGTCGGGGTCGTCCGTCATACCGGCCGGCTCGAAGCGCATGTTGGTGAACTTCGAGACGTACGTCTCCAGCGGGACGCCGTACTGCAGACCGACGGAGACGGCGATGGAGAAGGCGTCCATCATGCCGGCGAGCGTCGAACCCTGCTTGGACATCTTCAGGAAGACCTCGCCGAGACCGTCGTCCGGGTAGGAGTTGGCGGTCATGTACCCCTCGGCGCCACCGACCGTGAAGGAGGTGGTGATCCCCGGGCGGCCCTTGGGCAGACGCTTGCGGACCGGGCGGTACTCGACGACCTTCTCGACGGCCTCGCGGATCGTCGCCTCGGACTTCGCGGTGACCTCGGTCTTCTCCTCTTCCTTCTTCTTCGCGGAGAGGGGCTGACCGACCTTGCAGTTGTCGCGGTAGATGGCGAGCGCCTTGACGCCCATCTTCCAGGCCTCGAAGTAGACCTCCTCGACGTCCTCGACCGTGGCCGTCTCCGGCAGGTTCACGGTCTTGGAGAGGGCGCCGGAGATCCACGGCTGGATGGCGGCCATCATGCGGACGTGGCCCATCGCGGAGATGGAACGCTCGCCCATGGCGCAGTCGAAGACCTCGTAGTGCTCGGTCTTCAGACCGGGGGCGTCGATCACATTGCCGTGCTCGGCGATGTGGGCGACGATCGCCTCGATCTGCTCCTCCTGGTAGCCCAGGCGACGCAGGGCCTGCGGGACGGTGCCGTTGACGATCTGCATCGAGCCGCCGCCGACGAGCTTCTTGAACTTGACCAGGGCGAGGTCGGGCTCGAGGCCGGTGGTGTCGCAGGACATCGCGAGACCGATGGTGCCGGTCGGGGCGATGACCGAGGCCTGCGCGTTGCGGAAGCCGTTCTTGGCGCCTAGGCGGATCACGTCCTGCCAGGCCTCCGTGGCCGCGGCCCAGATCGGCGAGTCGAGGTCGTCCATGCGGACGGCCACGGTGTTCGCGTCGGCGTGCTGCTTCATGACGCGCTGGTGCGGCTCGGCGTTGCGGGCGTAGCCGTCGTACGGACCGACGACCGCGGCGAGCTCGGCGGAGCGCTTGTACGAGGTGCCGGTCATCAGCGAGGTGATGGCACCGGCCAGGGCGCGGCCGCCGTCGGAGTCGTACGCGTGGCCGGTGGCCATGAGCAGGGCGCCGAGGTTGGCGTAACCGATGCCCAGCTGACGGAAGGCGCGGGTGTTCTCGCCGATCTTCTGGGTGGGGAAGTCGGCGAAGCAGATGGAGATGTCCATCGCCGTGATGACCAGCTCGACGACCTTGGCGAAGCGCTCGGAGTCGAACGACTGGTTGCCCTTGCCGTCGTCCTTCAGGAACTTCATCAGGTTCAGCGACGCGAGGTTGCAGGACGTGTTGTCCAGGTGCATGTACTCGCTGCACGGGTTCGAGCCGTTGATGCGGCCGGACTCGGGGCAGGTGTGCCAGTGGTTGATCGTGTCGTCGTACTGGATGCCCGGGTCGGCGCAGGCCCACGCGGCCTCGGCCATCTTGCGGAACAGCGCCTTGGCGTCGACCTCTTCGATGACCTCGCCGGTCATACGGGACGTCAGGCCGAACTTGCCGCCCTCCTCGACCGCCTTCATGAACGTGTCGTTCACGCGGACCGAGTTGTTGGCGTTCTGGTACTGGACGGACGTGATGTCGTCGCCGCCCAGGTCCATGTCGAAGCCCGCGTCACGCAGCGCGCGGATCTTCTCCTCCTCCTTGACCTTGGTCTGGATGAAGTCCTCGATGTCGGGGTGGTCGACGTCGAGGATGACCATCTTCGCCGCGCGGCGGGTGGCGCCGCCCGACTTGATCGTTCCTGCGGAGGCGTCGGCGCCGCGCATGAAGGAGACCGGGCCGGAGGCGTTGCCGCCGGAGGAGAGGAGCTCCTTGGAGGAGCGGATGCGGGAGAGGTTCAGGCCGGCGCCGGAGCCGCCCTTGAAGATCATGCCCTCTTCCTTGTACCAGTCGAGGATCGACTCCATGGAGTCGTCGACGGACAGGATGAAGCAGGCGGAGACCTGCTGCGGCTGCGGCGTGCCGACGTTGAACCAGACCGGCGAGTTGAAGCTGAAGATCTGGTGCAGGAGGGCGTACGCCAGCTCGTGCTCGAAGATCTCGGCGTCGGCGGGCGAGGCGAAGTAGCCGTACTCCTCACCGGCCTTCGTGTACGTCTTCACGATCCGGTCGATGAGCTGCTTCAGACCGGTCTCGCGCTGCGGGGTGCCGACGGCCCCGCGGAAGTACTTGCTGGTGACGATGTTGACCGCGTTCACCGACCAGAAGTCGGGGAACTCGACGCCACGCTGCTCGAAGTTGACCGAGCCGTCGCGCCAGTTGGTCATGACGACGTCACGACGCTCCCAGACCACCTCGTCGTACGGGTGCACGCCAGGGGTGGTGTGGATGCGCTCGATACGCAGGCCCTTGCTCGCCTTGGCTCCCTTGGCGCGGGAACCTCGTGCCGGACCGCTCGCCGTCTCTGTCATGCCGCCTCCCATATACGGGCAAAACACACTTAAATGCCCAGATAATCCCAGGGCACTGTCTTCTTTGTCTGCTGTCGCGAGCCCCACGCGGGATGCTCGTGACACGTCTTTTCGGCCGCGACGCGACCGGCCACGACCGGACCCTCGGTCCGGTCCGCCGGTCAGTCGGCGGCGGTGGCGGGAACGGGGACCTCGGGGGTCGCTCCGATCCCGCCGTTCTCCCCGGAGGGCCGTCGCTCGCGGAGCTCCGCGACGGCGG
Organism: Streptomyces sp. NPDC012508; assembly: GCF_042902595.1. Lineage (NCBI taxonomy): Bacteria > Bacillati > Actinomycetota > Actinomycetes > Kitasatosporales > Streptomycetaceae > Streptomyces > Streptomyces sp. NPDC012508. Next base: position 408,819 of record NZ_JBIBEO010000008.1, read on the forward strand.
CCTCGAAGTCGTCGAGGCTGTCGAAAGCCTTGTAAACGGATGCGAAGCGCAGGTACGCGACGAGGTCGAGCTCCTGCAACGGACCGAGGATGGCCAGCCCCACGTCGTGGGTGGTCAGCTCGGCACTTCCGGTGGCGCGCACCGCCTCCTCGACCCGCTGGCCGAGCTTGGCGAGGGCGTCTTCGGTCACGGGGCGCCCCTGGCACGCCTTGCGCACACCGGAGATGACCTTGGTGCGGCTGAAGGGTTCGGTGACGCCCGAGCGCTTGATCACCATGAGCGAGCACGTCTCGACCGTCGTGAAACGACGGGAGCAGTCGGGGCACTGGCGGCGGCGTCGGATCGACGTCCCGTCGTCGGTGGTGCGACTGTCGACGACACGGCTGTCGGGGTGCCTGCAGAAGGGGCAATGCATGGTTCCGACCCTCCCTCACGGCACGACTGAATAGCCTCGCCGAGCCCGTCAAGGCCCCTCGAAGCGACCACCAGCATAGGCGATGCGGGCACCCCCGGCCGACGGGGGACCACAACTTGTAGGTGGCTGATGCAATCCAACCACTAGATCTGGGGTTGGGTCCGATTTCCGTCACTTCGCGCGTGTCGCGCGACCCGTGCGCGGAGGGCCGGCCACGAGGGTACGGGAAGCGCGCGGTTCCGCCGATTCGGGCCCCGCGAGTGCGAGACTGGGAGGGCACCCCCCGCCCGCATAGGGGAAGGCGCCGAACGGTACTTTAATGACCGAATTGCCACTGGCGCCCGGGCCTGCGTATACACCCACCCGCGCATACACGTAAGGCAATCTGCGTTTTTTCACTCGAACGTGTGTTTGGCGCAACCTTTCGAAAGCCACTACCGTTGTGCCAGCCAGGGAGACCATTCGAGAGGGGCCGCCGACGTGACCACCACCGCAGACAGTGCCACCATCACTGCCCAGGACCGCTCCCAGGGCCGACTCGAGGCGGTGCATGCCATGAATGACGCAGCCATGACCGGAGACGGGGAGCCTGGGCGACCTACGCGCTCGTTGCCCGGCCGACCTCCAGGAATCAGGGCCGACAGCTCCGGCCTCACCGACCGGCAGCGCCGGGTGATCGAGGTCATCCGGGACTCCGTCCAGCGGCGCGGCTACCCGCCGTCGATGCGGGAGATCGGTCAGGCGGTGGGCCTCTCCAGCACGTCCTCCGTGGCGCACCAGCTGATGGCGCTGGAGCGCAAGGGCTTCCTGCGCCGTGACCCGCACCGCCCCCGGGCGTACGAGGTGCGCGGTTCCGACCAGCCGAGCACCCAGCCGACGGACACGACGGGGAAGCCCGCCGCGTCGTACGTTCCCCTCGTCGGCCGGATCGCCGCCGGTGGTCCGATCCTCGCCGAGGAGTCCGTCGAGGACGTCTTCCCGCTCCCCCGGCAGCTCGTCGGCGACGGCGAGCTCTTCGTCCTGAAGGTCGTCGGTGACTCGATGATCGAGGCGGCGATCTGTGACGGGGACTGGGTCACCGTCCGTCGGCAGCCGGTCGCGGAGAACGGCGACATCGTCGCCGCCATGCTCGACGGCGAGGCGACGGTCAAGCGCTTCAAGCGCGAGGACGGCCATGTCTGGCTGCTGCCGCACAACGCGGCGTACCAGCCGATCCCTGGTGACGAGGCCACCATCCTCGGCAAGGTCGTGGCGGTGCTGCGGCGGGTGTGACACCACCCGCCGGCTCTGACCGGGCCCCGGAACCCACTGCGCCGGTTCCGGGGCCCTGCTCTGTTCATCGGGCCTATGCCGCGGGGGTCTACGCCCGGCCGAGGGCCTGCGCCGGCCTGGTGCGTTCTTGCGTCGTCCTCCGGCGGCCTGCTGTCAGCCGCAGGACCCCCGGTCCGGTCTCCGCTCGGGCCGGACTCGTCAGACCCCTGCCGCCTTCGAGGCGGCATCGATCGCCGCCAGGGACTTCCGCACCTGGTTACGGTCCGTCGTGTACCAGAAGTCGGGCAGCGAGGCCTTCAGATAGCTGCCGTACCGCGCCGTGGCCAGCCGCGGATCGAGTACGGCGACGACGCCACGGTCACAGGTGGCCCGTACGAGACGTCCCGCGCCCTGGGCCATCAGCAGGGCCGCGTGGGTGGCGGCGACGGCCATGAAGCCATTGCCGCCCGCGTCCTCGACCGCCTTCTGGCGGGCGCTCATCAACGGGTCGTCGGGGCGCGGGAACGGGATCTTGTCCATCACGACCAGCTGGCAGCTGGCGCCCGGTACATCCACCCCCTGCCAGAGGGAGAGCGTCCCGAAGAGGCACGTCTGCGGATCCGCGGAGAAGTTCTTGATCAGCTCACCGAGCGTGTCCTCGCCTTGGAGCAGGATCGGGAACTCGGGGATCCGCGAGCGCAGCTCCTCAGCAGCGAGCTGGGCTGCGCGCATCGACGAGAACAGACCGAGCGTCCTGCCGCCCGCGGCCTGCATGAGCTCCGTGAGCTCGTCGAGCATGTCCGTACGGTCGCCGTCCCGGGCGGGGCGGGACAAGTGCTTGGCGACGTAGAGAATCCCCTGCTTGGGGTAGTCGAACGGCGATCCGACGTCGATGCCCTTCCAGACCGGCATGTCGTCGCCCTGGGTGCCTTCGGGAGCCAGGCCCAGCGAGGCCCCGACGCCGTTGAAGTCGCCGCCCAGCTTCAAGGTGGCCGAGGTGAGGACGACGGACCGGTCCGCGAAGAGCTTCTCGCGGAGCAGCCCGGACACGGAGAGCGGGGCGACCCTCAGCGAGGCACCGAATCGGTCGTGGCGTTCGTACCAGACGACGTCCCACTCGGAGCCCTGTGTGATGCGCTCGGCGACGCCGTGCACGGTCTCCACGGAGGCCAGGGCCTGCTTGCGGACGGCATCCTCGTCCTGGACGGACTTGTCCCGGGTGGAGCCGAGCGCCGAGATCACCGCGCGCGAGGCGTCGCGCAGCGCCATCAGGGCGTAGCCCAGGTCCTCCGGGATCTCCTCCAGGCGGCCCGGCAGCGCCAGCTCCATGAGCCGCTCGAAGCCCTCCGCTGCGGTCTGCAGCTGGTCGGCGACCTTCTCGTCGACCAGCTTCGCGGCACGGCGGACCGCGCGGTTCACCTGACCGGGGGTGAGCTCGCCCGTGGCGACGCCCGTGACCCGGGAGACCAGCTCATGGGCCTCGTCGACGATCAGCACTTCGTGCTGCGGCAGCACGGGGGCGCCTTCGATCGCGTCGATGGCCAGCAGCGCGTGATTGGTGACGACGACCTCGGCGAGCTTGGCCCTCTCACGGGCCGCCTCGGCGAAGCACTCCGCCCCGTACGCGCACTTGCTGGCGCCGAGGCACTCCCGCGAGGAGACCGACACCTGGGCCCAGGCGCGGTCCGAGACACCGGGCGTCAGATCGTCCCGGTCGCCCGTCTCCGTCTCGTCCGACCAGTCGCGGAGCCGCAGCAGGTCCTGCCCCAGCTTGCTGGTGGGGGCGGCGGCCTCGAAGGGGTCGAAGAGGCCCTCCTCCTCGTCCTGCGGCACCCCCTCGTGGAGGCGGTGGAGGCAGAGGTAGTTCGACCGCCCCTTGAGCATCGCGAACTCCGGGCGCCGTCGCAGCTGCGGGTGCAGGGCGTCGACCGTGCGGGGAAGATCGCGCTCGACCAGCTGGCGCTGGAGCGCCAGAGTGGCCGTGGCGACCACCACGCGCTCACCGTGCGCCAGGGCCGGCACCAGATAGCCGAGGGACTTTCCGGTGCCGGTGCCGGCCTGGACCAGCAGGTGGGAGCTGTCGTCGATGGCCTCGGCAACAGCCTCGGCCATGGTGACCTGGCCGGGCCGCTCCATACCGCCGACGGCGGTCACGGCGGCGTGCAGGAGGTCGGGGAGGGATGGCTTCGTCATAGCGCGTCCACCCTACGGCGCGGCACTGACAGTCGGATCACGCGAGCGGATTCGGGACCGTTCCGTGGACGGCGGCGTGCGGCCGCTCGGGGCGGTCGCGGTAGCCGTCCAGGTGCAGACGGTTGCGGTTGAGACAGAGCCGCTCGATTCGCGGGGTGAGGAGATCGAACAGCTCGAACCGTTCCTTCAGCTCGGGGAACCGCGCCTGATGGCGCAGGATCTCGGCCCGAACGAGGGACCAGAACTCATCTTCCGGCACGGCGAGTTGCTCCTCGCAGAGCGGAGCCAGATAGCGGAAGACGCCGACAAACAGCCCTGAATGGATGAACTGGGTGAGGAACCCGGGCTCCTCGGTGAGCAGGACGGCGCGGACGTCGTCCGGCATCGTCTCGTGCTCGGGCAGCGGGTGGTCGCTGATGTTGACGTCGTCGACGAAGTCCTTGATCGCCAGGCGTACGGGGACGTCGTGGTCGTCGTAGACGACGATGGCGTTCTCGCCGTGCGGCGAGAAGACCGTGCCGTACTGGTAGAGGAAGTGCAGCAGCGGGGGCAGCAGGGCGGCGAAGAGCCGTTGGAGCCAGACGGTGGGTGCGAGTCCGGATCGCTCGACGAGCTCGGCGACGAAGGCGCGGCCGTGCGGGTCGGTGTGCAGCAGGGCGGCCAGGGTCCGGGCGCGTTCGCCGGGCGGGAGCTTGAGCGGTTCACGCCAGATCGCGCCGAGGAGTTCCTTGTACTGGTACGGGACCTCGGGCAGCCGGTCGTAGAGAGGGTGCTCGACGGTGACCGAGGCGATCTCGCCGAGGAGGACCACGCCGCACTCGTCGCGCAGGAACGGGTCGGCGTCGCGGAGGCCGTGGACCCAGGAGGTGACGGCGGGTGCGGCGAGGGTCCGCTCCGTGGGCAGGCCGCGCCAGACGAGGGTGTTGAGCACGGAGAGCGGCAGCTTCACGGTGTGCCGGTCGGGCCTGCTCGTGTTGAGGAAGGTACGGATGGACTGCTGCGGCAGGCGCAGGTCGCCGTCGGCGGGAAGCGGCACGATCGCCCCTGCGGCGACCGCGGGGGCATAGAGGGGCAGGATGACCTCGTCCCACTGCCAGGGGTGAACCGGCAGGAGGAGGTACCTGTCGGGGTCGAGCCTGCGGTCCCGGAGCGTCGCTCGGAAGGTCTCACGTACCTCGGCGTCCAGTTCACGGGCGTAGAGCTGGTCGGGGGTGTCGAGGCCGGCGACTCCGCGGTAGGCGGCGAGGTCGGTGCTGACGGCGATCCAGGGGAGCCGGGCAGGGCGGCGGGCCTCGGGGGCCCAGCGCGCGGCATCGGTGGCGGAGAAGCCGATCCTGCCTTTGTTGAGGACGAGCCAGGGGTGGCCCGTCTGGTGGCCTTCGAGTTCGGCGTACCCGAGGTCGGCGAGCCGGTCGGCGGCGAGGGCCGTCCGGTCGAGGCGTGCGTCGGCGGCGAGGGTGGTGGTGAGCTCGCGGATCAGATGGCCGAGGGTGGCTCCGTCGAGGTCCAGCAGGCGACGGGCCCGGACGAGGAAGTCGAGGGGGTCGGTGAGCGGCTGTCCGTCGCGCGTCAGGGAGTCGGGGTCGAGACGCCAGCTTCCGTAGGCGCCGCGGCGGGCCGTGAAGGTCAGCGCGGAGCCGTCGTCGAGGCGGAGGAGGTAGGGCCGGAGACCGTCCGGGGCACCTGGAGTGCCGTTGCCCTTTTGGGAGTCGGGCTGCGTGCCTGGCGCCGGGACGGGCTCGACGATCTCCTCGTACGCGAACTCGGCGATGGTCTTGGCGAGCAGGCGCGAGGCGGCGCGGGTCCAGGCCTCGGGGGTCAGCTCGGCGGGCGAGAGCAGTGTGGAGTCATGGGTGGCAGGGGACGTCGGCACGGGGACTCCTCGGGGTGGGAACCGCTGTGGGTCGAGCGGTGTATGTAAGGCAGGGAGGCGTTCACAGGACGTGACGAAGGGCCCGGTCGCGGACCATGAGGGCGGCTCGCTTGTCGGGGAGGTCGACTTCCGCGGAGAAGCGGTAGCCGGCGCTCAGGAAGGCTGAGACGGAGGGGGTGTTGCGCAGGTCGGGTTCGGCGATGACACGTGTGCTGTGCGGACGGTGATCGAGCGCGAGATCGGCGACGGTACGGAGGAGCACGGTGCCGACACCCCGGCCTCGGTCGCCGACGCTGCCGAGGAGGAGGTGGATGCCGGTGTCGTGCGGACGGGCGGGGTAGTGCCGGGCCAGCGGGTCGAGGTCGGCGCGGTAGATCTCGAAGTAGCTCATCGGGGTGGAGTCGAGGACTCCGAGGCAGGGCACGCTGCGGCCGTCGCCGTCGAGTTGGGCGCGGATGTGGGTGGCCGTGACGGTCTCGGGGCCGGAGAGCTCCCAGAAAGCGGCGACGGCCGGGTCGTTCATCCACCGTGTGATGAGGGTCAGGTCGCGCTCGAGCCTGACGGGTACGAGGCGGAACGTGCCGACGGGGGTGGCGGCGGGGCCCCAAGTGGCGACCTCGTCGAGGAGGTCGCCGTCGGTGGTCGCCGTGCCCTCGGCGGCCGCGATGAGGGCGACGAGTTCGTCCGAGAGATGCAGGTCCAGAGTGTCCTCGCTGCCCGTTCCGGAGGCGGGCAGGGCGCCGGTACGGGGCACGGGGCCCGTGTCGGCATCCGGGCAAGTGGTGCCGGCGCCGGCATCGGGGTTCGTGTCGGTGCCGGGACGCGCATCGGCGGGAGGCACGGTGGTGGTCTCCTCTCGGCGGGTTCGTTCGGATGGCGATCTACGGCCGGTGGTCCTCAGCCGTGCGATCGGGGCGTGGACTTCAGGAACGGAGGGGGTTGGTGATGGCGACGTAGACGGATTGGGTGTCGACAGGGCCGACGAGTTCGTCGAGGCCGTGCAGACGGGTGAGGAGGTTGGCCTTACAGCGCAGGGTCGCGGCCTCCAGAAGCCGGTGCGGCAGCGGGGAGCCGAGGCTGATGGCGGAGGTGAGGAACTGGCGGAACCCGGCGAGCAGGACGCGTTCGTCGGCGAGGTGCTGGGCGCCGAAGGCCCCGATGAGTCCGAGGACGTTGTTGATGCCGAGGTAGTAGGCGAAGCGTTCGTCGGTGACCTGGTCGGAGACGAAGGTGTCGCTGGCCGCCCCGATCCCTGGGAGGCGGCTCTCCAGCTCGTCACGGCGTGACTCGCGGAAGTAGTAGCCCTGATTGTCGCGGTAGCGGCCGCCGATGGGCCAGCCGTCGGGGTCGAGGAGCACCAGGGTGTTCTGCTGGTGAGCCTCCAGGGCGACGCCGGCCACGCCGTCGAGCCAGAGGACGGGGCGGACGACCTGGTCGAGATAGCGCAGGAACCACTCGGCCGCGACGGCCGTCATGGGGCGGCCGGTGCGGGCGGCCAGGCGGGTGACGATGTCGGCGAGGCGGGAGCGCATCCGTGTGGTGCCGGGCCAGGGGCGCGGAGCGGTGAGGGCGGCGATGCAGACGGCGTCGTCCCCGGCGGTGAAGGGATTGTGCCGGATCATCACGTCGAGGCCGGGGACGGGTTCGCCGTCCAGGGTGTCGACCGCGAGCCAGGCGGGGTCGCGGACGATGTCGAAGCCGGGGTGGGCGGCCTGCCACTGGTCGACGAGGCCGGTGCGCAGGAGCCGGTGGACCTCGACGCCGCGGTGGAGTTCCTTACGGAGGTTCTCTCGGCGGGAGTTGGTGATGCGGACGCCGAGGGACAGCTTGAGCATCGTCCGGGCGCCGGGCCGGTGCACGGTACGGACGGAGGAAGTGGGGTGCCAGTCGGCTCCGGCGGGGCCGAGGTCGTGGAGGAGGCCGGATGCGAGGAGGGAGGCGACGGCGGGTCGGTGCGACAGTTCGCGCGCCTGCCAAGGGTGCAGGGGCAACGGGACGGTGCCGGGGGGCACGTCGAGTCCGTCGGCGAGGCCGGTGGCGAGCTGGGCTGCGGTGACGGCGCGGCCCTGTTCGGTCCAGGCGGAGTCGGAGGCGAGGACCTTGGGGTCGACGGCCATCCAGTGCAGCGGGAAGGAGCCGTACAGCTCGGGTGAGTAGAGCCGGGCCTCGGCGTCGGAGAGTCCTTCGCGGCTCTTGGAGGTGGGGTGGAGCGGGTGGCCGAGCAGCAGGGACTGCTCGGCGGTGAGGAAGAGGTCGGCTTCGGGGCCGGGGGTCGGGCGGCGGCGCCGGTCGGTGATGAAGTCGGCGGTGCGGCGGGCCGAGTCGGCGACGCGGCCGACGAGTTCGGTGCCTTCGGGGCGGCCGGTCTCGCGGCTGATCAGGGCGGCGACGGTGACGGCGTCGGCGCGGGGGGCGGTGGGGTGCAGCCCCTCCAGAGCGGGCGGGCCGAAGCGGTGCCATCCCGTGGGCGACCAGTAGAGGACGGGAACGAGGAGGGCGGTGCCGCTGGCTTCGAGCGGGATGCGGAGGGTGGTGGAGCCCGGGGCGGGCAGGTTCTTCTCCCGTACCCAGCAGCGCAGCAGGTTCTCGATCGTCGCCGCATCGGCGGCGCGCCGCGGATCCGGGTCGTCGAGCGGGTCCTGGCGGATGCCCGCGCCACCCGCGGCCGTGCGCGCGGTCGAGGGCTGAGTGTCGTACGGGCCGGAGTGCTGGCGCGGGACGATGGCCTGCTCGACGGTGAGCGGGCCGCGTGCGGCGCTGCCGGTGTCGGACGCTTCGGAGGGGCTGGCGTTCACGGGGGCTTCCTTGTGAGGGTGTCCGGGATCGGTCCGGGGTCAGTGGGACGGCCCGGTCGGCCCGGCCGGTCCGGTGGTTCCAGTGGTTCCGGGGTTTCCAGTGGTTCCTGTGGTTCCTGTGGTTCCTGTGGCGTTCCGGAGGTGGGCGGCGTGCGCGTGGGGGCGCGGGCGGTGGCCACGTTCGGCGGCGGCCAGGGCGTCGGCGAAGCGGTCGAGGACGGCCTCGGCCTGCTCGTCGGTCAGGGTGAGCGGCGGCAGAAGACGCACGACACCCGAATGACGACCGCCGAGTTCGACGATGAGACCTCGGTGCAGGCACTCCTGCTGGACGGCCACGGCGAGGGCCTGGTCGACCGGTGGTGCGCCCGCGCCGTCGCCGGGGGTGTCCGGGTCCACGAGCTCGACGCCGATCATGAGCCCCCGGCCGCGGACGTCGCCGATGCAGCGGTGGGCGGCGGCCAGGCCCTGGAGGCGGCCCAGCATCCGCGCGCCCAGGGTGGCGGCGCGGTCGGCGAGCCGGTTCTCCCGTACGTACGCCAGGGTGGCGGCGCCGGCGGCCATGGCGAGCTGGTTGCCTCGGAAGGTGCCCGCGTGGGCGCCGGGCTCCCAGGCGTCGAGCTCCGCCCGGTAGACGATGACCGCGAGCGGGAGGGAGCCGCCGATGGCCTTGGAGAGGACCATCACGTCGGGGACGATGCCGCTGTGCTCGACGGCCCAGAAGGCGCCGGTGCGGCCGACGCCCGTCTGGACCTCGTCCGCGATGAGCGGGATGGACCGGGCCGCGGTGATCTCCCGCATGCGGCGCATCCAGTCGTCGGGGGCGGGGATGACACCGCCCTCCCCCTGCACCGGTTCGAGGATCATCGCGGCGGGGTTCATGACCCCGCTCTTGGGGTCGTCGAGGAGGTTCTCCGTCCAGCGCGCCGCCAGCTCGGCTCCGCGGTCGCCTCCGACGCCGAAGGGGCAGCGGTAGTTCTGCGGATAGGGCAGCCGGGCGACCCGTACCTCGGTCGCTCCTCCCGACGCGTCCAGGGCACCGGCCGTCATGCCGTGGTAGGCGCCGGTGAAGCTGAGCAGCCCGCTGCGGCCGGTGGCCGTGCGGACGAGTTTGAGCGCGGCTTCGACCGCGTCCGTACCGGCCGGTCCGCAGAACTGGATGCGCGCGTTGTCGGCGAGTCCGGCGGGCAGCGTGGCGAACAGCTCGGTGGTGAAGGCGTCCTTGACCGGGGTGGCGAGGTCGAGGACATGGAGCGGGGCCCCCGAGTCGAGCACCTTCTTGATGGCTTCGAGGACCACCGGGTGATTGTGTCCGAGCGCCAGGGTCCCCGCGCCGGAGAGGCAGTCGAGATAGCGCCGGCCGTCGGCGCCCTCGATGGTCAGGCCTCTGGCCCGCACGGGCACGATCGGCAGCGAGCGCGCGTACGTGCGCGCCGCCGATTCGCGCAACGACTGGCGGCGCAGGATGCCTTCGAGGGCGCCCGCCTCGCCGGTCCTCCGTTCGCCCTGGTGCGCCTGCGCGGCCGACAGTACGGCCGGAGCTGGTTCGGTCACGGCCACGGCTCGGTGTCCTCCCGCTGTAACAGTTGCGTTGCACATCGGTACGTTGCTCCGCCCTGCGAAGGGCAGCCTTGAACGCCTCCTCTGTGTCCCCCGTACGTACCAACGACGCGAACTCCCAAGGATCACGGGAGAATCCCAAGATCCTTTACGTGGCGGGGATCACGGCCGGGCAACGACCGCAGGCGGACCGGAACCGTGGACCTGTTCGGTACCGTCCCCTCCGGCACCGGCATAGTGGGGGCCGCACTTCGGCGCCGCTCACGGCGCCACCACAGTTCACTCATGCACAAGTTGACGTAGTCCCAGGGGGATCACGAGATGCGATCGATTCGTCCGCTGCTGGCCGCGGCAGCCGCCGTCGCGGCGCTGACGCTGACGGCGACGGCCTGCGGCCCGACCGAGGAGAACGCGGGCGACAAGCCCAGCGCGCCCGCGAGCCCGTCCACCGGCGACAAGATCACGATTCCGGACGATCTCAAGGACCGGCTCAAGGAGCACGGGATCGATCTGGACAAGTGGAGGAACGGCGAGTGGAAGAACTGGGACCGCGACAAGTGGCTGCGTGAGGCGAAGGACTACGTCAACCCGATCATCGAGGACCTCTGGGACCCGGACCGGATGCGGGACGCGCAGCGCCCCGACAAGCCGGTCGAGGAGGAGGACATCTCGGGTGACGAGGGAGTGACCGACCCGACGCCCGCGCCGGTGAAGGCGAAGGGCGTACCGGCCGCGTACCACTCCAACGCCCCCGAGGCGGGCAAGGTGTTCTTCGACGGCCCCGAGGGATCGATGGTCTGCTCGGCCACGGTCGTGAAGGACCCGGCCAACCCCGGCAAGTCCAACATGGTCTGGACGGCGGGCCACTGTGTGCACGCCGGCAAGAAGGGCGGCTGGTACCGCAACATCGCCTTCGTGCCGTCGTACAACGACAAGGCCCTGCCGACCGCGCAGCTGGAGAACGCGACCCGCGAGCAGGTCGCGCCGTACGGCGTGTGGTGGGGCGACTGGGCCCAGACCTCCGAGCAGTGGATCTCCGAGGGCGCGGCGACCGGCGGCCAGGGGGCGCCGTACGACTTCGCGGTGATCCATGTGACGCCGGAGAAGGGGAGCACGGGCAAGTCGCTGGAGGAGACGGTCGGTTCGGCGCTCCCGGTCGACTTCAACGCTCCCGCGGTGTCGAAGATCGTGAACATGCAGGCGACCGGCTACCCGGCGGGCCCGCCGTTCGACGGCCAGAAGATGTACCAGTGCAAGGACAAGCCGGGCCGTCTCTCGGTGAAGGCGGATCAGCCGACGATGTACCGCATCGGCTGCACCATGACCGGTGGTTCGTCCGGTGGTGGCTGGGTGGCCGCGGGCAAGGACGGTCAGCCGGCGCTGGTGTCCAACACCTCGATCGGACCGGTGACGGCGGGCTGGCTGGCCGGTCCGCGCCTGGGCGCCGAGGCCAAGGGCATCTACGACGAGGTCAGCAAGAAGTTCGCCGGCCGCTAGGCGGGCCGGTCCGAGGGGCGGGACCCTGCGGGGTCCCGCCCCTTCCTACGGGCATACTGTGCACCGCAAGTGACGCGTCCATGGCAACGCGACCGTGTATGCGGTCCGTGGCGTCGCCCGGACGCGGGAAACATCATCTGGGGGATCTCAACTCATGCGTTCCACACGACTCATACCGACGGTCGCCGCGCTGGCCTCGGCGCTCGCGCTGACCGCCACCGCCTGCGGCCCGACCGAGACTCCGGCGGCCGACAAGCCCGCGGCGGAGACGAGCGCACCCGCCACCGGCGGCGGCGATGCCGCGCTTCCCCAGGACCTCGCCGACAAGCTGAAGAAGCACGGCGTCGACCCAGACAAGTGGAAGAACGGCGAGTGGAAGAACTGGAACAAGGACACATGGCTCCGTGAGGCCGAGGACTTCGTCAACCCGGTGATCGAGGGGCTCTGGGACTCCCAGCGGATGCAGTCCGCGAAGAGCCCGGACCAGGCGATGGCCACGACGGCGGGCTCCGGGGGCAGCGACCCCACGCCGCGGCCCGTCAAGGCCCAGCGGGAGAAGACCCCGTACCACCGCAACGCGGCACCGGTCGGCAAGATCTTCTTCGACTCGCCCCAGGGCCACATGGTCTGCTCCGGCACGATCGTGAAGGACCCCCGCCGGCCCGGGAAGTCCAACATGGTGTGGACCGCGGGCCACTGCGTCCACGCGGGTCAGCGCGGCGGCTGGTACCGCAACATCACCTTCGTCCCCGCCTACAACGACCTCGGCAAGTCGCCGGCAGCGCTGCGCAACGCCAAGCCGCACGAGGAGGCACCGTACGGCCAGTACTGGGCCGACTGGGCCGTGACCTCGGGCGAGTGGATCCAGCGCGGTGGGTCACAGGGCGCGTGGCCGTACGACTACGCCGTGCTGCACGTGAAGCCGGCCCAGGGCAAGAAGTCCCTGGAGGAGACCGTCGGCGCGGCGCTGCCGATCGACTTCTCGGCGCCGACGCCGGCCCAGGCCGGAACGGTGGGCGCCTGGGGCTACCCGGCGGCGCCGCCGTACAACGGTCTGATCATGCACAAGTGCCTGGACCGGGCGACGCGGCTCACCACGGCACCGGCCACGCCGACCATGTACCGCATCGGCTGCACGATGACCGGTGGCTCGTCCGGCGGCGGCTGGTTCCGCGCGCTGCCGAACGGGACGACCGCGCTGGTGTCGAACACCTCGATCGGCCCGGCCGGCGGCAACGGCTGGCTGGCGGGACCGCTGCTGGGCCGCGGCGCGAAGAATGCGCACGAGATGGTGAGCAAGAAGTTCGCCCGCTGACCCGACGCGCCTGAGGTGCCGGGCTCCGGCGGAGACCGGCGTACGACATGCGGAAGGCCCCGCCCCCGATGAGGGGGCGGGGCCTTCCGTCTGTCGCGTGAGCGGACCGGTCGGTCAGCGGACCGGTCCGCTCAGTGAGCGGCCGGTACGTACGGCGTGAGGAACGCCGCCAGCTCCTCGTGCACACGCGCCTTGAGCAGCGTGCCCTCGGGCGTGTGCTCCTCGGAGAGCAGCTCGCCCTCGGCGTGCACCCGGGAGACGAGACCGCCTTCCGTGTACGGCACGAGTGCCTCGATCTCGACCTGCGGCCGCGGCAGCTCGGCGTCGATGAGCGCGAGCAGCTCCGGGATGCCCTCGCCCGTGCGGGCGGAGACCGCGATCACGTGCCGCTCGACCCGCAGCAGCCGCTGCAGAACGAGGGGGTCGGCCGCGTCCGCCTTGTTGACGACCACGACTTCCGGCACGTTCACCGCGCCGACGTCCCGGAAGACCTCGCGCACGGCGGCGAGCTGCTCCTCCGGAGCCGGGTGCGAGCCGTCCACCACGTGCAGGATCAGGTCGGAGTCCCCGACCTCCTCCATGGTGGAGCGGAACGCCTCGACGAGGTGGTGCGGCAGATGCCGTACGAACCCCACGGTGTCGGCCAGGGTGTACACCCGGCCGCTGGGCGTCTCGGCCCGGCGTACGGTCGGGTCGAGGGTGGCGAACAGGGCGTTCTCCACCAGCACACCCGCGCCGGTCAGTCGGTTGAGCAGCGAGGACTTGCCCGCGTTGGTGTATCCGGCGATGGCGACCGACGGAACCTTGTGACGGCGCCGCTCCTGCCGCTTGATGTCGCGGCCGGTCTTCATCTCCGCGATCTCCCGGCGCATCTTCGCCATCTTCTCGCGGATCCGACGCCGGTCGGTCTCGATCTTGGTCTCACCGGGACCACGGGTGGCCATGCCGCCACCGCCGCCGCCACCCATCTGACGGGAGAGCGACTGACCCCAGCCTCGCAGTCGCGGCAGCATGTACTGCATCTGCGCGAGCGCGACCTGCGCCTTGCCCTCTCGGGACTTGGCGTGCTGGGCGAAGATGTCGAGGATCAGGGCGGTCCGGTCGACCACCTTGACCTTGACGACGTCTTCGAGGGCGATGAGCTGGCCGGGGCTGAGTTCGCCGTCGCAGACGACGGTGTCGGCGCCGGACTCGAGCACGATGTCCCGCAGCTCACGGGCCTTGCCCGAGCCGATGAAGGTCGCCGGGTCCGGCTTGTCACGGCGCTGGATCACGCCGTCGAGTACCAGGGCACCCGCCGTCTCGGCGAGGGCCGCGAGCTCCGCGAGGGAGTTCTCCGCGTCCTGGACGGTCCCCGAGGTCCATACGCCTACCAGCACGACGCGCTCAAGGCGCAGCTGCCGGTACTCGACCTCGGTGACGTCCTCGAGCTCGGTGGAGAGGCCCGCCACGCGCCGCAGGGCCGCGCGCTCGGAGCGGTCGAACTGATCGCCGTCCCGCTCTCCGTCGATCTCGTGGCTCCAGGCGACGTCCTCTTCCATCAGGGCATCGGCCCGAAGGCTCTCGGTGCGGTTCGTGTCCGCGAAGCTCTGCTCGTCCTGGGAAGGGGATGAAGAGGAGGTCATTTGATCCTTACGTCGATGGAAAGTCGTTGCGTCGATCACAACGTGTGACGGCACGGAAAGATTCCCGGGCCGACCGCGTCGTCGACCTGACGATGGTGACACGGTCGGCCCGGGCCCGTCATCCGGGTTTCACCGCGCCGCCCCGGGCCTTCTCGACGGGCCGGGAGCGCCAGTCCGGGTGGCCGGGCATCGGCGGGGTCTTCTCCGCGTACAGCCAGCCGGCGAAGAAGGACGTGAGGTCACGCCCCGCGACGTCGGAGGCGAGCGCGGTGAAGTCGGCGGTGGTGGCGGTGGCGTCCTTGTGCTCGCTCACCCAGCGACGCTCCAGCTGCTGGAAGGCCTCCGCGCCGATCTCCTCGCGCAGCGCGTAGAGGACGAGGGCGCTCCCGTCGTACACGACGGGCCGGAAGAGGCTGATCTTCTGCCCGGGCGTGGGCGGCTCGGGGGCGGCGGGCGGCCCGCCGTCCGCGCGCCAGCCGTCGGAGGCGGCGTAGGCGGCCTTCATGCGCCGTTCCATGGACTGCCCCGCGGTCTCCTCGGCGTACAGCGCCTCGTACCAGCTGGCATGCCCCTCGTTGAGCCACAGGTCGGACCAGGTGCGGGGCGAGACGCTGTTGCCGAACCACTGATGGGCCAGCTCGTGGACCATGATCGAGTCGACGTACCACTCCGGGAACCCGGGCTCGGTGAAGAGCCTTCTCTCGAAGAGAGAGAGCGTCTGGGTCTCCAGCTCGAAACCGGTGGTCGCGTCGGCGATCAGCAGCCCGTACGTCTCGAAGGGGTAGCGGCCGACCTTGCCCTCCATCCACTCCATGTGGGCGGGGGTGCGCTTGAGCCAGGGCTCCAGGAGGTCCCGGTCGGCCGTGCGGACCACGTCCCGCAGCGGCAGGTCGTGCGGCCCCGCCCGGTGGACGACGGTGGTGCGGCCGATGGAGACCTGGGCGAGTTCCGTGGCCATGGGGTGGGCCGTGCGATAGGTCCAGGTGGTGGTGGATCCGTCGGTGGTCCGGCCCGCGGGCAGACCGTTGGCGACGGCCGTGAGCGCGCTGGGGGCGGTGATCCGGAAGGTGAAGTACGCCTTGTCGGCGGGGTGGTCGTTGGAGGGGAAGACCCGGTGGGCGGCGTCTGCCTGGTTGGCCATGGCGAGGCCGTCGCCGGTGCGGACCCAGCCGCCGGCGTCGGCGGGGCCGGCGGGATCGCTGGTGTGGGTGACGGCGATGGTCATCGCGTCGCCGCTCTCGGTCGCCGTGGCGGGCGTGATCACCAGGTCTTCGCCACTGGACTCGAAGGCCGCCGGCTCCCCGTCGACGGTGACGGAGGCGACCGTCCCGTGCGTGAAGTCCAGGTTGATCCGCTCCAGGTCGGCCGTGGCCAGTGCCTCGATCCGGGTCACGGCGTCGAGCGGTTCGGTGTTCTCACCGGGGTACGTGAGCGAGATGTCGTACGTGAGGACGTCGTAGCCGGGGTTGCCGAGGTGAGGGAA
Source organism: Streptomyces sp. NPDC012508 (assembly GCF_042902595.1). NCBI lineage: Bacteria > Bacillati > Actinomycetota > Actinomycetes > Kitasatosporales > Streptomycetaceae > Streptomyces > Streptomyces sp. NPDC012508. The sequence goes on from NZ_JBIBEO010000008.1 coordinate 424,823, forward strand.
GAGCGGGTCTCCGATGCCGAGCGGTGTCGGCGCGGGGAGGGCGGCGGCGACGAGCCCGGCCGAAGCGGCGACGAGGACGGCGGCGCGCAGCCATCGCGCGCGTGGGGAGGCGTTTCGGGGAGTGAGCGGCATGGGCTACGGCTACCAGTGCCTTCGCCGCTCCCCCGGACGGCGCGCTCACCCGCCACCCGAAGGGGTCACCCCGCCGCCACGGCTGACGTCACTCGTCGTGTGTGGCGGGGTGCCGGGCGCGGCTCACGTCGTACACCCCCGGTACGTCACGCATGGCCCTCATCAGGGTGGGCAGACCTGCCGCGTCCGGGAGTTGCAGGGTGTACGTGTGCCGGACACGCTGTTCGCTCGGGGGTTCGACGGTCGCCGACACGACGGCGACACCCTCACCGGCGATGGCCTCGGTGAGGTCGGCGAGGAGACGGGGCCGGCCGAAGGCCTCGGCGACGAGCGTGACGCGGCACTCGGCGGTGTCGCCCCAGCGGACGGAGACGGGTGCGCGCCCCAGCCGTCTCATCGTGCCGACGGCCGCGCAGCCGATGCGGTGCACGGTGACGGAGCCGCCCCGCACCTGGAAGCCGGTGATCGCGTCGGGGGGTACGGGGGTGCAGCAGCCGGCCGGTCGTACGGCGGCGGCCGGAGCGCCGGGAAGGTCGGCGTGGAGCTTGGCGCCCGAGCGCCGGTCGGCCGTGACGGAGACGGGTGGCCTCGGGTCGGCCTCCGGCGCTCCGACGGCTTCCGGGTGGGCCTGTAGCCAGGCCGTGATCGCGATCCGCGCGGCTGGCGTACGGGCGTGGTCCAGCCACTCCGGAGAGGGCCCGGAGGCGGTGTCCTGGGCGAGGAGCAGCTGGACGGTGTCGCCGTCGTTCAGGACGGTACTGAGCGTCGCCAGGCGGCCGTTGACCCGCGCGCCCAGGCAGCCGTGGGCCGCGGCGCCGTGCTGGGCGTACGCCGCGTCGACACAGCTCGCCCCGGCGGGCAGACCGAGTGTGCCGCCGTCGGCGCGGAAGACGGTGATCTCCTGGTCCTCGGCGAGGTCGGCGCGCAGCGAGGTCCAGAAGGTGTCCGGGTCGGGGGTGGACTGCTGCCAGTCCAGGAGCCGGGAGAGCCAGCCGGGGCGGGTCGGGTCGGCGCGCTCGCCGTCCTCGGCGGGTTCGACGCCGTCGCCTCCCGCCGGGGGTGTGTACGGGTTGCCCAGCGCGACGACACCGGCCTCGGCGACCTTGTGCATCTGGTGCGTACGGATGAGGACTTCGGCGACGGCCCCGTCGGGGGCGGCGACGGCGGTGTGCAGCGACTGGTACAGGTTGAACTTGGGAGCCGCGATGAAGTCCTTGAACTCGGAGATCACCGGGGTGAAACAGGTGTGGAGTTCACCGAGGACGGCGTAACAGTCGGCGTCCTCGGCCACCAGGACGAGGAGCCGTCCGAAGTCGCTGCCCCGCAGGTCGCCGCGCTTGAGGCGGACACGGTGGACGGAGACGAAGTGCCGTGGACGGACGAGCACTTCGGCGCCGATGTCCGCCTCGCGCAGGACCGCCGCGACGCTGTCGGCGATGGTGGCGAGGGCGTCGCCCGCGCCGGTGTTCCCGGCGATGAGGACGCGGGTGTTCTCGTACTCCTCCGGGTGGAGGATCGCGAAGACGAGGTCCTCCAGCTCGCTCTTCAGCGCCTGGACGCCGAGCCGCTCGGCGAGCGGGATGAGGACGTCGCGGGTCACCTTGGCGATCCGGACCTGTTTCTCGGGGCGCATCACACTGAGGGTGCGCATGTTGTGGAGACGGTCGGCGAGTTTGATCGACATGACGCGGACGTCGTTGCCGGTGGCGACGAGCATCTTGCGGAAGGTCTCGGGTTCGGCGGCGGCGCCGTAGTCGACCTTCTCCAGCTTGGTCACGCCGTCGACGAGATAGGCGACCTCGTCGCCGAACTGCTCCCGTACCTGATCGAGCGTCACCTCCGTGTCCTCGACGGTGTCGTGGAGCAGGGCGGCGGTCAAAGTCGTTGTCTCGGCTCCGAGTTCGGCGAGGATCAGGGTGACCGCGAGCGGATGGGTGATGTACGGCTCACCGCTCTTGCGGAACTGTCCGCGGTGCGAGGACTCGGCCAGGACGTACGCGCGGCGCAGCACGGCCAGGTCGGCGTCGGGGTGGTGTGCCCGATGGGCCTCCGCCACGTGCCCGATGGCGTCGGGCAGCCGGTCCCTGGCGGTGGGTCCGAGCAGTGCGGCGCGGCCCAGCCGACGGAGGTCGAGCCTCGCACGGGCGCGGCCGCGACTGCGGGGAGCGTCGGGGCCCGCGGCCTCCGCTGCGCTCACAGGGTTGGTGGCCTCTGCACTCATGGGGCACCTCCGGCGACGTCGACCGGCGGTGGACGGGCAAGGCGTGCCCGCGGGGCCGGTGCTTGATGCTACCGACCCCACCACGTGGCGCAGTGCTGCTCTCGCTCAGCGTGAAACGGATCACCCATTCGAGCGAAGGATCAGTCGTTGACTGTTTCGAATATGTCCGTCGGGCGCTTTTGGTGCTTACCGATCTCGGTAAGGGTGCCTGAGGCTCAGTGGTCGGCGAGCCAGGCCGGGTCGATGGTGCCTTCGGCGACGATGACGGCCGGACCGGTCATCTCCACCTCACCGTCGGGGTGCTCGGTGATGGTCAGCGACCCTCCGAGGACGTCCACCGTGTACGCGACGGGCTCACCGCTCACCGAGGGGTCGACGCCGTCACGGCGGGCGGTGGCCACGGCGACGGCGCAGGCGCCCGTGCCGCAGGAACGGGTCTCGGAGGCCCCGCGCTCGTGTACGCGCATGGCCACGTGGCGCGTGCCCCGGTCGGCGACGAACTCGATGTTCACACCGTCCGGGAAGACCTCGGCCGGGGCGTACGGGGGCTCGGTGAACAGGTCACCGGCGTGATCGAGGGACTCGACGAACGCGACGGCGTGCGGATTGCCCATGTTCACGTTACGGGCGGGCCAGCTGCGGCCGTCGACGGTGACGGTGACGCCGTCCTCGGGAAGCCGGGCGCGGCCCATGGCGACGGTGACGGAGCCGTCCTTGTCCAGGTGGACGCGCTTGACCCCGCTGCGCGTGGCGATGGCGACCTCGCCGGCGGAGATGTGTCCGGCGTGCTCCAGATAGCGGGCGAAGACGCGGACACCGTTGCCGCACATCTCGGCGACGGAGCCGTCCGCATTGCGGTAGTCCATGAACCACTCGGCCTCGTCGGCCATGGCGCGGGCCTCGGGGTGGACCGCGCTGCGGACCACGTGCAGCACCCCGTCGCCGCCGATGCCGGCCCGTCGGTCGCAGATCCGGGCGACGACGGCGGCCGGCAGCTCGATGGCGTTGTCGGCGTCCGGGACGATCACGAAGTCGTTCTCGGTCCCGTGGCCCTTGAGGAATGCGATGCCTGAGGTCTGTGTCGTGGTCACGGGATCAACTGTACGGGTCGGGTCCGACAGCCGCCCGAAGATCCACCCCTCGGGCGGGGTGGCTCAGCGGAGGCGGGCCACGCGCCAGACGGCCAGGGCGACCAGGAGCGCGCTGAAGAACACGTACAGGGCGATCACGCGCCAGTTCGGCCGCTCGCCGGAGCCGCGGGCCGGGAGCCCCGGCCAGGCGGAGCCGACCCTGCGGGCGGCCATCATGCCCCAGCCGGCCGCGCAGGAGCTGATCAGCAGGCCGAGCATGGCGACGACGGCACCGCCGTCACCGGACCCGAAGGCAAGAGGGAAGGCGAACATCAGCGAGCCGAGGGCGGCGAGGCCCACGATGGGCGCGAGCTGCCAGATCCGCAGGCGGCGCTGCGGCCGCAGCTCGACCTCGACCTCGTCGGCGTCGACCTCGACGGACGTGCCTTCGGCGTCGTCCGGACCGTCCGGGCTCAAACCGGGCGCGTCACCCGGAGCTTCGCCCGGGGCGGCTTCCTGCTGTTCTCTGTCGCGAGGGCCGGCCTCCATCGCCACGCGCCCTCCCACTCGGACTCCACTTGGTCGATCGATGCTCGATGATGGCACGCCAGAGACCCCTGGAATGACGGGCATGGCGTCCCGATGCCATCACGTGATCAGGCTGTGACCGCTCGTTCGACCAACGTCAGCGCATCCCGCGGGAGTTCCCCACGGTCTTCCGCCGCTCCACTCAGCCAGTGGACCCGCGGGTCGCGCCGGAACCACGAGTCCTGGCGGCGCGCGAAGCGCTTGGTGGCGCGTACGGTCTCCGCACGCGCCTCGTCCTCCGTGCACTCCCCCGCGAGCGCCGCGAGCACCTGCTGGTAGCCGAGCGCGCGGGCGGCCGTGCGCCCCTCCCGCAGTCCGTGCGCCTCCAGGGTGCGCACCTCGTCCACGAGTCCGTCCTCCCACATCCGGTCCACGCGCGCGGTGATCCGCGCGTCGAGCTCGGGGCGAGCCACGTCGACGCCGATCTGCACGGTGTCGTAGACCGAGTCCGGGCCGGGCAGATTGGCCGTGAACGGCTTGCCGGTGATCTCGATGACCTCCAGGGCCCGGACGATGCGGCGGCCGTTGCTCGGCAGGATCGCTCGCGCCGCCTCCGGGTCGGCTTCTGCGAGGCGGGTGTGCAGGACGCCGGAGCCCCGCTCCTCGAGCTCGGCCTCCAGGCGTGCGCGGACGGCCGGGTCGGTGCCCGGGAATTCGAGCGCGTCGATGGCGCCCCGTACGTACAGGCCGGAGCCCCCGACCAGGATCGGAGTGCGGCCCATGGCGAGCAGCCGGTCGATCTCGGCGCGCGCGAGGCGCTGGTACTCGGCGACGCTGGCGGCCTCCGTCACGTCCCAGATGTCGAGGAGGTGGTGCGGGATGCCGCCGCGCTCTTCGAGCGTCAGCTTGGCGGTACCGATGTCCATCCCTCGGTAGAGCTGCATCGAGTCGGCGTTGACGACCTCGCCGCCCAGTTGCTGGGCGAGGAATACGCCCAGATCGGACTTTCCGGTCGCTGTGGGACCGACGACGGCGATGACCCGCGGGGCGGGAGCTGCACTTCTCACTGACACAGTCTCGCAAACCTCCCGGCAGGTCCCCGAATGAGCGACGTGACGGCCCGCAACCGGGTTCGTTGCCAGTTGCGAGGTTCCGACCGCCGGTTTCCGTACCGGCTGCACCGGTTGGCGCAACAGGGCGCCCCGGGCGCCGCGGGGCTTTTCCCACACGAGTACGCTATGGAGTGGAAATGGGCGTTTTTGCAATGTTTCGGCGGAAGGGCAAGGAAGCTGCCGAGGCGTCGACGGAGGAGGCCCAGGCTGTCGCCGTGACGGACGCGCCGGAGGAGGCGGAGGCCGGAGCACGGAGCGGTGAGGACGCCAAGGCCGAGACGAAGGACGGCGCCGGGGCGGGTTCGACCGCCGAGCCGGCCGACGTGTCGGAACCGGGCGACGGGGAAGGCGTGGTGGAGGCCGTCGAGGTGGTCGAGGCCGTCGAGATCCCGAAGCAGCAGTCGGCGGACGAGGCCGCGGACAACGAGGCCGGAGAAAGCGCCCGGAAGTAGCGGTTCCTGGAGACAGGGCCCGGCAGAAGGACTCACCGGAGGGAAGGTGACCCATGGGTCTCCTGGATTCACTGAAGGCCAAGCTCGCCCCGGCGAAGGAGAAGGTCTCGGACCTCGCGCAGCAGCATGAGGCCAAGATCGACCACGGGCTGGAGAAAGCGGCGAGGGTGGTCGACGAGAAGACCAAGGGCAAGTACAGCACCAAGATCGAATCGGGCACCGGCAAGGCCAAGGACGCCCTGGGGCGGATCGCCCACAAGGACGACGGCGGCACCCCGGGCCCGGGCATGGCTCCGGGCGGCGGCCAGGGTCCGACGACCCCGCCGACAACCCCGCCGACGCCGCCCACCCCGCCGGCCGCCTGACGCCTTACGCCTGACGCCTGACGCCTGACGCCTGGGATCACTGCCCGGCGTCACCTGACGGTCCCTCCCGCACGGCGGACGGCCGCGGAGCGCGACGCTCCGCGGCCGTCCGCCGTTCTGTGCGCGCCCCGTGGTGCGTGCGCGGGTCGCTAGGACCAGGCGGCGACGAAGTAGCCGACGCCGTACGGGGCGGCCTCGTACAGCAGCCTGCCGCCGAGGTCGGCGCCCTCGGCCGCGCCCGCGAGGACCTGCCAGGGGGCCCGGCCCGCCGCCTTCAGCTCGTACGCCAGGTTCTCGTCCAGCCCGAGGAGGGTGTCCACATCCGCCGCTCCCAGCGCCCGGGCCGCCTCCGCGTCGAAGGCGGCGGCACGCTCGTCCAGGTAGCCGGGCGCCTTGAGGGTCCGGCAGGCACTGCCGTCCCCCATCACCAGGAGCGCGACGCGGTCGGCCGCATCGGCCAGCCGGCGGCCGGTGGAAGCGCATCGGCCGGCCTCCAGCGGCTCTCCGACCCCGAGCCCTTCGACGGGAGCGTCGGCCCAGTCCGCACGGCGCAGCAGCCAGGCGGCGATGGCGAGGGATGTGGGCAGCCGGCGCTCCACCGCGGGCCCGGTCCCGAGCTGTACGGAGAGGTCGACGCCGAAGCCCGCGAAGCTGCCGGTCGAACCGGCGGGGAACGTTCCGCGCGCTCCCTCGTCCGCGGGGCCGACGACATAGAGCCGGTCGGGCCGGGACGCGGCGAGGAGTCCGAGGGCATCGACGCAGGCTGTCCGGGCCGCATCGAGCTCACCGGCGGCCCCTGCCGCCACCTCGGGCACGAGCAGGGGAGGACAGGGACAGACGGCTGCGGCGACAAGCATGATCCGCAGCCTACTGCGACGGGCTCCGGTCCATGGGCGGGACGCTGTCCCGCGGTTCCGGCGACGCAGGCTCGGGGTCGGCCGAATCGTGGACCTGTTCGGCGATGCTCAGCGTGATCAGCGTCTCCGACATGAGTCCCCTGACGATCAGCAGGCAGCTGTCACCACTGGGGTACTGGTACACCTCGCGCGACTTCTCGCGCCACGGCTCGCGGAAGGTGAGCGAGACGGCGCGCATCGCCTCCTGCGCGTCCTCCCGCGATCCGGTGACTCTCCGGACCACTTCGCAGCGGTACGTGTCCCCATTGCTGCCGCGTTGCGCGACGATGATCCACTTTCCCATGACGGCCCCCCGCTTCGGATGTGTCGGTTGTCCGGTGTCAGTGGCTTCCGCAGGCAGGGGCCGCAGCCGCGGGGAGCGGGTCCGGCACACCGATCTTCGGAAGCCCGAGCAGGACGCCCGCGGGCTTGGCGGCAGCCTCGGCGTTGCGCTTCTCCCAGGCGTCGCCCGCGCGGGTACGGCGGACGGAGGTCGTCGGGCCCTCGGCGAGGAGGTGGTGCGGGGCGGCGTAGCTGATCTCGACGGTCACCACATCACCCGGGCGGACCTCCTGGTCCGGCTTGGTGAAGTGGACGAGCCGGTTGTCGGGGGCGCGGCCGGAGAGGCGGTGCGTGGCGCCGTCCTTGCGGCCCTCGCCCTCGGCGACCATGACCTCCAGCGTCCTGCCGACCTGCTTCTTGTTCTCCTCCCAGGAGATCTCCTCCTGGAGTGCGACGAGGCGCTCGTAACGCGCCTGCACGACCTCCTTGGGAATCTGCCCGTCCATCTCGGCCGCGGGGGTCCCGGGCCGCTTGGAGTACTGGAAGGTGAAGGCGTTGGCGAAGCGGGCCTCACGGACCGTGTGCATCGTCTGCTCGAAGTCCTCCTCGGTCTCGCCGGGGAAGCCCACGATGATGTCGGTGGAGATGGCGGCGTGCGGGATGGCGGCGCGCACCTTCTCGATGATGCCGAGGAAACGCTCCTGCCGGTAGGAGCGGCGCATGGCCCTGAGGACCGTGTCCGAGCCGGACTGCAGCGGCATGTGGAGCTGCGGCATCACGTTCGGGGTCTCGGCCATCGCGGCGATGACGTCGTCCGTGAAGTCACGGGGGTGCGGCGAGGTGAAACGGACCCGCTCCAGGCCCTCGATCTCACCGCAGGCGCGCAGCAGCTTGGAGAAGGCCTCGCGGTCGCCCAGGTCGGAGCCGTACGCGTTGACGTTCTGTCCGAGGAGGGTGATCTCGGAGACGCCCTCGGCCACCAGGGCCTCGATCTCGGCGAGGATGTCGCCGGGGCGGCGGTCCTCCTCCTTGCCGCGCAGCGCCGGGACGATGCAGAAGGTGCAGGTGTTGTTGCAGCCGACGGAGATCGACACCCAGGCGGCGTACGCGGACTCGCGACGGGTGGGCAGCGTGGAGGGGAAGGCCTCCAGCGACTCCGCGATCTCGATCTGGGCCTCTTCCTGGACGCGGGCGCGCTCCAGGAGGACCGGCAGTTTGCCGATGTTGTGCGTGCCGAAGACGACGTCGACCCAGGGGGCCTTCTTGACGATGGTGTCGCGGTCCTTCTGGGCGAGACAGCCGCCGACGGCGATCTGCATGCCCGGGCGCGAGGTCTTCCTGGGGGCGAGCCGGCCGAGGTTGCCGTAGAGCTTGTTGTCGGCGTTCTCACGGACCGCGCAGGTGTTGAAGACGACGACGTCGGCGTCGCCGTCCGAGCCCTCGGGGGCGCGGACGTAGCCGGCGTCCTCCAGCAGACCGGAGAGCCGCTCGGAGTCGTGGACGTTCATCTGGCACCCGTAGGTGCGTACTTCGTAGGTTCGCTGGACGTCCACTGCCTGGCTCCGGTCGCTGCTGGTCATGGAACAAGGGTATGCGGTGCCGGGGATTGCCCCGGCCCGCGCTGCCCCTGCGACGGTACGGGGGCGCTCCCGGCGGCTTCGAGGGCCTCCTTGAGCTGGGCGGCGAGGGTCCCCGCTGCCGGGCGCAGGGAGCCGTCGAAGGCGGCCGAACCGATGGTGAAGGCATCGGCCCCGGTGCCTGCCAGGTCCTGTATCCGGGCCCTGGAGGCGATGCTGCCGGCCACGACCAGGCGCCCCGTGGTGGCCGCTCGGGCGGCGCGGACGAGGTCGAGGGGGTCCGCGTCGGTGGCCCGGTAGGCGAGGAGGTCGACGCCGGCGCAGCCGGCGGCCTCGGCCCGGCGGCAGTCCTCGGCGACCCGGCCGGGTCCACCCGCGAGGCGGGTGGGGTGGCCGACGGGTTCACCCGCGAAGGGGAGGTACTCGATACCGGTGCCGGTGAGGAGGGCCAGCGTCTCGTCGATCCAGGTTCCGCCCATGAGCCGGTCGACGCCGAGGTCGATGGCGTGCCGGACGGAGGTGAGGGCCGCGTCGCGGGTGTTGCTGACCACTTCGAGGTAGCTGGTGGCGCCCATGCCCTTGATCTGCGTGTGGAGCCGGTCGAGGGTGGCCGCGTCGACCCCGACGTCCTTGAAGCCGAGGTGGCCGATGCCGAGGTCCCGGACGGTGTCGAGGACATCGAGGCAGTCCGTGACGGTCCTGTCGTCACGGGTGAGCATGAAGATGAAGTCCACGGGGGTCCTCCGGCTCGGGTGCGGGTGGCTGGGCCAGCTCGTCCGCCTGGTGGAGGGCGGTGAGCAGGCTGGTGTGGTCGGCGGTGCCCTGCCCGGCGAGGTCGAAGGCGGTGCCGTGGTCGACGCTGGTCCGCACGAACGGCAGGCCGATGGTGATGTTGACGCCGTGCTCCAGGCCCAGGTACTTGACCGGTATGAGCCCCTGGTCGTGGTACTGCGCGACCACGACGTCGAATTCGCCCGCACGAGCGCGCATGAAGACCGTGTCGGCGGGCCAGGGGCCGCTGGCGTCGATGCCTTCCCGCCGAGCGGCGCGCACGGCCGGTTCGATGATGTCGAGGTCCTCGCGGCCGAAGAGCCCGTTCTCACCGGCGTGGGGGTTGAGGGCGGCGACGGCGATGCGGGGACGGGCGCTCTTCGCGCGGCCCGCCAGGAGCGTCCGGTGCGTGAGCCGGATGATCTCCAGCTCGCGGGCGGTGGTGAGGGAGTCGAGCGCTGTGCGCAGTGACCGGTGGACGGTCACCAGGACCACGCGCAGCTCGTCGTTGGCCATCATCATGGCGTAGTCCTCGGTGCCCGAGAGCTCGGCGAGGATCTCGGTGTGGCCCGGGTAGGGCAGCCCTGCCAGCCTGAGCGCCTCCTTGTTGATGGGTGCCGTGGTCAGCGCCCGGATCTCGCCTTCGAGGGCGAGCTCGATGCCTCGGCGTACGTACTGGAACGATGCGGCTCCGGCGCGGGCGTCCACCGTGCCGAGCGGCAGGTCCGCGGGGAGCGCGCCTACGGGCAGGACGTCCATCACTCCCGGGCTGTGGGCCGCTTCGGCGACGGTGGAGATCGTTCGCAGGGTCAGCTCGGCGCCCGTGACACGGCAGGCCCGGGCGAGGGTGTCCGGGTCGCCGATGACCACGACCGGACGGCGGCGCCGGGGGTCGGCGTACGCCTTGACGGTGATCTCGGGACCGATGCCGCTGGGGTCGCCCATGGTGAGGGCGATGGGGCGCGTCATGAGACCGGCCCACCCTCCGTGAGGAGGCGACAGAGACGCTCGAGCGTTCCGTCGTCGCCGAAGCCGCCCGCCTTGATCAGGACGGGGATGCGGGGCCGGCCGAGCAGTACGCCCCGTGCCACCCCCGGCTCGGGCTCGTCGACCAGGTCGACACCGGCGACCCCGAGGGCTTCGAGCGCGGCGACCGCGGTCTCGCCGCCGGTCAGTACGAGTCCGTCGACCAGTCCGTCCTCCGTCAAGGCGCGGACGACGGTGGCGACATCGCCCGTCAGCGCGTCGGAGGCCGTACGGCGGGCGTCGGGGGTGTGGACGGCGAGCACGGGCGCGGTGGATCGCCGCAGGACCTCGGCGGCCGCGGCCGGGTCGTCGCCGGCATCGGCCGTGCCCACGTCCCCGCGCCTACGCAACCGGTCCAGCTGGCGGCGCGTGGCCGGGTGCGCACTGCCGACCACGACCAACGGACGGTGGGAGGCCGGGAGTTCGACCGCGGGGACCGCGGGGTCACGGGAGTGGTGGGCGGCCAGTGCCGCGGCGAGGCCCGGGGAGCCGACCCAGAGGACGTCGTCCGGTCGGGGCACGGAGGAGACAAGGAGGCCGAGGTCGGCGTCGGTGGCCGCCGAGCAGACGAACACGCCTCCCGCCTCGATCAGCTCGGGCAGCTTCCCGAACCGCTCCGGTTCGAGCAGTTCCGCTTCGGGCAGCAGACGGGCCAGGTCCGAGGTGCGGACCGGATGCGCCGGGTCGTGCGCGAAGGCCGTCTCGTGCACCGGCACGCCCTGGACGTGCTGGATGCCGTGGACCGTAGTCCTGCCCTCGGCGGGGAACGCGGGCGCGACGACGACGGCCTGTCGGCCGGATCCGGAGTGGGCGGCGCGGATCTCGGCCGCCACATGGCCCCGGAGCGTGGAGTCGACGGTTTTGATCAACAGGTCGGCACCCGCGAACGCGCCGGCGGCCCGCCAGGTCAGCGCCACGGCTGTGGGCTCGTCGAGCAGGCGGCTGCCGAGGTCGACGGCGACGACTCCGTCCCGGGCCGCGACGTGCGCGCCGAGTCCCGGCAGCAGGACCTGCGCCCGGTGCCCCGTCCCGCGAAACGGTGCCGCGCCGTCGCCGGCGCTCGTGAGGTCGTCCGCGAGGACCGCGACGCTCGTCACGGGATCCGCAGGGGGTACCCGCCTCATGCCTCGTCCTCCTCCCGTCGGTCTCGTGACGCGATCGCCACTGACGTCAACCCTGGCGCCGGGAAAGCCGCTGGACAAGCGATTCCTTCTCACTCCACCTGTGAGTAGATTTCACACATGCGCTGGCCGGACCTTCCCCCGCTGAACTCGCTGCTGCCCTTCGAGGCGACGGTGCGGCACGCGAGCATGACCCGGGCCGCCGAGGAGCTTCATGTGACCCACGGCGCGGTCAGCCGCCAGATCCAGAACCTGGAGAAGTCTCTGGGTGTCACGCTCTTCGAGCGTGGGACCCGCTCCCTGCGGCCGACGCCTCAGGCCCGTCGCCTCGCGGCCGCCGTCCGTGACGCTCTCGACCAGGTCGACACGGCGGCCCGGGAGATGGCGCGCCGCGAGCGAGGAGGGCCGCTCGCGCTGTCCTGCGAGCCGACGCTCCTGATGCGCTGGCTCATTCCCCGGCTGCCGGACCTCGCGAGCCAGGTGCCGGACCTCACGGTGCATCTGTCGGCGGGCGGAGGACCCGTCTCCTTCGAGCGGGACCCCGTCGACGTCGCCGTGCGCCGCGACGACTTTCCCGTACCCGCGGAGGTGTACCGCTCTCCCCTTTTTCTGGAACGGATCGGTCCGGTCTGCAGCCCCGACCTGGCGGAGCAGCTCGGAGACGGGACCGGGGTCGCCGGAGTGACGATCCTGCACACAAGCACGCGGCCACGGGCGTGGGCCGACTGGCAGCGCATCACGCGTCGAAGCGTCGAGGCAGCCGGCGAGCAGACCTTCGAGCACTTCTATCTGGCGCTCCAGGCGGCCGTCGCCGGCGTCGGTATGGCCATCGGTCCGTACGCGCTCGTCCATGACGACCTCGTGCGCGGCCAGCTGGTGGCGCCCTTCGGACTGGTCGAGGACGGCACGGGATACCACCTGCTCAGCCCGCGACCGCCCGAGCAGGACGCCCGGACCGCCGCGCTGCTCGCGTGGCTGCGGACCCAGGCGACCGGCCTCTGACGAGCGGAACAGCGGCACGGCGCCGGCCGAGCGGAACAGCGGCACGGCGCCGGCGCAGCCCAGCCTCCACGGGCGCGCAGCCCAGCCCCTACGCGCGCACCCCGTCCCTCACGCGCGCGTGCCCACCCACCTCACCCCTCACGGCCGGCGGCTCGGAGGCCCAGGCCTGGCCAGAGCGGGGATGGAACTGGCAGGATCGCGCCATGCTCACCGCCCTCGCCCGTGCCGCCCGCCACCGCCTGCTCCAGGTGTCGGCGGCGCTTCTGGTGGTGTGCGGGCTGCTGGTGTGGTGGCTGGTTCCTTTCGGTCCCTCGGCGCCGAGTGGCCGGGTCACCGTCAGTACGGGCGTTCCCACCGGGGTGTACCAGCGCTACGGCGAGCTGCTGCGGCAGGCCCTCGCCACCGATCTGCCGGATGTCTCGATAACGCTCAAGAACAGCGAGGGCTCCCAGCAGAACCTCGCGCGTCTGGCCTCGGGCGAGGCGGACTTCACCATCGCGACCGCCGACGCCGTGGCCCAGTACCAGCACGACCGGAAGCCCGGCTTCGACCGGCTCCGGGGCTCCGCCCGCCTCTACGACGACTACGTCCAGCTCGTCGTCCCCAAGACGTCGCCCGTCCGTTCCGTCGCCGATCTGCGCGGGCTGCGCGTCGGAGTCGGCCAGGAGGGATCCGGCGTCCGGCTCATCGCGGATCGGGTCCTCGCGGCGGGCGGACTCGCCCCCGGCGCCGACATCAAGCCGGTCTCCGCCGGCATCGACACCATGCCGGGCCTGCTGGAGCGCGGGGAGCTGGACGCGTTCTTCTGGTCGGGCGGTCTGCCCACACAGGCCGTCCAGGCGCTGTCCGAGCGCCTGCCGGTGCGGCTGGTCTCGATGGACACGGCCCTGGTGGACAAGCTGCACGACGTGGGCGAGTCGACCCGCCACTACCGGTCCGCGGTCATCCCGGCGGACGCGTACAAGCGGGCGCAGGACGGTCAGCCGGTGGAGACGGTGGCCGTGGCGAACCTGCTCGTGACGACGGACACGGCCGACTCGGCGCTGGTGGAAGGTTTGACCCGTACGGTGATCAGAAGCCGCGACCGGATCGGCGGCCAGGTCCACCCCGCCCAGCTGGTGGATCTGCGCACCGCGATCTACACGGAACCGCTGTCCCTGCACGAGGGCGCACGCCGCTACTACCGCTCCGTGAAGCCGTAGCCGCAGCCGCAGTCGTAGCCACAGCCACAGCCACAGCCACAGCCACAGCCACAGCCACAGCCACAGCCACCGAACGCCCGCCGCAGCCCCACGGCCCCCCGAGCGGCCGACACGTACCCCCGCCAAGCACCCGCCGACCACCCTCAGCGCCCCTGCGGCCCCGTCCTCGGCACCGTGACCGTCACGCGCAGCCCGTGCGGCTCGTTCGGCGCGTAGGCGACCGAGCCGCCGCCCGCCGCGAGCAGGACCTGGGCGATCGAGAGACCGAGCCCCGAGCCCTTGATGTTCTGGTGGCGGTTGCTGCGCCAGAAGCGGTCGCCGACCCGGTCGAGCTCCTCCGGCGTGAGTCCCGGCCCCGCGTCCGCCACCACGACCGTGCAACTGTCGCCCTCGGACGCCACGGCGACCGTGACCTCCTCCCCTTCCGGGGTGAACTTCAGCGCGTTGTCGATCACCGCGTCGAGCGCGCTGGAGAGGGCCACCGGGTCCGCCCAGGCCGTCACCGCCCGGCGCTCGCCCTCCAGCCGTACGCCCTTCTCCTCGGCGAGCGGACGCCACGCGGCCACCCGCTCGGCCGCGAGCGCGCCGATGTCGGTGAGCCGCAGGTCGGCGGCGGCGTGCTCGGCGAGCGCGAGGCCCAGCAGATCGTCGAGGACCTGGGCGAGCCGCTTGCCCTCGGTGCGGACGGAGGCGATCTCCTCATTGCCCTCGGGGAGCTCCAGGGCGAGCAGCTCGATACGGAGCAGCAGCGCCGAGAGCGGGTTGCGCAGCTGGTGCGAGGCGTCGGCGACGAAGGCCCGCTGCTGTTCCAGGACGTCCTCGACGTTGTCGGCCATCTCGTTGAACGAGCGGGCCAGACGGCGCAGTTCGGGCGGTCCGCCGGCCGCGGCGACCCGGGACTTCATCCGGCCGGTGGCGATGTCATGGGTGACCGCGTCCAGGACGCGGACGGGCCGCAGCACCCAGCCGGTGAGCCGGAAGGCGGCTCCGACGGCGAGAAGCATCGCGGCCGACTCCCCCGCCGCGATGATCAGCCAGCCGCTCAGTATGCGGGAACGCAGCTGTCCGGTGGGCGAGTCGGTCACCACGACGGCGACGACGTCACCGTCCCGTACGACCGGAGAGGCGATCGTGAGGCGGGCGTGCGACTGCCACGGCCACACCTGCGGCGGGTCATGGCTGCGGCGTCCGAGCAGCGCCTCGTTGAAGGCGCGGCGGCCCTCGCCCTCGTACGGGACGACCCAGTCCTCGGGCGCGGCGGCCATCGCCCGGTTGTCGCGGTAGAAGATGCCGGTCCTGATGCCGTACACGTCGTGATAGCTGGCGAGTTCACCCCTGAGGGTGGTGCGGCGCTCGTCGACCGTGGGTTCGGACTCGCTGACGAACTGGGCGAGCGCGGCGAACCGCGCCGCGTCGTCGAGCCGGTCGACGACCACGCGCTGTTGCTCGGCCGCGGCGAGGCTCGCGGCGAGCGGGAAGCCGAGGGCGAGCAGCACCCCGGCCATCAGGACGAGGAGAAGCGGGAGGAGACGTGTGCGCACGCGGGGCCCGGGCGGCTACGCGGCCGGGGCGACCAGGCGGTAGCCGACGCCGCGCACGGTCTCGATGAGGGCGGGCATGGCCAGCTTGGAGCGCAGCGAGGCGACATGCACCTCGAGCGTGCGGCCGGTCCCCTCCCAGTTGGTGCGCCAGACCTCGCTGATGATCTGCTCGCGCCGGAACACCACCCCGGGCCGCTGGGCGAGCAGGGCCAGCAGGTCGAACTCCTTGCGGGTGAGCTGGACGGGCGTGCCGTCCACGCTGACGCGGCGGGTGGGGAGCTCGATGACGACGGAGCCGAGCCGCAGCGCCGCGTCGTCGCCGGCCGAACCGGCCTCGTCGCCGCCCGCGTTGCGGCGGCTGACGGCGTGGATCCGGGCGAGCAGCTCCCCGGTGTCGTACGGCTTGACCACGTAGTCGTCGGCCCCGAGGTTGAGGCCGTGTATCCGGGACCGTACGTCGGCACGCGCGGTCACCATGATCACGGGGGTCGCGGTGAGCTTACGGATCCGGCCGCAGACCTGGTAGCCGTCCTGGTCGGGCAGACCGAGGTCGAGCAGGATCACACCGTACGAGGGGCGCTCGCCGTGCGCGGCGGGCAGCACCGCCTGGAGCGCCTCCTCGCCGTTCCGGGCGTGGGTGACCGCGAACCCGTGCTTCGCCAGTACGGCGGACAGGGCCGCGGCGACATGATCGTCGTCTTCGACGAGCAGGAGTCTCATGGCCCCCCTCCGGTGGCTTCGTGATCGCGTGATGGCTATCGGTGTACCAGGGCATGAACGCCGATGGTCGGTGTCACAGTCAAGTGTCCCCCTGTGACGAGGGGGTTTCTGTTATGCACCCGGTACGCCGTCGCGTGCCCCGTTCACGCAGTGTGTCCGGTCGAGGCCGTATCGTTATCCTCAATTTCCGCTCAGATGTAATGACGCTCGTCGCACCGCGTGCCTAGTGTCCTCCCCAACCGAGGAGGACGGAGCAAAAAGCCGATGAGCGGAGTGTCAGTGACCAAGGGCTCGGAAGACGCCGTTGCGGCGGCGGGCGACCTGGTCGTGCTGTCCAACGTGAACAAGCACTTCGGCGCGTTGCATGTGCTCCAGGACATCGACCTGACGATCGCCCGGGGCGAAGTCGTGGTCGTCATCGGGCCTTCGGGTTCCGGTAAGTCCACACTGTGCCGCACCATCAACCGCCTGGAGACGATCGACTCCGGCACCATCACGATCGACAGCCGGCCGCTGCCCCAGGAGGGCAAGGAGCTGGCCCGGCTGCGCGCCGACGTCGGCATGGTGTTCCAGTCCTTCAATCTCTTCGCGCACAAGACCGTGCTCGAGAACGTGATGCTGGGTCAGATCAAGGTCCGCAAGAGCACGAAGGGCGCCGCCGAGGCAAAGGCCCGCGCCCTGCTGGACCGCGTGGGTGTCGGCACCCAGGCGGACAAGTACCCGGCGCAGCTCTCCGGAGGTCAGCAGCAGCGTGTCGCGATCGCGCGGGCGCTGGCGATGGACCCGAAGGTCATGCTGTTCGACGAGCCGACGTCGGCCCTCGACCCCGAGATGATCAACGAGGTTCTCGAGGTCATGCAGCAGCTGGCGCGTGACGGCATGACGATGGTCGTCGTCACCCATGAGATGGGTTTCGCGCGTTCCGCCGCCAACCGCGTGGTGTTCATGGCGGACGGCAAGATCGTCGAACAGGCCACGCCCGACCAGTTCTTCAGCAACCCTCGAAGCGACCGGGCGAAGGACTTCCTCTCGAAAATCCTGCACCACTGACGACGGTCAGCCCGCATGATTCACCCTGCCGACCAACAACCCACGAACCAAGGGATGTTCACCATGAAGCTCCGCAAGTCCGCGGCCGTGGCCGTCGCCGTTCTCGCGCTCACCGCGACCGCCTGTGGTGGCAAGGAGGGCTCCGCCGGCGACAAGCCCGCCGTGAAGCCCGGCGACTCGAGCGCCCCCCAGCTCCCCAAGTACATCGTCGCCACCGATGTGAAGCTGGAGTCGCCCACCTTCAAGGAGGCGCAGAAGCGCGGCAAGCTGATCATCGGCTCCAAGGCCGACCAGCCGTACCTCGGCTTCGAGGACCAGGCCACCAAGGAGCGGTCCGGCTTCGACATCGAGATCGCGAAGATGATCGCGGCCGACCTCGGCTTCACCGAGGACAAGATCGAGTGGAAGACCGTCGACTCCAAGCTCCGTGAGACGGCGATCTCCACGGGCCAGGTCGACTACTACGTCGGTACGTACACGATCAACGACAAGCGCAAGGCGCAGGTCGGCTTCGCGGGTCCGTACTACAAGGCCGGCGCCGACCTCCTGGTCCGCAAGGACGAGACCGCGATCACCGGTCCGGAGACCCTCAAGGGCAAGAAGGTCTGCTCCATCACGGGCTCGACCCCGCTGCAGGAGATCAAGAAGCCCCAGTACGGCGCCCAGACCACCGAGCTGGCGAAGTACTCCGACTGCGTGCAGCAGCTGCTCACCAAGCAGGTCGACGCGGTCACCACCGACGACGCGATCCTCAAGGGCTACGCCGCCGCCAACGCCGGCAAGCTCAAGGTCGTGGGCAAGCCCTTCACCGAGGAGCCCTACGGCGTCGGCATGAACAAGGACGACAAGGTCCTGCGCGACAAGATCAGCGACATCCTCGACGCGCACATCAAGGACGGCACGTACAAGAAGATCTACGAGGCGACCCTGGGTCTCTCGGGCTCCGCGTACGTCGAGCCGCCGGCGCTCGTCCGCTACTGATCCTTCGCCTGAAGTCGAGCGCCCCGTACGGGAGTACGGGGCGCCGCTCCTCCTGCCCGTAAGCCGCTGACAGCCGACGCGGAGACCTCATGAACGTACTGCTCGACCATTTCCCGGAGTTCCGCGACGGCTTCATAGGAACCGTGTCGATCACCGCCGTCAGCTCGCTCATCGCGCTGGTCCTCGGCGTCGTCGTCGCCGGCTTCCGGGTCTCGCCCGTCCCGCCGCTGCGCTTCTTCGGGACCGCCTGGGTCACGCTCCTGCGCAACACCCCGCTGACGCTGCTCTTCCTCGTCTCGTTCTTCGTCATCCCCGAGATCCTGTTCCCGGGCATGAGCCCCTTCGTGCTCGGCTCGCTGGCGCTCGGCTTCTACACCTCCGCGTTCATCTGCGAGGCCGTCCGCTCCGGCATCAACACGGTCCCGCTCGGTCAGGCGGAGGCCGCCCGCTCGCTGGGCATGACCTTCTCGCAGACCCTCCGGATGATCGTGCTGCCGCAGGCCACCCGGACCGTACTGCCGCCGCTGAGCTCGATCTTCATCGCGCTCACCAAGAACTCGGCCATCGCGGGAGCCTTCAGCGTCACCGAGCTCTTCGGCTGGCAGACGCTGATGAGCGAGCAGGGCTACGCCATCGGCCCCATCTTCGCCTGGGTGGCCGCCGCGTACCTGGTCGTCACCTTCACCATCAGCGGGATCTTCCGTCTCCTTGAGCGCCGCATGGAGGTCGCCCGATGAGTGCCAGCGTTCTCTACGACTCCCCGGGCCCCAAGGCGCGTGTCCGCAACCGGATCTTCGCCGTCGTGGGCACCGTCGCCATCGTCGCGCTGCTCGCCGTGAGCGTGCTCCGGCTGGCCGACAAGGGGCATCTCGACCCCGCGATGTGGGACATCTTCAACTACGCGGGCATCCGGCAGAACATCGCCGACGCCCTCCTCGCCACCCTCAAGGCCTTCGGCCTCGCGGCGGTCGGCTCGCTCGTGCTCGGTGTGCTGCTCGCCGTCGCCCGGCTCTCCGACCACGCGCCGGTCCGCGTGGTGGCCACCGGCTTCATCGAGCTGTTCCGCTCGATCCCGCTGCTGATCACGATCTACGCCGTCTGGGTCGCCTTCCTCACCGACTACTCGATGTGGGCCCTGGCCATCGGCCTGTCGATCTACAACGGCTGTGTCCAGGCCGAGGTCCTGCGCGCCGGCGTGAACGCCGTGCCCAGGGGGCAGAGCGAGGCCGCGTACGCCCTGGGCATGAGCAAGACCCAGGTCATGACGACCGTCCTGATGCCGCAGGCCGTCCGGGCGATGCTGCCGACGATCATCAGCCAGCTGGTGGTCACCCTGAAGGACACCTCGCTCGGCTTCGTCATCCTCTACCCCGAGCTGCTCTACTCGGCCCGTCTGATCGCCTCCAACACGCAGGTCAACGGCCAGTACCCGTACGTCTCCACCATCGTGGTCTTCGGCGCCATCTACATCGCGCTGTGTCTGGCGCTCTCGGCGCTCGCCACGTGGATCGAGAAGCGGGGGCGCCGTGCGAAGACGGGGATCGCCGTCTCCGAAGCCGGCGTGACAGGGGTCGCCCAGGGCAACGAGGCCGTGCTGATCCCGCCGACCCGCACCGAGGCCCCGGGAGGCTTCGACGGTGTGGCGCCCGGCGGAGACGGGTCGCACCGCGGCGACGGGGCCGACGGGACCGGTATCACGAAGAACTGACAGTATGTGACATCATCCGGGGGCAGTGGCGGTCGCGCCGCTGCCCCTGTCGCTTGACGCAAGCACCCGCAATGGGTTGCATACGTTCTGTGATCACGCACCGGGCTCGCGCCACACTTCGCTGTGCTACCCGCATGACCGAACGGCCTTCAGGAGCCGCGCCGTGGACCCGGTGATCATCGTCGGCGCGGGGCCCGTGGGCCTCGCGCTCTCCCTTGCCCTGGCCTCGCAGGGTGTGCCCACCGTCGTGCTCGACGAGGGCCCCGGCAAGGAGGAACCGCGGCCCGCCCGAACCGTCGTGCTGCGGGCCGACATGGCCGCGATGGTGGAGCGGCTGGGCTGCGCCACTCTGCGTGACGAGGGGGTCCGCTGGGTCGGCTGGCGCTCTCTGCGTCGCAAGCAACAGATGAGGCACATCGAACTGAGTCTCGGTCTCGGCGGTACGGAGGGTGACGACGAGAGCCCGGCGGCTCCGCTCCACATTCCCCAGCACGCCCTCGCCCGGGGTCTGCGCGACGCGATCGCCGGGCAGGAGCTGATCCAGGTCGTCGGCGACGCCCGCCTCGACACGATCGAGCAGGACGCGAGCGGTGTCACGGCGCACACCCGTGGCCCCGGCAGCGGCGCCAACGGGACGTGGTGGCGCGGCAGCCATCTGGTCGGTTGCGACGGCGCCCGCTCCACGGTGCGCAAACTGCTCTCGATCCGCTTTCCCGGGCGTACGGCGGTGGAGCGGCACGCGGTGGCCGCGCTGCGCGTGGAACTCCCCTGGCCGGGCGAGGCCCTGCTCCACCGCCAGCCGCCATGGCGGGGAGGCGGCGAGGAGGTCACGGCCCGCCCGCTGCCGGACGGGGTCTGGCGGATCGACTGGCTGCTGCCGCCGCGGGGCGATCTCGTCACCCCGGACGCGCTCGTGTCCAAGATCCGCGAGACCCTGGCCGGCTGGTGCGGCGGGGAGACACCCCCGTATGAGTTGATCGACACCGGTGTCCACACGCTGCACCACCGGCTCGCGCGGCGCTGGCGCGTGGACCGGGTCTTCCTGGCGGGTGACGCGGCCCATCTCCTCGGCGCCGTGGGGACGCAGGGCCTCGACGAGGGGCTGCGGGACGCCGACAACCTGGCCTGGAAGCTCGCGTACGCCTGGCACCACGGGGCCTCGGACACCCTCCTCGACAGCTACCAGAGCGAGCGGCGGGCCGCCGTCGCCTCCCGCCTGCGGGCCGCCGACCAGTCACTGCCGGTGCTGCGCGGGGGTGGCGGGCTTCGGACGTATCTGCCCGGTGGCTCGCGTGGCCACGACACCTTGCTGACGGATGGTCACCTGGGGCGCGGACCGCTGGGCGCGCCCCCCGCGTACCCGCACTCCCCCCTCGCGCCCCAGGACGCCGGGGCGTCCCGGAGCGCGGTGGGCACGGGTACGGGCGCGCCGGTCGAGGACGTCCGTGTGACGGCGCCGGACGGCACGACGGTACGGCTCCGGGACCGGCTCGGCCGGGGGCGGCTCCTGGTCGTGCTCGTCGCGCCCGGCACGGGTGTGTGGGACCGGCGGCACTGGATGAGCGCGGGCGTGATGCCGCGGCTCGTGGAGGCGGTCCGGGCCCTGCCGGTGAAGGCGGAGCTGCTGGTCACGGAGGCGTACCCGGGCGCCGTCGCCCACACGGTCCTGCTCGTCCGTCCGGATGGGCATCTGGTCGCCTCGTTCCCCGGGGTGCGGCCCGACGAGCTGTACGCGGCGGCGGACGCGACCCGGGGCGGCAAGGCGGAGCCCGCGGACAGCGAGGTCGCCTCGGCGGTGGCGAAGAGCGACCGTACCGCGGACATCAATTGACCCTCGCGGGCGCACATGGTGTACTCCGGAGCGTGACCGACACCGATGTGCGCCTGTGGCGGAGGGTCCATATGGATCTCCTCCGTTTCGCGGGCTGCGTGTGTCGCCCGTCCTGCTGACTTCGCCCTCCTTCGCGTGAACCCCGCCGCCGACCAGGTCGGTGTGCCGTCTCGCGCGCCTTTCCCGCGAACCTCAGGACGGTCCTCCGTGCCCCAGCATGTCCCCGCGCCATCCGGCGTCTCCTCCGCGTCCTCCTCCGCGCCCTCCGCCCCCTCCTCCGCGTCCTCCTCCGCACCCACCGCCGCCGAGCTTCTGGACTTCGTCCGTCGGACGGCGGCGGACACCGAGCTGATCGACTCGTTGCCGCTCGACCCCGAAGGCCGGACCTGGGTGCGGCTGGAGGGCCCCGGTGGCAGCGAGGCCTGGCTCATCGGCTGGCCGCCCGGCACGGGCACGGGGTGGCACGACCACGCCGAGTCCCAGGGCGCGTTCACCACGGCTCGCGGCACTCTGACGGAGAACTCCCTCACGGTGCGGCTTCCTTCGGGCGGCTGGAAGACCCTGGAACTGGCCGACGGCGTCGACCGTGAGCGGCGGCTGCCGGCGGGCAAGGGGCGTGCGTTCGGGCAGCACCATGTGCATGAGGTGCTCAACGAGTCCGGCGACACGCACGCTGTGTCGGTCCACGCGTACTATCCGCCGCTCCCGCTGATCCGGCGCTTCAGCCGGTCGGGAGCGGTGCTCCGTCTTGAGCAGGTCGAGCGTCCGGAGGACTGGCAGTGAGCGCGTACGAGGCGGCCGAACGGGTGGGAATCGACGAGCTTCTCGAGCGGGTCAGGTCCGGCCTGGACCGGATCGAGCCGCGCGCGGCGCACGAGGCGTACGAGGCGGGTGACGCGCTTCTGGTCGACACCCGGTACGCGGCGCTGCGGGAGCGGGACGGGGTGATTCCGGGCGCGCTGATCGTGGAGCGCAACGAACTGGAGTGGCGGCTCGACCCGTTGGGCAGCCACCGCGCGCCGGAGGCGGTCAGCCATGACCTGCGGGTGCTGGTGTTCTGCAACGAGGGGTACGCGTCCTCGCTGGCGGCGGCCTCGCTGCGGCAGCTGGGACTGCACCGGGCTACGGACGTGATCGGCGGCTTCCAGGCCTGGAAGGCGGCGGGCCTGCCGGTCGTCCCGCCGGGCACCACGACGTAGCCGGTACGCAGCAGGGTGCGAGGGCGACGGCGCGCGCCCCCCTCCAGCCGCTGCCCCGGCTAGAAGGGGTCGTCCAAGCCGTCGGTGTCCTCGCCCTCGGCCTCCAGGGCTTGGCGGACGACCCGTAGGGCCATGCCCTCCGGGTAGCCCTTGCGGGCCAGCATCCCCGCGAGCCGGCGCAGCCGGCGGTCCCTTTCGAGGCCGCGGGTGGCGCGGAGCTTGCGATCGACGAGCTCGCGCGCGGTGATCTCCTCCTGCTCGGAGTCCAGTTGCCCCACCGCCTCCTGGATGAGCGAGGCGTCCACGCCCTTGGTGCGCAGTTCACGGGCGAGGGCGCGGCGGGCGAGTCCCCGCCCGTGGTGCCGGGACTCCACCCACGCGTCGGCGAAGGCGGCGTCGTCGATCAGCCCGACGTCCTCGAAGCGTGAGAGGACCTCTTCGGCGACGTCGTCGGGGATCTCGCGCTTGCGCAGGGCGTCGGCGAGCTGCTTGCGCGTGCGGGGGGTCCCGGTGAGCAGGCGCAGGCAGATCGCCCGCGCCCGCTCAGCCGGATCCTGGGGCGACAGCTCCTTCTCGGCCCTCGACGAGTCGGCGCTGTCGCCCGGCCATTCGGTGCGACCGGTCACTGGCTCAGCTCTTGGCCGCCGGGGCCTTGGTCGCCTTGGTGGCCTTGGCCGCCGGGGCGGCCTTGGCCGCCTCGTCCGCGGCGGCCGGCTCCGTGGCGCCCGCGGCGTCCGTGCCCGCCTCGGCCGTCGCGGCTCCCGGCCGGACGCCGACGCCCAGCTTCTCCTTGATCTTCCGCTCGATCTCGTTGGCGAGGTCGGGGTTGTCCTTCAGGAAGTTGCGGGCGTTCTCCTTGCCCTGGCCGAGCTGGTCGCCCTCGTACGTGTACCAGGCGCCGGCCTTGCGGACGAAGCCGTGCTCCACGCCCATGTCGATCAGGCCGCCCTCGCGGCTGATGCCCTGGCCGTAGAGGATGTCGAACTCGGCCTGCTTGAAGGGCGGCGCGACCTTGTTCTTGACGACCTTGACGCGGGTCCGGTTGCCGACCGCGTCCGTGCCGTCCTTGAGGGTCTCGATACGGCGGATGTCGAGGCGCACCGAGGCGTAGAACTTCAGGGCACGGCCACCGGTCGTGGTCTCCGGCGAGCCGAACATCACGCCGATCTTCTCGCGGAGCTGGTTGATGAAGATCGCGGTGGTCTTGGACTGGTTGAGCGCGCTGGTGATCTTCCGAAGCGCCTGGCTCATCAGACGGGCCTGGAGACCCACGTGCGAGTCGCCCATCTCGCCCTCGATCTCCGCCCGCGGGACGAGCGCGGCGACGGAGTCGATGACGATGAGGTCGAGGGCGCCGGAGCGGACCAGCATGTCGACGATCTCGAGGGCCTGCTCACCGTTGTCCGGCTGGGACAGGATGAGGTTGTCGATGTCGACACCGAGCTTCTTCGCGTACTCGGGGTCGAGGGCGTGCTCGGCGTCGACGAAGGCGACCTGACCGCCGGCCTTCTGGGCGTTCGCCACGGCGTGCAGCGTCAGGGTCGTCTTACCGGAGGACTCCGGGCCGTAGATCTCCACGACACGGCCGCGGGGCAGTCCGCCGACGCCGAGCGCGACGTCGAGGGCGGTCGAGCCGGTGGAGATCACCTCGATCGGCTCCTGGGTGCGGTCGCCCATGCGCATCACGGCACCCTTGCCGAATTGCCGTTCAATCTGCGCGAGCGCGGCTTCGAGGGCCTTCTCGCGGTCGGTACCTGCCATGGGTTCCACCCGGTTTGCTTGAGTCGATCGCTTCATGTGAAAGACGCTAACCCCTGCCACTGACAATGGGCCCCGGCGTCCCTCCGACCTGTGGATAACTCGCCCACATCCCCGCGATTCCAAGGGCCGGAATCCCATAAGAATGGATGTTCGATTTTGGTGTCAAGCGCACCACGCGGGCCCGCGGTCACCGGTCGACGGGCGCCCGCCGTCCCACGCCCCCCTATCCTTCCTGGCATGGCCCTCCCCTTCCGCGACCGTGGCGGCCGCATGTCCCCGCGGGTCGCCGATGCCGTCGTGGCGCTCGTCGTGGCCCTCGTCGTGGCCGTCTGGACGCTGCTGTCCGCGGGGTACGAAGGCGAGCCCGTCGGCCGTACGGTCGCGGCGTGGGCGCTGATCGCGGTCGGCTGCGGGGCGCTCTGCTTCCGGCGGCGGGCGCCCGTCGTCGTCGCCGCCGTCACCCTCCTCGCCTGCGCGGTCTACTACCCGCTGTCGGCCCAGGACGGTCCGCTGATGATCACCTTCGCCCTCGCGCTGTACACCACGGCGGCGGAGGGCCGGTTCGTCGCCGCCGTCGCGCTCGCCTCGGTCACGCTGCTCGCCGTCGGGCTCGGCGAGATCCGGCAGGACGCGGGCCGCCGGCAGATCGACGACACCTCTCTCGCGATGCTGGCCGGCTGGCTGATCAGCCTCGTCGCCGTGGGCCGCGCCCAGCGGACCCGGCTCGCCTATCTCCACGAAGTGGAGCAGCGGGCGCACGCCGCCGAGCGGGAGCAGGAGGCGCGGGCCCTGCAGAGCGCCACGGCGGAGCGGCTGCGGATCGCCCGGGAGCTGCACGACGTGCTGGGCCACAGCATCTCGCTGATCAACGTGCAGTCGGGGGCCGTGCTGCACCGGCTGAGCAAGAAGCCGGAGCCGGAGGTCGCGCTGGCCGCCGCCGAGGAGGCCCTCGAAGCGGTGAAGGCCACCAGCAAGGACGCGCTGCGCGAGCTGCGCGCCACTCTCGGGGTGCTGCGCCAGGCCGACGAGGCCGCGCCGACCGGGCCGACCTCCGGTCTCGCCCTGCTGGGGGATCTGGTGGAGCGGGCCAGGGGCACGGGCCTCGACGTCCGCACGGAGCTGACGGGCACCCCCGTACCGCTGGCGCCTCCTGTCGATCTCGCCGCGTACCGGATCGTGCAGGAGTCACTGACCAATGTGACCCGGCACTCCGGTGCGCGTACGGCCACGGTCACGCTCGACTGGCGGGCGGACGAGCTGCGCCTGCGGATCGAGGACGACGGCGAGGGCGCTCCGGAGGAGCGGCCGCTGGGCAGCGGCATCCGGGGCATGGCCGAACGCGCCCGGGCGTTCGGCGGCGAACTGACCGCACACAGCACCACCGAGGGCTTCCGGGTCGACGCCCGGCTGCCGATCGGCGCACCCGCGTCCACGACCACCACGTCCGAGGGGGACCCCCGATGATCCGCGTCGTACTCGCCGACGACCAGACACTGGTCCGGGCCGGGTTCCGCTCGATCCTGGCCGACGAGGACGACATCGAGGTGGTCGGGGAGGCCGCGGACGGCGAGCAGGCGATCACCCTCGCCCGCGAACTGCGCCCGGACGTGGTCCTGATGGACATCAGGATGCCGGGGCTCGACGGTCTGGAGGCCACCCGCCGGATCACCGCCGACGCCCGGCTCGAAGGCGTCCGGGTGGTCATCCTGACCACCTTCGACGTCGACGACTACGTCTACGGCGCGCTGCGCGCCGGGGCGAGCGGCTTCCTCGTGAAGGACACCGAGCCGATGGAACTGCTCCACGGCGTACGGGTGGTGGCCCGCGGCGACGCGCTGATCGCCCCGGCGGTCACCCGCCGTCTGATCGCGGAGTTCGCCGGCCGCTCCAGGCAGCCGGACCCCAGCCCGCGCCTGAACGCCCTCACGGAGCGGGAACGCGAGGTGATGGGCCTGGTGGGAGCGGGTCTGTCCAACGACGAGATCGCCCGGCGCCTCGTCCTGTCCCCGGCCACCGCCAAGACACATGTCAGCCGGATCATGACCAAGCTGGACGTACGCGACCGGGCGCAGCTGGTGATCCTCGCGTACGAGTCGGGGATGATCACACCCGGCTGGATGGGGTGACACCCGGCGGTGTCCCCTAGGGGGCACACGCGCGTGGGCGCAACTCCTGGGGTACGCGCGCGTGGGGCGGCGCAACCGAGGGGGTACGCCCACTGACCACCGCCGGGCGACGCGGCGCCCGTAGCCGTACGCCGACGCTGGCAGCGTGAATCCAGACGTCCTCGATCTCGCCCGGCTGCAGTTCGCCCTCACGGCGGGCGGCCACTTCCTCTTCGTCGCCCTGACCCTGGGCCTCGCGACCGTGGTCGCCGTCGTCCAGACGGTGGCGACGATCGGGCGGAAGCCCCTGCACGCGCGCATGGTCCGCTACTGGGGCCAGCTGTACGTGATCAATTACGCGGTCGGAATCGTCACGGGCATCGTGATGGAGTTCCAGTTCGGGATGAGCTGGAGCGGGCTGACGCACTACGCGGGCAACGTCTTCGGCGCCTCGCTCGCGGTCGAGACGATCGTGGCGTTCTTCGTCGAGTCGACCTTCCTCGGTCTGTGGATCTTCGGCTGGCATCGCTTCAACCGCTGGGTCCATCTCGCGACGATCTGGATCGTCACGCTGACCGCATACCTCTCGGCGTACTGGATCCTCGTCTCCAACGGCTTCCTCAACAACCCGGTCGGGTACCGGACCGAGGGCGGCAAGCTCGTCCTGGACGATCCGATCGCCGTACTGACCAACCCCTCGGCGCTCCTCGCCTTCGGCCACATCCTCGCCGGGGCGCTGCTCACGGCCGGGTTCTTCGTGGCCGGCGTCAGCGCGTACCACCTGTTCCGGCGGTCGCCCGAGTGGGAGTTCTTCGGCCGGAGCCTGCGGATCGGGGTCTTCCTCTCCTTCCCCGCGCTGATGGTCACGGCGGTCTTCGGAGGCGTCCAGTTGGCTGCGCTGAGCACCCTGCAGCCCATGAAATCTGCCGTATTCAGCCAGAAGACCGCCGAAATAGCGCAGATCCAGGCGGACATGGTCGCCCGCTTCGGCCCGGGCGACTACGTCCCCTCCGAGGCGTGGACCCGAGGCGGCGGTCTGGTCATGCTCCTCTGCTTCGCCCTGATGATGTACTTCACCTTCGCCGGCGTGATCCTCGCCTGCTTCAAGACCGTCGTCTTCCGCTTCCGCCTCTGGCATCTGGCCCTGATGGCCGCCGTGCCGCTGCCCTATCTCGCGATGATCAGCGGCTGGGTGTTCCGGGAGGCGGGCCGTCAGCCCTGGGTCGTGTACGGGCTGCTGAAGACCGAGGACGCGGTCTCCGACCTCTCCCCCGGCGCCATGCGCGCCTCCCTGATCGTCTTCACCACCCTCTTCGGCCTGCTCGTCGTCCTCAACGCCTGGCTGCTCGCCCGCCACGCCCGCAGGGGCCCGGTCGACTCCGGCCTCGGCCACGACGACCGGGACGGCCGCGAGAACCCCGCCGACTCCCTGCCCGCCACCAGCTACTGAGGAGCCCGGCCGTGGAAACCCTCGCCATCGCCCTGCTCGCCTTCTTCGCCACCGGCTACTTCGTGCTCGCGGGCGCCGACATCGGGACCGGAATGCTCACCCCGTACCTCGGCCGCACCGACCACGAGCGCCGCCTGGTCATCACCTCCTTCGCGCCCTTCTTCCTCGGCAACGAGGTGTGGCTGATCGCCACCGCGGGCGTCCTCGTCGGCTGCTTCCCCGACCTCGAAGGGGAGCTGCTGTCCGGCCAGTTCGCGGTGGTCGTACCCCTCCTGACCGGTTGGATCGTCCGTGACGTCGGGCTGTGGTCGCGCGGTCGCGGGCCGGGACCACGCTGGCGGGCGGTCTGCGACGGGGCGGTGGTGTGCGGCAGCTGGACGGTCGCGCTGGCGTGGGGGTGGCTGCTCGCCGCGCCGCTGACCGGCCTGCCGTACGAGCGAGCCACCGGCCCCACCGCGATCCTCGTCGCCCTTGCCGTGGCCGCCCTGTTCGCTGCGCACGGGCTCGGCTTCGCCACACTCCGGCTGACGGGGCAGCCGTACGAACGCGCCCGGCTGCTGGTGGGGCGGACCGGCCCCTGGCAGTCCTTCGCCCTCACCGCGGTCCTCCTCGGGGCTCTTCCGCTTCTCGCCGGGATCGCCCTTCCGCTGACCGAGCGGGCCGCCGACGGCGCCACGCTCGCGCTGCTCGTCCCCGCACTGCTCGTCGTCACCCCGCTCATCGTCGCCGCCCAGGCGTGGACCTGGCGCACGTTCCGGCACCGGGTGACCCGTCCCTCGTACCTGTAACTCCCAGAAGGAGAAACGATCATGACGACCGCGCGGGACACCGATCCCACGACGAACCCGGCGAGTCCGCCGCAGCCGCCGACCCGGCGGGGCAGCGTCTTCGAGCGCCTGGCCACCTTCTCGTACCGCCACCGCTGGTCCGCCGTGCTGCTGTGGATCGTGGTCGTGGTCGCCGCGACCGGCGCCTCGACGGCCGTCGGCAGCGCGTACCACAACGACTTCTCTCTGCCCGGTACCGATTCCCAGACCGCACGGACGGTCCTGGAGCGGCACGGATCCGCCCAGGCCACGGACGCCACCCTGCAGATCGTCGTCAAGGACGAGCGGGGAGTCCGCGAAGAGACCGTCCACGCGCGCGTGGAGGGACTGCTCGACACGGTCGGGGGTCTCCCGGGCGTGACGGACGTGCGCGGTCCGTACGAGGAGAAGGCGGCGGTCTCCGAGGACGGAACGGTCGGCTACGCGACCGTCACCCTCGACGATGCGGCGGAGAACACCGACCGCACCGAGGTCCTGAGGATCATCGACACCGTACGGGCGGCGCAGGGCGACGGGCTGAGCGCCGCCGTCGGCGGTGACGCGGCACGCGGCGCCGAGGAGGGAGGCGGCGGAGCGGCCGAGGGCGCGGGCATGCTGGGGGCGCTGGTGATCCTGGTGTTCCTCTTCGGCTCCCTGGTCGCGGCGAGCCTGCCGGTGGTCACCGCGATCTTCGCCGTCGGCAGCTCGATCGGGCTGATCGCCCTCGCCTCACACCTCGCGGACGTCGCGGACTTCACCCCGCCGATCATGATGCTGGTCGGCCTCGGCGTCGGCATCGACTACGCGCTGCTGATCTTCTCCCGCTACCGCGGCGAGCTGCTGCACGGCGCGGAGCCCGAGCGGGCGGCCCGGACCGCACTGGACGCGGCGGGGCGCACGGTCTTCTTCGCGGGCTGCACGGTGATCATCGCGCTGATGGGTCTGGTCGCGCTCGGACTGGGCTCGCTCCAGGGCGTGGCGCTCGCCGTCGCCCTGACCGTCCTCGTCACGATGGCCGCCTCGCTCACCCTGCTCCCGGCGCTGCTCGGGATCTTCGGCCGGCGCATCCAGCGGCAGGTCGCCAAGCGCGCCGCGAAGGCGACGCGCGAGGAGGGCGCCCGCTGGCGCGGCTGGGCGACGGCGGTGCAGAGGCGTCCGTGGGCGGCGCTACTGGTCTCGCTCGCGGCGCTCGGCGCGCTCGCCGCGCCCGCACTCGACATGCGGCTCGGCTTCGCCGACGCGGGCAACGACGCCCCGGCGAAGTCCAGCAGGCAGGCGTACGACCTGCTGGCCGAGGGTTTCGGACCGGGCTTCAACGGACCGCTGATCGTGGTCGCGGACGGCGGCGGCGAGCGGGCCGCGGACGCCCTGCTCCAGGCCCTGGAGAACACGGCGGGCATCGCGGCGGCGAGCGGGCCCATCCCGACGAAGGACGGCGCTGTCTCGACCGTCATCGCCTTCCCCGAGTCGGCTCCCCAGGCCGAGGCGACGTCGGAGCTCGTCGACCGGCTGCGGTCCGACGTCCTGCCGCCGGTGGAGCGGTCGACGGGCGCCGATCTGCTGGTCGGTGGACCGACGGCGGCGACCGAGGACTTCGCCGCCACCGTCGCGGACCGGATGCCGCTCTTCGTCGCGATCGTCGTCGGACTCTCCGCGCTGCTGCTGCTCCTCGTCTTCCGGTCCGTACTCATCCCGGTCAAGGCGGCGCTGCTCAACCTGGTGAGCATCGGAGCGGCACTGGGGGTGATCACCCTGGTCTTCCAGCACGGCTGGTTCGGCGTGCAGCCCGGCCCGATCGAGGTGTTCATCCCCGTGATGATCTTCGCGATCGTCTTCGGACTCTCGATGGACTACGAGGTCTTCCTGCTCTCCCGGATCCACGAGGAGTGGGAGCGCACGAAGGACCCGCAGGGCGCGGTACGGGAGGGCCTCGCGGCGACGGGCAAGGTCATCACGGCCGCGGCGGCGATCATGATCGTGGTGTTCTCGGCCTTCGTCCTCAGCCCCGACCGGATGCTCCAGCAGTTCGGCCTCGGCCTCGCCGTGGCGATCCTGCTGGACGCGGTGGTCATCCGCTGTCTGATCGTGCCCGCGGTCATGCAGCTGCTCGGGCGGCGCGCGTGGTGGCTCCCGGCCCCGCTGGAGCGGATCCTGCCGAAGGTGCAGCTGGAGCGCCACTGACGGGGGGCACGCGCGCGTACACGCGAGTGGGCGCGCGCGGGTAGTGCGGGTACACGCTGGCGGCCACGCGCGTCACCCGCGGGCGGGCAGGGTCAGGTGTCGTCCTCCTCCGACGACGCCTGGCCCTGCTTCTTCTTGTGGTGCAGCGCCTTCTGCAGCCGGGCCACGACGGCCTCCCCGTACCGCCTGTGGCCGTGGACGCGCGGGTCGTCGGTCACGGCGTACCGCTTCACGTAGGCGCCGAGGAAGGCCTGGAGCGTGGCGATCGCCGGAATCGCGATCAGCGCGCCGACGGCCCCGAGCAGCGCCGTTCCCGCGATCACCGATCCGAAGGCCACCGCCGGATGGATGTCGACGGTCTTGGACGTCAGCTTCGGCTGGAGGATGTAGTTCTCGAACTGCTGGTAGATCACGACGAAGATCAGCACCCACAGCGCGTACCAGGGGTCGACGGTGAAGGCGATCAGCATCGGCAGCGCACCCGCGAGGTACGTGCCGATGGTCGGGATGAACTGCGACACCAGGCCGACCCACACGGCGAGCGCGGGCGCGTACGGCACGTCCAGGATCTCGAAGAGCACGAAGTGCGCCACGCCGGAGATCAGCGCCATCAGGCCTCGCGAGTACAGATAACCGCCGGTCTTGTCGACGGCGATCTCCCAGGCCCGCAGCACCTCGGTCTGCTTGGCCGGCGGCAGGACGGAGCACAGCGCGCGGCGCAGCCGGGGCCCGTCGGCCGCGAAGTAGAACGCGAAGAGGAAGATCGTCAGGAGCTTGAACAGCCCCCCGAGGAGGGTGGCGGAGACATCCAGGACACCGGCGGCGCTGTTCTGCACGTACTTCTGCAGCCAGTCCGAGCGCAGCAGGCTGTCCTGCACCTCGACCCGGGACAGCTCCGTGTGGAAGTGCTGGTTGGTCCAGTTGATGAGCGAGTCGAGGTACTTCGGGAAGTTCTCGACCATGTCGACGATCTGGCCCGCGAGCATGGAGCCCAGCAGGACGACGAATCCGACGCCGAACACGAGGACGGCGAGGGACACGAGGAACGTGGCGAGTCCTCGCCGCATGCCACGGGCGGCCATCCGCCCGACGGCCGGTTCGATGGCGAGGGCCAGGAAGAAGGCGACCAGGATGTTGACGAGGAGCCCGACGAGCTGGTGGAAGGCCCAGCTGCCCAGCTGGAAGCAGGCGTAGAGCGCGAGGGCCAGTACCAGGGCCCGCGGCAGCCAGCGGGGCATCCGGGCTGCCGGAGCGGTCGTGCCCGCCCCCGGGGTACCCGCTCCGCCCCCGGCCCCCGCTCCACCCGCGGTCGCGGTGGCGGGCTCGGGCGCGGACTCGGACGGCGTGGACGCGGTCTGCCCCGTCGACGCCGTCGTGCCGGTGTTCTTCTTCGCCGATACGTCCCAGGACGACTCGTCGCCGGATGCCGCGGAGGAACTGTCCTCGGCCGAACGCGCCTTCGGAGGTCTTCCGGTCACGCCCCGGTTGAAGGTCCCTTCGGGGGTCGTCCTGCCGGTCGCGTCGGTTTCGTCTGTCGGAGCCACCCCGCCAGTCTCGCTCACCGCGCGGACATTCCCTCGCCGCCGGAGCACGTCAGCGTTTGTCCGCGGGTACGTCCATGGCCGCGCAGACCGCCCGCCACACGTCCTTCGCCTCCCAGCCGGCGTCCAGTGCCTCATGCACCGTACGTCCGCCCAGTTCGGACATCACATGGTCCCGCGCGAAGGACTCGGCGTAGGAGCCACCGAAGTGGTCCGCCATCCGCTCCCAGAAAATCGTCAACCGCATGACCCCAGTATCCCGCCCCCAAGAGTGCAGCCGGGCCGGTATGCCTTGTCACACGCCTTGGGCGGCCTACGGTCGGACCATGGCTGGAACTCCTCTCGCGGCTCCGCACCACACGCCGCTCGCGCGCGCCGAACAGTTCGTCTGGCTGACGGCCCGCGTGCTCGAACAGCGCCGGTTCGCGTACCACTTCCTCCGCGGCGGCGCGGAACCCGTCGAGGTCGCGCTCGCGGCGTACCTCAACGAGGACGGCGGCTACGGCCACGCGCTCGAACCGGATCTGCGCGGTCCGGTGAGCCAGCCGCTGCACACCGGGCACGCGCTGCGGGTCCTGGACTCCATCGGCCGCTGCGGCGGGCTGCGGGTCGAACGGATCTGCCGCTACCTCACCGAGGTGTCCACGCTCGACGGGGCGCTGCCGGCGATCCACCCGTCGCAGCGGGGCTATCCCAGCGCGCCGTTCGTGCCGGTCGTCGACGACCCGCCGAGCGCGCTGCTGTCCACGGGCCCGGTGGTCGGGCTGCTCCACCGCAACCAGGTCTGGCACGCCTGGCTGTTCCGGGCGACCGAGTTCTGCTGGTCGGCGGTCGAGTCGCTGGAGAAATCGCATCCGTACGAGATCGAGGCCGCCGTCGCCTTCCTGGACGGGGTCCCCGACCGGTCACGCGCGCAGGCGGTGGCCGACCGGCTGGGGCGTCTGGTGCGGGAGCAGGGCCTCGCGGCCCTGGATCCCGGGCGGCTCGACGAGTTCCCGGTCGCGCCGGGGTACGCGCCGGACGAGCACCACTTCCCGTACGACTACGCGCGCGTGCCGGATTCGCTGGCCCGCCGCTGGTTCACGGACGAGGAGATGGCGCGCTCCCTCGACCACCTGGCCGCCGGCCAGCAGGACGACGGCGGATGGCCGATCACCTGGCGGCAGTGGGCCCCGGGCACGGCCTTGGAGGCGCGCCCGATCGCAACGATCGAAGCGCTCCGGACCCTGCGGGCCCACGGCCGCGCGATCGCCTGAAGGAGGTCGGCCGGGCCCGCGGGCGGCACACCTCGCCGGGCCGGGTCACCGGCCCAGGCTCGGTGGCCGGGTCACCGGCCCAGGCTCGGTGGCCGGGTCACCGGCCCAGGCTCGGTGGCCGGACCGGGCTGGGGCCACCGCCGGCAGGAGGGCCGGTCCGCCGCGGCCGCGGGCGCCGGACGGTGGTCCGGCGACGCCGGCCGCCCGTCGCCCCGGTCACGCGCCCAGCGCCCGCCCCTCGCCCGTCACCCGCCCAGCGCCCGCACCCCGGCCGTCACGAGTACAGCCGCGGCCACGACGACCAGGAAGGGGGCCCGCAGGACCAGGGCGAGCGCGGCGGCCGCCACGCCCGCCGCGCGGGCGTCCAGGGCGAGGCCGGTCCCCGCGCCGAAGGTCTGCTGGGCGGTGAGCGCCGCGAGCAGGGCCACGGGCACCAGGGCCGCCATTTGCCGGACGGCCGGTCGTTCGAGGGTGCCTGCCGGCACCAGGAGCCCGAGCAGCTTGACCAGGTAGCAGCCCACGACCGTGAGGCCGATCGCGATCCAGACGGTCATCGCTCCCCCTCCTTCTTCGACGCACCCGACGCATCCGACGCACGCCGCCCACCCAACACACCCGGCTCATCCGTCCCACCGGCCATGCGCCTGCCCCGCAGCCACAGCACCGCGGGCGCGGCGAGCGCCGCCGCCAGGACGGGTACGCCGGCCGGCAGCACGGGCAGCAGCCCGAGGCCGAGCACGACGGCGAGCCCCGCCGTGTACCGCTCCGTCGCCGTCTTCAGCATGGGAGCGAGGAGCGCGAGGAAGACCGCGGGTCCTGCCGCGTCCAGACCCCAGGCCTCGGTGTCGCCGATTGCCTCGGCACCGAGGGCGCCGAGCAGGGTCGTCAGGTTCCACAACACGTAGAGCGTGAGGCCGGTGACGGTGAAGCCGATCCGCGCGGCCCGTCGCGTCGGCTGCGTGAGTGCCACGGCGGCTGTCTCGTCGATGACCCACTGCGCGGCGAACGGCTTGACCGCGCGGGGCAGGGCGAGGAGCTGGGACAGGCGCAGCCCGTAGAACGCGTTACGGGTGCCGAGGAAGAAGGCGCCCGCCGCGGCCGTGAACGGGTTCCCGCCGGCCGCGAGCGCTCCCACCAGCGCGAACTGCGAGGCGCCGGTGAAGACGAGCAGGCTGAGCGCGCAGGTCTGGAGCAGGCTGAGTCCGGAGCCCGCCGCGGTCACGCCGAAGGCGAAGCCGGAGAGGCCGACGGCGATCCCGACGCCGAGCGCATCGCGCACGACCGCCGAGTCCGGCTTGGTCCTCTCCCGTATGACTGGGGGTGCTGTCTGTTCTGCCACGCCAGGGACGTTACGAGCTCCGGCCACCCGCGGTCTTGTACGTTCTTGCACCCCTCGGGCCCGCACCTACGTTCTTGCACCCCTGGGGCCCGCACCTACGGTCTCGCACCCCCCGGCCCCGCACCCCGCGGTGCTGCCGCGTCCCGCAGGGCCTCGCCTCCCGACGACCCCACCCCGTCCCGCATGGCCTCGCCGCCCGACGACTCCACCCCGCCCCGCAGGGCCTCCCCGCCCCGCGAGCGCTGGTACGCCCCGGGCGGCACGCCCACGCTCCGTGCGAAGTGCCGGTTGAGGTGCGGCTGGTCGGTGAAGCCGACGGCGACCGCCGCCTCGGCCGGTGCCGTCCCGGCGTCGAGCAGGTGCCGCGCCCGCCGCACGCGCGCGTCGGTGAGCCACGTGTGCGGCGGCATCCCGTACGTGTCGCGGAAGGCCCGCAGCAGGGCGAAGGGGCTGGTGCCGAGGTCGGCGGCGAGGCGCTCCAGGGTCGGCGGATCGGTCATCCGCTCCTCCAGGACCGCACGCGCGCGTGCCGCGTTGCGGGCGCCTGCCGAGCGCGGGGCGAGCCGTGCGATCCGGCCCCCGTGGCTGCGCAGCATCCTGGCCGTGACCAGCCGCAGGAGGCTGTCGGCGGCCAGTGCGTTGCCCTCCTCCGCGGCCCGGTGGACGCCGATGACGAGTTGCGCCGCGTACGGGTCGTCCACGACGGGGTCGGTGAACCCGACATCGCCGCGCAGCGCGATGGTGTCGGCCGCGATGGACCGGATCAGCTCCGCGTCGGGGTAGATCGTGCGGTACGTCCAGCCCTCGGGCACACCCGCGTACCCGGTGTGCGGGGTGTCGGGGTTGACGAGCGCTATCTGGCCGGGCCCGGCGTGCACGAGGTCGTCGCGGTAGTGGAAGGCCTCGACACCGTCGGTGATCGCGGCGAAGACGAAGGTCTCGTGGGTGTGCCGGGCGAAGGCCTTGCGCACGTAGTGGGCGTGCAGCAGATCGACTCCGGGCAGCTCGGAGTACTGCCAGTACCGTGCGCGTTCCCCGGTCGCCATGCTTCCCATTCTGCGCCACCGACCGCTGCCCGCCACGAGCGGGGTTTCCCCAGGTCCGGGCGGTTGTCAGTGGCGGGGTGCACGATGGGTGACATGGTCAGGTCCGCACTCGACTCGTTCTCCCCCGCGACCCGCGCATGGTTCACCGGGGCCTTCCACGCGCCCACCACGGCGCAGGAGGGCGCCTGGCAGGCCATCGGCGCGGGCTCGGACGTGCTCGTGGTCGCCCCGACGGGGTCAGGCAAGACCCTGGCCGCCTTCCTCGCCTCCCTCGACCAGCTGGCCTCCACCCCGCCACCGGCGGACCCGAGGAAGCGCTGCCGCGTGCTGTACGTCTCGCCGCTGAAGGCCCTGGCCGTCGACGTCGAGCGCAACCTCCGCTCCCCGCTGACCGGTATCCGCCAGGAGTCGGTCCGCCTGGGGCTGTCCGAGCCGGACGTCCGGGTCGGGATCCGCTCCGGCGACACCCCGCCCGCCGAGCGCCGCGCGCTGGCCACGAAGCCGCCGGACATCCTGATCACGACCCCCGAGTCCCTGTTCCTGATGCTGACCTCCGCCACGCGGGATGCGCTCGCCGGGATCGAGACGGTGATCCTGGACGAGGTCCATGCCGTGGCCGGGACGAAGCGCGGCGCGCATCTCGCGGTCTCCCTGGAGCGGCTCGACGAGCTGCTGCCCCGCCCCGCGCGCAGGATCGGCCTGTCGGCGACCGTCCGGCCGGTGGACGAGGTGGCCCGCTATCTCTCGCCGCAGCGCAGGGTGGAGATCGTCCAGCCGCCGTCCGGCAAGGAGTTCGACCTGTCGGTGGTCGTCCCGGTCGAGGACATGGGTGAGCTGGGAGGCTCCCCGGCCTCCGAGGGCACGGACGGCGGCGACAAGCCCTCGATCTGGCCGCATGTCGAGGAGCGCATCGCCGATCTCGTCCAGGCCCACCGCTCCACGATCGTCTTCGCGAACTCGCGCCGGCTCGCCGAGCGCCTGTGCAACCGGCTCAACGAGATCGCGTACGAGCGCGCGACGGGCGAGCCGATGCCCGACGACGGCCCGCCACCGGCCCAGATCATGGCTCAGTCGGGCGCGGCCCAGGGAGCACCCGCCCTGCTCGCCCGCGCCCACCACGGCTCGGTCTCCAAGGAGCAGCGCGCCCAGGTAGAGGAGGACCTCAAAGCGGGCCGGCTGCCCGCCGTTGTGGCCACCTCCAGCCTGGAGCTGGGCATCGACATGGGCGCGGTGGATCTCGTCGTCCAGGTCGAGTCCCCACCGTCGGTCGCCTCGGGCCTCCAGCGCGTGGGCCGAGCCGGTCACCAGGTCGGCGCGGTCTCCACGGGCGTGGTGTTCCCGAAGTACCGCGGTGACCTGGTCCAGGCGGCCGTGGTCACCGAGCGGATGCGCAGCGGCTCGATCGAGTCGATGCGCATCCCCGCCAACCCGCTGGACGTCCTCGCCCAGCAGCTCGTGGCGATGGTCGCCCTGGACTCGTGGCAGGTGGACGACCTGCTGGCGACGGTCCGCCGCGCCGCGCCCTTCGCCTCGCTGCCCGAGTCCGCGTTCACGGCCGTCCTGGACATGCTGGCCGGCCGCTATCCCTCCGACGCCTTCGCCGAGCTGCGTCCCCGCGTGGTCTGGGACCGGGTGACCGGGACGGTCACGGGTCGTCCGGGAGCGCAGCGGCTCGCCGTCACCTCCGGCGGCACGATCCCCGACCGCGGCCTCTTCGGGGTCTTCCTCGCCGGTTCCGACCCCAAGAAGGGCGGTGGCCGGGTCGGGGAGCTGGACGAGGAGATGGTGTACGAGTCTCGGGTCGGCGACGTCTTCACGCTGGGCACCACGTCCTGGCGGATCGAGGACATCACTCGGGACCGGGTCCTGGTCACCCCGGCTCCGGGTGTGCCGGGCCGGCTGCCGTTCTGGAAGGGCGACCAGCTGGGCCGCCCGCTCGAACTGGGGCGCGCGGTGGGCGCGTTCCTGCGTGAGGTCGGCTCGCTGGAGCCGGAGGACGCCCGGCTGCGGCTGGTCGCCGCCGGCCTGGACGCCTGGGCCGCCGACAACGTCCTCGCCTATCTGGCCGAGCAGCGCGAAGCATGTGGGCATGTGCCGGACGACCGCACGATCCTGGTGGAGCGGTTCCGGGACGAGCTCGGCGACTGGCGGGTCGTCATCCACTCCCCCTTCGGGGCCCAGGTGCACGCCCCGTGGGCGCTGGCCCTCGGGGCGCGCCTCGCCGAGCGGTACGGCATGGACGCTCAGGTGATGCACGCCGACGACGGGATCGTTCTGCGCCTGCCGGACGCCGATCTGATGGGCCTGGATCTCCTGGATCAGGAGCCGGTCGACCCCGGGCGGCACCTGGACACGACTTTCGACTCCGACCAGGCCCCGATCGGCGCCGCGGACGCGCTCTTCGACAAGGGCGAGATCGGCCAGATCGTCACCGACCAGGTCGGCGGGTCGGCCCTGTTCGCCTCCCGCTTCCGGGAGTGCGCGGCGCGTGCCCTGCTGCTGCCGAAGCGCAATCCGGGCAAGCGCACCCCGCTCTGGCAGCAGCGTCAGCGCGCGTCCCAGCTGCTCCAGGTGGCGAGTGAGTTCGGGTCCTTCCCGATCGTCCTGGAGGCCGTCCGCGAATGCCTCCAGGATGTCTTCGACGTTCCGGGGCTCGAAGAGCTGATGGGCGACATCGAGTCGCGCCGGGTCCGCCTGGTCGAGGTGACCACTCACGAGCCGTCGCCGTTCGCCCGCTCCCTGCTCTTCGGCTATGTCGCCCAGTTCCTGTACGAGGGCGACTCCCCGCTCGCCGAGCGGAGGGCCGCCGCGCTCTCCCTGGACTCGCGTCTCCTGGCCGAGCTGCTGGGTCAGGCGGAGTTGCGCGAGCTGCTCGACGCCGAGGTACTGACGGAGCTGGAGCGGGAGCTCCAGTGGCTCACCGAGGACCGCCGGATCAAGGACGTGGAGGGCATCGCCGACGCTCTGCGGGTCCTCGGCCCGCTCACGGAGGCCGAGTTGGCCGAGCGCGGCGGGGAGCCGGCCTGGGCCCACGAGCTGGGAGCCGCCCGCCGGGCCATCCGGGTCCGGATCGCGGGCACGGAGCACTGGGCGGCGATCGAGGACGCCGGCCGGCTGCGGGACGCTCTCGGCACCGCCCTGCCGGTGGGGGTGCCCGAGGCGTTCACGGAGCCGGTGAAGGACCCCCTGGGCGATCTCCTGGCCCGGCACGCGCGCACACACGGCCCGTTCACGTCCTCCGCGGCCGCCGCCCGCTTCGGCCTCGGCGCCGCGGTCACCGACGGGGCACTCCAGCGGCTGGCCGCGGCCGGCCGCGTCGTCCAGGGCGAGTTCCATCCCTCCGGGATCGGCCAGGAGTGGTGCGACGCGGCCGTGCTCCGCCGCCTGCGCCGCCGCTCGCTCGCCGCGCTCCGCCACGAACTGGAGCCCGTGGCCCCCGCCGCGCTCGCCACGTTCCTCCCCCAGTGGCAGCACCTGGGAAGCAACAGCCTGCGCGGGATCGACGGGCTGGCCCGCGCCATCGAGCAGTTGCAGGGCGCGCCCGTGCCGGCCTCCGCCCTGGAGAAGCTCATCCTTCCGTCCCGTGTGCGGGACTACTCCCCCGCGCTCCTCGACGAGCTGACGACCACCGGCGAGGTCGTCTGGGCAGGCGCGGGAGCCCTGCCCGGCAAGGACGGCTGGATCTCGCTCTATCTGGCCGACGCGGCACCGCTGTTGATCCCGCCGCCGCACCCGCTGGAGCTGACCGCCCTCCACGAATCGGTGCTCACCGCCCTCTCCGGCGGCTA
Source organism: Streptomyces sp. NPDC012508 (assembly GCF_042902595.1). Taxonomy (NCBI): domain Bacteria; kingdom Bacillati; phylum Actinomycetota; class Actinomycetes; order Kitasatosporales; family Streptomycetaceae; genus Streptomyces; species Streptomyces sp. NPDC012508. The sequence goes on from NZ_JBIBEO010000008.1 coordinate 464,883, forward strand.
CGGCCTGTTCTTCCGCCAGATCGCCGACCAGGTGCGGGCCACCACCCACCCGGACGCGACCGATCCCCAACTCGCCGACGCAGTCTGGGACCTGTCCTGGTCCGGCCGGCTCACCAACGACACGCTCGCTCCCCTGCGCTCCCTGCTCGGCTCGGGCCGTACGGCGGGATCCACCGCCCACCGCGCCAAGCGCACGATCCCGCGCGGCCGTTACGGAACGCTCAGCGCGGCCGCCCGGCCCGCCTCCCGCACCGGCCCGCCGACCGTCAGCGGACGCTGGTCCCTGCTTCCGCCCCTGGAGCCGGAGCCGACGCACCGCGCCCACGCGCTCGCCCGTACGCTCCTGGACCGGCACGGCGTGGTCACCCGGGGCGCCGTGGCCGCCGAGGGTGTCGAGGGCGGTTTCTCGGCGACGTACCGCATCCTGTCCGTCTTCGAGGACAGCGGCCAGGCGCGCCGTGGCTATGTGGTGGAGGGTCTCGGCGCGGCGCAGTTCGCGATGGACGGGGCCGTGGACCGGCTGCGCGCGGCGGCGACAGCCCGGGACCGCGGCGCCGAGGCCGGGGCGGGCCCGCGCGCGGTGGTGCTGGCCGCTGCCGACCCCGCCAACGCGTACGGGGCGGCGCTGCCCTGGCCCGAGCCGCCCAGCGGCGCGGGCCACAAGCCCGGCCGCAAGGCGGGCTCCATGGTCGTGCTGGTCGACGGGGAGCTCACGCTCTACATGGAGCGCGGCGGCAAGACGCTGCTGTGCTGGCCGACCGACCCCGAGGACCCGGCACTGAGAGCCGCGGCCGAGTCCCTGGCCACCGCCGCCCTGGCGGGCTCGCTCGGTACGGTCACGGTGGAGCGGGTCAACGGCTCGCCCGCGCTCACCTCCCCGCTCGCCCGCTCGCTGGAGGCCGCCGGCTTCCACGCCACCCCGAGGGGGCTGCGCCTCCGCCCGTAGAAGACCCGTGAGGGAGCCATGCCCGAAGGAGACACCGTCTGGCGTGCCGCCCGCCGTCTGCACACGGCGCTGGCGGGCCGCGTCGTGACCCGGTCCGATCTGCGTGTGCCCCGCTTCGCCACCGCCGATCTCACCGGTCGGGCCGTCCTGGACGTGACACCGCGCGGCAAGCACCTCCTGACCCGGTTCGAGGACGGGCTGACGCTCCACTCACATCTGCGGATGGACGGCTCCTGGCGCGTGTTCGCCACCGGTGAGCGCTGGCGCGGTGGACCGGCGCACCAGATCCGGGCGATCCTCGGCAACACCGAGCACACCGCCGTCGGTTATCGCCTCCCGGTCCTGGAGCTGATCCGCACGGCCGAGGAGCAGAGCGTCGTCGGCCATCTGGGCCCGGACCTCCTCGGCCCGGACTGGGATCCGGCGGAGGCCGTCCGCCGGCTCACCACCGACCCCGGCCGCTCCCTCGGCGAGGCCCTGCTCGACCAGCGGAATCTCGCGGGCATCGGCAACGTGTACAAGTCGGAGCTGGCATTCCTCGCCGCCGTCACCCCCTGGCTCCCGGTCGGCGAGCTCGCGCCCGGCGTCCCCGAGCGGCTCGTCGCCACGGCCCACCGCCTCCTGGAGGCGAACAAGGACCGTGCGGACCGGCGCACGACCACCACCCGCCATCCCACCCACAACCTCTACGTGTACGGACGCGAGCACCGCCCCTGCCTGCGCTGCGGTGCCCCCGTCCGCCGGGCCGAGCTCGTCGACCGCGTCACGTACTGGTGCCCCGGCTGCCAGCAGGGCCCGTCCCGCGCCGCAGACTCCCGGGGCGGCCCCTCCGCCGAATCCGGACCCGCTAATTGACGGGTCGTCAGATCCAGTCGTACGGTCCCGTCATGGCCCTCACCGCGTACGACCTCACCGGACGCACCGCGTTCGTCACCGGCGCCGCGAGCGGAATCGGCCGCGCGACGGCCGCGCTCCTCGCCCAGGCGGGCGCCTCCGTCCACTGCGCGGACCGCGACGAACTCGGCCTCCGCGAGACCGCGAAACTCGTCTCCGAACAGGGCGGCACCGCGCACCCCCACGTCCTCGACGTCACCGACCGCACCGCCCTCGCCACGGCCGTCGCGAGCGCGGGCCCCCTCCACGCCATGGCGGCCATCGCCGGGATCATGCATACGAGTTCGGTCCTGGAGACCCGTGACGAGGACCTCGACCGTCTTCTCGCGGTCAACTTCAAGGGTGTGCTGTACGCCTGCCAGGAGGCGGCCCGCTCGATGATCGCGACCGGAACTCGCGGCTCCATCATCACGATGGCCTCGGGAGCCATGGACACCGCGAGCGCGGGCCTGCTCTGTTACAGCGTCACCAAGGCCGCCGTCGTCCAGCTGACCAAGACGCTGGCCACCGAGGTCGGCCGGCACGGCATCCGGGTCAACGCGATCGCCCCCGGCTGGATCCGCACGCCCATGACCGACCGGCACGAACCGGCCGCTCAGGAGCAGGCGGAGGCGGCCATGACCCGCCACTCCCCCCTGGGTCGGGTGGGCGAACCGGAGGACATCGCACACGCGGTCCTCCACCTCGCGTCCGACGCCGCCTCCTTCACGACGGGTCAGATCCTCCGCCCCAACGGCGGCGTCGCGATGCCGTGGTGACCTGCGCACCCCCTGTGCCCTCCCCGGCCCGTCCGGCGTCCCCCCGAACACCGTGCGGACCGGTGGCGCCCGGCCGTCCGGCGCGCACCCGTCCACCCGCGGCGGCGGACGCCGTCACGTGCACCGGCAGCAAGCTCAGCCCCCAGCCGCCGGCCGCGACCGCCCCCTCCACCAGCCCCGCCTGATCGGGAACCAGCACCAGTCGCAGCACCGCCCACCACCACAGCCCGCCGGCCACCAGCCCGCCCGCCACCCACACGGGCATCACCAGCGGAACCCGTCGCCGTACCATGGCCGCCTCCTGCGTTCGACGCTAGACCGGCCGTATCACCCTGCGGGAGGGCGCACCGGAGGCAGACCCGGCGCACGAAGCGCACAACGCGGGCGCCATGTCAGGCGCTCTCGGCCTGGAACATCCACGCGTGCTTCTCAAGGTCGGCGGTGAGCCCGATCAGGATGTCCTGGGTGACCGGATCCGGCTCGTCCGTGGCGACGATCCGCTCCCGCATGCGCGCGATCACCGCGACCAGGGCGTCGACCAGGATCTTCACGGCCTCGGTGTCCTTGATCCAGCCGGACGGGACGTCACCGATGGCGCTTCCGGAGGCGACCGAGGCGGCCCTGCCGTCCGGGTTGACACCGATCGCGGACGCGCGTTCGGCCACCACGTCGGAGTGCTGACGTGCGGTGACCACGACCTCGTCGAGTTGCAGATGAACCGAGCGGAAGCGCGGTCCGACCACGTTCCAGTGAACCTGCTTGGCCACGAGGCCCAGGTCGACCAGGTCGACCAGCGCTCCCTGCAAGGCGTCGCCGACCGTCTTCCGGTCGGCCTCGGACAGCGAACTCTTCACGACGGACATATGTGTTCTCCAACCAGTCGTACGTTCCCCCACCATGGCACGCATGACCGAAATCGGGCATCTCAAACCCGTCTGTATGAACCCGCCGAAACGCCCTCAAAAGCACTAAAGCCCCGGTGGATGCCCACAAGGGACATCCACCGGGGCCTTAGCCCACTTGGCGTCAGGCAGCGACGACGTCCACCGCTTCCGCGGGCGCCTTGATGGTCACCCGCTCGGTGGGCACACCTGCCACCGACGTCACCGACACCGAATTGAGCATCGGGCGTACCGGCGCAGGCACCGGTTCGCTCGCCGCTGCCGACTCGGCCAGTTCGGCCAACGACAGCTCGTCGCTCACTTCACGCATGAGCTCGGACATCCGTACGTCCAGCGCGTCGCAGATCGCGGAGAGCAGCTCGGAGGAAGCCTCCTTCTGCCCCCGCTCCACCTCGGAGAGATAGCCGAGCGAAACTCGGGCGGACGAGGAGACTTCGCGCAGAGTACGGCCCTGGCGCTGGCGCTGCCGACGCAGCACGTCACCCAACAGGCGACGGAGCAGAATCATCGGTGGCTCCCTCCTCGGACCGCGTAGCCGCATCCTTCACGCCCCACCGTACCGCCTCGCGCTGCGGCCGTGCGGGGAGCGATGTCGTGTTCACTCAGGGCTGCAAACATCAATTCCCCCCGTTCTGTTCCGTATCCTGTGCCCGCCCATTTCCCGAGAGTTCGTCGCCGAGCAGCTCCAGCACGCTCCGTACGCTCTCTCTACGGATTTCCGCACGGCCGCCGTTCAACCGCAACGCGGCCACTTTCCCGGCGCCGACGGGCCCCGCCACCGCCACGTACACGGTGCCGACGGGCTGTCCGTCCTGCGGTTCGGGCCCGGCCACGCCGGTCGTCGCGATGCCCCAGTCGGCGCCGAGCCGGAAGCGGGCACCCACCGCCATCTGCAACGCGACCTCGGGATCGACGGCTCCGCGCTCCGCCAGGAGGGTCTCGTCGACCTGCAGAAGATCCCGCTTGAGCGCCGTTGCGTACGCCGTGACGGACCCGCGGAACGATGTCGATGCTCCGGGTACGGAAGTGAGCTCCGCGGCCACCAGACCGCCCGTGAGGGACTCCGCGGCGGCGAGGGTCTGACCACGCTCCGCAAGCAGCTCCAGCACCCGGGCGGCCGTGGTCATCGCGCCGACCCCGCTGCCGGCCCCTTCGCGGACGCGTCAGAGACCTCGGGCACAGTGGACGTCTCGTCCACGGGCGCCGCCGCGGGCCCCGGCATCGACCCGTTCGACTCAGCCGCCGGCGGGGTCTCCGACCCACTCGCCGACCCCGCCCCAGGCCGCTTACCGGCCCCCGAAGCCCCAGAGGTCCCGGAAGCCCCAGAGGTCCCCGAAGCCCTGGAGGCAGAGGCGCCGGCAGTCCCCGAGGCCGCCCCGGAAGCCCCCGGAGCCCTCGAAGCCCGTTCCGCGGCCAGTCCCCGGCGCCGCAGGACGATCGCCTGTCGCACATAGTCCAGGCCGGTGACGACCGTCAGCACGACGGCCACCACCATCACCCAGAAGCGCAACGTGGCAAGTGGACCGGTCAGCACCAGCACGTACATGCCGACCGCCGCGCCCTGCGCCAATGTCTTCATCTTGCCGCCGCGGCTGGCCGGAATCACCCCGTGCCGGATCACCCAGAACCGCATCAGCGTGATCCCGAGCTCCCGCGCGAGGATCACCACCGTCACCCACCAGGGCAGGTCGCCGAGCGACGACAGACAGATCAGTCCGGCCGCCATGATCGCCTTGTCGGCGATCGGGTCGGCGATCTTCCCGAAGTCCGTGACCAGGTTGTACGTCCGCGCCAGATGCCCGTCGAAGATGTCCGTGATCATGGCCACGGCGAACGCCGCCCAGGCCCAGGCGCGCCAGACCGGGTCGTGCCCGCCGTCCTGGAGGAGCAGCAGCACGAAGCCGGGCACCAGCACCAGGCGGATCATGGTGAGGATGTTGGCGATGTTCCACAGGCTGGCCTGGTTGACGGCCGCCGAGCCCAGCTTGCCGCCCGGCGCGGGCCTACCGGTCCCGCCCGCCGCGGATGCCGGGGCTCCCGTCATCTGCCCGCCTCCTCGAAAAGACACTCGGCCACCAGGTCGACGCCTTCCGTCCCCACGACCTTCGCCTCGACCATACGGCCCGGAGCAAGGCCCAGGCGCGCGGCGGAGTCCGCGGTGAGGACGACCTGGCCGTCCGTCTCGGGCGCCTGATGGGCCGCGCGGCCGATCACGCCGTCCTCCTCGTCGATCGATTCGACGAGTACTTCCAGGGTCTCTCCGATCCGCTCCTCCGCACGCTGGGCGGTGAGCTCCTCGGCGAGCCGGGAGAGGTGGGCGAGCCGCTCGTCCACGACCTCCTGGTCGAGCTTCTGCTCGTACGTGGCGGCTTCGGTGCCGTCCTCGTCGGAGTAGCCGAAGACGCCGATGGCGTCGAGCCGCGCGTGCGTGATGAAGCGTTCCAGCTCGGCGAAGTCCGCCTCGGTCTCGCCGGGGAAGCCCACGATGAAGTTGGACCGGGCGCCGGCCAGCGGGGCCTTGCCGCGGATCGTCTCCAGGAGCTCCAGGAAGCGGTCGGTGTCGCCGAAGCGGCGCATGGCCCGCAGCACGGCCGGCGCGCTGTGCTGGAAGGACAGGTCGAAGTACGGGACGACCTTCTCGGTCGAGGTCAGCACGTCGATCAGGCCGGGCCGCATCTCGGCGGGCTGGAGGTAGCTGACCCGGACCCGCTCGATGCCGTCGACGGCCGCGAGGTCGGGGAGCAGGCTCTCCAGGAGGCGGATGTCGCCCAGGTCCTTGCCGTACGAGGTGTTGTTCTCGGAGACCAGCATGACCTCCTTCACACCCTGCTCGGCGAGCCAGCGCGTCTCGTTGAGGACGTCGGAGGGACGCCGCGAGACGAAGGAGCCGCGGAAGGACGGGATGGCGCAGAAGGAGCAGCGGCGGTCGCAGCCCGAGGCGAGCTTCACCGAGGCGACCGGGCTGGTGTCCAGGCGGCGGCGCAGCGGGGCGCGCGGGCCGGAGGCCGGGGCGAGGCCGTCGGGGAGGTCGGTCGGTACGTTCTCGGGCGCCTCGACGGCCACGGCGACGGCGCCGTGGCCGGGGAGGGCCACGTCGGCGGCGGCCTGCTGGCGCTCCACCGGGGAGAGCGGGAGCAGCTTGCGGCGGTCGCGCGGGGTGTGGGCCTCCACGCTGCCACCGCTGAGGATGGTCTGGAGGCGGTTGGAGATGTCGGAGTAGTCGTCGAAGCCGAGCACTCCGTCGGCTTCGGGCAGGGCCTCGGCGAGCTCCTTGCCGTACCGCTCGGCCATGCAGCCGACGGCGACGACGGCCTGGGTCTTGCCGTGATCCTTCAGATCATTGGCTTCGAGGAGGGCGTCGACGGAGTCCTTCTTGGCGGCTTCGACGAATCCACAGGTGTTGACGACGGCGACATCGGCGTCCTCGGCGTTCTCGACGAGCTCCCAGCCGTCCGCTGCCAAGCGGCCTGCGAGCTCCTCCGAGTCCACCTCGTTACGGGCGCAGCCAAGAGTGACAAGGGCGACGGTACGGCGTTCGGGCATGGACTCAAGACTACTTCGTCCCGGCCGTACCCCCGCCGCGCAGGGTTCACCTGCGCGATGGCCGCCCGGAAGGTCATCCGGACTCGGGGGCGCCCTTGGTGTACGAGAGCCGCTCGACGGCGCCCGACTCGAACTTCTCGGTGATCTTCTTGCCGTTCACGAAGAGCTCGATCGGGCCGGCGTTGCCCAGGATCAGGTCGACGCGCTCGTCGTCCTGGAAGGTCTTGGACTCGCCCTCGAGGAGGAGCCCGTCGAAGAGCAGCTTGCCGTCGCTGGCCTTGGCGCTGATCCAGCTCTTGTCGTCGATCGCCGTCAGCTTGACCGTGACCTTGTCCTTCGGGACCGCCGCGATCGCGCTCGGCGCCGGCTTGGTACCGGGGGTCTTGGTGGGCTTCGTGGTGGGGCTGGTGGTCTTCTTCTCCGGGGCCGGGCCCTCGGCGACCGCGCCGGCCCCGCCCTGGGTGTCGTTGCCGCTGAACATGGTGAAGCCGACGAAACCGACGACGGCGACGATCGCGGCCACCATCGCCGCGGTCCAGTTGGGGCGACGCGGCTCGGGACGGATGCGTTCCGCCTCGAAGAGCGGCGCCGCGGGGGTGGGCGCGGGGCGGCCGCCGTGCTCGGAGTCGTACTGCTCGATCAGTGGCGCCGGATCGATCCCGACGGCGCGGGCGAGCGTACGGATGTGCCCGCGGGCGTAGACATCGCCACCGCAGCGCGAGAAGTCGTCCTCCTCGATCGCGTGCACGATCGGGATGCGGACCCGCGTGGAGGCACTGACCTCGTCGACGGTGAGACCGGCGGCGATCCGGGCCTGCTGGAGTGCACGACCGATCGAATCCCGGTCGTCTGCCGGGAAGTTCCGGTCGTCTTCGGGGGATTCGGGGGAGTTGCCGATGGACACGAGAGCGCCTTTCGAGCGTGTAACCACCTGCTGGACGTTCAGTCTATGGGTGGTACGAAAGGGTGGGGCAACCGGGCGGACGCTGTTTGTACGCCATGAGGCTGGGACATCCTTCTGTCCTTCCCTCCAACTTGACGTACGAACAAGGGAAACGGTTGCCCACGTTCCCTTACGAGTGAGTCTCGACCCGGTCTCGTTCCGGCGCGCGTCAGTCCCCGGAGCCCCCGCGGATCACGGCCAGCACCCCGTCCAGCTCGTCCGGCTTGACGAGCACGTCCCGCGCCTTGGACCCCTCGCTCGGTCCGACGATGTTCCGCGACTCCATCAGATCCATCAGCCGGCCGGCCTTGGCGAAGCCGACGCGCAGCTTGCGCTGGAGCATCGAGGTGGAGCCGAACTGTGTGGAGACGACCAGCTCGGCGGCCTGGCACAGCAGGTCGAGGTCGTCGCCGATCTCCTCGTCGATCTCCTTCTTCTGCTTGGTGCCGACGGTGACGTCGTCCCGGAACACCGGGGCCATCTGGTCCTTGCAGTGCTGGACGACGACCGCGACCTCGGCCTCGGTGACGAAGGCGCCCTGCATACGGACGGGCTTGTTCGCACCCATCGGCAGGTACAGACCGTCACCCTTTCCGATGAGCTTCTCGGCTCCGGGCTGGTCGAGGATGACCCGGCTGTCGGCCAGCGACGAGGTCGCGAAGGCGAGCCGGGAGGGCACGTTCGCCTTGATCAGACCGGTGACGACGTCCACCGACGGCCGCTGGGTGGCGAGCACCAGATGAATGCCGGCGGCTCGGGCCAACTGGGTGATACGGACGATCGCGTCCTCGACGTCACGCGGGGCGACCATCATCAGATCGGCCAGCTCGTCCACGATCACCAGCAGGTACGGATAGGTCTTCAGCTCGCGCTCGCTGCCCTCGGGCAGTTTGACCTTGCCGTTGCGGATGGCCTCGTTGAAGTCGTCGATGTGCCGGAAACCGAAGGCCGCCAGGTCGTCGTAGCGCAGGTCCATCTCGCGCACCACCCACTGCAGCGCCTCGGCGGCCCGCTTGGGGTTGGTGATGATCGGCGTGATCAGGTGCGGGATGCCCTCGTAGGCGGTGAGCTCGACCCGCTTGGGGTCGACCAGCACCATCCGGACGTCCTCGGGGGTCGCCCTTATCATCACCGAGGTGATCAGGCAGTTGATGCACGAGGACTTTCCGGAGCCCGTGGCACCGGCGACCAGGATGTGCGGCATCTTCGCCAGGTTGGCCATCACATAGCCGCCCTCGACGTCCTTGCCGAGCGCCACCAGCATCGGGTGGTCGTCGCCCGCCGCGTCCGCGAGCCGCAGCACGTCGCCGAGGTTGACCATCTCGCGGTCGGAGTTCGGGATCTCGATGCCGACCGCGGACTTCCCCGGGATCGGCGAGATGATCCGCACGTCCGGGGAGGCCACGGCGTACGCGATGTTCTTCGTCAGGGCCGTGATCTTCTCGACCTTCACGGCCGGGCCGAGCTCGACCTCGTACCGCGTGACCGTCGGTCCCCGCGTGAAGCCGGTGACGGCCGCGTCGACCTTGAACTCGGTGAAGACGTTGGAGAGCGAGTCCACGACGGCGTCGTTCGCTGCGCTCCGGGTCTTGCCTGGCCCACCGCGCTCCAGCAGGTCCATCGAGGGCAGCGCGTACGTGATGTCGCCGGAGAGCTGGAGCTGCTCCGCGCGGGGCGGCATCTCGTTGTGCTCGGGCGCGGGCTTGGTGAGGTCCGGTACGGCTCCGGGGACGCGGCCTGCCTGCGCGCCGCGGGCGGACGGCACCGGCGCGGCGGGCCGGGCCCCGGCGGCCTCGGCGGCCTCCGCCTCCGCGGCCTGGGCCTCGGCCGCGGTGGCCGCGACGGCGGCGGCGCGCTCGGCGGTGACGTCCCGGGTCAGACCGGCGACGAGCGGGGAGGGCGGCATGCCGTTGAGCACGGCGCCGTCGAGCGCGGCCGCGGCCGCCGCGGCGACGTCCACGGCGTCCATGGGCCGGTCGAAGGCGGGCTGCGCCGAGGGGCGGCGCGGGCGCCTGCGCCGGGTGAGTGCCTCCTCCTCCGCCTGGTCCACGTCGTACACCTGGTTCGGTCCGGCGGTGGTGCGCCGGGCGCGCGCGGCGGGCTGCGGGGCGGCCTCGCGCCAGTCCTCGTCGTACTCCTCCCCCTCGGCCTCGGGGTCGTACGCCGGCTCGACCAGGCCGAGCTTGGCGCCGAGACGGCGCAGGCGCTGCGGGATGGCGTTGACGGGCGTGGCGGTGACGACGAGCAGCCCGAAGACCGTGAGCAGCACCAGGAGCGGTACGGCGAGGACCTCGCCCATCATGAAGATCAGAGGCTTGGACGCAGCCCAGCCGATGAGCCCGCCGGCGTCCTGCATCGCCTCGGTGCCCTCACCGCGCCCCGGGGAGCCGCAGGCGATGTGGACCTGCCCGAGCACGCCGATGACGAGGGCGGAGAGACCGATGACGATCCGGCCGTTGGCCTCCGGCTTCTCCGGATAGAGGATCAGCCGGATCGCCATGGCGCCGACCAGCAGCGGCACGAGCAGGTCGAGCCGGCCGAACGCGCCGGTGACGAGCATCTCGACGAGGTCGCCGACGGGGCCGCGCAGGTTGGACCAGGTGCCGGCGGCGACGATCAGCGTGACGCCGAGCAGCAACAGCGCCAGGCCGTCCTTGCGGTGGGCGGGGTCGAGGCCCTTGGCTCCGCGCCCTATGCCGCGGAACATCGCGCCCACGCCGTGCGCGATGCCGAGCCAGAGGCCGCGCGCCAGCCGGTACACGCCTCCGGTGGGGGACGGCGCGGGTTTGGGCGCCGCCTTCTTGGCAGCGGTCTTCCTCGCGGGTGCGCGCTTGGCGGGCGCGGCCTTCTTCGCCGCGGTCTTCTTCGCGGGAGGCTTGGCGGGCGACTTCGCGGGCGCCGCTTTCTTCGCGGCACCGCTCGTACGGCCGGCGCGCGGCTTCGCGGTGCCCGCCGTGCCCTGGGAACCCTTGCCGGACGTACGTGAGGCCATGATGCTGAGGTTACCGGTGTGAGCCGTGTCGGACACGTGCCCGTCCGGGCTCACCCGTTCGTGTCGAACGTACAGGGGCGCGAAACTGACGCCCGCTCACTGCGGGCGATCACGGATTGACGGTGGGTCAGCTCTGCGAGGGCAGTACGGGCGGCCCGCCCGCGCCCGGCTCCAGAGCGTCCAGGGCCCGCCGCAGCCCGGTGAGCTTGCGCTCCAGGTGCGCGGCGGTGGCGACCGCGGCGGCATCGGCCGAGTCGTCGTCGAGCTGCTTGGACAGCGCCTCCGCCTGCTCCTCGACCGCCGCGAGGCGGGCGGAGAGCTCGGCGAGCAGTCCGGCGGACTCCTTGGCGTGGCCTCCGTGGCCACCGCCCTCCAACTGGAGCCGGAGCAGTGCGGCCTGCTCACGGAGCTGGCAGTTCTTCATGTACAGCTCGACGAAGACCGAGACCTTGGCGCGCAGCACCCACGGGTCGAACGGCTTGGAGATGTAGTCGACCGCTCCGGCCGCGTAACCCCGGAAGGTGTGGTGGGGGCCGTGGTTGATGGCGGTCAGGAAGATGATCGGGATGTCCCGGGTCCGCTCGCGCCGCTTGATGTGCGCGGCGGTCTCGAATCCGTCCATTCCCGGCATCTGGACATCCAGCAGAATGACCGCGAAATCGTCGGTCAGCAGCGCCTTGAGCGCTTCCTCCCCGGACGATGCCCGTACCAGCGTCTGATCGAGCGCGGAGAGAATGGCCTCCAGCGCCAGCAGATTCTCCGGCCGGTCATCGACCAGGAGGATCTTGGCCTTCTGCACCATGCCCCGTCCTCCTCGCCCCGGCAACGGCTCTCCCCGGCTCGCCGAGCCGGGGGAAGCACCGGGCGCCGCCCCAGAAGACGACTCCCATGCGCCGTCCGTCCTTGTGCCGGTCATGGTAGCCGCACCCCGCCTGTCGCCACACCCTGTCACCACGATGTCACTGTGCACGTAGCAGAAACGTGGTGAGAGACCAGAAGGTTCCCCGAATCCCGCCCTCTCACACGCCCGCGGCGACAGTCCGTCAACAACCCCCGGTTCCGTTTCCGCGCATCCACCCCTCCATCACCGAGAGCAGGTGATCGGGGTCGACCGGCTTGGTGACGTAGTCGGAGGCGCCCGACTCGATCGCCTTCTCCCGGTCGCCCTTCATCGCCTTCGCGGTGAGCGCGATGATCGGCAGCCCGGCGAACTGCGGCATCCGGCGGATCGCCGTCGTCGTCGCGTATCCGTCCATCTCGGGCATCATGATGTCCATCAGAACGACCGTCACATCGTCGTGCTGCTCCAGCACCTCGATGCCCTCACGGCCGTTCTCGGCATACAGCACCGCGAGGCCGTGCTGCTCGAGCACGCTGGTGAGCGCGAAGACGTTACGGATGTCGTCGTCCACGATCAGCACCTTCTCGCCGCCGAAGGTGAACGTACGGCGCGGCTCGGCCTCCACGCGCTCGTCCTCGGCCGTCTGCTCGGCCTGAACGCCCCGACCGGGCTGGCCCGGCAGCGCGGGCCGCTCCTCGAACCCGGACTGCGCCGCCTTGCGCCGGTGCCGGAACAGCGCCCCGGCGCCGGAACGCAGGTCGGCCGCCATGGGCGCGGGCGCGAAGTGCGCCGCGGACTCGTCGGCCGATCCGTCGTCCAGACCCTGCCGCGGGTCCGTGGAGCCCGGCTCCCCCGCCCCGTACGGCGGCAGCTCGACGGGGCTCAGCGGCAGATAGAGCGTGAACGTGGAGCCGCGGCCCGGCTCGCTCGCCGCGTAGATCTCACCGCCGAGCAGCCGCGCGATCTCCCGGCTGATGGAGAGCCCCAGCCCCGTACCGCCGTACTTGCGGCTGGTCGTCCCGTCCGCCTGCTTGAACGCCTCGAAGATCACCCGCATCTTGCCGGCGGCGATCCCGATACCGGTGTCCGTCACCGAGAAGGCGATCAGGTCCGCCTCCGGGTCGCGCAGCGAACCGGACTCCAGGAGCTGCTCCCGGATCGACTGGGGCACATCCGTCCCGGCGGGCCGGATGACCAGCTCCACCGCGCCCGAGTCGGTGAACTTCACCGCGTTGGACAGCAGGTTGCGCAGCACCTGGAGCAGGCGCTGCTCGTCGGTGTGCAGCGTGGCGGGCAGCTCCGGCGAGACCCGGACCGAGAAGTCGAGCCCCTTCTCCGCCGTCAGCGGCCGGAAGGTCGCCTCGACGTAGTCGACGAGCTGGACGAGCGCGATACGGGTCGGGGAGACGTCCATCTTGCCCGCCTCGACCTTGGACAGGTCGAGGATGTCGTTGATCAGCTGGAGCAGATCGGAGCCGGCCCCATGGATCGTCTCGGCGAACTCGACCTGCTTGGGCGAGAGGTTGTGGTCCGCGTTGTCGGCCAGCAACTTGGCCAGGATCAGCAGCGAGTTGAGCGGGGTGCGCAGCTCGTGCGACATGTTGGCCAGGAACTCGGACTTGTACCGCATCGAGACGGCGAGCTGTTCGGCCCGCTCCTCCAGGACCTGACGGGCCTCCTCGATCTCGGTGTTCTTCACCTCGATGTCCCGGTTCTGCCGGGCGAGCAGTTCGGCCTTCTCCTCCAGCTCGGCGTTGGAGCCCTGGAGCTCCTTCTGCCGGTGCTCCAGCTCCGCCGAACGCTCACGCAGCTGCTCGGTCAGCTCCTGCGACTGCTTCAGGAGCACCTCGGTCTTGGTGTTGACGCTGATGGTGTTGACGGTGGTCGCGATCAGCTCCGCGAGCTGGTTGAGGAAGTCCCGCTGGATCTGGGTGAACGGCTGGAACGAGGCCAGCTCGATGACGCCGAGGACCTTCCCCTCGAAGAGGACGGGAAGCACGATCACATGCGCCGGGGCGGCCTCGCCGAGCCCGGAGGAGATCTTCAGATAGCCCGGCGGCACATTGACCTGGATCGTCCGCTTCTCCTCGGCCGCCGTCCCGATGAGCGTCTCGCCGGGACGGAACGAGGTGGGCATCGAACCGGCGGAGTAGCCGTAACTGCCGCGCATCCGCAGCTCGTACGAGCCCTCCCCCTGCCCGCCCAGTTCGGGGCTGCCCGTCGAGGAGCCGGTGGGAAGCGCCACGAAGAAGGCGCCGTGCTGCGCGGAGACGACCGGGGTCAGCTCGCTCATGATGAGCGAGGCGACGTCGTCCAGATCGCGCCGGCCCTGCATCAGACCGGAGATCCGGGCCAGGTTGCCCTTGAGCCAGTCCTGCTCCTCGTTGGCGAGGGTCGTGTCACGCAGGTTGGCGATCATGGTGTTGATGTTGTCCTGAAGCGCCTGGATCTCGCCCGCCGCGTCCACGCCGTCGATCTTCAGGTTCAGGTCGCCGCGGGTCACCGCGGTGGCCACGGCCGCGATCGCGCGCACCTGGCGGGTCAGGTTCCCGGCCATCTCGTTCACGGACTCGGTCAGGTCGCGCCAGGTCCCGTCGACGTCCCGGACCCGGGCCTGACCGCCCAGGATGCCCTCCGTACCCACCTCGCGGGCGACACGGGTGACCTCCTCGGCGAACGAGGACAGCTGGTCGACCATCGTGTTGATGGTGTTCTTCAGCTCCTGGATCTCGCCGCGCGCGTCGATGTCGATCTTCTTGGTGAGATCGCCCTTCGCGATGGCGGTCGTGACCGCGGCGATCTGACGCACCTGACCCGTCAGGTTGGACGCCATCGAGTTCACCGACTCGGTCAGGTCCTTCCACGTGCCGGAGACACCCGGAACCCGTGCCTGGCCGCCCAGTTCACCTTCCGTACCCACCTCGCGGGCGACTCGCGTCACCTCGTCCGCGAAGGACGACAGGGTCGTCACCATCGTGTTGACGGTGTCGGCGAGCTCCGCGACCTCGCCGCGCGCCTCGACCGTCACCTTCTTCGTCAGATCGCCGTTGGCGACCGCCGAGGAGACGCGGGAGATGTTCCGCACCTGACTCGTCAGGTTGTTGGCCATCAGGTTGACGTTGTCGCTCAGGTCCTTCCAGATACCCGTGACCCCGCGCACCCGCGCCTGACCGCCGAGGATGCCCTCCGTGCCCACCTCACGGGCGACTCGCGTCACCTCGTCCGCGAAGTTGGACAGCTGGTCGACCATCGTGTTGACCGTCGTCACCAGTTCGAGGATCTCGCCCTTGGCGTCGACGGTGATCTTCTTCGACAGGTCGCCCTTGGCGACCGCGGTCGTGACCTCGGCGATGTTGCGCACCTGACTGGTCAGGTTGTTCGCCATGAAGTTCACGGACTGGGTGAGGTCCTTCCAGGTGCCGGAGACTCCCTGCACCTCGGCCTGACCACCCAGGATGCCCTCCGTACCCACCTCACGGGCCACCCGGGTCACCTGCTCCGCGAAGCTGGAGAGCTGGTCGACCATGGTGTTGAGGGTGTTCTTCAGCTCCAGGATCTCGCCGCGCGCGTCCACGTCGATCTTCTGCGACAGATCACCGCGCGCCACCGCCGTGGCGACGCCCGCGATGTTGCGGACCTGAGCGGTGAGGTTCCCGGCCATGCCGTTCACCGAGTCGGTCAGATCGCGCCACACACCGGCGACGCCCGGCACCTGCGCCTGGCCCCCGAGCCGGCCGTCCGTACCCACCTCACGGGCCACCCGGGTCACCTGCTCCGCGAAGGCGGAGAGCTGGTCGACCATCGTGTTGATGGTGTTCTTCAGCTCCAGGATCTCGCCGCGCGCGTCCACGTCGATCTTCTGCGACAGATCACCGCGCGCCACCGCCGTCGTCACCTGGGCGATCTGCCGCACCTGGGACGTCAGGTTGCCGGCCATGAAGTTGACGGAGTCGGTGAGCTCCTTCCACGTACCGGAGACACCGTCGACCCGCGCCTGACCGCCGAGCCGGCCCTCCGTGCCCACGTCCCGCGCCATCCGCGTCACCTGGTCGGCGAAGTTCGACAGCTGGGACACCATCGTGTTGACGGTGTTCTTCAGCTCCAGCATCTCGCCGGCGACATCGACGGTGACCTTCTGCGACAGGTCACCGTTGGCGACCGCCGTCGTCACCTGCGCGATGTCCCGCACCTGACCCGTCAGGTTGCGGAACGCCGTGTTCACCGAGTCGGTGAGGTCCTTCCAGGTCCCCGCAGCACCCGGTACATGCGCCTGCCCTCCGAGCAGACCCTCGACACCGACCTCGCGCGCGACCCTCGTCACCTCGGAACCGAACGCGGACAGCTGGTCGACCATCGTGTTGACGGTGTTCTTCAGCTCCAGCATCTCGCCGGCCACGTCGACGGTGACCTTCTGCGAGAGATCACCGTTGGCGACCGCCGTCGTCACCTGCGCGATGTCCCGCACCTGCGTGGTGATGTTCCGGAAGACGGTGTTGACGGAATCGGTCAGGTCCTTCCAGGTGCCGGCCGCGCCGGGCACCTGCGCCTGCCCTCCGAGCAGACCCTCGGCGCCGACCTCGCTCGCCACCCGGGTCACCTCGTCGGCGAACGTCCGCAGCGTCTCGGTCATCTGGTTGATCGTGTCCGCGAGCTGCGCGACCTCGCCGCGCGCGCTGACCGTGACCTTCTGCGACAGATCGCCGTTGGCGACCGCAGTCGTCACCTCGGCGATACCCCTCACCTGATTGGTGAGGTTTCCCGCCATCGTGTTGACGGAGTCGGTGAGGTCCTTCCACACGCCGCCGACCCCGGCGACCTCGGCCTGACCGCCCAGCTCGCCCTCGGTGCCCACCTCACGCGCGACGCGGGTCACCTCGGAGGAGAACGACGACAGCTGGTCCACCATCGTGTTGACGGTGTTCTTCAGCTCCAGCATCTCGCCGGCCACATGAACCGTGACCTTGTTGGACAGATCGCCCCGGGCCACCGCCGTCGTCACGAGAGCGATGTCACGTACCTGCGCGGTCAGTCGGTACGCCATCGTGTTGACCGAATCCGTGAGGTCCTTCCACGAACCGGACATTCCACGCACCTGGGCCTGACCGCCCAGGATGCCCTCCGTACCGACCTCGAGTGCGACCCTTGTCACTTCGTCGGTGAACGCCGAGAGCTGGTCGACCAGGTTGTTCACCGTACGGGCGACCTTCAGGAACTCCCCGCGCAGCGGACGCCCCTCAGGCCCCTCCGACCGCAGGTCCATCCGCTGACCGAGATCACCCTCGGCGACCGCCGACAGCACCCGCCCCACCTCGGAGACCGGCCGCGTCATGTCGTCGACCAGCGCGTTCGCCGCCTCGATGGCCGCCAGCCAGGCACCCTCGCTGGGCCCCGCCTCCAGCCGCTCGGACAGCTTGCCCTCACGTCCCACCATGCGCCGGACCCGCGACAACTCGCCGGTCAGATGCATCTGACGGTCGGCGACCTCGTTGAAGACGGCGGAGATCTCCGCCATCACCCCGTCGCCGGACACGGTCAGCCGCTTACGGAAGTTCCCGTCCCGCATCGAGACCAGGGCGGCGAGCAGCCGATCCATGGCCGCCGCGTCCACCTGAACCGTCCCACCGCTCCGGGGCCGTCCGCCCTTTGCGCGCGTAGTGCCACCGCCGCGCCGCGCCGCCGTGCCAGACTCCACCGTGTCCCTCCCGAAGGGGTTGACCGTTCTGCCCGGGCAGTCACCACAAGCCTGCCCAGTGTTTCACCGCTGGCGAACCTGGCGATAACAGTTCGGCAGCTTCGCATAGCGTCCCCGCCCTCGGGGGACGGAAACAGCGTCGACCGGCATCCGCTCGGACAGCGAAGGTAAGTAACCTGGCATCCGGCTGTCCAACCGCCCCCGTCCGCCCGGCAGGGGCTGGGTGGCGCGAAAACGACCACCGGGCAGCGGGAGGGGCAGAACCGACCATGGCGGAGCCGGGCGTCGAAACGCGTACGAGGAGTTCTGTGATCACCGCGCGGGCGGCTGCCACCTTCGACCCCGTCGGGCGGTCCGTCGCGACCGCCCGCGCCTTCGTCCGGGACACCCTCCAGGGCTGGGGGTACGCCGAGGTCGTCGACGACGCCGTCGTCCTCACCAGCGAACTCGTCACCAACGCCGTCATCCACGCCGGCACGGCGGCGGACGTCCTCTGCCTGCGGAGCGAGGACGGGATCCGCGTCGAGGTCGCCGACCGCTACCCCGAGCGGGAGATCCCCGTCCAGGGCGGACGCACCGTCGCCCACCCGGACCGCGAGAACGGCAGGGGCCTGCTCCTGTGCGCCGCCCTGGCCACCCGCTGGGGCGTCGAGTACACCCCCACGCACAAGCGTGTCTGGTTCCAACTCGACCTCCCCGAGCGCACGATCGGCACCCGCTCCGCCGGACCGGTCCTCCCGGACGCCCTGCTCCCCACCGCCGACAGCCGTGTCCGCGTCGCCGTCGCCCAGATCGACCGCGGCGGGGCCATCACCGCCTGGAACGAGGACGCCGAGGAGCTCTTCGGCTACGCCACCGAACAAGTCACCGGCAAGCCGCTCGGCGACTTCGCCGCCTGGCCCCACACGCCCGGCATCAGTACCGGCCTCGCCGAGGCCCTGCGGCTCTCCCGCTGGGAGGGCAGCTACGGCATCCGCTGCGCCGACGGCCGCATCATCCCGGTCTACGCCTCCCATCTGCGCGTCCGCGACAACGCCGGCGAACCCTCCACGGTCTGTCTGCTCGTACGGGAGTACGAGCGCGCCATCCTCCAGACGCCCCATCGCCCCGCCGTCTCCGACGGGGGCGCCGAGAGCCGCGCCACGGACCCCTTCGAGGTCTTCATCGGCTCCCCGGCCCCCGACGACCTCGACGGCCTCCTCCAGCGGACCGTCGAGCGCGCCCGCGACATGCTCGACGGGGACGCCGCCTTCCTCCTGCTCGCCACCGACGACGAGACCGAACTGGAGGTACGGGCGACCACCGGCCTCCCGTCGGCCCGCCAGCGGTTCGCGCGGGTCCCCGTCGAGACCGGCGCCAGCCGCTACGGCTCCGCCCGGATGCCGGCCGTCCACGAGGACCTGGCCGCCGTCCCCGGCGCCGTCCCCCTCCTCGAAGGCACCGGCATGCGCTCCGTCGTCACCGTGCCGCTCAAGGTGGAGGGCCGGCTCACCGGCTCCCTCGGCGTCGCCGCCGAGAGCTCGAACCGGTACTCCAACGAGGAGGCCCTGCGCCTCCAGTTCGCGGCCGACCGCATCGCGCTCGCGGTCGAGTCGGCCCGCCTCGGCGAGCTCGAACGGCTCCGCCGCGGCTCCCTCAGCTTCCTCGTCGAGGCCTCCGACCTGCTGGCCGGAACCCTCGACCGCGACCAGACGCTGGCCCTCATGGCCCAGATGACCGTCCCGACGCTCGCCACCTGGTGCGCCGTCTACACGATCGCCGACCAGGCCTCGGACCCGTACCTCTCCTACGTTCTGCACGAGGACGAGGACCGCATCGACGGCCTGAAGGCCCTGCTGTCCTCGATCGCCCCGCCCGACCCGGTGCCCACTCTCGGCGCCCGCGTCTGGTCCGCGCCCGGCGAGGCCGCCCACCGGTCAGCCCTCTCCACCTCGATGCGCGAACTCGGCCACGGCAGCGGCCCGTTGTCCTCCGGTATCGACGCCACGCTCGCCACCGCCGCCGTGGTCGGCGGCGAGACGGTGGTCCTGCCCCTGGTCGCCCGCAACCGCGTCATCGGCATGCTGACCCTCGGCAAGCCCTCCGACGACCATTTCCGCCAGGAGATCCTGGAGCTCGCCGAGGATCTCTCGCGCCGCGCCGCCCTCGCCCTGGACAACGCCCGCCTCTACTCGGAGCGCATGGCGATCAGTCAGTCCCTCCAGCGCAGCCTGCTGCCGCCCGGCCTCCCCCAGATCGACGGGGTCGAGGTCGAGGTCATCTACCGGGCCGCCGGCGAGGGCAACGAGGTCGGCGGAGACTTCTACGACCTCTTCCCCATCCGCGACAACGCGTACGGCTTCGCCATCGGCGACGTCTGCGGTACGGGCCCGGAAGCGGCGGCCGTCACGGGCCTCGCCCGGCACGCCCTGCGGCTGCTGGCCCGCGAGGGCTTCGGCGGCCCGGCGGTCCTGGAGCGCCTCAACGCCGCGATCCTCGACGAGGGAGCCCGCAGCCGCTTCCTGACGCTGCTGTACGGGGAGTTGTGGCCGCAGGAGGACGGTTCCGCCATCCTGAAGGTCGTCTGCGCCGGCCACCCGCTGCCGCTGCGCCTCCGCCAGGACGGCACGGTCGTCCCGGCCGCCGACCCTCAGCCCCTCCTGGGCGTCCTCGACGACCTGGAGCTGTACGAGCAGACCATCACCCTCGAACCGGGCGACGTCCTGCTCTGTGTCACCGATGGCGTCACGGAACGCCGCGAGGGCACGCGGATGCTCGGCGACGACGGTCTGATCGAGGTCCTCAAGACCTGCACGGGCCTCACGGCCGGCGCGGTCGCCGCCCGCATCCTGCGCGCGGTCGAGCGCTTCGCCCAGGAGCCCGCCTCGGACGACATGGCCATCCTGGCCATGCGCCTCCCGGAGCCTCTCGACACGAACTGACAGAAGGGTCCCCGCCACGAAGGTGGCGGGGACCCTTCTGCTTCGTGTTGCTCGTGACGCGGGCACAAAACAAAGAAGGCCCCCGCCATCAGGCGGGGGCCTTCTTTGTTTCTCTGGAGCCCTTTAACGGAATCGAACCGTTGACCTTCTCCTTACCATGGAGACGCTCTACCGACTGAGCTAAAAGGGCGGGAGTTCGGCGGCGTCCTACTCTCCCACAGGGTCCCCCCTGCAGTACCATCGGCGCTGAAAGGCTTAGCTTCCGGGTTCGGAATGTAACCGGGCGTTT
>NZ_JBIBEO010000009.1:0-340303 GCF_042902595.1 Streptomyces sp. NPDC012508
GCGCACGGCCTCGAGCACGTCGAGCTGGCGAGCCTCCTGGGCTGACCTTCTTGGACGTCGCGTCAACTCGCGCCGTCAACCTCACGCATCCGGCCACTTCCGGGGCGCCGAGCAACTCGCCTCGAACGTAACCCTTTAACCGTTTCGCACACCCCCGAAACGTGCGGATGCATGCCTGCGCACCCTTGACAGAGAGGTGTTCGGTTGCCGACACATCGGGCCGGGTCCGGCGGATTGTGTTGCTGCGGAGCGGTGACACGCCATAGAGTCGCCAACCGTCGGCATGGTGCCACGCTGACCTATCGATAAATGTTCCTGGTCACATCCAAGGAGGTAAGACGACTTGTGAATGAGTCGACATTTACTCCCGGGGGCGGACAGCCAGGAATCCCTGTCGGCTCCGTCGCTGTCCGCACCTTCGCGACCAACGCGACGCATCAGCCCATGACGACAGCCCACACGATGAAGATGATGGACGGCCTACACGTGAACGCCACGGCCGGCAACGAGAGTGGCCGAGAGTCCACCCACTTCGCCGCCTACGACGAGGTGCCCGAGGGGCACTTCTACGACCCTGACGCCGAGTACGAGCCCGACCCGGAGTACGCGGCCACCCTCGCACCCGACGCTGCCCGCCAGCGCCGCGAGCGGATCGGCCCGACCGGACGGCCCCTGCCGTACTTCCCGATCCCGGGTCCGCTGACCGATCACGGACCCGCGAAGATCATCGCGATGTGCAACCAGAAGGGCGGCGTCGGCAAGACCACGTCGACCATCAACCTGGGTGCGGCGCTCGCGGAGTACGGACGGCGGGTGCTGCTCGTCGACTTCGACCCGCAGGGAGCCCTGTCGGTCGGTCTCGGTGTGAACCCGATGGAGCTCGACCTCACCGTCTACAACCTGCTCATGGAGCGGGGCATGTCGGCGGACGAGGTGCTGCTCAAGACCGCCGTGCCCAACATGGACCTGCTGCCGAGCAACATCGACCTCTCGGCGGCCGAGGTGCAGTTGGTCAGCGAGGTGGCGCGCGAGTCTACGCTCCAGCGTGCCCTGAAGCCGCTGATGAACGACTACGACTACATCGTGATCGACTGTCAGCCCTCGCTCGGCCTGCTGACCGTGAACGCCCTGACGGCGGCTCACAAGGTCATCGTGCCGCTGGAATGCGAGTTCTTCGCGCTGCGCGGTGTGGCCCTGCTGACCGAGACGATCGAGAAGGTCCAGGAGCGGCTCAACCCGGAACTGGAGCTCGACGGCATCCTCGCCACGATGTACGACTCCCGTACGGTGCACAGCCGCGAGGTGCTGGCGCGTGTGGTCGAGGCGTTCGACGACCACGTCTACCACACGGTCATCGGCCGTACCGTGCGCTTCCCGGAGACCACGGTCGCCGGTGAACCGATCACGACGTACGCGTCGAACTCGGTGGGTGCCGCCGCCTATCGTCAGCTCGCCAGGGAGGTGCTCGCCCGGTGTCACGCCGAGTGAGTCTGCCCGGCGCCGACGAACTGTTCCGTACGACCGGGGGGATGGCGCTGCAGTCCTCCTCGCCCCGTGGCCGGGTGCCGGCTCCCGCGGGCGAGAGCGACACGGAGGCGGCGGAGGGCTCGGGCTCCGGCTCGGGTTCCGCCGAGCACTCGGCGGCGCAGCCCGCGGAGCAGGCGGAGCCGCGGGCCCGCGCGACGGAGCCCGCACCGGCGTCGGCCGCGGCTCCCGCCCCGGCGCGTCGGCGCGGCCGGTCGCCGAACCGGCGGCCCAGCGGGCGTGAGCGGCACGACGAGAAGATCACGGTCTATGTCTCCGCGGAGGAGCTGATGGACCTGGAGCACGCCCGCCTGGTGCTCCGGGGGGAGCACGGCCTGGCCGTGGACCGGGGGCGGATCGTCCGCGAGGCGGTCGCGGTGGTCCTGGCGGACCTGGAGTCCCGGGGCGACGCGAGCATCCTCGTGCGCCGCCTGCGCGGCCGCTGAGGGTAGCCTGCGGGCTGCCACGCCCCCTTGCTCCTCCCTGGACCCCGATGCCCCCACCCCCTGCCGAAACGTCCCGCCCGCCGCAGCGCCGTGCCCTGGGCCGGGGCCCAGGCGCGAACCCGGCCCCGGGCCGCCAGGTGCCGGAGGAGCCCACGGAAGCGGCGGGCGCCGACGGCGAGCCGAAGCCCCTGGGGGACCCGCCGGCCGCGGAACCCCCTTCATCCGCCGCGCCCACGGCCTCCGGCCCCGTCGCGAACGCCCCCGGACCGCCCGCCGAACCTGACCTGGCGCCCGCCCCCCGCGAACCTGCCGCCGAACCCGACGCGCCTGCCGTCTCGGGCGCCGCCGCCGGACCCGACGCGCCTGCAGACGCGGGCGCGGACGCCTCCGGACGGGGCGTCGGCCCCAGCGAGGTGTCCGGCCGTGAACCGGCCGCGGGCCCCGACGCGCCCGCCGAACCCGGCACGCCCGCCGACGCGGCCGCCGCCCCCGGACCCGGCATGCCCGCCGACGCGGGCGCCGCCGCCGGACCCGGCGCGCCCGCCCGCCCCCGTACCCCCGCCGAGGCCGGTGACGACGGGCGGTTCACCGTGCGGCTGGCCAACTTCGAGGGGCCGTTCGACCTGCTCCTTCAGCTCATCTCCAAGCACAAGCTCGACGTCACCGAAGTCGCCCTCTCCAAGGTCACCGACGAGTTCATGGCGCACATCCGTGCCATGGGACCCGACTGGGATCTCGACCAGACCACCGAGTTCCTCGTCGTCGCCGCCACGCTGCTCGATCTCAAGGCCGCCCGGCTGCTGCCCGCCGCCGAGGTGGAGGACGAGGCCGATCTCGCGCTCCTGGAGGCGCGGGACCTGCTCTTCGCGCGGCTCCTCCAGTACCGCGCGTACAAGCAGATCGCCAAGATCTTCAGCGAGCGGTGGGAGTCCGAGGGCCGCCGGCACCCCCGGACCGTCGGTCTCGAGGCCCACCACGCCGAGCTGCTCCCCGAGGTCGTCATCTCCATCGGCGCCGAGGGCTTCGCCAAGCTTGCCGTGAAGGCCATGCAGCCCAAGGCCAAGCCGCAGGTGTACGTCGACCACATCCACGCCCCCCTCGTCAGCGTCCGCGAACAGGCCGGCATCGTCGTCGCCCTCCTGCGCGAGCGCGGGAGCGTCAGCTTCCGCGAGCTCGCCGACGGCGCCGACGACACCCTCACCGTCGTCGCCCGCTTCCTCGCCCTCCTGGAGCTCTACCGGGAGAAGGCCGTCGCCCTCGACCAGGACGACGCCCTCGGCGAGCTGACCGTCACCTGGACGGGCGGCGACCAGGAGACCCAGGTCACCGACGAGTTCGATCAAACCGTGGAGGAGAAGGCATGAGCGACCTCAAGCCCGCCCTCGAAGCCGTCCTGATGGTCGTCGACGAGCCGGCCACCGAGGCCCATCTCGCCAAGATCCTGGAACGGCCCCCCCGCGAGGTCGCCGACGCCCTGCGTGAGCTCGCCGACGAGTACACCGTCCAGGGCCGAGGCTTCGAGCTGCGGCTCGTCGCCGGCGGCTGGCGCTTCTACTCCCGCCCCGAGCACGCCGCCGCCGTCGAGGCCTTCGTCCTCGACGGGCAGCAGGCCCGCCTCACCCAGGCGGCCCTGGAGACCCTGGCCGTCGTCGCGTACCGCCAGCCGGTCAGCCGCTCCCGCGTCTCCGCGGTCCGCGGAGTGAACTGCGACGGCGTCATGCGCACCCTCCTCCAGCGCGGTCTCGTGGAGGAGGCGGGCGCGGAACCCGAAACAGGTGCGATCCTGTACAGGACGACGAACTACTTCCTGGAGCGGATGGGCCTGCGCGGCCTGGACGAGCTCCCGGAGCTCGCGCCCTTCCTCCCCGAGGCGGACGCGATCGAGGCGGAGACGCTGGAAGGGGTTCCGTCGTTCGATCCGGACCTTCCGGATCGCGAAGACGCAGACGACAAGACGACGGACATTTGATGCGAAGCAGCAGCGGCAGGAACAGCGGAAACAACGGCGGGAGCCGTGGTGGCAACAGCGGTGGCCGCGGCAATTACCGGGGCGCCGGCAACAGCCGTGACGACCGGCAGGGCGGCGGCAGCGGCAGCGGCCGGCCCCGCAACCCCCGCCCCGAGGAGCGCAAGTACGACGTGGGCGGCTCCGGCGGCCCCTCCGACGGACCCAAGCGGGGCCGTGGCGCCGCGGCCCGTGGTGGCGCCAAGGGCGGACCGAAGCAGTCGCCGCAGCGCGGTGGCGGCCGTACGGCCCCGGCGCGCTCGCGGGAGTACGACGCCCGTACCGAGGAGCGCAACCGGGAGCGGTACGCGAACAAGCCGGAGGTCAAGACCCCCAAGACCTTCCCCGGCGCCGAGCAGGAGGGCGAGCGGCTGCAGAAGGTGCTCGCCCGCGCCGGCATGGGCTCGCGCCGCGCGTGCGAGGAGCTGATCGAGCAGGCCAGGGTCGAGGTCAACGGCGAGATCGTGCTCGAGCAGGGCATGCGCGTGGACCCGGAGAAGGACGAGATCAAGGTCGACGGCCTGACCGTCGCGACCCAGTCGTACCTCTTCTTCGCGCTGAACAAGCCGGCCGGTGTCGTCTCCACGATGGAGGACCCCGACGGCCGTCAGTGCCTGGGCGACTACGTCACCAACCGCGAGACCCGGCTCTTCCACGTCGGCCGGCTCGACACGGAGACCGAGGGCATCATCCTCCTCACCAACCACGGTGAGCTGGCCCACCGCCTCACGCACCCGAAGTACGGCGTGAAGAAGACCTACCTGGCCGCCATCACCGGCCCGCTGCCCCGCGAGGTCGGCAAGATGCTCAAGGAGGGCATCCAGCTGGAGGACGGCTACGCCCGCGCCGACCACTTCCGGGTCGTCGAGCAGACCGGCAAGAACTACCTGGTCGAGGTCACGCTGCACGAGGGCCGCAAGCACATCGTGCGCCGCATGCTGGCCGAGGCCGGCTTCCCGGTCGAGAAGCTGGTCCGCACCGCCTTCGGCCCGATCGGTCTCGGCGACCAGAAGTCCGGCTGGCTCCGCCGCCTGACCAACACCGAGGTCGGCATGCTGATGAAGGAAGTCGGCATGTAACCCTCTCGCCGTACGCGACGAAGAAGCCCGTGACCGCCCGCCCCGGCGGTCGCGGGCTTCGTCGTGTGCGCGTCCGTACTTGTGGAGCCGACCCCCCGCCCTTTATAGTCAACATGACTCTTAAGGAGGCGGGCGTGAGCCTCGCAGACGTTCTGGAACCCTTGCAGCGACCTCTCTTCACCCTTCTGGACACCCCGGTCAGCTGGACCGAGGTCCTCGGCTTCGGCAGCGGTGCGCTCTGCGTCTGGCTGGTCGCCCGCCAGCACCTCGCCAACTGGCCCGTCGGCATCGCCAACAACCTCTTCTTCATCCTGCTCTTCACGCAGGCGGGGCTGTACGCCGACGCGGGCCTCCAGATCGTCTTCATCACCCTCGCCGTGTACGGCTGGTGGACCTGGACCCACGGGGGTGGACCAGGTTCCGACACGCTCCCGGTGCGCCGCACCACGCGCACCGAGTGGACATGGCTGCTCACGGCGGGGGTGGTGGGGACCCTCGCGCTCACCCTGCTGCTCGACCGCGCCACCGACTCGACCGTCCCCTTCTGGGACGCCGTGACGACCGCGCTCTCCCTCATGGCGACCTACGGGCAGTGCCGGAAGCGGCTGGAGTCCTGGTGGCTCTGGATCGCCGCCGACGTCGTGTACATCCCCCTGTACGCGTACAAGGAGCTGTACCTCACCTCCCTGCTGTACGCCGGCTTCCTGACGCTCTGCCTCCTCGGCCTGCGCAACTGGAACCGCGACCTCACCGCACGGCGCGCGCTCCCCGTGGAGGCGACGGCATGAAGGACTACGGACACGGCCTGGTCCTGGGCAAGTTCTATCCGCCGCACGCCGGCCACCACCATCTCGTGCGCACCGCCCGCGATCGCTGCGAGCGCCTCACCGTGCTCGTCTGTGCCTCCTCCGTGGAGAGCCTGGCCCTGGAGGACCGCGTCGCCTGGATGCGGGAGATCCACCCGGACGTCCTGGTCGTGGGTGCCGTCGACGACATTCCCGTCGACCTCCACGATCCCGATGTGTGGGCGGCCCACATGGCCGTCTTCCGGGCCGCGGTGCCCGAACCGGTCGACGCCGTCTTCACCTCGGAGTCGTACGGCGAGGAGCTCGCACGCCGTTTCGGCGCCGCGTCCGTCTGCGTCGACCCGGACCGTAGGCTCTTCCCCGTCTCCGGAACCGCCGTCCGCAAGGACCCCGTCGGCTGCTGGGACCTCCTGGAACCGCCCGTGCGCGCCGCGCTCACCCGGCGCGTGGTCGTCCTCGGCGCCGAGTCCACCGGCACCACCACCATGGCCCGGGCCCTGACCGACCACTACCGGTCCAGGGGCGGAGTCTGGGCCCGCACCCGCTGCGTTCCGGAGTACGGCCGCGAGTTCAGCGAACTCAAGCTCGCCGAACTCCGCGTTCTGCGTCCCGACGCCACCTGGGAGGACGTCACCTTCCACTCCGAGGACTTCCCGCTCATCGCCCTGCGCCAGGCCGAGCTGGAGGAGGCAGCCGCGCGGACCGGCTCGCCGGTGCTCTTCTGCGACACCGACGCCTTCGCCACCACCATCTGGCACGAGCGGTACATGGGCACCGCCAGCCCCGCCGTCGGCGAGATCGCGGCGCATGGCCGGCAGCACCTGTGGCTGCTGACGGACCACGAGGGCGTGGCGTTCGAGGACGACGGGCTGCGGGACGGGGAGCACCTGCGGCCCTGGATGACGGCACGCTTCCACACCCAGCTCGCCCACACAGGCCGCCGTACGGCCGCGCTCACGGGGCCGCACGAGGAGCGGCTCGCGGCGGCGATCACCGCCGTGGACGCCCTGCTCGCCGAGGGCTGGGACCTCGCCGACCCCCTTCCGGAGCGCCGATGACCCCGCCCAAGGCCCCCGAGGGCTACGACCCGCACGCCTTCGAGCCGTTCGCCGTCACCGTCGACCTCGCCGTCTTCACCCTCCGCGAGGACCGGCTCCACGTCCTGCTCGTCGAGCGCGGCCAGGAGCCGTACGCCGGGGCATGGGCGCTGCCCGGCGGCTTCGTCCGGCCCCGCGAGTCCGCCGAGGCCGCGGCGCGCCGCGAACTGGCCGAGGAGACCGGCCTGTCCGTGGACACCGTCGCCGGACTCCACCTCGAACAACTGCGGACGTACAGCGAGCCGGACCGCGACCCGAGGATGCGTGTCGTCTCGGTCGCCTTCGCCGCACTCGTCCCGGACGCACCCGAACCGCGCGGCGGCGGCGACGCGGCGCGGGCGCGGTGGAGGCCGTACGGGACGGGACGCACGGACGGAGCGCTCGCCTTCGACCACGACCGGATCCTCGCCGACGCGCACGAACGGGTCGGCGCCAAGCTCGAGTACACCTGCCTCGCCACCGCCTTCTGCCCGCCGGAGTTCACCCTCGGCGAGCTGCGGCAGGTGTACGAGACGGTCTGGGGCGTCGAGCTGGACCGCCCCAATTTCCGGCGCAAGGTCCTCGCCACGCCCGGCTTCGTCCAGGCCGTGGAAGGACCGCCGCGCCTCACCGGCGGACGGGGGAAACCGGCCGCTCTCTACCGGGCGGGCGAGGCCACGGCCCTCCACCCGCCGCTCCTGCGACCGGAAGGACGATCCACCCCATGACGATCCACCGCACGACGATCACCAAGCAGGCCGCCACCGGCTCCCTGATCGGACTCGCGCTCGGGGACGCGCTCGGCTTCCCGACCGAGTTCAACGACGTGCCGTCCATCCTGGCGAAGTGCGGCCCCTGGCGGCAGATGGAGCTGCCGGTGAGAGGCGGCACGGCGTACATCACGGACGACACGCAGATGACGCTCGCTTTCGCCCGCGGCATCCGCACGGCGATGGACCGGGGCGTGCTCGCCCCGCTGCGCCTCGCCCGGCCGGTCCGAGAGGAGTTCGTAGACTGGTACCACTCGCCGGAGAACAATCGCGCGCCGGGACGGACCTGCATGGTGGCCTGCCGGCTCCTCGACAGCGACCGGCCCTGGCAGGACGCCAGCCAGGTCCACTCCAAGGGCTGCGGCGCCAACATGCGGGTCGCGCCCATCGGTCTCGTGCCCGGCCTGAGCGAGGAGCAGCGGGCCGGCGCCGCCCAGCTCCAGTCGGCGCTCACCCACGGCCACCCCACCGCCCTCGCCGCCTCCGACCTGACGGCCCGTGCGGTGTACCTGCTGACCCAGGGCGTCGACCCGACCGGACTCGTCGGCCACCTGCGCTCGTACGCGTACGAGAACCGCTCCGTGTACCGCGAGAGCTGGCTGGGTGACCTGTGGACCCGCTCCCAGGACCCCTCCGCCCGGCACTTCATCGAGCGCGGCTGGGACGAGTGCCTGGCGGTCCTGGAGAAGCTGGACGCCGTGCAGCGTACGGCCGACCCGGAGCTCGACCCCTGCACGTACACGGGCGACGGCTGGATCGCCGAAGAGGCACTCGCCACCGGCCTCCTCTGCTTCCTGCTCTTCCCCGAGGACCCCGTCACGGCCCTCCGCCGCGCCGCCTGCACCCGTGGCGACTCGGACTCGATCGCCTGCCTGGCGGGCGCCTTCGCGGGTGCCCACCTCGGCGCGAGCGCGTGGCCGAAGGAGTGGGAGGAGCGGATCGAGCACCGCAGTGAACTCCTGACCCTGGGCGCCCTCTGGGACGCGTGAGCGCGCCCTGAGAAGCTGGGGCCATGACCGTCACTCTCGTACCCGAAGTCGACCTCTCCACCGTGGTCGCCGAGCAGCCCGACCCCCTGGTCTTCGCCACCGTCTCAGGAGCCCACCTCTACGGGTTCCCCTCCCGGGACTCGGACGTGGACCTGCGCGGCGCCCATCTCCTGCCGGCGGAGAGCCTGATCGGGCTGCGTGAGCCCGAGGAGACGCGCAGCCGCATAGGGGACCGGGCCGGCGTCGAGATGGACCTCGTCACGCACGATGTGCGGAAGTTCGTCCGGCTGATGCTGCGCCGCAACGGTTACGTGCTGGAGCAGCTGCTCTCCCCGTTGGTCGTCCACACCTCCGACGCCCACGCCGAGCTGGTCTCCCTGGCGCCGCGTGTGCTCACCAGCCACCACGCGCACCACTACCGTGGCTTCGCGGGGACACAGTGGCGGCTGTTCGAGAAGACCGAGGAGCTGAAGCCCCTGCTCTACACCGTCCGGGCGCTGCTCACCGGCATCCATCTGATGCGCTCGGGCGAGGTCCAGGCCCATCTGCCCACGCTCCTCGGGGAGGTCGCCGAGGCGCCCGGGTACGTGGGGGAGCTGATCGAGGCGAAGGCGGCCGCCGAGCACGGTCCTGCGGAGGTCGACCCGGCGCGTGTCCGGGACGACGTGGAGGCGCTGCACGGCGTCCTGGACGCCGCACAGGCGGCGACGGCGCTCGGCGGGGAGGCCGCGGGGGCGCTGGACGCCCTGCACGACTTCGTCGTGCGCCTCCGGCTACAGGGCGCGCAGGGCTGACGCGCGGCGGGCGCGGATCAGGAAGTCCTCCACGCGCGCGTGGTCCGGAACGGCCGGGAGCGGGGAGCGGCCGGCCGCCGCGTCCGCCTCCTCGGTGAGGCGGGCCATCCAGGACTCGACCTCCGTCCACGGGACCTCCCCGCGCTTGACCGCCAGCAGGCGGTCGCGGTCGGTGCCGACGTGGATGGTCAGTTCGCCGGTGCGCAGCAGATCGCGGCAGCTCATCAGGAGCCGCAGCAGATGCATCGCGTGCTTCCAGCGCGGGTGGCCGTACTGGCGGACGTCCGCGTCGAGCTTCCTGCGCTGGCCGCCCGCGTACCGGACGAAGGTCTGGTGCGCCTGACGGGAGAGGAACGCCTCGCGCAGCGCGACCAGTTCGCGGCCGGTCTCGTCGATGTGCTCGACGACGGGGGAGTGCAGACACTCCAGGACGTTCGGGTTCGCGCGCAGGGCCAGCTCGCAGAACCGTTCCAGCTCCCAGCTGAACTGCTCCTCCGCGGGCCCCTCCACCTGCGCCGGCGGCTTGTCGAAGCGCCAGAAGAGCGGGGTCGGCGCGAGGAAGACGCCCCGGCGATCGGTGTCACTGTCCTCGGTCTCCAGACCGAAGGCGCGCGACCCCATGACGCAGGAGTAGATCGTGTGGTCGCGCACCAGGTCTGCCGAAGTCATGCGGGCCAGGCTACGCGAGGCTGATGGAGTCCCCCGACACCGTGATCTCCTCGGCCGGGAGCGGGCGGGTGGCGGGTCCGTTGACCACCGAGCCGTCCGTGATACGGAACTTGGAGCCGTGGCACGCGCAGTCGATCGTGCCGTTCTCGACCTTGGCGACGATGCAGCCCTGGTGGGTGCAGATCGCCGAGAACGCCTTGAAGTCGTCGGCCGTCGGCTGGGTGACGACGACCTTCTCCTCCTTGAAGATCGTGCCACCGCCGACCGGGACGCCGGACTTCTGGGTGAGCGCGTCCGCGGCCGGCGCCGACGGGGACTCGGAGGGCTCCTCCGCCGATGTCGGCGGCTCGGCGGTGTCCGTGTCCGGTGCCGTCGGGCTGGCGGTCGTATCACCGTCCGAGTCGCCGTCGGAGCCGCACCCGGTGGCCAGGGCGGCGACGGAGCCCGCACCGGCCATCAGCACGGTACGGCGGGGCGTGGTGTCAGGAGTCATGCCCTACAGCTTGGTCACGCGGCCCGCCCTCGGTCCGCAACACGCCTAGATCCAGGGCGTCAGCTCCCTCGCACGGCCGTCGGGGTCACGGCGCACCTCCCAGACCGCCGTGACGGCCGCCCGCTCGATCGCCCCGTAGACGTGGGGGAAGAGCACGTCCTCCGAACCCTCCCAGCGCACCTCGGAACTCAGCCGGGTCTCGTCGATGACCAGGACGAGGAGCGGACCTGGCACACCCAGGTAGTGGGCGTCCGCGACGGTCAGGGCCGCCGTCTCGTCCGGCGAGCAGTGGACGAAGCCCTCCGAGGCCAGCGAGGGCGGGGCGTAGGGGCGATCGGGATCGGCGGACCATTCGTCCAGCGGTACGACGTGCAGCAGCATGCCGACAGTTGTATCGCGCCCGCCCGCACCCCTGACCACCCCGAGTGGCGGCATGGTCGGGTCCGGGTGACATTGGCCGTGTTCGTCACCGCACGAAAGGCAGGACGAGGCCCTGGGCCGGCACCGGTCGGAACCAGCCCGTCAGCGGTGATCGGATAGCCCAGGTCCTGCCGCAGGCCGTGGACAAGCTGACCCCCGCCGGACAGGTGCCCACGGAATCCCTGGAGGACATCATCCGCCGGCAGCGGTTGTGACGACCCGACCCACCCGGCGGCGGCCCCCTTCGTCTCGGAGGGCGGTCGCCGCGGCGCTGTGTCCGCGGGGCTGACTAGGCTGATCGGAGCACTCTCGCAGGGTTCGCAGGTCAGGTAAGGAGCACGACGTGGCGGTACGAGCGGTCCGAGGCGCCGTCCAGCTGGAACGGGACGAGGCCGGACACATGAGCGAGCGGGTCGAGGAGCTGCTCACCACCGTCCTGGAGCGCAACGGGCTGGAGCCCGACGACCTGATCAGCGTCTGGTTCACCGCCACGCCCGATCTGCACAGCGACTTCCCGGCCGCCGCCGCACGCCGGATCGGCATCGTCGACGTACCGCTGATCTGCGCGCAGGAGCTGGACATCGAGGGTGCCATGCCGAGGGTCGTACGCCTCCTCGCCCACGTCGAGTCGGAGCTGCCCAAGTCCGCGATCGCGCATGTGTACCTCGGTGCCGCGGCCGCCCTGCGCAAGGACATCGCCCAGTGAGAACCGCGCTCGTCATCGGAACCGGCCTGATCGGCACCTCGGCCGCGCTCGCGCTCGCCGGGCGCGGCATCGCCGTCCACCTCCGCGACCACGACCCGGCACGCGCGCGTACGGCGGCGGCGCTCGGCGCCGGCACGGACGAGGCGCCCGAGGGCCCCGTCGACCTCGCGATCATCGCCGTTCCCCCGGCGCACGTGGCCACCACGCTGGCCGCGGCGATGCGGGAGAGGGCCGCGCGCGGCTACCTGGACGTGGCGAGCGTCAAGGGCGGCCCGAAGCGGGAGCTGGAGGAGCTGGGCCTCGACCTCACCGCGTACATCGGGACCCACCCGATGTCCGGCAAGGAGCGCTCCGGCCCGCTCGCGGGGAGCGCGGACCTCTTCGAGGGACGGCCCTGGGTCCTCACGCCGACCCGCGACACCGACACCGAGGTCCTGAACCTGGCCCTGGAGCTGGTCGCGCTCTGCCGCGCCGTCCCGGTCGTCATGGACGCGGACGCCCACGACCGGGCGGTCGCGCTCGTCTCGCACACCCCGCAGCTCGTCTCCTCGATGGTCGCCGCGCGCCTGGAGGAGGCGGACGAGACGGCGGTACGGCTGTGTGGGCAGGGCATCCGTGACGTGACCCGGATCGCGGCGTCCGACCCGCGCATGTGGGTCGACATCCTGTCGGCGAACCCCGGTCCGGTCGCGGACGTCCTCTCCGGGGTCGCGGCGGACCTGGACGAGACGGTCCGGGCGCTCCGCTCGCTCCAGTCCACGGACGAGGAGAAGCGCCGCGAGGGCACGAGCGGTGTCGAGGACGTCCTGCGCCGCGGCAACGCGGGGCGCGCACGGGTCCCGGGCAAGCACGGAGCGGCTCCGACGCAGTACGAGACCGTCGCCGTCCTCATCAGCGACCAGCCCGGCGAGCTGGCCCGCATCTTCGCGGACGCCGGCCGGGCGGGCGTCAACATCGAGGACGTCCGCATCGAGCACGCGACGGGCCAGCAGGCGGGCCACGTCCAGCTGATGGTCGAGCCCGCGGCCGCCCCGACGCTCGGCGCGGCACTGAGGGAACGGGGCTGGGCGCTCAGGACGGGGTGACGAACGAGCGGGACGGGGTGACGAACGAGCGAGGCCGCCTCGCCCCGCAGGCCCGCCCCGGGCCCGCCCCGTGGGTCGGCCCCTGATCGCTCCCCGGGCACCCGCCCGCGGGGCGTCCGCGACCGCTCGGCCGAATGGGTTCCCGGGACTCGGTAACCTTGTGTAGGCCGCGCATGTCCGCGAGGCCGCACCCGCTGACCCCAGGAAGGTGTTCCCCACCGTGGAAACCGTGATCGTCGCCATCGACGGGCCCTCCGGCACGGGCAAGTCGAGCACCTCGAAGGCGGTTGCCGCCAAGCTGGGGCTGAGCTATCTGGACACCGGTGCGCAGTACCGGGCGATCACCTGGTGGATGATCAGCAACGGCGTCGACATCGACGACGCCGAGGCCGTGGCCAACGCCGCCGCCAAGCCCTTCATCGTCTCCGGCACCGACCCGGCCCGGCCGACGATCACCGTCGACGGCGCCGACGCCGCCGGGCCGATCCGTACCGAAGAGGTCACCTCCAAGGTCAGCGCCGTCAGCGCCGTCCCCGAGGTACGGGCCCGGATCACCGAGCTGCAGCGGTCCATCGCCAAGGAGGCCAAGGGCGGCATCGTCGTCGAGGGCCGCGACATCGGCACCACGGTCCTCCCGGACGCCGACCTCAAGATCTTCCTCACCGCGTCCCCCGAGGCCCGTGCCGCCCGCCGTTCCGGCGAGCTCAAGGGCGTCGACGTGGCCGCCACCCGGCAGGCCCTGATCAAGCGGGACGCGGCCGACTCCAGCCGCAAGACCTCGCCGCTCGCCAAGGCGGACGACGCGGTCGAGGTCGACACGACCGAGCTCACGCTGGACCAGGTCATCGAGTGCGTCGTGACGCTCGTGGAGGAGAAGAGGGCGGCCGCGCAGTGACAGAGCCCTCTCCCAAGGGCGCCGCGGTCGGGCGTGGCATCGGCATCGGGCTGATGTACGGCCTGTGGAAGCCGCGCGTCCTCGGCGCCTGGCGGGTGCCGGCCGCCGGACCCGTCATCTTCGCCGTCAACCACGCGCACAACATCGACGGCCCCATGCTCATGGGCACGGCCCCCCGCCCGGTGCACTTCCTGATCAAGAAGGAAGCGTTCGTCGGACCCCTGGGACCGTTCCTCGAAGGCATCGGGCAGGTCAAGGTCGACCGGGACAGCACCGACCGTACGGCGATAGCCAACGCGCTCGCGGTCCTGGAGCAGGGCGGCGTCCTCGGGATCTTCCCCGAGGGCACCCGGGGCGAGGGCGACTTCGCCTCCCTGCGCGCCGGGCTCGCCTACTTCGCCCTCCGCAGCGGGGCGCCCATCGTTCCGGTGGCCGTCCTGGGAAGTTCCGAGCGCCGCGGACGGTTGGTCAAGGCACTGCCTCCGCTGCGCAGCCGCGTCGACGTCGTCTTCGGTGAGGCCTTCGAGGCCGGCGACGGCAGCGGCCGGCGCACCCGCAGTGCGCTGGACGACGCCACCGTACGTATTCAGGAGCGGCTGACCGCCCACCTGAAGAACGCCAGGCGCCTCACCGGGCGCTGAGCGAGACTCTGAGTAGTGGGCCCCGGGGCTCGGGGACCCACCGACCACGAATGATCAAGGAACGGACTTCATGAACGACCAGCACGACCACGGGGCACTTGGCGACGCCGAGTACGCGGAGTTCATGGAGCTCGCCGCGGAAGAGGGCTTCGACATCGAGGAGGTCGAAGGTGCGATCGAGGAGGCAGGGCACGGCCCGCTCCCCGTTCTCGCCGTCGTCGGCCGCCCCAATGTCGGCAAGTCGACCCTGGTGAACCGGATCATCGGCCGCCGTGAGGCCGTCGTCGAGGACAAGCCCGGCGTCACCCGCGACCGCGTGACCTACGAGGCCGAGTGGGCCGGCCGCCGCTTCAAGGTCGTCGACACCGGCGGCTGGGAGCAGGACGTCCTCGGCATCGACGCCTCCGTCGCCGCCCAGGCCGAGTACGCCATCGAGGCCGCCGACGCCTGTGTCTTCGTCGTGGACGCCACCGTCGGCGCCACCGACACCGACGAGGCCGTCGTCAAGCTGCTGCGCCGCGCCGGCAAGCCCGTCGTCCTCTGCGCCAACAAGGTCGACGGCCCCTCCGGCGAGGCCGACGCCACCGCCCTGTGGTCCCTGGGCCTCGGCGAGCCGTACCCGGTCTCCTCGCTGCACGGCCGCGGTACGGGCGACATGCTCGACGCCGTCCTGGAGGCCCTGCCCGAGGCCCCCGCGCAGACCTTCGGCAACGCCGTCGGCGGCCCCCGCCGTATCGCGCTCATCGGCCGCCCGAACGTCGGCAAGTCCTCGCTCCTGAACAAGGTCGCCAACGAGGACCGCGTGGTCGTCAACGAGCTGGCGGGCACCACCCGCGACCCGGTCGACGAGCTGATCGAGCTCGGCGGCAAGACCTGGAAGTTCGTGGACACCGCCGGTATCCGCAAGAAGGTCCACCTCCAGGAGGGCGCGGACTACTACGCCTCCCTGCGTACCGCCGCCGCGGTCGAGAAGGCCGAGGTCGCCGTCGTCCTGATCGACACCACCGACAACATCTCGGTCCAGGACCAGCGCATCATCACGATGGCGGTCGAGTCGGGCCGCGCGCTCGTCATCGCCTACAACAAGTGGGACGAGCTCGACGAGGAGCGGCGCTACTACCTGGAGCGCGAGATCGAGACCGAGATGCAGCAGGTCGCCTGGGCGCCCCGGGTCAACGTCTCCGCCAAGACCGGCCGGCACATGGACAAGCTCGTCCCGGCCATCGAGACCGCGCTCGCCGGCTGGGAGACCCGTGTCCCCACCGGCCGGCTGAACGCCTTCCTCGGCGAGCTGGTCGCCGCCCACCCGCACCCGATCCGTGGCGGCAAGCAGCCCCGCATCCTCTTCGGTACGCAGGCGGGCACCAAGCCGCCCCGGTTCGTGCTCTTCGCCTCCGGCTTCCTGGAGGCGGGCTACCGCCGCTTCGTCGAGCGCCGCCTGCGCGAGGAGTTCGGCTTCGAGGGCACGCCGATCCACATCTCGGTGCGGGTCCGCGAGAAGCGCGGCCGCAAGAAGTAGTCGGTTCGGCGAGTACGACAACGGCTGAGGGCCGGGGCGATGTGCCCCGGCCCTCAGCCGTTCCTGTGTCCCCTCCAGACGCCTACAGGCCCCTGCGGGGTCCCGGCGGGAGCGCCGCCGGAACGTGGTGCTGCGCCGACCACGCCACCGGGTGCGCGGTGTGCCGGTGTCCGTAGCTCCCGTAGAGCCCGCTGCTCACCGGCGTCCCGAAGGCCCGGAAGCCGAGATCCTCCTCGCCGCTGCGGTCACCCGGCAGCGTGCGGAAGGACCGGCGGTACTCCGAGTACAGAGCGTCGTAGATCGGCGTGGCCGACTGGCCTGCCGTGACGTCCTGCGCCGGGCGCATGGACGGGATCTGACTCGGATGGGGCTGGCGGGGGGGTGGGTCGTAAGTGTGCACGTATCTGCCAACGACCCCGCCCTCCGTCGGATGCGGGCGGCTCTCCGAAAGAGAAGGCCGCCGGGGCCTGGGCACGGTCGGACCTCCCGGAACGTACGCCGGTCCTATGCCCGTACGCCCGTGACCCGTCACGTGCCGGCCAGCGGCATCGCGGCGGCGACCAGACGGCCGTTGGCGGCGGCCTTCTCCAGGGCGTCCCGCAGCAGGTCCTCGCGCGGCTGCTGGCCGATCGACCCGACAGGGGCGGCGAAGACCAGGACCGTGTGCGACTTGTTGGCCGCCGCGCGCCAGCCCTCGGTGACCTGGAGCGGCTGGTGCGCCTGCCACCAGGCGGCCTGACCGGTGCCGCCCGTGCCCGGCTGGAGCACGGAGTGCAGCTGGCCCATGGCGACGAGCACGGACCAGCCGGGGAGGGTGCCCGGCTTCTGGTTCACGTCGGCGATCGGCTGGAAGCCCTGCTCGATCAGGAGCGGCAGGAACTCGTCGCTCAGGCCGTCCGTGCCCGGGCGGGCGACCGGCGCGGTCGGTTCGACGACCAGGGCCGGGTGCAGTTCGCCCTCGATCAGGACGAGGCCGCTGGTGACGCCCAGGACCGCCTGCTCGGGGTGGGCGGCGCTCAGCTCGTCCGCCGCGTCGGTGGCCGCGATGGAGCGGACGGCGCCCTGGAGCTGTTCCTCGGCGACCTTGACCACCTGGGACGGGATGCAGCTGGCGTGGGCGAACGCCAGGACGGCGGTCTCCTCGCCGACGAACAGCACCGTGCTCGTGCGCTCCTGCTCGGAGTCGCCCGGCGTGCGGCAGGAGGTGCAGTCGTAGCTGCCCGGGGCGTTGTCGCCGGCCAGCAGCCGGTCGGCTTCTTCGTCGCCGATCTCGGCGCGTACGTCCTCGCTGACGTCGAGCATGCGCGGCACGGGGGACTCCCTGGACTCGGTGCGTGCGACGCCGGGCGGTTCCCGGCTCGTCTCATGCCGAGTTCAACGGGGAAGGCTCGGCCGGGGTCACGCGTCCGGGTGCGGCAACTTGTGTGACTCCGACCGGGTGGGTGATGCGCGTCCTCCCGCGCGGCACGGGTCCGGCGGGGCCGTCCACTGCCTAGCCTGCCGCGATGTCGAAGATCAGATTGTGGGCGGCCGGTGCCTCCGCCGCGGCGCTGATGGCCCTCGTCCCCGCGCCGGCCCAGGCACAGGCCCCGCACGTGTCCGCCGCCCGCGCCCACACCCCCGGCCAGGTCCCCGCGTACGCCTGCGCCAAGGACCAGTGGCCGTGGGGCTGCGTCGCCGAGTGCGAGAGCGGCGGCCGCTGGCACATCAACACCGGCAACGGCTACTACGGCGGTCTCCAGTTCTGGCAGCCGACCTGGGAGGAGCACGGGGGCCTGCGGTACGCGAAACGGGCCGACCTGGCGACCCGGCAGCAGCAGATCACCGTCGCGGAGCAGGTCCTGCGCACCCAGGGGTGGGCGGCCTGGCCGGTCTGCTCCAAGCGGTACGGGCTGAGCGGGCGGGCGCACGTGGTCCAGCCGGGCGACACCCTCAGCTCGATCGCCCGGCGGTTCAAGATCGCGGGCGGCTGGCAGGCGCTGTACAAGGCGAACCGGAGCCTCATCGGGGCCGACCCGAACCGGCTCCTCGTCGGAACGATGCTGCGGATCGCCCCGCTCACCGCCGCGCGGTGAACCCGGCGGCTTCCCCGCTGAAGGCGAGGGAGCCACGGCGCAGTTCGTGCAGCAGCGTGCCGGGCGGCAGCCCGGGCGGGGGCCGCTGTTCGGCGAGCACGACGGCGGCGCCGCCCGGCCGGGCGAGGGCGGCCAGAAGCTGGTACGTACGCGTGGCCACCGCGGGCGACATGCCGAGGGAGGGCTCGTCGACCAGGACCACGCGGGCGGGGGTCACCAGGGCCCGGGAGAGCGCGAGCATCCGGCGCTCGCCGCCGGAGAGGGTGCCGGCGGGGCGCGCGAGCAGGGGGAGGAGCTCGGGGTACGCCGCGAGCGCCTTCTCCCGGTCCCCGGGGGCCAGGTCCAGGTTCTCGGCGACGGTGAGCGTGGCGTACACCGCCCGCAGATCCGGTACGAAGCACAGTCCGCGCCGCGCACGGGCGTGGGCGTGGAGGCGGGTCACGTCGTCGCCGCGCCACAGGACCCGGCCGGAGGCCAGGGGCACGGTGCCGGCGAGTGCGCGCAGGGCGGTCGTACGGCCGGAGCCGTTACGGCCGACGAGGACGGTGATCGTCGCGGTCGGGACGGGCAGGTCGAGGCCGTGCAGGGCTTCCAGGGGGCCGTAGCGGACGCGGGCGGCGCGCAGCGCGATCTCGACGCTCATGACACGATCCGGCCTCCCTCCATGGTGTGCACGGTGTGGGCGATGCCGGCGACGAGGTCCGTGTCGTGCTCGACGAGGAGGACGGTGAGGCCGTCGGCGGCGAGGGCGGCGAGGATCCGGGCGAGCGCGGTGGTCTCCTCGGTGTCCAGACCGGCGGAGGGCTCGTCCAGCAGCAGGGTGTGCGGGCCGCCGGCGAGGGCGCGGGCCAGCTCGACCCGGCGGAGGGTGCCGGTGGGGAGGTCGGCCGCGGGGTGATGGCGGACGGAGCCGGAGAGGCCGAGGAGACGGAGGGCCTGTTCGGTGTGGGCGGGGGACCGGTGACGGCCCTGCTCGGCGCCGAGACGGACGTTGTCCTCGACGGTGAGGGACGGGAAGACCGCGAGCTGCTGGAAGGAACGGGCGACGCCGAGCCGGGTGCGGGCGTGGGCGGGTCGGGAGGTGATGTCGGCGCCGTCGAGCGTGACGCGTCCCCCGGTGGGGCGGAGGGTGCCGGCGAGGCAGTCGAAGAGGGTGCTCTTGCCGGCGCCGTTGGGGCCGACGAGGGCGGTGACGTGGCCGGGGGTGAGGGCGAGGGTGACGTCCGTGAGGGCGGTGAGGCCGCCGGGGTAGGTGAGGGTGAGGCGGTGGGCGGCGAGGCGGGCGGGCCTCGCGGGGGCCGGTGGGGGTGCCGTGCGGTGGGCCGGGGACGGCCAGTGGGGGTGCGCCCGTCCTTCGTCCGGCCTGGGGCTCCCACCCGCACCACCAGAAGGGGACCCGCCTGCGGGTGGTGGACCGCCGTCGGCGGCCGCAGATGTCCGTCCTCGTGTGGGGAGCCAGGACGTCAGCGGGGGTACCCGGCCCACCAGGGCCGCCAGGACGCCTACTGCCGCCGCTGCCACGCCGCCCCTCGTGCCCGCGTCCAGGCCTACCAGGAGGGCCGCGGCCGCCAGGGGGGAGAGGAGGCTGTCGGCGCCCAGGACGACGATTGCGGCGAACCAGAGCAGGCCGCGGACCGGGTCGTACGCCTCCGGGTCGAACGCGCGCAGGCCCATGCCCAGGAGGCCGCCGCCCAGGGCCGCCAGGGCCGCGCCCAGGACGAAGGCCAGGACCTTGAGCAGGCCCACCCGCACCCCGGACGCCTCCGCGCCCCCCTCGTGGTCGCGCAGGGCGGCGAGCGCCCGGCCCGTGCGGCCCCGGCGCAGGGCCGCGACGAGGACGAGGCAGCCGGCCAGGACCACGAGCTCCAGCGCGTAGTAGCGGCGGTCGTCGGCGAAGCCCGCCGGGCGCCCCAGCTCCAGGCCGGCCGTCGCGTACGGCTGCGCGAAGACGAACCGGCTCACCGCCACCCCGACGGCCAGCGTCACGAGCGCCAGGGCCAGGCCGTGCCGCCGGATCGCCGGCCACCCCGTCAGCAGGCCCAGCGGGGCCACGATCAGCACGGCCAGCGCGAGCGCGAGCAGTTCCGGCAGACCGCCCGCCGCGAGCAGCGCCGTGAAGAGCGCGCCCAGACCCGCGTACGCCGCCTGGCCGAGCGCGATCTGCCCGCCCCGGCCCGTCACCACCACCAGCGAGAGAAGCACGATCGCCAGCGCGGGGACCTGGACCGCCGTATGCAGATCCGTACCCGCGAAGCCCAGAGGAAGCAGGAAGAGCACACCGACCGTGAACCACACGCCCGGCGGCGTGCGGGGAGCGACGCTCGGCGGCGGCAGAGCGTCCTGGCCACGCCCGCCGACGCCCGGCATGACCAGCGCGGCCACAAGGAGGGCCAGCACGAAGAGGTTCGCCCCCACCGCCTGTACCAGCGGCCCCGCCCAGCCCTCCGGGTGAAGTCGGGTCAGCTGCGCCTGCGCCACACCCAGCGCGAGAGCCGTCACGATCGCGACCGGCAGGCTCCGCATCCGGGCCACCACCGCGACCGCGATCACCTCGACGACGAGGAGGGGCATCCCGTACGGGTCGAGCCGTACGTACGGGGCGAGCAGCACCCCCGTCAGGCCCGCCGTGAAGGCGCCGAACGCCCACCCCGCCGCCGACACCCGGTCCGCGTCGATCCCGCCCAGCATCGCCAGCGGCCGGTTGTCCACCACGGCCCGCAGCTCCCGCCCGAACCGGGTCCAACGGGTCACCGCCCCCACCGCCACGGCCAGCAGGACCACCGCCGCGAGTTGCGCCCACGGGTCGTCACCGAGCAGCACCGGCGCGTCCGCCCGCGCCCCGGTGCCCCACACCAGCGCCGCCCCGCCCACCAGCAGCACGAAGACACCGATGGAAGCCACCAGCGTCTGCGCCGGGTTGGAGCCGAGGAGCGCCAGCGGCCGGAACACCGCCCGGTCGAGGGCGAGGCCGATCCCGGGCGCGACCACGAGGAGCGTCACCGGCGCGGCCAGGGAGAGCGGCCAGTCCCACTCGACCACCAGTTGCCGCAGCACGTACGCGCAGACCATGGCGATCGCCCCGTGTGCCAGGTTGAGCACGCCGGTCGCGCGGTACGTGACGATCAGTCCGATGCCGGTGAGCGCGGCGGCGCTGCCGACCGCGAGCCCGGCGAGCGTGAGGTCGTACGTCAGAGAGGCCACGGCTCACACACCGGACACGGGTCGAGCTCCGCGTCCCCGGCCGGTTCGGCGTCCGCCCGGCCCGCCACGAGCGGGCAGTCGGGCCGGTGGGCGAGCGTCCCGCCCGGCACCCGGACCGGTGGCTCGTCCGACGAGGGCGGGCGCGTGTCCTCCGCGGCCTCGGCGGGCGGGGCGGTCCTGCGCACCGGAACCCGGCCGGCCGCCGCGACCAGCACCGCCCCGGCCACGATCAGCGCCGCCCCCGGCACCGTGCACGAGGCGAGGAAGGGCAGTTGCCGCTCGGCGAAACGCTCGCCGGAGATCCCGTACCACCCCAGGACGCAGAGCACCGCGCCGCCGGCGGCCGCCGCGAGGCCGGCCCACATCAGTACCCGGGATGTCGGCACGGGACCTCCTCGCCTCTGCCCCCGAACTCGCCCGACCCTCGAGCGACTCGCCCTTGATGTCACCTTCCTTGCACTATGCCCGTAATCGGCCCACCCTGGAATCATCAGGGCGCCCGGCCCCGACGGACACCCGGTGGTGAGCCAGATGGTTCTCAAGCGACGCGGTGGACGCCCGCGCTCTCGTATCGCGGCCCTGGCGGCCGCCTCGGTCCTCGTGCTCGGACCGGCCCTCGTGGCCTGCGGCGACGACGGCGGCGACGCGGACTCGGCCGCCACCGAGTCGGCCGCCACCGAGACGGCTGCGGCCGAACCGGCCGACCCTGCCGCCGCACGGGCGGAGATCACCAAGAACTGGACCGCGTTCTTCGACCCCAAGACACCGGTGGCCGAGCGCGCGGAGCTGCTGGAGAACGGCGAGCAGATGCGGCCGGCCCTGGAGGCGCTCCTGGGCAACGAGGCAGCCGCAGCGGCCACGGCGAAGGTCAAGACGATCGAGTTCACCTCGCCGAACGACGCGAACGTCACCTACGACCTGCTGGTCTCCGGATCCCCGGCCGTGGCCGACTCCAAGGGCACGTCCGTCTTCCAGGAGGACACGTGGAAGGTGTCCACGAAGACCCTCTGCGGCCTGGCGCAGCTCAGCGGTGCGACCGTTCCGGGTTGCTGAGACAGCAGGCACGCTGCTCCTCGCGGGGCTGCTCGCCCTGACCGCCGCATGCGGCAGCCGGCTCCCGGAGCGCGCCTTCGAGACGCGGCCCACCGCCACTGTCCCCTCCGGCGGTGAGCCGCTCCGGATCGGCATCATCACCAGCGCCACCAGCCCCGTCGGGGGCGACGCGTTCTCCGGCCCGCGCGACGGCGCCCGCGCCTGGTTCGACGCCCTCAACGCCCGGGGCGGGATCAACGGGCGCCGGGTCGAGGTCGTCACCTGCGACGACGGCGGCAGCGGAGTCGGCAACAACGAGTGCGTGCACCGGCTGATCGACGAACGGAAGGTGTTCGCGCTCGTCGCCACCACGGCGCTCGACTACGCGGGTGCCCCGCTCGTCGCGAAGGCCGGTGTCCCCGACATCGGAGGCCAGCCGCTCACCCCGGCGTACGAGACCTATCCGCATCTGTACGGGATCTACGGCAGCCTCGCCCCGCGCACCGGCACATCGCCCGGCTGGGACGGAGTCCTGTACGGCGGGACAGAGGTCTACCGCTGGTTCAAGCGCGAGCACGGCGCCCGTACCGCCGCCGTCGTCGCCTACAACCAGGCCGCGTCGACCGCGTACGCCCGGCTGATCTCCGACGGGCTGCGGGCCGAGGGGTACCGGGTGGTCGAGGAGCAGGTCGACTTCGCCCTGCCCAACTTCCGCGCCGTCGCGGCCGATCTGCGGGCCCAGGGCGCCGACCTGGTCTTCGACGCCATGGACACCCATGGCAACGTCCGGCTCTGCGAGGCGATGGAGGCGCTGGGCGTCGAGGTCACCGCCAAGGTGACCAATGTGCAGAACTGGTCCTCGACCGTGCCGCGCGACTACGCCGAGTCGCCCGGCTGCCGCGCCTCGCTCTTCGTCACCGGCTCCAGCCGCAACTACGAGGAGACCGGGCACGCGGCGGTACGGGACTTCCGGAAGGCGATGGGCGACCGGCCGCTCTCCCAATGGCAGTTGGAGGGCTGGGCGGCCGCCATGTGGTTCACGGACGCGGCGCTCTCCTGCGGGGACCGGCTCACCCGTGCCTGCGTCGAGGAGTTCATGAACCGGCCGGAGCCGTACACCGCCCGCGGCCTGCTCCTGCCCGTCCGGTTCGAGAAGC
The DNA here is from genome assembly GCF_042902595.1 of Streptomyces sp. NPDC012508. Taxonomy (NCBI): domain Bacteria; kingdom Bacillati; phylum Actinomycetota; class Actinomycetes; order Kitasatosporales; family Streptomycetaceae; genus Streptomyces; species Streptomyces sp. NPDC012508. The sequence continues at coordinate 23,383 of NZ_JBIBEO010000009.1, forward strand.
TCGCCGAGCCGCCGAAGACCCGCGACACCTGTCTCTCCGTGGCCCGTTGGCAGGACGGGAAGGGCTGGGTCTCCCAGGGCGACATGAACACGGACTGTGCCTCCGTTCCCCAACTCGGCTACCGACCGTGAGCCCGGTGCGGCGAGGGCAGTACAGTCGCACTGACCGACCATCACCATGCGACCGACCATGCGACCGACCATGGGACCGCCCATGCGACCGACCAATTGACCGACCATTCGACCGGGGGAACCGGCAGTCCGATGCGTATCTCGTTCCTGCTTCACAACGCCTATCACATCGGCGGAACCATCCGGACGACGTTCACCCTGGCCCAGGCGCTCGCCGAGCGGCACGAGGTGGAGATCGTCTCCGTCTTCCGGCACCGGAACGAGCCGATCCTGAGCATCCCCGCCGGGGTGACCCTGCGTCATCTCGTGGACCTGCGCAAGGACAGCCCCGACTACGACGGCGAACACCCCGACATCGCCCGCCCCGCCCGGGTCTTTCCGCGCGGCGACGGCCGGTGGAAGCAGTACAGCGCGCTCACCGACGCCCGGATCGGCGCGCATCTGGCGTCCGTCGAGGCCGACGTGGTGGTCTCGACCCGCCCCGGCCTCAACGTGCACCTCGCGCGGCAGACCCGGCGCGGCCCGGTCCTCGTCGGCCAGGAGCACCTGATCCTGGACGGTCACACCTACCGGCTGCGCCGTGAGATCGCGCATCGGTACGCGGTCCTCGACGCCGTCACCACGGTCACCGAGGCCGACGCCCGTTCGTACCGCACCAGGCTGCGGCTGCCCGGCGTACGGATCGACGCCGTGCCCAACAGCGTGCCCGCGCCGAGCGTCCCGCCGGCCGACCCGGCCTCGAAGACCGTCGTCGCGGCCGGGCGGCTCACCCCGGTCAAGCGGTACGACGTGCTGGTCGCCGCCTTCGCCGAGGTGGCCGCGGCCCACCCGGACTGGAAGCTGCGGATCTACGGCACGGGCGACCACTTCGGCAATGTGAAGCAGTCGCTGGCCCGCCAGATCGAGAAGCTCGGCCTGGGCGAGAACGTCTTCCTCATGGGCACGGCCAACCCGATGGAGCCGGAGTGGGCCAAGGGCTCGATCGCCGCGGTCACCTCGCGGCGCGAGTCCTTCGGCATGACCATCGTCGAGGCGATGCGGTGCGGTCTGCCGGTCGTCTCCACCGACTGCCCCCACGGTCCCCGCGAGATCATCGAGGACGGTGTCGACGGCCGTCTCGTGCCCGTCGACGACGTCTCCGCGGTGGCCGGGGCGCTGCTCGAACTCGTCGAGGACGACGAACTGCGCGCCAAGACCGCCACGGCCGCGCTCACCGCCTCCGAGCGCTTCGACCCGGTCCGGATCGCGGCCCGCCACGAGGAGATCTGGGCCGAGCTCGTCGCCCGGGGCGCGAGCGGCCGCACGCACGGCGCGTTCCGGGAAGCCCGCCACCGCGCGGTCGGCACCGTGGTCGACGCCGTGTACGGGCTCAAGCGCCGGGCCGGAGTCCTCGTACGCCGCTTCCGGTGAACCTCGTCGAGGACAGTAACTGTCCTCGACGGCTGGCAGACTCGGACCCATGTTGGAGACCTCCGCACGCCTGCTCCGCCTGCTCTCGCTGCTGCAGGCCCACCGTGAGTGGTCCGGCGCCGACCTCGCGGAGCGGCTCGGGGTCACCACCCGGACCGTACGGCGGGACGTCGACCGGCTGCGCGAGCTCGGCTACCCGGTCGACGCAAGCCCCGGCACGGGCGGCGGGTACCAGCTCGGCGCGGGAGCCGAACTGCCGCCGCTGCTGCTCGACGACGACGAGGCCGTCGCCGTCGCGGTCGGACTGCGCACCGCCGCCGGGCAGGGCGTCGAGGGCATCGGTGAGGCCTCCGTACGCGCCCTGGCCAAGCTGGAACAGGTCCTGCCCGGCCGGCTGCGGCGCCGGGTGAGCACCCTCAACGCCTTCACCGTGCCGATGCTCCGCACCCCGGCCACGCGGGTCGACCCGGCGGTCCTGACCGAGCTCGCGAACGCCTGCCGGGACAGCGAACGGCTCCGCTTCGAGTACCGCGACCACGGCGGCACCGCGACGCGCCGCACGGTCGAACCGCACCGGCTGGTCTGCACGGAACGGCGCTGGTACCTGGTCGCCTGGGACGTGGACCGTGCCGACTGGCGGACGTTCCGGGTCGACCGGATCGACCCGAAGCCGCCCCACGGTCCCCGCTTCCCGCCCCGCGAGCCGCCCGCCGCCGATCTCGCCGCCTATGTCGCGAAGGGCGTCTCGGGAGCGGCCTACGCGGCCGAGGCGACGGTCCGGCTGCATGTGCCGCTCGCCGAGGCCGCCACGGTCGTCGGCCCGATGGACGGCGTCCTGGAGCCGGACGGCGACGACGCCTGTCTGCTGCGCGCGGGGGCGGGCAGCCTGCAGGGAATGGTCGTCCACGTCCTGATGCTGGGGCTCGAGTTCGAGGTCGTCGCCCCGCGGGAACTCGACGACCGGGTCAGGGCTCTGAGGGATCGGCTTTCTCGCGCCGTGGATCGCTCGTAGCGGTGAGCCGCATCCGCTCGTAGGCCACGAAGTCCGGATGGTGCAGATCGAAGGCCGGGGCCTCGGAACGGATCCTCGGGACGGCGTCGAAGTTGTGGCGGGGCGGCGGGCAGGACGTGGCCCACTCCAGGGAGCGGCCGTACCCCCACGGGTCGTCCACCTCGACCTTCGGCGCGTATCTGGCGGTGTCCCAGACGTTGTACAGGAACGGCAGCGTGGAGGCGCCGAGCAGGAACGCGCCGATGGTCGAGACCGTGTTGAGCGCGGTGAACCCGTCGGCGTCCAGATAGTCGGCGTACCGCCGTGGCATGCCTTCCGCGCCGAGCCAGTGCTGCACCAGGAACGTCAGGTGGAAACCGACGAAGAGGGTCCAGAAGTGGATCTTTCCCAGACGTTCGTCGAGCAGCCTTCCGGTGAACTTGGGCCACCAGAAGTAGAAGCCGGCGAACATCGCGAAGACCACCGTGCCGAAGACCGTGTAGTGGAAATGCGCGACGACGAAGTACGAGTCGGTGACCGCGAAGTCCATCGGCGGTGAGGCGAGGACGACGCCGGTCAGCCCGCCGAAGAGGAAGGACACCAGGAAGCCGACCGACCAGAGCATCGGCGTCTCGAAGGAGAGCGAGCCCTTGAGCATCGTGCCGGTCCAGTTGAAGAACTTCACCCCCGTCGGCACGGCGATGAGGAACGACAGCAGGGAGAAGAAGGGCAGCAGGACCGCCCCGGTGGCGAACATGTGGTGCGCCCACACGACCACCGAGAGCCCGGTGATCGTCATCGTGGCGGCGATCAGGGTCGCGTAGCCGAAGATCGGCTTGCGGGCGAAGACCGGGATGATCTCGCTGATGATGCCGAAGAACGGCAGCGCGATGATGTAGACCTCGGGATGGCCGAAGAACCAGAACAGGTGCTGCCACAGCAGCGCCCCGCCGTTCTCCGGCTGGAAGACCAGCGAGCCGAAGCGCCGGTCCGACTCCAGCACGAGGAGCGCCGCCGCCAGGACCGGGAAGGCCATCAGGACCAGGATCGCGGTGAAGAGGACGTTCCAGGTGAAGATCGGCATCCGGAACATCGTCATGCCGGGCGCCCGCATCCCGACGATCGTCGCCAGGAAGTTCACCGAGGTGAGGATCGTGCCGAAGCCGGAGAGCGCGAGCCCCATGATCCACAGGTCGGCGCCGATGCCGGGCATGCGCTCCAGGCTGTTGAGCGGGGCGTAGGCGGTCCAGCCGAAGGCGGCCGGGCCGCTCGGCACGACGAGGGAGGCGATCACCATCAGGCCGCCGAAGAGGAACAGCCAGTACGAGAACATGTTCAGCCGCGGGAACGCGACGTCGGGGGCGCCGATCTGGAGCGGCACCAGCTCGTTGGCGAAGCCGGCGAAGGTCGGCGTCGCGAAGAGCAGCAGCATGATCGTGCCGTGCAGGGTGAACGCCTGGTTGAACTGCTGGTTGTCGATCAGCTGCTGCCCGGGGCGGGCCAGCTCGGCGCGCATCAGCATCGCCATCACCCCGGCGGCCAGGAAGAAGAGGAACGAGGTGACCAGGTAGAGGTGGCCGATCTTCTTGTGGTCGGTCGTGGTGAGCCAGTCGATCAGGACCCGCCCATGCCGTTCCCGAGGTGATTCGACGGCCGCGTGCGCGGTGTCGATGCCCATCGATGCCTCCGGTTCCGAATCGTCCGGACATGATGCGCGCCCATGGGGCGAGGACACGGGAGGCCGCCGGGAGCGCTGCTCCGGTCGGCCGAACGTGTGCGCGTCATGCGGGGAAATCGTGAATGCCGTGAGGTCGTCGCTCGACCCTGAATTCCCCTGACCAGGGCGTGGGGCGGAATTCCGGAACCCTTCGGAAGAGCCGTCCGAACAGGCCCGGAATTACCGGGGAATCGGCTGGAAACTGCTCTTTCGAGTGACGCAGCTCGTGTCAAACATATGTCGAGAAGCTGTGACACAAGCGTGACCGGTAAGGGACTAACGTGAGGCACATGACACCGAAGCCGACGTTCCCCGTACCGCCCGAAGACTATGTGGGGCTCGACCAGGAGCAGGCCGAACGGCTCGCCCGTGATCACGGCTGGAGCGTGGTCCGTTCCCTGCCTCCGGGCTCGATCATCACGATGGAGTACCTGGAGGGCCGGATCAACTTCGAGGTGACGGACGGTTCCGTCACCCGTTGTTGGCTCGGATAGGCGCCGGCTCGCGCGGCACCACGAGGAGGCGCGCGCCACGAGGAAGGGCCCCGGCTTCGGCCGGGGCCCTTCCTCGTACGGTCGTGCGCTCAGCCGCCTGTCAGCGGCCGCGAGTGCGGCGGGCGGCGGCTGCCGGCCGGGGTGACCGGCGTCCGCTCCGAGCGCGGGGTGTGTCCCGCGTGTCCGGCGTGCCCTCCGTGTCCGGCGTGCGCCGCGTGCGGCCGCGGGGCCGTGAGCGGCGGGGTGAGCCGGCCGTCGCCGCGCGTGGCGGCGGCCCGCCCGCTGCGGGCACCGACGATCTCCCGGACCGGCTCCTCGGCCGCCGCCGGACGCTGCGGGTACATCGCCGGCCGCGGCCCACCGGTCGCGACGGGCAGCGACGGGACCAGCCTGCGGCGGGCCCGCAGCTGCTCGCGCAGCCGGTCGCGCGCGCTGAGGACCATGGCCTCCACGCGGCTGATCAGCGGCTCGCACCAGGGCAGCGCCAGCAGGATGAGCAGCCCCGCCGCCCAGCCGAGCAGCACATCGCTCAGCCAGTGCGTACCGATGTAGACGGTGGTCAGGCCGACGCCGAGGGCGACCACGGCGGAGAGGGCCGACAGATAGCGCCGGGCCCGCGGAGTGGTCGCCAGATAGGCCAGGATGCCCCAGGTCACGACCGCGTTGGCGGTGTGGCCGGACGGAAATATATCGCCGCCCGCGAAGAGCTCGGCCGAGCCGATCTGCGTCGCGTAGTGGGGACCGAGGCGGCCGAGTCCGAGCTTGACCGCGCCGACCGTGACATTGAGCAGAAGAAGCGCGGCGCCGAGGGTGAGCAGCGGGCGCAGGGTGTGCTGGCGCCAGGAGCGCCAGCCCAGCCAGGCCGCCACCATCACGGCGGTGGGACCGCGCTGGCCGAGGACGACGTAGTAGTCGAGGAAGGCGTGCAGGTCCGGCCACTGCTGATAGGGCCGGAAGAGCATGATCTTCCAGTCGAGGGTCACCAGCCACGTCGAGAGCAGCACGGCCACGACGATGGCGAGATAGAACGCCAGCGTCCCGCCGAAGAGGGCGAGACGCGTGCGGGTCATCCGCGGGACCTCTATCTTCGGCGGTTCCGGCTCCCGGTCCAGCCGGGCAAAGATGTCGGTACGCACCCAATCGACGTTACAGGGAGTGAGTGTCGACCTTGGTCGATCCGGTGTCTTCGTGATGACGATGTGATGTGGAGTAGGTCTCAGCCGGGGGGTTATTCCTGGCGTCTGTCGGAGAATCCGATGACCTTCCGCCCTATTGCCGGAGGGTGACTTTCCGGAAGCCTGTTTGTGCGCCGGGGAAATGCGTCAAACGGTTGTGCGGGCGGAATTCGAGGAGGCGCGCGGGGCGGACGGAGTGGCGTACGCCACACACGGCGGCCCGCCGGGGTGAGAGGTGCGCCACGCGCTCGGGCCTTGAACTCGCGTACGCTGACGGCTCACTCGCCCGTCGATGCCGGGCCGCCCCGAGGCCCCGAACCCCGGCCGGCGCCCGCCGAGCGCGAGAGCTTCACTGGGAGGTACGTACATGCAGCGGACGATCACGGCCGGAGCACGACTCCGTGCCGCCGCCGGCGGTGCCAACCGCTGGGTCGTCCTCGTCGTTCTCTGTGTCAGCCTGCTGCTGGTCGCGCTGGACGCCACCGTGCTCCATGTCGCCGTCCCCTCCCTCACGGAGGACCTGCGCCCCAGCTCCACCGAGCTGCTGTGGATCGTCGACGCCTACCCGCTGATCTGCGCCTCGCTGCTGATCCTCTTCGGCACGCTGGGCGACCGGGTCGGCCGCCGCAGAGTGCTGCTCCTCGGTTACGCGCTGTTCGGTGTCGCCTCCGCGGTCGCCGCCCTCTCCACCGCCCCCGGAGTCCTGATCGGCGCCCGCGCCCTCCTGGGCGTCGGCGGCGCGATGATCATGCCCGCCACCCTCTCGATCCTCCGGGCGGTCTTCCCCGACCGCCGCGAGCGGGCCACCGCGATCGGCATCTGGACGGCGGTCGCCGCGATCGGCGCCGCCACCGGGCCGGTGCTCGGCGGCTTCCTGGTCGAGCACTACTGGTGGGGCTCGGTCTTCCTGATCAACATCCCGCTCATGGCGCTGATCCTGCCGCTCGGCCGCTGGCTGCTTCCCGAGTCCAAGGGGCGCGGCGACGGCCCCTGGGACGTCCTCGGCGCGCTGATGGCCGCGGCCGGTGTCCTCGGCATGGTCCTCGGGGTGAAGCGGATCGGCGCGGGCGAGAACCTGCTCGAACCCGCCACCAGCGCACCGCTGCTCCTCGGCGCGGCGCTGCTGATCCTCTTCGTACGACGGCAGAGGCGCCGGGCGCATCCGCTGATCGACATGCGGCTGTTCTCCCGGGCCGCCTTCACCACCTCCGTCGGCTGCATCGTGCTCGCCATGCTGGCCCTGGTCGGCCTTGAGCTGATCGCCGTCCAGTACCTCCAGCTCGTCCTCGGGCTCAGCCCGCTGGAGACCGGGCTGCGGCTCCTGCCGCTCACCTTCGCCGCCATGGCGGCCGGCGCCACCGGCTCGTACACCCTGCGCCGGATCGGTCCGCGCCGGATGGTCGGCTGGGGCTTCGTGCTGACCGCCGCGGCCGTGCTGCTGCTCGTCCTGATGGGCCAGCAGGACCGGCCGCTGCTGCTCACCTGTGGCTTCGTCCTGCTCGGCTTCGGGCTCCAGACCACCCTCTTCTCGGCGTACGAGTCGATGCTGAGCGAGGCCCCGCCGGAGAGCGCGGGCGGCGCGGCGGCCATCGGCGAGACCTCGTACCAGCTCGGAGCGGGCATGGGCATCGCGCTCCTCGGCAGCGTGATGAACGCGGCGTACGCGCCCGGTCTGGCCGCCGTCCCCGGTGTCCCGGCCGCCGCGAGCGAGGCCGCCGCGAACTCGCTCGGCGAGGCCTACCAGGTCGCCGACCGGCTCGGCGGCACGGCAGGACCGGCGCTGTACCACGCGGCGCGGCACGCCTTCGTGGACGGTCTGCACGTCACGCTCTTCGTCAGCGCGGCGCTGCTGCTGCTCGGCGCGGTCATGGCCCTGCGGCTGCCGCGCGTGATGGAGTGCATGGTCGATCCGGAGGACCTGGTGTCCGCGGCCCCCGCGGAGGCACGGGTGCCGGCCACCCGCGAGCCCGTCGAACCGGGCGCCGGCGAGCACGTGGACCGGTCCGGCCGCGAGCCCGTCGAACCGGGCGCCGGCGAGCACGTGGACCGGTCCGGCCGCGAGTCCGTCGACCGTGACACCCGCGAGTCCGTCGAACCGGTCTGTTCGACCTCGGGGCATGCCGGGCAGGGCGCCCGCCGGTCGTGACCCCGTCCGGTGGAACCGGCCGGTGAGCTCCCCCGGCGTTGCAGCCGGGAGGTGCCCCGCCCGGCGCGGCGGCCGGGAGGCGCCACCGGCTCAGCTCTGGTTGAAGAAACCGTCCTGCGCACGCCCCGCCGGGTCCCCGTTGATGATCTGCGTGTCGGCGGGGGTCAGCAGGAAGACCCGCGTCGCCACCCGCTCGATCGAGCCGCGCAGCCCGAAGGCGAGACCGGCGGCGAAGTCGACCACGCGCTTGGCGTCGGAGGGCTCCATGGCCGTGAGGTTGACGATCACCGGGACGCCGTCCCGGAAGAGCTCGCCGATGCCCCGGGCGTCCCGGAACCCGTCCGGGGAGACGGTCGCGATCCGGCGGCCCTGCTCCTGCGCCGTGTCGGACGCCACCCGGACCCGAGGGTCCGTCACCCAGGCGTCGCCGCTCTCGGCAGTCTCGGCGTACTCGTCGTCGTAGTAACGCTCGTCGTTGTCCTCGACGAGGCCCAGCCATGCACTCGCCTTGCGCACCGATCCCATGGTCGCCTCCTTTCAGCGCGGTCACTTGTGGTTCCGCATGTCCCTATCGTCGTCCATGATGCGGATCGCGCGCCAAGTGGATAGTCGGCGCGCGCGTGTTTCGTGACGGTACTGGTGCAGAACGTGAGGGCCGTTTTCTGGCGAATCGTCAGGAATCTTGCGGTATACGGGGCCTGACGGAGGTTCCGGAGGGGTCGTGGAACTAAAATATGAAAGTCGGGCCAGAAGGGTGACGCTCGGAGCGTCCGGGTGAACGGGCCGGCTCGATACGATGCCGCCACACCACTGCAGACCGCTGCAGCAGCATGTGCGCGCGACTCACGGGGGAGTCTCTTGTTCGGAATCGTCAGGCCTTGCACTCATCGGCTCACCGAGGGCCTCAAGGTCGAGTGGATGGCCCATCTCTGCGGCCTCTGCCTGGCACTTCGGGCCGACCACGGGCAGTTCGCCCGGGTGGTCACCAACTACGACGGCCTGATCGTCTCGGTTCTGACGGAGGCTCAGACCGGGCTCGTCGACGGCGGGCGCCGTACCGCCGGTCCCTGCCCGCTGCGCCAGATGAGGACCGCGCCCGTCGCCCAGGGCGAGGGCGCGCGTCTCGCGGCGGCCGTGTCGCTGGTCCTCGCCTCGGCGAAGGTACGGGACCACGTCGCCGACCGGGACGGGCTGTTGGCGCGCCGGCCGGTCGCCGCGGCGGCCCGCCGGGTCGCCAGGTCCTGGGACCGGGCGGGCGCGCGGACCGGGCAGGCGATCGGATTCGACACCGCCGTCCTGGTGGACGCCGTGGACCGGCAGGCCGGGATCGAGACGCTCGCCGGACCCGGCACCCCGCTTCTCACGGTGACCGAACCGACCGAGACGGCGACGGCCGCGGCCTTCGCGCACACCGCCGTGCTCGCGGGCCGGCCCGAGAACGTCGAGCCGCTCGCCGAGGCCGGCCGGCTCTTCGGGCGGCTCGCCCATCTGCTGGACGCCGTGGAGGACCGGGAGGCGGACGCCGCTTCCGGCGCGTGGAACCCGCTCGCCGCGACGGGCACCTCGCTCACCGAGGCGCGCCGGCTCGCTGACGACGCGCTCCACGGGATACGCCTCGCGCTACGGGACGCCACGTTCGTGGACGGGCGGCTGGTGCACGCGCTGCTCGCCCACGAGCTGCGGGTCTCGGTGGACCGCGCGTTCGGCACGGCGAGGTGTGCGCACGGGGTGGGGGCTCCCGGGGCGGGTGCCCCCGGGGGAGCGCACCAGCCGGGGCCGTACCAGCCGGGGCCGTACCAGCCCGGGCCGTACGCTCCCGGGCCCGTGCCGGGCAATCCGTACGCCCCGGGGCCGGGCGGCCCCGGCGGTCCGGGTGGCCCGCTGCCGCCCGAGCCGCCGAACCGGCGCCGCGGCCTGATAGCCGGTTGCGCGGTCTGGATGGGCCTGGCGTGCACGTGCCAGCTGTGCTGCGGCACGTACGAGGACCCGTGGAGCAGGGAGCGCCGCGAGGGCTCGTGCAGCAACTGCGACTGCAGTGGCTGCGGCGACTGCTGCAGCTGCTGCAACTGCGGGGGTGAGGACGGGGGAGGCGACGGGGGCTGCTGCGACGGCTGTGACTGCGGGTGCGACTGCGGCTGCTGATCCCATGGTGCCTGCTCCCGCCGCCGCTCCCGTACCTTCGCCGGTGCCGGTGCCGGTGCCGGTGCCGGTGCCGGTGCCGGTGCCGGTGCCGGTGCCGGTGCCGGAGGCGGAGGCGGAGGCGGTGCCGGAGGCCGAACCGCCCCGCCTGCCCCCGGACCCTCCGGCGCGACGCTCGCTCGTGATCGTCGGCGCCGGGCCGCGCGGCACCGGGGTGTTGGAACGCGTCGCCGCCAACGCGCCTGAGCTGTACGGCGGTTATGGCCTCGACATCCATCTCGTCGACCCGTACCCGCCGGGCGGCGGCCGTCTCTGGCGCCATGACCAGTCGCCGCTGCTCTGGAGAACTCGCAGGCGCAGTACGTGACGATGCTCACCGACGACACCGTGGAGATGGCGGGCCCGGTCGTCCCCGGGCCCACCGTGCACGAGTGGGCCGGCGGTGACGGGTCGGCCTTCGTCAGCCGCAGCGCCCACAGCGGCTATCTGCGCTGGGTGTACGAGAAGGCCGTCGCCGCCCTGCCGCCCGGCGCCGTCGTCCATCACCACCGGCGCAGGGCGCTGCGCGTCGCCGGTGCGCCCGCCGAACGCCAGACGGTGTGGCTGGAAGGCGTCGCCGCGCCGCTCACCGCCGATGTCGTCGTCCTCGCACAGGGCCATCTGGACGCCGAACCGGACGACGAACAGATCCGGTTGGCGGCCCACGCCGAACACCATGGTCTGGTGCACCTGCCGCCCGACTTCACCGCCGACAGCGACCTGTCGTGACTCGCGCCCGGCGCGCCCGTGATCGTGCGCGGCCTCGGCCTCGCCTTCGCCGACCTCATGGTCCTGCTCACCGAGGGTCGCGGCGGCCGGTACGAGAACGGGGTGTACCTGCCGTCCGGGCGGGAGCCGGTCCTGTACGTCGGATCGCGGCGCGGAGTCCCGTACCGCGCGAAGATCACGTACCCGCTGGAGGGCGAACGGCCCCCGCTGCCCCGCCACCTGGGACCGGGACGGATCGACGAACTCCTCGCCCGGCCCGGAGGGTTCGACTTCCGGCGGGACGTCCGGCCGCTGATCGCGAAGGAGCTCGGCTTCGCCCACTACCACCGCCTCTTCACCGCGCATCCCGAACGCACCCGACTCCCGTGGGCGGAGTTCGACCGCGCCCATGCCGCCTGCGCGCCCGGAAGCCCCGAGCTCGACACCCTCGTCGCGCCCGCCGTGCCCGACCCCGCCGACCGGCTCGACCTCGCCGCGCTCGACCGCCCCCTCGCGGGTGTACGCCACACCTCCCGGGCCGCCCTCCAGGACCACGTCCGTCGTCATGTCGCCGACGATGTGGCGCGCCGCGGCGACCCGGGGCACAGCCCCGACCTCGCCCTCTTCCACGGCCTGAACTCGGTCTACGGGCAGCTGGCGCGGCTCGGCGACATCGGGACCTGGTGGCACGGTTTCTTCAGCTCCCTGGCCTCGGGGCCGCCGGGGCCACGGCTGCGGGACCTGCTCGCGCTCTCCCGCGCGGGTGTCGTGCGCTTCCTCGGCGCCGACCTCCAGGTGGCCGCCGAGGACAGGGTGTTCCGCGCCCGGAGCTCCACGCTCCCCGGGTACGTCACCGAGGCCCGCGCTCTCGTCGAGGCGCGGCTTCCGGAGCCCACGGTCGTGGCCACCCGGGACCCGCTGCTGCCCGCACTGTACGCCGACGGCGCGGCCGCGACCCCGGCCGGACTCCTCGCCGTCGATCCCGCCGACGGCCGCGTCCTGGACCGGGCCGGGCGTACCGCACCCCCGCCGCTTCGCACCCGGCCCGCACACCGACGCCCGCGGCGCCGGTGGCTTCGCCCGGCCCGGCACCAACGGCCTCTCCCTCCGGCAGAACGACGCGACCGCGCGGACCACGCTGGCCTTCCTGCGCGACCTGTGAGCGCGCGCCCGACCCCGTACGCCTGAACCTCCTTGTCCGCCCCCGTTCCCGCCCCCGCGGCCGCGCTCCTCCATGAGCGTCGTGTCCGGGGCTTCCCGAGCCCGTATGGAAGGGTTGAACACCATGAGCACGGATCCCCAGCAGGACTGGCAGCACTGGCACGAGCAGCGCACGGCGGCGGTCTCCTCGTCGTACGGGCCGCTCTCCCTCACCGGCACGTACTGGCTCTCCGACTACCCGGAGGGTCGAATTCCGGCCGTTCCCGGGCGGTGGCTGGACGACGGCGACGAGGTGGTTCTCACGGCGGACGCCGAGGACGCCGTCACCGTCGACGGCAAGCCTCTGATCGGCAGCGTCCGGCTGGCCGCCGACCACGCCCCGATCCACGAGTCCCGTGCCGAGTCGGCCGGCCGACGGCTCGTCGTCCTGCGCCGCGAAGGGCTGTGGGCGGTACGGGACTTCGACCCGGAGTCCGCGGCGCGCCGCGCCTTCCGGGGCATCGAGGCCACGCCGTACGACGAGCGCTGGGTGGTGCCCGGCACCTTCCGGGCATACGAGGAGTCCCGCAACGTCCGGGTCGAGAACGCCGACGGGAAGGAGCGGGGGCTCGGCCTGACCGGTGAGCTCTCCTTCGAGCTCCGCGGCGTCGAGCACACGCTCCAGGTCGCGGTGGAGGACGACGGCACGCTGTGGGCGGTCTTCGCCGATGCCACCAGTGGCCGCGACAGCTACCGGTTCCGCTTCCTGCGCCCGGCCGCGCCCGCCGCGGACGGCTCGGTGACGGTCGACTTCAACCGCGCGCTGCTGCCGCCGTGCGCCTTCGCCGACCACTTCATCTGCCCGTTCCCGCCGCCGGGGAACACCCTCGACACCGGTGTGCCGGCCGGGGAGCGGCGGCTCGTCGAGGCCTGAACCGGGCCCTGCGGCGGGTGGCGCACCAGGGCGTCGGCGGTACTGTCCGCCGGCGCCCTTCGCATGTGGTCGGCCATGTGCCGCGTCGCGGCGGATCGTCAGTAAACCCCTTATGACACACGATAGTTGAGTATCGTACGGCCGAAAGGCGCCCTTGCGGCGCCCGGCCGGGCGGCCCGAGACTCCCCCACAGCGCCGGCCCCTGGCCGCGCCTCACGGGTCCGGCCCCCCCACGGCGGACCCCCGATTCCCCTCTGGAGGAACGAGAAGTGAGGACCAAGCGCACCACCCCCACGAGATCCGTCCGTCTGCTCGCCGTCGCCACCGGCCTCGCCGCCGCGGCGGCCGTCGCCATCCCCACCGCGAGCGCCGACACCGCCCGGACCTTCAGCGCGTCGCAGCTCTCCGCCGCCGGCGACGCCGTCCTGAGCGCCGACGTGGCCGGTACCGCCTGGCACGTCGACCCGGCCACCAACACCCTCGTCGTCACCGCCGACTCCACCGTGTCGAAGGCGGAGATAGCCGAGATCAAGCGCCAGGCCGGCGCCAACGCCGGGGCGATCCGCATCGAGCGGACCCCCGGCAAGTTCAACAAGCTGATCTCCGGCGGCGACGCGATCTACGCCTCCAGCTGGCGCTGCTCGCTGGGGTTCAACGTCCGTGACAGCGCGGGCAACTACTACTTCCTGACCGCCGGGCACTGCACCGACGGCGCGGGCACCTGGTACTCCAACTCCGGCCGCACGACCGTCCTCGGCTCCACGTCGGGATCGAGCTTCCCGACCAACGACTACGGCATCGTCCGGTACACCAACAGCAGCGTCACCAAGTCCGGCACGGTCGGCAGCGTGGACATCACCAGCGCCGCCAACGCCACGGTCGGCATGTCCGTGACCCGTCGCGGCTCCACCACCGGCACCCACAGCGGCTCCGTGACCGGCCTCAACGCCACCGTCAACTACGGCGGCGGGGACATCGTCTACGGCATGATCCGCACCAACGTGTGCGCCGAGCCCGGCGACTCCGGCGGCCCGCTCTACTCCGGCAGCCGCGCCATCGGCCTCACCTCCGGCGGCAGCGGCAACTGCTCCTCCGGCGGTACGACCTTCTTCCAGCCGGTCACCGAGGCGCTGAACGCGTACGGCGTCAGCGTGTTCTAGGCCGGCACGGCCTAGGCGGAGGCCAGGCCTCCGTAGCACCATGATCCGAACGGGCGTCGGCCCCCGGCCGTGACACGGCCGGGGGCCGACGCAGGGACTCGTGGTGGGGGAGAGCGTGTGACCGTCCAGCGCGGTGGGCCGATACCCGGCGACGCCCAGCGCAGGGTCCGGCGCAGCCCCCTGCTCTACACGGCCCCGATCGTGCTGCTCTGCCTGCTCACCGCCGTCCTGGGCTGGGAGATCGTCCGCGCCAACATGACCGAGGAGGCCAGGACCGACTGGCCGTGGCGGCTGCAGCTCCTGGACATGGAGCCGCTGGGCAGCCTCCTCGCGGTCGCGGCGGCCGCCGTCCTCGCGCGGGCGCAGTACGCCCGTACCGTACGGCCCTATCTGGGCTGGCGGAGCGACTGGACGACGGGCGATCTGCGGGGGAACGCCGTCGGGTGGCGGACCGGCGTCTACAACGGCGGCCAGTACTCGGCGGTGATCGAGAAGTACGAGTGCAGAGTCGTGCTCGCGGGGGAGAACGACCCGGCCTCGACCCCGTGGACGGACGTCCCGGGGGCGGTGGCGATTCTGACGGCGGCCGGTCTCGTCCCCGGCGAGGACTTCCAGCTCCCCACCTTCGGCACGTTCCCCCTGGTGGGCACGGGAACGTACGAGACCGTCCTGATGGGCGCGTTCTCCCGCCGCTTCGTGGACGAGGTCGACGCGCTCCATATGCGCGTACGTGTCGTGGACACGGTCGGCGACAGCCATGAGCGGATCATGAACTGCCTCAAGGGCGCCCGCTCCACCGGCTATCTCCCGCCGCCCTCCTGAGCGGCCTGGTCCCGCAGCCACGCCAGGACGGTCGGCAGGGCGTACTGGGCGGCGAAGTGTCCGGCGTCCGGTTTGAGGACGAGGGTGGCGCCGGGGATCCGGTCGGCAAGCCAGCGGGTGTGGGCGGGTGGTGAGAAGGCGTCGTCGAGGCCGTGCCAGAGAAGGACGGGGGCGGCGACGGCGGAGACGTCGAAGCCCCACGGGTGGGTGAAGGCGAGGGTGTCGTCGGTCCAGCCGTGGTGCGAGGTGCCGAGCGCCTCGCGGTAGGTGCGCAGGAGCGTGGCGCGTACGGCGGGGTCGGAGACGATCGGAAGGTCGTGGTCGGAGAGTTCGGCCCGCAGGTCCTCGACGAGGCGTTCGGGGTCCCGCCGGATGGCCGCGGCCCGGGCGGCCAGGTCCGCGTCGAGCAGCTCGGGCGACTCGGCCGCCAGGCCGAACTCGCGGACGTTGAACGGGGTCATGCCCGCGAACCAGTCGAGCCCCGCCGCGTCCCGGGGCGCGATGCTCACCAGCGCCGCGGCTGCTCGGACCCGGTCGGGGAGCAGCGCCGCGCAGGCGAGCGCGTGCGGCGCCCCGCCGGACCGTCCGACCACGGCGAAGTGCTCCACCCCCAGCGCGTCGGCGACGGCCGCCGCGTCCCGGGCCGCGTCGGCGACCCGTCGTCCGGGGAGCCGGTCCGAACCTCCGTACCCGGGACGGTCGTAGGCGAAGAACCGCATGTCGGGATGGTGGTCGGCGAGATCGGGCAGCGCGGTGCCGAGCCGGCTGCCGGGTGTGCCGTGCAGGAGCAGTACGGGGGTCCCCGAGGGGTTTCCCCATTCCTCGGCCAGCAGCAGGCGGCCGTCGTCGGAGCGCACATGCCTTCCCATGGCGGGGAAGACTATCGGCCCGAGGGACGCGGCATGGATACGGTCAGAGGGCGCGGGCGAACTCCAGTCGGTCGGCGAAGTTCACGTACCCGGCCCGCTCGAAGGCCTTGGCCATGGCCACGTTCGCGCGGTCGCAGTCCCCGCGGATCTCCTTGGCACCTGCGGCGGTCAGGACACGCGTGCCCCGGACCACGACCGAGGTGGCGTACCCCTTGCCGCGGTGGGCGGGGGCGACGCCGACGAAGCCGATCACCGGAACGCTGGGGTTCTCGGCCGGCAGGCTGATCACGGCGACGGTGCCGTCGGCGTCGTGACCGAGCTCCCACCACTCGGGCTCGTGCTTCAGCTCGGCCGTCTCCTCGAAGAGCAGCTCGGCCGCGCGCCGTACGCCGTGCCGCCGCACGTCGGCGGCGAGCCGGGCGTCCGCGGTGTCCGCGAGCAGCTCGGCGAGAACGGCGACGAAGGGATCGGGGCCGAGCTCGGCGAGCGAGCGGAAGGTCAGGCGGGGATCGTCGGCGGGCAGCACACCGGTCCCGTCGGAGACGGCAGGGGTCCGGAGGCTGAACCGCCGTCCGTCGCGGACCACTTCGAAGCCGGCGGCGCGCAGCAACTCGCCCCGGCGCTCCGGGTTCCGCTGGAACTGCGGAGCCTGGGCAGGGGAGTCGACGACATGCTCCAGCTCCGTCGCGCCGAGCTCCCCGGCCTTCGCGGCCGCCGCGTCGAGCAGCGCGGACCCGGTCTCCGGGGAGTCCTCCGGAGCCTCGAACAGCACGACGGCGAGCGGGACGTCGTGCCCCGGCAGGGTCCACAGCACCACGCTGCCGGTGAGCCGTCCGTCGCCGTCTTCGGCGACGAGGCACCACTCGGGCCGGGTGCACGCGCCGTCGAGGAGCTGGGTGAGGTACGCGCGGGTGGCGGCGTTGCGCTCCGGGTCGGCGGGGTGCTCGACCAGGGCCGGGAGTTCGTCGGGGTGGGCGGGGCGAACGAATGTCACGGAGAGCCTTGTCGGTTCGGGGGCCGGTCGGTGGTGCCCCGCGAACGTAATGGTCCGCCGGTCGGTGGGCCAGGGCTTTTCGGCCAGGGCAGCGGCGGGTTCAGGCGGCGGGTTCAGGCGGCGGCGCCGCCCGCGGCGCCGAGTCCCTCGGGGGTCGGCTCGGTCCCGGGCCTGCGCTTCAGCGACGACATCACCAGCGTGATCGCGCTGCCGACGACCGCCCAGGCGGAGAGCACCAGGAGCGAGACGGTGACGTCGTTGCCCTTGAAGTACGCGATCGAGCGCGCGACCCAGGTGCCGGCGCCCGGAGGCAGGGCGGGGCCGATCGCCTTCCAGAACGGTGGCAGCATCGGCAGCGGGAAGGCGCCCCCGGCGCTCGGGTTGCCCGCGACCACGATCAGCAGGATCGCGAGACCGATGCCGACGATGCCGAAGAGGGACTGCAGGGCGAGGGTGGCGGCGCCGACGGCGAAGACGACGAGGGCGCCCAGACCCCACAGGGCCGCGACGCTGCCCGGCAGGGCTCCCAGGATCGGGCCGACGATGACCGCGCCGCCGAGGCCGCCGAGGATCGCGTAGAGCGCGAGGACCCCGAGCCGGATGATCGCGCGTTCGGGGTTCGCGGGCCGCGCGCCCGAGCTGATCGCGAGGACCGCGGCGCAGATGTAGCCGCCGACGCACCAGCCGACGACCAGGTAGAAGGCGGAGAGGCCGTCGAAGTCCTGCGGGGAGGCGGGGGCGACGTCGACGGTTCGGACAGTGCGCTGCTGGGCGCCCTCGAGCCGGGTGAAGAGCGACTCCATGGCGGAGGCGAGCACGGTGCCGCCGCCGGAGGCGACGAGCAGGGTGTCGGTGGTCCTGGCCGGGTTCACCAGCAGGGCGCCGTCGATCTCCCGGTTCAGGATCTGCTGCCTGGCCTCGGCCTCGTCCGTGACGGTCCGGGGGTCGAGCGGTTCGCCGGGGAGCTTCTCCAGCTGTCCGACGAGCTGGGCGGAGACCTGTGGGGGCGCGACCACGCCGAAGGGGACGTCCTTCGGCTTCGGGTCGTGGAGCGCCCCCACGTACGAGGCGATGAACAGCAGCTGGAGGGCGAAGACGCCGACGACGAGCAGGGCGGCTCGGGGGGTGACGGCGCTCTTCAGTTCATCGACGAGGCTCATGCCCCCACGCTCGGCGGAGAGGGGTGTTTGCGCAGGTGGGATGGGGCCGAACGGATGAGGTGCGCGGCGTATCGTACGGACGTTCGAAATAGTCTATGGTGAAGAAAGAGGGGGGTGGGAACATACGTGCGAATCGATGCGGGAGGTGTGCATGCCGGGGTTCACGCATCTGCACACCGCATCGGGCTTCTCCCTGCGGTACGGCGCCTCGCACCCTGAACGGCTGGCGGAGCGCGCGGCGGAGCGGGGTATGGACGCGCTCGCCCTCACGGACCGCGACACGGTCGCGGGCGTGATCCGCTTCGCGAAGGCCTGCGAGGCGGCGGGCGTGCGTCCGCTGTTCGGCGTGGACCTGGCGGTCGCCCCGCCGACCGCCGGAACGGCCGACCGCGCCGACGTGCGCGTATACGCCGTGAACGGCTTCGGCCGGGGGGCGTCGGGCGGCGGTACGGGTACGGGTACGGGTACGGAGATGGGTACGGGTACGGGCAGGGGCGGCGCGGGTCGTAGGGGCGGTGCGGGTGCGCCCGGAGGTGTGGCCGAGACCGGTGTGGAGCGGGGTGCGCCCGGTGGCTCCGGACCGTCCGGCGCGGGGGCGGTGGACCCGGCGGCTTCCGCCGGCTCCGGTGCTGTCGCGGAGGCCGAGGGCATTCCGGAGGGTCCCGGTGGGCCGTGGTCCGGGTCCTTCGGCTCAGGGGTCGTGCCGGCAGGGGCGTCGTCCCTGCCGGGTGCCGAGCCGGGCTCCACCCCGGCCGCGTCCGCTCCCTCCCGCGGGCCGTCCGCCTCGGACACCCGTGGTGTCGGCCCGTCCGGCGCGGACGCCGTGGCCCCGGACGGTTCCGGTGCCGGGGCTGCCCCGGCCGGTCCGGGCGCCGGGGGCGTGGGTCGGGCCCGTACAGGGGCCGTGGCCCGGGGCGGGTCCGGGCTGGTCGTGCCGTCGGCCGGTTCCGGTGGTCTCGGTGGCCCCCGCGGGGCCCAGGGCGGGTCCGGGTCGGCCGGTTCCGGTGGTCTTGGCGTCCGTGGGGCCGCGGGTGGGTCCGGGCTGGTCGTGCCGACGGGCGGTTCCGGTGGTCTTGGCGTCCGCGGGGCCCTGGTCGTGCCGTCGGCCGGTTCCGGTGGTCTCGGTGGCCCCCGTGGGGCCCTGGACGGGTCCGGGTCGGCCGTGGCCCGGTGGCCTGGGCGGGGTGGGGTTTCCGCGCGGCGCGTGCCCGTGCGCGGCGGGGCCTTCGTCGACGAGTCCGCCTCCCGGGCCGTCCTCCTCGCCCGGTCCCGCGCTGGCTGGGCCGAGATCTGCCGGATGGTCAGCGCCGCCCATGCCCGCGAGACGGGCGGGCCTCTGCTGGCCTGGGACGACAACCATGGCGACGACCTCGTCGTCCTGCTCGGCCCCGCCTCCGACGTCGGGCAGGCGCTCGCCGCCGGGCGCCCCGACCGGGCCGCCCGGCTCCTCGCGCCCTGGCGCGAGCGGTACGGCGACGCCCTCCGCCTCGAGGCCGTCCACCACGGCCGCTCCGGCGCCGGGCCCGGCTCGCTGCGGCTCGCCGCCCGTACCGTCGGCTTCGCCGCCGAGCACGGCATCCGTCCCGTCCTCAGCAACGCCGTCCGCTACGCCGACCCCGGCCAGGGCCCCGTCGCCGACGTCCTCGACTCCGCCCGCCGCCTCGTCCCCGTCGACCCCCGCAAGGAGCTCGACAGCGGCGAGGCCTGGCTCAAGGGCGGCGGCGACATGCTGGCCACCGCCGAGCGGATCGTCGAGGCCGCGGGCTTCCGCCGGGACGCCGCGTACCGGCTGCTCGACCAGACACAGGCGGTCGCCGCCGACTGTCTGGTCGACCCCCAGGACGACCTCGGCATGGGCTCCGCCCACTTCCCCGAGCCGTCCCTCGTCGGCGCCGAGCACCGCACCGCCGAGCGCGTGCTGGCCTCCCGGGCCGCCGCCGGCATGGTGCTGCGCGGATACGAACGGCGCCGCGACTACTGGGACCGGATGCACCGCGAGCTCGACATCATCGCCCACCACGGCTTCGCCACCTACTTCCTGACGGTCGCCCAGGTCGTCGACGACGTGAAGAGGATGGGGATCCGGGTCGCCGCCCGCGGCTCCGGCGCCGGCTCCCTCGTCAACCACCTCCTCGGCATCGCCCACGCCGACCCCGTCGAGCACGGCCTGCTCATGGAGCGCTTCCTGTCCAAGAACCGCACCGCCCTCCCCGACATCGACATCGACGTGGAGTCCGCCCGGCGCCTGGAGGTCTACCGCGCGATCATCGACCGCTTCGGCACCGAGCGGGTCGCCACCGTCTCCATGCCCGAGACCTACCGGGTCCGCCATGCCGTACGGGACGTGGGCGCGGCCCTGTCCATGGACCCGGCCGAGATCGACCGGATCGCCAAGGCGTTCCCGCACATCCGCGCCCGGGACGCCCGCGCCGCCCTCGACGAACTGCCCGAACTGCGCGAACTGGCGAAGGAGAAGGAGAGGTTCGGCAGGCTCTGGGAGCTGGTCGAGGCCCTCGACGGCCTCCCTCGCGGGATCGCCATGCACCCGTGCGGGGTCCTGCTCTCGGACGCCTCGCTGCTCACCCGTACCCCCGTCGTGCCCACCAGCGGCGAGGGATTCCCCATGTCCCAGTTCGACAAGGAGGACGTGGAGGACCTCGGGCTGCTCAAGCTCGACGTCCTCGGTGTGCGGATGCAGTCCGCCATGGCGCACGCCGTCGCCGAGGTGGAGCGGGCCACGGGCGCCCGGCCGGACATCGACGCGCTCCCGCCCGCCGACCCCGCGACGTACCGGCTCATCCAGTCCACCGAGACGCTCGGCTGCTTCCAGATCGAGTCGCCCGGCCAGCGGGATCTGGTCGGCCGGCTTCAGCCCAGCACCTTCCACGACCTCGTCGTCGACATCTCGCTCTTCCGGCCGGGACCGGTCGCCGCCGACATGGTCCGTCCGTTCATCGAGGCCCGCCACGGCCGGGCGCCCGTCCGCTACCCGCACCCGGACCTGGAGGGCGCGCTGAAGGAGACGTACGGCGTCGTCGTCTTCCACGAGCAGATCATCGAGATCGTACGGATCATGACCGGCTGCGGCCGGGGCGAGGCCGACCAGGCGCGGCGCGGGCTCTCGCACCCCGAGTCGCAGGGCCGGATCAAGGTCTGGTTCGCGCAGCGGGCGGAGGAGCGCGGATACGACCCCGAGGTGGTCGCCCGCACCTGGGAGATCGTCGAGGCCTTCGGCTCGTACGGCTTCTGCAAGGCGCACGCGGTCGCCTTCGCCGTACCCACGTACCAGTCGGCCTGGCTCAAGGCGCACCACCCGGCGGCCTTCTACGCCGGGCTGCTCACCCACGACCCGGGGATGTATCCGAAGCGGCTGCTGCTGGCGGACGCCCGGCGGCGCGGGGTGCCGGTGCTGCCGCTGGACGTGAACCGGTCCGCGGCCGCTCATCGAATCGAACTGGTGTCCGGTATGCCGGAGCGGTGGGGGCTGCGGCTCGCCCTCGCCGACGTCCACGGCATCAGCGAGGCCGAGAGCGCGCGGATCGAGGCCGGACAGCCCTACGCCTCGCTGCTCGACTTCTGGGAGCGGGCCCGGCCCCGTAAACCGGTGGCCGAACGGCTCGCGCAGGTCGGCGCGTTGGACGCCTTCGGCGCCAACCGCCGTGATCTGCTGCTGCACGTGACCGAGCTCCACCGCACCCAGCGCGGAGCCGCCTCCTACGGAGGCCAACTCCCGCTCGCCCAGGGCCGGAAGACCGCCCCCGTCGGTCTGCCCGACCTCGACGAGTCGGAGCGGCTCAGCGCCGAGCTCGGGGTCCTCGGCATGGACGCCTCGCGCCACCTCATGGCCGACCACCACGCCTTCCTGCGCGAACTCGGCGTGGTCTCCGCCAAACGGCTGCGCGAGGCCCGGCACGGAGAGACCGTCCTGGTCGCGGGCGCCAAGGCGGCCACCCAGACCCCGCCGATCCGCTCCGGCAAGCGGGTCATCTTCTCCACGCTCGACGACGGCACGGGCCTGGTCGACCTCGCCTTCTTCGACGACTCCCACGAGGCATGCGCGCACACCGTCTTCCACTCCTGGCTGCTGCTCGTCCGCGGCGTGGTGCAGCGGCGCGGCCCGCGCAGCCTCAGCGTGGTCGGTTCCGCGGCCTGGAACCTCGCCGAGCTGGTGGAGGTGCGCGCCTCCGGCGGTCTGGAGGCGGTGGCGGCGCGCCTGGCCGAACAGCCCGAACAGTCCGGACGCACGGGTGAGGCCGACAACGGGCGCCGGATCACGATGGAGACCGGATACGAGATGAACCCCTGGGCGGACCTGAAACCGGCCGGTGAAGGGGTTCCCAGTGGAAGGAAGCTGTGGCATCAGAGTCCGGGGAGCGCGGGATGATCCTCTGTGTACGGTTCCGGCTCGACGCCCAGGGGGAGGCGATGCTTCCCCGGCTGGTCGGGCTGCTCGGCGAGTTCACCCCGGTCGTCGAGGCCTGCCCGCCCGACACCCTGCTCGCCGACGTCCGCGGCGCGCTGCGGTACTTCGGCTGGACCCCGACGGAACTCGCCTCGGTGGTACGGGTCAGGGCGCTCGCCCTGTACGGCGTCGACTGCGTCATCGGGGTCGGGCCGAATCCGATGCTGGCCCGGATGGCGGCCCGGGAGGCGCGCCCCGGTGTCACCCAGGTCGTCGAGGATCCGGCCGCCTTCCTGCGGGACCGCCCGGTCGTCGCGCTCGACGGGGTCGGCCGCACCACCGCCCGTACCCTCTGCTCGTACGGACTCGACTCCATCGGGCGGGTCGCGGACGCGCCGCTCGCCGTGCTCCAGCGGCTCGTCGGTGCGAAGGCCGGACGCGAACTCGCCGAGCGGGCCCGGGGGATCGACAGGACCACGGTCGTGCCGAACGCGGCCTCCCGGTCGCTCGCGGCCGAACGCTCCTTCCCGCACGACGAGTTGGACCCGACGGCCCAGCGCAGGGCGCTGCTCTCGCTCACCGAGGAGCTGGGCGCCCGGATGCGCTCGGAGCGGCAGGTGTGCCGCTCCCTGACGGTGACCGTGCGGTACGCGGACCGGTCCACCACCATCCGTACCAGGGCGCTGCCCGAGCCGACCGCCCACTCGGCGGCGCTGGCCGCCCTCGTGTACACGATCCACGGCTCCTTCGGGCTCCAGCGGGCCCGGGTGCGGGGCATCGCGCTGCGCGCGGAGGGGCTCGCGCCGGCGGAGGGGGCCGCGCATCAGCTGACCTTCGACCCGGCGGACGAGAAGGCCCGGCGGCTCGAGGCGGTGGCGGACCGGGCGCGGGCGAAGTTCGGTCCCCGGGCGATCGTGCCGGGCTCGCTGGCTGCCTGACATTACGCCTTACCGGCGACCTTGCTGACGAGAAGTCACTTTTTACCGACGTGTAACTTCCCAGTCGAGGCTACCCGTGCGTAGCTTGGCTTGAAGCAGAGCATCCCCACTTGTGGTCCGGGCCGCAGGGCTTACTGCCGTCGTTCGTTCCTGATTTCCCTTGAGCCGCAAGGAGATCGCACGATGCTGCCCTGGAAAGACCACGCGCTCAGAACGCTCTCGGTCCTGCTGCTGACCGCCGCCGCCACCCTCGCCCCCACCGCCGCCTCGGCCCAGGCGGCCGCCACCGACACCACGGCCGCCACGGCCGTTGCTTCCAGCCGCGGTTGGAACGACTTCTCCTGCAAGCCCTCGACCGCCCACCCGCGCCCGGTCGTGCTGGTCCACGGCACGTTCGGGAACTCCATCGACAACTGGCTGGCCCTCGCGCCGTACCTCGTCAACCGTGGGTACTGCGTCTTCTCGCTCGACTACGGCCAGCTGCCGAACGTGCCCTTCTTCCACGGTCTCGGCCCCGTCGACAAGTCCGCCGCACAGCTCGACGCCTACGTCGACAGGGTCCTCGCGGCCACCGGCGCCGCCGAGGCCGACCTCGTCGGCCACTCGCAGGGCGGCATGATGCCGCGGTACTACCTGAAGTTCCTCGGCGGGGCCGAGAAGGTCAACGCGCTGGTCGGGATCGCCCCCGACAACCACGGCACGACCCTCCTCGGCCTCACCAAGCTCCTGCCGCACTTCCCCGGCGTCGAGGACTTCGTCACCGAGAACACCCCGGGCCTCGCCGACCAGATCGCCGGCTCCCCGTTCATCACCCGGCTCAACGCGGGCGGGGACACGGTCCCGGGCGTCACCTACACGGTCATCACGACCAAGTACGACGAGGTCGTCACCCCGTACCGCTCGGGATTCCTCGACGGTCCGAACGTCACCAACATCGTCATCCAGGACAAGTGCGCGCTCGACCTCTCGGAGCACGTGGCGATCGGGACGGTGGACCGGGTCACGTTCCATGAGGTCACCAACGCCCTCGACCCGGCCCACGCGACCCCGACGACCTGCCTGTCGGTGATCGGCTAGCGGCGGCCAGGGCGGCGGCGGCTCGCACCGAAGAGCACCGCCGCGCCGAGCGCCAGAACGGCGGCGCCACCCATCGCGAGGTACGAGGTGGTGGCGTCGCCCCCGGTCTCGGCGAGCCGCTCGCCCGATCCGGCGGCGGCGGGCTCGTTGGGCGCGGCCGAAGCGGCGGGCTCCGAGGGCGCGGGCTCCGTCGTCGCCGTGGGCTCCGAGCTCTCCGAAGCCGCAGGCGCGGCGGCCGTCTCCTGGGCCCCGGTCTCGGCGTTGTCGTCACCGTGGCCGCCGTGCTCGACGGAGGACTCGTCCTTCCCGGCCTCGAGCTCCTCGTCGGTCGGCGCGGTCGCCGTCGGCGCGGTCGCACCGCCGTTGTCCTTCCCGAACACGACGTCCGAGCAGGTGTAGAACGCCTCGGGGGAGTCGGAGCGCTGCCAGATCGAGTAGATCATGTGGCGGCCGGACTTGTTCGGGATCGTGCCGTCGAAGACGTAGTCGCCGCTCTCCATCCGCGGGTCGGTCACCGTCGCGAACGGCTTCTCCTCCAGGTCGGACCACTTCAGCGGCTTCGAGGGGTCGTAGCCGTCCTTCGTCACGTACAGCTCGAAGGAACCCCGGTGCGGGGCGGTCCCCTTGTAGCGGAAGGTGTGCTTCCCAGAGGCGAGCGTGCTGGCGGGCCAGTCGGCGCGGGCCAGGTCGAGACCCCGGTACTTGTCGTTGCCGGCGCTGCACAGCTTGCCGTCCGGGATCAGGTCGCGGTGCTTCCCGGCGGCGTTGGCGATGTTCACCGCGTTCCAGTCGTAGAACGCCTGCGCCCCGCTCGCCGCGACGGCCGCCTTGCACGCCGCCGACTTCGGGCTCTCCGGCCCCTCCGCGTAGCAGGCGGACACCCGGCTCACCGGATCGGTCATGGACCCGTGCGCGAAGGCGGGCGCGGCGACGAGCCCCGACAGGGCCACCACGGCGGTGGCGGTGACGGCGGAGACGGCGGTACGACGAGCGGTCATGAGGGGCAACTCCTTCGAGGGGGAACACGTGGGGGTTGCCCAGCAAGCTAGCCGCCGAGAACCGTGAAACCGGCTGTACGGACGGGGCGACGGCGATCCTTATGGTCGCTTTAAGGAGCCACTAAGCGGCACAATAGAAAGGTCGGCGGGTCTCCCCGAGAAGGTGGACCTGACATGCCCGTACTCGTCGGAACGTCAGGGTGGCAGTACCGGGACTGGCGCGGGGGGCTCTACCCGCCCGCGACCCCCCAGCGTCTGTGGCTGGAGGAGTACGCCCGGGCCTTCGCCACCGTCGAGAACAACAACGCCTTCTACCGGCTTCCCACCACCGAGATGTTCCGGTCCTGGGCGGAACGGACACCTGACGGCTTCGTCATGGCGGTCAAGGCCAGCCGCTACCTGACGCATATGAAGCAGCTGCACGATCCCGAGGAGCCGGTGCGGCGTCTGCTGGATCGCGTGGCAGGGCTCGGCGAGCGGTTGGGCCCGGTGCTGCTTCAGCTGCCGGCCCGGTTCCGGGAGAACGTCGAGGCACTGGACGCCTGCCTGCGCTGCTTTCCCAGCGACTTCGACGTGGCCGTGGAACTCCGGCACCCGTCGTGGTGGGAGGCGGAACGCGCTCTCCGGTCCGTGCTCGAGCGGCACGGCAGCGCGCTCTGCTGGGCGGACCGCGGGTCGCGCCCGGTGACTCCGCTGTGGCGGACCGCGTCCTGGGGGTACGTACGGTTCCACGCCGGGCTCGCCCAGCCACCGCCCCGCTACGGCCGCCAGGCGCTGGCCTCCTGGGCCCGGCGCCTCGCCGACGCCTGGCCGGAGGAGGCCCCGGTGTACGCCTACTTCAACAACGACACTGGTGGCGCGGCGATTGAGGACGCCCCCCACTTCGCCCGTGCGGTGGCCGCACTGGGGCGCAGCGCGAGCCGCACACCCGGTACGGGCCCCGGAACAGATACCGGTACCCGTCAGCCGAGGCGGCGGTAGCGCCGTTCCGGGCGGCCCGTGCCGCCGTACCGCAGGGTGATCTCCACGCGGCCCGTTTCGGCGAAGTACTCCAGGTAGCGGCGGGCGCTGACGCGGGACAGGGAGCCCGCCTCCGCGCATTCCGTTGCCGACAGGCCGTCGGGGTGGGCCCGCAGGATGCCGTCCACCAGGTCCGCCGTGTGCGCGGCCAGACCCTTGGGGAGTTCGCGCGAGCCCGGCGGGCGGGTGCCGAAGATCTGGTCCACGTCCTCCTGGCGCGCCTCGTCCAGCTCGTCCAGCCTGCTCCGCAGCGAGGCCACGTGCCGCAGCTGCTCCTGGAGCGCCGACTGGTTGAACGGCTTGATCAGATAGTGCAGCGCCCCCGCCCGCAGCGCCGAGCGGATCATGCCCGCGTCCCGCGCCGCCGTGATGAACAGCGCGTCCACCGCGAGACCCGCCCCGCGCAGCTCGCGCAGGACCGAGACGCCGTCCATGTCGGGCAGGTAGATGTCGAGCAGGACGAGATCCGGGCGCAGCCGGTCGGCGAGGCGCAGCGCCTCACCGCCGCTGTGCGCGACCCCGACGACGGAGAAACCGTCCACAGTCGACACATATCGGCTGTGCAGCTTCGCGACCATGAAGTCGTCGTCGACCACCAGCACCTTTGTCACGCCGACACGCTAGGTCGCGACCACAAGGACCACAACGTCCGTTGATTGCGGAAGAGAGACAGGTTCTTAACGCGCGGGCAACATGTGGGCCACTTCACACATCTACCGAGAGGCGGCACACGTGCGTCTGCGCACCCCACTCGCCCTGCTCGGGGCCGCGCTGCTGGTGTTGGTGGGGCCGCCCCTGCTCGCCACCGGCAGCGGCTCCGACACGGGCACCCGGATCCCCGGTCTGCGCTTCATGGTCCCCAACACACCCGGCGGCGGATACGACATCACCGCCCGTACCGCGGCCAAGAACGCCGAGGACGCCGGTCTCACCACCGGCATCGAGGTCTTCAACCTGCCCGGCGCCGGCGGCACCGTCGGCCTCACCCGGCTCGTCGGCGAGCACGGCAACGGAAGGCTCGCCATGTCCATGGGCCTCGGCGTCGTCGGCGCCGTCCACACCAACAGGACCCCGAAGACCCTCGCCGACACCACCCCGATCGCCCGGCTCACCATGGAGCAGGACATCGTCGTGGTCGGCAAGGACTCCCCGTACAAGACCATCCAGGACCTGGTCACGGCCTGGAAGAAGGACCCGGGCAAGCTGCCCGTCGGCGGTGGCTCCGCGCCCGGCGGGCCCGACCACCTCGCCCCGATGCTGATGGCCAGGGCCGCCGGCATCGCACCGAAGAGCGTCAACTACATCCCCTTCGACGGCGGCGGCGAACTCCTCGCCTCCATCCTCGGCAACAAGGTCGCCTTCGGGGTCTCGGGCGTCGGCGAGTACCTCGACCAGATCGAGTCCGGCGAGCTGCGGCTCCTCGCCGTCACCGGCGCGGAGCGGGTCCCCGGCCTCGACGCCCCGACCCTGCGCGAGGCCGGGCTCGACACCGAGTTCATCAACTGGCGCGGGATCGTCGCCCCGCCCGGCCTCTCCGACGCCGAGCGCGACAAGCTCGTCGGCCTGGTCAAGGAGCTGCACGACTCCCCGCAGTGGCGCGAGTCGCTGAGGAAGAACGGGTGGAACGACGCCTTCCTGCCCGGCGAGCAGTTCGGCACCTTCCTCACCGAGCAGGACAAGCAGGTCGCGTCGGTACTGAAGGAGCTGGGACTGTGACGACCACCGAGACCACCTCGCCCCCCACCGCACCGGCGAAGAGGTCCTGGCTGCGCGAGCACTCCGAACTCGGCGTCGGCGCCCTCCTCTTCCTCATCGGCGTCCTCGTCCTCACCGACGCGCTCACCATGACCGTCGACATCGCCCAGCGCGGCCCCGTCGGCCCCAGGACCGTCCCCGTCGTCGTCGGCGCCGGCCTTCTCGTCGTCGCGGTCCTCCTCGCGATCGACGTCCTGCGCGGCGGCCGCGGCGAGTCCGAGGGCGGCGAGGACGTCGACCTCTCCGAGCCGAGCGACTGGCGCACGGTCCTGCTCCTCGCCGGGGTCTTCCTCGCGTTCGCCGTCCTGATCGGACCGGTCGGCTTCCCCGTCTCCGGCGCCCTGCTCTTCTGGGGCGCGGCCTACGCCCTCGGCAGCCGCCACCTCCACCGCGACCCGCTGATCGCGGCCGGACTCTCCCTCCTCACCTACGTTCTCTTCAACAACCTGCTCGGCGTTCCGCTGCCCGGCGGCCCGCTGATGGGAGTGCTCTGACCATGGACTCACTGAACTCCCTGATCGACGGATTCGGTACGGCCCTCACCCCGATGAACCTGCTGTGGGCCGCGCTCGGCGTGCTCCTCGGCACCGCCATCGGCGTCCTGCCCGGCATCGGACCCGCCATGGCCGTGGCCCTGCTGCTCCCGGTGACTTACGGACTCGAACCGACCGGCGCCTTCATCATGTTCGCCGGCATCTACTACGGAGCGATGTTCGGCGGCTCCACGACCTCGATCCTCCTCAACACCCCCGGTGAGAGCGCGGCCGTCGTCGCCGCCATGGAGGGCAACCCCATGGCCAAGGCGGGCCGCGGCGCCCAGGCGCTCGCGGCCGCCGCCATCGGACACTTCGCCGGCGGCATGATCGGCACGCTCCTGCTCGTCGCCCTCGCCCCGACCGTCGCCGCGCTCGCCGTCGACATCGGCGCGCCCGACTACTTCGCCATCATGGTCCTCGCGTTCATCGCCGTGACATCCGTCCTCGGCTCCTCCCGGATCCGCGGCCTCGCCTCGCTCCTCATCGGCCTCACCCTCGGCCTGGTCGGCCTCGACCAGATGACCGGGCAGCAGCGCCTCACGTTCGGCTCGCTCCAGCTCGCCGACGGCATCGACGTGGTGATCGTCGCGGTCGGGCTCTTCGCGATCGGCGAGGCGCTGTGGGTCGCCGCGCATCTGCGCCGTACGGCCGGCGAGGCCATCCCGGTCGGCCGGCCGTGGCTCGGCAAGGACGACGTACGACGCACCTGGAAGTCCTGGCTGCGCGGGCCCGTCATCGGCTTCCCGTTCGGCGCGATCCCCGCGGGCGGCGCCGAGATCCCGACCTTCCTCTCGTACGTCACCGAGAAGCGGTTCTCGAAGCACAAGGACCAGTTCGGCAAGGGCGCCATCGAGGGGGTCGCGGGACCCGAGTCCGCCGCCTCCGCCTCCGCCGCGGGGACGCTCGTCTCCATGCTGACCCTGGGCCTGCCGACGACCGCCGTCGCCGCCGTCATGCTCGCCGCCTTCCAGCAGTACGGCATCCAGCCCGGACCGCTGCTCTTCGAACGCGAACCCGACCTGGTCTGGGGCCTGATCGCCTCGCTCTTCGTCGGCATGGTCCTGC
The DNA here is from genome assembly GCF_042902595.1 of Streptomyces sp. NPDC012508. Taxonomy (NCBI): domain Bacteria; kingdom Bacillati; phylum Actinomycetota; class Actinomycetes; order Kitasatosporales; family Streptomycetaceae; genus Streptomyces; species Streptomyces sp. NPDC012508. The sequence goes on from NZ_JBIBEO010000009.1 coordinate 53,203, forward strand.
TGCTCGCGCTCAACCTGCCGCTCGCGCCCGTCTGGGCCAAGCTGCTGCGCATCCCGCGCCCGTACCTCTACGCCGGCATCCTCTTCTTCGCCGCCGTGGGCGCGTACGCGGTCGGCGGCGAAGCACTCGACCTCGTCATCCTGCTGATCATCGGCCTGATCGGCTTCGGCATGCGGCGTTACGGACTTCCCGTACTGCCCGCGGTCATCGGCGTCATCCTCGGCCCGGCCGCCGAACAGCAGCTGCGCCGTGCGCTCCAGATCAGCGACGGCTCGCTCACGGGCCTGGTGAACACGCCCTTCTCCGTGACCGTCTACGCCGTCGTCGCGATCCTCCTCGCCTGGCCCCTGCTGAAGAAGGTGATCGTCCGCCGCCGTAACGTGTCGGCATGACACAGGACATCCGGCTCGCGACGAGCACCGACGTCCCCCGGGTGAAGGCCGTGACCGACGCGGCCTATCACCACTACATCGAGCGGATCGGCCTCGTGCCGGCCCCGATGGAGGCGGATCACGCGGCGGACGTCGCCGCCGGGAGAGTGTTCGTCGCCCGGCGACCCGGTGGTCGGCCTCGTGGTCCTCAGGACCGAGGCCGACCATCTGTATCTCGACAACATCGCCGTCCACCCGGACGCGCAGGGCACCGGCCTCGGCCGCCGCCTGCTCGCCTTCGTGGAGTCCCGCGCCGACGCCCTCGGGCTGCCCGAGGTCCGGCTGCTCACCAACGCGATGATGTGGGAGAACCAGAAGATGTACGAGCGGTACGGCTACGAGGTCGTCGAGCGCCGGGCGGACGGACCGTACGACCGTATTCATTACCGCAAGCGCCTCAACTCGCCCCCGATAGGGTGAGTTTCGGACACCTCGGGGCTTGATCCGATATCCCTGGCGGGCGACACACCCCCCACCCCGAAGGGACATCCCCATGCGCTTCCGTCTCGCCCTCTCGCTCGGCTCGCTGCTGGTCGCCACCGCGGCCGGTGCCGCCCACGCGGGCTCCGCCGACGACCTCTCCGTCGACGCGTACGGCACGGTCGCCGCCGACGGCACGGTCACCGTCTCCGGCACGTACCGCTGCCTCGACGACAGTGCGGGACCGGTCTTCGTCAGCAGCACGCTCGTCCAGGAGGACCGTTCCGCCGGCATCGGCGGCACCCGGGCCGTCTGCGACGGCCAGGTGCGCGACTGGTCCAACACGGCCGTCGTGAAGGAACCCGGCTACCGGCCCGGCGCGGCCCGGGTGAAGGCGACGCTGATGCAGCTCACACCGTCGGGACCGCTCGGCGTGCCCATGCCCGGCTTCCTGGCCGCGCAGGACTCGGACGTCATCCTCGGCTGAGGCCGAGACCCGACGTCAGCCGGACGAGCCCCTCGCGGCCCAGCAGTTCGAGCTCGTCGAGGGCGTCGACGGCGCGGGCCGCCGCCTCCGGGTCGGACGCGGCCAGGCCGCTCGCCTGGAACTCGTCCTCGTCGAGCCGCAGCACCTCGCTGCCGTCCGCCGACACCCACAGGTCGAGGTCCAGGTCCTCGACCACGACCTCCGCGCCCGCGACCTCGGCCGGCCGGGTGACGTCGCAGTACCAGCCCTTGAGCGTGCCGTCCGAGGAGCGGACCTCCTTGACCGCGTACCAGCGGTCGCGCCAGTAGTGCTCGACGAACACATCGCCCGGCTCGAACCGTACGAAGCCGAAGTCCCGCACCCCCTCGGCCGCCCAGGGAGCGCGGACCGCGAGCCGGGTGCCGTCGTCGGCGAGGACCTCGGCGGGATAGCGGATCTTCGTGCGGCCCGCCTTCACGAGCACGACCTCAACCGAGCATGCGGGCATGACGCACCTCCGTCGCGCAGATCTCGTATCCGAACCACTTGTTGATCGCCAGCATGGGCCCGTTGCCCGCGTCGTTCCCGGTGAACGCCTCCGTGCAGCCGGCGGCCCGGGCCCGGTGCAGGGAGTGGTTCTTGGCCAGCTTGGCGAGGCCGCGCCCGCGGAACTCCGGGCCGGTGCCGGTCATCCCGGAGTTGTACCGGCCCTCGCCGTCGGTCTGGGCGGCGCTGAACGCGGCGGGGCGGCCGTCCACCACCGCGACCGTGGTCAGCTCGGGGTCGAACAGCGGATGGTTCCAGGTGGTCGCCAGCCAGTGCTCGTAGTCCGTCAGCTCGGCGCCGACGTCACCGGGCTCGTCGGCCGTGGTCAGCGCGTCGAGGACGAACAGCGGCCGGGGATCGGCGGCGAAACTGGCGGCACTCCGCAGCTCGACACCCGCCGGTGGCTCCACGAGCGGCGGCAGCCCGGCGGAGGCGAGGTCGAGGCGGAGGAAGTGCGCGGAACGGCGGGCGGAGTACCCGCGTCGCTCGGCGAAGCCGCGGAACTCCGGATCGTCGAGGACCCAGCTGTAGAGCGTGCTCGCCCCGCGTCGCGCGAGGTGCTCCTCTGCGGCGTGCATCAGCAGCGTGCCCGCGCCGAGCCTGCGCTTCTCCGGGTGGACGTAGATGTCGACCGAGCCGACACCGGGCTCCGGCGCGTCGTGCACGACGCCGAGCCGGGCCGTGCCGACGATCTCGCCGTCGACCTCGGCGACCAGCGGCCGGTCGTGCGCGTCGGGATGGGCATGGGCCCAGTCGAAGGCCACCTGGGCGGCGTTCGTCAGCATGAACGGGAGCGCTGCCCGCCGGACGCGCGCGAAGTCCTCGGCGTCCTCCGGTCGTACATCACGGACGATCACAGTCATGGTGCCGCACGCTACGCGGCGGGGTGGCGCGGCCGCCTCCCATTTTCCCCCGGGGCGGGGGGAGAATCGGGCCGTGACATTGCGAATCACCGTGGACACGGACTCGTCGACCGCCCCGTACGAACAACTGCGCGCCCAGATCGCGGAGCGTGCCCGTTCCGGCGCCGTGCCGGTCGGCTACAAACTGCCGACGGTACGCGGCCTGGCGGAGGAACTGGGCCTCGCGGCGAACACGGTCGCCAAGGCGTACAAGTCGCTGGAGGCGGACGGCGTCATCGAGACCCGGGGCCGCCACGGCACGTTCGTCGCCGCGGCGGGCGACGCGGCGGCACGCCTGGCGGCGAGCGCGGCGGCGACGTACGCGGGGGAGGCGAGGCGCCTGGGCCTGACCCACGAGGCGGCGTCGGCGGCGGTGACGGAAGCGCTCCGGGCGGCGTACGGAAGCTGATCCCGCACCTGGGGCGGCGCCCTGCTCCGGGGACTCCGCGCCGGGTGGGGCCCCGTCCTGGGCCCTCACGGGCCCGTCCTACAGGTACATTCCCGCGTCCGGGGTCCTGGGCTCCGGGAGCCCGGGGGCCGATGTGCCGCGCCGCAGGGCGTACAGCTCCGCCAGCGTCGCGCCCTCGCGGCCGACGCCCTCCTCGCGGCCCAGCCACCCCACCGCCTCGCTCCGGGTGAGCCCGCCGACCTCGATCCGCGCCAGGCACCGGCCGGGGCGGACCACGGCCGGGTGCAGCCGCTCCAGGTCCTCGTTGGTCGTGACGCCCACGAGGACGTTCCGGCCCTGGCCGAGCAGCCCGTCCGTCAGGTTCAGCAGCCGGGACAGCGCCTGTCCCGCCGTGTGCTTCGCCTCGCCGCGGATCAGCTCGTCGCAGTCCTCCAGGAGCAGCAGCCGCCACCGCCCCTTCGCCGTGCCCTCGTCCTCGCCGATCGCGATGTCCATCAGATAGCCGACGTCGTTGAAGAGCCGCTCCGGGTCCAGGACACAGTCCACCTGGCACCAGTCCCGCCAGGAGCGGGCGAGGGTGCGCAGCGCCGAGGTCTTCCCGGTGCCCGGCGGCCCGTGGAGCAGCAGCAGCCGGCCCGCGATGTCGTCCGGGGTGACCTTCATCAGCCGGTCCATCGCGTCGGCCACGGGCGCCGTGTAGTTCGGCCGGATCTCCTCCCAGGTGCCCGCGCTGATCTGCCGGGTCGTCCGGTACGGGCCGCGCCGCGGCGACACGTACCAGAAGCCCATCGTCACGTTCTCGGGCTGCGGTTCGGGCTCGTCCCTCGCCCCGTCCGTCGCCTCCTCGAGGATCTTCTCCGCCAGCTCGGGCGCGGTCGCGGTGACCGTGACGTCCGCACCCCTGTTCCAGCGGGAGATCAGCAGCGTCCAGCCGTCGCCCTCGGCGAGCATGGCGGCGCGGTCGTCGTCCTTGGCCGCGCGCACCACCGTCGCCCCGGCGGGCAGGAGCGTCGCGGTGGACTTCACCCGGTCCAGGGACGTGCTGTGCGAGTGGGGCTGCTCGCCGGTGGCGAACCGGCCGAGGAAGAGCGCGTCGATGACGTCGGACGGCGAGTCGCTGTCGTCGACGTTGAGCCGGATGGGCAGTGCCCGATGCGGCTCGGACGGCGCGGGCCCGACGGACGGCGCGGACCCAGCGGCCGGCGCGGGCCCCTCGGACGGCGCGGACCCGGACGGCGCGGACCCGGACGGCGCGGACCCGGACGGCGCGGACCCGGATGGCGCGGAACCCTCGGATGGCGTGGCAGACATGGCGGCCATGATCCGGCAACCGGGCATTCCGTGCACGGTGTTTTGAACGGGACGATCCGGGGCCCGCCACGGCCCCGGATCCTCAGAGCCCGTACCGCCCCGCCGAGCGGACCGCGGCCCGGGTACGGCGCACCAGTGCGTAGCCCTTGGTCAGCGCTCGGTCCGCGGCGAAGGTGCGGGTGACCGCCCGGCCCTCCACGAGGCGTTCGAACTCCTCGATCCCGGTGGACCGCCGTACGGTCAGCCGCTCCAGCGCGTACGGTCCTTGCCGGCGCCGCGCCGTCGCGTTCCCGACCGCGAGCGCCTGGGCGTAGCCCGCCGCCCGGACCGTGCGCCGGACCCGGCGGTCGGAGTAGCCGTACGGGTAGGCGAACGACATCGGCGCGCGGCCGAGTTCCTCGCGGACGAGCTCCCTGCAGCGCAGGGTCTCGTACCAGAGGCGTCGCTCGTCGACCTGGTCGAGTTGCGGATGGGTGTGGGTGTGACCGCCGATCTCCGTACCGGCGGCGGCCAGTTCGCGCACCTGTTCCCAGTCGAGCATGGTGTCCGGGGCGCCGCCCTCGTCGTGCGCCCCCCGCAGCCAGCCCGTGGAGACGAACAGCGTCGACGCGAAGCCGTGCTTGGCGAGCACGGGCAGCGCGTGCCGGTGGACCCCCTCGTAACCGTCGTCGAAGGTGATCAGGACCGGGCGCGCGGGCAGGCTCCCGCCCGTGCGCCAGGCCTCGGCCAGTTCGGCCGTGGTGAGCGCGGTGAACCCGCGGTCGGCTACGACCGCCATCTGCGCGGCGAACGCCTCGGGGGAGACGGACAGCCGGCGGGTGGCCGGGGCGGGTTCGTGGTCCACCGCGTGGTACATCAGGATCGGTACGGGTTCGTTCACGCGGCCACCTCCGGGGCGTCGTGCCGCCGCGGGATCGGCCCGGACGAGAACGTCGCCCCGCCCGCGCGGGCCCGCAGCGCCCCTCGTACGTAGCCGCCGGCCGCCATCGCCACTCCCGCCACGATCGCGCCCGCCCGGCCCGCGCCGCCGGGGCGACCGAGCAGCGCGTCGCGCAGGCCGCGCGCGACGCCGGCCGGCAACACCCGGGTGGTGTACCGCCGTTCCGCCTCCAGGCCCTTGCCCGCGCCCACACTGCGGGAGACGAGCGCCTTGGAGAGGCCTTCGGCGTACGTCCGGGTACGGAAGTAGCCGAAGCGCTCGCGCGCGGCCGGGACCTTGTGGTGGATGACGGACCGGTCGTCGATCAGCAGGACGGCGTCCGGAAGGGCCTGGGAGAGCCGGATGCAGAGCTCGGTCTCCTCACAGCCGAGCGGCCGCCGGTCCCCGTCCCGCCCGATGCCCGTGGCGAAGCCGCCCGCGGCGTCGAAGGCCGTACGCCGGAAGGAGGCGTTGCCGCCCAGCACGTTGCGTACCCGGACCCGCCCCGGAGGCAGGCCGCGGTACGTGCAGCCGACGACCCAGTCGAACTCCTCGGGAAACCAGTCCGGCCGGCGGCCCGACGCCCAGGCGGGCACGGTCCGTCCGCCCACCGCCATGACCCGCGGGTCGTCGTACGCCTCGGCGAAGTGCCGCAGCCAGTCCCGCTCGGCCACGGCGTCGTCGTCGAGGAAGGCCACGAACTCGCCCTGAGCGGTGGCGATTCCGGTGTTGCGTCCGGAGGAGAGGCCGCGGGGGCCCGCGTTGGCGAGCACCCGCACCTCCTCCTCGTGACCGGCCCGGTCCGTGAACCGCTCGGACAGCCGGGCGAGCAGCCGCTCGTTGTGGTCGACCACGAGCAGGATCTCCCGGGCCGGATGCGACTGGTTCCGCACGGAGTCGACCGCCGCGAGGATGTCCTCCCAGCGGTCCTCCGTGTAGACGCAGATCACGACGGAGAACAGACGGTCGGTCAAGACGCCTCTCCCCGGGGAACGTTGACCGAGAAGGCGTTCGGCTTGCGGCGCGCCGCGCGTCTGACGCCCTTCTCCCGGAGGATCACCTTCAGCACCCGGATGCCGTCGCGTACGGCGTTGAGGTTGCTGACGCCGTGGATGCGCAGGTACTCGTGGCTCGGTACCTCCTGGACCTTCAGGCCGGCCTTGACGACCCGGATGTTGATCAGGGTCTCGATCTCGAAGCCGGTGCAGTCCAGGGTGACCCTGTCGAGGCAGTGGCGCCAGAAGGCGTTGTAGCCGTAGCAGAGGTCGGTGTAGCGGGCGCCGAACTTGCGGTTGACCAGGGCGCAGAGCGCCCAGTTGCCCAGCCGGCGGACGGGTGTCATGTCGTCCGTGCCGCCGCCGTTGGCGAAGCGGGAGCCCTTGGCGAAGTCGGCGCCGCCGACCAGGGCGGAGACGTAGGAGACGATCTCCTGGCCGTCGGCGGAGCCGTCCGCGTCGACCATCACGATGATGTCGCCGGTGCAGGCGGCGAAGCCGCTGATGAGCGCGTCGCCCTTGCCCTTGCCGACCTGCTTGACGACCTTGACGTCGGGCCGGAGTTCACGCGCCACCCGGACGGTGTCGTCGGTGGAGTTTCCGTCGACGAGAACCACTTCGTGGATCCAGTCGGGCAGCGACTTGAAGACGTACGGGAGATTTTCCGCTTCGTTCATCGCGGGGATGACGACACTCACCGGCGGAGTGATCGCCAAATGCGAGGTGATCGCCTTGTATTGGGCTGCTATTCGGCTCTGGTCCACCACTTCGTGGTCGACGGCCGGGCGCAGGAATGAACTCATGAGTGGTGTTTCCCTCTCGTCCGGTGGACCGCCCACCCCCGGGCTGTCCGGTGGTCTGTCCGGTTACGAAAGGGGGGTACTCACCCCGTCCGCACAGCGAACAATCGCTGTACGGCATGGGTGAGTTGGCATCTCAGACCGCGCGGCAACGCGACCCGGCGCACGTATGCGTACGCCGAGCACTGCCCCCCCTACCGCGCCCCGCTCCGGAACCCTCGCGACGCTGAAGCCCTCCCCTGAGCTGTTGAGCGCGACGGTCCGATGCGGGTGAGATGTACGACGGTATTGATGAATAGGACTGTATGGCAAGTCCTGGATCGGCGACTCCCCTTTCTGCTAATTGGCGACCCTTCGGCGGTCAGATACGGAACCGTCCCGATCGGTTTTTCGCAATCCGTTTGTCTGGTGATGCCATTGGGGTCGAATGAAACTCGTGCGCATTGTTGTGCGAATTCATTTCGATGCAAGATCCATCAGATGGCTTGATCTCGACGGTCCCTGACGGGGCGTCGGCGGCTACTCGCCAAATCTTCTTGGCATGGACACTTCCAGCGGACTCGGCTCGCTGCTACTACCTAGTAGCGCAGAGATCCTGCTAAAGGGAGGTTCCATGAAAAGGTCCCGATTCGTGGCATTCTCGTCCTCGCTCCTGCTCGGTGCCGTCCTCGCCCTCACCGGGGCGGGAACCGCGCAGGCCGCCGAAGCCGCAGCTCTCGACTACGTGGCGCTCGGTGACTCGTACTCCTCCGGCGTCGGCGCCGGGAGCTACGACAGCGCCAGCGGCGACTGCAAGCGCTCCACCAAGGCCTTCCCCGTCCTCTGGAAGAACGCGAACTCACCCTCGTCGTTCGCGTTCACCGCCTGCTCGGGCGCCCGAACGGGTGATGTCACGAGCGGACAGCTCGGACCCCTCTCCACCGCCACCGACCTGGTCTCCATCACGATCGGGGGAAATGACGCCGGCTTCGCCGATGTCATGACCACCTGTGTCCTCCAGTCGGAAGCCTCCTGCATCAACCGTGTGAATCAAGCCAAGGCCTACGTCGACAGCACTCTCCCCGGAAAGCTCGACTCCGTGTACTCGGCCATCAGAGCCAAGGCCCCGAACGCCCGGGTCGTCGTTCTCGGCTACCCGCGCTTCTACAAGATCGGCGGCGGCTGCGTCGCCGGCCTGAGCGAGAACGAGCGTCGCGCCATCAACGACGGGTCCGACATCCTCAACGCGGCCACCGCCAAGCGCGCGGCCGACCACGGCTACACCTTCGCGAGTGTCGTCCCCGCCTTCACCGGACACGAGATCTGCTCCGGCTCGGCGTGGCTGCACAGCGTCAACTGGCTCAACATCGGCGAGTCGTACCACCCCACCGCCTCCGGCCAGTCCGGCGGCTACCTGCCCAGCTTCAGGGCTGTGGCGTAGCGGTGCCACTCGGGGAGGTGGCCCCGCCCGTCGGGGTCACCTGCTCGCAGGTCACCGAGAACGCCACCCAGTTCGAACTCTTCTCGACCGGGGCGCGCACCGCCATCCGGATCCGGTCCCGGCGGGTGCCGCCCTCCCGGTGTGTCAGCTCCGTGTGCTCCACCTGCCGCTCCGCCGGCTCGCCGGCCGGGAACTCCAGCTTCTGCCAGCCGTCCTCCGCCGAGCTCTCACCGCTCTCCGTGACCCAGCGGTACTCCACCGAGGCGGGCGTACGGCTCACCGTGAGCGTGGCGGCGAACGCGGGCGCCCGGTCCTCGGGCGGCGGGCAGGCGCCGCTGTAGTCGTCGCGCACGGCCCGTACGTGCACCAGGACCGTCGGCACCGGCGGCGCGGTGGTCGTCGGGTCGGCCGTCGTGCGGGTCGGGGTCGGCGTCGTGGTCGAGGGAGTCTCCGTCGGCGGTGCACTCGTCCCCGGAGCGCTGCTCGTGGCTCCTCCGCCCGGCCCCTGACCGCCGCCCCTGTTCTGCAGCAGCGCGTACGTCAGTCCGCCCACGGCCAGCAGCAGAAGGACGATCCCGACCGCGAGGACGGCCACCGCACGCCTGGAGCGGTCCTGATCCGTCGCGTCCTGGGGGAGCGGCCGCGAGGAGGCGGGCGGGGGGACGGGCAGGGGCAGCGGCGGGGTGTGCTCGCCGCTCGTGGCCCGGCGGTCCGGCCCGTACGGCTCCGACGGCACCGGCCGCGACGGCCCCGGCCCCGTCGCAGCCCCCGGGGTGCCGCCCGCGCCCACGACCCGCAACTGCCTCTCGGCGGCCGCTGCCTGGATCCGCTCCTGCGGGTCCTTGCGCAACAGACCCTCGATCACCGGCGCGAGCGCCCCGGCCCGGCGCGGCGGCGGAAGCTCCTCGTCCACCACGGCTCGCAACGTGCTCAGCGGAGTGTCCTGACGGAAGGGAGAGTGGCCCTCCACGGCCGCGTAGAGCAGCACGCCGAGCGACCACAGGTCCGAGGCCGGTCCCGGGGTGCGGCCCAACGCACGCTCGGGAGCCAGGAATTCGGGTGACCCGATCAGCTCGCCCGTCATCGTGAGGGGAGACGTCCCCTGCACCGCGGCGATGCCGAAGTCGGTCAGCACGACCCGGCCGTCGTTGCCGAGCAGGACGTTGCCCGGCTTCACGTCCCGGTGCAGGACTCCCGCCTCGTGCGCGGCGCCCAGGGCCGCCAGCACCTCGGCGCCGATGAGCGCGGCGCGCCGCGGGGGCATGGGGCCCTCCGCGTCGAGGACGTCGGACAGGGCGAGCCCCGGGATCAGCTCCATCACGATCCAGGGCCGGCCGTCCTCGGTGGCCACGTCGTAGACCGTCACCACGCTGCGGTGGGAGATCCGGGCGGCAGCCCACGCCTCCCGCTCCAGGCGCGCGTACAGCCGGCGTTCGTCGTCACCGGCGAGGCCGGCCGGGGCCCGGACCTCCTTCACGGCCACGTCACGCCCCAGGACCTCGTCCCTGGCGCGCCAGACGGTGCCCATGCCGCCCTGCCCCAGCACGTCCAGGAGCCGGTACCGCCCCGCGATCACGGTCATGGCGTGTCTCCATCCGTCGACGGCCACGGTGGAGCATTTCTGCCCCTCGGCCGGGTACTTCGAACACCACCGGGAGAGTGTGAGGTGATCTTGGTGGCAGAGATCACACACCGTCAGATGAGTGCAGGTGGTGCCCGTGCGTGCAGGATGGTTCGTGGCGGTTCGGAAGGTGTTCGAGCGCTGTCCAACTCACCCTGGAATCAGATGGATTCGGACAGTAGTCGTCAATCCCCGTACGAGTGCGGTGAATCCTGCCGTCGGGATACACGGGTGTCACAGCGGGGCGATAGGGTTAACCTGCCCGGGCCGGGTGCCCTCGTCAGGGTGGGGAGTGACATGGAACAGATAGCAATGCGCAGCAGGCCGCGAGTGCCTGCCATCACATGCGGGAGCAGCGCGACCAGTTCGCGGCTCGACCGCCATCTCGCGGTGCTCGGCGGCCCCGTCGTGCCCCAGCGTGAGGCGGCCGAGGCGACGCTGCTGATGCGTGAGCTGACATCGCGTGACGTCGCGCAGAGCCACCACAGCAAGAGCGCGCGCGTCTCGCTGTTCGCGCCCCTGCGCCGGCTGCGCCGCAGCCTTTTCGGCAGCCGCGGCTAGCCGGCCTTCCTTCGGGGTCGTGGGCATCTGGTCCGCAGAGCTGGGGTCACCCAGGGACACCTCCCGGGCGAAGGACTGGGGGAACAGCTCTGCGGGACGGTGAGCACACCCCGACGACGGCTGCTGCCCACCCCTCCCACCCCGCGGCCCCCTTACGTCACAACGCCGTCCTCCCGTAGCGCCGCCAGCTCCGCCGGACCCACCCCGAGTTCACCGAGCACCGCATCCGTGTCCTCCCCCAAAGCCGGGATGCGGCCCATCCGGGCCTCGGGGCCGTCCGGGAACGTGACGGGCGGCAGCAGGGCCCGCAGGGGCCCGGCCGCCGAGTCGACCGACCGCCAGCGTTCCCGCGCCGCCAGCTGCGGATGCTCCGCCAGGTCCGCCACCGTGTTCAGCCGCGCGCACGCGACCCCGGCCGCGTCCAGCCGCGCCAGGGCCTCCGCCGCCGTCAGCGGCGCCAGCGCCCCCGCCACCACCGCGTCCGTCCGTGCCCGGCCCGCCACCCGGGCCGTGTTCGTCGCGAACGCCGGATCGTCCGCCAGATCCGGCCGTTCCAGGACCTGTTCGGCCAGTCGGCGCCACTCGCGGTCGTTCTGGACCGACAGCAGCACCAGGCTCCCGTCGGCCGTCGGATAGGCGTCGTACGGCGCGATGACGGCGTGCGCCAGACCGGTGCGCGCCGGTGCCGTGCCTCCATGCATCCCATGGTGCAACGGATGCCCCATCCACTCGGCCAGCGAGTCGAGCAGCGACACCTCCACAGGCCCGCCCCGCCCCGTCGTCCCACGCCGCACCAGCGCGGCGAGGACACCCGCGTACGCGTACATCCCCGCCGCGATGTCGGCCGCCGGGATCCCCGACTTCACCGGCTGCTCCTCGGTCCCGGTCACCGACACCAGACCCGCCTCGCACTGCACGAGCATGTCGTAGGCCCGTTTGTGCGCGTACGGCCCGCCCGGCCCGTACCCCGAGACGTCCACCGCGATCAGCCGGGGGTGCGCGGCACAGAGCGTGGCCGCGTCCAGACCGAGCCGCGCCGCCGCCCCCTGTGCCAGGTTCTGTACGAAGACGTCGGCACCGGCGACCAGCCGGCGGACCAGGCTGAGACCCCGCCCGTCCTTGAGGTCGACGGCCACCGACTCCTTGCCGCGGTTGCACCACACGAAGTGCGAGGCGAGCCCCCGCGCCGCCGTGTCGTACCCGCGCGCGAAGTCACCGCCGTCCGGGCGCTCGATCTTGATGACCCGGGCGCCCAGATCGGCGAGCTGGCGGGTGGCGAAGGGAGCGGCGACGGCCTGCTCGACCGCGACGACCGTGATCCCCTCCAGGGGGAGTGGCTGCATGCTCATCAGCCCTCCCTACCCTCTGGTCACCTCCGTTGTCACCGTCACCCTCGTCACCCGCGGGCCGTGTCACCCCCGGGAGTACCGGCGCACGGCGAGCGGCGCGAAGACGGCGATCAGCGCCACCGACCAGAGCAGTGAGCCGGCCACCGGGTGTGCCACCGGCCAGGCGGCGTCCGCCGGGACGGCCGCGTTGCCGAAGAGGTCCCGCACCGCTGTCGTGACGGCGGAGATCGGGTTCCACTCGGCGATCGTCCGCAGCCAGCCCGCCATGTTCTCGGTCGGGATGTACGCGTTCGAGAGCAGCGGCAGCATGAACGTGGCGCTGCCCAGCTGCCCCGCCGCCTCCTCGCTCCGCGAGGCGAGGCCCAGCAGGATGCCCACCCAGGTCGCCGCGAAGCGGAAGAGCAGCAGCAGCCCGAAGGCGCCCAGCGCCTCCAGGGCGGAGCCCTCGATCCGCCAGCCCATGGCGAGCCCGACCAGGATCATCGGGACCATGCCGACCGCGCTGGTCACCAGATCGGCGAGCGCCTGCCCGAGCGGTACGGCGGCCCGGCTGACCGGCATCGTGCGGAAGCGGTCCATGACGCCCCGGTGGGAGTCCTGGGCGGCCTGGAACATCCCCGTCATGACGCCGCCCGCCGCCGTCGCCACAAGCAGACCGGGCACCAGATACGCGCGGTACTCGGCGCCCGGCATGGCGAGCGCGCTGCCGAAGACGTACCCGAAGAAGAGCAGGAAGACGACCGGCATGGTCTGCGTCATGACGACGATCGCCGGGGCGCGGCGGACCTTCTGGAGATGGCGGCCCAGTACAGCGGTTCCATCGTGGACCAGCGCGCTCATGCGACGAGTTCCTTCCGGTCGGTGAGGCGCAGGAACACCTCGTCGAGGGTGGGCGGACGCAGGGACGCGTCGACGATGTGGACCCCGGCCGCGTCGATCTCGCGGACGATCCGGGGGAGCGTGAGCGTGGTGTCCGTGGTCACCGCGCCGACCGTGCGGCGCTCCGCGTCGATGAGCGGCGCGGAGCCGGTGAGCTGGTCGAGCACCGCCGCCGCCGCGTCGAGCAGTGCGGGGTCGGCGACCACCACCTCCGCCCGACTGCCGATCAGCGCCTTGAGTTCGGCGGGGGTGCCGCGGTGCGCGGCCCGGCCGTCGTCGATCAGCACGATGTCGTCGGCGAGCTGATCGGCCTCCTCCAGGTACTGCGTGGTCAGCAGCACCGTCGTGCCCTGGGACGCCAACCCCCGTACGGCGTCCCAGATCCCGTTCCGGCTGTGCGGGTCGAGCCCCGTCGTGGGCTCGTCGAGGAAGAGGACCCGAGGCGGTACCAGCAGGCTCGCCGCGAGGTCGAGCCGGCGCCGCATCCCGCCCGAGTAGGTGCGGGCGGGCCGACCGGCGGCCTCCGTGAGGCCGAACTGCTCCAGGAGCTCGTCGGCCCGGGCGCGCGGGGCGCGCAGCAGCTTCGCGAAGAGCCGCAGGTTCTCGGCGCCGGAGAGATCACCGTCGACCGAGGCGTACTGGCCGGTGACCGCGATGCGCTTCCGCACCCCCGCCGGGTCCCGCACCACGTCGTGGCCCGCGACCCGCGCGCTGCCCGCGTCCGGGGCGACCAGCGTGGTCAGCACGCGGACGGCGGTCGTCTTGCCCGCGCCGTTGGGGCCGAGGATGCCGCAGACCGTGCCCTCGGGGACGGCGAGATCGAGCCCGCGCAGCGCGTGGACCTCGCCGTATCGCTTCGCCAGCCCTTCACTAAGTACAGCGTACGTAGTAGTCATGCCGAGACCGTACCCCACTACGTACGCTGTACATAACTAGGATGGTGGCGAGGTGATGATCAATGGCGGGCCGAGCGGCCGAACCGGAAGTGATCTGGGCGCGCCCCGAACGCGCGGGCCGAGGCCCGAAACCGGCGTACACCAGGGCCGACATCGTGGCCGCCGCGATCCGCATCGCCGATGCGGACGGCATCGACGCGCTCTCCATGCGGCGGATCGCGGCCGACATCGGCTGCGGCACGATGTCGCTCTACAACTACGTGCCGCGCAAGGAGGATCTGTACGAGCTGATGGTCGACGCCGTCAGTGGTGAGTACGACCTCCCCGAACCTCCCAGCGGCGACTGGCGCGCGGACATGCTCCAGGTGGCCCGCGAGGCCCGGGGCATCCTGCGCCGCCACCCCTGGGTGATCCGGCTGATGACGACCGGGTACGCATTCGGCCCCAACGCGCTGCGCTTCCTCGAAGCGTGCCTGGCCTGCCTGGACGGCCTGGATCTGCCCGGCGGCACCAAGATGGAGCTGATCGCGACGGTCAACGGCACCGTGATGACGATCGTCGCCAACGAACTCGCGATCGCCGAGCGCGCCCGCGGACTGCCCTGGTCCGAGGAGCAGGAGCAGGCGGTGCGCGGCGCCTATCTCCTGGAGCGGCTCGCGGGCGGCGCTTACCCCAGACTGGCCGCGGTCTTCGGTGCCGCCGGGGTCGAACGCCTCGACCCCGAGGAGATCTTCGAGCGGACGCTGGGACGGGTCCTCGACTCCTTCGCCCCGGGGTAGACCCGGCACGGGGGCTTCCGGCGGACACGCCTAGAGCAGCGCGAACTGGCCTTCCGGGCCCTCCTCCTGATGGTCCAGTACGGAGGCGGGGCGGCGGGCCGTGTCCGGTACGGGCAGGACCCCCGCCTCGCGCAGCGCGGCCCGGGGCATCCACGGCCCCTCGGCGGCGAGCGCGGCTCGCTCCCCGTCCCGCTCGGCGAGCAGCGCGAGGACCGTGATGAGCTCCAGGAGCTCCGACGTCCATTCCTGCGGCCATGCCGCCGGGCCGATGGCCTCCAGACCGCCGGGTTCGGCGGGCGCGGTCCGGTGCGCGAACCACTGCTCCAGCATCCGTACGCCTCCGACGTGGAACTCCCACGCCTCCGCCGGCACGGGCGAGATCCTGCCCTCGTCGAGAGCCAGGGTCTCCTCCCCGCGCTCGTACGCGAGCGTGGTCGGCCGCGCCGGGATGGGGGCGCGCACATAGGGGCGCCGGCCGCCGGGCAGACGGGGCCGCTCGCCGCCGTGGGCGCCCCGCAGCTGGATGTCCGTGAGCCTCCGGCCGAGTTCCACGCCCGTGGACCAGACGTCCGGGCGGGCCGGGAGGGGAACCCGACAGCCGGCGGCGGACGGACGGGCGGCCGCCACGGCCCAGGCCAGGACGTCGTGGGCGGTGACCTGACCCCCGTACCGCTCGCTCAGCAGGGGCAGCAGACCGGGCACGACGTTCGGCTCCTCGCCCCCGGGGCGGCGGAACAGCGGACGGATCCGGCCAGGGCGCCCGGCCGGGGAGCGGCCGTCGGGCAGCGCCGCCGTCACCAGCAGCGCGGGACCGGCCGCACCCGGCACGTACCCCTGCTCGACAACGAAGTGCTGCCGCGCGTCGGCGACCCGCCACAGCTCCGGGCGCGCGGTGTCGATGAGGCGGTGGTCGGGGAGCAGCCACTGCTCGTCGAAGGGGCCGTGGGCCAGCCGTACCGGTTCCGGGCACGGCCCGGACTCCCGGGCGAACCGGACCGTGCCGGTCCGCTGCCCGGGCAGCGCGGCCACGGAACTCGACGGCGTCCGCGCCCGGCTGGGCCGGAACAGCTCCTCGCGCTCGGCCCCCTCGGCCCCGACCAGGCGTTCCCAGCGCGCCCGCAGCGTACGGACGTCGGGCGCCACGATCCAGGACCGGCCGAGCCGCAACGGCGCGACGGACCACGGCATCAGCTCGTCCAGGAGGGGCGCGTCGTCCAGCGGTACGTCATCGGTCACGCCCCGGATGCTAGCGAGCGGGCTCGGTGCGCCTCCACCGCTCGTGGGGCCCCGGTCCTTCAGTGCGCCTCCACCGTCACCGTGAAGGAGAACCGGTCGCCCCGGTACCGGATCCGGGCCACGTCCACGACCCGGCCGTCCTCGTCGTAGGTGACGCCGGTGTAGTGCAGGATCGGCGAGAGCAGGGGCACCTGGAGCAGCGCCGCGGTCTCCGGGTCCGCGAGCCGGGCCTCGACGGTGTCCGTGATCCGGCTGATCCGTACCCCCATCACGTCCCGCAGCACCTTCGTCATCGGCCAGCGCTCCAGGTCGACCGGGTCGAGACCGGCCGCGACCTCGGGCCGTACCGCGTTCTCCGCCCAGTTGGTGGGCTCGCCGCTCTCCCCGTCGCGCCGCAGCCGCTTGTAGGCGACCACCTCCGTGACATCGGGGAAGTACTCGGCGAGCTCACCGGGCACCGGCTCGGCGCCGTGCCCGAGGACGGTGGTCCGCTCGCCGGACTGCTGGGCCACGATCGCGTCGATCGAGCCGAGCAGCCGGCGCGGGGTGGAGCGCCGGGCGCCGGGCTCGATGAACGTGCCGCGCCGCCGGTGCCTGCTGATCAGGCCCTCCTCCTCCAGCTCCTTGAGGGCCTGCCGCATCGTCAGCACGCTCACGCCGTAGTGGGCGGCGAGCTGCTCCTCGGTGGGCAGCCGCAGCGAGGCGTCGGGCGTGCGGCCCAGTATGGAGGCGCGCAGCGACTGCGAGACCTGATACCAGAGCGGCAGCTTGCGGTTCAGGACCAGCGAATCGGGAGCGAAGGCGGTCACGGCGTTCTCCGTACGACGACAACGAGACTCGACGACGACGAGGCTCGGGGACAACGAGGCCCGGGACGTCGAGCCTCGACGGCCACGGGCCTCCGGGGCCGTGAGGCTCGACGGCTACGAGACTCTACGGCCGGAAGTGGCGCTCAAGACCCTGCCATACGTCGTCGTAGCCCTTCTGCAGATGGTCGGCGGACGCGGCCTGCCCGGTGGCCGTGACCGGCCAGCGGGTCTCGAACATGAAGGCGAGCCCGTCGTCGATCTTCTGCGGCTTCAGCTCGGCGGCGCTGGCCTTGTCGAACGTCTCCCGGTCCGGTCCGTGCGCGGACATCATGTTGTGCAGCGAGCCGCCGCCCGGGACGAAGCCCTCGGCCTTCGCGTCGTAGGCGCCCTCGATCAGCCCCATGTACTCGCTCATCACGTTGCGGTGGAAGTACGGCGGCCTGAAGGTGTCCTCGCCGACCAGCCAGCGGGGGGCGAAGACCACGAAGTCGACGCCCGCGAGTCCCGGGGTGTCGGTCGGGGAGGTGAGGACCGTGAAGATCGACGGGTCCGGGTGGTCGTACGAGATCGTCCCGATGACGTTGAAGCGCCGCAGGTCGTAGACGTACGGGGTGTGGTTGCCGTGCCAGGCGACGACATCGAGCGGGGAGTGGCCGTACGTCGCGGACCAGAGGTTGCCGCAGTACTTGTTCACGACCTCGACCGGGCCCTCGACGTCCTCGTAGGCGGCGACGGGGGCGCGGAAGTCGCGGGCGTTGGCGAGGCCGTTGGCGCCGATCGGGCCGAGGTCGGGGAGCTGGAACGGCGCCCCGTAGTTCTCGCAGACGTAACCGCGAGCGCTGTCGTCGAGGAGCTCGACGCGGAAGCGGACACCGCGGGGGATCAGCGCGACCTCGCCCGGGTGGGCGGCGAGCAGGCCGAGTTCGGTACGCAGGAGCAGGCCACCGCGCTCGGGGACGATCAGCAGCTCGCCGTCGGCGTCGCTGAAGACCCGCTCCATGGAGGCGTTCGCGTGGTAGAGGTGCACGGCCATGCCGATGCGCTGGGCCGCGTCGCCGTTGCCGCCGAGCGTCCAGAGGCCGGCCAGCCAGTCCGTGCCCGGAGCCGGGTCGGGGAGCGGGTTCCAGCGCAGCCGGTTGGGGTCGGGGACGGTCTCGGTGAACGGCGCGGAGCGGACGGCGCCGTTGTCGATCCGGATGAACGGGGGGTGCGCGGCCGAGGGGCGGACGCGGTAGAGCCACGAGCGGCGGTTGTGGGCACGCGGCTCGGTGAACGCGCTGCCGCTCAGCTGCTCCGCGTAGAGGCCGAGCGGTGCCCGCTGCGGCGAGTTGCGGCCGTGCGGCAGTGCTCCCGGTACGGCTTCCGAGCTGTGCTCGTTGCCGAAGCCGGTGGAGTACGTGAGTCCGTCGGCCGTCTTTCTCGCCCGCTCAGTGTTCTCCGTGGTCATCGCACGCTCCTGTCCTGAAGCCCAAAACAATCCTATGCATGACCGTAGGATTCCGCGCCCGCTCGCGTCAACGGGGTCTCCGGCGTCCGCCGAGGTCTCGGTTCGACGTGATGCGTGCACAAGGGGTTCCAAAAGATGAACATTGCTCTACTCTCACGCCCATGTCGTGGACCCGCAGGCTCCTTGTCGCGCTCTCGGTCGTTCTCGCGGCGCTCGCCGCCGCCCTCGTCACCGCCCCCGGGGCCCAGGCCCACGAAGAGCGGCCCGTCACCTTCCCCGACGGCTCCGGCAGCGTGCCGAAGCTGCGCACCGGGGAACCCGATCTCCTGGTCTGCAAGACCGACCGGGCCGACTTCAGCCGCCGCGTCTCCGGCTTCCCGGCGGAGCTGAAGGCCCGCAACCTCGCCCTCTTCGAGCGGTGCGCGCGGAGCGGGTTCCGCCATCTCCAGCAGGCCGTCGACGCCGTCGACCGGCCCGGCATGACCATCGCCGTCCTGCCCGGCCTCTACGAGGAGGAACCCTCACAGCCCGCGCCCACCGGCGCCTGCGCCGCGCTGAAGGCCCCCGAGTCGGCGCTCGGCTACCAGATCCTGTCGTACGAGCAGCAGAAGCAGTGCCCGCACAACCAGAACCTCGTGGCCATCCTCGGCAAGAAGGACCTCCAGATCGAGGGCACCGGCGCCTCCCGCCTGGACGTCGTCATCGACGCCAGGTACACGAAGCTCAACGCCCTGCGCGCGGACGGGTCCGACGGCGTCTACTTCCGCAACTTCACCGCCCAGCGAACCACCTTCAACTCGCTGTACGTGCTGGCGGCCGACGGCTTCGTCATCGACAACGTGCTCACCCGGTGGAACGACGAGTACGGCTTCCTCACCTTCGCCTCCGACCACGGCCTCTACAAGAACTGCGAGTCGTACGGCAACGGGGACTCCGGCATCTACCCCGGCTCGGCCTCCGACATCAACGACGGCCGCGGCTACGACGTCCC
The DNA here is from genome assembly GCF_042902595.1 of Streptomyces sp. NPDC012508. Lineage (NCBI taxonomy): Bacteria > Bacillati > Actinomycetota > Actinomycetes > Kitasatosporales > Streptomycetaceae > Streptomyces > Streptomyces sp. NPDC012508. The sequence continues at coordinate 72,390 of NZ_JBIBEO010000009.1, forward strand.
GCGCTACTCCATCGAGATCACCGGCTGCCGCAGCCACCACAACATGGTCGGCTACAGCGGCACGGCCGGCGACTCCGTCTACGTCCACGACAACGAGTTCGACCACAACATGGGCGGCGCCTCCATGGACTCCGCCTTCCCCGGCCATCCCGGGCTCCCGCAGAACCACGCCCGCTTCGAACGGAACCTGATCCACGACAACAACCAGAACTACTACCGTTACGTCGCCGACGGCACCTGCGCCAAGCCGCCCGTCGAGCGCGGCTACGAGCAGGGCGTCGTCTGCCCGCAGATCTCGATGCCGCCGGGCACCGGCATCATCACGGCGGGCGGCAACTGGAACCTGTACGAGAACAACTGGGTGTACGGACACCAGCGCGCCGCCTTCTTCCTGAGCGCCGTCCCCGCCTTCATCCGGGGCGAGTCCGCCTGGGGCAAGCAGACCGACACCTCCCACCACAACCGGTACGCCGGCAACCACCTGGGCGTGGACAGGTCGGGGGCCTCCCGGCCCAACCGCACGGACGTGTGGTGGGACGGCCAGGGCGACGGCAACTGCTGGCGGTCCGAGGGCAAGGCGTCCGGTGCGTCGACCCCCGGCTCCCTGCCCGAGTGCGGGAAGCGCCGGGGCGAGGTCTCAGGGAACACCGGCCGGCTCGTCGGCGAACCGGCAAAGCTCGCCCACCTCCTGGTGTGCGCCGACTACAACGTCCAGGCGCGGCGGCTGCCCGCGGGCTGCGACTGGTACGGCGCGCGGGGGATCCAGCGTGTCGAGACCCAGCTCGCCCTGGGGATCGCGGTCGTCCTCGCCCTCGTGGGCGGAGCGCTGTGGTGGCGCCGGCTCCGCGGCAGCCGGGCGGCGGGCGTGGCGACCCTCCTGGGCCTCGCGGGCCTGGTCCTGGACGTGGCCGCCTCCACGCTCGGCCTCGCCTCCGGCCCCCTTCCCGCCGTGGCGCTGCTGCTGACCGGCGTCTGGTGGACGGTGGTCGGCCTCGCGCTGCGCCCGACGCGTCCCGCCTTCGCCTGGACCACCCTCGCCCTGGGCGCTTTGACCCTCCTCGACGCCTTCGACAAGGCCGTCCTGATGATCCCCTGGATCCCTCTCAGCCCCGCCTGGCTGCGCGGACTCCTCGCGGTGGTGTGGGTGCTGTGGGCGGTGGTGGTCGCGGGCCGGCGCGCTCCCGGGGGAGCGGGCGTCCAGGAACCCGCCCCGGACTCCGGCCCGCCGCCTGCCGTCGAGGCCGCGCGTGGGGAGCGCCATGGGCACGAGGCGCGGGACGGGAGCGCGTCGTGAGGCGCCCGCCCGCCACGGCGGCCGCCACGGGCGGCCAGTCCGCCGCCCCGCGCGGACGGGAGCGCGTCGCGGGGCGCCCGCCCGCCACGGGCGGCCAGTCCGCCGCCACGCGCCGGCGGGAGCGCGTCGCGGGGCGCCCACCCGCCACGGCGGCCGCCACGGGCGGCCAGTCCGCCGCCGCGCGCCGCCGGTCCGCCGCCCTCGCCGGTGTCGTCCTCGCCGTCGCGCTGGCCGCCGCCGGGTGCGGCGGGCGGGCCACCACCCATCACAAGCCCGGCACCAGCCACCAGGAGGCGACCGCGGGCAGCGGCACGCTGCTCGCGGCGAAGGACGAGGGCGGGCACCGGCTCCGGGAGGTGCCGGCCGGGGGCGCGCCCGCCGTCCGCGTCGAGACACGGCCCGACAGCGAGGGCGGCTGGAACATCCACCTCGCCGTGGAGAGGTTCCGCTTCACCCCGGAGAGCGTCGGGGGCGCGGCCATCCCGGGCCGCGGATACGCCCGGCTCCTCGTCGACGGCAAGGAGTCCGGCCGGGTCTACGGCCCCTGGCACCACGTCCCGCCCGGCGCCCGCACCCTGACCGTCCGCCTCCACGCGGACGACCACACCGCCTGGGCGGTCGCGGGCAGGCCGGTCGAGGCCACCGTCGCCCTGTCGTCCGTCCCGTCTTCCTCCGCCCCGTCCTCGACCACCCCCACGGCGACCGCGCCCTCAGGGACCGCCGCCCCCACGGCGACCGCGCCGACGTCCGCCGCGCCCGGCCGGACCGTCGAGATCACCGTCGACGGGTCGTCCGTCCAACCACCCCCCTCCCGCATCGAGTTGAAGAAGGGTGAACGGCTCACCCTCCGTGTCACCAGCGACCGCGCCGACACCCTCCACGTCCACGGCTACGACCGGGAACTGCCCCTCGCCCCCGGCACACCCGGCTCCCTCACCCTCACCGTCGACCGCACCGGTCTCTTCGAGGTCGAGACCCATGACTCGGGGCTCCTCCTGACCCAACTCGTCGTCCGATGACCCCTCCCACCGGCCTCCTCGCCCACGGCATCGGCTCCCAGCACGACCTCCCGCTCGCGCCCTTCTACGCCTACGCGGGAGCCTTCGCCGCGCTCTTCGTCTCCTTCCTCGCCCTCGGTCTGCTCTGGCCCGCCTCCCGATTCCGCGGCGACCGGGCGGGCCGCCCGCTGCCCGCAGCCGTCCAGCGCCTCGCCGACGCCCCGGCCACCCGCACCGCCCTGCGTGTGGCCGGAGCGGCGGCCGCCCTGACCGTCCTGCTCCACCTCCTCCTCGGCCCCGACGACCCCGACCGCAACCCCGCACCCGGCGCCGTCTACGTCCTCCTCTGGGTGGGGCTGGTCCCCGCCTCCCTCCTCCTCGGCCCCGTCTGGCGCCTCCTCAACCCCCTGCGCGCCCTCCACGCCCTGCTCCCGACCCCCCGCGACCCCCGTCCCCTGCCTCCCGGACTCGGGATCCGGCCCGCCGCCGCCGGACTGCTCCTCTTCGCCTGGCTCGAACTCGTCGCCCCCGCCCCCGCCTCCTCCACCACCCTCCTGGTCCTCCTCGCCGCCCTCACCGCTCTCGGCCTCCTCGGCGCCGCCCGCCACGGCCCCGACTGGTTCGCCCACGCCGACCCCTTCGAGGTCTACTCCTCCCTCCTCGCCCGGCTCTCCCCCCTCGGCCGCCGCGCCGACGGCCGGCTCGTCCTGCGCTCACCCTTCAACAGCCTCGACTCCACCCCGCAGACCCCCGGGCTCGTCGCCACCGTCTGCGTCCTGCTCGGCTCCACCGCCTACGACGGCTTCTCGGACAACCCCCGCTGGATCACCGGCCTCCAGACCTCCCCCCTCGGCCCGACCGTCACCGCCACCCTCGGCCTCCTCGCCGCCGTCGCCCTCGTCGCCGCCCTCTACGGCCTCTGCGCAGGCACCCTGCGCCTGATGTCCCGCGAACTCGCCACGCCTCTCACCTCTTTCGCCCACTCCCTCCTCCCCATCGCCCTCGGCTATCTCGTCGCCCACTACTTCACACTCTTCGTGACGGAAGGACCGCGTACCGTCATGATGGCAGTGGGCACTGACAACGCCCCCGCGCCCGCTCCGCCACTGGCCCCGGGCGGCCTCGCCACCCTCCAGGTCACCGCGATCGTCACCGGCCACGTCCTCGGAGTCGTCGCCGCGCACGACCGCTCCGTGCGCCTCTTCCCGCCCGACCGCGCCGTGGCCGGCCAACTGCCCCTGTTCGCGCTGATGATCGCGTACACCCTCGGAGGCATCGGACTGCTCATCGCCTGACCCGACCAGGAACGGAGCGGCATCATGGACCCCGTGCCCCAGCCTTCACTCCGCCGCACCCCCGTCCAGCAGCGCAGCGCCGAGCGCCTCGCCCGGATCCTCGACGCCTGTGCCGAACTCCTCGACGAGACCGGCTACGAGCAGCTGAGCACCCGTGCCGTCGCCGCTCGCGCGGGCGTCCCCATCGGCTCCGTCTACCGCTTCTTCGGCAACAAGCGCGCCATGGCCGACGCCCTCGCCCACCGCAACCTCGACCGCTACGCCGAGCGGATCGGTGCCCGCCTCGCCGCGGCCGGCCGGGCCGACGCGTACAGCGCGATCGACAGCGTCCTGGACGAGTACATCGCGATGAAGCGCACCGTCCCCGGCTTCGCGCTCGTCGACTTCGGCGTCCCCGCCCCCGCCGGCCCCGCCCCCGCCGGCCCCGCCCACGCCCCGGCCGGCCAGGCGTCCGTCGGCCAGGCGTCCGTCGGCCAGGCGTCTACCGGCCAGGCATCCACCGACCCGGCCTCCCCGGCGGCCGGGGATCGCCCCGCGGGAGCCTCGGGCGGCGAGGTCACCGAAGGCGAGGCCACCGAAGGCGACGCCGCCGAGGGCGAAGCGACCGGAATCGAAGCCACCCACAGCGAGGCCACCCCCGCCGCGGTTCCGCCCGAGGACGCCAATCACCTCGTCGCCGACCGCCTCTGCGGCCTCCTCGCCACCCACCTCGACCGCACGGCCGACGACGCCCTGCGCCGCAAGGTCCTGGTCGGTGTCGAGGCCGCGGACGCGCTGCTCCAGCTCGCGTTCCGTACCGCCCCGTCCGGAGACCCCGCGCTCATCGCCGAGACCCGGGCCCTCCTCTACGCCTATCTCGCGCCCTCGCTGAGCTGACCCGCCCCCGGCGGTGCACCGAGGCGGCAAGCACCTCTCCACCGTGGGTGACGCCGACCCCTCCCCACCGTGCGTACCGGTCGGTATGCTCGCTGATGCCCGTGCGTCATCGCCGCCCCAGGGAGTCGTCATGTCCACCGCCCTGCGCATCTGCCCGCTCTGCGAAGCCACCTGCGGGCTGACCCTGACCATCGACGGCACCCGGATCACCGGCGCCCGCGGAGACCGCGACGACGTCTTCAGTCAGGGCTTCATCTGCCCGAAGGGCGCCGCCTTCGGCGAGGTCGACGCCGACCCCGACCGGCTCACGGGGCCCCTCGTCCGCAAGGACGGCACCCTCCAGGAGGCCACCTGGGAGGAGGCGTTCGACACGATCGCCGCCCGGATCCGGCCGCTGATCGAGACGTACGGGCCGAACGCGGTGGGTCTCGTGCTCGGCAACCCGAACGTGCACACCATGGCCGGGGGCCTCTACCCGCCCCTGCTGATCGGCGCCCTGCGGAGCCGGAACCTCTTCACCGCCTCCACGCTCGACCAGATGCCCAAGCACGTCTCCAGCGGACTGCTCTTCGGCGATCCCTTCGCGATCCCCGTCCCGGACCTGGACCGCACCGACCATCTGCTGATGCTCGGCGCCAACCCCCTGGACTCCAACGGCAGCCTCTGCACCGCCCCCGACTTCCCCGGGAAGCTCAAGGCGCTGCGCAAGCGCGGCGGCACCCTCACCGTCGTCGATCCGCGCCGCACCCGTACCGCCCGGCTCGCCGACCGCCACGTCGCCATCCGCCCCGGCACCGACGCCCTCTTCCTCGCCGCGCTCGTCCACACCCTCTTCGCGGAGGATCTCGCCGACCCCGGCCTCCCGCTCGCCGACCGGATCCAGGGTGTGGACGACGTGCGGGAGGCGGTACGGGAGTTCACGCCCGAGGCCGTCGCCGCCGCCTGCGACCTGGACGCGGCCACCATCCGTACCGTCGCCCGGGAACTCGCCGCCGCGCCCGCCGCCGCCGTGTACGGCCGGATGGGCAGCTCCACCGTCGCGTACGGCACCCTCGCCAACTGGCTCGTCGACGTCCTCAACGTCCTCACCGGCAACCTCGACCGCCCCGGCGGCGCGCTCTTCCCGCTCGCCGCGACCGCCCCCGCACCCCGGCCGGCGGGCCCCGGCAAGGGCTTCGCGCTCGGCCGCTGGAGCAGCAGGGTCTCCGGCCACCCCGAGGCCAAGGGCGAGCTCCCGACGGCCGCGCTCGCCGAGGAGATCGAGACGGAGGGGGAGGAACGTATCCGCGCGGTGATCACCGTCGCCGCCAACCCCGTCCTGTCGGCACCCGACGGGCTGCGCCTCGACCGGGCGCTCGGCTCCCTCGACCTCATGGTGGCCGTCGACCCGTACCTCAACGAGACCACCCGCCATGCCGATGTCGTCCTGCCCCCGCCGCCGCCCTCGCGGAGCGCCCACTTCGACTTCTCGTTCAACGGCCTCGCCGTCCGCAACCAGGTCCGCTTCACCCCGGCCGTGGTCCCTCTGGAAGAGGGAGGCATGGACGAGTGTGAGATCCACGCGCGGCTGATCCTCGCCGTGAGCGGGATGCACGGCGCCCCGCCCTCGGCCGTCGACGACCTCGCCATCGACACGACCCTCGCCAAGGCCGTCACCCAGGAGCACTCACCCGTGCACGGCGCCGACCCGAAGGCGGTCGCCGCCCGGCTGACGGGCGCCACCGGGCCCGAGCGGCGCCTCGACCTGATGCTCCGCCTCGGTCCGTACGACCTCACCCTCGACGACCTGCTCCAGGCGCCGCACGGCATCGACCTCGGCCCCCTCGAGCCCCGCCTCCCCGGGCTGCTCAAGACCCGCAGCGGACGCGTCGAGCTGCTGCCCGAGCCCATCGCCGCCGACCTGCCCCGGCTGCGCGCCGCCCTCGCCACCGCGCCCAGTGGCCTCGTCCTCGTCGGCCGCCGTCATCTGCGGTCGAACAACAGCTGGCTGCACAACGCGCCGTCGCTCAACAGCGGTTCGAACCGGTGCACCCTCCAGGTCCACCCGGCCGACGCCGACCGGCTGGGGCTCGCCGACGGCAAGCCCGCCCGGATCGCGGCCGAGGGCGGTGCGCTCGAGGTCGAGGTGGAGATCACCGACGCCGTACGGAGCGGAGTGGTGAGCCTGCCGCACGGCTGGGGCCACGACCGCCCCGGCACCCGGCTCGCCGTCGCCGAAGCCCGCCCCGGGGTCAATGTGAACCAGCTCCTCGACGGCTCGCGCCTCGACCCGCTCTCGGGTACGGCGGTACTCAACGGCTTCCCGGTGGAGCTGACGCCTCTGCCGTGACCCGACTGAGACCCCCGCCGTGACCTGGGGTTTTGCTCGTATTGCTCACGCGTCAACGTCTTGTTAACGGCAGAAGGGGGCACCTAACGTCATCCGAACGCCGCACCGGTGGGAGCCGCCCCGGTGGGAGTTCAAAGGTGAACGTGAGGTGTCCTCCATGCTGACCGTCCTCGGCTTCGCCATGATCGCGACCTTCCTGGTCCTGATCATGATGAAGAAGATGTCGCCGATCGCGGCGCTCGTGCTGATCCCCGCGCTGTTCTGCGTCGCCGTCGGACAGGGCGCGCAACTCGGCGACTACGTCATTGACGGTGTGGAGAAGCTCGCCCCCACCGCCGCGATGCTGATGTTCGCCATCGTCTACTTCGGCGTGATGATCGACGTCGGCCTCTTCGACCCGATCGTCCGGGGCATCCTGCGCTTCTGCAAGGCCGACCCGGTGCGGGTGGTGGTCGGTACGGCGGTACTGGCGGCGATCGTCTCGCTCGACGGCGACGGCTCGACCACCTTCATGATCACTGTCTCGGCGATGTACCCGCTCTACAAGCGGCTCGGGATGAGCCTGGTCGTGATGACGGGTGTCGCCGCCACCGCCAACGGCGTCATGAACACCCTGCCCTGGGGCGGCCCCACGGCCCGTGCGGCGACCGCGCTCAAGGTGGACGCGGCCGACATATTCGTCCCGATGATCCCGGCGCTCGCCATGGGCCTGCTCTTCGTCTTCGCCCTCGCGTACGTCCTCGGCCGCCGCGAGCGCCGGCGCATCGGCTACCTCACCCTGGACGAGGCCCTGGAGCCGCAGACCGAGACCGTCCTGGTCGCCGCCGGCGGCGGCACGAAGGGCGCCACGACCGGCTCGGGCTCGACGACCGGCTCGGGCGCCACCGGGGCCGGCCACCCGGCCACCGCCACCACCGGCTCTGGTTCCGGCTCCGGCTCCGGCGACGCGCCCGGCCTGCCCGAGGGAGCCGACGAGGGCTTCCGAGGCCTCGACCCGAACCGCCCGACGCTGCGGCCCAGGCTGTACTGGTTCAACGCCGGGCTCACCGTCGCGCTGCTCACCTCGATGATCCTCGAACTGCTGCCGATCCCGGTGCTCTTCCTGCTCGGCGCCGCCCTCGCGCTCACCGTCAACTACCCGAAGATGGCCGATCAGAAGGCCCGGATCGCCGCCCACGCCGACAACGTCCTGAACGTGACCGGCATGGTCTTCGCCGCCGCCGTCTTCACCGGCGTCCTCACCGGTACGGGCATGGTCAAGCACATGGCGGACTGGCTCGTGGGTGCGATCCCCGAGGGCATGGGCCCGCACATGGCGCTGGTCACCGGCCTCCTCAGCCTGCCCCTCACGTACTTCATGTCGAACGACGGCTTCTACTTCGGCGTCCTGCCGGTCCTCGCGGAGGCGGGCGCGGCCCACGGCGTCTCGCCGCTGGAGATCGCCCGTGCCTCGATCGCCGGCCAGGCGCTGCACATGTCGAGCCCGCTGGTCCCGGCCGTGTACGTCCTCGTCGGCATGGCGAAGGTCGAGTTCGGCGACCACACCCGCTTCACCGTGAAGTGGGCGGCGCTCACGTCGCTGGTGGTCCTTGCGGCGGGGATCCTGTTCGGGATCATCTAGCGCCGGACCGGCGGCCGGGATCGTCGGCCGGGGGAGTGAATACGGAGGGTGTCACTGCTGCGGTGGCACCCTCCGTACTCATGTCATGACAGATAGTCACATTATCGGCCGATCGTCCGACGTCTTCATGACTGGAGGAACCCCGCATGACCGCTCTGGCAGTCCGTCCCCTGCTGTCCATCGCCGCCGCGTCGCTCGCCCTCGGCAGCGTCAGTCTGGCAGGTGCGCCCGCCGCCTTCGCCGCGCCCGGCGACAACGGCGACATCAAGATCCACCACGCCGGTGGCCGCGGCGAACCGCGCCGTACGCCCGCGAACGACGAAACCACCCAGCCCAGGGTCTGCACGTTCTATCTCGCCGCGTTCGACTTCGAGGGGGTGCAGCAACTCAGCTGGACGGTCTCCCCGCAGCGACCGGTGGACAGCGTGACCACGAACGGCACGATCACCATCGACTCCACGGGCCGCGGGATCACCCCGGACCTGACGCTCGTCGACGGTGCGTACAGGGTCGAGTGGACCTGGGAAGGCCAGACCAGCGCCAGGAAGAGCAGGGACTTCCGGGTCGACTGCGACGACCTCACCAACGCGTCGGCGAACGGCAACAGCGGCAGTAACGGCAGCAGCGCCAACGGAAGCGGCGCCAACCCGAACAGCGCCAACGCCGGCAGCGCCAGCGCCACCAACGGCAACGGAAACGGCGGCAGCGGAAACACCGGCACCGGCAACGGCAACAGCTGGAGCGGCAGCAGCACCAGCAATGGAAGCGGCAGCAGCGCCGGCAACGGGAGCGGCAGCAGCAGCGACGGAAGCGGCGGCACCGCCAACAGCTGGAGCGGCAGCGGGGGCAGTGGAGGCAGCGGCGGCAGTGGGGGGAGCGGCGCCAGCGGAGGCGGTGGCGGTAGCAGCGCGAGCGCCGACAGTGGATGGAACGCGAGCAGCGGCAGGCCCCCGCAGGGTCCCGTCGGCGCCGGTGGCGGCGGCAGTGCGACCACCACGACCACCGAGTCCTCCGACGACGGCTCCGTCTTCGGGGTCGCGTCCGCCCTCGCCGCCGGTCTCGCGGGCACGGCGGGTCTGATCCTCGTCCGCCGGGCGCGCCGCCGCACGCATGGCGCGTCGTAGGTTCCGCTCCACGCGCAGGCAGCGGCGCCTCCTCCGGCTCACCCGGACGGTGGTGGTGACCCTGTCCCTGGTCGGCGGTGGCATCTGGTGGGCCCAGGACGACGAACCGTCCGGGCCGCCGGCGGCCGCCGCCGACCGGGCGGCGTCCGAAGACGCCGCCGCGCACGGGGCACCCGGACAGTCCACCGCCCGCCCCACCCCCGGGCGGCAGCCCGACGAGAAGCCGAAGGCGCAGTCCCCTCCCAAGCCCGCGCCCAAGCCCGGGCCGAAAGTCGCGCCCAAGCCCGCACGGCCGCTCGTGGCGTCCCCACCGCCCTTGACCCGGTCGCGCGCCACCAGCATCGCCGTCCCGTCGATCACCATCGAGGCCCCGGTGATCGACCTGGGACTCGACCGGTCGGGAAAGCTCGCCACGCCGCCGATCGAGAACCCGCGGATCGTCGGCTGGTACGCGGGGGGTCCCGCCCCCGGCGAGCGCGGCACGGCGATCGTCGTCGGCCATCGCGACACCCGTACCGGGCCGGCCATCTTCCTCAACCTCGACTCGCTCGACCGCGGCAACACCGTCCGTATCGCCCGGGCCGACGGCAAGGTCGCCGTCTTCACGGTCGACAAGGTCCGCACCTACACCAAGAAGGAGTTCCCCGACCGCGAGGTGTACGGCTCCACGGACCGCCCCGAACTGCGGCTGCTCACCTGCGGTGGTTCCTTCGACCCCAAGAAGGGTTACGAGTCGAACGTCGTCGTCTTCGCCCATCTCACGGACGTCGCCAAGGAGTTCTGATGCCCGGGCCGCCCGCCGTCCCACGGGCCGCCCGCGCCTCCTCGGTGCGCCCCTGTGCTTCCGGTCATTCCTCGAGGCACGCGCGGCGGTGGCGGAGCGGGCCTGGTCCGGACGCTAGAACTGGTCCGTCACCGGGGGAGTCGAGCCGCGCAGACCGGGCTCGGCACCCGCCCCGCCACCGAACCGCGAGGACGTTCCCATGACGATCCGCCCGCTGCGCCGCCCCCCGACCCGCCCGATGGCCACCCGTACCCGTGTCGCCGTCGCCACCGCCGGACTGCTCGTCGCGGTCGGCGCCCCCGCCGCGTACGCCACCCTCGGCGAGAGCACGCCCGCGCGGACCGCCGTCACGGCGCAGGCCAGGGGCAAGGCGTACGTCGAGACACGGCTCTTCTTCGGGACCGAGCGGCCCGACGGCGGCCCGGCCGTCACCGACGAGCAATTCATGGCCTTCGTCGACCAGAAGGTGACGCCCGGCTTCCCGGCGGGCCTGACTGTCCAGAACGGGCGTGGACAGTGGCGCGACGGCAGCGGCACCATCGAGCGGGAGCGTTCGTACGAGCTGATCCTGCTCTACCCGGCGTCGGAGGCGCGGCTCCACGATCCCCGGATCGAGGAGATCAGGGAGGCGTACCGGAAGGCCTACGGGCAGGAGTCCGTGGCCCGGCTCGACGAGCCGACCCTGGCCGACTTCTGAATCCGGCCATCGGTGCGGGCGGGGCGGCCCCGGCACCGGCCGACGGCTCTGGCGCCAGAAAACTATCAGCGCTAGTTTGGGTGTCTGGTGCACCGGCCGGTGACGAAGGCCGACGGACCGCAGGCACGCAGGCACGAAGGACCGAGGGAGTAGCGGATGAAGAGCCACGACGCGATGTACATCGGCGGGGAGTGGCGTCCCGCCGCCTCCACGGACACGATCCCGGTGGTCAACCCGGCGGACGAGCAGGTCATCGGTCATGTCCCGGCCGGTACGGCCGAGGACGTCGACGCCGCCGTCCGGGCCGCACGCACCGCCTTCCCCGGTTGGGCCGCCACGCCGCCCGCGGAGCGGGCCAAGCTGATCGGGGCGCTCCGCGACGGTCTCGCCGCCCGCGCCGAGGAGATCGCCGCCACGGTCACCGCCGAGCTCGGCGCTCCACCGCAGTTCGCCGCCGCCGTCCACGCCGGGCTGCCCATCGCCGTCGCCGGTACGTACGCCGAGCTCGCCGCCACGCACTCCTTCGAGGAGAAGGTCGGCAACTCCACGGTCTACTCCGAGCCGGTCGGTGTGGTCGGCGCGATCACCCCGTGGAACTACCCGCTCCACCAGATCGTCGCCAAGGTCGCCCCCGCGCTCGCGGCAGGCTGCACCGTCGTCCTCAAGCCCGCCGAGGACACCCCGCTGACCGCGCAGCTCTTCGCCGAGGCGGTCGACGCGGCCGGCATCCCGGCCGGCGTCTTCAACCTCGTCACCGGCCTCGGACCGGTCGCCGGGCAGGCGCTCGCCGAGCACGAGGACGTCGACCTCGTGTCCTTCACCGGCTCGACGGCCGTCGGCAAGCGGATCGGCGCCCTCGCGGGCGGCGCGGTCAAGCGGGTCGCCCTGGAACTCGGCGGCAAGTCCGCCAACGTCATCCTGCCGAGCGCCGACCTCGGCAAGGCCGTCGCCGTCGGCATCGCCAACGTCATGTCCAACTCCGGCCAGACCTGCAGCGCGTGGACCCGGATGCTCGTCCCCGCCGACCGGTACGAGGAGGCCGTGGCGCTGGCCGCCGAGGCCGTCGCCAAGTACGTCCCCGGCGAGCGGGTCGGTCCGCTCGTCAACGCCAAGCAGCAGCAGCGCGTGCGCGGCTACATCGAGAAGGGCGTCGAGGAGGGTGCCCGGATCGTCGCCGGCGGCCCCGAGGCCCCGAGGGAGACCGGTTACTACGTCTCCCCGACCGTCTTCGCCGACGTCACCCCGGAGATGACCATCGCGCAGGAGGAGATCTTCGGCCCGGTCGTCTCGCTCCTGCGGTACGAGGACGAGGACGAGGCCCTCGCCATCGCCAACGGGACCGTGTACGGGCTCGCCGGCGCCGTCTGGGGAGAGCCGGAGGCGGCCGTCGCCTTCGCCCGCCGGATGGAGACGGGCCAGGTCGACATCAACGGTGGCCGCTTCAACCCGCTGGCGCCGTTCGGCGGTTACAAGCAGTCGGGCGTGGGGCGGGAACTGGGTGCGCACGGCCTCGCCGAGTACCTCCAGACCAAGTCCCTCCAGTTCTGAGCCTCCTGAGTCGTCCGAGCCCTTCCGATCCCTTCTGAGCCCCTTCCGGGCCTTTTCGATTCACGAGGAGCAAGACGCGTCATGAGCGTGGTCCGCGCCGCCTTCCTGCCCGCCGTCGGCTCTCCGCTGGAGATAACCGGCATCCGACTGCCCGAACCCGGCCCCGGCCAGGTCCGGGTCCGCCTCGCCGCCGCGGGAGTCTGCCACTCCGACCTGTCCCTCGCCAACGGCACCATGCGGGTGCCCGTCCCGGCCGTCCTCGGTCACGAGGGCGCCGGCACGGTCGTCTCCGTCGGCGAGGGCGTCACCCATGTCGCCCCCGGCGACGGGGTCGTCCTCAACTGGGCGCCGTCCTGCGGCGCCTGCCACGCCTGCTCGCTCGGCGAGGTCTGGCTCTGCGCGAACGCGCTGACCGGCGCCGGAAGCGTGTACGCCGCCACCGCGGACGGGACGGACCTCCACCCCGGTCTCAACGTGGCGGCGTTCGCCGAGGAGACCGTGGTCGCGGCGAACTGCGTCCTGCCCGTCCCGGACGGGGTCCCGCTGACCGACGCGGCCCTCCTCGGCTGCGCCGTCCTCACCGGCTGGGGCGCGGTCCACCACTCGGCGCGGGTACGGCAGGGCGAGTCCGTCGTCGTGTACGGCGTCGGGGGCGTGGGCCTCGCCACCCTCCAGGCCGCCCGGATCGCGGGCGCCTCGCCGATCATCGCGGTCGACGTGTCGCCGGAGAAGGAGGCCCTGGCGCGGGCCGCGGGAGCGACCGAGTACGTCGTCGCCTCCGAGACGACCGCCAGGGAGGTCCGGAAGCTGACCGGCGGCCAGGGCGCCGACGTGGCCGTCGAGTGCGTGGGCCGCGCCACCACGATCCGTACCGCCTGGGACTCCACCCGGCGCGGGGGCCGTACGACGGTCGTCGGCATCGGAGGCAAGGACCAGCAGGTCACCTTCAACGCCCTGGAACTCTTCCACTGGGGCCGGACCCTGTCCGGCTGTGTGTACGGGAACTGCGACCCGGCCGTGGACCTGCCCGTCCTCGCCGGCCACATCCGGGCCGGCCGTCTCGACCTGAGCGCACTGGTCACCGAACGGATCACCCTGGACGGCATCCCGGGGGCCTTCGAGAACATGATCGCGGGCAAGGGCGGCCGGGCGCTCGTCGTCTTCTAGCGAGCCTCGGTGGTCCCGACGCTGTCGGCCGGAGTCCTCGACGGGGGCTTCGGCCGGGAGCGCGAGACCGCCACGCCCGCCAGGCACAGCGCCCCGCCCGCGAGCGTGAGCAGGCCGGGCAGCTCGCCGAGGAACACCCAGGCCATGACGACGACCAGCGCGGGCACGGCGTACGTCGTCGCGCCCATCCGGCCGGCGGTCGTACGGGCGAGGGCGTACGCCCAGGTCGTGAAGGCGAGGGCGGTCGGGAACACGCCGAGGTAGACCATGTTCAGGGTCGCCGGGAGCGGAGCGCTCGCCGCCTCGTCGACCAACTGCCAGGCGAAGGGCATACACGCCAACGCGCCGACCAGACACCCGAAGGTCGTGATCTGAAGGGCACTTCCGTGCGCGAGGGCGGGCTTCTGCGCGACGACACCACCCGCGTACGCGACCGCCGCGAGGAGGCAGAGCCCGACGCCGAGCACCGAGGCGTGGCCCTCGCCGGACATCGAGAGCCCCACGGCCACCGCGCCGGCGAAGGACACCGCCATGCCCGCGAGGAGCCGCGGCGGCAGCTTCTCACCGAGGAACCGGGCGCCGAGCAGCGCGATGAGGACGGGCCCGATGTTCACGACCATCGCGGCCGTGCCCGCGTCGACCTCCTGCTCGCCCCAGTTGAGGGCCACCATGTAGGCGCCGAACCAGAGGAGTCCGGACACCATGATCCCCGGCCAGGCCGCCCGGGGCGGCAGCCCTTCGCGGCGGATCAACAGGACGGCTCCGAGGACGAGCGCACCGGAGAGCAGCCGCCCGAGGGCGAGCGCGCCGGGGGAGTAGGCCTCCCCGGCGCTGCGGATCGAGACGAAGGCGGAGGCCCACAGGACGACGGTGACGCCGGCGGCGGCGAGCGCCAGGCGTGAGGTGGCGGGGGAGTCGGTCATGGGGCGACCGTAGGCCCTGGACACTTCGGCGTTCACCGCAATATCGCGGGCTCGATGCCCAGGGCACGCCGGAGGGCCTGCTCGCCCTCGGGGGTCACCTTCACGGCCCGCTCGGACCCGATCCGTACGCACCAGCCGGCGTCGAGCGCGTGCCGGCAGAGCGCGGCGCCCGCCACCCCGGCCAGGTGCGGCTTGCGCTCGGTCCAGTCGAGACAGCCGCGGGCGACGGGCCGCCGCCCCGTCGGGGCCAGGGAGATGTCCTGCTCCCCGAACCAGGCCACACCGCGGTCGGTGAGGGCGAACCCGGTGTCCTGGCGCAGCAGCCCGCGCACGGTCATCGCCTCGGTGATCGCGATACCGAGCCGCCCCGCGAGATGGTCGTAACAGGTGCGCCCGCGCGCCATCGCGTGCCCCGCGCTCGCCGCCCGCAGCGAGTGCGGCGGGTCCTTCCGTGCGGGCTCGGAGCGGGCGGCGAGGTCCTCGACCAGATGCGCGATCCCGGCGTCGGCGAGCCGCACGTACCGGTGCCGCCCCTGCCGCTCCTCGGCGAGCACCCCGCCCGCAACGAGCTTCCCCAGATGCTCGCTGGCGGTGGACGCCGCCACGCCCGCGAGCCGGGCGAGTTCCCCGGCGGTCCAGGCCCGCCCGTCGAGCAGGGCGAGGACGAACGCGGCGCGGGTCTCGTCGGCGAGGAGCGCCGCGAGGGCGGCGAGGTCTTTGGCAGCCATGCCGCCAGGGTCCCGCACTCACGGTTCGGCCGCGGCCGAACCGTCCTCCAGGCGCCACCGGTGGCGGAGCAGCTCCGTCGGCCGATGATCGTGCTCGAACTCCGGCCCCACCAAGGGGACGCCGCCCGCCGCCGGCAGGGCGCGGACCGCGTCCGGGTACCCGGCCCGTACCGCCGCTACGAGCCGCTCTTCGTCTCCTGCTTGGCCCACGCCCCCCGTACCCCCGTCTCGTACTGCATCGCCAACCCGTCCAGCAGCGCTCTCAGGCCCGTCTCGAAGGCTCCCTCGTCGACCTTCTGGCGGTGTTCCGCGAGGAGGTGCGCCTGGCCGAGGTGGGGGTAGTCCGCCGGGTCGTAGGCCGCCTCGTCGTCGACGAAGCCGCGGGCGAAGGAGCCGAGGGCCGAACCGGTGACGAAGTAGCGCATCAGCGCGCCGATGTACGTCGCCTGGGCCGGGGGCCAGCCCGCGCGGACCATCGCGCCGAAGACCGCGTCGGCGACCTTCAGGCCCGCCGGGCGGCGGCCCGGGCCCTGGGCCAGGACCGGGACGATGTGGGGGTGGTCGGCCAGGGCGGCGCGGTATGAGGCCGCCCAGTCGTGCAGCGCCGTACGCCAGTCACGGCCGTCGTCCTCCTCGAACATCGACAGATCGACTTTCGCGCTGACGGCGTCGGCGACCGCGTCGAGGATCTCGTCCTTGGTGCGGAAGTGGTTGTAGAGCGACGGCCCGCTCACACCCAGTTCGGCCGCGAGCCGCCGCGTCGAGACGGCGGCGAGGCCTTCCGCGTCCACGAGCGCGCTCGCCGTCTCGACGATGCGTTCTCTGCTCAGAAGGGGCTTGCGCGGTCGGGCCATGGCGCACATAGTAGGCCTGCGAAGCGGAAACTAGCAGTGCTAATTAAAGTCTTCCCCGAAGGTCGGTGGCGTAGTGAACCTGGAGCTCAGCGAGGAGCAGGAAGCCGTACGGCGGCTCGCCGAGGAGTTCGTCGCGCGCGAGGTCGCCCCGCACGTCGTCGCGTGGGACCGGAGCGAGAACGTCGACCGGTCGATCGTGAAGAAGCTCGGGGCCGTCGGCTTCCTCGGCCTGACGGTCCCCGAGGAGTACGGCGGCTCGGGCGGCGACCACCTCTCCTACTGCCTCGTCACCGAGGAGCTCGGCCGCGGCGACTCCTCCGTCCGCGGAATCGTCTCCGTCTCGCTGGGCCTCGTCGCCAAGACCATCGCCTCCTGGGGGACCGAGGAGCAGAAGCGCGCCTGGCTGCCCCGGCTCACCTCGGGCGACGCCCTCGGCTGCTTCGGGCTGACCGAGCCGGGCACCGGTTCGGACGCGGGCAACCTCTCGACCAAGGCCGTCCGTGACGGGGGCACGTACGTCGTCAACGGCTCGAAGATGTTCATCACCAATGGCACCTGGGCCGACGTGGTCCTCCTCTTCGCCCGTACCGGAGACACCCCCGGCCACAGGGGTGTCTCCGCCTTCCTCGTCCCCACCGACACCCCCGGCCTCACCCGCCGCACCATCCACGGCAAGCTCGGCCTGCGCGGCCAGGCCACCGCCGAGCTGGTCCTGGAGGACGTCCGCGTCCCCGCCGCCGCGATGCTGGGCCCCGAGGGCAAGGGCTTCTCGGTCGCCATGTCCGCCCTCGCCAAGGGGCGGATGTCGGTCGCGGCCGGCTGTGTCGGCATCGCGCAGGCGGCCCTCGACGCGGCCGTGCGCTACGCGGGGGAGCGCGAGCAGTTCGGCAAGCCCATCGCCGCGTACCAGCTGGTCCAGGAGCTGATCAGCGACATCGCCGTCGACGTGGACGCGGCCCGCCTGCTGACCTGGCGCGTCGCCGATCTCGTCGACCGCGGCCAGGAGTTCGCCACCGCCGCCTCCAAGGCCAAGCTGTACGCCTCCGAAGCGGCCGTCCGCGCGGCGAACAACGCCCTCCAGGTCTTCGGCGGTTACGGCTACATCGACGAGTACCCGGTCGGCAAACTGCTGCGCGACGCACGCGTGATGACGCTCTACGAGGGCACGAGCCAGATCCAGAAGCTGATCATCGGCCGCGCACTCACGGGTGTGTCGGCGTTCTGAGTACTCCGCGGGACGCGGCTGAGTATCCGGGCGGATGTGGCGGGTGCCACATCCGCCCGATGCTGTCGTCATGAGCGACACACCGGTCAAGCAGCAGAACACGGGCGCCTACCACCTGCAGGCCGTCATCTCCTTCGGCCTCGCCCTCGCCGCCGTGGCGATCGGCGTCTACCAGCTGGAGGCCGACGCCTGGGTCCGCGCCTTCCTCGCCATCGCCGTCCTCTACCTCACGACCTCCGCCTTCACCCTCGCCAAGGTCGTCCGCGACCGGCAGGAGGCGGGGCAGATCGTCAGCCGGGTCGACCAGGCCCGGCTGGAGAAGCTCCTCGCCGAGCACGACCCCTTCCAGAAGCTCTGAGCCTAAGCGCTTGCTCAGCTTCGTTGTATGGTGTTCGTCCTGACGGCTGGAGAAGGGGCGAACGATGAGCGTCGCTGAGGAGACGCCCGGCGGCGCGGACGCGTCGTGGGGCGAGGTCACGCCCGAGGCGGCCAGGCGGCTGCTCGTCGCGGCCGTCGAGGCGTTCGCCGAACGCGGCTACCACGCCACCACGACCCGGGACATCGCCGGCCGTGCCGGCATGAGCCCGGCCGCGCTCTACATCCACTACAAGACCAAGGAAGAGCTGCTCCACCGGATCAGCCGCATCGGTCACGACAAGGCCCTGGAGATCCTCCGGGCCGCGGCCGACGGCGAGGGGACGGCGGGCGAGCGGCTCGCCGACGCCGTGCGGTCCTTCGTGCGCTGGCACGCCGAGCGGCACACCACCGCCCGGGTCGTCCAGTACGAGCTCGACGCCCTCGGGCCCGAGCACCGCACCGAGATCGTGGCGCTGCGCCGCGAGTCCGACGCGACCGTGCGCAGGATCATCGACGAGGGCGTGGCGGCGGGCGAGTTCGACGTACCGGACGTGCCGGGCACGACCGTCGCGGTGCTCTCGCTCTGCATCGACGTGTCGCGCTGGTTCAACGTCCAGGGCCGCCGGACGCCGGACGAGGTCGGCGCGCTCTACGCCGACCTCGTGCTGCGGATGGTCGGCGCTCAGAAGTAGTAGCGGGAGACCGACTCGGCGACGCAGACCGGCTTGTCGCCGCCCTCGCGCTCCACCGTCACGGTCGCCGTCACCTGCACCCCGCCGCCCGCCTCCGTCACCTCGGTCAGGACGGCGCCCGCGCGCAGCCGCGAGCCGACCGGGACGGGGGAGGGGAAGCGGACCTTGTTGGTGCCGTAGTTGAGGCCCATCTTCATGCCCTCGACGCGCATGATCTGCGGCACCAGGGTCGGCAGCAGCGACAGCGTCAGATAGCCGTGCGCGATGGTCTTCCCGAACGGCCCGGAGGCCGCCTGCTCCGGGTCCACGTGGATCCACTGGTGGTCACCGGTGGCGTCGGCGAAGAGATCGATCCGCTTCTGCTCGATCTCCAGCCAGTCGCTGTGCCCCAGCGGCTCGCCGACCGCGGCGCGCAGCTCCTCGGCAGAGGTGAAGATCCTCGGCTCAGCCATGTTTCGCTCGTCCCTTCGTGAACCTGTGACTCCTGTTTCTAAGCGCTTGCTCAGCATGTGGGGTGGTGGGCCCGCTGTCAACGGACAGTAGGGTTCGAGGGGTGCCGCAGATTCCAGAGAAGATCCATGAACTCACCGTCGGCCAGCTGTCCGCGCGGAGCGGCGCCGCGGTGTCGGCCCTGCACTTCTACGAGTCCAAGGGCCTGATCAGCAGTCGCCGTACCAGTGGCAACCAGCGCCGCTACGGCCGTGACACGCTCCGCCGGGTCGCCTTCATCCGGGCCGCGCAGCGCGTCGGCATCCCCCTGGCGACCATCCGCGTCGCCCTCTCCGAACTCCCCGAGGAGCGCACGCCCACCAACGAGGACTGGGCGCGGCTCTCGGCGGCGTGGCGTACGGAGCTGGACGAGCGGATCAAGCAGCTCGGACGGCTGAGGGACCATCTGACCGACTGC
The DNA here is from genome assembly GCF_042902595.1 of Streptomyces sp. NPDC012508. NCBI lineage: Bacteria > Bacillati > Actinomycetota > Actinomycetes > Kitasatosporales > Streptomycetaceae > Streptomyces > Streptomyces sp. NPDC012508. The sequence continues at coordinate 91,809 of NZ_JBIBEO010000009.1, forward strand.
ATCGGCTGCGGGTGCCTGTCGCTGCAGAACTGCGTCCTGTCCAACCCGGACGACCAGATCGGTGAACTCATCACCGGTTCGCGGCTCATGGGGGAACGCCGGGAGAAGTAGATCCCGAGGGCGCCGGGCGGCTCGGGGCGGCTCACGCCCGGGCCCGGCAGCTCGTGGCCCGTCCCGGCCGCCCGGCCCGTCCTGGCCGCTCCGCCCTCCCGCCCTCCCGCCCGTCCCGGCCGCCCCGCCCGTCCCCGTGGCGCGATACGAAGAGGGGCCCGCCACCCCCGTGGACGGGCCCCTCGGTCCTTCGTGGCGGTCACTCGTACTCGGTGCCGCCCTTGCGGGTCAGATACGCCGGGCTGACCGCCTTGGCGATCGCCCGGCCGCCGACGACCGGGCTGTACCGCTCCGTCGCCGGGCGGATCACGACCCCCTCCCGCAGATGCAGCTCGCGCCCGGACACGGTCTCCCGGCCGCTCGCCAGCCCGACGACGACGTCCAGGTCGTACGGCCCCGCGTACAGCCGCGGTACGAGCGTCAGCTCGCCGGGCTCCAGGACCTCCGCCGGGTCCAGCCACCGGACCTGGCCGTCGATCTCGGCCGACACGTCGAAGACCGCGTAACCGACCTGCTCGCCACGGGCATTGGCGCCGTAGCCGAGGTCCTGCACACCGGCCCCGTACACCTCGGCGAACAGGCCGACCCGGCGCGCCCCGAGGCGTGCGGCGAGCCGCGCCGCGACGGCCGGTACGCCATGCCCGTGGACCGCCCGCCAGTACAGGTTCCGCGGGTCCTCCTGGAGCGCAAGCCCCTTGGCACCGAAGCCCTTCGACGAGACCTGGACGCGGCCGTCCTCGGCGGAGTACGTGACGAGGCAGGCCGTACCGTGCAGCTTCTCGGTCAGGACCACCGGCTCACCGGGCTCGAAGATGTCCGGATACCGCTGGAGGTTCTCGATGTCGACCCACGGCAGCAGGTCGGGAGCCACCTCCACGTCCCCGCTCATCGTCGGCGGGATCGGCGGCACCCACTTCGTGATCCCGAGCAGGTCGGCGAAGTCGGTCCCCTCGGCCGCCGCCGCTGCCAGGTCGACATCGGCCAGCGCCTTCGGCCGGCACACGATCCCCTGCGACAACTCACCGCGCAGACGCACGGCCTTGACCCGGTCCGACGCCTTCCCGGCGAGCCGCCCGGTCAGCCCCAGCTCGTCGACGAGCGCGGTGGGCAGCACGGCCTGCTCCGGAATGTAGACGGCGACGTCACCGCTGCGGTACGCGCCCTTCGCGACGACGGCCCGGTACAGGCCCACCTGGGCCAGCTCGAGCGCGTCGGCGTTGGGATGGGCATGGACGGCCAGGGTTTCGGCGGTGACGCGCAGCGTCGACATGTCAGTTCTCCGGTGACTCGGGTGTCGTTCTCACGACGGACACTCTGCGGGACGGGAATTCGGGTGGGCCACCGGATTTCCGCTCTGGTAGCGTCGCGCCCTTCGCCGGACGCCCGTCCCTCCCCGTCTCCGTACGCGTCTACGCCTACGTCCAGGGCGAGTTGGTCTCGCCGTCGGTCATCGCGAGCGCGATCGCCACCAGTTGGGCGTTGGACCGCGCGCGGGAGCCGTCCGGCAGGACGAGGGTGTCCTCCAGTCCGATGCGGGTGGCCAGGCCGAGGCGGCGGGCCAGGCGCAGGACCGGCCATGTGCCGCCGTCCTCACCGTGGAGGAGGACCGGCCGGCCGTGGGCCGTGCCGAGGTCCGCGAGGAGGGAACGGGCCGTGGACCCGGCGGTCGTGGGGTCCGGGTCGGTGACCTCCGCGAGGACCCGCAGCACCCGGGGTGCCAGGGGTGACCGGAGGAACCGCGCCGGTCCGTCCGTACCCGACCAGAGCCCCGCCTCCACGCCCACCCCGCGCTCCAGGAGCGCGGCCGCGAGCTCCTCCGCACCCGGCTCGTGCCAGTTCACCGACGCGTGGTCGGGCAGGACCGTCCAGGCCCGGACGCGCTCCACCCGCCGTACGGGATCGGGCTCGGCCCACGCGCCCGTCGTCACTCCCACCGGGACGCCGACCGCTCCCCGTACCGCCGCCAGCGTCACCGCGAGGACCCGGGGCGACAGCGTGTCGCCGCCGCACGGCGTCCTGGGGTGCACATGGACATCCCGTGCCCCCGCCGCGACGGCCCGCGCCGCCGACTCCGCCATGGCGCCCGGCGACATCGGCACCGCCGCGGAGTCCCCCGGCCCCCGGGTTCCGTTCAGACACACCTGCATCAACGCAGGCCCCCGTTGCCCCCGTTGCCCCCGCGTCTCGTCTTCCACCGCTACTAGGCCACCGACGCCAGAGTGAGCTGAGCCTCTCCTCGTGCTCGCGCCAGCGCACCCGCTGTCAGTACCGCCCGCGGCACGACCACGCCGCAGTTTCCGCACACCGGGCCGAACCACGGCTCGTCCGCCAGGTCCGGCCGCCATTCGATCCGGCCTCCCGCGCACACCGGGCAGTGCTCCCCGGGCGCGGACTGCAGCGCGGCGATCAACCGCCGCAACACCTCGGCCAGCGGCTCCGTCGGGTGCACGGCCGGATCGTCACACCGCGCCACTCCGTTGCCGCCCCACGTCCGCCGGTGCCAGTCGTCCAGCGCGCCCGGCCGGCGCAGGCCCTCGTGCTTCTCGCGCCGCCGACGCGCCGCGAACTCCTTCTCGTACGCGAGCCACACCGCCCGCGCCTCCTCCAGCTCCTCCAGCGCGGCCACCAGCCGCCCCGGATCGAGCTCCCTGTCCTCGGGCCCGAACCCGTGCCTGCGGCACAGATGGTCCCAGGTGGCGCGGTGCCCGTAGGGGGCGAACCGCTCCAGGCACTTGCGCAGCGAATACCTCCGCAGCGCCATGTCACTCCCGGGATCGCGCACCTGTCTCGCAAGACTCCGGAAACCCGCCATCGCTCCGCACCTCCATCGGTGGTACATCGGCGTCAAGGACGTTATGGAATGGACGAACGAGTACCCCTTCGTGTTCCATCGAAAATTCGATGGGCTCCATCAGAGGCGCGCGGGGGAGATCTGTTGCAGGACGTACTGGAGGGCCTCGCGGACAATCCGGCACTGCCGGAGCGGCTGCTCGAACGGCTGGCGCAGGCCGGTGACGAGGACATCCACCACCTCCTGGCGCGCCGTGACGACCTGACCGAGGCCCAGGCACGCTCCCTCCTCGCCCACGACGACGCGGACGTCTGGACCCTCGTCGCCCGTGGCAGGATCGCCTGGGCCGAGGTGCCCCGTGACGTTCCTCACCTTCTGGTGGCCGCGGCCCAGGCCGGCATCGCACCGGAGGCGGCGGTACGGGAGCTCGCCGCGCACCCCGACCCGGAGGTCCGTGGCCAGGCGGCTTATTACGTCACGGGTCTGCCTCCGGACGTCCTCACCGCCCTCGCGCGCGACCCGGACACGCACGTGGCCGAGTGCGCCGCGCAATCCTCCGAGCTCTCCGCCGAACTGGCCGAGGAACTCGCCCGCCACCCCCACGTGGCCGTACGGGCGGAGTTCGCCGGGAACGCGCACGCGCCGCCCGCTCTGCTCGCCGCCCTCCTCGCGGACGGCGGCCGGCCGGCGCCCAGCCGCTGCGGCGCATGTCACCGGCGCGCCGAGCGCTGCCCCGACCATGCGCCCGGCGTCCGGCGGATACGGCTCGCGGCCGCGGCCAACCCCGCGACGCCCCCGGCCGGTCTCGAGGAGTTCCTCGACCCCGGAGAGCCGTGGGCCGCGGGTGAATTCGCGGAGCGGACCGATCTGCCGGCCGACTTCCACCCCCGGCTGGCCACTCATCCCACGCCGTACGTCCGGAGGACCGTGGCGCGGAACCCCCGCTTGGACGAGCCCCTGCTCCGGCAGCTCGCCGATGACCCGGATCCCGAGGTCCGCCGGGCCGTCGCGGAGAACCCGGCCGTACCCCTCGCCCTGCTCACCGCGCTCGCGGGACGCCAGAAGCTGCCGCGCGAGCCGCTGCCCCGGATCCTCGCGGCCACCGAAGCGGAGCTGTACGAGCCGGCCGTGAGCCGCGTGGCCCAGGTGCGTGCCCTCGTCGCCGCCCGCCCCGACCTCCCCGCCGCGCTCGTGGACCTGCTCGCCGCCGACCCCGACATCGGGGTGGCCCGGCGGATCGCACTCCACCCGGGGCTGGGCGAGGACCGGCTCACCGAGCTCGTCGAGCGCCACGGGCCACCGGTGTACGGCGCCGTCGCGAGGAACCCCGGCTGCCCGGCCGCGCTGCTCCGCCGGATGGCGCGGGACGCGGACTCCGGCCGCAGGACGCTCCGCGTGATCGCCGCGCACCCCGCGCTCCCGCCGGACGTCGTCGAGCGCCTGGTCGCGGATCCGGACCCGAGGGTCGCCGCCGCGGCCGCCGCCCACCCCGCGCTGCCGGGGGAGACCATGGAACGGCTCATCGAGCAGGCGTGCGCGGGACGTCCGTCGGCCTGACCTACCGCCGCCCGAACCGGCCCGCCGACGCCACCAGCCGTGCCAGCTCCTCGTGGCAGATGTCGCTGTGCTCGCCGACCACCTGCGCGCCGTCGACGCTCACGCAGCCGGACGCCGGGACTCCGTCGCGCAGCGCCGCCGCCAGGGTCAGCGAGGGCGTGCCCGGGACCGCCTGCACGCCGTCGTGGCCGATCGCCCCCCAGCGCTTGTCGCTCGCGAGCAGCGAGTCGGCGTCCCTGGCCAGGCGGGAGGCCAGGGGATAGATCACGCGCAGCGCGGTGTCGTGCCGCGAGTAGCAGGCGACCACGGGCCCGTCGACCCGCCGTTGCAGATCGCGCAGCGCGCCGCCCCGGCCCGGCTCGTGCGGCAGCCGGGCGGCGAACGCGTAGTGCGAGAAGGCCCCTTGGAGCAGCGTCACCGAGGCCACGTTCCGAGCCCCGGCGGGCAGACCGCGCAGGGCGTACGAGACGAGCCGGGCGCCCATGCTGTGCCCGACGAGGTGGATCCTCAGCCCGGGGGAGGAGCGGGCGAGTTCGCCGAGCAGGGGGCCGAGTCCCCGCTCGCCGACGGTGCCGGAACGGCGCTTCATCGTGTAGTACGTGGCCTGGCGCAGGGCCTCCTTGGCCCCCTTCCAGAACCGCGTCAGTCTGCCGCCGAACGCCTCGCGCGGGGTCGGCACGCTCCCCGGCCCCTCGGCCTCCTCCAGCGCGTCGGCGAACATCGCGCAGACGGCGACCGGGTCCGCGAGCAGGAAGTCCGGGACCTCGGGGCCGCCCTCCGTGAGGCCGCGCGATCCGTCGGTGTCCGTCAACTTCCGTAGCAGCTCGCCGAATTCCACGAAGGAGGCCTCGTCGTCCGGCTGTTCCCGGAGCAGCGTGGCGAGCCGGTCCACCACCGCCTCCTTGCCGGGGTGCAGGGCCGCCACGGACTCGAAGTCGGGGATCGGCTCGTCCGAGAACATCATCGACGGCCAGACCACCCCCACGTACCCCAGGTGCGCGCCCCGCTCCACGGTGCGGGGGAACGGGGCGAAGAACGCCGCGTACAGGCGGTTGGCCACGGACCGGGTGTTGTTCCACCCGTGGGCGAACATCACCAGATCCGTGACCCCTTGGGCGGCCAGCGCCGCGAGCGCCTCGTGCTGCCGGGCCGCCCCGTCGCCGTCCTTGTCGAAGGTGATCTCCCGGTACGGCTCCACACTCATTCCGGCCATGCTCTGCCCGTCCCTCCGCGTCGAGGAAGTGCTGAGGAAGTTCCTGAGGAAGCTGCTGAGGATGTTCTTCCCGCGCCAGCATCCTGCGCGCACGGAGGGACGGCCAGGTTTTCAGCGCAGACGCGCCGCGGAGACCTCGGGGAAGTGGACGAGCAGGTCGTACGCCGTGGCCAGCCGGACCGGTGCCCGGTTGCCCTCCCACGGGAACGCCGTGCCGATCAGCCACGCCGGGCGGTGCACGCTGAGCCAGCCCTGCGCGGCGGGCGTCGTCGCACGCAGGTCCAGGTAGAAGGGGCGCGGCGACACCCGGTCCAGGGTCTCTGCGCTGCTGTCCGGCCCTGGCAGGCCGACCGTGAACGCCCGGACCGGCTCGCCCGGCGCCTCGGTGTCATGGGCGTTGAACGAGCCCCGCCCGAAGGACGCCCCCATACTCACGTAGTCCCGGCCGAGCGCGTCGCGCAGGAACGCCCCCTGGAGGCGTGGGTACTGCGCCGGCTTCGCCGTCTCGTAGCCGACGTGGTTGTTGTGCGCGGACAGCACGATCCGGTCGCCGGTCGCCCGCTGCCACCACACGGTGTTCTCGGCCATGATCCGGTCGCGGTAGAGCATCGCGTCGGCGACGCCCCCGGCGCTCTCCACGTCGTGTGCCATCTCGGTGCCGACCTGGGCGATCGCCCGGGCGTGCTGGACCGTCCAGGTGTGCGCCTGACGGTCCTGGCCGGGCTTCTGCCCCTCCAGGAGCGCAAGGGCGCGGTTCACGTCCACGGCCATCCGCCGACGCTCCTCCAGCGGCTTGGCGAGGTACCCGTTCATCCAGCTGTCGACGTCACCGGCCGGCCGCGAGGCCCGGTAGAGCTCCTGGAAGCGCGGCAGCAGCCGCGGGTGGGTGCGGGCGACATGGTCCGTGACCTCGTCGAAGAGGTTCGGCCCCGCGTAGCCCAGGTCGTTGCCCATGAACCGCACCTGGTGGCCGGGGTGGCGGAGATTGTGCTGCCGCATCCAGGTGATCAGGTCGAGGTACTCCTCGGTGTTCCAGAAGCGGTAGGCGTGTCGGAACTCGTCCTCCAGGATCTGGCGCGGGTCGCCCTTGCCGAAGCGGACGTAGTCGTCGATCAGCAGCCCGGTCGACCAGTTGGCCTCCAGGGCGAAGGTGGTGAAGCCCTTCCGCTCCACCAGATGCTCGAAGATCCGGTGCTTGGTCTCGAAGAACTCGGCCGAGCTGTGGGTCGCCTCGCCGATCCCGAGGACCTTGGCCGAGCCGATCATCCGGTCCAGCGGCCGCAGGTCGTCCAAGGGCTGTGCGGTGCGGGCGAGTTCACGCGCCGGATCTGGGGTGGGACGGGCGTCCGCGGTCGCGTTCGCGGTGGGAGCGAGGGCGGCGAGGCAGAGTGCCACGACCGCCCCCACCAGCGGTAACCGATGTCGTGTCAGCGTCTTCATGGATCAAGCCTGGCGCCGAAGGACCCGCCCCGGCCAACCTGCCCGCACCCGTGATCATCCGGGGGATGGCCCCACCGCCGCCGCCCGCCACCGGCCGGCCTGACACCCCGCCACCGGCCGGCCTGACACCCCGCCACCGGCCGGCCTGACACCCCGCCACCGGCCCACGTCACCGGTAGAGCAGATACTCCTTCCGCACCGCACGGAACGCGGCCAGGTCCGCGCCCCACGCCCCCACCACCTCGTCCGTGTCCGCCCCCGCGTCGATCAGGGTCCGCACGCGCGTCGAGCCCGTCAGCTTGTCGATCCAGTTGTCCGACCGCCAGGCGAAGCCGCTCCACGAGCGCTTTGCGCTGACGAGCAGCCCGATCCCGGTCCGTACGGGGTCGAAGGCCTCCCGGTCGTGCACCTGCACCTGCACCCCGCCGACCGTCTTCCCCTGGAACTTCGAGAAGGTCGGGGCGAAGTACGCCTCCCGGAACCGCACCCCGGGCAGTTCCAGCGCGTTAGCCGCCTCCGCCCACCGCCGGTCCACGCCCTCCGCGCCGAGCAGCTCGAACGGGCGGGTGGTGCCGCGCCCCTCGGAGAGGTTGGTGCCCTCGAAGAGGCAGGTGCCGGAGTAGACGAGCGCGGTGTCGGGCGTCGGCATGTTGGGGCTCGGCGGCACCCACGGCAGTCCGGTCGTGTCGAAGAAGTCGCGCCGCTTCCAGCCCGACATCTGTACGGTCTCCAGCTCCACCGGCTTCGCCAGGAACTCCCCGTTGAACAGCCGGGCAAGCTCCGACACCGTCATCCCGTGCGCCTGCGCGATCGGTTCGCGCCCCACGAAGGTGGCGAAGGCGCGGTCGAGTACCGGGCCGAGCGCCGCCCGTCCGGTGACCGGATTCGGCCGGTCGAGGACGACGAACCGTTTCCCCGCGAGCGCCGCCGCCACCATGCAGTCGTAGAGCGTCCAGATGTACGTGTAGAAGCGCGCACCCGCGTCCTGGATGTCGAAGACAACGGTGTCCACGCCCGAGGCGGTGAAGACGTCCGCGAGCGGCTGCCCGCTCTTCAGGTACGTGTCGTAGACGGGAAGTCCGGTCGCGGGGTCGTCGTAGCGGCCCTCGGAGCCGCCGGCCTGCGCCGTGCCCCGGAAGCCGTGCTCGGGCCCGAAGACCGCCACCAGGTCCACCCGGTCGTCGGCGTGCATCACGTCGACGATGTGGCGCACCTCGGACGTGATCCCGGTCGGGTTGGTGACGACGCCGACCCGCTGCCCGGCGAGCGGCGCGTAGCCGGCGGCGGCCAGCCGCTCGAATCCGGTGCGCACCCGCCGGCCGCCCCCGTGCGCCTCCGCCGCCGGGGCGGCCATCGCGCCCAGCCCCAGTGCGCCGCCGGCGGCCAGCAGGCGGCGTCTGGAAGGGCTGGACAGGCTCGACAGGTTCATGCGGAAACCTCCTTGATCGCCTTCCCTGACATGGCCACGCACGCTAGCGCTCCTGACGCCCCCAGGGAACGAGGCGTGCGCACGGGACTTTCGCCACGACATACCGACTGGTTAGTCTGCCGGTACTGTCGTAACGGAGAGGCGGGTCTCGATGAGTACGGTGCAGGGTTCCGGAGTGGTCGTCACGGGCGCGGGCGGGGGTATCGGGGCCGCGCTGGCCCGCCGGTTCGCCGCCGAGGGCGCCCGGGTCGTCGTCAACGACCTCGACCCCGACCGCACCAAGGCCGTCGCCGAGGAGATCGGCGCCATAGCCGTCCCGGGCGACGCCTCGGAGATCGTCGAGGAGGCCCGGGAGGCCCTCGGCGGCACCGTCGACGTATGGTGCGCCAATGCCGGACTCGCCTCGCCGGGTGACGCCTTCGCCGACGAGGCCGTGTGGGCCGCGGCCTGGGACGTCAACGTGATGGCCCATGTCCGCGCGGCCCGGGCGCTGCTCCCCGGCTGGCTGGAGCGCGGCAGCGGCCGCTTCGTCTCCACCGTCTCCGCCGCCGGCCTGCTGACCATGGTGGGCGCCGCCCCGTACAGCGTCTCCAAGCACGGCGCATACGCCTTCGCCGAATGGCTCTCCCTCACGTACCGCCACCGCGGCGTCAAGGTCCACGCGATCTGCCCGCAGGGCGTCCGTACGGACATGCTCACCGCCGCCGGATCGGCAGGCGAACTCGTCCTCGCCCCCACCGCCATCGAGCCCGAGGACGTCGCCGACTCCCTCTTCGACGCCATCGAGGCCGACCGCTTCCTGGTTCTCCCGCACGCCGAGGTCGCCGACTACTACCGCGCCCGGGCGACCGATCCCGAGCGATGGCTGGGCAACATGAACCACATCCAGCGGAAGTGGGAGGGGGAGGCCCGATGACGGAGTCGCCCTACGCGGCCAGGCCCTGGCTCGCCCAGCTCACCGAGGTCCAGCGCGCCCCCATAGCCCCGCCGCCCACGGTGCTGCACGCCTTCCGGGCCTCCGCCGTCCGCGCCCCCGAGCACCCGGCCCTCGCCTACTTCGACGGCCGTCTGACGTACCGCGAGACCGACACGCTCTCCGACTCGGTCGCCGGACACCTCGCCGCCCGCGGCCTGGAGCGCGGCGACCGGGTCGCGATCATGCTCCAGAACAGCCCCCACTTCGTCCTCGCCCTGCTCGGCGCCTGGAAGGCGGGCGCGACCGTCGTCCCGCTCAACCCGATGTACAAGTCGGCCGAGGCGGGGCACGCCCTGCGGGACTCCGGGGCCGTCGCCCTGATCTGCTCCGACCGCGCCTGGGAGGGGTATCTGCGCGAGACCGCCGCGGACTCTCCCGTACGGATCGCGCTCACCGCCTGCGAACGCGACCTCCAGACCCGCGACGACCCGCGCGTCCTCGCCTTCGACCCGGTGGCCACCGAGGCCGACGACCTCCTCGCCGTCGCCCGCGCCGGACACCCCGCCCCGGACGGCCGCGAGGTGACCGGTGAGGACGTGGCCCTCATCAGCTACACCTCCGGCACCAGCGGCACCCCCAAGGGCGCCCTCAACCTCCACCGGGGCATCGCCTACAACGCCGAACGCCAGCGCACCGGACACCCCGTCCCCGAAGGAGCCGGCTACTTCGCGCTCGCCCCGCTCTTCCACATCACCGGACTGGTCTGCGAACTCGCCGCCTGCTTCGGCAACGCCGGCACCCTCGTCCTCGCCTACCGCTTCGACGCCGGCGTCGTCCTCGACGCCTTCCTGGAGCACCGCCCGGCCTATACCGTCGGCCCCTCGACCGCCTTCATGGCCCTTGCCGCGCACCCCGGGGCCACCCCCGACCACTTCGCCTCCTTCCGGGTCATCTCCTCGGGCGGCGCCCCCGTCCCGCCCGCGCTCGTGGAGAAGTTCCGCGCCGGATTCGGCCCGTACATCCGCAACGGCTACGGACTCACCGAGTGCACCGCCCCCTGTGCCGCCGTACCGCCCGAGAAGGAGGCCCCGGTCGACCCCGCCTCCGGCACCCTGTCCGTCGGCGTCCCCGGGCCCGACACGGTCGTCCGGATCCTCGACGAGACCGGCGCCGAGGTGCCGTTCGGCGAGCAGGGCGAGATCGCCGTGAGCGGCCCGCAGGTCGTCCCCGGCTACTGGCGGCTCCCCGAGGCCACCGCCGCCACCTTCCCCGACGGGGAGCTGCGGACCGGGGACATCGGCTTCATGGACGCCGACGGCTGGCTCTACGTCGTCGACCGCAAGAAGGACATGATCAACGCCTCCGGGTTCAAGGTCTGGCCCCGGGAGGTGGAGGACGTCCTCTACACCCACCCGGCCGTCCGCGAGGCCGCCGTCGTCGGCGTCCCCGACGCCTACCGGGGCGAGACGGTCAAGGCGTACGTGAGTCTGCGCCCGGGCAGCGCCGTCGAGCCCGCCGAGCTGTCCGCATACTGCGAGCAGCGGCTCGCCGCGTACAAGTACCCGCGCGAGGTCGAGATCCTGGCGGAGCTGCCGAAGACGACAAGTGGGAAGATCCTCCGAAGGGAACTGCGTTCCCTCACGTAGCACGGCCCCACACGGATGATCACGAGAGAAAGGCGGCGGCGCATGGCCAGGACGACGGACGGGAGCGGTACCCCCGTCCCCCAGAGGCTGCTGGCCGCCGCCACCCGGCTCTTCGCGGAGCAGGGCTACGACCGCACCTCCGTCCAGGAGATCGTGGAGGCGGCGGGCGTCACCAAGGGCGCGCTCTACCACTACTTCGGCTCCAAGGAGGACCTCCTCCAGGAGGTCTACTCCCGGGTCCTGCGGCTCCAGCAGGAGCGGCTCGACGCCTTCGCGGACGCCGACGCCCCGGTCGAGCAGCGCCTGCGCGACGCCGCCGCCGACGTCGTGGTCACCACGATCGACAACCTCGACGACGCCTCGATCTTCTTCCGCTCCATGCACCACCTCAGCCCGGAGAAGAACAAGCAGGTACGGGCCGAGCGGCGGCGCTACCACGAGCGGTTCCGCGCGCTGATCGAGGAGGGCCAGCAGGCCGGGGTCTTCTCGTCCGCGACCCCGGCCGACCTGGTGGTGGACTACCACTTCGGCTCCGTCCACCACCTGTCCACCTGGTACCGCCCGGACGGCCCGCTGACGCCGCAGCAGGTCGCCGATCAACTCGCCGACCTGCTGCTGCGCGCGCTCCGCCCCTAGGGCGGCTAGAGGTACTGCTTCAGCTCCCGCCGCGCCAGCGACCGCTGGTGCACCTCGTCCGGACCGTCCGCCAGCTTCAGCGTGCGGGCGGCGGCCCAGAGCTCGGCCAGCGGGAAGTCCTGCGAGACCCCGCCCGCGCCATGCACCTGGACGGCCTTGTCGAGGATGTCGACCACCGCGCGCGGGGTCGCGATCTTGATGGCCTGGATCTCCGTGTGGGCACCCCGGTTGCCGACGGTGTCCATGAGCCAGGCCGTCTTCAGGACGAGCAGCCGCAGCTGCTCGACCGTCACGCGGGCGTCCGCGATCCAGTTCTGGACCACGCCCTGCTGGGCGATCGCCTTGCCGAAGGCGGTACGGGAGACGGCGCGACGGCACATCAGCTCGATCGCCCGCTCGGCCATGCCGATCAGCCGCATGCAGTGGTGGATCCGGCCGGGGCCGAGCCGGGCCTGGGCGATGGCGAAGCCGCCGCCCTCCTCACCGATGAGGTTCGACGCGGGGACGCGGACGCCGTGGAAGACGACCTCGGCGTGACCGCCGTGGGAGTGGTCCTCGTAGCCGTACACCTGCATCGCCCGGCGCACCTCGAGGCCGGGGGTGTCGCGGGGTACGAGGATCATCGACTGCTGGCGGCGGATGTCGGCGCCGTCCGGGTCGGTCTTGCCCATCACGATGAAGATCTTGCAGTCGGGGTTCATCGCGCCGGAGATGTACCACTTGCGGCCGTTGATCACGTACTCGTCGCCCTCGCGGATGATCCGCGTCTCGATGTTCGTCGCGTCCGAGGAGGCCACCTCGGGCTCCGTCATCGCGAACGCCGAGCGGATCTCCCCGGCGAGCAGCGGTTCGAGCCACTGCTTCTTCTGCGCGTCGTCGCCGAACTGGGCGAGTACCTCCATGTTGCCGGTGTCCGGCGCCGCGCAGTTGAGGGCGGTGGGGGCCAGGTGCGGGCTGCGGCCGGTGATCTCGGCGAGCGGCGCGTACTGGAGGTTGGTCAGCCCCGCCCCGTGCTCGGCGTCGGGAAGGAAGAGGTTCCACAGGCCCTGGCGGCGGGCCTCGGCCTTCAGGTCCTCGACGATCTGCGGGGTGTCCCACGGCGAGGCGAGCAGCGCCCGCTGCTCGTCGGCGACCGCCTCGGCGGGGTAGACGTGCTCGTCCATGAAGGCGAGCAGCTTCGCCCGCAGCTCCTCGGTGCGCGCGTCGAATGCGAAGTCCATGGCGGATCAGCCTTCCTGGAGGGTGGTGAGGCCGTGCTCGATGAAGACGGGGACGAGTTCGCCGATGCGGTCGAAGCCGGCGCCGACGGTCTGACCGAGGGTGTAGCGGTAGTGGATGCCCTCCAGGATCACGGCGAGCTTGAACCAGGCGAAGGCCGTGTACCAGGAGATGGCGGAGGTGTCGCGGCCCGAGCGGGCGGCGTACCGCTCGATCAGCTCGGCGGGCGTGGGGTGCCCGGCGGCCGTGGCGGTCGTGCTGACGGGGGAGTGGGGGACGTCGAGCGGCGCGCTGTACATCGCGAGCAGACCGAGGTCGGTCAGCGGGTCGCCGAGCGTGGACATCTCCCAGTCGAGAACCGCCTTGATCCGGTCGTCCTCGCCGATCAGGACGTTGTCCAGGCGGTAGTCGCCGTGGACGACCGTCGGGGTGGGGGAGGCCGGGAGCGCGCGGCCGAGGGCGGCGTGCAGCTCGTCGATGCCCGCCAGTTCGCGGTTGCGTGAGGCGTCGAGCTGCTTGCCCCAGCGGCGCAGCTGCCGGTCGAGGAATCCGTCGGGGCGGCCGAAGTCGCCGAGGCCCACCTCCGCCGGGTCGACGGCGTGCAGGTCGACGAGCGTGTCGACCAGTCCGAGGACGGCCTCGCGGGTGCGCTCGGGGCCCAGCGGGGCGAGCTGCCCGGCCGAGCGGTACGGAGTGCCGGCGACGAACTCCATGACGTAGAACGGCGCCCCGAGGACGGTGTCGTCCTCGCAGAGGAGGACGGTCTCCGGGACGGGCACGGCCGTCGTGTGCAGGGCGCTGATCACCCGGTGCTCGCGCTTCATGTCGTGCGCGGTGGCGAGGACATGGCCCAGCGGAGGCCGCCGTACCACCCACCGGCCGGTGCCGTCGGTGACGACGTACGTCAGGTTGGACCGGCCGCCCTCGATCAGCCGGGCGTCGAGCGGGCCGCGCACGAGTCCCGGCCGTTCCCGGTCGAGAAATCCGCGCAACCGCTCGGGATCGAGACCTGGCGGCGGGGCTGAGCTCATCGTGCGTACCTCCGGGGACGGGGGGCTGGGTGGGTCGGCGTTCATGATGACCGACCAGTCGGTATGTCGTCCAGGGTTCGTGAGGGAAAGTGGCGTGGGCGGTCTGGTGAGGGATCTGATCCATGAATAGGGTTCACATATGAATTCAGAGCTGCTCGTCGAGGAAGTCCGGCTGACCCCGATCCTGATCGCCGACCCGCCCCTGCTCAACACTCAGGGCGTCCACCAGCCCTTCACGCCCCGCCTGGTGGTGGAAGTGGTGACGCGGGGCGGGGTCACCGGCCTGGGGGAGACGTACGGCGACGGGAAGTATCTGGATCTCGCGCGGCCGCTGGCCGAGGCGCTCCCGGGCCACGCGGTCACGGACGTGAACGGCCTGTTCACGCGTGCCGCGCAGGTGTGCGGCGACTCACGGGCCGTCGACGAGCGCGTCGACGCGGGCGGGCTGCGCGGGGTCCAGACCGCCGCCAAGCTCCGCCTCTCCGTGGTCTCGGCCTTCGAGGTCGCCTACCTGGACGCGCTCGGCAAGAGCCTCGGCCTCCCCGTCCACGCCCTCCTCGGCGGCAAGGTCCGCGACGCCGTCGAGTACAGCGCGTACCTCTTCTACAAGTTCGACGGGACCGACGACTGGGGCCCCGCCCTCGACCCGGCGGGCATCGTCGAACAGGCCCGCCGCTTCGACCGGACGTACGGCTTCCGCTCCTTCAAGCTCAAGGGCGGTGTCTTCCCGCCCGAGCAGGAGATCGCCGCGATCCGCGCCCTGGCCGGGGAGTTCCCCGGGCGGCCGCTCCGCCTCGACCCGAACGGCGCGTGGTCCGTGGAGACCGCGCTGGGGGTGGCGCGCGAGCTGAAGGACGTCCTGGAGTACCTGGAGGACCCGACGACCGGCACGGACACCATGGCCGAGGTCGCGTCCCTCACGGACGTGCCGCTCGCGACCAACATGTGCGTGACGACCTTCGAGGAGGTACCCGATGCCTTCGCCAGGGACGCGGTACGGATCGTGCTCTGCGACCATCACTACTGGGGCGGCCTGCACCGTACGCGCGAACTGGCCGCGCTCTGCCGTACGTACGGCGTCGGGCTCTCCATGCACTCCAACACCCACCTCGGCATCAGCCTCGCGGCCATGACCCAGGTCGCCGCCACCCTGCCCGACCTGGACCACGCCTGCGACACCCACTACCCCTGGCAGACCGAGGACGTCGTCACCACCCGCCCCGTCTTCCACGACGGCCGCCTCACGGTCTCCGACGCCCCCGGGCTCGGCGTCGAGCTGGACCGCGAGGCTCTTGCCGCCCTGCACCGCCGCTGGCTGGACGACGACGGCTCCCTGCGCGACCGCGACGACGCGGCGGCGATGCGCAGGCTGCGCGCCTCGGGTACGTGACACTGGTCAGGGGAGTGTGAGCGGCTGCGTCTTGTCCCCGGGCGCCGGAGCCGGCCGGTCCGGGTGGACCGCGACCAGCCGCGCGTTGCCCTGGGCGTAGGCGCTCTCCCGGCCGAAGAACTGGTAGCCGGATTCGATGAGTTGAAGGATCTCGTGCCCCAGCATCGCCTGGGGGCCGCCTTCGTCCGCCGACTTGTTGCTGTCCCAGAGCGCGCCGTCGCCCAGGTTCTCGATCTCCTGCCAGAAGTTGCCCGCGTGCAGCTGTCCGCCGATCAGCATGCCTTCGATCTGCGGACCGAGACTCGTAAGGATCTTGAACACGGCCCGTTCCTCGATGCCGCCGTCCATGAAGGCGTAGTTGACGGGGACGGACCACTTCGTGGTGTTGAGCCGCCGGCCCATCCGCGCGTCCTCGGGGAGCCGGTCACCGCCCGGCGCCTTCCCCTGCTGGTACGTGGCCCACGGGCCGGTGTCGCCGGTGCGGCCGAGGACGAGCTTGCGCTTCGCGGCGAGCGCGGCCGCCCGGGTCGTCGACACCGTGTCCGAGGCGGTGGAGGCCAGGTCGGCGCGGATGGTCGCCTCCAGCGCGGCCTTCAGGTCCGCCCTGCTCCGCCCCGCGGGCGGGCCCACCAGGTTCTCCAGGTACTCGATGTTGTCGTTGAGGTCCGAGTGGTTCATGACCCACTTCATGTTTCCCCGCTTGGTCAGCCAGTCGTCGTACTCGGCGAGGTACTCGTCGAGGCCGGGCTCCGCCTGGGCGACCAGCCTCGACACCTCTCCGTCGATCTTGCCCGGGTGGTGCATGCGCTGGACGTCGCCGCCCCCGGCGGAGGCCGGCGCGGTCTGCCTGGTCTGTCCGGCCTGCGTGGACGCCTCGCCGGAAGCGGTGGCGGTCGCCGGCCGGCTCATCACCTGGCGGGCCGTGGCCTCCGCCTCGCGTTCGAACCGGTCCGACGGGTCGCTGACGCGGAGCCCGTCACCCCGGTCCGTGCCGGCCACAGGCCCCGAACGCTGTTGGAGGACATGGGTCAGCTCGTGGGCGAGGGTGTGTTGGTCGATGCCGGAGGGCCCGGCCACGATGTGGCTGCCGGAGGTGTAGGCCGCGGCGCCGAGTTCGGCGGCGGAGGCCCGGGCGGCGGAGTCGGTGTGGATGCGGACGTCGGAGAAGTCGGCGCCGAAGCGCGCCTCCATGTCGGCGCGGCTCCCCTCGTCGAGCGGCCGGCCGCCGCTGCGCAGGACGTTGTGCACGGCGGACCGCTGCACCGCCGGCCGCGCCTCCTCCTCATGGCCGCACCCCGCGCCGTGCCGGTGCTCGTCCTGGGCGGCGCCGGCCCGGCGGAGCATCTGGACGACGGCGGCGTTCCCGGCCGACCGCTGGAGGGCGAGCAGGGCCTCGGCGGGCGCGGCCGGCCGGGCCGAGGACGTACGCTCCGCCGGGGCGTCCCCCTTCTTCGTCGCTCGGCTGCTCGCTCGGTCGTACATGGAGGTCCCTTCGGGCGCCGGTCGTCTGCCTTCCCGGTATACCCGGGCGGGTCGACGCACCGCCAGGTACGGCAGGGCAGACTTCCCGGCCCCCGGGGCCGTGCGCCACCGCCCGAACGCCCCCTCGCGACGGACGTCCGGACACCGCGCGCCCCCGGCTCACGCGTGGCAGGCCACCGGAACACCGCCGTTCATGGCGGCCATGTCCCCGAAGACCGTCACCGGATCCAGCGGCGAGCCCTCCGGGAGGCCGTCCAACTCCGCGTACGCACGGTGCAGGTTGGCCACGAGCCGTTCGCTCTCCCGCCAGGCCGCGAACTCTCCGAGGTCCGCCGAGCGCGCCGTCTCCAGCGGGGTCGTCCCCTTGGCGTACCCCTCGCGGGCCAGTTCGGCCACCCAGCGCAGATACCGCTCCGTCGCGTCGTACGCCGACGGGTCCGTCACACGCCCGTGCCCCGGCACCACCGTCGGCGCGTCCAGCGAGCGGAGCAGATCGAGCGCGCGCAACGAACCCGCGAGCGAGCCCATCGGAAGGAAGGGCGTCCCCCCGTGGAAGACCAGGTCCCCCGTGAACACCACGCCCTGCTCCGGGAGATGGACGATCGAGTCGCCGGTCGTGTGCGCGGGCCCGGGGTGCAGCACGCGCACCTCCAGCTCACCCACGTACACCGTCAGCCGCTCGCCGTACGTGAGCGAGGGCGGCGCCACCTCGATCTCGCCGAAGTCGGTCTGTGGCCAGAGGAGGTGGAGCTGACGTCCGGCCGCGAGCTGCTCCGCGCGGCAGGAGTCGTGCCCGACGATCCGCGCCTCCGGCAGGAACACCCCGTTGCCGTACGTGTGGTCGCCGTGGTGGTGCGTGGAGACGATCGTGCGGGGAAGGGCCAGCCCCTCCGCGAGGACCGCCTCGCGGAGCAGGCGTGCCCGCCGTTCGGTCGCGGCGGTGTCCACGAGCAGCGACTCGCGGCCGTCCCCGACGAACCCGGCGTTGTTCAGACACCAGCCGCCGTCGGGCTGGACGAAGGCGTGCACGCGCGGTGCGAGCGCGACGACGTACGGATCAGTGACGGTCAAGGAATCCCCCGAGTGTGAAGAACGGCCCGACCGGCGAACACTGCCCCTCGGGAGGGGCTGCCAGTCGGGCCCGTTCCGCAGAGGCTCAGTGGTCGTCCCAGTGGTTGCCGTGCGCCGCGTGCCGGTGCCCGTCGTGCTCGTAGTCGACGTGGTCGCCGTGCTCGACGGCCGTGTGCCCGCAGTCCGGCCCGTGCGTGTGGTCGGGGTGGGTGTGCGGGACGTGTGACGAGGGCTCGCACTCGTCCCAGTGCCCGGAGTGCTCACGGTGCAGGTGCCCGTCGTGGGCGTAGTCCACATGGTCGTGGTGGGTCACGGCGGTGTGCCCGCACGACGGCCCGTGGGTGTGTGCGTGCGTGGGGTGCTCTTGGTGGAGAAGGGTCATGATCTCAGGCTAGTCCGAAATGCCATCTTCGTCCCTGTATCGCCCTGCGGCCTGGCCGAGCGCGTCGCCGCACTCCGCCGGGGGTACCCGGCTTGCGGGGGCCTGGGGCCGCCGTGATCGTTCGGGGTATGAAGGCGATCAGCTACAGCCGCTACGGAGGGCCCGAGGTGCTCGAGTACGGGGAGCGGCCCGACCCCAAGGTCGGCCCCGACGACGTCCTCGTGAAGGTACGCGCCGCCGCGGTGAACCCGGTCGACTGGAAGGCCCAGGCGGGCTACCTCGACGGGATGATCGACGCCGTCTTCCCCGTCGTGCCCGGCTGGGACGTCTCGGGGGTGGTCGTCCAGCCCGGTGTCTCCGTCACAGAGTTCACCGTCGGCGACGAGGTCATGGGGTACGTCCGCGAGGACTTCCTCAGTCGCGGCACCTTCGCCGAGTACGTCGCCGCCCCGGTCCGCACCCTGGCCCGCAAGCCGCGCACCCTGGGGTTCGAGGAGTCCGCCGCGCTTCCGCTGGTCGGACTCACGGCCTATCAGGTGCTCCACCAGGCGCTCGCCGTCCGTTCCGGCGACACTGTCCTGGTGCACGCGGCGGCAGGCGGCGTCGGCTCCATGGCCGTACAGATCGCCCGCCACCTCGGCTGCCGGGTCATCGGCGCGGCGCGCGAGCCGGGCCGGGAGCGGATCAGGGAGCTGGGCGCCGAACCGGTCCTGTACGACGAGGACACCTTCGTCGCCCAGGTCCGCGAACTGGCGCCTGACGGTGTGGACGCGGTCTTCGACACGATCGGCGGCCCGTTCCTCAAGCTCACCCCGCGGGTCCTCGCCCCCGAGGGCCGCCTCGCCTCGATCGCGGACGGCGAGGTCATCGGCCTGGGCGGCCGCTACTTCTGGGTCCGGCCCGACCCCCAGGACCTCGCCGCCCTCGCCGACCTGGCCGACGAGGGCGTGCTCTCCGTACGAGTGGCCCGCTCCTTCCCCCTGGACCAGGCCGCCGAAGCCCAGCGCGCCAGCCAGGAGGGCGGCCTGAACGGCAAGGTCGTGGTCACGGTGGAGTGGCCCGACCAGGCCGCGTCAGGCCGGCAGGGGGCGTGACTACAGGACCACGGCCACCGCGAACGCCGCCAGGGCGACCGTGCACGCCGTCGCCAGCAGCGCGCCCCGGAGGGAGAGCGGCAGGGGGCGGGCCGCGTCCAGGGCGTGGATGCGGCGGTGGGCGACGGCCAGGAAACCGATCCAGACCAGCGCGCTGAGCGCCGCTCCCGCCACCCCCGCCCCCGTGATGTCGTCACTGATCGCCGCCTTCACGGCGAGCACCGCCACGACCGTGCAGGTCAGCGTCGTACGCCGCCAGGCCAGCCGGGTCCGCTCCGGCTGCAGCCCCGGATCCCGGGCGGGCTTCGCCGCCTCGGTCACCGCCCGGCCCAGCCGAAGAGGATGACCACCACCATCGCGAGCGCGACCACGGCCACCGCGAGGCTCAGCAGCGTCGGGAAGCGTGACACCGGAAGGTCCTCGCCGCGCCGCATCGCCCGCTCGCACCGCACCCAGTGGTTCACCGCCCGCAGCGCGCACAGCACACCCGCGGCGAGCAGCGCGAGGGCGAGCCCGACCCGTACACCCCACCGCAGATCCGGCAGGAACTGGTCGACGGCGAAACCGCCGCCGACGAGTGCGAGCGCGGTCCGGATCCAGGCGAGGAAGGTGCGCTCGTTGGCGAGCGAGAACCGGTAGTCCGGAGTCTCGCCCTCGTCTCGGATCCGCTGCGGCGCGAACCACAGCCGCAGGCTCTGTACGAAGTCGCTCACCCGGGCACCTTAACCGTGGCGCGCACGCAGACGTTCGTAGGCCGCCAGCCCGTCCGGGACCCACTCCCACTCCCCGAGCCGTGCGACGACCTCCGCCTCCGGAAGGAAGGCGTGCCAGGCGACCTCCTCCACCTGAGGGTTCACCGGCAGCTCGCATCGCACCTGGTAGACCGCGGACCACCACTTCCCGGCGACGCCCCCGGAGTCGTGCAGGAACCGGAACAGCGGCTCGGGGCGCGGCAGTCCGGAGACACCCAGCTCCTCCTCCGCCTCGCGCAGCGCCGCGTCGTCGTACGACTCGCCCGCGCCGACGACCCCGCCGACGAACATGTCGTACATCGACGGGTAGACCAGCTTCACCGGCGTGCGCCGGTGCACGAAGATCCGGTCCTCGGCGTCCCGCACCAGGATGAACGTGCAGCGATGGATCAGGCCCCGCGCGTACACCTCCGCGCGCGGGGCCTGTCCGATCACCTCGTCGTGCTCGTCGACGACGTCGAGGATCTCTTCGGCGGGGTTCGTCATCCCGCCATGAAATCACTGCCCCATGACGTACTTGACGATCGGCCCGGCGGTCCAGCCGCCGTCCACGGCCAGTTCCGCTCCCGTCACGTACGAGGCCGCGTCCGAGAGCAGGAACACCACCGCGCCCGCGATCTCGGGCGCCTCGCCGACCCGCCCCATCGGGGTGTTGGGGTACTTGCCCTCGCCGCGCTCGATGCCGACGATCGCGGTCATCGGGGTGTACGTCATGCCCGGGTGGACCGAGTTGACGCGGATCCCCGCCGTGCCCAGCTCCACCGCCCCGATCTTCGTCAGCCCGCGTACGCCCCACTTCGAGGCGCCGTAGCCGGCGGTCAGCGCGAGGCCCATCAGCCCCGCGGCCGAGGAGATGTTGACGATCGAGCCGCCACCGGCCTCCTTCATCGCCGGGATCGCGGCCTTCATGCCGATGAAGACACCGGTCAGATTGACGTCGAGCACCCTGCGGAAGCTCTCGACGGACTCGCTCTCCAGGAACGAGCCGCTGGCCGTCCCCGCGTTGTTCACCAGACCGTGGAGACCGCCGAACTCGGCGACCGCGTACGCGACGGCCGCCGCCCACTCCTCCTCGGACGTGACGTCGTGGTGGAGGAAGCGCGCCCGCTCGCCCAGTTCGGCCGCGGTCGCCTTCCCCTCCTCGTCGAGCACGTCCGTGACGACGACGTTCGCACCGGCGGCCACGGCCTGCCGCGCGGCCTCGGCGCCGAGGCCGCGGGCGCCCCCGGTGATCAGGACGGTCCGGCCGGTGAGGTCGTGGAGGCGGGGGTTCTCGGTCATGAGAAGTCCTTTCGGAGCGAGGGCGGCGGGGCCTGCAGCAGGGCCGTCGTGGTCTGGACGAGGTCGGCGAGGAAGAGCGGCTCCCGTGTCAGCGGCTCGGTGCCGGCGAGGTACTGCCCGGCCCGGTCGGCCATGGCCGCGCCGACGACGGTGAGCGCCAGATCGAGCCGTTCCAGCCGCAGGGGCTCGGGCAGCAGGCCGGTCAGACAGGCCTCGATCCGCTCGATCAGCCGCCAGTAGACGGTGCCGTCGAGCGTGGGATGGGGGGTGCGGGTGCGGACCCCGCTCTCATGGCTGAGCTGGGCGGAGATACGCAGGCAGCGGCGGCCGCTCTCGGTGCCCAGCTCGCTCGCCTCGGCGGTGACGAGGGCCCGGATCAGCGCGTGCGGTGTGTCGGGAGCCTCGGCGAGGAGCGGTTCGAGGACCCGCTCCGTACGTCTCTGGCGGCCCGCCATCACCGCGTCGAGGAGGCCGGCGCGCGAGCCGAAGTGGTACTGCACGGCCGAAGGGTTGCTCTGACCCGCCAGGGCCACGATGTCCCGCAGCTGGGCGCCGTCGACGCCCTGCGCCGCGAAGACCTCCTCCGCCGCGCGGATCAGTTTCTCCCGGGTCTCGGGCCCCGACGTCCTCGCCATGCGCCCACATTAATGCTGGACATTAGAAAACGGGAGGGGTGCGAAGAGGTCCGGACTGTTGACTCGATACATCCGTGTATCCAAGATTCGGTCCATGTCGTACGACGCTGATGTGATCGTGATCGGAGCCGGCCTCGCCGGCCTGGTGGCCACCGCCGAACTCGTGGACGCCGGGCGGAGCGTCATCCTGCTCGACCAGGAGCCGGAACAGTCCATGGGCGGCCAGGCCCACTGGTCCTTCGGCGGACTCTTCCTCGTCGATTCGCCCGAGCAGCGCCGGATGCGGATCAAGGACAGCCATGAGCTCGCCCTCCAGGACTGGCTCGGTACGGCGGGCTTCGACCGCCCCGAGGACAACTGGCCGCGGAAGTGGGCCGAGGCGTACGTCGACTTCGCGGCGGGCGAGAAGCGTTCCTGGCTGCACGCGCGCGGGGTGCGCTTCTTCCCCGTGGTCGGCTGGGCCGAGCGCGGAGGCTACGACGCGAACGGGCACGGCAACTCGGTGCCCCGCTTCCACATCACCTGGGGGACGGGCCCCGGCCTCGTCGCCCCCTTCGAGCGCAGGGTCCGCGAAGGCGTCGCCACCGGCCGGGTCCAGCTCCGCTTCCGGCACCGGGTGACCGCCCTCGGCCGCACCGCCGGAGCCGTGGACACCGTCAGCGGCGAGATCCTGGAGCCCTCCACCGCCGAGCGCGGCACCGCGAGCAGCCGGGAGGTCACCGACACCTTCTCCCTGCGCGCCCAGGCGGTGATCGTCACCTCGGGTGGCATCGGCGGCAACCACGACCTCGTACGCAAGCAGTGGCCCGACCGGCTGGGCACCCCGCCCGCGAAGCTGCTCTCCGGCGTCCCCGCCCATGTCGACGGGCTGATGCTCGGGATCACCGAGGAGGCCGGCGCCCACCACATCAACCGCGACCGGATGTGGCACTACACCGAGGGCATCGAGAACTGGAACCCGATCTGGGCCCGGCACGGCATCCGCATCCTCCCCGGCCCGTCCTCGCTCTGGCTCGACGCGACCGGCCGCCGGCTGCCGGTCCCGCTCTTCCCGGGCTTCGACACCCTCGGCACGCTCGAACACATCATGCGGACCGGGTACGACCACACCTGGTTCGTCCTCGACCAGCGCATCATCGGCAAGGAGTTCGCCCTCTCGGGCTCCGAGCAGAACCCCGACCTCACCGGCAAGTCGATCCGGGACGTCATCGGCCGGGCCCGCGCGGACGTACCGGGCCCGGTGAAGGCGTTCATGGACCACGGCGTCGACTTCGTCGTCGAGAAGGACCTCTCCGCGCTGGTCCGGGGGATGAACGCCCTCACGGATGAGCCGCTGATCGACGAGGCGGAACTGCGCCGCGAGATCACCGCGCGGGACCGCGAGATCGCCAACCCCTTCACCAAGGACCTCCAGGTCACGGCGATCCGGGGCGCCCGCAAGTACCTGGGCGACAAGCTGATCCGTACGGCGTCCCCGCACCGGATCCTGGACCCCAAGGCCGGCCCGCTGATCGCCGTCCGCCTGAACATCCTGACCCGCAAGTCGCTGGGCGGCCTGGAGACGGACCTGTCGTCTCGGGTGCTCACCGAGAGCGGAGAGGTACTGGAAGGGGTGTACGCGGCGGGCGAGGCGGCCGGGTTCGGCGGCGGAGGCGTCCACGGCTACCGCTCCCTGGAGGGCACGTTCCTCGGCGGCTGCATCTTCTCGGGCCGAGCGGCGGGCAGGGCGGCGGCGCAGGCGGTGGGCTAACGGCCGGTCAGGGGGATGGCCTGTGGGCCGGTCAGAGGGATGCTCTGTGGGCCGGTCAGAGGAAGGGGCTGTGGCGGAACAGCGACGCACGCGCCGCCACAGCCGCCCTCCGGGGCTCAGCCCAGGCGCCGTACGACCTTGAACCGCTCCGCGACCGCCACCGTCGCGTCGGTCACCGTGAACTCCGGGTCGCCGAGGAACTCCCGCATCTCGGCGCCCTGCCAGAACCTCTCGTGGGAGGCCCGCCACTCGGCGACCGTCGTGTACCCCTCCCCCTCCTCGATCGCGAACGGAAGGTCGATCTCCCCGACGGGCAGCACCCGTACCTCCGTGGTCTCCACCACCGCGACGGGCCGCTCCTGCGAGTCGATCAGCGCCCAGCGCTCGCCCACGCGCGGCAGCTCGTCGCCCTCCACCTCGTGCTCCACCATCAGACCCGTCGTCGAGGTCTTCTCGCCGGAGAGCACCGCCGCCACCAGCTGGTCGCGCAGCGGGCCGGGGAAGGCCAGCTCCAACGGCTTGAGGGACTCGGGGTTCTCCAACTGCTCGGTGATCTCGCTCTGGTCCATGCGGCGCAGTCTGGCACGCGGCACGGACGGAACCGGGCCCGGCCGCCCGGGAGGCGTCCGGACCCGGTCCGTGTGCGAGGGAGTCGGGGTGCGCGGTGGCTACAGCACCAGCGACAGCAGCAGGACGAAGACGATGCCGACGACCGAGATGATCGTCTCCATCACCGACCAGGTCTTGACCGTCTGACCGACGGTCATCCCGAAGTACTCCTTGACCAGCCAGAACCCGGCGTCGTTCACATGGCTGAAGAAGAGCGAACCGGCACCGATCGCGAGGACGAGCAGCGCCGTCTCACTCGTGCCCATGCCCTCGGCGAGCGGGGCCACGAGCCCGGCCGCCGAGATCGTCGCCACCGTGGCCGAGCCGGTCGCGAGGCGGATGGCCACCGCGATCAGCCAGGCGAGGAGCAGCGCCGGAATCGACCAGTTCCTGGAGAAGTCCAGGATCATCTGGCCCACGCCGACGTCGATCAGGGTCTGCTTGAAGCCGCCGCCCGCGCCGACGATCATCAGCACGCCCGCGATCGGGGCGAGGGACTTCTCGACGGTCGAGGAGAGCCGCTCCTTGGTGAAGCCGGCCGCGCGACCCAGCGTGAACAGGCCCACGAGCACGGCCGCGAGCAGCGCGATCAGCGGCGAGCCGATGACGTCGGTGACCTTCTGCACGGGGTTGTCGGGGTTGCCGACGACGATGTCGACCAGCGCCTTGACCAGCATGAGGACGACGGGCAGCAGGACGGTCGCGACGGTGGCACCGAAGCCGGGGCGCTTCTCCAGGTCCTCCGACGGACGTGCGGGGATCATGTTGTCGGGGGCCGGGATGTCGACCCAGCGGGCCGCGTACCGGGAGAAGACCGGACCGGCGATGATCACGGTCGGGATAGCGACCAGGACACCGAGGGCGAGCGTGACCCCGAGGTTGGCGCCGAGCGCGTCGATGGCGACCAGCGGGCCGGGGTGCGGCGGGATCAGCCCGTGCATCACCGAAAGACCGGCGAGCGCCGGGATGCCGATCCGCATGAGCGAGTAGTTGCCGCGCTTGGCGACGAGCAGGACCACCGGGATCAGCAGGACGATGCCGACCTCGAAGAAGAGCGGCAGCCCGATGACGGATGCGATCAGCACCATCGCCCAGGGCATGGACCGGCCGCTCGCCTTGGCGAGGATCGTGTCGACGATCTGGTCCGCGCCGCCGGAGTCGGCAAGCAGCTTGCCGAGGATCGCGCCGAGCGCGATCAGGACGCCCACTCCCGCGACGGTCTTGCCGAGGCCGGAGGTGAAGGCGTCGATGGTCGCCGCGAGCGGCGCCCCGGCGAAGGCGCCGAGGGCCAGCGACCCGATGGTCAGGGCGAGGAAGGCGTGCAGCTTGAACTTGGTGATGAGCAGGACGATGACGGCTATGCCCGCGAGTACGGCGATGCCGAGCTGGGCGTTGCCTGCCGAGGTGATCGGCTCGACGGCGTCCGCTGCCAGCACCTCGACGCTGAGACTGGTCACGGTTGTTCCTTAAGGGACGGGGCAGGAGGGGGGCCTTCCGGCGCTCCGAGCGGGCCGGAGGACGGAGGGTACGGCGGGGGTACGGCGTGATGCCGCGGGGATACGGCGGGTGCGGCGGGGCACCGCGGCGGGGACAGGGCTACGGCCGGCGTACGGAGATCAGCCGACGAGCTCGCGCAGCGCGGCGACCGCCCGTGCGGCGATCTCCTCGGGGGAGCCGGAGACGTCGACGGCCACCCCGGCCTCGTCGTCCCCCAGCGGCTGCAGCGTGGCGAACTGCGAATCGAGCAGAGCCGTCGGCATGAAGTGCCCCTTGCGCTCCCTCATCCGCCGCTCGATCAGCTCGCGGTCGCCGGTCAGATGGAGGAAGACCACACCCGGGGCGGCAGCCCGCAGCCGGTCCCGGTAGATCCGCTTCAGCGCGGAGCTGCTCACCACCCCGCCCAGCCCTTCCCGGCCGTGCGCCCACTGCCCGATCGCGTCGAGCCAGGGGCCGCGGTCCGCGTCGTCCAGCGGGGTGCCGGCCGACATCTTGGCGACGTTCGCCGCCGGGTGGAAGTCGTCGCCCTCGGCATAGGGGACTCCGAGCGCGTCCGCGACCAGCGGACCGATGGTCGTCTTGCCGGTGCCGGCGACGCCCATCACGACGACGACCGGGGGGACCGTCGGGGAGGTGGTGCTCATGGGGGTGGTGCCTCGCTGTCCACGTCGACATCGATTCCGTCGCGCTCATGAAACCCATTGGGTACGACGTATTCAAGAGTCTGTGACATTAAAGTCATACTTTTAGTTTCCGATCTTGGTCCCCGCGTAGGCTGACCCCCATGACGACACCGGCCCAGGGGCTCCACCCGCACGTCCTCGCCACCCTGGGTCTCGCGATCACCGCGGGGGAGTACCCGCCCGGCAGCATCCTGCGCACCGACGAACTCGCCCAGCGCTTCGACGTCTCCCGCACCGTCGTCCGCGAGGTCGTCCGTGTCCTGGAGTCCATGCACCTGGTCGCGTCCCGCCGCCGCGTCGGCGTGATCGTCCTGCCGACCGCCCAGTGGAACGTGTACGACCCCCAGGTCATCCGCTGGCGTCTGGCCGGCGCCGACCGCCCCCGCCAGCTGCGCTCGCTCACCGTGCTCCGCTCCGCCGTCGAACCCGTGGCCGCCGGACTCGCCGCCGTGCACGCCACGCCCGAGCAGTGCCGCGAGCTGACCGAGCAGGCGCTCGGCATGGTCGCCACCTCGCGCGGCCGCAGGCTCGAGGCGTACCTCGTCCATGACATCGCCTTCCACCGGATCGTCCTGAACGCCTCCGGCAACGAGATGTTCGCCCGGCTCGGCGATGTCGTCGCCGAGGTGCTCGCCGGCCGCACGCGCCACCAGGTGATGTTCGAGGACCCCGACCCGGCCGCCGTCACCCTCCATGTCCAGGTCGCCGAGGCGGTACGGGAGAATGACGCGGTCCGCGCCGAGGAGCTGACCCGGCAGATCGCGGTCGGCGCACTCAAGGAACTGGACGTTCTCGCGCCGTAAAACCTGCCGATCCCAGGCATTCGCCTTGGAGGAACCTCAGAATTAGCTCAAATAAGGGCGTTCAGTGACATTGGCCACTGCTGAAAACCCGCCTTGACGTGACGATGTGCGCTGGCCGTGAGAGCCGTGGACGACCTCCACGCGCGCGGCCGGGTACCGCACAGACCCTCCCCTCACGAAGGCGAACAACTCCATGAGTGACCGCACCCTCCCTGCGGCCGACACGCTGTCCGCCACGCCACCGGCGACGGCATCCGGGACGTCCCCCCACGTAGACGCCGGCGACGCCGGATACCGCAAGGACCTCAAGTCCCGGCACATCAACATGATCGCCATCGGCGGCGCGATCGGCACCGGCCTCTTCCTCGGCGCCGGTGGCCGCATGGCCAACGCCGGACCGTCCCTCTTCATCGCGTACGCGGTCTGCGGCGTCTTCGCCTTCTTCGTGGTGCGGGCCCTCGGCGAGCTGGTCCTCTACCGCCCCTCCTCCGGCGCGTTCGTCTCCTACGCCCGTGAGTTCATGGGCGAGAAGGGCGCCTACACGGCCGGCTGGCTCTACTTCCTCAACTGGTCGACCACCGCCATCGCCGACATCACGGCGGCCGCGACCTACGCCCACTTCTGGGCCATGTTCAGCGACGTCCCGCAGTGGATCCTCGCCCTGATCGCCCTCGCGGTCGTCCTCGCCGCCAACCTCATCTCCGTGAAGTACTTCGGCGAGATGGAGTTCTGGTTCGCGATCATCAAGGTCGGCGCGCTCGTCGCCTTCATGCTGATCGGCATCTTCCTGATCGTGACGTCGCACGACGTCGGCGGCCACACCCCGGGCTTCTCCACCATCACCGACAACGGCGGCATCTTCCCCAGCGGTGTCATGCCGATGCTGCTGCTGATCCAGGGTGTCGTCTTCGCGTACGCCTCCGTCGAGCTGTGCGGCGTCGCCGCCGGCGAGACCGAGAACCCCGAGAAGATCATGCCGAAGGCGATCAACTCGATCATGTGGCGCGTGGGCCTGTTCTACGTCGGCTCCGTCGTCCTCCTCGCGCTGCTCCTGCCGTACACCGCGTACTCTGGCGACCAGAGCCCGTTCGTCACGGTCTTCGACAAGCTGGGCGTCCCCGGCGCCGCCGGCGTGATGAACCTGGTCGTCCTCACCGCCGCGCTCTCCAGCCTGAACTCGGGTCTCTACTCGACCGGCCGGATCCTGCGCTCCATGTCGCTGTCCGGCTCCGCGCCCAAGTTCACCGGCGTCATGAACAAGGGCGGCGTGCCCTACGGCGGCATCCTGCTGACCGCGGCCTTCGGTGTCCTCGGCGTCGGCCTGAACTACCTCATGCCGGGCGAGGCCTTCGAGCTCGTGCTGAACTTCGCCTCCATCGGCATCATCGGCACCTGGGCCATGATCATGGTCTGCTCGCTGCTGTTCGTGAACCGCTCCAAGGAAGGCCGGGTCACCCGCCCCGGCTACCGACTGCCCTGGGCCCCGTACACCCAGATCGTCACGCTGGTCTTCCTCGGCTCCGTCCTCGTCCTGATGTGGATGGACGGCGGCATCAGCCGCACCACCGTGAACTGCCTCCCGCTGATCGGGCTCCTGCTCGTCGGCGGCTGGTTCCTGGTCCGGGGGCGCGTCCGCGCGACCGCCGCGGTGAACCAGGACTGACGGCCCCCCACGGGTGCCGAGACCCCCGCAGGCTGCCGCCTGCGGGGGTCTCGTGCTCTCTCCGGGCGCATCCCGGTGCGTCAGCCGTCCGGGAACGCCTCAGTCCAGCTCGTCGGCCGCGTCGAGCCCGTGGAGCCGAAGGCCGCTCTCGAACCGCATCGGGACGCCGGTGAGCGGATCGGTGAACTCCAGCGTCCGCGCGAGCAGCTGGAGCGGGCGCCCGTAGTCCTCCGGCCCGTCCTCGCGGACCACGGGATAGACCGGATCGTGCAGGATCGGCAGCCCCAGGCTGTTCATGTGCACCCGCAGCTGATGGGTCCGCCCGGTCGCCGGCAGCAGCCGGTACCGCCCGAGCCCGCCGCGCCGCTCGACCAGCTCGATCCGGCTCTCGCTGTTCGGCTCGCCGGGCTCCTCGCGGGCGGCGATCACCCCGCGCTCCTTCACGATCCGGCTCCGCACGGTCACCGGCAGCGCGATCCCGGGCTCGTACGCCGCCACCGCCTCGTACTCCTTGCCGACCAGCCGGTCCCGGAACAGCGTCTGGTACGCGCCCCGGTCGCCCGGCCGCACGACGAAGAGCACCAGGCCGGCCGTGAGGCGGTCGAGCCGGTGCGCGGGCTGGAGCCCCGGCATCCCCAGCTCCCGGCGGAGCCGGGCGAGGGCCGTCTCGGTCACATGGCGTCCGCGCGGCATCGTCGCCAGGAAGTGCGGCTTGTCCACGACCACGATCCGCTCGTCCCGGTGCACGATCCCCAGCTCGAAGGGGACCCGCTCCTCGGCGGGGAAGTCCCGGTGGAACCACAGCCGCAGCCCGGCGGCGTACGGCTCGTCCTCGGCGACCGCCCCGGCCACCCCGACGAACCGCCCGTCCCGCAGCATCTCCTCGACGCGCCCGTCCCCGACGGCACCCGCGTACCGTGCCCGCAGATAGTCCCCGACGGTCGCCCACGCGGCATCCGGATCCTCGGGCAGCCGCACCCGCACCGGATCGATCCCGTCCCGCTGCGGAAGCGGCGCGGCAGGCGTCCTCGATCGTCGTCTCACCGGCCTCAACCTCCGTCGCACCGTCGCCCGTGAGGTCGCGACATCGCCGTAAACAAGAAGGACCCCACGTGACGTGGGGTCCTTCGTTGGTGTCCGAGGGGGGACTTGAACCCCCACGCCCGATAAAGGGCACTAGCACCTCAAGCTAGCGCGTCTGCCATTCCGCCACCCGGACAAGGTGTCTGTCTTTCCGGCCGCTCGGCCGTTCCGACGTGGAAAACCATAGCAAACATTGGAGGTGGCCGATCACCACCCCTGGTCCGGGCGGAACCGTGTGACAGACGTATGTCGGCCGACGGGCGCCCTTGGGTCCCGGGGCCGGGCGCGCGAGGATGGGGGCGACCACCAGCAAGCACGTGGGGCACGTAGTGGGAGGAAGCAGCGTGAGCGAGTCGAACACGGCCCGGAGCGTCACCGGCGAGGACGAGGTCGTCGACCTCTGTCGTGACCTCATCCGCATCGACACCAGCAACTACGGCGACCACTCCGGCCCGGGCGAGCGGGCGGCGGCGGAGTACGTCGCCGAGAAGCTCGCCGAAGTCGGTCTCGAGCCGAAGATCATCGAGTCGCACAAGGGGCGGGCCTCCACCGTCGCCCGTATCGAGGGCGAGGACCCCTCCCGGCCGGCCCTGCTCATCCACGGCCACACCGACGTGGTGCCGGCCAACGCCGAGGACTGGACCCACCACCCCTTCTCCGGCGAGGTCGCCGACGGCTGTGTCTGGGGCCGGGGCGCGGTCGACATGAAGGACATGGACGCGATGACCCTCGCGGTCGTACGGGACCGGATGCGCAGCGGCCGCAAGCCCCCGCGCGACATCGTCCTGGCGTTCCTCGCCGACGAGGAGGCGGGCGGCACCTACGGCGCCCGGCACCTGGTCGACCACCACCGCGACCTGTTCGACGGGGTGACGGAGGCGATCGGCGAGGTGGGCGGCTTCTCGTTCACCGTCAACGAGAACCTGCGGCTCTACCTGGTCGAGACGGCCCAGAAGGGCATGCACTGGATGCGGCTGACCGTCGAGGGCACCGCCGGGCACGGCTCGATGACCAACAACGACAACGCCATCACCGAGCTCTGCGAGGCCGTCGGCCGGCTCGGCCGCCACCAGTGGCCGGTGAGGGTCACCAAAACCGTACGGTCCTTCCTTGACGAGCTCTCGGACGCGCTGGGCACTCCGCTGGACCCCGAGGACATGGAGGCGACGCTCGCCAAGCTGGGCGGAATCGCCAAGATGGTCGGCGCGACCCTGCGCAACTCCGCCGCCCCGACCATGCTCGGCGCGGGCTACAAGGTCAACGTCATCCCCGGACAGGCCACGGCGCACGTCGACGGACGGTTCCTGCCCGGTTACGAGGACGAGTTCCTGGCCGACCTCGACCGGATCCTCGGCCCGCGGGTCAAGCGCGAGGACGTGCACGGGGACAAGGCCCTGGAGACCAGCTTCGACGGCGCCCTGGTCGACGCGATGCAGCTCGCCCTGCGCGCCGAGGACCCCATCGCCCGGGCCGTGCCGTACATGCTCTCCGGCGGCACCGACGCCAAGTCCTTCGACGACCTCGGCATCCGCTGCTTCGGCTTCGCGCCGCTCCAGCTGCCGCCCGAGCTGGACTTCGCCGGGATGTTCCACGGCGTGGACGAGCGGGTGCCGGTGGACGGGCTGAAGTTCGGCGTCCGCGTTCTCGACCGCTTCATCGACGCCTCCTGAGCGGGCTTCCGGATATTCGGCCGCACGTACGCATGTGACCGGAACGAGTGAATGCACTCATACGCTCGTAGCCCCAATACCTCCCCCTCGTTACAGGTGATGCGGTCCGCGGCTGGGATCGCATTTGCCAACAAGGAGGAATAATGATCAAGAAGGTCGTCGCTGCTGCGGCTGCCACCGGCGGTCTCGTTCTCGCGGGTGCGGGCATGGCCGTTGCCGACTCGGGTGCCCAGGGTGCCGCCATCGGTTCCCCCGGCGTGCTCTCGGGCAACGTCGTCCAGGTGCCGGTTCACGTCCCCGTGAACGTGTGCGGCAACACGGTCTCCGTGATCGGGCTGCTGAACCCCACCTTCGGCAACACCTGCATCAACGCCTGACGTTGTGCCTCGACCCGTGAGGGTCTGAGCCAGTCCGGCCCCGGAGTGCGTGCCATGCACTCCGGGGCCGGTGGGCATTTCCGCCCCGGGCGTCGTGCCCGGTGGCCCTCTTCTGAAGCCAGAAGGCAGAAGCCGAGAAGGCAGGGAACAAGCTATGCGACAGGTCACGCGCAAGGGCCTGATCACCGTTGCGGCCGCGGGCGGCGTACTCGCCCTCGGTGGTGGTTATGCGAATGCCGATTCGGGCGCGAACGGCACCGCTTCGAATTCCCCGGGCGTCGCGTCCGGCAATTCCGTCCAGGTCCCGGTGCACGCGCCGGTGAACGTCTGCGGAAACACCGTCAACGTGGTCGGGTTGCTCAATCCGGCGTTCGGCAACAAGTGCGCCAACGTCTCCAAGCCGGGCAGGCACCGCGGCTCGTCGGCCGAGGGCGGCACCAGCAACTCCCCGGGCGTCGCGTCCGGCAACACCGTCCAGGTGCCGGTGCACGTCCCCGTGAACGCCTGCGGGAACAGCGTCTCGGTCATCGGCGCCATCAACCCGGCGTTCGGCAACGAGTGCGCCAACGGCATCGAGCCGACGCACCCCGGCAACCCGGGGAACCCCGGCAACCCTGGCAACCCCGGGAACCCCGGGAACCCGGGTAACCCGGGTAACCCCGGGAATCCGGGTAACCCTGGCAACCCGGGTAACCCGGGTAACCCGGGTAACCCGGGTACGCCCGGCACCCCGGGCAACCCCGGTGACTCCGGCGAGTCCGAGGGACCGGGGACGCCCGCCGGGCCGAACACGCCTGGTACGCACACGATCACGCAGCCCGGTGCGACCGAGGAGCTGGCGCAGACCGGTTCCGGTCCGCTCGGTGTGATCGTTCCGGCCGGTGCCGGTCTGCTGCTCGCCGGCGCGGTGCTCTACCGCCGCACCCGCCAGTCCGCCTAGATCGGCCGGATCGGTCGCGAGACGCGCAGGGGCCCCGCATCGCGGGGCCCCATGTCATGTCACCAGGTGGCGCGGACCTGACGGATGATGCGCCGGCGCAGCCGCACCCTGCGGCTGCCGTCCCGGTGCAGGGTCAGGCGGTCCAACTCCCAGTGCCCGTACTCGGCATGGTCGGTCAGAAGCCGCGTGGCCTCCTTGCGGGAGACGCCGCGCGGCACGTACACGTCGACAAATTCGTATTCCGGCATCGCATCTATTGTGCGGGCACCGGCCCGCTACGGATAGCGTGCGTCCCATGTCTGATGCTGCGCAGCCCACCGCTGCCGAGGTACGTGCCGCCGCCGAGGCGGTCAAAGCCGCACTGGACCGTCACCTGGAGGCGGTCGAACGTCGTTCGGGGGACGACGACCCGGCCGTCTACGAAGCCTTCAACGCCCTCGCCGCGGCGGCCGAGGCCTACGACGAGCGGCTCTACGACCGGTACGACGAGGTCACCCCCTTCGAGATTCCGGCCGCCGACGACTCGCTGCCGCCCTACGCCGGGCCCGAGGAGCCGCACGCCCTCAGCGTGCTGATCCGCCGCGACTACGCCGTGGCGGAGCCCAAGCGGCTGCTCGCCCAGGCCCAGCGCATCGCCGATCTGGAGAGCGACGAGGAGGGTCCGGACGGGGTTCCCGCCGTCGGTGTCAGTACGCACGCGGCGCTCGGCGTGCTCTTCGGCGAGTACGAACCGGACGAAATCGCCTCACGGCACAAGGAGTTCGGCCTGGAGGAGGGCGACTCCACGCTCTGGGTCTCGGCCGCGGAGGAGCTGCCGGAGCCGGGGGAGTGGCTGAGCGCCCCCTTCGAGCAGGCCGATCCGGAGCGGATCGTCTGCCGCTTCGACGTCAGCGCGGTCTTCGACGACGAGCTGGACGACGACCTGGAGGAGCAGGACGCCTGACCCGTACGGCGAAGAGCCGGTACGGCGGAGGGCGGGGCGCCACTCGGTGCTCCGCCCTCCGCCGTACCCGGCCCCTGTGGGGGCCGCTCAGTCCTCCGCGGCCGCCAGAAGGGCCTCCAGAAGCGGCCCCAGCCGGGTCGTACGGTCCTGGGGCATCCCCTCGGAGACCGCGCGGGGCAGCGCCTGGTCCACGCCGTGGACGACCGACAGATGGCGCTCACCACGGCCGAAGGCCGTGTACACCCAGGCCCGGCTCAGCCCCTGGGCCGCGTCGCCCGGCAGCACCACGACCGCCGCCGGCCAGCGCATCCCGGCCGCCTGGTGCGCCGAGAGCGCCCAGCCGTGCCGCACTGCGGACTCCACCCGTTCCTTCGGTACGACGAGCTTCTCGCCCTCGGACTCCAGGCGCAGGCCCTCGGCGTCGGCCGAGACGACCGTCCCGGTCACCGTCCGCCCGGGGGCCGGCACGTACGCCACCCGGTCGCCCGGGTCGAAGCCGCCGAAGCGGCCGGGGCCGGGGTTCAGCCGCTGCTTGAGCGCCGCGTTCAGCGCGCGGGTGCCCGCCGAGCCGCCATGGCCGACCGTGATCACCTGGGTCTGCTCGGTGGGCACACCGATCGCGCGGGGAATCGAGTCGGCGACGAGCTGGACCGTCCGGTGGACGGCCTCGCCCGCGTCCCGGACCGGGACGATCACGACCTCCTTGCCGGGTGCCTCCACCTGGTTCAGCTCGCCGATGCCGATGCCCGAGACCAGCTCGCCGATCGGGCCGGGGTCGGGGACCCGGGAGGCGATCTGCGGGCACACCCGGGCCGCGAGGACATCGCCGAACACCCGGCCCGCGCCCGCGGAGCCGAGGACGCCGGGGTCGCCGCCGAGCACCAGACGGCAGCCGTCGGGCAGGGACTCCACGAGCATCGCGGCGCTCTCGACGTCCAGCTGCGGGGCGTCCAGGACGATCAGCAGGTCCAGGGCGAAGGCGCCCTCCGTGTCCCGGCCGGGCCCGGCGGCGCCGGACAGCAGCGCGGCGACCGTCAGCGCCTCCGCACCGAGCCGGCGGACCCCGTTCTCACTGTGCACGGCCACGGCGACCCGCAGGCCCCGCTCACGGGCGGCTTCGGCCAGCGCGACCGGCTCGCTGCGGGCCGCCTCGCCGCCGGTGTGCAGGACCAGGCCGTGCGCGCCGACGGCGCGGACCAGCTCGGGCCCCTCCCAGACCTCCGCGGACACCGTCTTGACCAGCCGGGCCAGGCCGTCGGCCAGGCTCTCCTCGGCGAGGGCGTACCGGTCGAGCCCCAGCAGGACCGGCACCTCGGCGGCCTCGGGCTCCGCGCCGGCCTCGGCGGCAATCTCGTCGGCCTCGTCCTCGCCCTCGGCCTCCTCCGGCGCGGGCTCCTCGTCCTGGAACACCAGCACCGCGCCCTCGGAGACCGCCTGACGGAGGGCCTCGTCCGGGTCGGGCACGGACAGCTTGGCGAGCCCGGCCCGGACGGCGCTGTCCTCCAGGGCCGTGTGCCCCTTGAGCGCGGCCCGCTCGAGCAGCCAGGCCACCAGGGCGACCGCCCGACGGGGGTCGTCGGGGCCGCACTCCGCGCCCAGCAGGGCCCGCGCGAAGCCGTCGGCGTGCTCGGGCTGCACCCCGGGCACCGAGAGGAGGAGCCAGGGGTCCTCGCGCAGCGCCTCGGCGGCGCCCTCGCCCAGGGCGGCGGCGACCTGGCCGGTCAGCGACTCCGGTGCCCCACCGCGGGCGAGGACCTCCCGCACGGCCTCGAGCGTCTCGGGTGCCGCCGTCTGCTCCCGGGCCACCGGGCGCGCCGCGGCGGCCGGTGCGGGTGCGGGCGTCGGCGTCGGCGTGGGCGCGAGAGGTCGGGGCGCGGGCTCGGGCGCCTCGAAGAACGCGGTGCCCGGCTTCGTACCGCTCTCCACCGCCCGTACCGCCGCGAGCAGATCGGCCGCCGTGCCGCTGAGCTTCCCGCCCGCGTCGACCGGCGCCTCCTTCTCGGCCTTGCGCTGCTCGATCCGGGCCCGCAACTCCCGCTGCGCGGCCAGCTCGGCCTGCGCCTCGGAAACCTCTGCGGCCTTCGTCTCCCCGTCGGCCTTCGGCTCGGATTCGTCGGCAGCACTCGTCCCGTCGGCAGGACCCGCGTCGGTCACAGGGCTCGTGCCGCCGGCCTCACCCGCCTCGCCGCCCGCCTCCGGGGCCTCCCCGGGGCGCTCCGCCACGCCCTCCGGGGTGCGCTCGGTCGCGGCCTCGTCGGCCTCGCCCGGCACGGGCTCGGGGGCCTCGGGAGGGGTCTCCCGCGAAGGCTCGGTCACAAGGTGCTCCAGTCCTGATCCGGATAGCGGTGCACGGGCGCCGACACATCGTCGAGAGCCCGGCAGATCTCGTCAGGAAGACTAAGGGTCTCCACTGACAACGCGGCCGTGAGCTGCTGCGCGTTGCGCGCGCCGATGATCGGGGCGCTCACCCCGGGCCGGTCGCGGACCCAGGCGAGCGCCACCTGGAGCGTCGTCGTCGCCAGGCCGTCCGCCGCCGTGGTGACCGCGTCCACGATCCGGCTCGCCGCCTCGTCCAGATACGGCTCCACGAAGGGCGCCATGGTCTCCGAGCCGCCCCGGGAGTCGCTGGGCGTGCCGTCCCGGTACTTGCCCGTCAGCACCCCGCGCCCCAGCGGGGAGGACGGCAGCAGACCCATCCCCAGGTCCAGGGCCGCGGGCAGCACCTCCCGCTCGACACCCCGCTGCAACAGCGAGTACTCCATCTGCGTCGCCGCCAGACGGGTCCGCCCCGCTCCCGTGGCCCCGAGCTGCCAGGTCCCCGCCTTCGCCAGCTGCCACCCGCAGAAGTTCGACACCCCCACGTACCGCGCGCGGCCGCTGCTCACGGCGATGTCCAGCGCCTGGAGGGACTCCTCCAGCGGGGTGTACGGATCGAAGGCGTGCAGCTGCCACAGATCCACGTGGTCCGTGCCCAGCCGCGCCAGGGAGGCGTCGAGCGCCGCCAGCAGATGGCCGCGGGAGCCGTCCATCCGCCGGTCGGGGTCGGGCACGCTGCCCGCCTTCGTGGAGATGACCAGATCCCGCCGCGGCACCAGCCGTTCCATGAGCTGGCCGAGCATGTACTCGGCCTCGCCCCCGCCGTACACGTCCGCGGTGTCGACGAGTGTGCCGCCCGCGTCCCAGAACGCCTTCAACTGGTCGGCGGCGTCGTGCTCGTCGGTGTCGCGGCCCCAGGTGAGGGTGCCGAGTCCGAGCCGGGACACGCGCAGGCCCGTACGTCCGAGATGCCTCTGCTCCATGGGACGCGAGATTACTGGCCAAGACCCCACGCGGAGAGAGCCTGTGGACAACCTCCCCCTGACGGATCCCTCCCCCTCGCGCTAGAGTCCGGCGCAAGGGACGTTACTGATCGGTAAAGAGGGTGTGGTCATGAGGCTCGGCATCAACCTCGGCTACTGGGGCGCCGGAATGGACGGCGACAACCTCGCCGTCGCCCAGGAGGCGGACCGCCTCGGATACGACGTCTGCTGGGCCGCCGAGGCCTACGGCTCCGACGCGCCCACCGTGCTCTCCTGGGTGGCCGCCAAGACCGAGCGGATCGACATCGGCTCCGCGATCATGCAGATCCCGGCCCGTCAGCCCGCGATGACGGCGATGACCGCCGCCACCCTCGACTCGCTCTCCGGCGGCCGCTTCCGCCTCGGCCTCGGCGTCTCGGGCCCGCAGGTCTCCGAGGGCTGGTACGGCGTCAAGTTCGACAAGCCCCTCGCCCGCACCCGTGAGTACGTCGAGATCGTCCGCAGGGCCATGTCCCGCGAGCGGCTCACGTACGAGGGCGAGCACTGGACGCTCCCCCTGCCGGACGGCCCGGGCAAGCCCATCAAGCTCACCGTCCACCCGGAGCGCGAGCACATCCCGCTCTACATCGCGGCGATCGGCCCGAAGAACCTGGAGCAGACCGGCGAGATCGCCGACGGCGCGCTGCTGATCTTCCCCTCCGCCGAGCACCTGGAGGAGACCGCGCTCCGCCCGCTCCGCGCGGGCCGCGAGAAGGCCGGGCTGACCATGGAGGGGTTCGACGTCCACCCCACCCTGCCCCTCGCCCTCGGCGACGACATCGACGCCCTCGCCGACATCTTCCGCCCGTACACCGCGCTGTACGTCGGCGGCATGGGCAGCCGCAAGCAGAACTTCTACAACCAGCTCGCCCAGCGCATGGGCTACGAGAAGCAGGCTGCCGAGATCCAGGACAAGTACCTGTCCGGGGACAAGGCCGGCGCCGCCGCCGCCGTACCGCGGCAGCTGATCGACCAGACCACGCTGCTCGGCTCCGTCGAGCGGATCGCCGACCGGATGAAGGCCTACGCCGAGGCCGGTGTCACGACCCTGACCATCGCCCCCGCCGGCTTCACCCTCGACGAGCGGGTGGCGGCGCTGCGGGCGGGCACCGAGGCCCTGGAGCGGGCGGGCCTGGCCTAGGCCGCGTCTTCCGGATCCTGAAAGTCTGCGGCCGTGGTGGGGGCTCGGGGGTCTTCCCCGCCACGGCCGTCATGCTGCTCAACGCGTCACACGGCGCGCGGTTACGAGCGGAACGCTCCATCTTTCAGCCGAACGGCCCGCCGCTCCTGTTGCTGGGAGGCCCGTACCGCATTTGACTCGTTCTCTGCGGACGTACGGCGTGCGGACGCCCGCACGGAGGTGGAGCCATGCTCACGGCCAAGGGCCTGTTCCAGGAAATCATCGACAACGACGAGTCCTTCCAGCTCTTCTGTTCCATCGCCGCCAGCGGCGAGGCCCAGGGCGGCTGGGAGAACGCCCGGATCGCGGCCCTCGTCCCGCCGTCGATGCGGGATCTCGCGCCCAAGATCACCCGGCACGGTGCCGACGAGGACAAGCACGGCCGGATCTTCAACGCGCTCCTGAAGAAGCGCGGACTCGATCCCGTGCCGGTGCCGCCCGACACCGACTACACGATGCTCCTCGAGAAGCGCGGGATCGGGCTCGCCCACGACAAGCTCCGCCGGGACGAGCCGCTGAGCGAGGGGGACATCATCGTCTACCTCTCGCACAGCCGGGTCACCGAGCAACGCGCCGCGGACCAGATGGACATGCTGGTCACCTACTTCGGGGACCACCCCGAGCTGGGCAAGGCCATCCACATGATCGACAACGACGAGGCGAACCACCTGGCGTACTGCCACGAGGAACTCCTCGGCCTCGCGTACGCCGGACACGGCCGGCTCATCCAGCGCACCCTGCGCGAGTCCGCGCTCTCCGAGATCCAGGTCTACCGCGACGTCAGCCTCGCCGTGATGAGCCACATGGGACGCATCCTCGGCTGGCCCAAGGCCAAGTCGGCCGCCCTGGCCGGCGGGATCCACGCCATGTACGCGTGGGAACGGGCCGCCGGCTGGCACAAGATGGTCGGCCTGGCGATGCCCGAGCGGCGCGACGCGCTGGGCGGCCCCATGACGCCCGCCCCCGCGTTCTGAACCACCGGCGGCACCGTCGCTCGGGCCACCGGGCCCGCGGCGCCGCGGCTACATCCAGCCGCGGCGCTTGAACAGCCGGTACAGACCGACCTCGATGCCGGCCATCAGCAGGATCACGGCCGGATACGCCCACGTCCACGAGAGTTCCGGCATGTGCTCGAAGTTCATGCCGTAGATCCCCGCCACCATCGTGGGGACCGCGGCCATGGCTGCCCACGCCGAGATCTTCCGTACGTCGTCGTTCTGCCGCACCCCCATCTGCGCCAGATGCGCCGACAGCACGTCCGAGAGCAGCCGGTCCAGGCCCTCCACCTGCTCGTTGGCGCGGATCAGATGGTCGGCGACGTCCCGGAAGAACGGCCGCGCGTGCTCGTGCACGAACGGCACTTCGCCGGCCGCCAGCCGGGTCATCGGTCCCGAGAGCGGAACGCTGGCCCGCCGGAACTCCAGCACCTGCCGCTTGGCCGTGTAGATCCGCGCCGCCGTGTTCGCCCCATGGCGGCCCACCGGCGCGAACACGTCCGCCTCCAGCTCCTCCAGGTCGATCTGCAGCTCACCGGCCACGTCGATGTAGTGGTCCACGACCGCGTCGCTGACGGCGTACAGCACGGCCGTCGGGCCGTGCTTCAGAACCTCGGGCTCGGCCTCCAGACGGCGGCGCACCGCCGCCAGCGGCGCCCCTTCCCCGTGCCGGACCGTCACCACGAACGAATCGCCCACGAACAGCATGAGCTCGTCCGTGGAGACCCGGTCGCTCTTCGGCTCGTACACCACGGGTTTGAGGACCACGAGCAGGGAGTCGTCGTAGATCTCCAGCTTGGGCCGCTGATGGGCCTTCAGCGCGTCCTCGACGGCCAGCGGATGCAGCGCGAACTCGTCCGAGACGTGGTCGAACTCCGCCTCCGTGGGCTCGTAGAGACCGACCCAGAGAAACGCGTCCCCGGTCGCCCGCGCCTCCGCCAGGGCATCGGACAGGTCCGCGGGCCCGGCGGTGCGGCGCCCGTCCCGGTAGATGGCAGAGTCCACGATCACGCGCCGTATTCTCCCCGCTGCGCGCCTTTCCACACCCGCGGACGCCCCGCCCGCGTGTGCGGCCGCCTACTCTTGCCGCCATGGCCACGCTGATTCTCGTCCGGCACGGACGCTCCACCGCCAACACCTCGGGTGTCCTCGCCGGGCGGATGCCCGGGGTCGCCCTCGACGAGCGCGGGACGGCGCAGGCCGCCGCGCTGCCCGGCCGACTGGCCGGGGTGCCGCTCGCCGCCGTCGTCACCAGCCCCCTGCAGCGCTGCCGCGAGACCCTGCGGCCGCTCCTCGACGCACGGCCCGGGCTGTCGCTGCACACCGAGGAGCGGATCAGCGAGTGCGACTACGGGGACTGGTCCGGCCGCAAGCTCGCCGAACTGGCCGACGAGCCCCTCATGGAGGTCGTCCAGGCCCACGCGTCCGCCGCGGCCTTCCCCGGCGGCGAGTCGATGCGCGCCATGCAGGCGCGGGCCGTCGACGCGGTACGGGACTGGAACGCGCGCGTGGA
The DNA here is from genome assembly GCF_042902595.1 of Streptomyces sp. NPDC012508. Classification (NCBI taxonomy): domain Bacteria; kingdom Bacillati; phylum Actinomycetota; class Actinomycetes; order Kitasatosporales; family Streptomycetaceae; genus Streptomyces; species Streptomyces sp. NPDC012508. The sequence continues at coordinate 132,928 of NZ_JBIBEO010000009.1, forward strand.
GGCCGAGCACGGCGAGGACGCCGTCTACGCGATGTGCTCGCACGGCGACATCATCAAGTCGATCGTCGCCGACGCCCTCGGGCTCCACCTCGACCTCTTCCAGCGCATCCACGTCGACCCCTGCTCCGTCACCGTCATCCGTTACACGCGGCTGCGCCCCTTCCTCGTACGGCTCGGCGACACCGGCGACTTCGCCGGCCTCGCCCCCCGGGAGAGCGGCGACCAGGGCGGGGCCGCCGAGGTCGGGGGCGGCGCGGGCGCACCGTGATCCATCCGCGCAGTAGGGTGGACGGGCCGCCGTAGCGCGGGCCTTCATCACCGCCGAGACGCAAGGGAGTCAGGGACGTGTCCCGTCAGGTGTTCCTCTACGACCCACCGGAGCGTTTCGTGGCCGGTACGGTCGGGCTGCCTGGCCGCCGTACGTTCTTCCTGCAGGCGTCCGCGGCCGGCCGGGTCACCAGCGTGGCCCTGGAGAAGACCCAGGTCGCCGCGCTCGCCGAACGCATCGACGAACTCCTCGACGAGGTCGTGCGCCGCACCGGCGGCAACGCTCCCGTCCCGGCCATGGCCCCGGCCGACATCGCCGACACCGCCCCCCTCGACGTCCCCGTCGAGGAGGAGTTCCGGGTCGGCACCATGGCGCTCGCCTGGGACGGCGAGGAGCAGCGCATGATCGTCGAGGCGCAGGCCCTCGTCGAACTCGACGCCGAGTCCGAGGAGGACCTGGCGGCCGCCGAGGAACGGCTGCTCCAGGACGAGGAGAACGGGCCGCCGATGCTGCGCGTCCGGCTCACCGGCGCGCAGGCCCGGGCCTTCGCCAAGCGCGCCCTCGACGTGGTCAACGCCGGCCGCCCGCCGTGCCCGCTGTGCAGCCTGCCGCTCGACCCCGAGGGGCATGTGTGCCCGCGCCAGAACGGATACCGGCGCGGAGCATGAGCGGTCCCGACAACCGGGCGGTCGTCGACCTGCTCACCAAGGGCGAGCTGACCGTGCGCGGCCAGGTCCGCGAGGCGTCCAACGCCGTGCTCGTCTGCTCCGTCACCCACGACGGCGTCGACGCCGACTGCGTCTACAAGCCCGTCGCGGGGGAGCAGCCGCTCTGGGACTTCCCCGACGGCACCCTCGCCCAGCGCGAGGTCGCCGCCTACGAGCTCTCCGAGGCCACCGGCTGGGGGCTCGTACCGCCCACGGTGCTCCGGGACGGTCCGTACGGCGAGGGCATGGTCCAGCTGTGGATCGAGGCGGACCCCGGGGCGAGCCTGCTCGCCCTCACCGAGGACGATGAGGCCGGCGAAGGCTGGAAGGCCGTCGGGCCCGCCCAGGTGGGCGAGGACCGCACCGCGCTCCTCGTCCACGCCGACAGCCCCGAGCTGCGCCGGCTCGCCGTCCTGGACGCCGTCATCAACAACGGCGACCGCAAGGGCGGGCACCTGCTGCCCGCGCCGGACGGCCGCCTCTACGGCATCGACCACGGAGTGACCTTCCACGTGGACGACAAGCTGCGCACCCTGCTGTGGGGCTGGGCGGGCGAGGAGCTGCCCGCCGAGGCCGCCGCCGTCCTGGCTCGGCTCGACGGGTCCCTGGCCCCCGGGGCGCCGCTCGCCACCCGACTGGCCGAACTGCTCACGGCGGCCGAGGTCGACGCCCTGCGCCGCCGGGTCACCACGCTGCGTACCACCGGTCGCCACCCGGAGCCCTCCGGGCAGTGGCCGGCGATCCCCTGGCCCCCCGTCTGACCGATCGGATCCGGCCAACCAGGATTCGGGGGTGCGGACCCCCAGGGGGTATGCATGAACGGCCGCGAGCTGCAAGAGCGCCTTGTCGGCCAAGATCCCGGATCCGGTTCGTATCCGGAACAGGTGTCCGGTTACGCTCAGGTCATGCATGCCTGGCCCGCTTCTGAGGTCCCCGCCCTTCCCGGCAAGGGCCGCGACCTCCGGATCCACGACACCGCGACCGGCGGACGAGTGACCCTCGCCCCCGGCCCCGTCGCCCGTATCTACGTCTGCGGCATCACGCCGTACGACGCGACCCACATGGGTCACGCGGCGACCTACAACGCGTTCGACCTCGTTCAGCGCGTGTGGCTCGACACCAAGCGGCAGGTCCACTACGTCCAGAACGTGACCGACGTCGACGACCCCCTCCTGGAGCGGGCGATCCGGGACGGCGTCGACTGGGTCGGGCTCGCCGAGCGTGAGACGGCCCTCTTCCGCGAGGACATGACCGCCCTGCGGATGCTGCCGCCACAGCACTACATCGGCGCGGTCGAGGCCATACCGGGCATCGTGCCGCTCGTCGAGCGGCTGCGTGACTCCGGCGCCGCCTACGAGCTCGAAGGCGACATCTATTTCTCCGTCGAGGCGGACCCGCACTTCGGCCAGGTGTCGAACTACGACACCGAGCTGATGCGTCATCTCTCCGCCGAGCGCGGCGGCGACCCGGACCGCGCGGGTAAGAAGAACCCGCTCGACCCGATGCTCTGGATGGCCGCCCGCGAGGGCGAGCCGAGCTGGGACGGTGGCAGCCTCGGCCCCGGCCGCCCCGGCTGGCACATCGAGTGTGTCGCCATCGCCCTCGACCACCTCGGCATGGGCTTCGACGTCCAGGGCGGCGGCTCCGACCTGATCTTCCCGCACCACGAGATGGGCGCCTCCCACGCCCAGGCGCTGACCGGCGAGTTCCCCATGGCCACGGCGTACGTGCACGCCGGCATGGTCGCCCTGCACGGCGAGAAGATGTCCAAGTCGAAGGGGAACCTGGTCTTCGTCTCCGCGCTGCGCCGCCAGGGCGTCGACCCGGCCGCCATCCGCCTCTCGCTCCTCTCGCACCACTACCGCGCCGACTGGGAGTGGACCGACCAGGTCCTCCAGGACGCCGTGGCGCGTCTGGACCGCTGGCGCGCGGCCGTCTCCCGCCCCGACGGGCCGTCCGCCGACGCGCTGGTCGAGGAGATCCGCGAGGCGCTCGCCGACGACCTGGACACCCCGACCGCGCTCGCCGCGGTCGACCGGTGGGCCGAGCGGCAGAACGCCGAGGGCGGTACGGACGAGTCCGCGCCCGGCCTCGCCTCCCGTGCCGTCGACGCGCTCCTCGGTGTGGCCCTGTAGCCAGGCCTCCGCATCACTCGCTTTCGGCCGACCGCCCTCGGACTTCTTCGTGAAGTCCGAGGGCGGTTCCGTTTTGTCCTGGCCTCCATGCTCGTTTCTGCGCTAAATACCGTCCATGCAATCAACATTGCGCATGAAGGCTGCATTCGCCGGCGCTGTGCTCGGGCTTCTCGCGGTGTTCGCGGGACCCGGAAGCGCCCAGTCCGCCGAGCCCTCACCCACCACCGTCGGCGACCTCACCGGCTTCGAGGCCGACGGCGCCGTCTACCGGCTGACCGCCGGCCCGGCCAAGGCCCGCGTCAGCTTCGTCACCGACGAGACCTTCCGCATCGAACTGGCCCCCGACGGAACGTTCACCGACCCCACCGGGCAGGACATCGTCCGTCCCCAGGGCTCCCCGCCCAGGACCCGCTGGTACGACCGTGGCGACCGCTACGAGCTCACCACGTCGAAGGTGACCCTGCGCGCATACAAGGCGCCCCTCCGCTTCGCCGCCGTCCGCGCCGACGGCACCCCGCTCTGGTCCGAGACCCAGGGCCTCACCTGGAGCCCGGAACGCACCACCCAGACCCTGGCCCGCGGCGCCGAGGAGCAGTTCTACGGCGCCGGCATGCAGAACGGACGCGGCAACACCTCGCACCGCGGCAAGACCGTCGAGGTCGGCGTCGACTACAACTGGAACGACGGGGGGCACCCCAACTCCGTGCCGTTCTACCTCTCCTCGGCCGGCTACGGCGTCTACCGCAACACCTACGCGCCGAACACCTACGTCTTCGGCGAGCCCGTCACCACCAGCGCCCGCGAACAGCGCTTCGACGCCTACTACTTCGCCGGGTCCGGGTCCGACGCGCTCAAGGACGTCATCGGCCAGTACGCGAACCTCACCGGGAAACCGTTCCTGCCGCCCGTCTACGGACTGGAGATCGGCGACGCCGACTGCTACCTCCACAACGCCAACCGCGGCGAGCGCCACACCCTCGACGCCCTGAAGGTCGCCGACGGCTACGTCGAGCACGACATGCCCAACGGCTGGATGCTCGTCAACGACGGCTACGGCTGCGGCTACGAGAACCTCGCCGAGACCGCGACCGGCCTGAAGCAGCGCGGCATGGAACTCGGCCTGTGGACCGAGGACGGCATCGACAAGCTGGAGGAGCAGGTCAAGGCCGGCCAGCGGGTCGCCAAGCTCGACGTCGCCTGGGTCGGCGAGGGCTACAAGTTCGCGCTCGACGGCTGCAAGGACGCCTACGCCGGCATCGAGGCCCACAGCGACGCCCGTGGCTTCACCTGGGCCCCCGAGAGCTGGTCCGGTGCGCAGGCCTGCGGCGTCCAGTGGTCCGGCGACCAGTCCGGCACCTGGGAGTACATCCGCTGGCAGATCCCCACCTACGCGGGCGCTTCCATGTCCGGGCTCGCGTACACCACCGGCGACGTCGACGGCATCTTCGGCGGCAGCGCCAAGACGTACACCCGTGACCTCCAGTGGAAGATGTTCCTGCCCGTCACCATGACGATGGACGGCTGGGCCGCCAACGACAAGCAGCCCTTCCGCTACGGCGAGCCGTACACCTCCGTCAACCGCGACTACCTGAAGCTCCACGAGGCGCTCCTGCCCTACATCTACTCGCACGCCCACCAGGCCACCAAGACCGGCGTCGGCCTCGCCCGCCCGCTCGTCCTGGAGTACCCGGACGACCCCAAGGCCGCCTCCGACGCGGCGAAGTACGAGTTCCTGAGCGGCGAGGACTTCCTCGTCGCCCCCGTCTACCAGGACGCCGTCGAGCGCGACGGCATCTACCTCCCCAAGGGCACCTGGATCGACTACTGGAGCGGCCGCACCTACCAGGGCCCGATCACCGTCGACGACTACAGTGCCCCGCTCGACACCCTGCCCCTGTTCGTCCGGGCCGGCGCCACCGTCCCGATGTGGCCCGGCGGCATCCGCTCGTACACCGACCGCACCCCGGACTCCCCGCTGGCCTGGGACATCTACCCGCAGGGCGACTCCTCGTTCGAGCTGTACGAGGACGACGGCGTCACCCGCGCCCACCGCACCGGCCAGTACGCCACCCAGACCGCCGAGGTCCGCGCGCCCCAGCGCGGCGCGGGTGACGTGACGGTACGGATCGGCGCGAGCAAGGGCTCCTTCGCGGGCAAGTCCCCTTCCCGGCCCTACCAGTTCACCGTCCACACCGGTGACGCGCCGAGCGAGGTCGAACTCGGCGGGCGCGAGCTGCCCCGCCTCACCTCCGAGGCCGCCTACGAGGCCGCCCGCCAGGGCTGGTGGTACGACCGCGACGACCGCGGGGGAGTGGTGAAGGTCAAGACCGCCTCCCAGCGCACCGACCGGGCCTTCACCCTCGAACTGGAGGACACCAGCGCGGTCGGCGGTGCCGTGCCGGGCGCTGCCGTGACGGCCGCCGTCCCGGCCGGTCAGGAGCTCGGCGCGGGCGTGCCCGGCACCGTCGCCGTCGACGTCACCGCGGGCACGAAGGACGCCACCGGTGTCGAGGTGTCGCTCTCGGCCCCGGCCGGCTGGCAGGTCACTCCGGCCGCACCGGTCGCCCGTATCCCGGCCGGCACCACGCGGCGGGTCGAGGTCGCGGTCACCCCGGCGAAGGACGCGAAGCCCGGGGAGGTCACGCTCGGCGCGACCGTACGCCACCGCGCGGCGGGCCAGGACCGCACGGCCGTCCAGCGGTTCGCCGTCGGGGTGATGCCCGAGCCGCCGAGCGCCGACGCCTGGGCGAGCGATCTGACGTGGCTGAAGGCGACCAACGGCTGGGGCCCGCCCGAACGCGACCGCTCCAACGGCGAGTCGGGCGCGAGCGACGGCCGCCCGCTGACGCTGGCCGGAAAGACGTACGAGAAGGGCATCGGCGCCCACGCCGACTCCGACATCGAGGTCTACCTCGGCGGCCGCTGCACCGCCTTCACCGCCGACGTCGGCATCGACGACGAGATCAACGGCTACGGGGAGGTCGCGTTCTCGGTCGAGGCCGACGGCAGGGTGCTGTGGACCTCACCCGAGGTGACCGGCGCCTCGGCGACCGTCCCGGTCGACGTCGACGTCACCGGCGCCCGCCATGTCCGCCTCCGGATCACCGACACCAACGGCTCCAAGAGCGGTGACCACGGAGACTGGGCGGCCGCCCGCTTCGACTGCGCCTGAGCGACGGAAGGGGCCGCACCGATACCGGTGCGGCCCCTTCAGCTCACGTCTCTTCCCGTACGGCTCACGTCTCCGTACGGCTCACTCGTCGCCGTCGCCGTCCTCGGAGCCCTCGTCCTCCTGGGGCGGCTCCGGCGCCGACTCCGCCGCCGACTCGGGTCCGGGACGCTCCGGCTTCGGCGGCCGCGTCCGGCCGCTGCCGGGGTCCCGCAGATACGACGTGTCGCCGCCGTCCGTCGCGAGACCGGGGCCGGGCCCCGGCCCCTGCCCGGGACCGCCGTCGCGCCGCCGCAGATACCGCTCGAACTCCCGGGCGATGGCCTCGCCGGAGGCCTCCGGCAGCTCCGCCGTGTCCCGCGCCTCCTCCAGCGTCTGGACGTACTCCGCCACCTCGCTGTCCTCGGAGGCGAGTTGGTCCACGCCCAGCTGCCAGGCCCGGGCGTCCTCGGGGAGTTCGCCCAGCGGGATGCGCATGTCGATCAGATCCTCGAGGCGGTTGAGCAGCGCCAGGGTCGCCTTGGGGTTGGGCGGCTGCGACACGTAGTGCGGCACGGCGGCCCACAGGCTGACCGCGGGCACCCCCGCGTGCGTGCAGGCCTCCTGGAGGATGCCGACGATGCCCGTGGGCCCTTCGTAGCGGGTCTCCTCCAGATCCATCGTCCGCGCCAGATCCGGGTCGGAGGTGACCCCGCTGACCGGGACGGGCCGGGTGTGCGGGGTGTCGCCGAGCAGCGCGCCCAGGATCACCACCATCTCCACGCCCAGCTCATGGGCGAAGCCCAGGATCTCGTTGCAGAACGAGCGCCAGCGCATCGACGGCTCGATCCCGCGCACCAGCACCAGGTCGCGCGGCTTGTCCCCGCCGACCCGGACCACGGAGAGCCTCGTCGTCGGCCAGGTGATCTTCCGGACACCGTTGTCCAGCCACACCGTGGGCCGGTTGACCTGGAAGTCGTAGTAGTCCTCGGCGTCGAGCGCCGCGAACACCTCGCCCTTCCACTCCCGGTCCAGATGGGCGACCGCGGTGGAGGCTGCGTCGCCGGCGTCGTTCCAGCCCTCGAACGCGGCCACCATGACCGGGTCGATCAGCTCGGGAACCCCCTCGAGCTCGATCACCCAGTGCCTCCTTTTCGAAGTTCCTGTCGTACGGACCAACCTTACGGCTTTCCGACGGTCCGTCCGCAGCCCTCGTGCACCACCGTGAGCCTTCGCGGCCTTGATCGACTACCCAGGAACCGGCCTCGGCACACGAACGCGTAAGGGGCGGCCTCCCTTGGAGACCGCCCCTTACAAGGCGCTACTCGCCGAGCATGTCCTCGACCTTGCCGCGGATCTCGTCCGTCGCCAGACCGCGGATCGTCAGCGTCGTACGGCGGCGCAGCACGTCGTCCGCCGTCTCGGCCCACTCGTGGTCACGGGCGTAGGCGACCTGCGCCCAGATCTCCGGCGCGTCCGGGTGGATGCGCTGTGCGAGCTCGGGGTTCTCGTTAGCCATCCGCGCGATGTCGAAGGAGAGCGAACCGTAGTGCGTCGCCAGGTGCTTGGCGGTGTCGGCGGCCATCCGCGGACCGGGGGCCGGACCGTCGACGAGCAGCCGGTGCGCGACCGCGTTCGGGTTGGCGATACCGGGGAGCGGGAGCCGCTTCGGCAGCGTCGAGACGGACTCGTAGTCCTCGCCCAGCGGGTGGCCCGGCAGGGACTCCAGCTTCTTCATCACCGTACGGCCGATGTGGCGGAAGGTCGTCCACTTGCCGCCGGCCACCGACAGCATGCCGCCGCGGCCCTCGGTGACGACCGTCTCGCGCTTGGCCTTGGAGGTGTCGCCGGGACCGCCCGGCAGCACCCGCAGACCCGCGAAGGCGTAGGTGATCAGATCGCGCGACAGCTGCTGGTCACGTATGGAGAACGCGGCCTCGTCCAGGATCTGCGCGGTGTCCTTCTCGGTCACCTCGACCTTGCCGGGGTCGCCCTCGTACTCCTCGTCGGTCGTGCCGAGCAGCAGCATGTCCTCCCAGGGGAGGGCGAAGGTGATGCGGTACTTGTCGATCGGGGTCGCCAGCGCGGCCTTCCACGGCGAGGTCCGCTTCAGGACCAGGTGCGCGCCCTTGGAGAGGCGGATGGAGGGGGCCGCGTTCGGGTCCTCCATCTTCCGCAGGTGGTCGACCCACGGTCCGGTCGCGTTCAGCACCAGACGGGCGGTGACGCCGAACTCGTCGCCGCTCGTACGGTCCTTCAGCTCCGCGCCCGTGACCCGGCCCCGGGTGAAGCGCAGCCCGGTGACCTCGGCGTGGTTGAGGACGACGGCGCCGGCGTCGACGGCGGCGCGGACCGTCATCAGCGCCATGCGGGCGTCGTTCATCTGGTCGTCGCCGTACACGGCCACGGCCTTCAGGTTGTCCGTACGCAGCTCCGGCACGTCCTGCGCGGCCTTCGCCGGGCTGAGCAGGTGGCCGACGCCGTCACCGAACGCGGAGAGCGCGGAGTACGCGAAGACACCGGCGCCGAGCTTGGCGGCGCCGTGCGGCCCGCCCTTGTAGACGGGCAGATAGAAGGTCAGGGGGTTGGCGAGGTGCGGTGCCACCTGACGGGAGACCGCACGCCGCTCGAAGTGGTTCTCCGCCACCAGCTTCACCGCGCCGGTCTGCAGGTAGCGCAGACCGCCGTGGAGAAGCTTGGAGGAGGCGGAGGAGGTGGCGCCGGCGAAGTCGCCGGCGTCCACCAGGGCCACCCGCAGGCCCGACTGCGCGGCGTGCCAGGCGGTGGAGATGCCCAGGATGCCGCCGCCGATCACCAGGAGGTCGTACGTCGCCTTGGAGAGCTGCTCCCGAGTCTCGGCGCGGCTCGGCAGGGAACCGGCGGCCGGTCGCGTCCCCAGGGCGGGGACGCTCTGCAGGGTGGTCATGTCGAATTACTCCTCGTCAGATCCGTCTTCGAGCCAGCCCATGGAGCGTTCAACGGCCTTCAGCCAGCTCTTGTACTCGCGGTCACGCTTGTCGGCGTCCATGCGAGGGGTCCATTCCGCCGCGCGGCGCCAGTTGGCGCGCAGGGCGTCGGTGTCCGGCCAGAAGCCGACGGCCAGGCCGGCGGCGTAGGCGGCACCGAGGCAGGTGGTCTCGGCGACCATCGGGCGCACGACCGGCGCGTCGAGGAAGTCCGAGAGGGTCTGCATCAGCAGGTTGTTGGAGGTCATGCCGCCGTCGACCTTGAGCGCGGTCAGCTCGACGCCGGAGTCCTTCGTCATGGCGTCGGTGATCTCGCGGGTCTGCCAGGCGGTGGCCTCCAGGACGGCGCGCGCGATGTGCGCCTTGGTGACGTACCGGGTGAGGCCGGCGATCACACCGCGGGCGTCGGAGCGCCAGTACGGGGCGAAGAGGCCGGAGAAGGCCGGCACGAAGTAGGCGCCGCCGTTGTCCTCGACCGAGGACGCGAGGGTCTCGATCTCCGCGGCGGACTTGATCAGGCCCATCTGGTCGCGCATCCACTGCACCAGCGAACCGGTGACGGCGATCGAGCCCTCCAGGGCGTAGACCGGCTTCTCGTCGCCGATCTGGTAGCCGACGGTGGTCAGCAGGCCGCTGTAGGAGTTGATGATCTTGTCACCGGTGTTCATCAGCATGAAGGTGCCGGTGCCGTACGTGGACTTGGCCTCGCCCTCGGCGAAACACGTCTGGCCGAACAGGGCGGCCTGCTGGTCGCCCAGCGCGGAGGCGACCGGGACGCCGTCCAGGACGCCGCCCTTGACGGTGCCGTACACCTCGGCGGAGGAACGGATCTCCGGCAGCACGGCGGCCGGGACCTCCATGGACTGCAGGATCTTGTCGTCCCAGCCCATGGTGTGGAGGTTCATCAGCATGGTGCGCGAGGCGTTGGTGACGTCGGTGACGTGGTGACCGCCGTCGACACCGCCCGTGAGGTTCCAGATGACCCAGGAGTCCATGGTGCCGAAGAGGATGTCGCCGCGCTCGGCGCGCTCGCGCAGGCCCTCGACGTTGTCGAGCAGCCAGCGGACCTTGGGGCCGGAGAAGTACGAGGCGAGGGGCAGACCGGTCTCGCGGCGGAAGCGGTCCTGGCCGACGTTGCGGCCGAGCTCCTTGCAGAGGGTGTCGGTGCGGGTGTCCTGCCAGACGAGGGCGTTGTGGACGGGCTCACCGGTGTGCTTGTCCCAGAGCAGCGTGGTCTCGCGCTGGTTGGTGATGCCGATGGCCTTGACGTCGGCGGAGGTGATGCCCGCCTTGTCGATGGCACCCGCCACGACTTCCTGGACGTTGGCCCAGATCTCGGCGGCGTCGTGCTCGACCCAGCCCGGCTTCGGGAAGATCTGCTCGTGCTCCTTCTGGTCGACCGAGACGATCCGGCCGTCCTTGTCGAAGACGATGCAGCGGGAGGAGGTGGTGCCCTGGTCGATGGCGGCGATGAACGGGCCGCTGCCGTGGGAGGAAGAGCCGGCGGTGTGTGCGTCGGTCACGGTGTGCTCCAAGGAAGTCTGGGTGGAAGGACGGCTCAGGCGAACGCGATGTTGTAGATACCCGCGGCGATGGCGCCGCCCACCAGGGGGCCGACGACCGGGATCCAGGCGTACCCCCAGTCGGAGCCACCCTTGTTCGGCAGAGGCAGCAGGGCGTGCACGATGCGCGGGCCGAGGTCACGGGCCGGGTTGATGGCGTAGCCGGTCGGGCCGCCGAGCGAGAGGCCGATGGAGACCACGACGAACGCGGTGATCAGGGCGCCGATGACGCCGAGGCCCTTGCCGCTGTCGTTGAGGCCCTGCGTCAGCACCGCGAGGACCAGCACGACGGTGCCGATGATCTCGGTGGCCAGGTTCTGCCAGACGTTCCGGATCTCGGGTCCGGTGGAGAAGACGCCGAGCACCGGGCCGGCCTTCGGGGCGGACTTCTGGTCGACCATGCCCTCCTCGTGCGGCGAGGAGATGATCTCCTGGTCCGTGAGGTGCGCGTGGAACTGTCCGTAGTACGCGACCCACACCAGGGCCGCGCCGAGCATGGCGCCGAGCATCTGACCCGCGAAGTAGACCGGAACGTTGCTCCAGTCGCCGTCCTTGAGGGCGATGCCGACCGTGACGGCGGGGTTCAGGTGGGCGCCCGAGAGGGTACCCGTCATGTACACGGCGGTCATGACCGCGAAGCCCCACCCGAAGGTGATGGCGAGCCACCCGGCGTTCTGAGCCTTCGAGCGCTTGAGTACCACGGCGGCGACGACACCGCCGCCGAGCAGAATGAGTACGGCGGTACCAATGATCTCGCCGATGAAGATGTCGGAGCTGGACACCCGCGACTCCTTTGTCCTTCGTCCAGGGGAAGGCGAACCCCGGGTCCCTCCGGTGGTCCGCGCCCTCTGATGAGGGCGTTGCCGGCCCTTGGCACTGCCACACTCTAGCGCGTATTGCCGGTAGGTGTTCGGCAATGCCGACCGATGAACGGAAGTTTTGCCCTCCGGTTAACAGCGCGTCAAGGGTTGCGGTAACGAAAAACCCGCCGATAACGGGATCGTTACCGACGGGTTCACCATGCCCTCCCGCGCGGGCGCGCGCCTGCTCGGAGGGGGTGGGAGCGCGGGATCGGACGCGTGGCGCGGACGCCGTCAGAAGCGCCCCGCGCCCAGGTCGCGGGAGACGGCGCGGGCGCAGTCCCGTACCGCCGCGACGAGCTCGGAGCGCAGCTCGCCGGCGTCGCAGACCCGCTCCACCGCGCCCGTGATCGCCACCGCGCCCACCGGCATCCGGCGCCGGTCGTGGATCGGGGCCGCCACCGAGGCCACGCCCTCCCAGGTCTCCTCCACGTCCGCGGCCCAGCCCCGGGCCCGGGTCATGTCGAGCAGCGTCTCGAACTCCGTGAGCTCGGTGACCGTACGGGGCGTGAAGCCCTCGCGGGGCACCTCCAGGACCTCGCTGTGCGCCACCGGGTCGTACGCCGACAGGACCTTGCCCAGGGCCGTGGAGTGCAGCGGCTGCATCGCCCCCACCTCCAGGACCTGCCGGCTGTCGTCCGGCCGGAAGACGTGGTGCACGATCAGCACGCCCTGCTGGTGCAGTACGCCGAGGTGGACGCTCTCGCCGCTGGACCGCGCCAGGTCGTCCGTCCAGACCAGCGCCCGCGCCCGCAGCTCGTGCACGTCCAGATAGCTGTTGCCCAGGCGCAGCAGCTCGGCGCCCAGCTGATAGCGGCCCGAGGCCGCCTCCTGCTCCACGAAGCCCTCGGCCTGCAGCGTGCGCAGGATGCCGTGAGCCGTCCCCTTGGCCAGGCCCAGGGACGAGGCGATGTCGGAGAGACCGAGTCGGCGCTCGCCGCCCGCGAGCAGTCGCAGCATCGCCGCCGCCCGTTCAAGCGACTGGATGTTCTTCGCCATCGCCCGGCCCTTCTCCCTGTCCATTGATGTCCCGATCCCCGGTCTCCGGTGGATCCTCGGGGAACAGGATCGCTTGGATCATGCTGTTCGACAATGCTGAACACTATCGGTCGATGCCGACCGATCTTTACCTACACAGTGTCGGGCATGAACGGCCGCGACCGGGAGCCCCGGGACACAGGATGCCGTCCGCCCACTGGAACGCGATGTCCACCCCGGCATCCACGCGGTTAGTCTGGCTCCGTGCACCCTCCACCGAGCGTGCAAAGCCGACAGCCGTCGCATCCCAGGGAGCTCATCCATGGCCTCGTCGCCGACCCCTTCCGCTGACAGCCGGACCCGCGCCGCAGCCCTCCGCGAGGCACTCGCGAACCGGGTGGTCGTGGCCGACGGAGCCATGGGCACCATGCTCCAGGCGCAGGACCCCACTCTCGAGGACTTCCAGAACCTCGAGGGCTGCAACGAGATCCTGAACGTGACCCGGCCCGACATCGTCCGCTCGGTGCACGAGGAGTACTTCGCCGCCGGTGTCGACTGCGTGGAGACCAACACGTTCGGCGCAAACTTCGCCGCCCTGGGGGAGTACGACATCCCCGAGCGGGTGTACGAGCTGTCGGAATCCGGCGCCCGTATCGCCCGCGAGGTCGCCGACGAGTTCACCGCCTCCACCGGACAGCAGCGCTGGGTGCTCGGCTCCATGGGGCCCGGTACCAAGCTGCCGACCCTGGGCCACGCCCCGTACACCCTGCTGCGCGACGCCTACCAGCAGAACGCCGAGGGCATGCTCGCCGGCGGCGCCGACGCGCTGCTCGTGGAGACCACCCAGGACCTGCTGCAGACCAAGGCGTCCGTCATCGGCGCCCGCCGCGCCCTGGACGCGCTCGGTGCCGACGTACCGCTGATCGTGTCGGTCACGGTCGAGACCACGGGCACCATGCTGCTCGGCTCGGAGATCGGCGCCGCGCTGACCGCGCTCGAGCCTCTCGGCATCGACATGATCGGCCTGAACTGCGCCACCGGCCCGGCCGAGATGAGCGAGCACCTGCGCTACCTCGCCCGCCACTCCCGTATCCCGCTCTCCTGCATGCCCAACGCCGGCCTGCCCGTCCTCGGCAAGAACGGCGCGCACTACCCGCTGACCCCGGTCGAGCTCGCCGACGCCCAGGAGACCTTCGTCCGCGAGTACGGACTGTCCCTGATCGGCGGCTGCTGCGGTACGACCCCGGAGCACCTGCGCCAGGTCGTCGAGCGGGTCCGTGACCTCACCCCCGGCGTCCGTGACCCGCGCCCCGAGCCCGGCGCGGCCTCGCTCTACCAGACGGTCCCGTTCCGCCAGGACACCTCCTACATGGCGATCGGCGAGCGCACCAACGCCAACGGCTCCAAGAAGTTCCGCGAAGCCATGCTCGACGCCCGCTGGGACGACTGCGTCGAGATGGCGCGCGACCAGATCCGCGAGGGCGCGCACATGCTCGACCTCTGCGTCGACTACGTCGGCCGGGACGGCGTCGCCGACATGGAGGAGCTGGCCGGCCGCTTCGCCACCGCCTCGACCCTGCCGATCGTCCTCGACTCCACCGAGGTCGACGTCATCAAGGCCGGTCTGGAGAAGCTCGGCGGGCGCGCCGTCATCAACTCCGTCAACTACGAGGACGGCGACGGACCGGAGTCCCGCTTCGCCAAGGTCACCCGTCTGGCCCAGGAGCACGGCGCCGCGCTCATCGCGCTCACCATCGACGAGGAGGGCCAGGCCCGCACCGTCGAGAACAAGGTCGCCATCGCCGAGCGGCTCATCGACGACCTGACCGGCAACTGGGGCATCCATGAGTCGGACATCCTCATCGACACCCTCACCTTCACCATCTGCACCGGACAGGAGGAGTCCCGCAAGGACGGCATCGCCACCATCGAGGCGATCAGGGAGCTCAAGCGGCGCCACCCGGACGTCCAGACCACGCTGGGTCTCTCCAACATCTCCTTCGGTCTCAACCCGGCCGCCCGCATCCTGCTCAACTCCGTCTTCCTCGACGAGTGCGTCAAGGCCGGCCTCGACTCGGCGATCGTGCACGCCTCGAAGATCCTGCCGATCGCCCGGTTCGACGAGGAGCAGGTCAGCACCGCGCTCGACCTGATCTACGACCGGCGTGCCGAGGGCTACGACCCGCTGCAGAAGCTGATGGCCCTCTTCGAGGGCGCGACCACCAAGTCCATGAAGGCCGGCAAGACCGAGGAGCTCCTCGCCCTGCCGCTGGAGGAGCGCCTCAAGCGCCGCATCATCGACGGCGAGAAGAACGGCCTGGAGGCCGACCTCGCCGAGGCCCTGCAGGAGCGCCCCGCCCTCGACATCGTCAACGAGACGCTGCTCGACGGTATGAAGGTCGTCGGCGAGCTGTTCGGCTCCGGTCAGATGCAGCTGCCGTTCGTGCTCCAGTCCGCCGAGGTCATGAAGACGGCCGTCGCCTACCTCGAACCGCACATGGAGAAGACGGACGCCGACGGCAAGGGCACCATCGTGCTCGCGACCGTCCGCGGCGATGTCCACGACATCGGCAAGAACCTCGTCGACATCATCCTGTCCAACAACGGCTACAACGTGGTCAACCTCGGCATCAAGCAGCCGGTCTCGGCGATCCTGGAGGCCGCGGAGGAGCACCGCGCCGACGTCATCGGCATGTCCGGTCTGCTGGTGAAGTCGACCGTGATCATGAAGGAGAACCTGGAGGAGCTCAACCAGCGTGAGCTGGCCGCCAAGTACCCCGTGATCCTCGGTGGCGCCGCCCTGACGCGCGCCTACGTCGAGCAGGACCTCCACGAGATCTACCAGGGCGAGGTCCGCTACGCCCGTGACGCCTTCGAGGGCCTGCGGTTGATGGACGCGCTCATCGCCGTCAAGCGCGGCGTCCCCGGGGCCGTACTGCCCGAGCTCAAGCAGCGCCGCGTCGCCAAGCGGGACACCCCGGCCCTCCCGGTGGAGGAGTCGGAGCCGGCGGGCCGTTCCGACGTCGCCGTCGACAACCCGGTGCCCACCCCGCCGTTCTGGGGCACCCGCGTCAGCAAGGGCATCCCGCTGAAGGACTACGCGTCCTGGCTGGACGAGGGCGCCCTGTTCAAGGGCCAGTGGGGGCTCAAGCAGGCCCGTGCGGGCGGTCCGACGTACGAGGAGCTGGTCGAGACCGAGGGCCGGCCCCGGCTGCGCGGCCTGCTGGACAAGCTGCACACGGAGAACCTCCTGGAGGCGGCCGTCGTCCACGGCTACTTCCCCTGTGTCTCCAAGGGCGACGACCTGATCATCCTCGACGAGGCAGGCAACGAGCGGACCCGCTTCACCTTCCCGCGCCAGCGCCGCGGCCGCCGCCTGTGCCTCGCGGACTTCTTCCGACCCGAGGAGTCCGGCGAGACCGATGTCGTCGGCCTCCAGGTCGTCACCGTCGGCTCGAAGATCGGCGAGGCCACCGCCAAGCTCTTCGAGTCCGACTCCTACCGCGACTACCTGGAGCTGCACGGACTCTCCGTGCAGCTGGCAGAGGCCCTCGCCGAGTACTGGCACGCCCGCGTCCGCGCCGAGCTCGGCTTCGCGGGGGAGGACCCGGCCGACGTCGAGGACATGTTCGCGCTCAAGTACCGCGGCGCCCGCTTCTCGCTCGGTTACGGGGCCTGCCCCGACCTGGAGGACCGGGCGAAGATCGCGGATCTGCTGGGCCCCGAGCGGATCGGCGTCCAGCTGTCGGAGGAGTACCAGCTCCACCCCGAGCAGTCCACCGACGCGATCGTGATCCACCACCCCGAGGCGAAGTACTTCAACGCGCGGTAACACCCGCACCGGGAGCAAATCAGGGCACCTTCGGTGATCCGGACGTACACTGGTCGGTCCAGTGCAGGCCGGTCGCCCTACCCCGTACCGGGGAGGGAGACCGGCCTTCTCGTCCCTCCATGGAGGTGTGCCGGATGACCAGTACGGTCCCCGCGTCCTTGTTCCGCGCCAATGGAAGCTCCGCCCTGCAGGCGGTCTTCCTCGACATGGACGGCACCCTCGTCGACACCGAGGGGTTCTGGTGGGACGCGGAGGTCGAGGCATTCGCCGACCTCGGACACCGGCTGGACGAGGCCTGGCGCGACATCGTGGTGGGCGGCCCCATGACCCGCAGCGCGGGCTACCTCATCGAGGCCACCGGCGCCGACATCACGCTCCCCGAGCTCACGGTCCTGCTCAACGAGAAGTTCGAGCAGCGCATCGCCCGGGGCGTGCCGCTGATGCCGGGCGCAGAGCGGCTCCTCGCCGAGCTGGCGCACCACAACATCCCGACCGCACTGGTCTCCGCCTCGCACCGCCGGATCATCGACCGGGTCCTCGCCTCGCTCGGCCGTGACCGCTTCACCCTCACGGTGGCCGGCGACGAGGTGCTGCGTACCAAGCCCCACCCCGAGCCGTATCTGGCCGCGGCGAGCGGGGTCGGCGCCGATCCGGCGCTGTGCGCCGTCATCGAGGACACCGCGACGGGCGTGGCGGCCGCCGAGGCCGCCGGCTGCCGGGTGGTGGCCGTCCCCTCGGTCGCCCCGATCGCGCCCTCGGCCGGCCGGGTCGTGGTCCGCTCCCTGGAGGACGTGGACGTGCCCTTCCTGCGGACGCTGATCACCGGTCCGTGATCCGGGCGGTGGTCCCGTGCCGGTGCGCCGCCGGCCCTGCCCCTGACCTGTCCGTCCCTCTGTGACCGGCCATCCATGGAACAGGACCGGCCATCCGCGGAACGGCCGCACGCGTGACCTTCGTCACCCAGCGTGCCGGGTCGCGGGTGGCCGCTCCGCGCCCCATGTCCGTAACGCCAGGGTTTGACCGTCGGCCTCTGTCCCGATTCGCACGGTCCCTGCTGAATCGTTCCCGCGCATGACTATCGGGCTCACCGTATTCATGATCACTATCCGCATCCGGACGCGCCCGCCCGCGGTCGGGCGTCTCGGCGTCTCCCACTAATCTTTCGCGAGTACTTCGCCGCACCATCCGCGTGCACCGGCGCCGCATCCAAGTCGCCGTGAACACAGGACCGATCGCTCACCATCCCGGCCCGATCGCCCGCCCGGAACGGGCGGAAGCGGCGGAGTGTCCGTACTGCGCTGTATCCCAGTGCCGGATGAGGAGAACTCCCCGGATGAACCGCAAGACCTTGGCCCTGCCGGCCGTCGCCGGTCTGCTCGCCCCGCTGCTCGTCGCCTGCGGCGGCTCGGACGAGTCCAGAGCCATCGTCGTCGGCACCACGGACCAGTTCGTCGCCACCAGCGAAGCTCCCGCGCCCTTCGACCCGGCCTTCGCCTACGACACCGGTGCCTGGAACATCCTCCGGCAGACCGTCCAGACCCTGATGCACGTGCCCCGCGGCGGCGGCGAGCCCGTCCCCGAGGCCGCCGAGAGCTGCGGCTTCAGCGACCGGGCCAGCGAGAGCTACCGCTGCAAGCTCCGCGAAGGACTCACCTTCGCCGACGGCACGCCCCTCACCGCCGAGGACGTGAAGTTCTCCGTCGAGCGGGTCCTCGCCATCAAGTCCGACAACGGCACCGCGGCCCTCCTCGCCAACGTGGACACCATCGAGACGAACGGCGAGCGCGAGGTCGTCTTCCACCTCAAGACCCCCGACGCGACCTTCCCGTACAAGCTCTCCACCCCGGTCGCCGGCATCCTCAGCAAGACCAAGTACAGCGCCAAGAAGCTCCGCGAGGGCTTCGAGGTCGACGGCTCCGGCCCGTACGTCATGAAGACCGAGCGTGACGGCGAGCGCATCCTCAAGGCCGTCTTCACGAAGAACCCGCACTACAAGGGCGACATCGCCCTGAGCAACGACAAGGTCGAGCTGCGCTCCTTCCCCGACGCGGACGTCATGGGCAAGGCCCTGGAGAGCCGCGAGATCGACATGATGACCCGCTCCATGTCGCTCGACCAGGTCAAGTCGCTCACCGAGAAGCCCAAGGACGGCATCGAGCTCACCGAGGTCCCCGGCCTGGAGATCCGCTACCTCGCCTTCGACACCGACGCCCCGTCCGTCAAGGACAAGGCCGTCCGGCAGGCCATGGCGGCCGTCATCGACCGCGGGGCCATCGTCAACACGGTCTACGGCGCGACCGCCCAGCCGCTCTACTCGCTGATCCCCTCCAGCGTCACCGGCCACTCCACCGCCTTCTTCGACGCCTACGGCGAGCCCAGCAAGAGCCGGGCCGCCGGCATCCTGCGCAAGGCCGACATCACCGCCCCGGTCGCGCTCACCCTGCACTACACCACCGACCACTACGGCTCCGGCACCAAGACGGAGTTCGAGGCGCTGCGCGACCAGCTCAACGCCACCGGGCTCTTCGACGTGACCGTCAAGGGCAGCGAGTGGTCGACCTTCCGGCCCGCCCAGAAGCGCGGCGACTACCCCGTCTACGGCCTCGGCTGGTTCCCCGACTTCCCGGACCCGGACAACTACGTCGCCCCCTTCCTCGACGCCGACAACTTCCTGAACACCCCTTACGTCAACGCGTCCGTACGCGACCAGTTGATCCCCCGCTCCCGCCGCTCGGCCGACCGCAGCGCCGCGAGCCCCGTCTTCGGACAGATCCAGAAGATCGTCGCCCAGGACGTGCCGGTCCTGCCGCTCTGGCAGGGCAAGCAGTACGTCGCCGCCCGCGACGACCTGACCGGCGTCGAATGGGCGCTGAACACCTCCTCGGACCTGCTCCTCTGGGAGCTCGGCCGCGGCAGCGCCTAACCTTCCTCAACCCGTTCGGCTACACCGGTCGCGCACCCGCGCGCGACCGGCCTGGCAAGAGATCAAGAGGCACGTTCTGTGAAGCACAACAAGTGGCTGACGGCCCCCCTCGCCGCGGGCCTGTCCGCCGCCCTGCTCAGCGGCTGCGGCACGGAGCAGGGCGGAGGCGCCGCCGGCTCCGGGGACAACGTCCGCGTCGGCATGTCCGACGAGGTGCTGGCCACCGACCCGGCCGCCGGCTACGACCCCGGTTCCTGGCTGCTCTTCAACAACGTCTTCCAGTCCCTGCTCAGCTTCCCCAAGGGCACCACCGAGCCCCAGCCGGAAGCGGCTGAGAACTGCGCCTTCGCAGGGGGCAGCAAGGTCTACACGTGCACCCTGCGCGAGGGCCTGAAGTTCTCCAACGGCAACCCGCTGACCTCGAAGGACGTCAAGTTCTCCTTCGACCGCGCGCTGAAGATCGCCGACCCGGCCGGCCCGGCGCCGCTGCTCTCCTCGATCGCCTCCATCGAGACCCCCGACGACCTGACCGTCGTCTTCCGTCTGAAGACCCCCGACGCCACCTTCCCGAGCAAGATCGCCTCTGGCGCGGGCTCGATCGTGGACCACCGCGAGTACGACGGGAACGGGCTGCGCACCGACGGCAAGGCGGTCGGCTCCGGCCCGTACAAGCTCGACTCCATCAGCGACACCGAGGCCGTCTTCTCGGTCAACGCCGACTACCGGGGCAGCGCCAAGCCGCAGAACGGCGGTGTCACCCTCAAGCTCTACAACGGTGACCGCGCCGCTCTCTCCAAGGCCCTCGCCGCCGACGACGTCGACGTCGCCTACCGAGGCCTCAACGCCGACGACATCGCCGCTCTCGAAGCCACCGCGGACGACAAGGGCATCGAGGTCGTCCAGGGCACCAGCGCCGAGGTCCAGCACCTCGTCTTCAACGTCAAGGACCCCGTCGTCGGCAAGCTCGGCGTCCGCCAGGCGATCGCCCACCTCGTCGACCGCGAGGCTCTCGTCCAGGACGTCTACAAGTCGACCGCCACGCCGCTCTACTCGATCGTCCCGGCGGGCATCGCCGGCCACAACACCGCCTTCTTCGACACCTACGGCAGCCCCGACGCCGCCAAGGCCAAGAAGGCGCTGCGCAAGGCCGGCATCACCGACAAGGTGAAGCTCACCCTCTGGTCCACGCCGAGCCGTTACGGCCCCTCCACCGACCAGGAACTCAAGGCGATAGCCGGACAGCTCAACCGCAGCGGCCTGTTCGAGGCCGATGTGAAGTCCGTCGAGTACGAGCAGTACGAGAAGGACATCGAGGCCGGCAAGTACGGCGTGTACGTCAAGGGCTGGGTGCCCGACTACCCGGACGCCGACAACTTCACCGCGCCGTTCTTCGGCGAGGGCAACGTCCTCGGCAACAACTACACCAACGCCACCATCAGCGGCAGCCTGCTCCCGAAGACCGCCGCGGCCGCCGACCGCGCCGGCACCGGCCAGGACTTCGGCAGGCTCCAGGACCTGGTCGCCGAGGAGCTGCCCCTCCTGCCGCTCTGGCAGGGCAAGCAGTACGCCGTCGCCCGGGAGGGCGTCACGGGTCTCGACTGGACCCTGGACGCCTCGACCGTCTTCCGCTTCTGGGAGATCAAGAAGGGCTGACGGGGCCACCCGGAGGCGCGCGGCGCCACGGTGCACCGTCCCGCGGCGCCGCGCGAAGGGGCCCGGCACGCATCACGCGTGCCGGGCCCCTTTCTGTCGTGTCGTCAGCCGCTACTGCGCGCCGGGGCGGACCAGACCGCTCTCGTACGCGTACACCGCCGCCTGGACCCGGTCGCGCAGGCCCAGCTTCGTCAGTACATGGCCCACGTGCGTCTTCACGGTCGTCTCGCTGACGAACAGATCCGCCGCGATCTCCGCGTTCGACAGCCCACGTGCCACCAGTTTCAGGACCTCGACCTCACGGTCGGTCAGGGTGTTGAGCGTGTCCGGGACCTGCTCGTCGCCCGAGGGCAGGTGCGCGGAGTACTTGTCGAGCAGCCGGCGCGTGATCGACGGCGCCAGCATCGCCTCGCCGGCCGCCACCACCCGGATCGCCTGCACCAGTTCGTTGGCCGGCGCATCCTTCAGGAGGAAGCCGCTGGCGCCCGCCCGCAGCGCCTCCACCACGTACTCGTCCAGGTCGAACGTGGTCAGGACCAGCACCTTCGCCGGACCGTCCCGCCCCGGGCCCGTGATCTGGCGCGTCGCCTCGACCCCGTCCATCCGCGGCATCCTGATGTCCATCAGCACCACGTCGGGCTGGAGCGCCCGCACCTGGTCGAGGGCCTGCAGACCGTCCCCGGCCTCACCGACGACCGCGATGTCCTGCTCGGCCTCCAGGATCATCCGGAAACCGGTGCGCAGCAGCGGCTGGTCGTCGACCAGTAGGACGCGGATAGCCACGGACAACTCCTTCACGGCGCGGGCTGGACCGGGTCCATTCTGCCCTGCCCCGAATCGCCCGACTCCGGCGGGCGCGCGGAAACGATCTCGCCCCGGATCTCCTCCTGGATCTCCTCCCGGGTCTTCTCCCCGATCTCCTCCAGGGTCTTGTCCCCGACCTCCTCCAGGGTCTTGTCCCGGACCTCCTCACGGGCCACCTCGCGGGCCGCCTCCGGGACCGCCGCACGGGCCGCCTCCGGGGCCCCTTCCCGTGATGCCTCCGGGATCGCTCCTCGGATCTCCAGTGGGTACACCGGGGGAGTCCCGCCGAACTCCGGGCAGACCGCCTGGTGGTCGCACCAGCCGCACAGCTTCGTCGGACGCGGCCGCCACTCGCCCGTCTCCGTCGCGAGCCGGATCGCCTCCCACAGCGCCAGCAGCTTCCGCTCCACCCGCAGCAGGTCCGCCTCCACCGGGTCGTACGTCAGCACGTCACCGCTGCCCAGGTACACCAGCTGCAGACGGCGCGGGATCACCTGCTTCAGCCGCCAGATCACCAGCGCGTAGAACTTCATCTGGAAGAGCGCGCCCTCGCTGTACTCCGGGCGCGGGGCCTTCCCCGTCTTGTAGTCGACGATCCGCACCTCGCCGGTCGGCGCCACGTCGATCCGGTCGATCACCCCGCGCAGCCGCAGCCCCGAATCGAGCTCCGTCTCGACGAACAGCTCACGCTCCGCCGGCTCCAGGCGCGTCGGGTCCTCCAGCGTGAACCACCGCTCCACCAGCCGCTCGGCCTCGACCAGCCAGCGCGACAGCCGCTCACCCTCAGCGTCCTCCGCGAACAGCTCACCCAGCTCGGGCCGCGACTCCAGAAGCCGGTCCCACTGCCCCGGGATCAGCGCCTTCGCCCGCGGCGCCGTCCGCTCCACCGCGGGAGCGTCGAAGAGCCGCTCCAGGACCGCGTGCACCAGCGTGCCCCGCGTCGCCGCCTCGCTCGGCTTCTCCGGCAGCCTGTCGATCACCCGGAACCGGTACAGCAGGGGACACTGCATGAAGTCGCTCGCCCGCGAGGGCGACAGCGACATGGGTGCCCTGGCCCCCACGGGCGGCTGCTCGCTCGTACTCATGACACAGACCCTACGACCCGCCACCGACAGCGAGCCGAATACCATCGACGCCGGACCCCGTCACGCTGCATGATCGAAGAGTGACGCACGACAGCGGTCGGGCGGAAGGCTACGAGAGGAACCCGTGAACCAGGACGACGAGCGCGGCGAGAAGAAGCGGCCGCGGTCCGGCGACCCGGAACCGCCGGCCAACGCCGACGCCCGCACCCGGCGGAGCGAGGAACCCGGCGGAGGGATCCTCATGGGCCGCCCCTTCGGCGTGCCCGTCTACGTCGCGCCCAGCTGGTTCCTCGTCGCCGCCCTCATCACCTGGGTCTTCGGCGACCAGATCCAGCGCGTCCTGCCCGACCTCGGCGCCGCCCGCTACCTGGTCTCCCTCTTCTTCGCGATCGCCTTCTACGCCTCCGTGCTCGTCCACGAACTGGCCCACACCATCGCCGCGCTCCGCTTCAAACTCCCGGTGCGCCGCATCCAGCTCCAGTTCTTCGGCGGAGTCTCCGAGATCGAGAAGGAGACGGAGACCCCCGGCCGCGAGTTCGTCCTCGCCTTCGTGGGCCCCCTGCTCTCCCTGGTCCTCGCGGGCGTCTTCTACCTCAGCATGTACGCCGTCGAACCCGGCACGGTCCCCGGCGTCCTGCTCGCCGGCCTGATGATCTCCAACCTGATCGTCGCGATCTTCAACCTGCTGCCAGGGCTCCCGCTCGACGGCGGCCGCATGCTGCGCGCCGTCGTCTGGAAGATCACCGGCAAGCCCATGACCGGCACCGTCGCCGCCGCCTGGGTCGGCCGCGCCCTCGCCGTCGCCGTCCTCATCGGCCTTCCCCTCCTCACCCGCACCGGCCTCCTCGGCAACTCGACCGACGAGATCAGCGGTATGGACACCGTCACCGACGCCCTGCTCGCCGCGATCCTGGCCGCCATCATCTGGACCGGCGCCGGCAACAGCCTCCGCATGGCCCGGCTCCGCGAACACCTCCCCGAGCTCCGCGCCCGCACCCTCACCCGGCGCGCCATCCCCGTCGAGCCCGCCACCCCGCTCTCCGAGGCGCTCCGCCGCGCCAACGAGGCCGGGGCCCGCGCTCTCGTCGTCGTCGACGGCCAGGGCAGCCCCACCGGCCTCGTCCGGGAGACCGCCATCGCCGGCGTCCCCCAGCACCGCCGCCCCTGGGTCGCCGTCAGCACGCTCGCCCAGGATCTCACCGACGGCATGAGGGTCCCCGCCGAACTCACCGGCCAGCCCCTCCTCGACCACCTCCGCGCCAGCCCGGCCTCCGAGTACCTCGTCGTCGAGGAGAGCGACGAGATCTACGGAGTCCTCTCCGCCGCCGACGTGGAGCGCGCCTTCGTCAAGGCCATGGCACGACCCTCCGCATAACCCCGGTACTCTGGTCACATGTCCGAACCGACCGGTGCCGCCCGCCGTCGCGGGCCCTTCAAGGTCGGGGACCAGGTCCAGCTCACCGACCCCAAGGGACGCCACTACACGTTCACGCTCGAGGCCGGGAAGAACTTCCACACCCACAAGGGTTCCTTCCCCCACGACGAGCTGATCGGTGCTCCCGAGGGCAGTGTTGTCCGTACCACGGGAAACGTCGCCTACCTCGCGCTGCGCCCCCTGCTCCCCGACTACGTCCTGTCCATGCCCCGCGGCGCCGCCGTGGTCTACCCCAAGGACGCGGGGCAGATCCTGGCCTTCGCCGACATCTTCCCCGGCGCCCGCGTCGTGGAAGCGGGTGTGGGATCGGGGTCTCTCAGCAGCTTCCTCCTGCGGGCCATCGGAGACAGCGGCATGCTGCACTCCTACGAGCGCCGCGAGGACTTCGCCGAGATCGCCAAGGGCAACGTCGAGCGCTACTTCGGCGGTCCGCACCCCGCCTGGCAGCTGACCGTCGGCGACCTCCAGGACAACCTGTCCGACACGGACGTCGACCGCGTCATCCTGGACATGCTCGCCCCCTGGGAGTGCCTGGAGGCCGTCTCCAAGGCCCTCGTCCCCGGCGGCATCCTCTGCTGCTACGTGGCGACCACCACCCAGCTCGCGCGCACCGTGGAGTCCATCCGCGAGTTCGGCTGCTACGCCGAACCGCAGCCGTGGGAGTCCATGATCCGCAACTGGCACGTGGAGGGCCTGGCGGTCCGCCCCGACCACCGCATGATCGGGCACACCGGCTTCCTCGTCACCGCCCGGCGCCTCGCCGACGGCGTCGAGCCCCCCATGCGCCGCCGTCGCCCCGCCAAGGGCGCGTACGGCGAGGATTACGAAGGCCCCAACAAGGGCTGACGGCCCTCAGGGCTGACGCCCCGACAACGAACGCGTGCCGCCGTCGAGTTCCGCCCCCAGGGCAGGGAACTCGACGGCGGCACCTTCACGTTCGGCATCTTTGCGCAGAGCCCGCACCCCGCCTGTTCCGCCCGCCTGTGACGTGTGGCACGATGCCCGCAACTCCTTCCGCACCGCCCTCACAGGAGACATCCCGCGTGCAGCCCCCCGCCGTCCCGGACCTCGCGCACACCCACGCCCGGCCGGTGCACTGGCTGGCCACCGCGACCGCGATGGCCGCCGTCGTGGCCGCCGCCGGACTGCTGCAGCCCGGCCCCGCCACCGCCACCACCGCCGCCGCCTCGGGCGGCGGCCCGGCCGCCGTACGGCCCGCGCCCGACGCCGCGACGGCCGACTATCCGCTGGAGTGCGGGGGAGCCCCCGTCAAGATCGCGCAGCGCGCCTCCGGGGACCTCGACGGCGACGGAAACCCCGAAACCGTCGCAGTCGTACACTGCGAAGCCGGTTCGGGCACGCCGCCCCACGCCCTCTACGTCCTGACCCACGCCAAGGCCGGCCCGGGCGCGCGCGTGGTCGCGACCCTCGTCGAGTCCACCCAGCAGAAGAACGTCACCGATCTCGCCGTACGCGACGGAGCGGTGACCGCCACTCTGCTCGGCTACTCGTCCCCGGACGTACCGAGTTGCTGCCCCGACGAGCAGGAACGCGTCAGCTGGCGATGGAAGGGCGGAACCTTCGTCCGGGCCGCCCAGTCCGACGCGCGCAGCGTGTGATCCGTCACTCCGCGTCAGGGCCGTAGACCTCGACCCTGTCCGAAACCCGGCGTACGTGGATGCAGTCGCCCGGGCACTCCTTCGCGGAGTCCACGACGTCCTGGAGCAGCGGCAGCGGCACCGGCGTCGTCGCCCCGGCGTCCTGCAGCAGCTCGTCGTCCGCGCTCTTCACGTACGCGAGGCCGTCGATGTCCAGCTCGAAGACCTCCGGAGCGTACTGCGCGCAGATCCCGTCCCCGGTGCAGAGATCCTGGTCGATCCAGACCTCCAGCGCCTCGCCGGCGCCCTGCGTCGGGGCCTCGTGCTGCACGGTCATGTCTCCTGCCGTTCCTGAGCGTCGAAAAAAGAGATCGTTCTTCTAAGTCCGGCCAAGCCTGACGGGTGTTGACCACTGACGACGATACAACCGGCTGCTTTCCGATGTTGATGGGTGGGTATTCACCTGGCGTGAGGGGAAGCGCAAGGGTGAAGATCGGACACACCCCGACAGTCTTTGTGATCTAGGGGTTTCAATCACCACCCACGCAGGTAGGGTCAGGAAGCGTCCAGCTCCCCTTGGAGGAGGTGAGGACCGTGGCAGCCCACGACGACGACATCAACCGCGGCATCCGGCCGGGGCGGGGGTCTGAAGACCCCGCCGGCCAGGTTGCCTATCTCGAGCAGGAAATCGCCGTCCTGCGCCGCAAGCTCGCCGACTCTCCGCGTCATACGAGGATTCTCGAAGAGCGGATCGTCGAGCTGCAGACAAACCTGGCCGGCGTGTCCGCGCAGAACGAGCGGCTCGCGAACACACTCCGTGAGGCCCGCGACCAGATCGTGGCCCTCAAGGAGGAGGTCGACCGGCTCGCGCAGCCGCCGGCCGGCTTCGGTGTCTTCCTGCACGCCAACGAGGACGGCACATGCGACATCTTCACCGGGGGCCGCAAGCTCCGGGTGAACGTCAGCCCAAGCGTCGAGCTCGACGAGCTCCGGCGCGGCCAGGAAGTCATGCTCAACGAAGCGCTCAACGTGGTCGAGGCCATGGAGTTCGAGCGGGCCGGGGACATCGTCACCCTCAAGGAGATCCTCGAGGACGGCGAGCGCGCCCTGGTGGTCGGGCACACCGACGAGGAACGGGTGGTCAGGCTCGCCGAGCCGCTGCTGGACATCACCATCCGCCCCGGCGACGCCCTGCTGCTCGAACCCCGCTCCGGCTACGTCTACGAGGTCGTGCCGAAGAGCGAGGTCGAGGAACTGGTCCTCGAAGAGGTCCCGGACGTCGACTACAACAAGATCGGCGGCCTCGGCGGCCAGATCGAGATGATCCGGGACGCGGTCGAGCTTCCGTACCTCTACCCGGACCTCTTCAAGGAGCACGAGCTCCGGCCGCCGAAGGGCATCCTGCTCTACGGTCCGCCCGGCTGCGGCAAGACGCTGATCGCGAAGGCCGTCGCCAACTCCCTTGCCAAGAAGGTCGCCGAGGTGACCGGGCAGCCCGCCGGGAAGTCCTACTTCCTGAACATCAAGGGACCCGAGCTCCTCAACAAGTACGTCGGTGAGACCGAGCGGCACATCCGCCTCGTCTTCCAACGTGCCCGGGAGAAGGCGAGCGAGGGCACCCCCGTCATCGTCTTCTTCGACGAGATGGAATCCCTCTTCCGCACCCGTGGATCCGGAGTCAGCTCGGACGTCGAGAACACGATCGTCCCGCAGCTGCTCGCCGAGATCGACGGCGTGGAAGGCCTGGAGAACGTCATCGTCATCGGCGCCTCCAACCGCGAGGACATGATCGACCCCGCGATCCTGCGGCCCGGCCGGCTCGACGTCAAGATCAAGATCGAGCGCCCGGACGCCGAGGCCGCGAAGGACATCTTCGCGAAGTACCTCACGGCCTCGCTGCCGCTGCACTCCGACGACCTCTCGGAGCACCACGGCTCCAAGGAGGCCGCGGCCCACGGAATGATCCAGTCCGTGGTCGAGCAGATGTACGCGGAAACCGAGGAGAACCGCTTCCTCGAGGTCACGTACGCCAACGGCGACAAGGAAGTCCTGTACTTCAAGGACTTCAACTCCGGAGCGATGATCCAGAACATCGTCGACCGGGCCAAGAAGATGGCCATCAAGGCCTTCCTCGACCACAACCAGAAGGGCATCCGCGTCTCCCATCTCCTCCAGGCCTGCGTGGACGAGTTCAAGGAGAACGAGGACCTGCCCAACACCACCAACCCGGACGACTGGGCCCGGATCTCCGGAAAGAAGGGCGAGCGGATCGTATTCATCCGCACCCTCGTCACCGGAAAGCAGGGCGCGGACACCGGACGCTCCATCGACACGGTGGCCAACACCGGTCAGTACCTCTAGATCGCACACCGGCTGCGGAGGTCCGGACCCACGGACCTCCGCAGCCGGACGCTTTTCCCCGCAGGAATGACGTAATCGATCTCCCCACCGGCGCGGAGTCGCTCTAGGCTCGTCGGTACTTGTAGCGCCGCACCCGATGGGGAGCGCCGCCGGGCAAGGAGGGCCGCATGACCGTACGGCGAGTAATGGGCATCGAGACGGAGTACGGGATCTCCGTTCCGGGCCACCCGAACGCCAATGCCATGCTCACCTCGTCCCAGATCGTCAACGCCTACGCGGCGGCGATGCACAGGGCGCGCCGCGCCCGCTGGGATTTCGAGGAGGAGAATCCGCTGCGGGACGCCCGTGGCTTCGACCTCGCCCGCGAGGCCGCCGACTCCAGCCAGCTCACCGACGAGGACATCGGCCTGGCCAACGTGATCCTCACCAACGGCGCCAGGCTCTACGTCGACCACGCCCATCCCGAATACAGCGCCCCCGAGGTCACCAACCCCCGTGACGCCGTCCTCTGGGACAAGGCCGGCGAACGGATCATGGCGGAGGCCGCCGAGCGGGCCGCCCAGCTCCCCGGTGCCCAGCCCATCCACCTGTACAAGAACAACACCGACAACAAGGGCGCCTCCTACGGCACCCACGAGAACTACCTGATGAAGCGGGAGACGCCCTTCTCGGACATCGTCCGCCACCTCACCCCCTTCTTCGTCTCCCGCCAGGTCGTCACCGGCGCGGGACGGGTCGGCATCGGGCAGGACGGCCGCGAGCACGGCTTCCAGATCAGCCAGCGCGCCGACTACTTCGAGGTCGAGGTCGGCCTGGAGACGACTCTGAAGCGGCCCATCATCAACACCCGCGACGAGCCGCACGCGGACGCCGAGAAGTACCGCCGGCTCCATGTGATCATCGGCGACGCGAACCTCTCGGAGATCTCCACCTACCTCAAGCTGGGCACGACGGCCCTGGTCCTCTCCATGATCGAGGACTCGTTCATCAACGTGGACCTCGCCGTCGACCAGCCCGTCCGCACCCTCCACCAGGTCTCCCACGACCCCGGCCTCCAGTACCTGATCACGCTGCGCAGCGGTCGGACACTCACCGCCGTCCAGCTCCAGATGGAGTACTTCGAGCTGGCCAGGAAGTACGTGGAGGAGCGCTACGGCGCGGACGCCGACGAGCAGACCAAGGACGTCCTGGTCCGCTGGGAGGACACCCTCAACCGGCTCGAGAACGATCCGATGAGCCTCGCCGGCGAGCTGGACTGGATCGCCAAGCGGGAGGTCATGGAGGGCTACCGGCGGCGCGACGGCCTCGACTGGGACGCGGCCCGGCTGCACCTCGTGGACCTCCAGTACGCCGACGTACGCCCCGAGAAGGGCCTGTACAACCGTCTGGCGGCCCGGGGGCGCATGAAGCGGCTCCTGGACGAGACCGAGGTCGAGAGGGCGGAGACGAAGCCTCCGGAGGACACCAGGGCCTATTTCCGTGGCCGCTGTCTGGAGCAGTACGCGGACGATGTGGCGGCCGCTTCCTGGGACTCCGTGATCTTCGATCTGCCCGGCCGTGACTCCCTCCAGCGGGTGCCGACCCTGGAGCCCCTGCGGGGCACCAGGAACCACGTGAAGGAGCTCCTCGACCGGTGCAGGACGGCCGAGGAACTGGTGCGTGTGCTGTCCGGCAATTGATCGACGGCCGCTGCGCGGCTGAAATGGCCGGCCACTGGGAATCATGGGACTAGTGCCCGGACGTTGTAGCAAACTGCGGGGCCGATGTCAGACCTGGCTTGTAGGGTCTGATCTTGAGAGACCCAACCGAGCGGGCCGATTCGAGCGGGGTGAGGGATATGGCGACCAAGGACACCGGCGGCGGACAGCAGAAGGCGACGCGTTCCACGGAGGAGGTCGAGGAGACGACCGCGGAGGCGAGCTCCGACCTCAAGGAACGCCAGGAGAAGCTGAGCGACGACGTGGACTCCGTCCTGGACGAGATCGACGACGTCCTGGAAGAGAACGCTGAGGATTTCGTGAGGTCCTTCGTGCAAAAGGGCGGACAGTAGGCCATCTGACCTTCGAATCGAAGGCGGGGGTGGGTGACTCATCGGGTCACCGGACGGTGCGGGCCACGGCGCCCGCACCGTCCCGTCACAGCGAGGTACCGAGCGTGCGCGCGGGCCGAAAGCTCCCCCGAAGCCGATGTGGATCACCGTCACGAGCCGGGTAGGGTCCGTGACGTACCGTGCTTCAACTGCAACGCGGCCAACGGCATGCCGGGAGACGAACCCGGTCCGCGTCGGGCCATCTCATCCTTGGAGGGACACGCGTGGAAGCCAACACTCGTAGCACCGGGCGTCTACCAGCTGCCTTCCTGACGCCGGGCTCGTCTTCATTCATGGACTTCCTCTCCGCCCACTCGCCGGAGATGCTCCCGGGCAACCGGAAGCTGCCGGAGGGTGTCGTCGAGGCGCCGCACGGCACCACGATCGTCGCCGTGACCTTCCCCGGTGGTGTCGTGCTCGCCGGTGACCGGCGGGCGACCATGGGCAACATGATCGCGCAGCGCGACATCGAGAAGGTGTTCCCGGCCGACGAGTACTCGGCCGTGGGCATCGCCGGCACCGCCGGCCTGGCCGTCGAGATGGTCAAGCTGTTCCAGCTGGAACTGGAGCACTTCGAGAAGGTGGAGGGCGCGACGCTCTCCCTGGAGGGCAAGGCGAACCGCCTGTCCACCATGATCCGTGGCAACCTCGGCATGGCCATGCAGGGTCTGGCCGTGGTGCCGCTCTTCGCCGGCTGGGACGAGGGCAAGGAGAAGGGCCGGATCTTCTCCTACGACGTGACCGGAGGCCGCTCCGAGGAGCACGGCTTCGCCGCCACGGGCTCCGGTTCGGTCTTCGCCCGCGGATCCATGAAGAAGCTGTACCGCCCCGACCTCACGGAGGAGCAGGCCACCACGCTGGTCGTCCAGGCGCTGTACGACGCCGCCGACGACGACTCGGCGACCGGCGGCCCGGACCTGTACCGCCGCATCTTCCCGATCGTCACCGTCATCACCGACGAGGGCTTCCGCAGGCTCACCGAGGAGGAGTCCTCCTCGCTCGCCCGCTCGGTCACCGACCGGCGCCTGGAGCAGCCGGACGGCCCGCGCGCGGCCCTGCTCTGACCACTCGTCGTCTGTAGATTCCCAGAAGAAAGGGACGGGTAGCCGGTGTCGACTCCGTTCTATGTCTCACCCCAGCAGGCCATGGCCGACCGGGCGGAGTACGCCCGCAAGGGCATCGCCCGTGGCCGCAGTCTGGTCGTCCTGCAGTACACCGACGGCATCGTGTTCGTCGGCGAGAACCCGTCGCGCGCGCTGCACAAGTTCAGCGAGATCTACGACCGGATCGGGTTCGCCGCCGCGGGCAAGTACAACGAGTACGAGAACCTCCGCATCGGCGGCGTTCGCTACGCCGACCTGCGGGGCTACACCTACGACCGGGACGACGTGACGGCCCGGGGCCTGGCGAACGTCTACGCCCAGACGCTGGGCACGATCTTCTCCAGCGCCGGCGAGAAGCCGTACGAGGTGGAGCTGGTCGTCGCCGAGGTCGGTGAGGACCCCGAGGGCGACCAGATCTACCGGCTGCCGCACGACGGCTCGATCGTGGACGAGCACGGCTCGGTCGCGGTCGGCGGCAACGCGGAGCAGATCAGCAGCTTCCTCGACCAGCGGCACCGCGACGGGATGTCGCTCGCGGAGGCGCTGAAGCTGGCCGTGCAGGCCCTCTCGAGGGACACCAACGGCAGCGAGCGGGAGATCCCCGCGGAGCGCCTGGAGGTGGCCGTCCTCGACCGCAAGCGTCCGCAGCAGCGCAAGTTCAAGCGGATCGTCGGGCGTCAGCTCGTGCGCCTCCTGGAGGCGGACAACGCGGCGATCGCGAAGACGGACGACCCGTCCGACGAGATCGTGGAGGACTCGGAGGAGTAGAACTCCGGGAGAACATGACGAAGGCCAAGGCCCCGGTCCACAGACGTGGACCGGGGCCTTCGACGTGGCCGCTCGCTCGGCGCCGTGCCTGCTCTGCTCGGCGCCGACCGTGCGGCCGGCCCGTCCGCTCGGGCCGGGCTGTCCGCTCAGGCCGGTGCCGGGCCCGAGGACCCGCGTGCCCTGAGCGTGACCGGGAGGCCGCCGGGCTCGGGGCTCTCGCCCGCCAGGACGGCCAGCAGCGCGGCCATGCCGCGCTCGCCGATGTGCTCGGCGGGCAGCCGGACCGTCGTGAGCTCCGGCTCCACCGCGGTCGCGAGCGCCAGGTCGTCGAAGCCCGTGACCGAGATGTCCTCGGGGACGCGCAGGCCGAGGCGGCGCGCCGCCTTGCAGGCGCCGGCGGCGAGGACGTCGTCGTCGCAGATCAGGGCCGTGGGGCGCGGCCCGGGGCCGGTGAGGGCGCGTTCGGCCGCCGCGCGGGCGCCGTCCACGTCGAGGGGCGCGCGGACGGTCCGTACGTCGGCGTCGCGCAGCGCGTCGGCGAGGGCCGCCGCGCGGACGTCGAAGGTCCAGGAGGGCACCGCCGAGGCCAGATGGACGAAGCGGCGGTGGCCCAGGCCCCGGAGGTGGGCGGTGACCTGCCGCATCCCGTCGGCGATGTCGAGGTTGACGTGGGCGGCGGCCCCGGTGTCGGAGGGGTCGCTGTCGAGCATGACCAGCGGCAGGTCGGTGCCGTGGAAGGCCTTCAGGGCGTCGGCGGCCATGGACGAGGCGATGATGCCGTCGAGCGCGGCCCGTGCGGAGGCGAAGGGGTCCTTGGCGGGGCCCACGCCGTCGGGGGAGGGGTAGAGCACGACGCCGAAGCCGTGACGGGCGGCGACCGTGGCGGCGCCGGTGTAGACCCGGGCGAAGAACTCGTTGGTGAGGGCCGGGACGACGAGCAGCGCCGTCCGCGTGCGTCCGAGGCGCAGATTGCGAGCGGCGAGATTCGGCCGGTACCCGAGCGTGCGGGCGGCCTCCCGTACGGCGTCGGCGGTGCGTTCCGAGACCCGGCCGCGCCACTTGTCGCCGAGGACCAGGGAGACGGTGGCCTGCGACACCCCGGCGGCCCTGGCGACGTCCCGACTGGTGGGCCGTGCCGAGCCGGGGGACTCTGGGGTCTGCACTCGTGCCTCCGCGAGAGGTGGTCGCTGCCCGCGAGGTGGACCCGTGGGATCCCGCCATGGTACGTATGACCCGAGACGTTATACGTAAAACCTCGGGGGCGGGCACCGGGGGAGAGGAGACGGACATGGCCAGCGAGGCCAAGGAGAGCCGCGGCTACCGCGACATACTCAGGGCGCCGCACGCGCTGCGCCTGCTCACCGGCACGCTCGTCGGCCGGCTCCCCAACGGCACCGGGCCCATCGCCATCGTGCTCTTCGTCCGCTCCGAGGGAGGCAGCTACAGCCTGGCGGGCGGGCTCACCGCCGCGTACGGCATCGCCACCGCCGTCGGACAGCCGCTCCTCGGCCGCGCCGTCGACCTCAAGGGCCAGCCGCGCGTCCAGCTCCCCGCCGCGCTCGTCTCCGCCCTCGGCATGATCGTCCTGGCCGTGGCCGGAATCAGCCCCCTCGTGCTCGCCTACGCGGCGGTCGTGGTCGCCGGACTCTTCACCCCGCCCCTCGAAGGCGGACTGCGCGCCCTGTGGCCGAGCGTCCTCGGCCGCGAGGACCGGGTCCACCGGGCCTACGCCCTGGACGCCGTGGCCCAGGAGGTCATGTTCACCGTCGGCCCCTTGCTGGTGACCCTCCTGGTCGCCCTCTGGTCGCCCGCCGCCGCCCTGCTCGTCATCAACGTCCTCGGCGTCCTCGGGGCGCTCTCCGTGGTCCTCTCCGAGCCCTCGCGCGCGTGGCGCTCGGAGCCCCGCGAGGCGCACTGGCTCGGCGCCCTGCGCTCGCCCGGCCTCCTGGCCCTGCTCGGCTCCTTCTTCTTCGTCGGACTGGCCCTCGGCTCCATCACCGTCGCAGGCCTCGCCTACGCCGACGACCAGGGCAACGAGTCGGCGTACGGCTGGCTGATGGCCGCTCTCGGCCTCGGCGCGCTCATGGGCGGCGTCCTCTACGGCGCCCGCCGCTGGGCCGGAAGCCCCGAGCGGAGGCTGACGGTCATCATCGGCCTGCTCGCCCTCGGCTACCTGCCGCTCATGCTCACCCCCGGTGTCCTGCCGATGACCGCCCTCGCCGCGCTCTCCGGCGTCTTCCTCGCCCCCGCCCTCGCCTGCGGCTTCATCGTCGTCGACCGGCACGCCCCCAGCGGCACCGTCACCGAGGCCTTCTCCTGGCTCGTGACCACCTTCGGTGTGGGCGCGGCACTGGGCTCCGCCGTCGCCGGACCGGCCGTCGAACTCGCCGGAACCACGGCGGGCTTCGCCGTCGCCGGAGCCGGTGGCACGGTGGCCCTCCTGGTCCTCCTGGCCACCGGCCGGGTGCTCGCCGTGCCCGGCCGCGGCGTGCGACACGCCGTCAGCGCGACCACGGGCGGGGCGGGCCGCACCGAAAAGAACACGCACTCATCGGAAAATGATCGAAACGGGGCTGTCGAACCCGGTTTCAGCTCAGGCCATCAGGCGTAATGTTCAGACATGGACCGCCGCATTTTCGGGCTGGAGAACGAGTACGGCGTCACGTGCACGTTCAGGGGACAGCGCCGACTGTCTCCTGACGAAGTGGCGCGCTACCTCTTCCGCCGTGTCGTGTCATGGGGCCGCAGCAGCAATGTCTTCCTGCGGAACGGCGCCCGCCTGTACCTGGACGTGGGTTCGCATCCGGAATACGCAACGCCGGAATGCGACAACGTGACCGAACTGGTCACGCACGACAAGGCCGGCGAACGCATTCTCGAAGGCCTGCTCGTCGACGCCGAACGCCGCCTGCACGAGGAGGGAATCGCGGGCGACGTCTATCTCTTCAAGAACAACACCGACTCGGCGGGAAACTCCTACGGCTGCCACGAGAACTATCTCGTCGCCCGCCACGGAGAGTTCTCCCGGCTGGCGGACATCCTCATTCCCTTCCTCGTCACCCGACAGCTCATCTGCGGCGCCGGAAAGGTGCTGCAGACCCCGCGCGGCGCGGTCTACTGCGTCTCCCAGCGGGCCGAGCACATCTGGGAGGGCGTCAGCTCCGCGACGACCCGCTCCCGGCCCATCATCAACACCCGTGACGAGCCGCACGCGGACGCCGAGCGCTACCGCCGGCTGCACGTCATCGTCGGCGACTCGAACATGTCCGAGACGACCATGCTGCTCAAGGTCGGCGCCACCGACCTCGTGCTGCGCATGATCGAGGCGGGCACCGTCATGCGCGACCTGACGCTGGAGAACCCGATCCGGGCCATCCGCGAGGTCAGCCACGACATCACCGGCCAGCGCAAGGTCCGCCTCGCCAGCGGCCGCGAGGCCTCCGCCCTGGAGGTCCAGCGCGAGTACTACGAGAAGGCGGCCGACTTCGTCGACCGCAGGGGCATCCGTACGGGCACGGTCGCCCAGGTCCTGGAGCTCTGGGGCCGTACGCTCGACGCCATCGAGGCCGAGGACCTGGACCGGATCGGCACCGAGGTCGACTGGGTCATGAAGTACAAGCTCATCGAGCGGTACCGGGCGAAGAACAACATGACCATGTCGCACCCCCGGGTCGCGCAGATAGACCTCGCCTACCACGACATCCACCGCCGCCGCGGGCTCTACTACCTGCTGGAGCGCAAGGGGCAGGCGGCCCGGATCTGCAACGACCTGAAGATCTTCGAGGGCAAGTCCGTGCCCCCGCAGACCACCAGGGCGCGACTGCGCGGCGACTTCATCCGCCGCGCGCAGGAGCAGCGACGGGACTTCACCGTCGACTGGGTCCACCTCAAGCTCAACGACCAGGCGCAGCGCACGGTGTTGTGCAAGGACCCCTTCCGGTCCGTCGACGACCGGGTGGAAAAGCTGATCGCCGGAATGTAGGACATCGGCGTACGAAGTGCCGGGGCCCCGCGCGATTGACGTGCGGGGCCCTTGGCCTGTCCGGACGGTCCCCTAGAGTGTCGAGCAACTAATGTGCCGTCTGAGATCTGAGGAACACGTGCGCCGACTTGCCGGCCTACTGGTCGTCCCACTGCTGCTGCTCTCGACCGCGGCCTGCGGCAGCGACGACGGAGGCTCTGATTCCGCCTCGATGAAGAACGGGCTGCCCGCCATCACCGCGGGTGAGAAGTTCGGAGAGAAGCCCACCCTTGCGAAGGGCGAGGGCGACCCGCCCAAGGAACTCAAGGTCAACGTGATCAGCGAGGGCGACGGCGCGGTCACGAAGAAGGGCGACGCGCTCCAGGTGAACTACCTGGGCCAGGCCTGGGACTCGACCACCCCCTTCGACAACAGCTTCGACCGCGGGACGCCGTTCGACCTGACCCTCGGTGCCGGACAGGTCATCAAGGGCTGGGACCAGGGCCTGGAGGGCCAGAAGGTCGGCAGCCGGGTCGAGATCGGCATCCCGCCGGAGCTCGGCTACGGGGAGCAGGGCCAGGGTGACATCAAGCCCAACGCCACCCTCGTCTTCGTCGTGGACATCCTGAAGTCCACCACCATCCCGAAGTCCGCCGAGGGCACCGAGGTCGCCCAGGACAACAAGGACCTGCCCAAGGTCGGTACGAACACCGACGGCAAGGCCCCCTCGCTGACCGTGCCGAAGGTCGACCCGCCGACCAAGCTCGTCTCCAACTACATCCTGGAGTCCAAGGGCGAGGTCGTGAAGGGCACCGACACGGTCGTCGTGAACTACGTCGCGGCGCTGTGGAAGGACGGCAAGGTCTTCGACTCGACGTACCAGACGGGCAAGACCGCGAACTTCCCGCTCGCCCAGCTGACGTTGAAGGGCCTCAAGAACGGCATCACCGGCAAGAAGGTCGGCAGCCGCATCCTGATCGTCGCCCCGCCGGCCGAGGCCTTCGGCGACCAGGAGCAGCAGGGTATTCCGAAGAACTCCACGCTGGTGTTCGCCGTCGACATCCTGGCGAAGATGTAAGACTGTCCCGGTCGCGCAGTTCACCGTTGCGCGGTTCATCAGTTTGAGGAGCACACTGCAGTGAGCATCGAGAAGCCCGAGGTCGACTTCCCGGGCGGCGAGCCGCCGAAGGACCTTCAGATCAAGGACATCTGGGAGGGTGACGGCGAGGTGGCCGGCAAGGGCGACTTCGTCAAGGTCCACTACGTGGGTGTGGCCTTCTCCACCGGCGAGGAGTTCGACGCCTCCTGGAACCGTGGCAGCGCGCTGGACTTCCAGCTCGGTGTCGGCCAGGTCATCGCGGGCTGGGACCAGGGCGTGCAGGGCATGAAGGTCGGCGGCCGCCGCCAGCTGGTCATCCCCGCGCACCTCGCCTACGGCGACCGCGGCGCCGGCAGCGCGATCGCGCCCGGCGAGACGCTGATCTTCGTCTGCGACCTGGTCGGCGTCACCAAGCGCTGACCGGATCCACTCGAACGAGGGCCCATGCCGCTTCAGGCATGGGCCCTCGGCTTTTGCCACGACACCCCGGGGCGGTACGGTCGGATGTCCCCGAAGTCAATCCGGCAGAAGAGGTGCAGGGCGTCGATGGCGATTGCCAAGGCCGAGCGGCTGATGAATCTGGCCCTCTGCCTGCTCGGGACCCGCAGACCGCTCAGCAAGCGTGAGCTGCGCGGCTCCATCGAGGCCTACATGGAAGCCGGAACCGACGACTCCTTCAACCGGATGTTCGAGCGCGACAAGGACGATCTGCGCGAGCTCGGCCTGGTCATCGAGACCGTCGAGAACCTGGAGGGCGAGACCGGCTACCTGGCCCGCCGCGACTCCAACCGCCTCCCCCCGATCACGCTCGACGCCGAAGAGGCCGCGGCGCTCGGCCTGGCCGCCAAGGTCTGGCAGCAGGCCCGCCTCGCCGGCGCCGCCAGCGGCGCCCTGCAGAAGCTCCGCGCGGCCGGCATGCCCGAGGCAGAGGACTCGTACGACGCCCAGCACAGCGCCCTCGAACCGCGCATCCCGGTCCACGAGGCCGCCTTCGAGCCCCTGATGCTGGCCTGCCGCGACCGGCGCCCCGTCGTCTTCGACTACCGCAAGGCGACGGCGGCCCGCCCGGAGACCCGCCAGGTCGAGCCGTGGACGCTGGAGTGCTGGCGAGGCCACTGGTACCTGGCCGGCTGGGACCGCGACCGTGGTGCCGAGCGCGTCTTCCGCCTCTCCCGTATCACCGGCAAGGTCCGCTCCCGGGCCGGTGCCTTCACCGCTCCCGTGCCCGACGTGGTCACCGTCCGCGAGACCGTGGAGAGCTGGGCCGGCGAGACCGCCACCCGCTCCGCCCGGATCCGGCTGCGCACCGGCTGCGGCTACCCGCTGCGGGCCCGCGCCCAGTCCGTACGGGAGGGCGCGGACGGCTGGGACGAGCTGGAGATCCCTTACGGGCACGGCCTGGACGCCTGGCTCGTGGAGTTCGGTCCCGATGTCGTCGTACTCGAGCCCGCGGATCTGCGGGCCGACGTGGTGGACCGGCTGCGCGCCGTGGCCAAGGGCTGAAGGGGGAGACGTACATCATGGCTGCGAACGCGATCGACCAGACGAGGCGGATGCTCTCCCTCGTCACCTACCTACGGGAACGCCCCGGCGCGCATGTCGCCGACGTGGCCCGTGCCTTCGGGATCACCGAGGACGAACTGATCTCGGACCTCGACGTGCTGCCGATGTGCGGCACGAGCTTCCGTGGCGGCGACCTGCTCGACATCGACACCGACGGCGACCGGATCTGGTGGCACAACCCGGACGATGTGGCCGAGCCGCTGCGCCTCGCCGCCGACGAGGCGACGGCCCTGCTGGTCGCAGCGCGCGCCGTGGCGACGCTGCCCGGACTGCGCGAGAGCGACCGCGAGGCCCTGCTGCGAGCCACCGCCAAGCTGGAGACCGCCGCCGGTGAGGCGGCCGGGGCGAGCGCCCGGCTCTCGGTCACCTTCGAGTCCGAGGGAGGCGTCTTCGCCGACGTGGACAGGGCGATCTCGGAGCGCCGGCGGCTGTGGGTGCGGTACTACTCGCCGGCCCGCGACGAGCTGACCGAGCGCGAGGTGGACCCGATCCGGCTCTTCGCCGTCGGCCACACCTACATGGAGGCGTGGTGCCGGCTCTCCGAGGCGCGCCGCACCTTCCGGCTCGACCGGGTCGCCGAGATCCGGATCCTGGACGAGCATGCCGCGCCGCCGGAGATCGAGCTCCGGGATCTGTCGGAAGGGCTCGTCCAGCCCTCCGCCGAGGACCCCGAGGTCGTCGTCGAGGTGGGCCCCGGTGGCCGCTGGGTGGCGGAGTACTACCCGCACGACCGGGCCGACGAGCTGCCCGACGGCGGGCTGCGCATCACGCTGCGTACGCCGGCCCCCGCATCGCTGCGGCGCCTCGCGCTGCGGCTCGGCAGCGACGGGCGGATCGTCTCCCCGCAGGACCTCGCCGACAGCGCGAGGGAAGCGGCCTCCGCGGCGCTCGCCGCCTACGAGGGCCACGCGTAGGACGCGGGGAATGTGACATTCCCCGCCGACTGGACGCAGTTGCCTGGGGGAGGGTGACGGATGGCCGAAAGTGGCGGGGGTACGTGGGCAGCCGAGAGCGCGGGAACGAGAGGGACGAGAGAAATGTCCGTGATGCACGGAATGACGGCTTCGATCGCACCGGTCTTCTTCAAGGCCGCCTGCCCGGACTGCCGTGCCCGCTTCGAACTCTCCGCGGGCGCCCTGCGCCTCGCCATCGGCGCCAGCCGCCGTACGACCTTCTACTCCTTCACCTGCCCCGAGTGCGGCAGTTCCGTCCGCAAGCCCGCGGGCGAGCGGATCGTCGAACTCCTCACCGGCGGCGGCGTCCGCACCCTGCGCCTGCACTCCTCCACCGTCTGACGCCCTGTCCGAGGGCCGGCCGGGGTCTCGCCGGACGCATCGGCATCCGCGCCGGTCGTCCGGAGCACGCCGGGCACACCGGCCTCCGGGCAGCGTCTAGGCTCGGCACATGTTCTGGCCCATGCTCGCCATCGCTCTCGGCTTCCTCGGCATCGCCGTCCTCGGCATCCTCGCCATCAAGGTCTTCCTCGAGGCCCAGCGGCTCGGCCGCCAGGTGGCCCGTACCACCGAGCGCATCAACCGCGCCGCCGAAGACCTCGAACGCGCCGCCACGGACCTGAGCCAGACCGGTGGAGCCCTGCGCTAGCACGGGATTCGTGGCTCCGCGGCAGCGCTTCCCGGGCGCGGGTGGTGGTCTCCTCGGCTGCGGCGACGCGGGGTACGCTGCTGAGCGCGGCCCAGATCAAGAGGTACGGGTCGCAAACGGGTGTACGCACGGGGATTGCCCTGCGTTTACTCGTGCGCGTTACGATCGCTGACGGTCGGGTTCGGACAACAGTCCGGGCGGCGGCCGGCAGACCAGCACCACGCCGCCTCGATGAGAAGGTAGACCACGCTTATGTTCCGTCAGATCGGTCCTCTCGAGATCAGCCTGATCCTCCTTGTCATCGTGCTGCTCTTCGGAGCCAAGAAGCTGCCCGAGATGGCCCGTTCCCTCGGCAAGTCGGCGCGCATCCTGAAGAGCGAGGCCAAGGCGATGAAGTCGGAGGGCCAGCAGCCCGCCCCCGCCGACCCGCCGGCCGAGCAGCCCCCGGCTGCGCAGCGCACGATCAAGGCCGCCCCCGGCGACGTCACCTCCGCCCGGCCCGTCACCGAGCCGTCGGACACCACCCAGCGCTGACCCCGCTCGACCCCCAAGGCCGCTTCACGACGGCCTGCCGCACGAGATGAGGACGTGGGTTGCTCAAGCCTGCCCGCACAAAGAAGGAGAAGGACCCCGAGGGGCGGATGCCGCTCGTGGAGCACCTGCGCGAACTCCGCAACCGCCTGACCAAGGCGATGCTCGCGGTGATCGTGACCTCGGTCGTGGCTGCGTTCTTCAGCCAGCAGCTGATGGACTTCCTCTCCTCACCCGTCCCGAAGTGTTCGCCCGGCACCTCGAT
The DNA here is from genome assembly GCF_042902595.1 of Streptomyces sp. NPDC012508. Taxonomy (NCBI): domain Bacteria; kingdom Bacillati; phylum Actinomycetota; class Actinomycetes; order Kitasatosporales; family Streptomycetaceae; genus Streptomyces; species Streptomyces sp. NPDC012508. Next base: position 174,224 of record NZ_JBIBEO010000009.1, read on the forward strand.
CGCCGACAACACCGGCGGGCGCTGCGTCGTCATCGCGTACCAGACCGTGCTGTCACCCTTCACCTCGACCGTCAAGGTGATCATGCTCGCGGGTGTGCTCGCCGCCTCCCCGGTCTGGCTGTACCAGCTGTGGGCGTTCGTCGCGCCCGGCCTGCACAAGAGTGAGAAGCGGTACACGTACTACTTCGCGGCCGTCGCCGTGCCGCTCTTCGCCGCCGGCGCCTACGTCGCGTACCTGATCATGCCGATCAGTGTGAAGGTCCTGATCAGCATCACTCCCGAAGTCGCCTCCAACTTCGTCTCGCTCGACGACATCCTGGACTTCACCACGCGCATGGTGCTCGTCTTCGGGCTCGCCTTCGAGCTGCCCCTGCTGCTGATCATGCTCAACTTCGCCGGTGTCGTCACCGGTAGGCGCATGGCCGGCTGGTGGCGCGGCGTGATCATGGGCATCTTCGTCTTCGGTGCGGTCGCCACGCCGTCCACCGACCCCTTCGGCATGATCGCCCTCTCCGGGCCGATCATCGTGCTGTACTTCATCGCCGTCGGCATCGCGATCCTGAACGACCGGCGCCGCGCCAGGAACAACCCGGACGCCGAGCTCGACGACGACGAGGCCTCCAGCCTCGACCTCACCCCCGAGGCCGTCGGCGCCGTGGAACCGGTCAGCGCCGCCCGCGCCCTGCCCGAGCAGTCGTCCGGTGAGGCCGACGGCCGAAGGGCGCTCCGCCCCGGCGGTTACGACGACATCACCTGATCTTGTAGGGTCCTCCCCCCAGCTCCGTCCGGGGGGACGCCCATGACCCGCGAGATCACCCTCTTCGTCAACCCCACCGCGGGACGCGGCCGGGGAGCGCACGCCGCGCAGCCGGCCGCCCAGGCGTTCAGGGACGCCGGATTCACCGTCCGTACCCTCGTCGGCGCCGACGCCGACGACGCCCTGCGGCGCGCCCGTGAGGCCGTCGCGGGCGGGACCGGTGCGCTCGTCGCCGTCGGCGGGGACGGCATGATCTCCCTCGCCCTGCAGGCCGTGGCCGGCACCCGCACCCCGCTCGGCGTGGTGGCGGTCGGCACCGGAAACGACTTCGCCCGCGCCCTCGGCCTGCCGCTGCGCGACCCGTCCGCCGCGGGCCGGCTCGCCGCGGACCTGCTCAAGGGCGGCGGCGGGCGCGCCATCGATCTCGGCAGGGTCGGCGACCGCTGGTTCGGCACCGTCCTCGCCTCCGGCTTCGACTCCCGGGTCAACGACCGCGGCAACCGTATGCGGCTGCCCGTCGGCCGCTTCCGGTACGACCTCGCGATGATCGCCGAACTCGCCGCCTTCCGGCCCGTCCCGTACCGCCTCACCTTCGACGACGGCACCGAGCGGCAGGTCGCGGCCACGCTCGTGGCCGTCGGCAACGGCACCTCGTACGGCGGCGGCATGCGGATCTGCGCCGGGGCGCGCATGGACGACGGCCTCTTCGACGTCACCGTCGTCGGCGACTGCAGCCGTACGACACTGATCAAGGTCTTCCCACGGGTCTACCGCGGCACCCACCTCGACCACCCCGCCGTCACCGTCCACCGCGTCCGCTCCCTCACCCTGGACGCGCCGGGTATCACCGGCTACGCCGACGGCGAGCCGCTCGGACCGCTCCCGCTGACCGCCGCATGCGTGCCCGGAGCACTGCGCGTCCTGGCGCCGCCGGCCGGGTCCTCGGTCCGTCATTAAAGATCGCGTCACTGTCAGAGGTGGCGGGTAGGCTCGACAGCAAGATGACAGAGGACCTCACACCAGCCGAAGCGTACGCAGCCGCCCGGGCCCGCAATGCCGAGCAGGCCACGGCGCTGGCCCCCTTCCGCGAGATGTACGAGTTCGGTCTGGACCCCTTCCAGATCGAGGCCTGCCAGGCCCTCGAAGCGGGCAAAGGCGTGCTCGTCGCCGCGCCCACGGGCTCCGGCAAGACCATCGTCGGCGAGTTCGCCGTCCACCTCGCCCTGCTCCAAGGGCGCAAGTGCTTCTACACGACACCGATCAAGGCGCTGTCGAACCAGAAGTACGCCGACCTCGTGAAGCGGTACGGACCGGGCAAGGTCGGCCTCCTCACCGGCGACAACAGCGTCAACGGGGACGCCCCGATCATCGTCATGACCACCGAGGTCCTCCGCAACATGCTGTACGCCGGGTCCCAGGCGCTCAGCGGCCTCGGCTATGTGGTCATGGACGAGGTGCACTACCTCTCGGACCGTTTCCGCGGTGCCGTCTGGGAGGAAGTGATCATCCATCTTCCCGAATCGGTGACGCTCGTCTCACTCTCCGCGACCGTCTCCAACGCCGAGGAGTTCGGCGACTGGCTCGACACCGTCCGGGGCGACACCGAGGTCGTCGTCTCCGAGAGCCGCCCCGTGCCGCTCTGGCAGCACGTCCTCGCCGGCCGCCGGATGTACGACCTGTTCGAGGAGGAGACCGACCACGGCGGCCGTGGCGCGGCCCGCCGTGAGGTCAACCCCGACCTGCTGCGGCTGGCCCGCACCGAGAACTCCCGTACGTACAACCCGCGTGAGCGGCGCCGCGGCAAGATGGTCCGCGAGGCCGACCGGGAGCGGGAGCGCCGTCAGCGCTCCCGTATCTGGACACCCGGACGGCCCGAGGTCATCGACCGCCTCGACGCCGAAGGGCTTCTGCCCGCCATCACCTTCATCTTCAGCCGGGCCGGCTGCGAGGCCGCCGTCCAGCAGTGCCTGTACGCGGGACTGCGGCTCAACAACGACGAGGCGCGGCAGCGCGTCCGCGAGATCGTCGAGGAGCGCACGGCCGCCATCCCGTCCGAGGACCTCCACGTCCTCGGGTACTACGAATGGCTGGAGGGCCTGGAGCGCGGCATCGCCGCCCACCACGCCGGCATGCTGCCCACCTTCAAGGAGGTCGTGGAGGAGCTCTTCGTCCGCGGCCTCGTCAAGGCGGTCTTCGCGACCGAGACCCTCGCGCTGGGCATCAACATGCCCGCCCGGTCCGTGGTCCTGGAGAAGCTCGTCAAGTGGAACGGCGAACAGCACGCCGACATCACGCCCGGCGAGTACACCCAGCTCACCGGACGTGCCGGACGGCGCGGCATCGACGTCGAGGGCCACGCCGTCGTCCTCTGGCAGCGCGGTCTGGACCCCGGTCACCTCGCCGGACTCGCGGGCACGCGCACGTACCCGCTGCGTTCCAGCTTCAAGCCGTCGTACAACATGGCCGTCAACCTCGTCGACCAGTTCGGCGCCCACCGCTCGCGCGAGCTCCTGGAGACCTCGTTCGCGCAGTTCCAGGCGGACCGGTCCGTCGTCGGCATCTCCCGGCAGGTCCAGAAGAACGAAGAGGGCCTGGAGGGCTACCGGGAGGGCATGACCTGCCACCTCGGAGACTTCGAGGAGTACGCGCGGCTGCGCCGCGACCTCAAGGACCGTGAGACCGAACTGGCCAAGCAGGGCGTCGCACAGCGCCGCGCGGCGGCCGCCGCCTCCTTGGAGAAGCTGAAGCCGGGCGACGTCATCCACGTGCCCACGGGCAAGTTCGCCGGACTCGCCCTCGTCCTCGACCCGGGGATCCCCGCCGGGCGGACCAACGGGCACCGCGGCTTCGAGTCCCACGACGGGCCCCGCCCGCTCGTGCTCACGGCCGAACGGCAGGTCAAGCGGCTCGCCTCGATCGACTTCCCGGTCCCGGTCGAGGCCATGGAGCGGATGCGGATCCCCAAGTCCTTCAACCCGCGCTCCCCGCAGTCCCGGCGGGACCTCGCCTCGGCCCTGCGCACCAAGGCCGGGCACCTCAACCCCGAGCGGCACCACAGACAGCGTGCGGCCGCCGCCGACGACCGCGAGATCAACCGGCTCCGTACGGAGCTGCGCGCGCACCCCTGCCACGGCTGCGACGAGCGCGAGGACCACGCCCGTTGGGCCGAGCGCTACCACCGGCTGCAGCGTGACACCCGGCAGCTGGAACGGCGCATCGAAGGCCGGACGAACACCATCGCCCGCACCTTCGACCGGATCGTCGCGCTCCTCACCGAGCTCGACTATCTGCGCGGCGACGAGGTCACCGCCAACGGCAAGCGGCTCGCCCGGCTCTACGGCGAGCTCGACCTGCTGGCCAGCGAGTGCCTGCGCGACGGAGTGTGGGAGGGCCTGACCCCGCCCGAACTGGCGGCGTGCGTGTCGGCGTTGGTGTACGAGGCGCGTCAGTCCGACGACGCCGTGGCGCCGAAGGTCCCCGCGGGCAAGGCCAAGGCCGCACTCGGCGAGATGGTGCGGATCTGGGGGCGGCTCGACGCCCTGGAGGAAGAGTTCAAGATCAATCAGGCGGAGGGGGTCGGACAGCGCGAGCCCGACCTCGGGTTCGCCTGGGCCGCCTACCAGTGGGCCTCCGACAAGGGGCTCGACGAGGTCCTGCGGGAGGCGGAGATGCCCGCCGGTGACTTCGTGCGCTGGTGCAAGCAGGTCATCGACGTCCTGGGGCAGATCGCCGCCGCGGCGCCGAAGGAGAACAGCACCGTCGCCAAGAACGCGCGCAAGGCGGTGGAGTCGCTGCTGAGGGGAGTCGTGGCGTACAGCTCGGTGAGCTGATGCGCTTCTGAACTCGTCTGCAGGGGCCCGTGGTTGATGCCGCGGGCCTTTGGCGTACGCGGATTTCTTCCTCGGTGTCGCAGACGTTTCCTCCTTCGTGTCGAAGGCTTCTTCCTCGGTGGCGCGGTATTCGTCCGGGAGGGGCGGGGTTGTCCACAGGGGCGTTGTCCACAGGGGTGGCGGAGTGTCAGGCCTCTCCGATTCCATGGACGTACACACCGGGGAACACCGCTGGGAGGGGACGCACGTGACCACGCAAGCCGGTTCGGCCGCCGTCGAGGAGACGGCCGACGGACACACGATCGTGCCGGGGCCACGGGGCGTACCACTGCTCGGAAACCTTCCGGAGTTCGGCAAGGACCCGCTCGCCTTCTTCGAGCGGCTGCGCGAGCGCGGTGACGTCGTCAGCTGGCGCTTCGGACGCGGCCCGGCACTCTTCGTCGCGCACCCCGACACCATCGGTGAACTCCTCACCCAGGTCGAGAGCACCTTCGACCAGCCCGACCTGGGCATCGCCTTCCGTACGCTGCTCGGCAACGGAGTCGTCGTCGCCAAGGGCGCCGACTGGCGCCGCAAGCGCTCCCTCGTCCAGCCCTCCGTCCGGCCCAAGCAGGTGCGTTCCTACGCCGCCACGATGGCCGAGTGCGCCATCGCCCTGGCCGACCGGTGGAGCGACGGACTGCACATCGACATCAAGAAGGAGATGACCGCCCTCACCCAACTGATCGCCGTCCGCACCATCTTCGGCGTCGACACCGCCGCCGACGCGGAAGCCATCGGCCGTGCCATGGATGTCGCGCAGAAGGAGATCGGTGCCGAATTCAGCGGTATCGGAGCCCTGTTGCCCGACTGGGTGCCCACACCGGGACGGGCACGCATCAAGCGCGCCACCGCGGTCATCGACGCCGAGGTCGCCCGGGTCGTCGCCCGTCACCGCGACGGCGAGACCGAGCGGCCCGACCTGCTCAGCCGGCTCCTCGCCGCCCAGGACGAGACCGGCGCCCACCTCTCCGACCGGGAGATCCGCGACGAGACCGTCACCCTCTACATCGGCGGACACGAGACCACCAGCTCCACCCTCGTCTGGGCCTGGCACCTCCTCTCCCGCAACCCCCGCGTGCGGGACGCCCTCGGCGAGGAGCTGGACCGGGTCCTCGGCGACCACGAGCCCGGCTTCGACGACTACGCCCGGCTGACGTACACCCAGGCCGTCGTGAAGGAGACGCTCCGGCTCTACCCGACCATCTGGCTCCTGACCGGGGTCGCCCGGGAAGGCGCGACGCTCGGCGGGATGCCGGTGGCCCCCGGGACGCGGGTGTGGAGCAGCCAGTGGGCCACGCACCGGGACGGGCGCTGGTTCGGAGGCCCGGAGGAGTTCCGCCCGGAGCGCTGGGGCACCGTGGAGGGCGAGGCCGGAGACGACATACCGGAGTACGCCTGGTTCCCGTTCGGTGGCGGGCCCCGGGTGTGCCTCGGGACGCGGTTCGCGATGGTCGAGGCCGTCCTGATCCTCGCGGTTCTCGCCCGGCGGTTCCGGCTCGACCTCGGCCCCGGTGAGATACGCCCCGTGCCGAGCCTGACCCTCCAGCCCGACCGGGAGGTCCTCGCCACGGTCCGGACCCGCCGCACATGAGGTGCGGGATGATTTCCGTATGAAGATCAGCGCTCGGGGGCTCAACAGGTCCACTCTCGCCCGGCAGTTGCTGCTCGGTCGCGAGAGTGTCGGCGCCGCGGACGCGGTACGGAGGGTGGTCGCGCTGCAGGCCCAGCAGCCGGCCTCGCCGTACCTCGCCCTGTGGAACAGGATCGCCGGGTTCGACCCGTCCGAACTCGACGACGCCTTCGCCCACGGGACGGTCGTCAAGGCGACCCTCATGCGGATCACCCTGCACGCCGTCCACGCCGACGACTACCGGGCGTTCCGCGCGGCTCTGCACCCGGTGCTGCGGGCCGGGCGGCTGGGTGACCGGTTCACGGTGTCGGGTCTGACCCCGGCGGACGCCGACACGCTCGTCCCGGAGCTGCTGGCGTTCGCCGACCGGCCCCGGACGAACGCGGAGTACGAGGCGTGGCTGGAACAACGCGCCGGGACCGCGCCGAAGTCGGGAGCCTGGTGGGGGCTGCGGCACTACACACCGCTGCTGCACGCGCCCACCGCGCCCCCCTGGTCGTTCGGGGATCGGCCTTCGTACGTGGCACCCCCGGACCCGCCGGTGCCGCCGACGCCGGAGGTGTCCGACGCCGCGCTGGGGACGCTGGCCCTGCGCTTTCTCGCAGGGTTCGGGCCCGCGTCCGCGGCGGACGTGGCGCAGTTCGCGATGGTCCAGCGGGCCAGGGTCAGAAGGGTGCTGACGGCGCTGGGCGACGAGCTGGTACGGGTGGAGGGGCCGGACGGCGAAGGGCTGTTCGACGTGCCGGGCGCGCCGTACCCGGACGAGGACACGCCCGCTCCGCCCCGGCTGATGGCCATGTGGGACAGCACGCTGCTGGCCTACGCCGACCGCAGCCGCGTCATCCCGCCCGACTACCGGACGGCGGTCATCCGCAGGAACGGAGACGTGCTGCCGACCCTGCTGGTCGACGGCCATGTCGCCGGCGTGTGGCGTCCGGCGGAGGGAGGGATCGAGGCGACCGCGTTCCACGGTCTTGCCGACGAGGCCTGGGAGCAGCTCGCCGAGGAGGCGCGCTCGTTGACGGCGTTCCTCGCCGACCGCGAGCCGCGGGTCTACCGCCGCTACGACCACTGGTGGAGCAAGCTGCCGGACGGCGAGACCCGGCTGCTGCCCGGTACGTGAGGCGCCGCCCCGGTCCCGGCTCAGACCGTGGGCGGCCCGCTGCCTTCGTCGGGGGTCGGGGCGGGAGCGGTGGCCGGGACCGAGGGCCTGGGCGGGGCGGTGGCGAGGGCCGTGGCCAGGGCTCGGAGATCATCGGCGTGGAGGACTCGGTCGCCGAAGCCGGGGAGGGGGACATGGAGGGGGTCCGTCCAGCGGGACGGGATGGAGGCAGGGCCGTGGACCGCGCCCGCCAGGATGCCGGTGACCGCCGCGACGGTGTCCGTGTCGCCGCCGAGGTCGATCGCCGCCGAGAGCGCCTCCTCGAAGGTGCCCGTCGTGCGCAAGGCCCAGACGGCCGAGCCCAGGCACGGCCAGACCGCACCGTTGAACTCGGTCGCGTCGTCCGGGTGCCAGTCGGGCGCGAGCACGATGGCCCAGCGCTCCCGATGCGCCGGGGCGACGGCTTCGAGGGCGGCGGGGAGGGCGGAGAGCGGGTCCTCGCCGAGGAGCGCGACGCGGACGAGCTCGTGGAGGACGGCCGTGCCCTCCCAGGCGGCCGCATCGCCATGGGTGAGCGCGGCGATACGGCGGGCGGCGGCCATGGTGGCCTCGCGTCCCGCGGCGGCGAAGTGGACGGCCGAGGTCGAGGCCCGCACCAGCGAACCGTTGCCGGCCGCACGCCCGTTGACCTGGAAATGGAGGGCGGCCGCCAGGTCCCAGGGCTCGCCGCTCCTGAGGACGTCATCGGTCTGGAGCCCGATGTCCTTGGGATCGGCCGCTGCCCAGGCCACGAACCGCCGGAAGACATCCGGCAGATCGAGGCCATCCCGTTCGAGCAGCGACTCCCCGACCAGGACGGCCATCTGCGTGTCGTCGGTGGCCTCGCCCGGATCCCAGCCGCCACCCCCGCACATCTCACCCCGGCCCGAGGGAAACCGCTCCCGGTACACCCCCGGCAGCCCGAACTCGAAGGGAGCGCCGAGCGCGTCCCCGACGGCGGAGCCGAGCACGGCCCCGACGGCCCGGTCGACGGTTCGCATCCGGCCAGCCTAAGGGCCGTCCCGTACATGACCTGTCAGTCCGCCGGCCGACTACGGCCTCCGGTTCGCAACTGGCCCGTGGAGAGGAGTCCGAGCAGCACCCGGTCGCCGGAGGCCGAGCATCCTGACACCTGGCCCAGCGCGGTCGATCCCGCCCTCAGGCGGCGTGCGGGGCCGCCACAGGGGGAGCGGGCTTCTTCTTCGCCGCTCGCAGTCCGAGGAACACGAGCAGTCCGAAGGGGGACAGCAGGATCGTCAGCACCAGCAACGGACCCATCACCAGAGGCGAGATGCCCCGCCTGCGGGCCTCCTGATACATCCACTGACCGACCAGCAGATCCCAGGCGATGACCTGGGCCCAGATCGCCCCGGCTCCGTCCGCCGTGGCCGTGAGCTCCCGGAAGGCGTCGAGGTCAGGGCTGCTCACCGCCGCCCACAGCTCGGGGAAGACCGGGAGTGCCAGGGCGACATAGACCGCCAGGATCGGCAGGACCGTCAGCGGCGAGGCCGCCATCCGCTCGGTCACGCGCCACCGTGGCGCGAAGATCATGAGCAGCCAGACGGGTGCGGCGAGGTAGAAGCTGAGCTCGAAGAGGAACTCGGTCATGAGGCGAACTCCTTCGCTACGGGGGTGGTTTCGGTGCGGTTCGGGGTGCGCAGGGCCGCCCAGGCCGACCCCGCGCCGAGGAGGGCGATCGCGGCGGCCGCGGTGAGGGTGGCGCCGTCGGGGTCCAGCAGCGCCTGACCGCGGAACGCCTGCCAGGTGACGAGGGCGAAGAGCGCCGCGTACGTCCCCGAGGCCACGAGCGTCAGCCGCAGACGTACCCGTTCGTCGCGCAGCCGGATGAACCTCGGGGCGAGCGTGACGAGCAGGAGCACCACGAGCGGGATCACCTGGAGGGCGTGCATGCCGAAGAAGTGGGCGATGCGCAGATCGCCGCCGGTCGTGGACCAGCCGGTCACGGGCATCGTGGGGCCGCCGTCGGGGACGCCGACGCTGTGCGCGCCGACGATCCCCGCGTCGTCCCCGACCGCGCGCTGTTCGGGCGTGGGCCGCGTCATCACGAACCCGATCGCGGTCCCGGCGAGGGCGATCAGGGACGCGAGGCGTACGGACCAGGCGGTGGCGCGGTCCAGGATCCGGGCGCGCAGCAGCAGGACCGCGATGATCAGCGCGGCCAGCCACAGGACGGCGATGGTGAGGCCCATCACCCGGAAGACGGCGGAGTCGAAGGCCGTCTCGTGGTTGAAGTGGCTCCGCCGGCCGCGGACCACCTGCATCGTGATCAGCACCATCTCGATGCCGCTGGTCACGGTCACCACCGTTCCGGCCCACCAGCCGACCCGCCGGCCGCGGGGGAGCAGGGTGAGCATCCAGGCGAGCGTCATGCAGTACGCGACGAACGACACCGCGAACTTGAACGGCTTCGCCCAGATCGGCGCGCCGACCAGGACCCGGTCGTCGAAGAGCAGGCCGCCGAACGAGACCAGGGCGAGTAACGCCATGGACGCGGAGAACCAGACCAGGGGCCGGTGGAACTCGTGGACCCGCGGAAAGGATGAGGTCATGTGGGTACCCCCGTAGAGCATGGATAGCGTGACTTGCCGCTATCTGATAGCGCCACTATCTAGGATGGGGAGGTCGCTCGGCAAGTCCGGAGCGAGACGGAAAGGTGAACGCGGGTGCGCATCGGAGAATTGAGTCGCCGTACCGGGGTGTCGGTACCGACGATCAAGTACTACCTACGGGAAGGGCTGTTGCCGGCCGGGGAGCTGTCGAGCCCGAACCAGGCTTCGTACGACGAGACGCACGAGCGGCGGCTTCGCCTGATTCGCGCGCTCCTGGATGTCGGCGGACTGTCGATCGCCGGGATCCGCGAGGTGCTCGCGGCGATCGAGGACCGCGAGCGTCCCGTGCACAAGATGCTGGGTGCGGCGGCGGACCGGGTGGTGCCGCGCTACACGGAGGAGCCGGGGGAGGGCGTCGTCGCGGCCCGGAAGACGGTCGCCGAACTGATCGCCCGGCGCGGCTGGACCACGTCCGCGGAGAGCCCCGCGGCGGAGGCGCTCGCGGTCGCCCTGGCGGCGCTGAAGGAGGTCGGCCACGGGGGGTTCGCCCAGGTGCTCGACACGTACGCCGGGGCGGCGGAGCAGGTGGCCGGGGCGGACCTGGAGTACGTCGCGGGCAACGTGGAGCGGGAGGAGCTCGTGGAGAGCGTGGTGGTGGGGACGGTGCTGGGGGACGCGATGTTCGCCGCGCTGCGGAGGCTGGCGCATGTGGATGCGTCGGGGAGGGTGTTCGGCACGGGCGGGTGACCGCACGGCGTGCGCTTTCCAGCGCGGCGCGGGCACTTCGGGGCCTCGGCCCCGGGGTGCCCGGCCCTCGCGGGTGCGGGCGCCCCGGGGTCGGGTCATGTGCTGAACGGGCTGCCCTGTTGGGCGGTCGGCCGCAGGGGCCCGGGGCGGGAGGCTCCGGGCCCGGGTGCTAGTTCTCCTGCTCGCGTTCCACCTGGTCGTTCCAGTCGCGCTTGATCGCGCGCCAGGCCTCGTCCGTCTTGCCCACGCGCCAGTAGCCCGAGATCGACAGGCGCTCGCGCGGCACCTGGCGGTCCAGGCGAAGGTGGCGGCGGAGTTCCTTCACGAAGCCGGCCTCGCCGTGGACGAAGGCGTGGACGTCGCCCGCCGGGAACTCCAGCGCGCGGACCGCCTCCAGGAGGGCCTCGCCCGTCGGGCGGTCGCCCCGGTGCAGCCAGGTCACCTCGACCCCCGCCGCCGTCGCGAACTTCTGCTCCTCCGACGCGTCCGTGACCTCCAGGAACGCGCGGACCGCCGAGCCCTCCGGCAGCCGCTCCAGAGCCACCGCGATCGCCGGCAGCGCGCTCTCGTCGCCCACCAGCAGGTGCCAGTCCGCCTCGGTGTCCGGCGCGTAACCGCCGCCAGGCCCGAGGAAGCGGATCGTCTCGCCCGCAACGGCGCGCGCGGCCCACGGCCCCGCCAGGCCCTCGTCGCCGTGGACCACGAAGTCGACGGTCAACTCGCGGTGGAGCGGGTCCCAGCTCCGTACCGTGTACGTGCGCGTCGTGGGCCACTGCTCGCGCGGGAGCTCCGCGCGGATCCGCTCCATGTCGAACGGCTCCGGGTAGCTCACGCCCTCCGGCGCGAAGAGCAGCTTCACGTAGTGGTCGGTGTACTCGCCCACGGTGAAGTCGTCCAGGCCCTCCCCGCCCAGCACGACCCGCACCATGTGCGGCGTGATCCGCTCCGTGCGCACCACCTTCGCCTCGTGGGCCTGCGGTGCCTTGCGCGCGGGCTGCTCTGCCACGACGGTCTCCCCTGACTCTGCGAACTTAGGTTTACCTAAGCTAGCATCCCGGGTCGCCGTGGGCCCACAACCGCTCAGCGCGCCAGTACGGGAAGCAGCCGCCCCACGGCCCCGCCGAGCCCCCACCGCGTCACCAGCTCCGCCAGCGCCTCCGGGTCGCGCGGCCCGGCCGGCAGGGCCGGGTCGAACTCCGGCAGCGGGACGTCCCCCGCCACCCGGACGACCGTCGGGGCCACGTCCAGGTACGCCGCCGCCTCCACGATCCCGCGCCGCTTGGCCGGGGTCAGCTTCGACGTACGGTCCACGGCTGCCGTACGCACGCCCGCCAGATCGCCGTACTCCGTGATCAGCTGCGCGGCCGTCTTCTCGCCGATGCCCTTCACCCCGGGCAGTCCGTCGCTGGCGTCGCCGCGCAGGGCCGCGAAGTCGGCGTACTGGCCCGCCCGCACCCCGTACTTCGTACGGATCATGTCGCCGTCGACCAGGTCGCAGTCTCCGACGCCCTTGCGCGGGTACAGCACGCGCACGCCGCGCTCGTCGTCCACCAGCTGGAAGAGGTCCCGGTCGCCCGTGACGATGTCCACCGGCCCCTTGGCCTGCCCGGCCAGCGTCCCGATGACGTCGTCCGCCTCGTAGCCCGCGACCCCCACCCGGGCGATCCCGAGAGCGTCGAGCACGGCCTCGATCACCGGCACCTGCGGAGAGAGCGTGTCCGGGATCTCCTCCTCGTCCGGCCCCGTCTCCGTCACCACGGCCACCCGGTGCGCCTTGTACGAGGGGATCAGGTCCACCCGCCACTGCGGTCGCCAGTCCGCGTCCATGCAGGCGACGAGGTCGTCGGGGTGGTGGTCCTGGACGAGCCGGGTGATGAAGTCGAGGAGGCCGCGCACGGCGTTGACGGGCGTGCCGTCCGGGGCCCGGACCGAGTCCGGCACACCGAAGTACGCGCGGAAGTACAGAGAGGCGGTGTCGAGGAGCATCAGGCGTCGCGTCACACCCCGATCATGCCGCACCCCACTGACAGCGGCCCCACGCGACAAGCAGCTCCTGGAAAGCCCTCCGCGTCCCCGCAAGCCCCTCCCCTTCCTCGGAACCCCCCTTCCCCGGAAGCCCCTCCCCGGAGCCCGTTCCCCGGAAAGCCGTCCCAGTGACCCCCGTCACCTTTGCGTTTGCCGCCGGAAGCCCCGGGCAGGCGCGGGCCCGGAGCGGACCCGGTACGGGATTCAACAACGAATCGCCGTACATCACGGGAGGCGCGGGCCGAAACCGCCCCGCTCCACGGCCCGGATGCGGGGTGGTCCCTCAGGACGCGGTCCTGAGGGGAGGGCCGTTCTCGTTTCAACGCGTGAGGTATATGTGTCCAGGCTCCAGGCCGATCACCTGTACAAGGTGTTCGGCAGACGACCCGACGAGGCCGTGAAGAAACTCGTGAACGGCGCGGACCGCGACGAGCTGCGCGCGGACGGCACGACCGCCGCGGTCATCGACGCGTCCTTCACCGTCGAGCCCGGGCAGATCTTCGTGGTGATGGGTCTGTCCGGATCCGGCAAGTCCACCCTCCTGCGCATGCTCAACGGCCTGCTCGAGCCCACCGCGGGCCGCGTGCTGTTCGACGGCAGGGACCTCACCGCGCTCAGCCCCCGCGATCTGCGCACCGTGCGGTCCACGAAGATCAGCATGGTCTTCCAGCACTTCGCCCTCTTCCCGCACCGCAGCGTCCTCGAGAACGCCGCGTACGGCCTGGAGGTCCAGGGCGTCCCGCGCGCCGAGCGCGAGACCCGGGCCGCGGAGGCCCTGGAGCTGTGCGGCCTCGCCGGCTGGGAGAAGTCCTGGCCCGACGAGCTGTCGGGCGGCATGCAGCAGCGCGTGGGCCTCGCCCGCGCGCTCGCGACCGACGCCGACCTGCTCCTCATGGACGAGTCGTTCAGCGCGCTCGACCCGCTGATCCGCCGCGACATGCAGGACCAGCTCCTCGAACTGCAGAAGCGGCTGAAGAAGACCATCGTCTTCATCACCCACGACCTCAACGAGGCCATGCGCCTCGGCGACCGCATCGCGGTGATGCGCGACGGCCGGATCGTCCAGCTCGGCAGCGCCGAGGACATCCTGATCCGTCCCTCCAACGACTACGTCGCCTCCTTCATCCAGGACGTCGACCGCTCGCGCGTCCTCACGGCCGCCGCCGTGATGACCGAGCCGGACCACCCGCGACCCGACGGCTGCGACTGCGAGACCGTCGGCCCCGACACCCTCGTCGCCGACCTGTGCGCCGTCAGCGCCCGCGTCCCGCACGCGGTGGCCGTCAAGGACACCGACGGCACCGTCCTCGGAGTCGTACCGCAGTCCCGGCTGATCGGCTTCATCGGGGACGAGCAGCGCCCGCCCGTTGCCTGCACCACCGGCGAGAAGGAGGTGGCCGCGCATGCCTAGGCTTCCTCTCGGCCAGTGGGTCGACAGCTCCGTCGACTGGCTCCAGGCCCAGCTCTCCTGGCTCTTCGACGCCATCACCACCGTCGTCACCGGTCTCTACGACGGGATCGACGCGGTCCTCTCGGCGCCCGAGCCCCTGCTCTTCGCCGGCATCCTCGCCGTCGTCGCCTGGTGGCTGCGCGGGCTGACCGCCGGTGTGCTGGCCTTCGCGGGCTTCGCGCTCGTCGACTCCATCGAGCTCTGGGAAGACGCCATGTCGACCCTCTCGCTGGTACTCGTCGCCACCCTCGTCACCCTGGTGATCGCCGTACCGCTCGGCATCTGGGCGGCCCGTTCCAAGACCGTCAGCGCCGTGCTGCGCCCGGTCCTGGACTTCATGCAGACCATGCCCGCCATGGTCTACCTGATTCCCGGCATCATCTTCTTCGGCGTCGGCGTGGTCCCCGGCATCATCGCCACCATCGTCTTCGCCCTGCCGCCGGGCGTCCGGATGACCGAGCTCGGCATCCGCCAGGTCGACGGCGAACTCGTCGAGGCCGCCGAGGCGTTCGGTACGACCCCGCGCAACACGCTGCTGCGCGTGCAGCTGCCGCTCGCCCTGCCCACGATCATGGCCGGTATCAACCAGGTCATCATGCTGGGCCTGTCCATGGTCGTCATCGCCGGCATGGTCGGCGGCGGCGGGCTCGGCGGCGCGGTCTACCGCGCCATCGGCAACGTCGACATCGGCCTCGGCTTCGAGGCCGGCATCTCCATCGTCATCCTCGCCATGTACCTCGACCGGATGACCGGTGCGCTGGGCCGTCAGGTATCGCCGCTCGGCCGCCGGGCGCTCGCCAAGGCGCGGGCGGCGAGCGCCGCGCGCGCCGGCGCGAAGATCTGGAGCCACCGCCCGCAGCCGGTCACCGCGCTCGTGGGCGTGGTCGTCCTCGCGCTCGTCGCCGGTGGCATGGGCTTCCTCGGCGGCGGTGCGGCGTCCACCACGGCCGGCGGCGAGGACATCGGCCACGGCAAGAAGATCACCATGGGCTACATCCCCTGGGACGAGGGCATCGCCTCCACCTTCCTCTGGAAGGAACTGCTCGAACGGCGCGGCTACGAGGTCGACGCCAAGCAGCTGGAGGCCGGCGCGCTGTACACCGGCATGGCGGGCGGTCAGATCGACTTCGAGACCGACTCCTGGCTCCCGGTCACGCACGCCCAGTACTGGGAGAAGTACCAGAACAAGCTGGAGGACCTCGGCTCCTGGTACGGCCCCACGTCCCTGGAGCTGTCCGTGCCGTCCTACATGAAGGGCATCGACTCGCTCGACGACCTCAAGGGCAGGAGCGGTGAGTTCAAGGGCCGGATCATCGGCATCGAGCCGAGCGCCGGAATGATGGGCATCCTCAAGGACAAGGTCCTGAACGAGTACGGCCTCAAGGGTGAGTACAAGGTCGTCGACGGCTCGACGCCCGGCATGCTCGCCGAGCTGAAGCGCGCGTACGACAAGAAGGAGCCGGTCGTCGTCACGCTCTGGTCGCCGCACTGGGCCTACTCGACGTACGACCTGAAGAAGCTCAAGGACCCCAAGGGCACCTGGGGCAAGGGCGACGGCGTCCACACCCTCGCCCGTAAGGGTTTCACCGCCGACAACCCCGAGGTCGGCGCCTGGCTGAAGAACTTCGAGCTGACCGAGAAGCAGCTCACGGATCTCGAAGCCGCCATCCAGAAGACCGGCAAGGGCAAGGAGCAGGAGGCCGTCCGCGGCTGGCTGGAGAAGAACCCCGGCCTCGCGGAGAAGCTGGCTCCGCAGTAGCGCCGGCGGGGGAATCCCCCCGAGGGCCGGCGGGGAAATCCCGACGGCCGTGGAGGGAATCCCGGCTCCCGACCGCACAGGGGTGGTCGCCGAACGTGTTCGGCGGCCACCCCTTTTCGCCACGACGCGAAACCCCGCGCCAAAGCTGCGTAAGGTTCAGGTAACCGACCAGTACGCGGCACCGAGGCACGAGGGAGGGAGCCGACATGGACGACAAGGATTCCCCACGCGTGGGCGCGGCCGTCAAGAGGCGCCGCAGGACCCTCCAGCTGACCCTGGCCGTCGTGGCCTCGCGCAGCGGCCTGTCCGTGCCCTTCCTCAGTCAGATCGAGAACGAGCGGGCCCGCCCCAGCGAGCGCTCCCTCTCCCTCGTCGCCGGCGCCCTGGAGACCACGGCCGCCGAACTGCTCGCGGCGGCCGAGGCGGCCCGCACCGTCGACGTCGTACGGGCCGAGGAGCACCCCCACGCGATGCCGCCCGGGGTACGGTCCCTGGTCCGCGGCCGGCACCAGCTGCACGCGCTGGAGTTCACCGGCGAGCGGGACGCGGGCCGCGAGTTCCAGCACCGCAACGACGAGTTGCTGTTCGTCGCCGACGGCGCCGCCGAGGTCGAGGCCGAGGGCCGGGCGTACCGGCTCGAGCGCGGCGACACGCTCTACCTCTCCGGAGGCGTACGGCACCGCTGGCGCGCCACCGAGCCCGGCACACGTCTCCTCGTCGTCGCCGTCGCCGAACACATCGAGGCCGACGACACGTGAGCCCGGCGCCCCGCGTCGTCTCCCTCGTCCCCTCGCTGACCGAGGCCGTCGCCGTCACCGCACCCGGCCTGCTCGTCGGCGCCACCGACTGGTGCAGCCACCCCGTCGGCCTCGACGTCATACGGATCGGGGGCACCAAGAACCCCGACGTCACGGCCGTCACCGCGCTCCGCCCCGATCTGGTGATCGCCAACGAGGAGGAGAACCGGGCCCCCGACCTCGCCGCCCTGCGCGCTGCCGGGACCGAGGTCCTGGTCACCGAGGTCCGCACACTCGACCAGGCCTTCGGCGAGCTGGACCGTGTCCTGCGGGCCTGCGGCCTCCCGGGCCGGCCGCGCTGGCTGGACGAGGCGGAGGAGGCGTGGGCGGCCTTCGAGGCGCCGGGCCCGCCGCTCACCGCCGTCGTGCCGATCTGGCGCCGGCCCTGGATGGTCCTCGGCCGTGACACCTTCGCCGGAGACCTGCTCGGCCGCCTCGGCGTACGGCATGTGTACGCCACGCACGCCGAGCGGTACCCGAGAATCCCCCTCGACGAACTCCGGGCGGCCGGTGCCGACCTGGTGGTCCTGCCGGACGAGCCGTACCGCTTCACGCGCGACGACGGCCCCGAGGCGTTCCCCGGGACCGCCGCCGCACTCGTCAGCGGGCGTCATCTCACCTGGTACGGGCCGTCACTGGCCGAGGCGCCGCGGGTCCTCGCCCGGGAGCTGCGAGCAGCGCACCGCTGAACAGCCCGCGCAGGGTGTGGAATCCGGCCACCAGCCAGGCCCCGACGAGGAACACGTACAGCACGATCGCGAGCCAGCGGTAGGCGGCGAGGCCCGTGTGCTGGGCGAGCCCCTCGGCCCCCGTCACGCAGGTGCCGACCGGGAAGGTGAAGGCCCACCAGGTCATCGCGAAGTCCATTCCCCGGCGGCGGGCCCGCAGCACCATCGCCCCGGCCAGAGCCAGCCACAGCAGGGCGAAGCCCATGACGGGGACGCCGTAGAGGACGGCGAAGGCGGCGAATCCGTGCGCGTACGGGGTGGGCAGCACGCCCGGCGCGACGTCGGCGAACTTGTTCGCGGCGGTGGTCGACTGGCCCAGGGGGCCGAGGACCAGGAAGAGCGCCGGGGTGAGTGCGAGCGGCAGCGGACCGGCGGTGACCAGCCGGCCGAAGACCAGCGGCAGCATGACGAGGGTCGCGAGCAGGCTGATGCCGAACATGGCGTAGCAGGCGATCAGAAGGGTCTGCTGGGGCTGCCCGGCGGGCAGGCGGGGCAGGAGCAGCGGGCCGACGGCGGCGGAGACCATGGGCGCGACGACGGGCAGCAGCCACACGGGGGAGGCGCCGTCGGTCTTGTGGTGCACCACCATCAGGTACGGGATCGCCACGGCGGCCGCCAGGCCGATCGCGGTACCGGCCGTGAACAGGACCGTGTCGACGGCGACGGCCGCGGGCTCGCCGATCCAGTCCCGGCCGACGATCAGTGCGCCGGCGCCGACCGCGAGCAGAGCCATCGACAGACAGCCGTAGAACGGGGCCACGGCCGGGTCCATGAGGTGCTCCCTGGCCCGGTCGCGGTGGTGGATCCAGTGCGCGGCACGGGCGGTGAGCAGGGTGAGGAGCATCGCGGCGGAGAGGACCCAGACGGCCGTGCAGACGGTGCGCAGGCCGGGGACGTGCACGGGGAGGGTCGCTCCCGCGTTGGCGACGATGGCGGTGCCCATCACCGAGGCGTACCAGTTGGGGCCGAGGTGACGGACCGCGGCCGCCCGTACGCCGGGGGTGGTGGCGAGGGCCGGGAGGGAAGGTGCGAGTGTTGCCATGGCCTCACCCTCGCGCGGCCGCGCGGGCCCGACCAGGGATCTTGGCGCTATGACGTCATAAGCTGACTTTATGAGCAGCGAGCCCAGTCAGTCCGCACCCCTGTCCCACCGGGTCCCCGACCTCGGCGCGCTCGAACTGCTCCTGGCCGTCGCCCGCCACGGGAGCCTGGGGCGGGCCGCCCGCGAGGTGGGCATCACCCAGCCCGCGGCCAGCAGCCGGATCCGGTCGATGGAGCGGCAGCTCGGAGTCGCCCTGGTGGACCGCTCGCCGCGCGGCTCACGGCTGACGGACGCGGGGGCGCTGGTCACGGACTGGGCGCGGCGGATCGTCGAGGCGGCGGAGGCCTTCGACGCGGGGGCGCAGGCGCTGCGGGGGCGGCGGGACTCGCGGCTGCGGGTGGCCGCGTCGATGACGATCGCCGAGTATCTGCTGCCGGGGTGGCTGATCGCGCTGCGCGGGGACCGGCCGGACACGGCGGTGTCGTTGATGGCGGGGAACTCGGCGGCGGTCGCGGAGCGGCTGCTCGCGGACGAGGCGGACCTGGGGTTCGTGGAGGGGCTCGCCGTGCCCGAGGGCCTGGACGGTGCGGTCGTGGCTCGCGACCGGCTGGTCGTGGTCGCCGCGCCGTCCCATGTGTGGGCCCGCCGTCGCAGGCCGCTGGACCCGGGGGAGCTGGCCGCGACCCCGCTGATCCTGCGCGAGCGGGGGTCGGGGACCCGTCAGGTCCTCGACTCCGCACTCTCCGCGCACGGGGGGCTCGCGCAGCCGCTGCTCGAACTCGCCTCCACGACGGCCGTGAAGGCGGCGGCGGTCAGCGGGGCGGGGCCGGCGGTGCTGAGCGAGCTGGCGATCGCGGAGGAGCTGGCGTCGCGCCGCCTGGTCGAGGTCCCGGTGGACGGCGTCCTGCTCCGCCGTGACCTTCGCGCGGTCTGGCCCACGGGCCACCGGCCCACGGGGCCGGCGCGGGACCTGCTGTCCTTGACGCGGGCGACGCCGACGGGGTGAGGGGCGGGGGCGTTTCGGCCGGTGGGTGGCTGCGGGTCCGTCGTGGCTGGTCGCGCCGTTCCTCGCGCCCCTGGGGGGGCGGGCCCCCGGCTCAGGTCGATGCCGCGACCAGGCCGCGCATCACCCTCAGGTCCTCGCCCATCTCCGGGTGCCATTGGACGCCCAGGGCCCAGGCCGGGGCCGGGAGTTCGATCGCCTCGATCGTGCCGTCCTCCGCGTACGCCGAGGGGGACAGGCCCTCGCCGAGGCGGTCCACCGCCTGGTGGTGGTAGGTCGGTACCGAGGCGAGCTCCGGCACCAGCGAGGCGTACCGCGTCAGCGGGACCGGCTTCACCGTGTGACGGCCGATCACGCCCGTCGCCTCCACATGGCCGTCCAGGTGCTGGACCAGCGTGCCGCCGAGCGCCACGTTCAGCAGCTGCATGCCCCGGCAGATGCCCAGCACCGGCGTGCCGGAGGCGAGCGCCGCCTCGATCAGGGCCAGTTCCCACGCGTCCCTGGCCCGGGCCGGCGGGCCGGTACGGGGGTCGGGCTCGGCCCCGTACCGTACCGGCTCGACATCCGCACCGCCCGCGACCACCAGACCGTCCAGCCGCGCCACCACCGACGCCGCCGCGGACGGGTCGTCCGGCGGGAGCATCGTGGCGAGGCCACCGCTCGCCTGCACCAGACGCGGGTACTGCGCGGGCAGCAGCGCCGCGGGCATGTCCCACACGCCCCAACGGGCCTGGTCCAGATAGGTCGTCACGCCGATGAGCGGCTTGGACACGGAATCTCCTCCAGAAGAACCGACGACGGTCAGTCGCGTTCGAGCTCGGCCTCGGCCGCCGCCAGCGCCGCGAACTCCTCCTCCGGCGCCTTCGCGACCAGGTGCTTCCGACTGTAGAACGCGAAGTAGGCGAGGGCGATCGCGTACACCCCGACCGCGATGAACGCCGCGTCCTTGTCCACCAGGAACGTCGCCACCAGCGCCGACAGGGCCAGGACGAACGCCACGGACGAGGTCAGGACGCCGCCCGGCGTGCGGTACGGCCGCGGCAGATGCGGCTCGCGCCGCCGCAGCACGATGTGCGAGAGCGCCATCAGGGCGTACGAGATGGTCGCGCCGAACACCGCGATGTTGAGCATCCGCGCGCCGTTCCCGGTCCCCGCGGCCAGCGCGAAGCCGATCGCGCCCGGGATGAGCAGCCCCAGGTACGGCGACTTGCGGCGGCTGGTCAGCGAGAGGAAGCGGGGCAGGTAGCCGGCCCGGGAGAGCGCGAAGAGCTGGCGCGAGCCGGCGTAGATGAGCGAGAAGAACGAGGCCACGAGCCCCGCGAGGCCCGCGTAGTTCACGAACCGGCTGAGCGCCGTCGGGTCCCCGTCGCCCTGCAGTGCCACCACCAGCGGGTTGCCCGCCTCCTGGATGGCGGCCGAGCCGCGCGCGCCGGTCGAGGCGATGAAGGTCATCACGGCGAGCAGCACGAGGATGCCCATCGAGATCGCGAGCGCCTTCGGCATCGAACGGACCGGGTCCTTCGCCTCCTCCGCGGCGAGCGGAACACCCTCGACGCCGAGGAAGAACCACATGCCGAAGGGGAACGCGGCCCAGATCCCGAGGAGACCGTACGGCAGCCAGGAGGTGGAGCCGAGCGCGTCGGTGTCGACCGGGATGTCGTTCAGTCCGTCGACATGGAAGTCGCTGAGCGCGCCCAGCGCGAAGATGACCAGGGCCGCAACGGCGATGGCCGTGACGATCAGGCTGAAGCGCAGCGCCTCGCCCACGCCCCACAGATGGATTCCGATGAAGATCACGAAGCAGGCGAGGTAGACCGGCCAGCCGGACTCCAGGCCGAAGAGGCCGAGCGATTCGACGTAGTCGCCGATGAAGATGGAGATCGCGGCGGGGGCGAGGATGTACTCGATGAGGATCGCGGTGCCGGTGAGGAAGCCGCCCCAGGTGCCGAGCGCCCGGCGCGCGAAGCCGTAGCCGCCGCCCGCGGTGGGCAGGATGGCGGAGAGTTCGGCGAGCGCGAAGACGAGACAGGCGTACATCGCGCCCATCAGGACGGTCGCGATCGCCAGTCCGCCGAAGCCGCCCTTGGAGAGGCCGATGTTCCAGCCGGAGAAGTCGCCGGAGACGACGTAGGCGACGCCGAGGCCCGTGAGCAGCAGCCAGCCGGCGCTGCCGCGGCGCAGCGCCCGGCGTTCCAGGTAGTCGTCAGGTGCCGCCCCGTCCCGTGGTGCCGCTTTGTCCCCGGTGGTGTCTTCGAGCGTCATGGCAGCGTCAGCTCCCGCGTCGGGCCCAATGGATTGGTGCCATACCTTTGCGCCGCACCGGCTGGAACGCAACCCCCGTGCGTTACTTTCGGGTTACGCGAGCGGCCCTTCCCGGCGCCCGGGTCGCGTCCGCCCGCTCGCCCTGTGCCCGAGCCCTCACGTCAGGAAGCCGCGCAGCAGCGCCGCCGTGCCCCCGCAGTGTTCGCGCATGACCTCGCGGGCCCCGTCCGCGTCGCCGTCCAGGACCGCCTCCACCAGGGCCGTGTGCTGGTGCTGGGAGTGCTCCAGGTTCCGTACGAGCAGCGGGATGCAGTCCAGGAGGTCGTTCACCGTCGCCCGTACGGCGGCGTACTGCGCCGTGAGCGTGGGGGAGCCGGAGAGCTCGGCCAGGGTGAGGTGGAGCAGGGTGTCCTGGCGCCGGTAGTCGTCGAGCGTGGCGTCGTGTGTGGCCGCGAGGGCCGTACGGAGCCGCTCCGCGCCCGCGTCGTCCAGGCCGTGCGCGGCGCACAGCCCCGCCGCGCCGACCTCGAGGACCTCGCGGAACCGCAGCGTGTCCTCCATGTCGACGGAGGCGATCCGGCGTCGCAGCTCGTCCTCGTCCGCCGTCCGCGGCCGCTGCAGCACGAACGTTCCGCCGTACCGCCCGCGCCGGCTCTCCACGAGCCCCTGCTCCTGGAGGACCTTCAGTACCTCGCGCAGGGTGACGCGGCTGATCCCCATCCGGTCGGCCAGCTCCCGCTCGGCGGGCAGTCGGCCGCCGCCGGGGACGAGCCCGAGCCGTACCACCTGGAGGATCTGCTCCAGCGCCTCCTCGAAGCCGTTGCCCGCCCGGACCGGCCGCAGCACGGGCGTCAGCCGGTCCGCCGATTCACTCGTACTGGACACGTTCCCGTTTCCCCTTCCCAAGCAATGGTCTTCCGCAATACCTTATGGCTTCCGGCTGACCCAAGGAGGAGTAAATCCCGTGGCAGACCGCAAAGCCCCGCTCTCCGTCGAGGAGCTGCGCTCCCTCGTCGCCAGCGGTGAGATCGACACGGTCGTCCTCGCCTTCCCCGACATGCAGGGACGGCTCCAGGGCAAGCGGTTCGCCGCACCGTTCTTCCTCGACGACGTCCTCGACCACGGCACCGAGGGCTGCAACTATCTCCTGGCCGTCGACGCCGAGATGAACACGGTCGACGGATACGCGATGTCCTCCTGGGACCGCGGCTACGGCGACTTCGCCATGCGCCCCGACCTCTCCACGCTCCGCCGCGTGCCCTGGAACGAGGGCACGGCGATGCTCATCGCCGACCTGGCCTGGAACGACGACTCGCCCGTCGTCGCCGCGCCCCGCCAGATCCTCCGCCGCCAGCTGGAACGGCTCGCCGAACACGGCTACACCGCGCACGTCGGCACGGAGCTCGAGTTCATCGTCTTCAAGGACACCTACGAGCAGGCCTGGGACGCGAACTACCGGGGCCTGACCCCGGTCAACCAGTACAACATCGACTACTCGGTCCTCGGCACCGGCCGAATCGAGCCCCTTCTGCGCCGGATCCGCAACGAGATGGCCGGCGCCGGCCTGACCGTCGAGTCCGCCAAGGGCGAGTGCAACCCGGGCCAGCACGAGATCGCCTTCAAGTACGACGAGGCGCTGGTCACCTGCGACCAGCACGCCGTCTACAAGACCGGCGCCAAGGAGATCGCCGCCCAGGAGGGCGTCTCGCTCACCTTCATGGCGAAGTACAACGAGCGCGAGGGCAACTCCTGCCACATCCACCTCTCCCTCCAGGACGCCGACGGCCGGAACGTGATGGCCGGCGACGGTCCTGCCGGAATGTCGGACATCATGCGGCACTTCCTGGCCGGCCAGCTCGCCGCCCTGCGCGACTTCTCCCTCCTCTACGCACCCAACATCAACTCCTACAAGCGCTTCCAGCCCGGCTCCTTCGCCCCCACCGCCGTCGCCTGGGGCGTCGACAACCGCACCTGCTCCCTGCGGGTCGTCGGCCACGGCCGCTCCATGCGCTTCGAGAACCGCCTCCCCGGCGGAGACGTCAACCCCCACCTCGCCGTCGCCGGCCTGGTCGCGGCCGGTCTGTACGGCATCGAGCAGGGGCTCGAACTGCCCGCCGCCTGCGACGGGAACGCCTACACCGCCGACTACGCCCACGTCCCCACCACCCTGCGCGAGGCCGCCGAGCTCTGGGAGACCAGCCCCATCGCCAAGGCCGCCTTCGGCGACGAGGTCGTCGCGCACTACCGCAACATGGCCCGCGTCGAACTGGACGCGTACGACGCCGCGGTGACCGACTGGGAGCTGCGCCGCTCCTTCGAACGCATGTGAGGAACGAGTTGCCGCACGAACTGCTTGTCCTGAACCCGGCGACCGAGGAGCTCGTCGCCACCGTCCCCGCCGCCACACCCCAGGACGTCGACGCCGCCGTCGTACGGGCGGCCGAAGCCCAGCGGGGCTGGGCCGCCGCCGCCCCCGCCGACCGGGCCCGGCTGCTGCGCCGCTTCGCCGCCGTCGTCGACGCCCACACCGAGGAACTGGCCCTCCTCGAAGTCCGCGAGGCCGGCCACACCCTGGGCAACGCCCGCTGGGAGGCGGGCAACGTCCGCGATCTGCTCGACTACGCGGCCGGGGGAGTGGAGCGGCTGAACGGGCGGCAGATCCCCGTCGCCGGCGGCCTCGACATCACGATCCTCGAACCCCTCGGCGTCGTCGGAGTGATCGCGCCCTGGAACTTCCCCATGCCGATCGCCGCCTGGGCCACCGCCCCCGCCCTCGCCGCCGGCAACGCGGTCATCCTCAAGCCCGCGGAGACCACCCCGCTCACCGCGCTCCGGCTCGCCGAACTCGCGCTTGAGGCCGGGCTCCCCGAGGGCCTCTTCCAGGTCCTCCCCGGCGAGGGAGCCGTCGCGGGCAGCGCGCTCGTCGAACACCCCGGCATCGCCAAGATCGTCTTCACCGGCTCGACGCGGGTCGGCAAGAGCATCATGGCCAAGTGCGCCGACCAGGTGAAGCGGGTGACGCTCGAACTCGGCGGCAAGAGCCCGAACATCGTCTTCGCCGACGCGGACATCGAGGCAGCGGCGGCGGCGGCACCGATGTCCTTCCTCGACAACAGCGGCCAGGACTGCTGCGCCCGCACCCGCATCCTGGTCCAGCGCAGCGTGTACGACCGCTTCCTGGAGCTCCTCACCCCCGCCGTCGAGGAGATCGTCGTCGGCGACCCGGCCGACGAGAAGACCCAGATGGGCCCGCTGATCTCCAAGGCCCAGCTGGAGCGGGTGAGGGCATACGTCCCCGACTCCCTCCCCGGCATCCGCGGCAAGGCCCCCGAGGGCCCCGGCTTCTGGTTCCCGCCGACCGTCCTCACCGGCATCGCAGAGGACGCGCCCTGCGCCGTCGAGGAGGTCTTCGGGCCGGTCGCCGTCGTCCTGCCCTTCGAGGACGAGGCGGACGCCGTACGGCTCGCCAACGCCACCGAGTACGGCCTCTCCGGCTCCATCTGGACCCGTGACGTCGGCCGCGCCCTGCGCGTCTCGCGCGCCGTCCGGGCCGGCAACCTCTCCGTCAACTCCCACTCCAGCGTCCGCTACTGGACCCCCTTCGGCGGCTACCAGCAGTCCGGCCTCGGCCGGGAGCTCGGCCCCGACGCACTGACCGCCTTCACCGAAACCAAGAACGTCTTCATCAGCACGGAGGGCCCCGCACTGTGAGCAACGAGACCATCTGCCGCCGCCTCGTCGGCCGCACCGCCGTCATCACCGGCGCAGGCAGCGGCATCGGCCTGGCCACCGCCCGCCGCCTCGCCTCCGAGGGCGCCAACGTCGTCTGCGGAGACATCGACGAGACCGCCGGCAAGGCCGCCGCCGAAGAGGTCGGCGGTACCTTCGTACGGGTCGACGTCACCGACCCCGAGGAGGTCGAGGCGCTCTTCAAGACCGCGTTCGACACCTACGGCTCCGTCGACATCGCCTTCAACAACGCGGGCATCTCGCCGCCCGACGACGACTCCATCCTCACCACCGGTCTCGAAGCCTGGAAGCGCGTCCAGGACGTCAACCTCACCTCCGTCTACCTGTGCTGCAAGGCCGCCCTGCCCTACATGCAGCGACAGGGCCGCGGCTCCATCATCAACACCGCCTCGTTCGTGGCGATCATGGGTGCGGCCACCAGCCAGATCTCGTACACCGCCTCCAAGGGCGGCGTGCTCGCCATGTCCCGTGAACTGGGCGTGCAGTTCGCCCGCGAGGGCATCCGCGTCAACGCGCTCTGCCCGGGGCCGGTCAACACCCCGCTCCTCCAGGAGCTGTTCGCCAAGGACCCGGAGCGCGCCGCGCGTCGGCTCGTGCACATCCCTGTCGGCCGGTTCGCCGAGGCCGACGAGATCGCCGCCGCCGTGGCCTTCCTCGCCAGCGACGACTCGTCCTTCGTCAACGCCACCGACTTCCTTGTCGACGGGGGCATTTCGGGCGCGTACGTGACTCCGCTGTAGGCCCCCGCCGCAGGGCCTGTCGCGCGGGCCCTAGGCTTGTGGGATGAGCATGACGACCCCTCCCGGCTGGTATCCGGACCCGGCCGTGCCCACCGTCGAACGATGGTGGGACGGTACGAACTGGACCGCGCACACCCGGCAGGCCCCGGCCGCGTCCACGGTCGTCTCGCCGGCTCCGCCCGTACGTGATGGGCGGAGCCGGGCGGTCGTCCTCGGCGCCGTCGCGGTCGCCGTGGTCGCGGCGGTCGTCGCGGGCGTCGTCGTGTTCGCCGGTGACGACCAGGGCGATCCGCCCACGGCGGGCCCGACGGCGGCCACGAGCACCCCCACGGCTCCGTCCTCCTCGGCCACCACCGACGCGCCCGTCGAGGAGGAGGACGAGAACCCCACGCAGGTCGTCGACCAGATCAACGGCATCACCCTCCCCGTCGTCCAGGGCTGGGAGAAGCCGGAGTACTACTCCGGCCCGGCACCGACGGTCACCACCGTCGGCACCTATGCGTGCTACGCGGCCGCCACCAAGCAGTGCCGCCACGGCACGGTCTCCTCCCACGCGGTCTCGGGCACCACCGCCTCGACGCCCGAGGCGATCGCCAAGGAGGACATCGCCCTGGCCGCCAAGGAGACCTACGAGGAGGACGTCCTCGGCAGCCTCCCCTACGGGAGGATGGTCTCCCACAAGGTCGTCGCCGCCCGCCCCGCCGCCGTCGCCGGCCGCACGGGCTACCTGGTCCGCTGGCAGGTCACCACCGACAAGGGCCCCGGCGGCTACGTCCAGTCGCTGGCCTTCCCCTCCCCGGCGGGGAGCGAGTCCCCCGTCGTCGTCCGCTTCACGTTCGACGCCGGTCCGGACGGCCCGTCCCTCGCGACGATGGACGAGATCACGCGCGGGATCCGGCCCATCGGCAGCGACACCAACGGGGGAGTGGGCAGCTCGATCACCCCGGGCGGGTGAGCGCGCCCGCTACAGGAAGGTGCGGCCCTCGCCCCGGTACGTCGGCACCGCCGCCGTGATCCGGTCGCCCTCGATCAGCTGGAGGCTGTCGAACCGCTCGCACAGCTCCCCGGCCTTCGCGTGCCGGAACCACACCTTGTCCCCGATGAGGAGATCGTCGGCCGCCGACCCGATCAGCGGCGTCTGCACCTCGCCCGGGCCCTCCTGCGGGTCGTAGCGCAGCCCTTCCGGCAGATACGGGACGGGCAGCCGGTCCACGCCCGCCGCGCCGGACGCCGGGTAGCCGCCGCCGAGGACGGTCACCACGCCGACGCCCGGACGGCGCACGACGGGCTGGGCGAAGAGGGCGGCCGGACGGCCGGTGAAGGACGTGTAGTTGTCGAACAGCCGCGGCACGTAGAGCCCCGAACCGGCGGCGATCTCGGTCACCGCGTCCTCGGCCGCCGTGTGCTGGACACTGCCTGTACCACCGCCGTTGACGAACTCCAGGTCCGGCGCCACCGCCCGGACGGCACGGACGACGGCCGCGCGCCGGGTCTCCAGCTCCTTGCGGGCGGCCGACTGCATCAGCCGGATCGCCCGGGACCGCAGCGGCCGCCCGGCGACCGCGTCCCCCACCCCGGCGACATGCCCTTCGTACGCCATGATCCCGACCAGCCGGAAGCCGGGCCTGCGGGCGATCGAGCGCGCCAGCTCGGCGAGCTGGGCGGGCTCTCGCAGCGGGGAGCGGAGCGCTCCTATCCGCACCCGGCCGCCGAGCAGCCGGAACGAGGTGTCCAGCTCCAGGCAGATCCTGATCTCCTCGGCACCACCCGCGCGTGCCGTGTCGATCAGGTCCAGCTGCGCAGGGTCGTCGACCATCACGGTCACGGCGGCGGCGAGCTTGGGATCGTTCGCCAGCTCGCCGAACGCGGTCCGGTCGGCGGACGGGTAGGCGAGCAGCACGTCCTCGAACCCGGCGCGCGCCAGCCACAGCGACTCGTCGAGCGTGAACGACATGATTCCCGCGAAGCCCTCGCGCGCCAGGACCCGCTCCAGCAGCGCACGGCACCGCACGGACTTGCTCGCCACCCGGATCGGCTTGCCGCCGGCCCGCCGTACGAGATCCTCGGCGTTGGCGTCGAAGGCATCCAGGTCGACGATGGCGACGGGCGCGTCGAGGTGGGCGGTGGCCCGGTCGTACCGGGCACGGTCGGCGGCGCGGGGAGTCATGGCCCGAGCTTGCCAGACGGGTTTACGGGTGGGTAGCCCCTGAGTTCCCGTGCTGAGGGGAACAGCCCGTAGAGTGGCGGGCATTGCGAGGGCAGGCATCACGACGGAACGACCAGGGGGCGGGGATGAGCACCGACGCGCACCGCCCCGCCTCCCGCATCAGCGAGGCCCTGTTCCCACCCCCGAAGCCGGCGCCCGACACCGCGCCGCCGGGTGTCCCCGGCCCCGCCGCACCGGACCGTCCTCCGGCACGCCCGGGGGAGGCCGCCGCACCGGCCGCGAAGACCGTCGCGGGCCCGCACGGCATTCCGCCGCGCCCGACGGAAGCCCCCGCGCGCCCCGCCGTGCCCTCCGTCCGGCCCCTCGCCGGGCCCGCAACCCCGGCGCCCGCGCCCGCGCGCCCCGCCTCGCCCCCCACGTCCGCCGGGCCCGCGCGCCCACCCGCTCCCGCGCGCCCCGCCGCCGGGTCCGCAACCCCGGGGCCCGCGTCCGCCGTGCCCGCGCGCCCCGCCGTGCCCGCGCGCCCCGCCTCGCCCGCGCGCCCCGCCGCGCCCGCGCGCCCCGCCGCGCCCGCGCGCCCCGCCTCGCCCCCCGTCCCCGCCCCCGCCGCGCCCGCAACCCCCGCGCCCGCGCCCGCGTCCGAGTCCGAGTCCGGTGGTGCCACCGGCTCCGCCCGCCCCGCGGTGCCCGCTCCCGGCGCCGACGTACCGGCCGTCGAGACGACCACGCGGCTGCGGCCGATCGGCGACACCGGTACCCGCCCGATACCGCCGCGCCCTGCGACCCCGCCCCAGGCGCGGTCCGCCCCGGCGCGCCCCGCCCCGCCCGCCCCTCGGACGCCGGCGCAGCCCTACGGCACGTACGGCGCCTACCGGCCCTACACCGCGCCGCCCGAGACCCTCGTCGAGACCACCACCCGCCTCCGGCCCGTCCGCGAGCGCCGCGTCGGCCGGGTCGTCGCGGCCGGAACCTGCCTCGTGCTCGGCGTCGGCCTCGTCGGCGGCGCCGTCGCCGGAGCCGTCCTCGCCGCCACGGACGCCGGCGCCCCCGAGGAGCCCCCGGGCTACGCCGAGGCCAGGACCCTGTGGCACAACGTCCCCGTCGACACCCTCTTCCCGCGCACCCTCGCGGGCCCCAAGGAGGGCCCCGGCGCCGCCGACCGCACCTGGACGCGGGTCGTCGTCGCCCCCGACGCCCCCTGTACCGCGGCCGTCCTGCCCAAGAGCGTGATCACCACCCTGCGACCCGTCGGCTGCGAGCGCGTCCTGCGCGCCACGTACACCGACGCCACCGCCTCCAGCGTCATCACAGTCGGCCTCGTCTTCACCCAGGCCGATCCCACCACCACGCGCTCCCTCGCGGCGGAGTCCTCCGCACGCCTCGGCGCCGACGTGCCCCCGGCGCTCTCCGCCCCGGGCACCGTGGCCGCCCGCTTCGGCGCCGCGCAGCGCGCCGGCTGGTGGACCCGCGCCCTGACCGATCTCCCCGTCGTCGTCACCGCCGTCTCCGGCTTCGCCGACGGCCGGCCCGTCGCCTCCCCCCAACCCGCCGACCGGGCCATGGCCGACGGACAGACCAGCCCCGTCGCCCAGGCAGGCCTCGGCCACGAGGCCAAGGGCGTCGCCGACCGGATCGAAGGCGCCCTGCGCGCCACGGTCACCACGGCAGCGAAGGACGACGACCGGTGACCCGCCCCCGCGCCCTCGCCGCCCTGCTCGCCGCCGCCTTCGCGGTCCTCCCCGCCACCACCACCCCGGCGTACGCCGACACCATCCGCGCCCGCCAGTGGGGCCTCGAGGCCATGCACACCACCCAGGCCTGGCGCACCACCAAGGGCGAGGGCATCACCGTCGCCGTCCTCGACACCGGCGTCGACGCCGGCCACCCCGACCTCGTCGGCTCCGTCCTCACCGGCAAGGACCTCGTCGGCTTCGGCGCCGAACGCGGCGACCGCGCCTGGGCCCGCCACGGCACCGCCATGGCCGGCATCATCGCCGGGCACGGACACGGCCCCGGCCGTCAGGACGGCGTCCTCGGCATCGCCCCGAAGGTCGAGATCCTGCCCGTCCGGGTCATCCTCGAAGGCACCGACAAGGCCCGCGACAAGGCCCGCAAGACCCGCGGCACCGCCCTCGCCGAAGGCATCCGCTGGGCCACCGACCACGGCGCCGACGTCATCAACCTCTCCCTCGGCGACGACTCCAAGTCCGCCCACCCCGACGCGGGCGAGGACGCCGCCGTCCAGTACGCCCTCGCCAAGGGCGTCTCCGTCGTCGCCTCGGCCGGCAACGGCGGCGAGAAGGGCGACCACATCTCGTACCCGGCCGCCTACCCCGGCGTGGTCGCGGTGACCGCCGTCGACCGGTACGGCACGCACGCCTCCTTCTCCACCAGCCGCTGGTACTCCACCGTCAGCGCCCCCGGCGTGGACATCGTCATCGCCGACCCGGACCGCCGTTACTACGAGGGCTGGGGCACCAGCGCCGCCGCCGCGTTCGTCTCCGGCGCCGTCGCGCTCGTCCGGTCCGCCCACCCCGACCTGACACCCGCACAGGTCAAGCGGCTCCTCATCGACACCGCCCGCAACCGGCCGAAGAACGGCCGCAGCGACGACAAGGGGTACGGCACCGTCGACCCGGCAGCCGCCATCGAGGCAGGCGCCCGGCTCAAGGGCGCCGACCCCAAGAACGCCTCCGCCGGCTACCGGGGCCGGTTCTTCGGCGCCGGACCTCAGGCCGCCCCCGACGACGACAAGCCGGTCGGCCTGCTCGCCCCCGCCGCCGGTGGCGTCGGCGCGCTCCTGCTCGTCGCCGCGGTCGTCCTCTGGCGCGGCAGCCGCGCTACAGGGCCGCGCCCACCGCGCTGACCGCCGCCCGCGCCGCCCTCTCCACGTACGCGACGCCCGTGTCCTTCGTGACGTGACCGTCGGACAGCACCGCGACGAGGCAGACCCGCCCGCCGGCCGTCACCCGCCCCACGCTGTTGACGTCCCAGAGGCCGGTCGCGTCCCGGGGGAGCCAGCCGTTCTTCACCGCCGGATCGCCGCCCGCCGCCGACACCCCCCAGCCCTGATCGGCGACCACGCCCTCCATCAGTCCGGTGATGTACGTACGGGAGTCCTCGGCGAGCGGGGAGTCCGTGCCGAACACAGCGTCGAGGAGCACCAACCGATCAGCGGCCGTCGTCTGCGTCAGCCCCCACGCCGTGGCGCCGGTCGTCCCCGAGAGTCCGAGCCGCGCGCTGGCCGCGTCCAGCCCCCGCGCGCCGCCGATCACCTGCCACAGTGCGGTCGTCGACGTGTTGTCGCTGTGCCGGATCATCGCGGCGGCCGCCGTCCGCTCCGCCGGGGACAGCCCCCGGCCCTCGTCCTGGGCCCGCAGCAGCAGGGCCACGAGGACGTCGAGCTTGACGACGCTCGCGGTGTCGTACGTCCGTCCCTCGCCGCCGTACGAGGCCGAGCGCCCGGTCTCCAGGTCGAGCACCGCGACCGACAGGGACGCCCCGCTCCCGGCGAGTACGGGCGCGACCGCCGCCGCGAGCACGGCGTCGAGATCCGCTTCCACGGTCACGGTGACGGTCTCCTCCAGGGCGAGTCGTACGGCGGGCGGGACCGGACCGGCCGGCCGCACGGGGGTGGCACAGGGCGGCCGCCGCGAGCACGACGGACGGCAGGGCAAGTCTGGGGCGTGGCACGGGCGGACGCCAGGGACGGCGCCGGGGAGCGGCCTGTGGCCGCGCCGGCCACCCGCTGGGAAGACGGCCCCCCGAGGCCGGATAGGCTCGGTGCGTGGCGCTCAAGAACATCCCTGACCCCGGTTTCTCCGACGACGACGGAAACGCCGACCCGCGGCTCGCCGAGGCCCTCACGGCCTGGGCGGCGGACAGAACCGCGCACGGACCGGTCCTGGAGGCGCTGAAGGACGCGCGTCTGCTGGTGCCCGTCGTCGCGGTCCTCGGCGAGGTCGAGGAGGACCCGGAGACGGGGCTGCGCCGCGAGAAGACCAGCGACATGGCCGTGCCCACGCTCACGGCGGGCGACCGGCGGGCGCTGCCGGCCTTCACCTCGATCGCCTCGCTCGCCCTCTGGGACCCGGAGGCCCGGCCGGTGGCCGTCCCCCTGCACCAGGCGCTCCAGGCCGCCGCGCACGAGAAGGCGGACACCGTCGTCCTCGACCTCGCGGGCCCGGTTCCGTACCAGCTGACCGGCCCGGCGCTGCTCGCCCTCGCGGAGGGCCGCACCAGCGCGGACCCGCTGGACGACCCGGCGGTACGGGCGGCGGTACGGAAGGCGGTCGCGGCCGAGCCCGCGGTCCTGCGCGCCCACCTCGGCCCCGGCAGCGCCGACGGCACGCTGGCCCTCGTCCTCTCCGAGGACGCGGCCCCCGCGGAGGCCGCCCAGCGCGTGGCGCGCGGCCTCGCCGCCGACGAAACACTGAGGGCCCGCCTGGTGCGGGGCCTCGACCTGGCACTGCTGCCGGCCTCGGCCACGCCTCCGGGCGAGCCCTTCTACGTCAAGCGGTGATCCTGCGGGGGGCGACCCCCGCACCCCCGGCGGGCGTCAGCCGTAGACGGGGCCCGTGTACTTCTCGCCCGGGCCCTGGCCCGGCTCGTCCGGGACGATGGAGGCCTCGCGGAAGGCAAGCTGCAGGGACTTCAGGCCGTCGCGCAGCGGCGCCGCGTGGAAGGAGCTGATCTCCGTCGCACCGGCGTCGAGGAGGCCGGCCAGCGCGTGGACCAGCTTGCGCGCCTCGTCGAGGTCCTTGTGCTGCTCGCCGTCCTCGGTGAGCCCGAGCTTCACCGCGGCGGCGCTCATCAGGTTCACCGCGACGGTCACGATGACCTCGACGGCCGGCACCTCCGCGATGTCACGGGTCATGTCGTCGAAGTCGGGGGACTCGGTGTGGGGCGTCTCGCTCATGCCCACACGATAAGCCGGGCGGGCCGCCCGGCGTCCCGCGGTCTCCTCCCGCGGCCTCGGTTAGCGAACCAGGACGGTCGGTGCTAACCTTGTGTAACGACCGGCCGGACACCTATGTGCCCGGCCCACAAGTGGAGGCTCCGATCTCCCACCTGGCCGCTCTCCGGAGCGGCGGGTCACCGGTCAGGTGGCGCCCATCGTTCCGTACGGACGATGGAGCCGCCCGATGTGCGCCCCGCGGTTCACCGCGGCGGTGCTCCGGTATTTCCGTGGAGCCCCGCCTGTGTCCCGTCCGGGGCATTTTTCATATCCCGGCGCGGTTGGTCTCACTAAAACAGACAGTACGCGTCCGTCCGCCAGGCGGTCGCGTGGTGCTACCGAGGAGGATCCATCAGCGCCGAGCCCCGCATCAACGACCGGATTCGCGTTCCCGAGGTGCGACTTGTCGGTCCCAGCGGCGAGCAGGTCGGGATTGTTCCGCTTGCCAAGGCCCTGGAGCTCGCACAGGAGTACGACCTCGACCTGGTCGAGGTCGCGGCGAACGCCCGTCCGCCCGTGTGCAAGCTCATGGACTACGGGAAGTTCAAGTACGAGTCGGCCATGAAGGCCCGTGAGGCGCGCAAGAACCAGGCGCACACGGTCATCAAGGAGATGAAGCTCCGGCCGAAGATCGACCCGCACGACTACGACACCAAGAAGGGTCACGTCGTCCGGTTCCTCAAGCAGGGTGACAAGGTCAAGATCACGATCATGTTCCGTGGTCGTGAGCAGTCCCGTCCCGAGCTTGGCTTCCGGCTGCTGCAGCGGCTGGCCTCGGACGTCGAGGAGCTTGGCTTCATCGAGTCCAACCCGAAGCAGGACGGCCGGAACATGATCATGGTTCTCGGCCCGCACAAGAAGAAGACCGAGGCCATGGCCGAGGCGCGTGAGGCTCAGGCCGCACGCAAGGCGGAGCGTCAGGGCGTCTCGTCCGACGAGACCGCCGAGGCTCCGGCCGAGGAGGCTTCGGCCGAGGCTCCCGCCGAGGCCGAGAACCCCGAGGCGTGACGCGAGGGGCTGCCACCCAGGCAGCCCCGGGCCACGCCCGGAACCACCACACGAGAACTGACGCTCCTGGATGTCCGGTGTCCGCACCGGGGGAGCGCCACTGACGAGGAGATAACGGCGCGATGCCGAAGAACAAGACGCACTCCGGTGCCAAGAAGCGCTTCAAGATCACCGGCTCCGGCAAGGTGCTGCGCGAGCGCGCCGGCAAGCGCCACCTGCTCGAGCACAAGTCGTCCAAGCTGACGCGTCGCCTCACCGGCAACGCCGAGATGGCCCCGGGCGACGCGGCCAAGATCAAGAAGATGCTGGGCATCTGATCTTGATCTCCCGCCCTCGGCGACGAGGGCATCCGGCCAAGACCGGGACCCATCCGTTTTCCGGGTCGTGTGAGTACCCCCACGGCCCCGCTACAAGGAGTTAAGAAGTGGCACGCGTCAAGCGGGCAGTCAACGCCCACAAGAAGCGCCGGGCGATCCTCGAGGCGGCCTCCGGCTACCGCGGTCAGCGTTCGCGCCTGTACCGCAAGGCCAAGGAGCAGGTCACCCACTCCCTGGTCTACAACTACAACGACCGCAAGAAGCGCAAGGGCGACTTCCGTCAGCTGTGGATCCAGCGCATCAACGCCGCTGCCCGCCAGAACGGCATGACGTACAACCGCCTCATCCAGGGTCTGAAGGCCGCCAACATCGAGGTGGACCGCAAGATCCTCGCCGAGCTGGCCGTCAACGACATCAACGCGTTCGCCGCGCTGGTCGAGGTCGCGCAGAAGGCCCTCCCGGCCGACGTCAACGCGCCGAAGGCCGCTGCCTGATCCCCAGGCCGCAGATCTTCCGCACCGGACCCGCAGGCCTTCGGGCCTGCGGGTCCGGTCGTGTTCGGAGCACGCCAGGGGGTGTCCGCCGGACACCCCCAGCCCCCGTCACCCGCCCGGACCCCCGAAAAGAGCCACCGACCCCATGGGTACCCCCGAGCTGATCTCCCCGCGTTCGCCCCGTGTCGTCGCCGCCAGGCGGCTCGCCAAGCGCAACTTCCGGGGCAAGGACCGCCTCTTCATCGCCGAGGGCCCGCAGGCCGTCCGCGAGGCCGTCGAGCACCGCAGCGGCTCCGGTGAGCCCACCCTCGTCGAGCTCTTCACCACCGTCGAGGCCGCCGAGCGGTACACGGAGATCGTCGACGCCGCCCGCGCGGCCGGGGCCCGGGTCCACTTCGCCCCCGACGCCGTCCTCGCCGAGGTCTCCCAGACCGTCACCCCGCAGGGCCTCGTCGGAGTCTGCCGCTTCCTCG
Organism: Streptomyces sp. NPDC012508; assembly: GCF_042902595.1. Classification (NCBI taxonomy): domain Bacteria; kingdom Bacillati; phylum Actinomycetota; class Actinomycetes; order Kitasatosporales; family Streptomycetaceae; genus Streptomyces; species Streptomyces sp. NPDC012508. Next base: position 209,913 of record NZ_JBIBEO010000009.1, read on the forward strand.
ACTCGCCGTTCGAGGAGGTCCTCGCGGCCAGGCCCAGGCTCGTCGCCGTCCTCGCCCACGTACGCGACCCCGGGAACGCCGGCACCGTGCTGCGCTGCGCCGACGCGGCCGGCGCCGACGCCGTCGTCCTCACCGACGCCTCCGTCGATCTGTACAACCCCAAGTCCGTGCGCGCCTCCGTCGGCTCCCTCTTCCATCTCCCGGTCGTCGTCGGCGTCCCGGTCGAGCAGGCCGTCGCCGGTCTGAAGAGCGCGGGCGTACGGATTCTCGCCGCCGACGGCGCCGGACAGAACGACCTCGACGACGAACTGGACGCCGGCACCATGGGCGGACCCACCGCCTGGGTCTTCGGCAACGAGGCCTGGGGGCTCCCGGAGGAGACCCGCGCGCTCGCCGACGCGGTGGTACGCGTACCGATCCACGGCAAGGCCGAAAGCCTCAACCTCGCGACGGCCGCCGCCGTGTGCCTCTACGCCTCCGCGCGTGCCCAGCGCTCCCGAACCTCCCGCTGAGGGGCTCCAAAGCGTCACCCGCACCTAGTAGGGTGACCAACTCGGGGGCCCACTGCGCTACACGGAGGGGTGGGGAACGGGGATGACGGTCGGAACGGACAGTCCCGCACAGGCACGGAGTACCGCGCCGGATGCCCCGGAGGACCCGGAAGGGTCCTCCCGACCGGCACCGGACATCCCCGGCGTCGACCCCGACGAGCTGCCCGACGGCCTCGTCGTCGCCGACGCCACCGGACACGTCGTCTGCTTCAACGCCGCCGCCGCCCGCATCACCTCCGTACCCCCGGACCAGGCCCTCGGTCTCCCGCTCGACCAGGCGCTGCCCCTGGAGGACCTCAAGGGGCGCCGCTGGTGGACCCTCACCGACCCGTACGGCGGGCTCGCCACCCGCCGCGGCCAGCCGGAGCGCAATCTGCTCCTGCCCGGCGGCCGCGAGGTCCTCGTCTCCGCCCGCTACGTCCGCGAGCACCCCACCGGCCCGGTCCGCCGCGTCGTCGTCTCGCTGCGTGGCACCGAGGCCCGGCGCCGGACCGAGCGCAGCCACGCCGAGCTCATCGCCACCGTCGCCCACGAACTGCGCTCCCCGCTGACCTCCGTCAAGGGCTTCACGGCGACCCTGCTCGCCAAGTGGGAGCGGTTCACCGACGACCAGAAGCGGCTGATGCTGGAGACCGTCGACGCCGACGCCAACCGCGTCACCCGGCTCATCGCCGAACTCCTCGACATCTCCCGGATCGACTCCGGCCGATTGGAGGTGCGCCGCCAGCCCGTCGACATCGCCGCCGCCGTCGGCCGCCACATCCAGGCACACACCACCGGCGGACAGTCCCCCGACCGCTTCTTCGTCCGCGTCCGGCCCGAGCTCCCCGACCTGTGGGCCGACCCCGACAAGGTCGACCAGGTCCTCGGGAACCTGCTGGAAAATGCGGTGCGCCACGGCGAGGGAACCGTCACCATCGAGGTGGCACCCACCTGCGCCACCACCGACGGAGAGAAGGGAACGGCGGTCACCGTGAGCGACGAAGGCCCCGGCATCCCCGAGGAGTCGATGGGCCGTGTCTTCACCCGCTTCTGGCGGGGGAGCAAGCGCGGTGGCACCGGACTCGGCCTCTACATCGTCAAGGGCATCGTCGAGGCCCACGGCGGCACCATCACCGTCGGCCGCGGCCCCCGGGGCGGCGCCGAGTTCCGATTTATCCTGCCCGTCGGCGCCCCGGCCTATCTCGCCTGACGAGATCACCAGCCGTCCGGCCCGCCCACGGGCTCATTCGCGTCCCCGCGCCCCGTTAGACTCGACCTTTGGCACGTTTGCGCCCTTGACGTCGAGCGGGGCCGCGCCCAAGCCAGCCAAACGGAAGCACGGGAAGAGATGTCCGCACCCAATAAGTCGTACGACCCGGTTGAGGTCGAGGCCTTGAAACCGGAAGAGATCGAGCGCATGCGGGACGAGGCGCTCGCCGCCTTCGCCGCCGCGGGTGACCTCGACGCGCTCGCGCACGCGAAGGTCGCGCACACGGGCGGCACCTCGCCGCTCGCGCTGGCCAACCGCGAGATCGGCGCGCTGCCGCCGCAGGCCAAGGCCGCGGCCGGCAAGCTCGTGGGCCAGGCCCGCGGCGCGGTCTCCAAGGCCCTCGCCGCCCGCCAGGCCGAGCTCGAGGCCGAGCGTGACGCCCGCGTCCTGGTCGAGGAGGCGGTGGACGTCACCCTGCCGTACGACCGGGTCCCGGCCGGCGCCCGCCACCCGCTGACCACGCTCATGGAGCGGGTCGCCGACGTCTTCGTCTCCATGGGATACGAGGTCGCCGAGGGTCCCGAGGTCGAGGCGGAGTGGTTCAACTTCGACGCCCTCAACTTCGTGCCGGACCACCCGGCGCGCCAGATGCAGGACACCTTCTTCGTCCAGGGCCCGGAGGGGACGACCGGCGACGAGTCCGGTGTCGTGCTGCGGACGCACACCTCCCCGGTACAGGCCCGCACGCTCATCGACCGGGAGCCCCCGGTCTACGTCGTGTGCCCCGGCCGCGTCTACCGCACCGACGAGCTCGACGCCACGCACACCCCGGTCTTCCACCAGATCGAGCTGCTCGCCGTCGACGAGGGCCTGACCATGGCCGACCTCAAGGGCACCCTCGACCACATGGTCCAGGCGCTCTTCGGGCCCGACATGAAGACCCGGCTCCGCCCGAACTTCTTCCCGTTCACCGAGCCGTCCGCCGAGATGGACATGCTCTGCTACGTCTGCCGCGGCGAGTCCGTCGGCAACCCGGACCGGCCCTGCCGCACCTGCGGCAGCGAGGGCTGGATCGAGCTGGGCGGCTGCGGCATGGTCAACCCCAAGGTGCTCGTCGCCTGCGGTGTCGACCCGGAGAAGTACAGCGGATTCGCCTTCGGGTTCGGCATCGAGCGGATGCTGATGTTCCGCCACAACGTCGAAGACATGCGAGACATGGTCGAGGGTGACGTCCGGTTCACCCGGCCGTTCGGGATGGAGATCTGATGCGGGTCCCGCTTTCTTGGCTGCGGGAGTACGTCGACCTGCCGGCGACGGAGACCGGACGTGACGTCCAGGCCAAGCTCATTTCGGCAGGACTCGAGGTCGAGACCGTCGAGCAGCTCGGCGCCGGCCTGACCGGCCCGCTGGTGGTCGGCAAGGTCCTCACCATCGAGGAGCTGACGGAGTTCAAGAAGCCCATCCGCTTCTGCACCGTCGACGTCGGCCAGGCCAACGGCACCGGCGAGCCCCAGGAGATCATCTGCGGCGCCCGGAACTTCGCCGAGGGCGACAAGGTCGTCGTGGCGCTGCCCGGCGCCGTGCTCCCCGGTGACTTCCGGATCGCCGAGCGGAAGACGTACGGCCGGGTCTCCCGCGGCATGATCTGCTCCGGCGACGAGCTGGGCATGGGCGACGACGGTTCGCACGGCATCATCGTGCTGCCGCCCGAGCTCGAGATCGGCATCGACGCCACGAAGCTCCTGGAGCTGTACGACGAGGTCCTCGACATCGCCGTCACGCCCGACCGCGGCTACTGCCTCTCGATGCGCGGTGTCGCCCGCGAGACCGCCATCGCGTACGGCCTGCCGCTGCGCGACCCGGCGCTGCTCGACGTGCCCGCGCCGAACTCGTACGGCTACCCGGTCCAGGTCGCCGACCCGGTCGGCTGCGACCGCTTCACCGCGCGCACGGTCGTCGGTGTCACGCCCGAGGCGCGCACCCCGATCTGGATGCAGCGCCGCCTGCAGAAGGCGGGCATGCGCACGGTCTCGCTCGCTGTCGACATCACCAACTACGTGATGCTGGAGCTCGGCCAGCCGCTGCACGCCTACGACCGGACCCGGCTCGACGGCCCCATCGGCGTCCGCCGCGCCGCCGCCGGAGAGACGATCACCACGCTCGACGGCGTGAAGCGCGTCCTCGACTCCGGGGACCTGCTGATCACCGACAACAGCGGCCCCATCGGTCTGGCCGGCGTGATGGGCGGCGCCCACACGGAGATCGCCGACCCGGTGACCGACCCCGAGACGGGCATCGTCACGGGCACCACCGAGGTGGTCATCGAGGCCGCGCACTTCGACGCGATCTCGATCGCCCGGACGGCCCGACGGCACAAGCTGGCCTCCGAGGCGTCCCGGCGCTTCGAGCGCGGGGTCGACCCGCAGGCCGCGGCCGCCGCCGCGCAGCGCTGCGTCGACCTGCTCGTGCTGCTCGCGGGCGGCACGGCCGAGGCCGGGGTCACCGAGATCGTCGCGCCGTCCGCGCCGCGCACGGTCACCATGCCGGCGAACCACCCGGACAAGGTCGCGGGTGTCGCCTACGGCCGCGAGACCGTCGTCCGCCGTCTCCAGGAGATCGGCTGCGACGTCTACGGGCAGGACGAGCTCGTCGTCACCGTCCCGTCGTGGCGCCCCGACCTCTACGTGCCGAACGACCTGGCCGAAGAGGTCATCCGCCTGGAGGGCTACGAGAACCTGCCCTCCACGCTGCCCAAGCCGCCCGCCGGGCGTGGCCTCACCGAGCGCCAGCGCACCCACCGCCGGGTCGGCCGCGCGCTGGCCGGCGCCGGGTACGTGGAGGCACTGAACTACCCGTTCATCGGCGCGCAGGTCTTCGACCAGCTCGGCCTGGACGCGGACGACGCCCGCCGCCGTGTGGTCACCCTCGTCAACCCGCTCTCCGACGAGGAGCCTGCGCTCCGTACGACGCTGCTGCCGGGCCTGCTCGGCGCGCTGCGCCGGAACGACGGGCGCGGCAGCCACGACCTGGCGCTCTTCGAGACCGGTCTGGTCTTCCGGCCGGGCGAGCAGCCGGGCGTCGCCGTGCGGCTGCCCGTCGACCGCCGTCCCACCGACGAGGAGATCGAAGGCGTCAACGCCGCGCTGCCCGCGCAGCCGCGGCGCGTCGCCGTCGTCCTCGCCGGGGCCCGTGAGCAGGCCGGCTGGTGGGGCAAGGGACGTCCGTCCGACTGGGCCGACGCGATCCAGGCGGCGCGCACCGTCGCCGCGGAGGCCGGTGTCGAGCTGATCATCAGCGCCGACCAGCACGCCCCGTGGCACCCGGGCCGCTGCGCCGCGTTCCACGCGGTCGTGGACGGCGAGAAGGTCCTCGTCGGCCATGGCGGCGAGCTGCACCCGCGCGTCGTGAAGGCGTTCGGTCTGCCGGACCGCACCTGCGCGATGGAGCTGGACCTGGACCTGGTGGAGCAGGCGAACGAGGGCCCGCTGAAGGCCCCCGGCATCTCCTCCTTCCCGGTCGCCACGCAGGACGTCGCCCTGGTCGTCGACGCGTCGGTCCCGGCCTCCACGGTCGAGGCCGCGCTGCGCGACGGCGCCGGTGAACTCCTCGAGGCCATCCGGCTGTTCGACGTGTACACCGGCGACCAGCTCGGCGAGGGCAAGAAGTCCCTGGCGTACGCGCTGAAGTTCCGCGCCACGGACCGCACCCTCACGGTCGACGAGGCCAGCGCCGCGCGCGACGCGGCCGTCGCCCTGGCGTCCGAGCGCACGGGCGCGGTACTGCGCGGCGCCTGAGCGCGGTGACCCAGGAGGGGGCCGGACCGGTGACCACCGGCCGGCCCCCTCCGGCGTTCTCCCTCGATGCCGCCTCCTGCGTTCCCCCGGGATTCCTCGGCCCGACAACCCCGCGATGCGGATGTCACCGGGTGGTTCGACATCAGGCGCCGCACGACGACCTGAGGCCCAGGGGGCGCACCCGTGCGGGACTGCGCCTCCTGTGCGGGTGGCGGACGGGTGGCGCGCCGCGGCGCGCGGGGGGCGCTCACTCCTTCGGGTGAGATGTCCGGACCGTGTTCCCCCGGGCCCGGTGGGGTCGGGAGAATCGACGCGGCCACAGGGGCGGGCCTGTGCGCCGCAGGGCCTCCGGGCGCTGCAGGGCCTCAGGAAGGGCCGTGGATGATCCGTACAAGGACGTTGCTCTCCTATGACTCCCGGCTGCGCCGGCTGGGACCACTCGCCCTTCCCACCCTCTGGGGTGCCGTGGCCGTGACGTGGAAGCTCGGCTGTCCCCTGGCGCAACAACCCGGACTCCCCATGCGCATCGCGACCAGCGTGCTCTTCTTCACCGTCGGCACCGGGCTCATCCTCGGCATCCGCCGCGGCCTCTCGCGCGAGCTGGAGCGGATGAGGGCCATCGCGGACGCCACCCAGCGCGTGCTGCTGCGCCCGCCCGCGCCCCGGCTCGACGGCCTCTCCGTCGCCGCCGGCCAGCTCTCCGCCTCCCGGGGCGCGTCCGTCGGCGGGGATCTGTACGAGGCGCTGGCCACGCCGTACGGCGTGCGGGTCGTCATCGGCGACGTCCGGGGCCATGGCCTCGCGGCCCTCGGCGCGGTGGTCGCCGTGCTCGGCAGCTTCCGCGAGGCCGCCCACGACGAGCCCGAACTCGGCGGCGTGCTGCGCCGGCTCGACCGTGCGCTCGCCCGCCACCTGCGGGAGCGGGCCCGCGACGAGCACCCGGCGGTCTGTGCCGGGCGGGAGCCGGAGCACCCCGCGGCCGAGGAGTTCGTCACCGTGCTGCTTCTGGAGATCCGCGCGGACGGGGAGGTGTACGCCCTCAACTGCGGGCACCCGGGCCCGTACCGGATCGCCCACCGGGTGGAGCCCGTCGCCGTCGGCGACCCGCTTCCGCCGCTCGGCGCCTTCCCGCTGCCGGCCGAACTCCTCGCGTACCCCTGCACGCGGCTCCTTCCGGGCGAGGCGCTCTTCCTGCACACCGACGGCGCGGAGGACGCCCGCGACAGGGCGGGCCGCTTCTTCGCCCTCGAACGGGTCCTGGCCGAAGCCGCGCGTGACGCGCCCGTCTCCCCGGCCGCACTGGTCCGCCGCGTGCACGGAGCCCTGCTGCGGCACACCGGCGGCCGACTCGCCGACGACGTGGCGCTGTTGGTCGTCCGCAACGACCGCGTGCGGGTTCCGGCGCAGCCCGCCGAACCCGGGCTGCGCCGTACCCGACCTGCACCCTCCCCTCACTGTTGAGCGACGGGACATGAGGCCGGCGCCGCCCGGACCGCCTCGGAGTGTCGGGCAGGTCGGCGGGCGGGCGGCGCGGGGCGGGCCGCCGCACTGTACGAGGGGGGAGCCCGGCGGCCCGGGTCGCCTTGCGGCGAGGCGCTCAGTCAACCGTCAGCGGGGCGGCGGCGGCAGAGCGCTCGGACCGGAAGAACGGGCACTTCATTCACACCCCGTGCGAAACCGCCCTCCACTACGGTGGTCGGGCGCGGACCGAGTCATCGGAGGGGCCCCATGCAGCCCAACACCCTGCTCGACGCCCTGCTGGACGAGGCGGGTATCTCGCGGGCCGGCCTCGCCGCCCATGTGAACCGCGCCGGCCGCGCCCGGGGGCTTGCGCTGCGGTACGAACACACCGCCGTGGCCCGGTGGTTGAAGGGTCAGCGGCCGCGCGGCCAGGTGCCCGACCTGATCTGCGAGGTGCTCGGGACGCGGCTGCACCGGGCGGTCTCCCTCGACGACATCGGGCTCGGCGTCGGGGGCGGTGACGCCGTCGCGTCCAGCTCCCCGCTCTCCGGCTTCGTCGAGCGGGCCACCGCCCTGTGGCGCTCCGACGAGCAGCAACGGCCGCACATACTCGGCGCGCAGGCGGTCACCGGTACGCCCGCCGTGATGCCGGTCTGGGAGTGGGAGAACCCGCCGGAGGACTCCGACGTCTCCCGCGACGGCCGGACGCGGGTCTCCATGGCCGACATCGCCATGCTCGGCGCCGCCCGGACGCACTACGAGCAGATGTACCGCAAGGCCGGCGGCGTCGCGACGCGCGTGCGGATCGTCGGCTTCCTCAACTCCGAGACCGCGCCGCTGCTGCGCGGTTCGTACAGCGACAGCGTCGGCCGGCAGCTGCACCGCGCCACCGGCGGTCTGGTGGCGGTGGCGGGCATCTGCGCGTACGACTCCGACGCCCATGGGCTCGCGCAGCGCTACTTCCACCAGGCGCTGCGGCTCGCGAAGGCGAGCGGGGACCGAGGCCTCGGCGCCTATGTGGTCGCGCTCCTCGTCAACCAGTCGCTGTTCATGGGGGAGTACCGCCAGGGGGTGGCCTTCGCCGAGGCGGCGCTGCGGTCGGCCGGACGGCAGATCACCCCGGCGCTCGCGGCGGACCTCTCCGCGATGCAGGCGAAGGCCTACGCCCATCTCGGCGACGGCGCCTCGGCGCTGGTCTGCATCCGGCGCGCGGAGGCGGAGGCGGAGCGGATCCGGCCGGGCCATGAGCCGGCCGAGACCGGCTATGTCCAGCCGGGGCTGGTCAACGTGCAGGTCGCCGAGGCGCTGCTCAGTCTGGGTGACCTGCCCGCGGCCCGGGAGCACGCGCGGGAGGCCGTGGAGACACCGGCGCACGACCGGGGCCGGGTGCACCGGCTGGCCATGCTCTGCCAGATCGAGCTGCGGCAGGGGGAGGCCGACGCGGCGGCGCGGACGGCCGTGGAGATGACGGAGCGGGCGCGCGGGATGGAGTCGCAGCGGCTGCGCGACCGGCTGAGGCTGGTGCGGGAGTACCTGCTGGCCACCGACTGCGCGGACGCGAGGCAGGCTGCCGAACTCATCGACGGGGCGCTACGCGTTCCCCTGTGAGCCCCGGGCTGCTGCCATATTGCCACCGACCAATCGGAAGGTGGCAGAAACGTGCAGTGGACGAAACTGAGCGAACAACCTGTCTATGAGAACCGCTGGTTCCGGGTGAACCTCGCGGACGTCGAGCTCCCGGACGGCCGCCACCTCGACCACTATCTGATCCGGCTCCGCCCGGTCGCCGTGGCGACCGCCGTCAACGAGGCCAACGAAGTCCTCATGCTCTGGCGGCACCGCTTCATCACCGACAGCTGGGGCTGGGAGCTGGCCGCCGGCGTCGTCGAGGACGGCGAGGATCTCGCGGCCGCCGCCGCCCGCGAGATGGAGGAGGAGACGGGCTGGCGCCCCGGACCCCTGCGCCATCTCCTCACCGTCGAGCCCTCCAACGGCCTCACCGACGCCCGGCACCATCTCTACTGGGCCGAGGAGGCCACGTACATCGGCCCGCCCGAGGACGACTTCGAGTCCTCACGGCGTGAGTGGATACCGCTCAAGCTGATCCCGGACATGATCGCCCGGGGCGAGATACCGGCCGCCAACATGGCTGCCGGACTGCTCCTGCTCCACCACCTGCGCCTCGGCTGACCGGCCGAGGCCGCACCCGTGGCGGAACGCCGAACGGCCCGTACCTGTGCGGGTGTACGGGCCGAACGGTGGTCGTGGGGCTCAGGGGTACGGGTAGAAGCCCGAGCCCGTCTTGCGACCGAGCCGGCCCGCGTCCACCATGCGCTGGAGCAGCGGGGGAGCGGCGTACAGCGGCTCCTTGTACTCGGTGTACATGGAGTCGGCGATCGAGGCGATCGTGTCCAGGCCGATCAGGTCGGCGAGCTTCAGCGGGCCCATCGGATGGGCGCAGCCGAACTCCATGCCGTTGTCGATGTCCTCACGGCTCGCGATGCCGGACTCGAACATCCGGATCGCGGAGAGCAGGTACGGGACCAGCAGCGCGTTCACCACGAAGCCGGAGCGGTCCTGCGCGCGGATCGCGTGCTTGCCGAGCACCTTCTCGGCGAAGACCTGGGCGCGGCTGATCGTGCCCTCGGAGGTGGTGAGGGCCGGGATCAGCTCCACCAGCTTCTGCACCGGTGCCGGGTTGAAGAAGTGGATGCCGATGACCTGGTCCGGGCGGGAGGTCGCCACGGCCAGCTTCACCAGCGGGATGGAGGAGGTGTTCGAGGCCAGGATCGCGTCGGGCCGCGTCATCACCTGGTCGAGCACCTTGAAGATCTCGGTCTTGATCTGCTCGTTCTCCACCACGGCCTCGATGACGAGGTCGCGGTCGGCGAACTCGCCGAGGTCGGTGGTGAAGCTGAGGCGCGCCAGCGTCGCGTCGCGCTCCTCCTCGCTGATCTTGCCGCGTTCGGCGGCCTTGGCGAGCGAGTTGTACAGCCGCGTACGGCCGATCTCCAGGGCCTCGCCGGTCGTCTCGGCGACCTTCACCTCGAGGCCGCTGCGGGCACACACCTCCGCGATGCCCGCGCCCATCTGGCCGCAGCCCACCACTCCGACGCGCTCAATGTCGGCCATGGAGTCCGTCACCTCGTGCCTTTCGCTCTTCACTGGCGGCGGGCCCCGTGTGATTCCGGTGCGTCCGCCTCGACCCCACGACGTTACCGCTCATTAACCGATGATCGATCGCTCGGGGCGGGCATGCTCTGCCTGTGGGTGTGACGTATCCGACAGAAGAGGACAGGTAGATGGGACGTATCGGGAGAAGAGGGTTCGTGGCGGGCGCGGCGCTGGCGGCATTCGGTGTGACCGGTTCGGGCACCGCGGAGGCGGACTCAGGCACCGCGGGCGCTCTGTCCGGCACCGCGGGCGCGGTCCGGAAGAAGCCGAGGGCCGGCGGCGAGTTCCGCGGCATGTGGATGGCGACGGTCTTCAACGTCGACTGGCCCTCGAGCCCCGGTCTCACACCCGGGCGTCAGCGGGCCGAACTCCTCGCCCATCTGGACATGGCCGTCGAGCGGAGGCTGAACGCGGTGATCCTCCAGGTGCGGCCGAGTGCCGACGCGCTGTGGCCCTCGCCGCACGAGCCGTGGGCGGAGTGCCTCACCGGCGTGCAGGGCCGCGACCCCGGCTGGGACCCGCTGGGCACGGCTGTCGAGGAGGCCCACAGGCGGGGGCTCGGGCTGCACGCCTGGTTCAACCCGTACCGCGTGGCGAATCACACGGATCTCACCCGGCTGACCCTGACCCACCCGGCCCGGCGCAACCCGGAGTGGATCGTCCCGTACGGCGGAAAGCTCTACTACAACCCCGGGCTGCCCGAGGTCCGCCGCTTCGTCCAGGACGCGATGCTCGACGCCGTCCGGCGTTACGACATCGACGCCGTGCACTGGGACGACTACTTCTACCCGTACCCGGTCGAGGGTGAGGTCTTCGACGACGACGACGCCTACGCGCGGTACGGCGGGGACTTCACGAGCCGGGCGTCCTGGCGGCGGAACAACATCGACCTCCTGGTCTCCGAGATGTCCGCGCGGATCAAGGAGGTCGACTCCCCGCCGGCCTTCGGGATCAGCCCCTTCGGGATCTGGCGCAACGCCGCCACCGACCCCGCGGGCTCGGACACCCCGCAGGGGCTGCAGAGCTACGACGACCTCTTCGCCGACACCAGGAAATGGATCAGGGAGGGCTGGATCGACCACGTGGTGCCGCAGCTCTACTGGCACATCGGCTTCGCCGAGGCCGACTACGCCACGCTCGTGCCCTGGTGGGAGGCGGTGGTGCGGAACACCGGCGTCCGTCTGTACATCGGCGAGGCGCTCTTCAAGTGCGGTGACCCCGACCAGCCGGCCGCGTGGCAGGACCCCGACGAACTCTCCCGCCATTTGACACTGGCCGGCCGCCATCCGGGGGTGGCCGGGCACTGCTTCTTCTCGGCGACGCAGGTCACGGCAGACCGGATCGGGGCGATGGCCGCCGTCGTGGCCGACCACTACCCGACCGCGGTCCCCCCGGCGCGCTAGACGGCTCGCGTCACATCTTCTCGTGGTGGCGTACGACGGTGTCGGGGCCCGGAGCCATCAGCGCCTCGTGGCCGTCGTCGTCGAACTTGACGCGGTACGGGGGGTTGCCGTTCTCGCCCAGTACCTGAAGGACCTCGGCCGTACGGTCGTGCTGACCGACGGTCCGGCCGTGCACCAGCAGTTTGTCGCCCACGCTCGCTTGCATCGGGGTGACCTCCTCGCGGCCGCGCTCGTCCTGTTCGGGTGCCTATGTTCGCCATTGTGGCCCGCATCACCCCGGGCCGCGCGCCCAGTCCGGCCTCCGGCCCCGCGCGGTGTCCTGGCCCCGCGCGGGGCCGGCTCCCTGCGGGTGTCTCAGCTCTTGGCGCGCTGGGTCACCGCGATGCAGACCAGGACCGCCACGGCCGCGAGCGGCGCGGCGAGGGGCAGGGACTCACCGAGCAGGGAGACCGACCAGACGAGCGTGAGGAGCGGCTGGGCGAGCTGGAGCTGGCTCGCCTTCGGGATGCCGATCGCCGCCATGCCCCCGTACCAGACGTACATGCCGACGAAGGTGGAGCCGGCCGCGACCCAGACCAGCCCGATGACTCCGTGGGCGCCCAGCCGGACGGGTTCGAGGGTGAGCGCGACGGCGGAGCCGACGACCATCAGCGGCAGGCAGAGGATCAGCGCCCAGCCGATGACCTGCCAGCCCGGCATGAGCCGGGCGAGCCTGCCGCCCTCGGTGTATCCGGCCGCGCAGACCAGGAGCGCGCCGAAGAGGTACAGGTCGCCCGTGGACAGGGCGCCGCCGCTCTGCTGGACCGTGAAGGCGATGACGACCGCCGCACCGGCGAGCGCCGCGATCCAGAACGTACGCGACGGGCGGCGGCAAGTGCGGATCGCGGCGAAGGTCGCCGTGGTGAGCGGCAGCAGGCCCACGACCACGGCGGCGTGCGAGGTGGTGGAGGTCTGCAGGGCGAGGGTCGTCAGGAGCGGGAAGCCCACCACCACACCACCGGCCACGACGGTGAGCCCCGCCCAGTGGCGGCGCTCGGGCAGCGGGACCCTCATCGCGAGCAGGAAGGCGCCCGCGATGAGCGCGGCGAGCGTCGAGCGCAGGGCGACGAGCGACCAGGGGCCGAAGCTCTCCAGACCCCAGGCGGTGGAGGGGAAGGTGAGCGAGAACGCGACCACGCCGAGACCGGCGAGGAGCGTGCCGCGGGCCTGGGGGGAGGCCCAAGGGGTGCCGCCGACCGCTATCGTGGAGGTGTGAGTAGCGCTATCCTGTGCTGTCATGCACGAGCGTAGCAGTGTGGGTGAACTGGCCAACTCCCTGAGGGCGGAATTGAACCGCTACTCACCCGGAGGAAAGCTGCCGTCGAGTCGGGCCCTCGTCGAGCGGTACCGCGTCTCCCCCGTGACGGTGACCCGGGCGCTCGCCCAGCTCGCTGCCGAGGGCCTCGTCGTGACCCGGCCGGGAGCCGGGGCGTACCGCGCGGAGCCGCGCGGCCGGACGCCCGTGGCGGGCGACACCTCCTGGCAGGAGGTCACGCTGAGCGCCGACACGGCGACCGAACTGGTCCCGCGCAGCGTCGACGCCTCCGGCGTCCTCGTGACGCTCTCGGCGCCGCCGCCGGGCGTCGTCGAGTTCAACGGCGGCTATCTGCACCCCTCGCTCCAGCCCGAGCGCGCCATGGCGGCCGCCCTGGCCCGGGCAGGCCGCCGCCCCGGCGCCTGGGGGAGGCCGCCCACCGACGGCCTGCCCGAACTGCGCGAGTGGTTCGCCCGCGAGATCGGCGGCACCGTCACCGCCGCCGACGTCCTCATCACCGCGGGCGGGCAGCCCGCGATCACGACCGCCCTGCGCGCCCTCGCCCCGCCTGGTACCCCCGTCCTCGTCGAGTCGCCGACCTACCCGGGCATGCTCGCCGTCGCCCGCGCCGCCGGCCTGCGTCCCGTACCCGTACCGGTCGACGCCGACGGGGTACGTCCCGAGCTCCTCGAAGCCGCCTTCCGGGCCACCGGCGCACGGGTCTTCGTCTGCCAGCCGCTCTTCCAGAACCCGACCGGAGCCGTGCTCAGCGCCGAGCGGCGGCGCGAGGTGGTCCGGATCGCCAGGGCCGCCGGAGCCTTCGTCGTCGAGGACGACTTCGCCCGCCGGCTCGTCCACGAGGACGCCGGGCCGCTCCCCGCGCCCCTGGCCGCCGAGGACCCGGACGGCGTCGTCGTCCACGTCTGCTCCCTCACCAAGCCGACCTCGCCCAGCCTGCGCGTCGGCGCCCTCGCCGCCCGTGGCCCCGTGCTCGAACGGCTGCGCGCCATCCATGTCGTCGACAGCTTCTTCGTCCCGCGCCCCCTCCAGGAGACCGCCCTGGAGCTCGTCGGCTCGCCCGCCTGGAGCCGCCATCTGCGCGCCGTCTCCCAGGAGCTGAAGAACCGCCGCGACGCCATGACCGGCGCCCTCGGCCTCCACCTCCCCGAACTGGCCCTGCCCCACGTCCCCTCCGGCGGCTACCAGCTCTGGCTCCGGCTCCCCGACGGCCTCCCGGAGGCCGCGCTCCTCGCGGGCGCCCTGCGGGCCGGCGTCGCCGTCGCACCCGGCCGCCCCTACTTCAGCGCCGAACCGCCCGCAGGACACATCCGCCTCAGCTTCGCCGGCGTGGCGGGGCCGACGGAGATCGCCGAGGGGGTACGCAGGCTGCGGTCGGCCGTCGACGAACTGACGGCCTGACCGGCCTGACCGGCCTCCGGCGAGGGCGCACCGTTCCGCCTCCTTCCCGCCATCACGGCTGCGCGCCGTATGTACGGGAACGTCGGTTTCGCGCCCAGGCGGAACCCGGACAAGAGGCGGATTCTCGGACGGACCGGCCCTCAGGCGCCCCCACGACCTCGGCCGGAGCCCGCGCATATGCCCTCTTGACCTGCCAGGCATCCGGCCTCACGATCGCGGCCATGGGTCTTCGGGTCACGCTCGTCGCAGCGGCGCGCAGCTCCTCCCTGCTCGCCGAGCGCTTCGACGACGACCGGCCGCTCGACGAGGCCGGCTGGTACGAGGTGCAGCTCGCCGCGCACTCGCTGGTCCCGCTCGGCGCGGCCGAGCTGCGCTACTGCTCCCCGACGCCCCGCAGCCGCGCCACCGGCACCGCACTCGGCTACGCACCGCTCGCCCAGCCCGCCCTCCGCGACTGCGACATGGGCCGCTGGCGCGGACTGACCCTCTCCGAGGTCGCGGCGCTCGAACCCGCCGCCGTCGACGCCTGGCTCTCCGACCCGCGCATCGCCCCGCACGGCGGCGAGAGCCTCCTCGCCTTCATCTCGCGGATAGGGGGCTGGCTAGACACCCGCCCCGCCGACGACGGCTCCATCGTCGCCGTCGCCGAACCCGCCGTCGTCCGCGCCGCCCTGGTGTACGCGCTGAAGGCCCCGCCCTCCACGTTCTGGAACGTCGACGTCCGCCCGCTCTCCACGGTCACGCTCACCGGCCGCCCCGGCCTCTGGCACCTCCACCTCCAGGCGGCCGTCGGCTGAACGGACAGGGCGGGGACGGCGACCGGCTAGCCTGAGACCACGATGAACCGTTTGACCACGTCATGGGGCGAGTTCCCGCTCACCCGCTTCCCCGAGGACCCTCGCGACCCGCTCCGCGCCTGGGACGCGTCCGACGAGTACCTGCTGCGCCACCTCGCCGAGACGGACACCGACCTGTCAGGCACGGTCGCCGTCGTCGGCGACCGCTGGGGCGCCCTGGCCACCGCCCTCGCCGCCCGCCGCCCGGGCGCGCTCGCCCAGATCACGGACTCCTACCTCGGCCGCCGCGCGACGGAGGAGAACCTGGCCCGCTCCGGGGCCGCCCCGGACGCGGTCCGGCTCCTCACCACCCAGGACGCGCCGCCCGAGCGGATCGACGTGCTCCTCGTCCGCATCCCCAAGAGCCTCGCGCTCCTGGAGGACCAGCTGCACCGGCTCGCGCCCGCCCTGCACGAGGGCACCGTGGTCGTCGGGACCGGCATGGTCAAGGACATCCACACCTCCACGCTCCAGCTCTTCGAGACGATCCTCGGCCCCACCCGGACCTCGCTCGCCACGAAGAAGGCCCGGCTGATCCTCTGCACCCCGGACCCCGGACTGCATCGGGCCCCCAACCCCTGGCCGTACCGGTACGCACTCCCCGCCGACACCGGGACCGTCGCCGGCCGGACCGTCGTCAACCAGGCCGGGATCTTCTGTGCCGACCGCCTCGACATCGGCACCCGCTTCTTCCTGAAGCACCTGCCGACGGGCCTCGACCGCGCCCGCGTCGTCGACCTGGGCTGCGGCAACGGCGTCGTCGGCCTGGCCGTCGCACTCGCCGAGCCCGGAGCGGAGCTGGTCTTCACCGACGAGTCGTACCAGGCCGTCGCCTCCGCCGAGGAGAACTTCCGTACCCACGCCGCCGCCGGCCGCACCGCCGAGTTCTTCGTCGGGGACGGGACGGCCGAACTCGCGGCGGAGTCGGTGGACCTCGTCCTGAACAACCCGCCCTTCCACAGCCACCAGGCCACCACCGACCGCACCGCCCGCCGGATGTTCACGGACGCGCGACGCGTCCTCCGGCCGGGCGGCGAACTGTGGGTCGTCGGCAACCGGCACCTCGGCTACCACGTGACGCTGCGCCGGATCTTCGGCTCCTGCGAACTGGTCGCGAGCGACCCGAAGTTCGTGGTCCTGCGGGCCGTCAAGCGGACAGGCGGGCCGGCCCGGCGGCCCGACCGGGCAGCGGCAGCCACCTGACCGGCACCTGACGCATGACGAGGACCGAGTCCAGCTCGGCCGTGCCGGGCGGGAAGCGGTCCGGGTCCTCGAAGAAGCTGGAGCGGGCGGACGTGATCCGGCCGGGCTCGATGTGCCAGGCGTCCGTGTCCAGCTCCATCCCGTCGAGGCGGAGGCCGGTGCGGGTCGCCGACCAGCCCTTGGCGCCGCCGCGGAAGAACGCCGAGGCCTCGTCGAGGTCGGCGAAGAGCCCGCTGTCCTCCAGGCTGTCGGCGATCTCCGCGGCGACGTCCACGCGCGTCTCCCCGTCGCGGGTCGCGAAGGCCACCCGTACGGCGTTCGCGCTCTCGCTCACCTCGAAGTCCGCGTGCCCGTGTTCGCCCGGGAAGAGCCGGCCGCCCGCCCAGCGGTTGACCAGCGAGGCGGTGTCCCGGCGCGGGATGTACACCCCCGTCTCGACGCCCTCCGGACCGTCCCACTCGACGGCGATCCGGTGCGCGGCGTTCTCGCTGCGCAGGCCCACCGCGGCGGGCGCCCAGACGGGCCGGACGGAGCCGAGCCGCAGCAGACAGATCCCCGCGACGGCATGCCCGCGGACCAGCTGCGGGCGCAGCCCCTCCGGCAGGAGGCGGGCGGCCGCCTCCGGCTCGACGCGGTAGTTGACGAGCAGCCGGCGCTCGATGACGCTCGCCAGCGTGAGGTGGTTCATGGGGCCGGACTCCGCTCGTACGGGAAGGGCAGGCGCCCCCTGGCAGTGGCACGGGTGGGGTGAGGCCGCCCCGGAGGGCAGCGACCTTGGGGGGAGCGTAGCCCCGCGCCCTCAGGCGAGGGCGACGAGGTCCCGGTACTCCTCGCTCCAGAGGTCCTCGTCCCCGTCCGGGAGCAGCAGTACCCGGTCCGGCCGGAGCGCGTCGATCGCCCCTTCGTCGTGCGTGACCATAACGATCGCGCCCGGGTACGTCCCCACGGCCGCCAGGACCTCGCCCCGGGAGGCCGGGTCCAGGTTGTTCGTGGGCTCGTCGAGGAGCAGGACGTTGGCGCCCGAGTGGACGAGCCCGGCCAGCGCCAGCCGGGTCTTCTCGCCGCCCGACAGCACCCCGGCCGGCTTGTCGGCGTCGTCGCCCCGGAACAGGAACGCCCCGAGTACCCGCCGTACCTCACCGTCCGTCAGATGCGGCGCCGCGGCGGCGAGGTTGGCGCGGACCGTGCGGCCCGCGTCGAGCGTCTCGTGCTCCTGGGCGAAGTAGCCGATCCGCAGCCCGTGCCCGCGCACCACGCGCCCGGAGTCGGGCTCCTCCTCGCCCGCGAGCAGCCGCAGCAGCGTGCTCTTGCCGGCGCCGTTGAGGCCCAGCACCACGAGGCGGCTGCCCCGGTCCACGGCGAGGTCGATCCCGTCGAGGACCGGGCGCCCACCCCCGTACGTCTTGACCAGGGAGACCGCGCCCAGCGGCATCCGCCCGCACGGTGCGGGCTCGGGGAGCCGGATCCGGGCCACGCGCTCGGACTGGCGTACGGGATCGAGCCCGTCGAGCAGCCGGTCGGCGCGCCGCGCCATGCTCCGGGCCGTCGTCGCGGTCGCGACACGGGACTTCATCTTCTCCGCCTGCGCGTGCAGCGCGGCGGCCTTGCGCTCGGCGTTGGCGCGCTCGCGCGTCCGGCGTCGCTCGTCGGCGTCCCGCTGGGCGAGGTATCCGGCCCAGCCGGTGTTGTGGACATCGATCGCGGCGCGCTGCGGATCGAGATGGAAGACCCGGTTGACCGTCTCGGCGAGGAGCGAGATGTCGTGGCTGATCAGGACGAGTCCGCCCTGGTAGGCGGCGAGGAAGCCGCGCAGCCAGCCGATCGAGTCGGCGTCGAGGTGGTTGGTGGGCTCGTCCAGCAGCAGCGTGCCGTCGCTGCCGTGCCCGGCGAACAGGATCCTGGCGAGCTCCACCCGGCGCTTCTGTCCACCGGAAAGCGTGCCGACGGCCCGCCCCATGACCTCGGTGGGCAGGCCGATGCCGGCGGCGACCCGAGCGGCCTCGGCCTCGGCGGCGTACCCGCCGCGGGCCTCGAACTCCGCCTCGGCGCGGGCGTACGCGGCCATGCGTCGCTCGTCGGGCGTCTCGCCGAGCGCGAGGGCGGCCGCGTGCAGCTCGCGCGCGGCACGGTCGAGCCCGCGCGCGGACAGGATCCGGTCGGTGACGGAAACGCCGGGGTCGGCGGCGCGGGAGTCCTGGGCGAGATGCCCGACGGCGCCGGTACGGGTGACGGTCCCGGCGGCCGGCGGGCGCAGCCCGGCCAGGGTGTCGAGCAGGGTCGTCTTGCCGGCGCCGTTGCGGCCGACGAGGCCGATCCGGTCGCCGGGGGCGATGTGGAAGGAGAGGCCGGCCAGCAGAAGCCGGGCGCCGACGCGCACGTCGGCACCACGAACGGTGATCATGAGGTAACGCTCCGAAACAGCAGTAGGACACACGGGTGGCGTGGGTGTGGGTCCTTGAGCTAGGAGATTCGGGGCGTAGACATGGGTCGAGGCTAACGCGGCCGGGGGCGGAGACGCATCGGATTAATCGCGGGACCCCGATCGCGGGGAATCGGACCGGGGCGGTGGACGGGGGTGTGGTCGGCCGGGGCGGTGCGGCGGGCGCCGCGTGGGGGCCGGCCGCCCCGGCGCAGGCGCCCGGCGCAGGCGCCCGGCGCAGGCGCCTGGCGTCACCAGTCCGGGAATACCAGGTCCAGGTCCCGTACCCGCTCCGGACCCGTCGTGATGTCGAGCGTGACGATCCGGTCCTGGCGGAACGTGAGCGCCACCGCCGAGACCGGCCGCCCGTCGGCGAAGGCCACGAGACCGATCGACCCGTCGACCAGCGCGGGCCGCGTCCCCGCCCCGGTCCGCGCGAACGCCGCCACGCCCTCGGCCACCGCGGGCGCCCCACGGACCGGTCCGCGCTCGGAGTACGCCACGACGTCCGGGTCAAGGGCGGCGGACAGGCCCCGGGCGTCCCCCGCGCGGGCGGCGCCGAGGAACCGCTCCACGACGGCGCGGTGCCGAGCCGGAACCGCGCCGGCCTCCTCCGTACCGCAGCCCCCGCCGCTGCCGCCCTCGACACCCCGTACATGCCGCCGGGCGCCGCGGGCGAGCCGTGCCGCTTCCGAGGTCGTACGGCCGGTGAGGCGGGCGACGTCGGGCAGCGGCAGGGCGAACAGATCGTGCAGCACGAAGACGAGCCGCTCGTCCGGGGCGAGGGATTCCAGGACCACGAACAACGCGAGCCCCGCCCCGTCCGCGAGCCTCGCCCCGTCCGCGAGCCCGGCCCCGTCCGCGAACCCGGCCCCCTGCGCGAACGCCACCCGCTCCGGCCGCGCGACGTCCGCGGCCCGCCCGTACCCGTCCCGCCGTGCCCGCAGCCGCTCCACGCACACCTGAGCGACGACCGTCGTCAGCCAGTCGTCGATGCCGCCGAGCCCAGCTGCCCTGGCCTCGCGCAGCGCCTCCTCGGCCTCGCGCCGCGACCCCAGCATCCGCAGGGCGACAGCCCCCAGCCGCTCCCGGTGCAGGTCGAACCGCCTGGCCAGAAACGCGTCGCCGTCGTCCATGGGCGCATCACTCCTCTTCGTCCGCGTACGAAGCCATGACGCGTCCGGCGGAGGCGATGTGACAGCGCTGGAGAGGCCTACGAGGGTGGGGAAGGGTGGGGACGGAGCGGGACGGCCGGCCGAGCCGCACCGGTACCCCGGGCGAGTACAGCACGCTGACCGGGGCCTCACGGGGCGTGGGCAGGCCCGCCGAGGCGAGCAGGTTCTCGTCGCACGCGAGAAGCTCGGCACGGTACAGAGGCCAGCGCGGATGATCGTTGGCCAGGTACGCCGCCCCGCCGAAGAACGCGTTGTGCATGCCCCACCGGGCGGTGAGGAAGTGCTCCAGCTCGGTGGGCTCCTCGATCCGCTCGCCCCTGGCGACGGCGATACGGCTGTGCGCGCCGCGCGGGCCGGGCCAGCGGCGGGAGCTGGCGTAGTCCACCGTGTCGCCGTCGGTGCGGACGCTCATCCGGGACCACAGGTACGGCAGCCGGAAGCCCAGCCGCCCCATCACGACGGGGATCAGCCGTGACGCGTCCATCGACCGGAACACGACACCGCGCCGCCCGTGCGCGTCGACCGAGTACAGGCGCACGTTGGTCTCGGGGAAGGAGCCGAAGTACGGCACTCCCGGCAGCCGGAGCCAGCCGACCCGGTGCATCCGGAAGGCGACGAGTCCGACGTACGTGACGCTCTCGTGCGTGTCGGGGACGGTGCCGCTCGGCAGGAGCGGGGCCACCACGGCGGGGTCGACGGCCCAGTGGACGAAGGACAGATCGAGCCACTCCTGTGTGAGGAGCGGGGCGCGTACGGCGGCCGGGGCGTCGGGCGTGATGGAGGATGGCGGCTGCACCACTCAAGAATCGCAGACCGGCCGCATCCGGTCTGCCATGCTGGGAGACGTGACGCTCGAAGACCTGGTGCGCCTCCGCCGCGCGCGCGACACGATGGACCGCGACTACGCGAAGCCGCTGGACGTCCAGGCGCTGGCGGACGTCGCCCTCATGTCGGCCGGCCACTTCTCCCGCAGCTTCCGAACGGCCTTCGGGGAGACGCCGTACAGCTATCTGATGACGCGCCGCGTCGAGCGGGCGAAGGCGCTGCTTCGGCGCGGGGACCTGAGCGTGACCGAGGTCTGTTTCGAGGTCGGATGTACCTCGCTCGGCTCCTTCAGCTCACGCTTCACCGAACTGGTGGGCGAGAGTCCCAGTGCCTACCGCGCCCGCTCCCACGAGGCGGGCGCCGCGGTCCCGGCCTGCGTGGCGAAGATCCACACGCGCCCTGTCAGGAACGGCGCCGCCGCCGGAAGGGACCGGCCGGTCGGGATCGGGGAAGCGGAGTAGGACGCCGATCTCTCGCGTCGGCCTCTCGCGTCCACCTCTCGGCGTCCACCTCTGGGCGTCGACCTCGTGCGTCGAACGTCATGGCCTCACGCTCGCCCCGGGCTTCATCGCGCCATGGACGGCAAAAAACGAAAGGCAAGGAGGTCACACGCTCCTTGCCACTCTCAACTTATAGCGCACAGGGGGCCTTGCGGCAAGGCCCCCGTCGTGGCGCAGAATGGCCGACCTGAGCCAGGGACCTGCGCAAACGAGAGATTTGTGCGGACTTCGCGGGACCGTGCGGAGCAGTGGCTGGCCAGAGAGACGAATGGGCAAGTGGGGGTTTCCGATGATGGACGTGATCGTTGCCGGCGGTGGGCCGACCGGCTTGATGCTGGCCGCGGAGCTGCGGCTGCACGGTGTACGGGTGGTCGTGCTGGAGAAGGAGGCGGAGCCGACCCTGCAGTCCCGTGCGCAGGGACTGCATGTGCGCAGCATCGAGGTGATGGAGCAGCGCGGCCTGCTGGAGCGCTTCCTCCCGCTCGGCAAGCAGGTCACCGCCGGCGGCTTCTTCGCCGGTCTCGGTGAGGCATGGCCCGAACGGCTGGACACGGCGCACTCGTACGTCCTCGGCATCCCGCAGCAGATCACCGAGCGCCTTTTGGGCGAGCGCGCCACCGAACTCGGCACCGAGATCCGGCGCGGGTCCGAACTGGTCGGGCTGAGCCAGGACGAGGACGGAGTGACCGTCGAACTGGCCGACGGCACACGGCTCCGCTCGCGCTACCTCGTCGGCTGCGACGGCGGTCGCAGCACGGTGCGCAAGCTGCTCGGGATCGACTTCCCGGGCGACCCGTCGACGGTCGAGACGCTGCTGGGCGAGATGGAACTGACCGTGTCGCCTGAGGAGCTGGCCGCCGTGATGGCCGAGGTCCGCAAGACGCAGCTGCGGTTCGGCGCCATGCGCCAGGCCGACGGAACGTACCGCGTCGTGGTGCCGGCCGAGGGGGTGGCCGAGGACCGTACGACGGCGCCGACCCTGGAGGAGTTCCGGCAGCAGCTCCGGGCTTACGGGGGAACCGACTTCGGCGCGCACTCCCCGCGCTGGCTCTCCCGCTTCG
The DNA here is from genome assembly GCF_042902595.1 of Streptomyces sp. NPDC012508. Taxonomy (NCBI): domain Bacteria; kingdom Bacillati; phylum Actinomycetota; class Actinomycetes; order Kitasatosporales; family Streptomycetaceae; genus Streptomyces; species Streptomyces sp. NPDC012508. The sequence goes on from NZ_JBIBEO010000009.1 coordinate 232,220, forward strand.
GCAACGCGACGCGGCTCGCCGAGCGTTACCGGAGCGGCCGCGTGCTGCTGGCCGGCGACGCGGCGCACATCCACCCTCCGACGGGCGGACAAGGGCTCAACCTCGGCATCCAGGACGCGTTCAACCTCGGCTGGAAACTGGCCGCCGAGGTCGCCGGCTGGGCTCCGGAAGGCCTCCTCGACAGCTACCAGACCGAGCGGCACCCGGTGGCGGCCGACGTGCTGGACAACACGCGCGCGCAGATGGAGCTGATGTCCACCGAGCCGGGTGCCCGGGCGGTGCGCCGGCTGATGTCGGAGCTGATCGGCTTCGAGGAGGTCAACCGGTACCTGATCGAGAAGATCACCGGGATCGGTATCCGCTACGACTTCGGCGAGGGCCACGACCTGCTCGGCCGACGGCTGCGGGACGTGAGGCTGAAGCGCGGCAGCCTCTACGAGCTGACGCACGAAGGCCGCGGCCTGCTCCTCGACCAGACCGGCCGCCTCTCGGTGGACGGCTGGGCGGACCGGGTCGACCACGTCGTCGACGTCGGCGAGGAACTGGACGCCCCGGCGGTACTGCTCCGCCCGGACGGCCACGTGGCATGGGTGGGCGAGGACCAGCAGGACCTCCTGAGCCACCTGCCCACGTGGTTCGGCGCTCCGTCGAGCTGATCACCACACCGCGGTACCGCTCAGCCCCGGCGGCCGGACGCCGCAGAGGTCACCCGGCCGCGAGCGGGCGGTACCGCACGTCCACCTCGGCCGCGGGGTCGGCGCCGATGAGCAGCTCCAGCCGTACGGGGGAGCCGCCGGGGCTGTCGTACAGCCGGATCCCGTCGCCGAGCAGCACGGGCGCGATGTGCAGGTCGATCTCGTCGATCAGCCCGCGTTCGAGGAGCTGCCGGCCGATGGTGGGTGAGAAGACCTCGAGGTTCTTGCCCCCTGCGGCCTCCAGCCCGATCCGGACGGCTTCGGCCACGTCGCAGTCGAGGAACGTCACGCCCTCGGCGGGCTCCGCGTCGTCGGGATGGTGCGTGAGGACGAAGAGCGGTCCCTGCCAGTCGCCGCCGTAGACGGCGCCGGGGTGGGGATAGGCGTCCCAGCCGTCCGGCCCCCCAGGACGGCGCCGGTGGTCTCGACGTACTGCTCGGTGAAGCCGGGCCGGGGCGAGACTCCCGTCAGCCAGTCCATGGAATGGTCCGGCCCGGCCACGAACCCGTCCAGCGACATGCTGAAGTGCCAGAGCACCTTGCCACCGGCGGTCTGCCGTCCCATGTTCGTCACGGGTGGGGTGGGGGTGTTGTCGGACATGATCGATCCTCTCGGCGCGGGACGAAAGCGGTCGCTGTATGGATGGACCGCGCGCGCCTCACCAACTCATCGCGCCGGGCGGCATCGCGGGTGCCGCCGCCGAGCGGGTGCATAGGATCACCGGCATGGCACTGCGACCTGTCCAGGTGAACATCAAGGCCCTTGACGGCTCGGCGGTCGGCCGGTTCTGGGCGGAGGCCCTCGGCTGGAGTGCTTACAGCCCCGGCGTGACCACCTACGTCGGCCCTGTCGGCGGACTCGTGTGGCCGGACCCGGTCGGCGTCGGTATCGACGTGGTGCCCGTCCCGGAGCCCAGGACGGCGACCAAGAACCGCATGCACCTCGATCTCGCCACCACCTCCGCGACCCATCAGGCGGAGCTGGTCGCGCGTCTGCGGGCTCTCGGCGCGACGCCCGCCGACGTGGGTCAGGGCGACGTGCCGTGGACGGTCCTCGCCGACCCGGAGGGCAACGAGTTCTGCGTGCTGGAGCCCCGGGAGATCTACCGGGACACCGGGCCGATCGCCGCGATCGTGATCGACTGCGCGGATCCGCGGGTCATGGCCCGGTTCTGGGGCGAGGCGCTCGACTGGACCCTGCACGAGGTGACGGACGACCAGGCGACGTTGCGCTCCGCCCGGGGCGTCGGCCCGTATCTGGAGTTCCTCCGCACACCCGACGCGAAGACCGTGCCGGACCGCATCCACCTCGACCTCCTGCCCTGTCCCGGTGACGACGCAGCGGCGGAGGTGGCCAGGCTGCGCGCCCTCGGCGCCACCGACCTCGACCTCGGCCAGGGCGACGTCCCGTGGACGTGCCTGGCCGACCCGGAAGGCCACGAGTTCTGCGTCCTCGCCCTGCCTGTGACCGAGATCTTTAGTTGGCGGATCGTGTTCTGAGATGCAGAGGTCAGGAGCGCGTGGAGAATTCTGTTTGGCGGATCTTGAGAGGCCTAGTTGGCGGACCTTGAGATTTCGGCGTTCACTGTGCGTGAGCGTGTGCGCCGCTCTTAGTCGCGGTGGGTCGGTTGGGCGGGCTGGGAGTATCCCGCCCTACGAACTACGCGGGTGGGGGTGTGCTTTGGGCGAGCCGGACGCGGTGGCCTTCTGCAGTGTCGCCGAAGTCGCGTTCGTCGTCGTCGCGGAAACGCTTGTAGAACCACTCGGGTACTCGGGTGGTGTCCAGGCGGGTGCGGAGTACGCCGTCCTGCACGTCCCGTGCAACGCTTCGAAGGCGGCGCCATTCGTCGTCAGGGACGGGGCCTGGGCGTCCGCTGTGTAGCTCGGTGTTGACGACCTTGGTGAGTCGGTCGCGTTCGTCAGCCACTTTGCGTTGGCCGGACCAGATTTCGTAAGCGATCTGGTAGACCGCCAGGGATGGGACGAAGAAGCTGAGGAGAGTGTCGCCCAGAGTGGCGTCCGCGACCACCAAGCCGGCGAGGAAACCGATGGCGGCCCACAGCAACGCAACGGCAGCGATGACGTAGCTATAGCGACGGCGAAGACGAGCGTCCCAGGCGAGGTTCTGTTCCTGAGCAATGAACACGTCGTAGGGGTGGTGGACGTCGTGGGTGGGGTCGTACCAGCCGTCAGTGATGCGCTTGTCCTTCGGGCCGCCTCGGGGGAGCTTGCGCGCGAGACGGCGGACGTCGGGTTCGGGGATGGGATCGCCTGCAACGGTGGCGCGCCACGGCAAGTGGAACAGGGCGACGTCGAACATCTCTTGGAGCAGGGCGCCCTGGCGGGCGGTGCTCCCGGCGAGGCCCTTAAGCAGGAACGCGGAGATGACGAACCAGAAGAACCCGACGATCGAGACGACTGTCCGGCCGTGGCCGGACAGTGTGATCAGGACACCGGCGGCGGCGAGCAGAACGGCGGCGGTGACGCGCACAGCTTCGAGGAGCTGGCCGCGTTGGTGGCTTGCCGACGCGGCGCGCTGGAGAAGCAACATGTCGTCGTCGAGCTGCCGCTCGTGGATAGCCCGAGGCGGTATCCCGTGAACGCCGCCGGGGTCTGTGGAGAGGTTCATGGCCTGGTCATCCTGTTCCCGAACAGCTTCTTCCACTCGTCGTAGGCGGCGCGCTCCTGGCCCTCGTCCTCCAGGTCGACCGCCCGCTCTGCGATGGCGCGGGCCTGGGTGAGTGCGTTGGCCGCGGCGAGCTTCTGAATCGCGTTCATGACGGCGTTGACGTCACCGCCCAGGCCAGCGGGGTCAGGCCACTCGTCGCCGATGCGTTCGGCGGCGGTGGCCAAGAACAGTACGATCTCGTCCTGGTAGCGCCCTATCGGCGGTTTCACCAGCGACTGGGCCATGACCTCCAGCAGGAAGGAGGGCGACACGGGCTCACCGAGTTCGCGGTTGATGCCCTTGACCATCTTGACGAAGGGCACGTACTTGCCGTCGCAGTCGGCGTTCTTGGCGATGCTCAGCTCGTGGTGGCGCTTGGGGTTGGTCGCGATCCAGTCGCCTGCCGAGGGATTGGGGATGTAGTAGCCGCCCTCGCCTCGCTTGAAGGCGGGGACCACGTCGATCGACATGACCTCGTCGTCGGGGCCGTAGGGGATGACGACGGCCATGCCGTCGCGGGCGGCAGCGCTCCACTTCTGACGGAGCAGGGTCTCCAGGGCGTTGATCACTTGGATGGGCGCCTGATCGCGGAAGTCGGCCTGGGAGCCGTTGGCGTCGAGGACCACGAAGATATCGATGTCCTTGAGCTTCTTTGTCTTGGTGTCGCGCCGGTAGCTGCCGGTGAGGAAATCGTCGGCGAGGTCCCAGTGCGACCGGACGAAATCGCGGATGGCCTCGTGCCGTGCCTTCGCCAGGTTCTGCTCGGTCTGGGTGATCTCCAGGTTGTGCTTGAGCTTGGTGAAGGCGTCGTCGATGTATCCCATAGCGGTGTCTTCCTGCTCGTGGCCTCAGGTGTGGTAGTACCGCATGCCGGTCGAGGCGTGTGGGGCGGAGCCGAGGGTGCCGAAGGTGATGCCGCGCAGGCCGTCGGTGCTCGACCGCTGGCCGGGGCCCCAACCCGGTTGCGGGGTGCGGGGCCCGTTGAAGGTGCAGAACAGCCGGTAGGTGGTGCCCGCGGGCACCTGGTCGAACTTGGCCCGGAACCGGGCGGCTCGGGCACGAGAAGCGGTGAACTCGGCGTTGCCGTCGCCGGCGGTGGTGTAGGAGACCGGGAACTCGATCACCGGCGCCACGGCGCCCGAGGACTGGTGGCACTCGAGGACGACCGTGTCGAGTGAGCCCTCCTCGATCCACGCCTTGATCGCGTTCTCGTTCAGCACCCAGTCGCGATGCAGCCGGTCCATGTTGATCCCCAGGTCGGCGAGGATGTCGGTGATGGTGCCGAGGATGACGTCGGTCAGGTGCGTGGCGGTGTGGGTCCGGGTGTAGCTGTAGGTATAGGTGGAGGTCATCGCTGGGTCACCGCCCGACGCAGAGCCTCACGGTCGATCAGCGGACCGGAGCTGGCCGCCTTCGTCTCCGGAGCGGGCGGGACAGCGTCGGACAACCGGGCGTGACCATCGACGGCTGCCTTCACCTGCTCCTGGAGCGGGGTCGGGGACGGCAGGTGGATCGTGAAATCGTCGGCGCCCGCCGCGCCGGGGACCGGGTTGAGGTTCTCCTCCAACGTCAGCGCCGCCGTGCCGGACACCGTCGTGATCTCGCAGTGCACCTTGCCGGCCACCAGGGTGATCGGGTGCTGCTGCAGGTGCCCTGCCGCGATCAGCATCCGCCCGATTGCCTCGGCGGCCGACATCGCCTGCACCGCCTCGTCGCGGGACAGCGCGGAGGACTGCGCCACGGTATCCGCCACGAGGTCCGAGATCACCGCCCAGGTTCCGCTGGCGCTGCGCGTGGGGGAGGCCGCCACCTGCCTAGCGCGCCGCACGGGACACCTCCGGCTGGCCCGTTTCGGCGACGGCGTTGTGCACCGCGGCGGCCAGGTCGTCTTCGGTCAGGCTGCCGGGGTCCAGCACCGTGTCCAGCCGCTGAGCCAGGGCTTCGAAGACGACCTTGCGCGTACGGCGGCCGTCCAGTCCGTGAGCCGCCTCGGCGATGCGTTCCACCACCGAGGAGCGCGCAAGCTCGCCCAAGGCGGGGTACTTGTCGGCCAGCATCAGCAGCGTGGAGGCCAGGATCTTCCGCAGCGCCTCCGGCTCGGGAAGCGGGACGAGGATGGCGGCGTCGGAGCGGGAGAGGAACGCCTCGTCCAGAGCGGTGGTGAAGTTGCTGGTCGCGACGAAGAACAGGTGCGGGTGCTCGGCGGCGTTGAGATCCAAGGCAGTGAGCACCGCGTCCGTGGCGCGGTGGACGTCGGCCGGGTTGGCGGCCAGCGACGCCGCCGAGCGGGCCACCGCCATCGACTCGACCTCGTCGAGAATCACCACGGTCGGCACGCCATCCGACGCGAGGCCCGGAACGTACTCGCCGAGCAACTCGCTGACCCGCTGCTGCGACTGCCCGTGCTCGGCGCTCATGAGCCCGTGCGGGTTGATCTCGATCCGTCGGACCGCGCCTCCACCGACGTAGCGGGCGACCTGCGCCGGCAGACCCCGCGCCAGGGTCGTCTTGCCGGTACCAGGAGGACCGTAGAGCGTGCACAGGCCGTGCAGCGCCGTCACCGCAAACGGCAGGTCAGGCCGCACAAGCAGCGACAACACGGTTTGGTTGCGCAACCGCTCCTTGATCCCCTCTGGCACCACGATGGCGTCCCACAAGGCGGTCTCCGCCGAGTCGGCGGAGATCACCTCGTTGGACAGCACGCACTCCTGAACTCTCAGCACCTCAGCTCCGTCCCCCCACCGCTGGCGGGTCACCTCAGATTTGAACATCATCTTCCGTGCGATAGGTAGAGTACATGACGGGGTGGAGATGCAACTCGACACACTTCACTCAGGCGCGTCCGGCCGGAGCTGAGCGATTTGACCGATCGGTAACCAAGGTGTGCCTAAGATGCGAGCAGCATTCAAGATCGAGAAGCGTCCGCTGATCAGCGGACGTCGACTGGCCGGGAGGCGAGCGACGTGAACGACCTACAACTGGACGCCGGCGACATCGCAGCCCTGTTCGATCGCGCCCGGCTGCGAATGGCACGCGAACTGCGGGGGCTCACCCAGGTGCAACTGGCCAGGGAAGTGGGCTCCGTCACCGCAGCCTCGATCAGCCAGTTCGAGAACGGACACACCAAGCCCGCCACATCGACGCTTCGCCGGCTCGCGGTCGCGTTGCGGGTTCCGACGTCGTTCTTCGCCGCTCCGGCCCGTCCCCCCGCCCAAGGGCAGGTCAACGGCTTCTTCCGCAGTCTTCGATCCACCTCTCCGCGAGACCGCCAACAAGCTCTCGCCTACGTACACCTCGCGCGGGAATTCACGCTTGAGCTCGAAAAACACGTTGCGTTGCCCGAACTTAATCTGCCGCGCGTGCCAATCGAAGAAGGGCAGCCTCTCCGGTCCGCTGATATCGAACAAGCGGCAGCCCAGATCCGTGGCCACTGGAAAGTCCCACGCGGTCCGGTCCAAGACGTTGTGCGACTGCTGGAAATGAACGGAATTATTGTTGTCCGCTTCCGCGTTGGCCTCGAAAAAGTCGATGCATTCTGCGTCGACTTCTCCGACAGGCCCGTGGTTGCTCTTGGGGCCGACAAGGGACTGCGCGACCGTTCCCGTTTCGACGCGGCCCACGAGCTAGGCCATCTGGTCTTGCATGGTGTCACTGGAAAAATTGGCGACAAGGCTACTGAGAGTCAAGCTCACGAGTTCGCCGCCGCGTTCCTCATGCCTGCCAGCGACATCAAATCAGAACTTCCGGAACGGCTCGACTGGCCCGCACTTCTTCGCTTGAAGGCGAAATGGCACGTCTCGCTAGCTGCTCTCCTCGTCCGAGCAAAAACACTCGGCGTCATGAGCGAAAACACCTACGCGCAAGGATGGAAAGCGTTGTCCGTCCGAGGGTGGAGGAAAGTAGAGCCAGGTTCTCTAGGTAATCCAGAAGCTCCGGTCCTCTTGCGTCGTGCACTGGAGCTCACGGAAACAACTGGTGTCTCCTTCGGCGATTTCATCAATCGTTCCGGCCTTCCAGAATCCGACATTCGAACCCTGCTTGGCCGGGATATTGTCGAACGGCCTCGCGTGGAGTTCTGACCTACCTCACTCAGTCGCTGGGTCTGAAGGGAACCTCCCCCTAATAGAATTCGGGGAATCTCCATTCAGAAACTCTTCCATGGCTCGTTGTGCTTCATCTGGGCTCAATCCCTCATAGGGAAGGGCGATGGCCTGCTGAGTTTCCACGTAGTCGCGGAGGAACGTCGCGAGGGCTTCCTCCGAGAGAAAACCGGACGGGAACGTACACGACTCGGGGGATGGCCATGCCCGCTGCACATTAGGGGACTCTGTCAGGCTCTGAAGGAGTATGCTTCGGAACTCTTCCAGTTCAGGCGGGCAGCGGAACATGAGCAATGCGACGTTTTTCACGGCGAAGTAGAAGAGGCCGCCATTGTCCGCATCTGAAGCCGTAGGTGGCGCTGTTCCGTAGTAGGAAGAGAATATTCCAATAGCTACCTGGGTGATGGGCTCGGCCGAATGCATCAGCAGAATAATATCGCTGTGCGGTGGCCTGTGTTCTGAGGCTAGGCTGTGATACTCGGCCTCAGTGAAGGGGTTATTCAGTGGCGAGCGCGTCAAGGCTTACGCCATCCATGTCTTAGTCACCCATGCTGAAAGAAGTGTCAAATCTTCGGCATCGAGATCCAAATTTTCCTGCCCCTCCAGTATGAGAGGGCTGAGGATCCTCTTCGCTTCTTCCTCCAGGGTGCCCATCCACCCTTCATTGCAAGTCTTGCAGACGCGGACCTGTACTTGCGGAAGATACTTATTGACGCTCCGAGATTGTGAAGTCTCTATTTGGTATTTTCCGTTTTCGTCTACCGTGATCTCGGCATGACCGACGGAAATCCGCTCTCCAAATATCCCCGCGAGGAGATCTTTCGCCGCTGGAGTGGCGTGCATCCATTGAGCCCAGACGTGTTCTTTACTCGACTTGCCCTGCAATCCGCAAAATGGGCACGAGAACGGCTTTTGCATGGGGTCTTCCAACCGCTGATGGCACGCAGGCGCCGTTCCATGTTACGCCTGCGAGGCCAAGCTGGCGCTTTCTTAGGCCCGGCTCACTATGGGCGACCGTTGAGCCTGGCGGCTGCGTCGGCTCGATGCCACAGGGGCCGGTAACCCGATACGTCGAGGTCCGGCTCTGCTCCGGCAAGTTGTCGTTTCCGGCCATAGAGATGCGGCTGAGAGTATTTGTTGGCAATTTTGATCTGCGCTGTGCAGGTCAGATGGTGATGGAGAATTCTTGATGGCCAACCTTGAGATGGTTGAATCAGGGTCGGGCGCTCACTGTGTGTGACTTTCGGGGTGCCTGGTCTGCTCAACGCCTGAGTCGATGTCCCGGGTAAGCTGTTGGGCATATTCGGCAAGAATTCGACGCATTTCAGCATAGTGACTCATCGGATCGGGACGAGTGAGCTGGAACCAAGTTGTGTTCCGACGTCGAGCCCATTGCTGGCGGACTTCGGGAGGTTGTGCGGCTTCGAGTGGCCGCGGAGCGAAGAGGTGCTCGCCCCGTGTGATGAGCGCCCATACGTAGACGGATGCCGCTTGACGTTTTCGATCGCCGAGGCCGATCTGCGTGGCATGGAGGGGCCGATGAAGGCCCTGGAGCAGTGCATTCCAAGCATCCGGGCTGATTACCCACTCGTGAAGAGCATGCCGCCTGCGCCGGTAGTCAATCAGCGGTTGGCGTGGTGAGTGCAGTTCTGAGGCGAGAGCACGGAGAGCTTTGTCGAACTCAACAGGGTTGCAGCCACTCCTCAGCGGCCACCGAGCATCACGTCCTGAGAAACTGCTTGTCTGGATGAGTGGGATCCCTAGGAACTTTGCGGCGTCGTCGAGAGATCCGCCCATAGCCCACTGGACGAGACGGACGGCGGCGGTCCTCCGTACGATCTTGGATGCCGAGCCTGCGGCACTGGCCAGGTGACGCTGATACCATCCCGGCTCTAGGAATGCCGGGATGTGCTCGGGCTGGTAGCCGCTTCGGAGGGGTGCTCGAGTGGGCACCCGGCGGAATAGGCGTGTCACAGGATTGGCCGCCTGGCGGAGTCGCTCAGAGCAGTTGTTCTCGTGCCGGTCGTAGACAACGACCCATGGTGTTCGGCTTCGAGGCTGGTTGGAGGTGGCGAAGGCGGCGTGTGTGAGATCTGAAAGCAGTTCAGGGAAATCATGCCTCGAAAGCAGCCGATCTGCGGCCATCAGCAGGACTCCGCAGGCGACGGGATCACGCGGTGGCGTGTCGCGGACCCATTGGTGGTAGTTCCTTCCACTCCTGTCGCCGTGCAGGTTCCGCGAATAGGAGCCGATTTGCTCAGAGGTGTCAGCGTCGAAGAGGTTGCAGCCATGCGGCCAGGTTGTACTGATCAGCGCGACGGCTAGCCGGAGATCAGTGAAGTACTCGGATGCATCCTTGGCTGGAGTCAACGGCGCCAGGCGGAAAAGGAGGGACTGCTGGAAACCGAGAATTTCGGCAGTCGGTTGTGGCCGACCAACGTCGGCAAAAGCAGCTCGATCGTCGAGTCGGCCGGCACAGGCGTAGGACTTCCTCTTCGGCATCCGGGCGTCGCTCGTCCACCGGCATTGTGCTGGATGGAGAGTGTGGTCGTTGGCCCGCTGAATCAGATGTCCTGGTCTGTCGTGTGGCCGGCCGCAGTGCGGGCAGTCAGTTTCCAGGTAAGTCTGATGCTCGACGCAGGCGAAGACGACCGGTAGGTGCCAGAGTTTGTCCCAGGGCCCACCATGCAGTTGCTGGGTCGGGGTGCCGTCGCCCGCCAGACAGGAGGGGCAGAAGCGCGGTGAGCCAAAGTAGAGCCATGTGTCTGGTCTCAACCGTCCCGGGCTGGTCATAGGACGGGCGATTGGCGGATATCGATCTCGCCACTGCGTCAGTGTGAGGGCCGAGACCTCCTCTGCCGTCTGCTTCGTCAGCCGGGCGAACGCTTGGGCCTGTGGCCTGGAGAGGTCCAGCAGCACACTGCCGGGGACGTCGTGGTTGCTCCAGCCCGCTGCACGTACCAGGTGCAGAGGCGAAAGGTCGAGGCGGTGCCCGAGCCGAAGCAGGTAGCTGATCACGGATTCTCCCGCCACGGGTTCGAGGCTCCGGGGTAGCGGATGCATCACGGCTTCATCCCTCACGAGCCCGGGTGTGCGGCAGCCGGGCCGCGGTCATCGAAGACGGTATTCCGGGGCCGCTTCGATCGCGTGGTCTTTTTGCCAGCGGTCTGTGGGTCTGCAGGGATCGCAGGCTCGTCTGGCGCCTGCTCGGGCTCGTCTCGCCGGAGCAGGATCTCGTCCAGGAGGCTCTCGTCGATCATTTCCTTCCCGGACTCCATAGCCTCCTGGGCGCCGTCCTCGAGTAGGCGTCCCAGCAGGCCGACGACGCCACCGGTGCGACGCATCAAGTACTCCGGCATCACACCGCCGGTGAGCATGCCCGCCTTTGCGTTCAGCAGCCGCAGGTGCTGCTCGATTCCCTCCAGGTGGTCGACAAAGGCCTGGATCTGCTTCGGGGTGGTGTAGCGGAAGCGGTCGAGTTCGATGAGCTCGAAGCGATGCTCGGTCTGGGTGATCTCCAGGCCGTGGATGCGGGTCGACTCCAGCGGTGGCATCTCCCACTGCCGGGTCTTCTTGTTCCATTTGGCCTCGCGCAGCAGCCCGATGCCGGAGATGTTGACGCCGGTCAGGATCAGGGTGACATCCAGGCTCATGAAGGCCCGCATCAGGTCGAGGACGTCCTGGTCGTCGGCTCGGTGCATCCGCAGTCGGTTGATGTCGTCCAGGATCAGCGCCTTGACGCCATGGTCGTGGAGGGAGTCGGCGACCTGCCGTACCAGTTCCGGCAGCGTGGCCGACCTGCGGGTCGGGGCCTGGAAGAAGCCCAGGATCGACGCGCAAAGGCCCTTCGGGGTCGCTGTCACCGGCGTCGAGACATAGACGACCGGCGCGTGAAGATCACGCGTGCCCGGCAGGGACCCGGGGTTGAGATAGCTGTGCAGCTCCAGCCACTGGTCTTCGAACACGGCCCCGGCGGAGCAGACGGACGCCGTCTTGCCGTAGTTGCCCCACCCGCTGACCATGACGCCGGCCCGCGTCGGATCGTCCTGCTTCATCGTGTTGCCGCGCAACCGGCGCCGGATCAGCTTGCCGACCTTGTCGTGCATCGGCGTGTCCTGCAGCGGAAGGTTCGCGTTCGTCAACTGCCGGTAGAGGTCGTAGTCGGCCCTGCGGCTCTCGGGGATCAACGGCCACTGCCGCGGCGAGATCACGGGAGCGGGGACGAGCAGGCCGCAGTGGGTGCGGTAATGCTGCCAGCCGACGTAGGTGTCGCGGGGCGGGCGACCGCCGAGGATCAACTCGGCGATCCTGGCCCGCTGAGGCAGCCCGTCCAGTGGATCGCCGTGGGACAGGGATCTGGTCACGCCTCTTCCTCCCCGGCAGCCGTGTTGGCTTCCGAGCCGTCGCGTGGCGGAATCAGGAACATGGGGCGCCGCCTCAAGGCCTCATGGAGCGTCGGCGGGGCGACGGGTCTGGTTCCGGCAAGTGCTTCTTCACGCCGCCGGCGTCGGTCGGTGTCGACCGCGCGGTCGATCGTGCGGGCGTGCTCGGCCCAGGCCACGGGCATCTCGACCGGAGCCGGCTCGGGCGCGGGGGTCGGTGCGGCGGGGCGGTCGGCGGCCGCGGCCTGCGCGCGGGTGATCTCGCGGGCCTGGGCGACGCGCTGCTTCTTCCCGGCCTTCTTCTTGGCCTGGCTGGGCCATTGGTCGACGGGGGTGACCGAGCCGAGGATCCCCAGTAGATGCTCCAGGAGCTCGCTCTCGGAGTGGATCCTGATGTTGTTCGCCTTCACCCGTGCCAGAAGGGCGTCGGCCGTCTTGTCCGAGAAGGCGGGAACCTCGCCCTCGGGCGGCAGTCCTCGCCAGCGCAGGATGTGCCAGGTCTCGTGGTCGGCAGGGTCCTGGAAGAAGACCTGCCGGCGGTCCCTTCGGTCACTGCGGACCACCCACTGGCCCGCGTGCTTGCCGCCCCGAGCGGAGGGCTGTAGAAAGCGCGGCTCGTCGAGGACCGGGTGGTGATACTAAAGTCCGAGGATCTTCACTCCGCGTCGCGGATGGATCTTCACGTGGTGCTTGCGCAGGACCTTGTAGTAGAAGCTCGGTTCGGGGAAGTCCAGGTCGAAGCCGCCCTGTTCCATCGCCGCCGCGAAGATCGTGTTGGGGCTATGGTCCTCACCCGGCGCCCAGCTCGGGGCGTATTCACCTAGTTTGTGGTTCTGCCAGATCTGGACGATCCAGGTCGCGATGAGGTGCTCGGCCTGCGCGAGCGTGAGGCTCGCATCGCGTTCGGGGTCGACGCCGCGGTCCGCGACGTCGCCGCCGGTGAAGCCCAGCAGGTGCTCGAAGAGCATGGTCTGGATGGTGAGAAACTGGCGCTCGACCGCGAACTTGTCGGTCTGCCGCAGGACACGGGCTGGCAGGATCCGGCAGCCGATCTCCCGCTCGGCCTCCACCAGGTCGTGGTTCTTGTAGGGGCCGCCGTGGTCGGTGGTGACCGTCTCAGGTGCGAAGAACGGAAGAGCGGCCACCCGGTGCCCGGTGAACTCGGCGATCACGTCGGCCGGGACCCCGGCGTAGGGCCATTCCATGTCCTCGTCCCAGCCCTCCCGCATCGGAAGCGGCAGCATCACGTCCCGCAGCAGCATCGCGACGTCGACCGACGTGTCGGACTGCAGCGTGAGCCGGAAAGCCGGCAGCCCGTGTGTGTAGAGATCGAGCGCGAGGGTCAGCGTCGCGGTGACCGCGTCTCCGAACACGGTCTCGCGCAGCTTCACCGGCATCGGAGTTGAGTCCAGCACGAGAACCTGGCCCGGCCGGTGGACCACCATCCGGCCCGAGACGCCCGCCTCCGCGGCGGCCTCGGCCGTCCGCCCGTAGCGTGGCCGGGCTCCGCCGGGCCCGAACCACTCCTCCCAGACTGCCGCAAACGTCCAGCGGGAAGGGATCTTCTCGGTTGGGAACGTCGGGAACCGCTCGCGGATGTACTGGTGCATCAACCGGTGTCTGGCGGCCAGGCTCAGACGGGCGCGTTCGCCGCATTCGGCCTTGACGGCGAAGATCGCCTCCCGGACCTCCTCGGTGATGCTGCGGTGCCCACTGCGTCGCCGTGTCCAGCGCCCATCCGCGCAGGCCAGCAGGAGACTGTCGCCAGACAGGCCCGACAGACGCTCCAGGGTCCGGTAGCTGAGGTGCTGCAGGCCGAGCCGTACCGCTTCTGGACGGGGCATCGCCTTCGTCTCCGCCGCCTTCGCGTGGCGGCGTTGGGTCAGAGTCGTGCGGTCCGGATCGTAGGCAGGCCGGGGTTCACCCGGCAGGGCCCGAGCCGGGTGGCCCTCCCGGAACCCCGTCTCGGCTTCCAGCACGTGCGCAGCCCGTAGCCGGGCCCGCTCCAGTTGGTCCCCGGTCAGGTCGGCCAATGTCCTCGGCTGCCGGGAGACCGCCGGCGGGCGCCTCGATGCTTCGACCGTCGGCAGGAGCCGCAGGTCAGCGTGGTTGATGAGCCAGCGGAACGAACGGGTCTCCGCGAGGCCGTCGCCATCCACGAGGACGAGCCGGCCTCGCTGGCCCTGGACGTCTTCGACCGTCCATTCGACGCCGTTGAGCGCGACCCGCCTGCCGCGCGCGATCTCCAGGAACCCCCTCGCCGCCATCACGCCGCCCAGATCAGCGAGCTGTCGCGCAAGGGGCTGCCCAGGTCAACGCCGAGTTCGCGTTGCCAGAGCAGCCGGACGATGTTCGCCCGGCCGACGGAAGGCACGCTGGTCGAGTCCGCCAGCTCGGAGAACGTCATCACCCGACCCTGCTGCCCGCTGATAGCGGTGAGCAGCTGGTCGCGCATGCCCAGCAGATCCCTCGCTGGCCGACGCCGCGAGGACAAGTGATCAAGGACGCTCCAGACATGCGGGCGCCAGCCCGCGACCACCGAGTACCGCCAGCCGCATGCCGCCGCCACCTCCCTGGCCGCCGCGAACTTCAGCGCGTCATCGTCCTTGATCAGCTCCATAGGGCGCACGTCCATCAGCCACATCCCGCCGCCGATCACGCCCAGGAAGTCCGGGATGTGCCAGGCTTGCCCGCCCACGTACTCGAAGTCCAGCCGGAACGGCTGCGACAGCACCTCCGACGCCCTCAGGAAGTCCAGCGCGACCAGCAGCCGCACCTCCTCCATCGACTCGAAGCCGTGCTTCCGGCCCGTCGACACCATCACCTCCAGCCCGGGCCGATGCCGCTGCTTCGCCCGCCATGTGAACCCCCGCATCGGCCGGGACAACAGCACCGGTACGTGGGCCATATCCCGGACGGGCCAGCAGACCTCCCCGGCACCCACCTGCCACGTCGAACTCCAACGACGCGTCCAGTCGTCCCCGAGCCGCAGCCGATCCCGCAGCCGGGCATCCTCGTCGTACGCGGTGACAAGCTGATCCAGACAACTCGAATCCGACGGGATCTTCGCGCTCGCTGCCTTGCTCATCCACCCACAGCAGCACCCAACGGCTGGAGACGGGGGCCGTTCTTCGCATCTGATCGCAACGCAGCGTTATGAGACCAAGATCCGCCAAGTAGCGCGCTCATCCGCCAACTAAAACTCTCGGTCACACTGCCCTGACCCCGGCCCCGGGAACGCTTTGCATAAAACTGCGGGTGCCCGTATAGTCATGCCATCGATGGAGGAGGATTTCCGATGACGGTACGAGCAGCAGTGGCGGGCGCGAGTGGGTACGCGGGCGGCGAGCTTCTGCGTCTGCTTCTCGCGCACCCCCACGTCGAGATCGGGACCCTGACCGGGCACTCCAACGCCGGTCAGCGGCTCGGTGGGCTTCAGCCGCATCTGCTGCCGCTCGCCGACCGCGTCCTCGCGCCGACCACCCCCGAGGCGCTCGCCGGGCACGACGTCGTCTTCCTCGCGCTCCCGCACGGGCAGTCCGCCGCCGTCGCCGAGCAGCTCGGTCCCGATGTCCTCGTCGTCGACATGGGCGCCGACTTCCGGCTCCAGGACTCCGCCGACTGGGAGACCTTCTACGGGTCCCCGCACGCCGGCACCTGGCCCTACGGCCTCCCGGAATTGCCGGGTGCCCGCGCCGCGCTGGAGGGGTCCAAGCGCATCGCGGTGCCCGGCTGCTACCCCACCGCCGTCTCCCTCGCGCTCTTCCCCGCGTACGAGAGCGGCCTCGCCGAGCCCGAAGCGGTGATCGTCGCCGCCACCGGTACCTCCGGTGCGGGCAAGGCGCTCAAGCCGCATCTGCTCGGCAGCGAGGTCATGGGCTCCATGTCCCCGTACGGCGTCGGCGGCGGCCACCGGCACACCCCCGAGATGATCCAGAACCTCAGCGCCGTGGCCGGCGAGCAGGTGGCGGTCTCCTTCACGCCGACCCTCGCCCCCATGTCCCGGGGCATCCTCGCCACCTGTTCCGCCAAGGCGAAGCCCGGCGCCACCGCCGAGACCGTGCGCGCCGCCTACGAGAAGGCCTACGCGGACGAGCCGTTCGTCCATCTGCTTCCCGAGGGGCAGTGGCCCGCCACGGCGTCCGTATACGGTTCCAACGCCGTTCAGATCCAGGTCGCCCACGACCCGGCGACCCACCGGATCATCGCGATCAGCGCCATCGACAACCTGGCCAAGGGCACCGCCGGCGGCGCGGTGCAGAGCATGAACATCGCCCTCGGGCTTCCTGAGGACACCGGACTTTCCACGATTGGAGTCGCTCCATGAGCGTCACCGCAGCGAAGGGATTCACGGCAGCGGGCATCGCCGCCGGGATCAAGGAGAACGGCAACCCGGACCTGGCCCTCGTGGTCAACGACGGGCCCCGCCGCGCCGCCGCGGGCGTCTTCACCTCCAACCGCGTCAAGGCCGCACCCGTCCTGTGGTCGCAGCAGGTCCTGGCCGACGGCGAGCTGGCCGCCGTCGTCCTCAACTCCGGTGGCGCCAACGCCTGTACGGGCCCGCAGGGCTTCCAGGACACCCACGCTACCGCCGAGAAGGTCGCCGAGGTGCTCGCCGCGAAGGGCAAGGACATCGGCGCCGGCGAGGTCGCCGTCGCCTCCACCGGCCTCATCGGCCTGCTGCTCCCCATGGACAAGGTCCTGGCCGGTGTCGAGAAGGCCGCGGGCGAACTCTCCGAGTACGGCGGCGAGAAGGCCGCCATCGCCATCAAGACCACCGACACCGTCCACAAGACCGCCGTCGTCACCAAGGACGGCTGGACGGTCGGCGGCATGGCCAAGGGCGCGGGCATGCTCGCCCCCGGCCTCGCCACCATGCTCGTCGTCCTCACCACCGACGCCGACGTGGAGAGCAAGGACCTCGACGCCGCGCTGCGCCGGTCCACCAAGGTCACCTTCGACCGGGTCGACTCCGACGGCTGCATG
The DNA here is from genome assembly GCF_042902595.1 of Streptomyces sp. NPDC012508. NCBI lineage: Bacteria > Bacillati > Actinomycetota > Actinomycetes > Kitasatosporales > Streptomycetaceae > Streptomyces > Streptomyces sp. NPDC012508. The sequence continues at coordinate 249,050 of NZ_JBIBEO010000009.1, forward strand.
TCCACCAACGACACCGTCCTCCTGCTCGCCTCCGGCGCCTCCGGCATCACGCCCGCCCAGGAGGAGTTCGCCGAGGCCGTGACGGCCGTCTGTGACGACCTCGCCCGCCAGCTCATCGGCGATGCCGAGGGCGCCAGCAAGGACATCCGTATCGAGGTGATCAACGCCGCGACCGAGGACGACGCCGTCGAGGTGGGCCGCTCCATCGCCCGCAACAACCTCCTCAAGTGCGCCGTCCACGGCGAGGACCCCAACTGGGGCCGGGTGCTGTCCGCCATCGGCACGACCGCTGCCGCCTTCGACCCCGACCAGCTGAACGTCGCCATCAACGGCGTCTGGGTCTGCAAGAACGGCTCGGTCGGCGAGGACCGCGACCTCGTGGACATGCGCTTCCGGGAGGTCACCATCACCGCCGACCTCGCCGCCGGCTCCGAGACCGCCGTCATCTGGGCCAACGACCTCACCGCCGACTACGTCCACGAGAACAGCGCCTACTCGTCATGACCGGAACCCGTAAGCACACCGCGCTCCCCAAGGCCGAGATCCTCATCGAGGCCCTGCCGTGGCTGACCCGCCACAACGGCAAGACGGTCGTCATCAAGTTCGGCGGCAACGCCATGATCGACGACGAGCTCAAGGCGGCCTTCGCCCAGGACGTCGTCTTCCTGCGCCACGCCGGCCTCAAGCCGGTCGTCGTGCACGGCGGCGGCCCGCAGATCAGCGCCGCGCTGGACCGGCACGGCATCGTCAGCGAGTTCAAGGCCGGCCTGCGCGTCACCACCGAGGACGCCATGGACGTCGTACGGATGGTCCTGGCGGGCCAGGTCCAGCGCGAGCTCGTCGGGCTGCTCAACCAGCACGGCCCGTTCGCCGTCGGAATGACCGGCGAGGACGCGCACACCATCAGCGCCACCAGGCACCAGCCGGTCATCGAGGGCGAACAGATCGACATCGGCCGGGTCGGTGAGATCACCGCCATCGAGACCGGCGCCATCGAGGCGCTCCTGGAGGACGGCCGGATCCCGGTCATCTCCTCCATCGCCCGCTCCGAGGACGACGGACATGTCTACAACGTCAATGCTGATACGGCGGCTGCGGCTCTCGCTGCGGCGCTGGGCGCCGAGACCCTGATGGTCCTGACCGACGTCGAGGGCCTCTACGAGGACTGGCCGAACAGCGACGAGGTCATCAGCCGGCTCACCGCGAGCCAGCTGGAGAAGCTGCTGCCCGAGCTCTCCAGCGGGATGGTCCCCAAGATGGAGGGCTGTCTGCACGCGGTACGGAACGGGGTCACCACGGCCCGTGTGATCGACGGGCGCGTCCAGCACTCGATCCTGCTGGAGATCTTCACCGACTCGGGCATCGGCACGATGGTCGTGCCCGACGAGACGACGGGGGACGGGAAATGAGCACGACGGACCCGAGCACCACGGCACCGGGCGACGCGGAGCCGGGCGGCACGGCCCCGGGCAACGCGGACCTGGCCCGGCGGTGGCAGGGCTCGCTGATGGACAACTACGGCACCCCCAAGCTGTCGCTCGTCCGCGGCGAGGGCACCAAGGTCTGGGACGCCGACGGCAACGAGTACCTCGACCTCGTCGGCGGCATCGCCGTCAACGCGCTCGGCCACGCCCACCCGGCGATCGTCGAGGCCGTGTCGCGGCAGATCGCGACCCTCGGCCATGTCTCCAACCTCTTCGTCGCCGAGCCGCCCGTCGCGCTCGCCGAGCGGCTGCTCCAGCTCTTCGGCCGGCCGGGCAGGGTCTTCTTCTGCAACTCCGGCGCCGAGGCCAACGAAGGCGCCTTCAAGATCGGCCGGCTGACCGGCCGGCCCCACATGGTCGCCACCCAGGGCGGATTCCACGGCCGGACCATGGGCTCGCTCGCCCTCACCGGCCAGCCCGGGAAGCGGGCCCCGTTTCTCCCGCTCCCCGGCGACGTCACGCACGTCCCGTACGGAGACGTCGAGGCGCTGCGCGCCGCGGTCACCGAGGAGACCGCGCTGGTGATCATCGAGCCGATCCAGGGCGAGAACGGCGTCGTCGTACCGCCCGTCGGCTATCTCCAGGCCGCGCGCGAGATCACCCGCGCCACCGGCACCCTGCTCGTCCTCGACGAGGTCCAGACGGGCATCGGACGGACCGGCCACTGGTTCGAGTACCAGGGCCACGAGGGCGTCGAGCCCGACATCGTGACCCTGGCCAAGGGCCTCGGCGGCGGTCTGCCGCTCGGCGCGACGGTCGCCTTCGGCGAGGCGGCCGAGCTCTTCCAGCCCGGTCACCACGGCACGACCTTCGGCGGGAACCCGGTCGCCTGCGCCGCCGGACTGGCCGTCGTCGACACCCTCGCGGCCCACGGAACCCTCGACGACGTGAAGCGGCTCGGCGAGAAGCTGCGCAGCGGAATCGAGGGTCTGAACCACCCGCTGGTCTCCTATGTCCGTGGTGCGGGCCTCCTGCTGGGTATCGTGCTCACCGAGTCCCTCGCGCCCCAGGTGCAGCAGGCGGCTCAGGACGCCGGTCTCCTGGTGAACGCGCCCGCCCCCGATGTCGTACGGATCATGCCGGCACTGATCATCGGAGACGCTGAGGTGGACGCGTTCCTCGCGGCCCTTCCCGGTGTCCTCGACGAAGCGGTGAACGGGGAAGGACGAACCGGAGAATGAGACGACGATGACCGACGCGCAGGAAACCGAGCACGGCGGGCCGTCCGTTCCGCAGACCCGTACCGCACGCCACCGCAGGATCGTCGACATCCTCAACCGGCAGCCGGTTCGCTCCCAGAGCCAGCTCGCCAAGCTCCTCGCGGACGACGGGCTGAGCGTCACCCAGGCGACGCTCTCCCGCGACCTCGACGAGCTCGGCGCGGTGAAGATCCGCAACACGGGCGGTGAGCTGATCTACGCGGTCCCCAGCGAGGGCGGCTTCCGCACCCCGCAGGCGCCGCTCGGCGAGTCCGCCAAGGAGGAGCGCATGCGGCGCCTCTCCGGCGAACTGCTGATCTCCGCCGAGGCCTCCGCGAACCTGGTGGTCCTGAGGACCCCGCCGGGTGCGGCCCAGTTCCTCGCGTCGGCCATCGACCAGGCCGAACTCCACGCGATCCTCGGCACGATCGCGGGAGACGACACGCTGCTCCTGATCTCCCGCGACCCCCTGGGCGGTCAGGCGCTCGCCGACCACCTGCTGCGTCTGGCGCAGAACGACCGCTAGGCGGTCGGGGCCGGCGGCGCGGCCCGTACGGCCCCGCCGCCCGGCCCGGCCTGGTGCCCCGGCCGGGGGAGCGGCGGCAGCGGCAGCGGAAGCCCAGGCAGCCCGTCCATGCTGACGCCGATGTGGTCCTTCTTCTCGAAGTACGCGCTCAGCGAGTCGTCGTCCTCGCGCGCGAACCGCCTCCCGTGCAGATCGCGATCCTGGTCGTACGTCATGAACGGCACGGCGTACCCGCAGGAGTCCCGAATCACCTCGGCCGTGACGACGATGATCGCGCGCAGCCCGTGCTGGGTCACATCGATCGAGGGGAAGTGCGCCATGAGCCCTTCCCATCGCGGATCGTCCCGGAACACGGGCTCGCCTCGCCCGTGCACCCGCACGATGCTCGGCGGCCCCTGAAACGCGCACCACATGAGCGTGATGCGCCCGTTCTCGCGCAGATGCGCGACGGTCTCGGCGGTGGACCCGGCGAAGTCCAGGTAGGCGACGGTCAGTTCGTCGATGACGGCGAAGGATCCCGTCAGCCCCTTGGGCGAGAGGTTGACGGTGCCGTCGGCGTCGAGCGGGGCGGTGGCGTGGAAGAAGATCGGCTGGGCCTCGATGAAGGTCCGAAGCCGACCGTCGATGCGTTCATATGTCTTTCCCATGTGGCTCATTCTGCTCGCCGGCGTCCAGCCGGAGTCGCCCGCCCCGCGACCGCCCGCGCCCGGGCCCGCAGTTTCGGCTCCGCGTCGTCGACCAGCATGCGGACGCCCTCCCCGTACGCCGGACCACCCCGAGCCGCGAGCAGGCGGAACGCTCCGACCCGGATGTGCCGGGGCAGGTCAGGGGCCAGACGGAGCGTCAGTTCCTCGTCCCGCAGCAGGTGCGCCCACGGTACGAGCGCGGCCACCGCCTCCCGTACGACTCCGGGCGCGGGGTCGTCGAGCAGCGGAGCCAGCCGCTGGAGGCCCTGGGCCCCCAGCACGCGCAACCCGGCCACCGCCTGCGCACGCACGACCGCGAGCGGGTGACCGGTGAGCGGCCAGAGCAGCGCCGCGTCCGCCCGTGACCCGGACTCGGCGAGACCGATGGGAGCGCCCGCCGGTACGTCACCGTCCCCGCACCGCGCCCGGTAGAGCTCCAGCGGGTCCCGCCCGTCCTGCCGCATCACCCACCGGGCGCAGGCGCGCACCATGGACGACCGGTCGTACAGGAACGGTTCCGCCCGCGCGTGGAGCCCGGTCCGGTGCAGCGCCGTCACCCCGGCCGACCGGACCCGCGACTGCCGCGACCGCAGCAGCGGCAGCAGCACCTCGTCGCCCGTTCCGGTGCCGGAGCCCGCCAGCGCGGCCCCGGAGCACACGTCCTGGATCACGACGTCCCCTTCGCGGGCCGCGATCTCCGCCAGCCGCGCCGGGGAGAAGTGGCCGCGCTCGACCGCCACCCGGTGGGCGAGCCGGCGGCCGGCCCGGTCCCCGCTCGCGAGCACGGCGTCGAGCGTGACCGCGTCGCACCGGCCAAGGGCCGCCTCCAGCAGCTCCCGCGCGACACCCCCGCGCAGCCGTACCCCGGCCCGCAGGATCACGGCGGCCAGCGCCGGCATGGCCGCGGCGCCCGCACCGGGAAGCGCCGCCCGGAGCAGGTCACGGGCCCCGTCCCGTACGGGAGCGACCCAGTCCGCGCAGCGGATCGCGATCAGCGGCAGCAGCGAGGGCTCGGCCCCGGCGGGCGCGAGCGCTGCCTCCCTGACGCGCCCGTCGGGGTCGCACAGTGCGAGCGCCACGGCTGACGGGTCGGGTTCCGCGACGCCGGAGAACGTGGGTGCGCGCCAGGTGTGGCCGGCCGCAGCCCGCCTCCACTGGAGCTCCGTCCGTACGTGCTCGTCCAGCGCGATCCATGCCGTCGCGGACGACACGTCCAGGGCCTCCGCGAGCGGCGTACCGTCCGCGAGCCGCCGTGCGGCCGCCTCCATCTCGTCCCTCATGGGCGCAGCCTAGGCAGGTGTACCCCCTCCGACCAGCCCTTTTCGAGCGCATTGACAAAACATACGGAGGACTGCATAGTTATACCTATCAGTGCTTGCAAGGTAAGGAGAAGCCCGTGACCGAGCGTGTCGTACTCGCCTACTCCGGCGGCCTGGACACCTCCGTCGCCATCGGCTGGATCGCCGAGGAGACCGGCGCCGAGGTCGTCGCCGTCGCCGTCGACGTCGGCCAGGGTGGCGAGGACCTGGACGTCATCCGCAAGCGCGCCCTCGCCTGCGGCGCGGTCGAGGCCGAGGTCGCCGACGCCAGGGACGAGTTCGCCGACGAGTACTGCCTCCCGGCGATCAAGGCCAACGCCCTCTACATGGACCGCTACCCGCTGGTCTCCGCCCTCTCCCGGCCGGCCATCGTCAAGCACCTCGTCGCCGCCGCCAGGAAGCACGGCGCCGGCATCGTCGCCCACGGCTGCACCGGCAAGGGCAACGACCAGGTCCGCTTCGAGGCGGGGATCCAGGCCCTCGGGCCCGACCTGAAGTGCATCGCCCCGGTCCGTGACTACGCCATGACCCGCGACAAGGCCATCGCCTTCGCGGAGAAGGCGCAGCTCCCGATCGCGACCACCAAGAAGTCCCCGTACTCCATCGACCAGAACGTCTTCGGCCGCGCCGTCGAGACCGGATTCCTCGAGGACATCTGGAACGCGCCGATCGAGGACATCTACGAGTACACCGCGAACCCGGCCACCCCGCGCGAGGCCGACGAGGTCGTCATCTCCTTCAAGGAAGGCGTCCCGGTCGCGCTCGACGGCAGGCCCGTCACCGTCCTCCAGGCGATCCAGCAGCTCAACGAGCGCGCCGGCGCCCAGGGCGTCGGCCGGATCGACATGGTCGAGGACCGGCTCGTCGGGATCAAGTCCCGTGAGGTCTACGAGGCTCCCGGCGCGATCGCCCTGATCACCGCCCACCAGGAGCTCGAGAACGTCACCGTCGAGCGCGAACTGGCCCGCTACAAGCGGCAGGTCGAGCAGCGCTGGGGCGAGCTCGTCTACGACGGCCTGTGGTTCTCCCCGCTCAAGCGCGCCCTGGACGGCTTCATCCACGAGGCGAACCAGCACGTCACCGGAGACATCCGGATGACCCTGCACGGCGGCCGCGCCGTCGTCACCGGCCGGAAGTCCGAGGAGTCGCTGTACGACTTCAACCTCGCGACCTACGACTCGGGCGACACGTTCGACCAGTCCAAGGCGCAGGGCTTCATCGACATCTTCGCCCTCTCCGCGAAGATCGCCGCACGGCGTGACCTCGCGTAACCGCGATTCGTTCCCCAGCCGCCTCCCCACCGCAGGGACCGGGGAGGCGGCCTGTTATCCACCCTCCTGAGGAGCAGTAGCTGTGAGCAGCAACAACGGTGACGTCCGGCTCTGGGGCGGCCGCTTCGCCGACGGGCCGGCCGAGGCCCTCGCGAAGCTGTCCGCGTCGGTCCACTTCGACTGGCGGCTGGCGCCGTACGACATCGCCGGTTCCCGCGCCCACGCGCGCGTGCTCCACAAGGCCGGGCTGCTCACCGAGGACGAGCTGACGCGCATGCTCGCCGGCCTCGACCAGCTGGAGGCGGACGTCGCCGACGGCTCCTTCGTCGGCACCATCGCCGACGAGGACGTCCACACCGCCCTGGAGCGTGGCCTCCTGGAGCGCCTCGGCGCGGACCTCGGCGGCAAGCTGCGCGCCGGCCGGTCCCGCAACGACCAGGTCGCCACCCTCTTCCGGATGTACCTGCGCGACCACGCCCGGATCATCGGCGGCCTGATCGCCGAGCTCCAGGACGCCCTGGTGGGCCTCGCCGAGGCGCACCCGGATGTCGCCATGCCGGGCCGGACGCACCTCCAGCACGCCCAGCCGGTGCTCTTCGCCCACCATGTCCTCGCCCACGTCCAGTCCCTCTCCCGGGACGCCGAGCGGCTGCGGCAGTGGGACACCCGTACGGCGGTCTCCCCGTACGGCTCCGGCGCCCTGGCCGGCTCCTCCCTCGGGCTCGACCCGGAGGCGGTCGCCAAGGACCTCGGCTTCGAGCGGGGCTCGGCCGGCAACTCCATCGACGGCACGGCCTCGCGCGACTTCGTGGCCGAGTTCGCCTTCATCACCGCGATGATCGGGATCAACCTCTCCCGGATCGCGGAGGAGATCATCATCTGGAACACGAAGGAGTTCTCCTTCGTGACCCTCCACGACGCCTTCTCCACCGGCTCGTCGATCATGCCGCAGAAGAAGAACCCGGACATCGCCGAGCTGGCCCGGGGCAAGTCCGGCCGTCTCATCGGCAACCTCAGCGGTCTGATGGCCACGCTCAAGGCCCTGCCGCTCGCCTACAACCGTGACCTCCAGGAGGACAAGGAGCCCGTCTTCGACTCCTGCGACCAGCTGGAGGTCCTGCTCCCCGCCTTCACCGGCATGATGGCCACGCTCACCGTCAACCGGGAGCGCATGGAGGAGCTGGCCCCGGCCGGCTTCTCGCTCGCCACCGACATCGCCGAGTGGCTGGTCAAGCAGGGCGTGCCGTTCCGGGTGGCGCACGAGGTGGCCGGCGAGTGCGTGAAGGTCGCCGAGGCGGAGGGCAAGGAGCTCGACGAGCTCACGGACGACCAGTTCGCCAAGATCTCCGAGCACCTCACCCCCGAGGTCCGCACCGTCCTCAACGTGCCGGGCGCGCTGGCCTCGCGTGACGGCCGGGGCGGTACGGCTCCGTCGGCGGTCGCCGCCCAGCTGGTCGAGGTCAAGGCCGACCTGGTGATCCAGCACGCGTGGGCCACCGCGAAGAAGTAGCCCTCAGAGCGTCACAGCGCCGCCGCCCAGTCCGCGAGCGCGTCGAAGTCCGGCCGGAGCAGTCCGATCCGCTCGTCGACGTGCAGCAACAGGGCGGCGGCGAGGTGGTTCTGCTCCACGTAGTCGTGGTCGTACGACGTGATGTCGTCGTCCACCCAGGCGAACGGCCGCCCCGCCGCGTACTCCAGGATGTACTGCGTCTTCCAGAAGGTCCCGCGAGGGGCCCTTCCGTGCATCTGGGGCCAGTCGACGAACGGCAGCTCCGGCAGCCCGAGACGGGGCCCGATCCAGGCGTTCGCCTCGCCCTTCCACGTCGTCGCCCACACCAGCTCGTACGCCTCCGCCAGCGCGAGCAGCTCGCCCCCGTGCGCCGGATTCAGCCACACCCGCAGCGGCTTCGGACCGGTCCACCCGCTCGGCCGCATGCGGTGCGTGGTGTACCCCTCCGGACGGCGTTCGCGCTGCGCCGCGTACGGATTCAGCGGCCCGTCCACATCGATCAGCAGCAGCGGCTTCGTCATGCCCACAGCATTCCTTCCCGCCTCCTGATGAGGCGTCGAATTATCGAATGAGACATCGGCGTCTCATTCGGTGTATGGTTGTCTCATGTCAGTCGACCGCACCCAGGTGCTCCGCTCCGCTGCCGCCCTGCTCTCCCGGAAATCGACCGCCACCATGGACGAGGTCGCCCGGGCCGCGGGGATCGGCCGCGCCACCCTGCACCGGCACTTCGCCGGGCGGGACGCGCTGGTCAGGGCGCTGGAGGCGATGGGGCTCGAGGAGTTCGAGGCCGCGTGCGACGCCGCCCGCCTCGACGACGGCCCGGCCGACGAGGCGCTACGGCGGCTCGTCGCCGAAACCGAGCCCAACGCCCCGCTGCTGGCCTTCCTCGTCACCGAGAACCAGCTCTTCGAGGGCGACGACGTCGACGAGGGCTGGTCCCGGCTCGACGCCAGGGTCAGCGCCCTCTTCCGGCGCGGTCAGGAGGAAGGCACCTTCCGGATCGACCTGAGCCCCGCCTGGCTCACCGAGGCCCTCTACGGCCTCGTCTCGGCCTGTGCCTGGTCCGTGATGGACGGCAGGGTCGCCGGCAACGACTTTCAGTACATGATCACCGAGCTGCTGCTCGGTGGCGCACGACGGAGCGTGGAGAAATGAGCAGGACCCAGCAGTTGAGCCCGACGACGGGGGCGGAGGTGAAGAGCCCCGGCCGCTGGCTCGCGCTCTCGGTACTCGTCCTGGCCGTCCTGCTGGTCGCGGTGGACGCCACCGTACTCGGTCTCGCGACGCCCTCGCTCAGCGAGGACCTCAAGCCGTCCGGTACGCAGCTGCTCTGGATCGGCGACATCTACTCGTTCGTGATCGCCGGTCTGCTCGTCTCCATGGGCTCCCTCGGTGACCGGATCGGCCGCAAGAAGCTGCTCCTGATCGGTGCGACCGCGTTCGGTGCCGTCTCGGTGCTCAACGCGTACGCCACCAGCCCCGAGATGATGATCGTCGCCCGCGCGCTCCTCGGTGTCGCCGGCGCGACGCTGATGCCGTCGACCCTGGCGCTGATCCGGAACATCTTCCACGACCCCAAGGAGCGCAGCCTCGCCATCGGCATCTGGGGCGCCACCGCCTCGGCCGGTGCGGCCGTCGGTCCAGTCGTCGGCGGAGCGCTGCTCCAGCACTTCTGGTGGGGCTCGGTCTTCCTCATCAACCTCCCCGTGATGATCGCCCTGGTCCTTGTCGGCATCAAGCTGCTGCCCGAGTCCAAGAACCCGGTCTCCGGTCCCTGGGACCTCGTCAGCGTCGGGCTCTCGCTCGTCGGTGTCATCGGCGTCGTCTACGCCATCAAGGAAGTCGCCTCGCACGGCCTGACGTGGGAGGTCGGCGCGGCCGCCGTCATCGGCGCCGCGGCCCTGTACGCCTTCGTCCGGCGGCAGCACACGCTGACCGCGCCCCTGCTCGACATGCGGCTCTTCAAGCACCGCGGCTTCTCGGGCGCGGTCCTGGCGGATCTGCTCACCGTCTTCGGACTGTCCGGACTGGTCTTCTTCCTCTCCCAGTTCCTGCAGCTCGTCCAGGGGCGTGACCCGCTGGAGGCCGGACTCGCCGAACTGCCCGCCGCCGTCGGCGCGGTGGCCACCGGTCTGCTCGCCGGCCGGTACGCCCGCCGGTTCTCCGTACGGGCCATCGTCACCGGCGGTCTGGGCGCGATCGGACTGGCGCTCGCCGCGATCACCCTGGTCCACAAGGAGACCGGCTACCCGCTGCTCGGCGCGGCCCTGCTCGTCGTCGGCCTCGGCGCCGGATTCTCGTTCACCGTCACCGCCGACGTGATCCTCTCCAGCGTGCCCAAGGAGCAGGCGGGTTCGGCCTCCGCCGTCTCCGAGACGGCGTACGAGCTGGGCGCGGCGCTCGGCATCGCGCTCCTCGGCTCGATCGTCACCGGCGTCTACCAGGGCTTCACGGCTCCGGCGGGCGTCCCGGCCGACGCCGCCGCGGCGGCCCACGACTCGCTCGGAGGCGCGGTCGAGGCCTCCGCGAGTCTCGACCCCGCCACGGCCACCGGCCTGGTCTCCACCGCCCAGGAGGCCTTCGTCGACGGTCTGAACATCGCGGCGGGTGTCGGCGCGGCGGTCCTCCTCGCGACGGCGGTCGCCGCCTGGTTCCTCCTGAAGGGCCAGAAGCTGGAGGACGGCATCGAGCACTGACGCACACCGTGGGCGTCACGAACGACGAGGAACCCCGGGCGTCACACGCGAAGGGCCCCGCACGGCGACTGCCGTGCGGGGCCCTTCGTCCATGTCGTGCCGGCTACGCGGCCTTCGCCTTCGTGGCGTACATGTCCACGTACTCCTGGCCGGACAGCCGCATCACCTCGGACATCACCGAGTCCGTCACGGCCCGCAGCACATAGCGGTCCCGGTCCATCCCCTCGTACCGCGAGAACTCCATCGGCTCGCCGAAGCGGACCGTCACCCGGCCCGGCCGGGGCAGCCCCGCCCCGCCCGGCTGGATCTTGTCGGTACCGATCATCGCGAACGGCACCACCGGCGCGCCGGTCATCAGCGTCAGCCGCGCGATGCCGGTACGGCCCCGGTAGAGCCGGCCGTCGGGGGAGCGGGTGCCCTCCGGGTAGATGGAGAAGATCCTGCCCTCCTCCAGGACGCGGCGGCCGGTCATCAGCGCCGCGACACCGCCCCGGCCGCCGTCGCGGTCCACCGGGATCATGCCGACGCTGGTGAAGAACCAGGCCATCAGCCGGCCCTTGAAGCCCTTGCCCGTGACGTACTCGTCCTTGCCGATGAAGAAGACCGGGCGGTCCGTGCAGATCGGCATGATCATCGAGTCGATGAAGGTGAGGTGGTTGCCCGCCAGGATCACCGGACCCGTCCCGGGGATGTTCTCGGCACCTTCCACACGTGGGCGGAACATCAGACGCAGGATCGGTCCGAGCACTGCCTTGATGAGTGCGAGACGGGACAACGGTTCCTCCGGTGTCGGGGGCGGGGCGGCGTCGAACGGGGGCCGTGCAGGTGAGGACGATACTCGCGGGTCATGGTCGTGCGCACATCGGGTTCACCGAGTGGATACACAGTGTTGACGTGTGTTTCCGCCATGTTCGACCAGGGTCTGCCGCAGGTAAGGGGTGACTGCCTACGGTCGGAGCGTCGTTTGACAGGTGCGGGACATCACATCGAAGGAGCCTTCATGACACAGGGTGCGCACGGCAGCCCGGCTCGGCGGACGGTCCTCGGAGCGGCGGGCGCGGCGGTGACGGGCGTGGCGGGAGCCGCCGTCCTCGGCGCCTCCTCGGTCCTCGCCGCGGGCAACGCCCAGGCCGCGGAATCGAACGGCGCGGGCCGCGGGCACGGCCACCGCTCCCTCCCCGTCCCCACCGTCATCGCCCACCGCGGCGCGAGCGGCTACCGCCCCGAGCACACCCTCGGCTCCTACCAGCTCGCCCTCGACCTCGGCGCGCACGTGATCGAGCAGGACCTCGTCCCCACCAAGGACGGACACCTGGTCTGCCGCCACGAGAACGACATCACCGGGACGACCGATGTCGCCGACCACCCCGAGTTCGCCTCGCGCAGGACCACCAAGTCCGTCGACGGCGTCTCGTACACCGGCTGGTTCACCGAGGACTTCACGCTCGCCGAGCTCAAGACCCTCCGTGCCAAGGAGCGCATCCCGGGCACCCGCCAGGAGAACACGCTGTACGACGGCCGCTGGCAGATCCCGACCTTCGAGGAGGTGCTGCGCTGGGCCGAACGGGAGGGCCGCCGTCGCGGCCGCGACGTCTGGCTGCATGTCGAGACCAAGCACCCCACCTACTTCCGCTCCCTCGGCCTCGGCCTGGAGGAGCGCCTCGCCACGCTGCTGCGCCGGTACGGGCGTCACCGCGCCGACTCCCCGGTCTTCCTCCAGTCCTTCGAGCCCAGCAGCATCCAGCGCCTGGCGAAGCTGGTGAACTCCCCGCGGGTCGTGCTGCTCTCGGCCGCCGGCAGCCGGCCCTGGGACTTCGTCCAGGCGGGCGACCCGCGCACGGTCGCCGACCTGGTCACGCCCGAGGGCCTGCGCTGGATCGCCTCGTTCGCACAGGGCATCGGACCCACCCTCGACCTGGTCATCCCGCGTGACGCGAGCGGCCGCCTCGGCACCCCGACCACGCTGGTGCGCGACGCGCACGCGAAGGGCCTGATCCTCCACCCGTACACCCAGCGCAACGAGAACAGCTTCCTGCCGGCCGAGTTCCGCCGTGGCACGGACCCGAACGCCTACGGAGACGTCTTCGGCGCCCTGAAGACCTACCTGGCGACGGGCATCGACGGCATCTTCTCCGACAACCCGGACACGGCCCTCCTGGCGGTGTCCGACCTCTGATCCGTCGTGTGACCGTCATGTGATCCGTCGCGGGAGTGCGTCGCCCGTTGCCGTGCTCCGCACACGCCCAGGACCCTGGGCCAGGACCACGGCAACGGCACCCGCCCGAGTGGTTTGACCCCAGGACCGCAACCACCCCCGGCAGCTCCCGCATCGTGCCGTGCATGACCCCCACCGACCGCCACCTCCTCCGCACCCTCGCCCCGCTGCTCGCCGCCGAGTCCAGTGCGGAGGCCTCCGCCGCCGGCGTCGAGGCGAGCGACCTCGAACAGGCCGTCTGGCTCAAGCTCCTCGAACGGCTCCAGGACGACGCGGCACCGAGCCACCCCGCCGACTGGCTCCGCCGAGCCGTCCGCGCCGAAGCCCGCCGCGCCCGGCGCGCCGCCCTGCGGGAACGCCCGTACCGCGGCGAGGAGGCCACCGAGCCGCACGACTCTCCCGAGAGCTCCGCGCTGACGACCGAACGCCGTCGCGCCGTGCGCGCCGCCGTCCGCCGGACCCCCGGCCACTGCCCGCGTCTGCTCACCGCGATGCTCGACCCGGCCGACCCCACCTACCGGGAAATCGCAGGGGAGTTGGGTATCTCACAGGGCAGTCTGGGGCCGATGCGTTCCCGATGCCTGGGATGCCTGCGCAGAATGCTGGCCTCAGAGGTTCCCGCGGCGACCCCGAGGGGAAGGGTGCGGGAGACCGACCGATGGACCAGGTGAGCGGGAGGCATGCGCACATGGGCATGAGCGTGACCATCTCAGCCGCGGACGCACAGGACGCGGAGCACATACTCAAGCTGCAGTACCTCTGTTACCAGAGCGAGGCCGAGCTCTACGGCGACTACTCGATCGAGCCCCTCACCCAGACCCTGGACGCCCTGCGGGCCGAACTGGCCCAGGGCCACGCGCTCGTGGCGCGCCTCGGCGACGAGATCGTCGCCTCCGTACGCGGGCGGGTCGACGAGGCCGGAACCGTACGGATCGCCAAGCTCATCGTCCACCCGCGCATGCAGCGCCACGGGCTCGGCGGCCGGCTGCTCGACGCCATCGAGGGCCACTTCGCCGCCGACCCGGCGCCCACCGCCAAGCGCTTCCAGCTCTTCACCGGCCACCGCAGCGAGCGGAACCTGAGGCTCTACCGCAGCAAGGGGTACGAACAGGTCGCCGCGCGCGAGATCGGCCCCCGGCTCACGCTCGTGACCCTGGAGAAGGCCGCCTAGGCCCGGCGCCCATGCCTAGGCGGTCGCCCGCGACCGCCGCAGCCACCAGATCCCGGTCACCGGCAGGAGCACCGGGATGAAGATGTAGCCGTAGCCGTAGTCCGACCAGACCGTGGCGTCGGGGAACGCGGACGGGTCGGCCAGCGTCCAGGTCCCCACGGTCAGCACGCCCACCAGCTCGGCGGCGCAGCACACCAGCGCCGCCCTGCGGGCCGTCTCCCCGCCCCTGACCAGCGTGTACGTGATGAAGGCGTACACCACGGCGGCCACCGCCGACAGCGCGTACGCGAGCGGCGCCCGGTCGAACTCGGTCGCGATCTGGTAGATCGAGCGCGAGACCGCGCCCACCGACATCACGCCGTACAGCCACACCAGCAGCATGCCGGGGCCCTTGACCAGGCGGCCGGCTCCCTCGGTCGCGCTCATCAGCCCACCGTCCAGATGTCGAAGAGGCGGACCTCGAGGACCGCGAGCACGACACCGCTCGCCGCCACCGTCGCCGAGCCCCAGCGGCTCCGCTCGCTGAGCGACATGAAGGCGGCCGCGGGCACCGCGCACAGCGAGCCCAGGAGATAGGCGACGAAGATCGTCGTGCCCTCCTCGGCCTTCTCGCCGCGCGACAGCTGCACGATGCCGACGATCAGCTGCACCAGTGCGAGGAACGTCACCACGGCCATGCCGATGAAGTGCCAGTCCTTGGTCGGCTGGTCGCGGGAGAAGGCGAAGCCGCACCAGGCGGCGAGGGCGAGCGCGGCCACCGAGACCGCGACCGTCAGGGCGTCAAGCATGGGCCCGAGGGTATTACGGGCCAAAAGACCCGATGCGCTCGCCCCCCACCCGCCCCGCAGGGTCGAGACCCATGAAGATGCGCGCCGAAGCCCTCCTGTTCGACAACAACGGAACCCTCGTCTCGTCCATGGCGTCCGTGGACCGCTGCTGGACGCGGTAGGCCGGGGGTACGGGATGTCGGCCGAGGACTTCGCCCGCGTCGAGCGCACGGGCGGCCCGCCGCCGAGGTCATCGCCGAGCTGCTGCTCGCGGCCAGGGTGCCCGACGCCCTGCGCCGGATCGAGGAGCTGGAGGTCGAGGACGGCCCCGGCGGGGTCGAGCTGCTGCCCGGCACCAAGGAACTGCTCTCCTCGCCGCCCGCTGCCCGCCGCTTGCCGCCCGCCGGCCGCTGGGCCGTCGTCACCTCCGTGACCCTCCCCCCCCAGAGCTGACGCCTAGGGACCCCCAGCTCGGCGGGGCGCGGCTGCGTGAGGCCGGGGTCGACTTCCCCGTCATGGTGGCCGCCGACGACATCACCCGCGGCAAGCCCGACCCCGAGCCCTTCCCGTTCGCCGCCGCGAAGCTGGCGTCGACCCGGTCGCCTGCGTGGTCTTCGAGGACGCTCCCGCGGCCTCGTCGCCTGCGCGCCGCAAGCATGCGGACCGTGGCCTTGGCCACAACCCACGACCGTTCCTGGCTCGACGCCGATGTCGTCGTGACCGACCTGTCGGAGGTATTCGCGCAGGCCACCGACGGGGGAGTGGAGGCCACCGCCGGGGTGTGACGGCAGGTCGGGGGTGTCCGCATGATGTCTCAACGATGTCCGCTATACGGACACCCCCGATTCGGCCGAAGGGGTGCGTGCTTTACTTGCAGACATGACCACGACGAGCAGCCGCACCCTTGCGACCGAGGCGATCACGACGCCCGGTGCTCGTTGTCTGTGTCGAATGTGCGCCATCTGAGGGCCCCCGCCGAGCCTCGCGCCCCGAAGCGAGACCCCGACGGCCGAGCCGATCCGCCCGCCGAAACCGGCGCCGGACCGTGCCCGCCCCGCGCACGCGCTGCCTTCCGGTTCACCCACCGGAGCCGGCCCATCTGCGCCTGACTGTCCGAACGACGAATGCCCCGTGCCCGGCGGACCCCGCGCCGCGCACTCGACAGTGACGGAAACCCCTGTGATCACCACTTCGGGCCTGACAAAGGTCTATGAGTCGCGAGGCCGCCAGGTCACCGCTCTGGACGGTGTCGACCTCCATGTCCGCGAGGGCGAGGTGTTCGGCGTGATCGGCCAGAGCGGCGCCGGAAAGTCCTCGCTCATCCGCTGTGTCAACCTCCTGGAGCGCCCCACCTCCGGCACCGTGACGGTGGACGGCGTCGACCTCACCGCACTCGCCGCCACGGGCCGCCGCGCCGGCAAGGACCTGCGCCGCGCCCGCAGCAGCATCGGCATGGTCTTCCAGCACTTCAACCTGCTGTCCTCCCGCACGGTCAAGGACAACATCGAACTCCCCCTGGAGATCCTCGGCGTCTCCGGCGCCGAGCGCACCCGCCGTGCGCTGGAGCTCCTCGACCTCGTCGGCCTCGCCGACAAGGCGAAGGCCTACCCCGGTCAGCTCTCCGGCGGCCAGAAGCAGCGCGTCGGCATAGCCCGCGCCCTGGCCGGCAACCCCAAGGTCCTGCTCTCCGACGAGGCCACCAGCGCGCTCGACCCGGAGACCACCCGCTCCATCCTCCAGCTGCTGCGCGACCTCAACCGGCAGCTCGGCCTCACCGTCCTGCTCATCACGCACGAGATGGACGTCGTCAAGACGATCTGCGACTCGGCCGCGCTGATGCAGAAGGGCCGGATCGTCGAGTCCGGCACCGTGAGCGAACTGCTCGCCACCCCCGGCTCCGAGCTGGCCGCCGAGCTCTTCCCGGTCAGCGGCGCCCCCACCGGGCCCGACCGCACGGTCGTCGACGTGACCTTCCACGGCGAGGCCGCCACCCAGCCGGTGATCTCCCAGCTCTCCCGTACGTACAACATCGACATCTCGATCCTCGGCGCCGCCATGGACACCGTGGGCGGCAAGCAGATCGGCCGGATGCGGATCGAACTGCCCGGCCGGTACGAGGAGAACGTCGTCCCCGTCGGCTTCCTGCGCGAGCAGGGCCTCCAGGTCGACGTCGTCGAAGAGGAGACCGCGCCGGAGGCGGCGCCCGTGCTCGTCAAGGAAGGTGCCAAGTGACCTGGTCGGAGATGCAGCCCCTCCTCGAACAGGGCACGGTCGACACCCTCTACATGGTCCTGTGGGCCACGGTCGTCACGATCGCCGGCGGACTGCCGCTCGGCATCCTCCTTGTCCTCACGGACAAGGGCGGCCTGCTGCAGAACACCGTCGTCAACAAGGTCGTCGGCGTGATCGTGAACATCGGCCGCTCGCTGCCGTTCATCATCCTGCTGATCGCCCTGATCCCCTTCACGACCTTCGTGGTCGGCACCTTCATCGGCCCCACCGCGATGATCGTGCCGCTCGCCATCGGCGCCATCCCGTTCTTCGCGCGCCTCGTCGAGACCGCGATCCGTGAGGTCGACCACGGCCTGGTCGAGGCCGTCCAGTCCATGGGCGGCTCCGTGACCACGATCGTGCGCAAGGTGCTGCTGCCGCAGGCCCTGCCCTCGCTGGTCTCCGCCGTCACCACCACCGTCATCGTGCTCATCGGCTACTCCGCGATGGCCGGCGCGGTCGGCGGCGAGGGCCTCGGCTCGAAGGCCATCACCTACGGATACCAGCGCTTCGACACCCAGTTCATGCTGGTCACCGTCGTCGTCCTGATCGCGATCGTCACCGTGGTCCAGCTCATCGGCGACCTCGCCGTCCGCCTCCTCGCCCGCCGAGGCCGCACCGCCTGACCCACGGCGCCACCCCAGACTTCGTCCTTCGAAGAAGAGCCCGGACTTGTTGTCCAGGCGTCCACCGCACCACCGGAAAGAGGCACTCTTCGTGCGTAAGAACATCAAGCTCACCGCCGGTATCGCCGCCACCGCCGCGCTCGCCCTGGGCCTCACCGCCTGCGGCACCGCGTCGGACCCGTCCTCCGCGAAGGACGGCGCCGGCTCCGCCGACAAGCCGCTCGTCGTCGCCGCGTCCCCGACGCCGCACGCCGACATCCTGAACTACGTCAAGGACAACCTCGCCGCGAAGGAGGGCCTGAAGCTGGAGGTGAAGGAGTTCACGGACTACGTCCTGCCGAACACCGCCACCGAGTCCGGCCAGGTCGACGCCAACTTCTTCCAGCACAAGCCGTACCTCGACGACTTCAACAAGAAGAACAACACCCACATCGTCCCGGTGGTCAACGTCCACCTGGAGCCGCTCGGCCTCTACTCCAAGAAGGTCAAGGCCCTCTCGGACATCAAGGCCGGCCAGACCATCGCCGTCCCCAACGACACCACCAACGGCGGCCGCGCGCTCCAGCTGCTCGCCGAGAACGGTCTCATCAGCCTGAAGGACGGCGTCGGCACCAACGCCAAGCTCTCCGACATCACGGACAAGAAGGGCCTGGAGTTCAAGGAGCTGGAGGCCGCCACCGTGCCCCGCGCCCTGAACGACGTGGACGCCGCCGTCATCAACGGCAACTACGCCATCGAGGCCAAGCTCTCGCCCGCCAAGGACGCCATCGCCCTGGAGAAGGCGGACGGCAACCCGTACGCCAACTTCCTCGCCGTCAAGGAGGGCAACGAGAAGGACGCGCGCGTGCAGAAGCTCGTCAAGCTCCTCAACTCGCCCGAGGTGAAGAAGTACATCGAGGACACGTACACCGGCTCGGTCGTCCCGGCCTTCGGCGCCGTCGCCAAGTAAGGCCCGTCGCACCGTCCTTGCGACGGGAGTCCGCAGTACAGTTCCTTACGACGAAGGCCCCCGCACCCCGTCCGGTGCGCGGGGCCTTCGCCGTGTCCCGCCGTGTCACGCCGTATCTGACGCCACATCGGACCCGGCCATGCACACCGGCGACTGCATGCTGCATGCTGTGCGTTCACGGTCGATTCGGACGGTCCACGGCATGGAGCTGCGCATGACTACCACCTTTCCGGACATCTCCATCAACACGGACCGGTTGGTGCTGCGCGCGCTCGAAGAGGCGGACGCGCCCGCCCTCACCGAGATGATGAACGACGAGATGGTCGCGGCCTGGACGGCCGTCCCCCAGCCCTTCACCGAGGACGGCGCGCTCCGCTGGATCACCGAGTACGCCCCCGCCGAACGCGAAGCCGGCCGGGGCCTCGACCTCGCCGTCACCGAGTTCCTCACCCAGCGCCTCGTCGGCATCATCCAGCTGGGCAGGACCAATTGGCATGTCCGGTCCACCGAGATGTCGTACATCGTCGCGCCCTGGGCCCGCGGCGAGGGATACGCCTCCGAAGCCGCCCTCGCCACCGCCCAGTGGCTCTTCGGCGACCAGGGGTTCGAACGTATCGAGCTGCGCACCGCGGCCGACAACACCGCCTCCCAGCAGGTCGCCCAGAAGATCGGCTGCATCAGCGAGGGTGTCCTGCGCGGCGCCTGCATAGCCCGCACCCGCACCGAGGACGGCACCTGGGCCGACCTCCGCACCGACTTCATCGTCTGGGGACTGCTCCCCGAGGACCTCGAAGGCGTCGCCGACCAGATGGCGGAGGCCGGCTACTCCTCCTTCACCGACTGGAGCTGAGCCCGCAACCGAAGCCGGGTACCCTCGACACGCCCCCGACCTGCGACAAGACCTCAGGAGACAGACGACGATGGCCGACCGGGTCACGGTGATCGGCTGGGACGGCTCGCCCCTCACCCCAGCGGCCCGGTCCGCGCTCTCCGCCGCCACGCTCGTGGCCGGCGCCGCGCACCACCTCACCCTGCCCGAGGTCCCGCCGGGAGCCGAGCGCATCCGTCTCGGCAGCGTCGACCTCGCCGCCCGCCGCATCGCGGGCCACCGCGGTACCGCCGTCGTCCTCGCCGACGGCGACCCCGGCTTCTTCGGCGTCGTCCGCACCCTGCGCGCCCCCGAGCACGGCCTGGAGGTCGAGGTCGTCCCGGCCGTCTCCCCGGTCGCCGCCGCCTTCGCCCGCGCCGGCATGCCCTGGGACGACGCCCGGATCGTCGTCGCCCACCAGCGCACCCTGCGCCGCGCCGTCAACGTCTGCCGCGCCCACCCCAAGGTCGCCGTCCTCACCTCGCCCGGTGCCGGACCCGCCGAACTCGCCCTCCTGCTCGACGGCGTCCACCGCACCTTCGTCATCTGTGAGGAGCTCGGCACCGACCGCGAGCAGGTCACCGTCCTCACCTCCGACAAGGCCGCCGACCACGCCTGGCGCGACCCCAACGTCGTCATCGTGATCGGCGGCACGGCCGGCGCCCCGCCCGGAGGCTGGCTCATGGGCCAGGAGACCCCCGCCGTACGCGGCTGGGCCCTGCCGCCGGACGACCCTGCCGCCGCGCGCGGAGGCAGCGGCGAGGACCCCACCCTGCGCGCCGCCCAGCTCGCCCGCCTCGGCCCCCGCGTCGGCGACCTCGTCTGGGACATCGGCTGCGGCGGCGGCGCGCTCTCCGTCGAGGCCGCCCGCTTCGGCGCCGCCGTCATCGCCGTGGACGCCGACCCGGACGCCTGCGCCCGCACGGAGGCCGCCGCCCGCCGTCACGGCGTCCAGCTCCAGGCCGTACGGGGCCGCGCCCCGCACGTCCTCGAACGGCTCCCCGAACCCGATGTCGTACGGATCGGCGGCGGCGGCGTGCCCGTCGTCACCGCCTGCACCGACCGCCGGCCCGAGCGGATCGTCGCCCACGCCTCCACCCGCGACGAGGCCGAGGCCATCGGCGCCGCCCTCACCGAGGGCGGCTACACCGTCGAATGCGCGCTGCTGCAGAGCGTCGGACTCGACCCCGGCGACTGGTCGGAACGCGACCGCTCCGTCGTCTTCCTGCTCTCCGGACGCCGGTCGACCTCCCCTTAGCCGCGCCGGGGGGACCCCCACCCGTGATCGACCCGCCCACCCGGCCAGGTAGGCTGGCCGATCGTCGTACCGCACCCGGACCTTCGGCCATTTGTTCGCCAATGTCCGGAAGTAGTGACCGCTTTGGGTCGCTGATGTGGTACGGAGCGACCGGGGGACGCGCGACGTGGCGCAGTCCACAGCAAACCGTGGCGGATCCGCCTGTCATGACGGCCGATGGCCGCGACAATGCTGGGGTGTCCGCGCGTCATTCGTGCCGCACGGCGCGCACGCTCGTTCTTGTTGACGGGCGAAGGTCTGAAGGAGCACAACCGATGGGCGAGGGGTACGCATGACGGACACCGGCCAGGTCCCCGGCGAGGGGCTGCCGGAGAACGCAGGCATGGTCGAGCAGCCGGGCATCCCCGCTCCGGGCGCGTACACCTTCCTGGACCCCTCCGAGAGCGCAGCCGACGACGACGATCTGCTTCTGATGCCCGGCGCGCAGGGCGCGTGGAGCGAGCACCAGCCCGGCTCCGTACCCGCGCCGCCGGTCGCCGTCCCCGCCCAGGTTCCCGCGCAGGGCATGATGCCGGGCCAGCTGCCGCCGTCCGGTGACCCGCTCACCGACCCGCTGGCCGGACCGATCGCCGACGCCCTGGCCGCCCAGACCCCGATGGCCGCCCCGGCCGCCCCCGTCGCCCACGAGGCCGTCTCCACCCCCGCGCACGGTGTCCCGATGGCCCCGGAGGCCGCGCACGGCATGCCCGTGGCGCCCGAGAACGTCCACCACGGCATCTCGACCCCCGCGCACGGCGTGCCGGTGCCCGTCGAGTCCGGTCAGATCCTCTCCACCCCCGCCCACGGCGTACCCGTGGCGCCCCAGGAGCCGTACGGGGCCGAGGTCGTGACCGACCACGGCTACGAGCCCGGGATCCTCGACACCGGCGCCCACGAGGCCGCCGGCCGCGACTCCGGTTCGGTGGACCTCGGTGGCGTGCGCGTGCCGCCGCCGGCCTCCGTCCCGGCCGCGCCGCCCGCCCGCCGCCCCCTGCACATGGGCCCGCCGGTGCCGGAGAACAACGGGGGAGTCGTACGGTCCCTCGCCGACCGCGGCCCCGCCTCCGCCGTCCAGGCACCCGCGCCCATGGCCGCGCCCGCGCCTTCCCCCGTCGCCGCGACGGCGCCCATCCCCGTCCCCAGCCGGGTCGCGGGTCCGCCGACGACCGGCCCCGAGTACCTCGACGTCCCCCAGGAGCAGCCGGCCGGCCCGGTCGCGCCCCAGCTCGGCGAGATGCAGCCGCAGGGCGGCGTTCCCTGGGACCCGCAGCCCCAGATGCACGGGCAGCAGCCGACGCCCGCAGAAACGGTCGGTCAGTTCGTCCAGGTCGAGGGCACCGTCCCGACGACCCCGCACCTGGCGCCGACACCGGCCGCCGAACAGCCGCCGGCCGAGGCCCCCGTTGCCGAGGAGCCCGCCGCCGAAGAGCCCGCCGAGGCTCCGGTGGAGGTCCCCGCTCCCGTGGAGGTGCCCGCTCCGGCCGAGGCGCTCGTGGAGGAGCCCCCTGTGGTCGTCCCGGCGCCGCGCGACGGCGGACCGGCCGCCGCCGTACCCGTACCGCCGGCCGAGGAAGCCGCCGCCGAGGCGGCGCAGGAGCCCGAGGCCGCGGCCGAGGCCCCCGTCGAAGCCGAGGCCCCCCTCGAAGCCGAGGTCGTGGCCCAGGCCGTCGCCGAGCCGGTGGCGGAGGAGCCGGTCACCCAGGAGCAGGTCACCCAGGAGCCGGTGGCCGAGGAGCCGGTGGCCGAGGAGCCCGCGGCGGCGGAACCGGTCGCCGAGCAGGCGGAGCCGGCCGAACCGGTCGAGCACGTCGAGCCGGTCGAAGCGGCCCCCGCGGAGGAGCCCGTGGCGGAGGCGCCGACCGACGAAGCGGTCGAGGTCGCCGAGCCCGCCGTCGAGGCGGCCCCGGTCGCCGAGGAGACCGCCGCCGAGGAGACCGCCGTCCAGGAGCCGGCTGTCGACGAGCCCGTCGCCGAAGAGCCCGCGGTCGAGCAGCCGGGCCCGGACGAGGCCCTCGCCGACGAGACCGTCGCCGAGGCAGCCGACTCCGAGGCCGCGGACGCCGAAGCAGCCGACCCGGAGGCCGGGGACGCCGAGGCGGCCGATGTCGAGGCAGCGGACATCGAGGCAGCGGACATCGAGGCAGCGGACATCGAGGCGGAGGACATCGAGGTGTCCGGCGGCGACGAGCCCGTCGGCGCCCCGGCGCCCGGGTACGACGACGCCGAGCGCGAGGCCGTGCTCCGCGTCATGCGTGAACGCCGCGACATCCGCAACGGCTTCCGCTCCGACCCGATCCCGCACGAGGTGCTGCTCCGCGTCCTGGAGGCCGCCCACACGGCCCCCAGCGTCGGCCACTCCCAGCCCTGGGACTTCGTCGTCATCCGCTCCGCCGAGACCCGCCGGAGCATGCACGAACTCGCCCAGCGCCAGCGCGAGGCCTACGCCAAGTCGCTGCCGAAGGCCCGGGCGAAGCAGTTCAAGGAACTGAAGATCGAGGCCATCCTCGACACCCCGGTCAACATCGTCGTGACCGCCGACCCCACGCGGGGCGGCCGGCACACCCTCGGCCGCTACACGCAGCCGCAGATGGCCCCGTACTCCTCGGCCCTCGCCGTCGAGAACCTCTGGCTCGCCGCCCGCGCCGAGGGCCTCGGCGTCGGCTGGGTCAGCTTCTTCGACGAGCGCGAGATGGTGCGCTCCCTCGGCCTGCCCGAGCACCTCGAAGTCGTCGCGTACCTGTGTGTGGGTTACGTCGACGAGTTCCCCGAGGAGCCCGAGCTGATGCAGGCGGGCTGGTCCAAGCGCCGCCCGCTGTCCTGGGTCGTCCACGAGGAGACGTACGGCCGCAGGGCGCTGCCCGGCGAGGAGCCGCACGACCTGCTCCAGGAGACCGTCGCCAACATCCGCCCCCTGGACGCCAAGGCGCTCGGCGAGGCGTGGGAGCGGCAGAAGCGCATGACGAAGCCCGCCGGGGCCCTCGGCATGCTGGAGATCATCGCCGCGCAGCTCTCCGGGCTCTCCCGGATGTGCCCGCCGCCGATCCCCGAGCCCGCGGCCGTCGCGATCTTCGCCGGCGACCACGGCGTGCACGCCCAGGGCGTCACCGCATGGCCCCAGGAGGTGACCGGCCAGATGGTCGCGAACTTCCTCGGCGGGGGAGCGGTCTGCAACGCCTTCGCGAACCAGGTGGGCGCCGAGGTCTGTGTCGTCGACGTGGGTGTCGCCTCGGACCTGCCCGCCACGCCCGGTCTGCTGCCCCGCAAGGTCCGCGCCGGTACGGGTGACTTCACGACCGGTCTCGCGATGACCCGCGAGGAGGTGCTCGCCGCGATCGAGGTGGGCATCGAGACCGCCCGGGACCTCGTGGCGGCGGGCAACAAGGCCCTGCTGACCGGCGAGATGGGCATCGCGAACACCACCGCGTCCGCGGCGCTGATCTCCGTGTACACGGGGGTCGACCCGGTCGAGGTGACCGGTCGCGGCACCGGCATCAACGACGAGATGCACGCCCGCAAGGTGGACGTGGTCCGCCGCGCCCTCGACCTCCACAAGCCGGACCCGGCGGACCCGGTCGGCGTCCTCTCGGCGGTCGGCGGCCTGGAGCACGCGGCGCTCGTCGGCCTGATCCTGGGCGCGGCCTCGCTGCGTACCCCGGTCGTCCTGGACGGCGTCTCGACGGGCGCGGCGGCGCTCGTGGCCCGTGCGATCGCGCCCGAGTCCCTGGCGGCCTGCATCGCGGGCCACCGCAGCGCCGAGCCGGGCCATGTGGCGGCGCTCAACAAGCTGGGCCTGCGCCCCCT
This sequence comes from Streptomyces sp. NPDC012508, assembly GCF_042902595.1. Classification (NCBI taxonomy): domain Bacteria; kingdom Bacillati; phylum Actinomycetota; class Actinomycetes; order Kitasatosporales; family Streptomycetaceae; genus Streptomyces; species Streptomyces sp. NPDC012508. Next base: position 273,709 of record NZ_JBIBEO010000009.1, read on the forward strand.
GGTCGACCTCGACCTCCGCCTCGGCGAGGGCACCGGTGCCCTGCTGGCCCTCCCGATCGTCCAGAGCGCGGCCCGCGCGATGCACGAGGTCGCGACGTTCGACTCGGCAGGCGTGACGGAGAAGTAGCCGGCGGCCCGGGCCCTCGGCGGCCCGGGCTCCGCCGCCCCCCCGCTGTCGTGGGCAGTCGCTCCGCCGGGGGAGGTCGAGGGACCGGAGCGGCGCCGCTCCGGTCCGTCCACCACGGGTCGGGGCCTCTCGGCAGGGACATCCGTCACAGGCCGCCCACCCCCGGTGACCGATATCGTGGGCACCGATCACCGCACTGATCACCGCACCGCGCCCCACCAGCCGCTTCACCGCCGCAGCGGCCCCTACCCCGCCCCTCCGAGGAGCCGCACACCCATGGCCGACCCCGTCGAGACCGCCGCGTACCCCGCCTACCCCGTCGGACTCCGCCTCTCCGGCCGGCGCGTCGTCGTCCTCGGCGGCGGCCAGGTCGCCCAGCGCCGGCTCCCGGCCCTGATCGCGGCAGGCGCCGACGTCACCCTGATCTCCCCGTCCGCGACCCCGTCCGTAGAGGCGATGGCCGAGGCCGGCGAGATCGCCTGGGTCAAGCGCCGTTACGAGGGCGGGGACATGGCCGACGCCTGGTACGCCCTCGTGGCCACCAGCGACCCCGTCGCCAACGCCGCCGCGTCCGACGAGGCCGAGCGGACCAGGACCTGGTGCGTGCGCTCCGACGACGCCGATGCGGCGACCGCCTGGACCCCGGCCACGGGCCGCAGCGAGGGTGTGACCGTCGCGGTGCTCACCGGCCACGACCCGCGCCGCTCCGCGGCCGTGCGGGACGCGATCGTCGAGGGCCTGCGGGACGGTTCCCTCGCGGCCCCGCCGCACCGTTCCCGTACCCCCTTCGTGGCGCTGGTGGGCGGCGGCCCCGGCGACCCCGACCTGATCACGGTCCGCGGCCGCCGGCTGCTCGCCGAGGCGGACGTGGTCATCGCCGACCGTCTCGGCCCCCGGGACCTCCTCGACGAGCTGCCCCCGCACGTCGAGGTGATCGACGCGGCGAAGATCCCGTACGGCCGGTTCATGGCGCAGGAGGCCATCAACAACGCGCTGATCGAGCACGCCAAGGCGGGTAGGTCGGTGGTACGGCTCAAGGGCGGCGACCCGTTCGTCTTCGGCCGTGGCATGGAGGAGGCCCAGGCGCTGGCGGCGGAAGGTATCGCCTGCACCGTCGTCCCCGGCATCTCCAGCTCGATCTCCGTCCCCGGCGCGGCCGGCATCCCGGTCACGCACCGCGGAGTGGCCCACGAGTTCACCGTCGTCAGCGGCCATGTGGCGCCCGACGACCCGCGCTCCCTCGTCGACTGGGCGTCGCTCGCCAAGCTCACCGGCACGCTGGTGATCCTGATGGGCGTCGACAAGATCGGGAAGATCGCCGAGGCGCTCGTCGCGCACGGCAAGTCCCCCGAGACACCGCTCGCCCTCGTCCAGGAGGGCACCACGGCCACCCAGCGCCGCGTGGACGCCACGCTGGCCACGGTCGCGGAGACCGTGAAGGCCCATGAGGTCCGCCCGCCGGCCGTGATCGTCATCGGCGACGTGGTCGCCGAGGGCCCTGACAAGCTTGTGAAGTAACCCGCGACCAGGGGCGTTCGAACCCCCCGTCGCACACATTGGCACCGCACCCCGGACAAGGCAGTATCACCTCGTGGCCGAACTCATCACGATCGACGATCCCGACGACCCGCGCCTGCGCGACTACACCGGCCTGACCGATGTGGAGCTGCGCCGCAGGCGCGAGCCCGCCGAGGGTCTGTTCATCGCCGAGGGCGAGAAGGTCATCCGCCGGGCCAGGCAGGCCGGGTACGAGATGCGGTCGATGCTGCTCTCCGCCAAGTGGGTCGACGTCATGCGCGATGTCATCGACGAGGTTCCGGCGCCCGTGTACGCGGTGCAGCCGGAGCTCGCCGAGCGCGTCACCGGATACCACGTGCACCGCGGGGCCCTCGCCTCCATGCAGCGCAAGCCGCTGCCGAGCGCCGAGGACCTGCTCCGTACGACTCGCCGGGTCGCCGTGATGGAGTCGGTCAACGACCACACCAACATCGGCGCCATCTTCCGCAGCGCGGCGGCCCTCGGCATGGACGCGGTGCTGCTGTCGCCGGACTGCGCGGACCCGCTGTACCGCCGGTCCGTGAAGGTCTCCATGGGCGCGGTCTTCTCCGTCCCGTACGCCCGTCTGGACACCTGGCCGCGCGGCCTGGAGGCGGTACGGGAGGCGGGCTTCAAGCTGCTCGCCCTCACGCCGGACGAGAAGGCCTCCCCGATCGACGTGGCCGCCCCGCACAAGCTCGAACGGGCGGCGCTGATGCTCGGCGCCGAGGGCGACGGCCTGTCCACGCAGGCGCTGCGCGCGGCGGACGAGTGGGTGCGCATCCCGATGGCGCACGGCGTCGACTCGCTCAACGTGGGCGCGGCGGCGGCCGTGGCCTTCTACGCGGTGGCGAGCGGCCGCCCGCAGGACTGACCGCCCCCCCCCGGCACCCAGGCCGGAACGGACTCGCGGTCTAGCCCTGGAGGGCCTGCGCGGCGGCGATCCCCAGGGCGACGACCAGCGTCACCACGACGAAGACGAAGAGCCGCTGCCGCAGCAGCCGCGGATTGGCCGGCCGGCGCCCGGTCGAGGTCGTGCGCGCGCCGCCGGGCCGCGAGGGGACGGGACGCCCGTTCGGCCGGGACTGCGACGCACGCGCGGATCCCCCGCCCGTACGGGGCCCGGACGGCCGGGAGGCAGCGCCCTGGTCCCGCCCCTGCGTCGTGCGCTCGGTGTACCGCTCCGTCGGCCGGCTGCCGGTCGACTGCTCCGTACGCTCCCGCTGTACTGGCGGACGCCCCGCGGGCAGCCCCTGCGCCTCGCGGGCGGCGATCTCCTTGAGCCGCATCGACAGCTGGAGCGTGCTGGGCCGGTCCTCGGGATCCTTGGCCAGACACGCCCTGACGAGCGGGGCCAGCGCGTCCGGTACGCCGCTGAGCTGCGGCTCCTCGTGGACCACCCGGTAGAGCATGACCTCCGAACTGCCGTGCCCGAACGGCGAGTCCGCCATCGCCGCGTACGCCAGCGTGGCGCCGAGCGAGAAGACGTCCGTGGCCGGGGTGACGGCCGCGCCGCGCACCTGCTCCGGCGCGAGGAAGCCGGGGGAGCCGACGGCCGTTCCCACGTGGGTGAGGGTGCTGGCGCCGGTGGCCCAGGCGATGCCGAAGTCGATGATCCGCGGGCCCTTGGGCGACAGCAGGATGTTCGAGGGCTTGAGGTCCCGGTGGACGACCCCGGCCTCGTGGACGGCGACCAGGCCCTCCGAGAGCGCCGCCCCGATCGCGGCCACGTCGGCGGCCCGCAACGGACCCTCCTCGGCGACCCGGTCGTGCAGCGACGGGCCGGGCACGTACTGGGTGGCGAACCACGGGCGGTCGGCCTCCAGGTCGGCGGCGACCAGCCGGGCCGTGCAGCCGCCCCGGATCCGGCGGGCCGCGGAGACCTCGCGCGCGAAACGCGACCGGAACTCCTGGTCCTCGGCCAGATCAGGCCGGATCACCTTCAGCGCCACCCGCTGCCCGCGCCGGTCCGACCCCAGATACACGACCCCCATCCCGCCGGCCCCGAGCCGGCGGTGGAGCCGGAACGACCCGACGATCCGCGGATCCTCGCGCCGGAGCCGCATCATCGCCATGTCCGTCCCCTCGTCCGTTCGACGTGGCACAGCTTACGTATCGACGACCCGGTGTGCTCATAGGCCGCGCCCTCGCGCGGGGATCGATTGTCAGTGCTGGGGAGGACACTTGAGGGGTGGTCAGGACGGCGGCGCGGCCGCCCGTCCGGGCCGCGGGATTCTCCAACATCCAATCGCAGAAGGGGGATTCGGCCGATGAAGGGTGATCGCGTGGAGATAGTCGTGGACGCGGGGGACACGACACGGACGTACGAAGTGGTGGCAAGCCGGGCGGGCCGGAGGGTGGAGACGGCCGTACGGCGAGGGGTCGTGGAAGTGAGCGAAGTCACGCGCACGGGGGTGGTCGTCCGGACGGCCCGATTCATGGCGAGCCGGGTCCTCGCACTGGTCGAACAGCCGGTCCCTCTCAGGGAAGACCCTCAGAACTAGCCCGGACCCTCCACCCTGGGGAGTACGCCGAACGGTGTTCGTCATCCTCCGGGAGGCCCGGAGATCGGTACGCGGGCATGACGTCCGGCCGCCGTCCGCTCCCTAATGTTGAAGTCAAGCGGCGGGTGAGCACTCGTCCCCCGAGGTCAACACCCGCCGCTGCCAGACACGACAGGAGAGGGCCCATGGCGTACTCGGCACCGCGGATCAGCACCCGACCTTCGGGCCGCCGTCACCCCCTGGTGGCGACCGCCATGGTCCTCCCTCTCGCGACCCTGCTGGTCGTCGCCTTCGGCGGCTGGGACGCAGTGGTCACACAGGCGTCGTCCGTGGGCGTGATGCTGGGGCGCTGAGCGGCGCCCCGGACCCGGGAGAGCGGCCCGGGTCGGGGACATCCCGGCCAACAACCCCGTGGGGACGGGGGTGCGGCGGACGGCAGCGTGTGGCCGGTCAGCTGGGGAGCTGACCGGCCCTCGCGCTTTCCCTGGGGCGCTGGTCGCGGCCCCCGAACCCGCCGGGCCGTCGCGGCAGCGCGTACGCTCCCCGCGTGGAGCACGCCGAACTCGAACAGCTGAGCGCGCTCGCGCGCGACGCCGCGCACCGGGCGGACGCCGCCTGCCCGTGCGCCTCGCACACCCGGACCGTCCTCGCCGACCGGGACGACGGCACCGTCGTCCGCCACGGGGCGGTCGTCGTCAAGGCCCACGCCCCCGGCACCGACCCCGAAGAGCACGCGGCCCGCATCGCCGTCGCCGCCCTCGGAGCGCTGGACGGCATCCTGCTCCCGCCCCACACCCCCTCCCCGGGCCACGGCCACCCCATGGGCACCCTCGACGCCCGCCCGCTCACCACCTGGCCCTACGGTGCCCCCGTCGACCCGGACGATCCCGACGCCGCGCCCTGGGAGGACGCCGCCCGGCTCCTCGCCCGGCTGCACCGCACCCCGCCGCCCCCCGGCCTCCCGCCCATGCGCGCCCCGGCCAAGGCGGCCCTCGCCGTCGAACGGATGCGCCGCTCCGGCGCGCCCCGCGCCGCCGTCGAGACCGTGCTGCGCGCCTGGCGCACCCTCCCCGAGGGGCCGGTGGACAGCCGCCTCCTCTGCCATGGCGACTTCCACCTGGGCCAGCTCGTGCGCGACCCCCGCGCCCCCGAACGCCCCTGGGTCCTCATCGACGTGGACGACCTCGGCCTCGGCGACCCCGCCTGGGACCTGGCACGGCCCGCCGCCTGGTTCGCCGCCGGCCTCCTGCCCCCGGACGTCTGGTCCCGCTTCCTCGACGCGTATGTGCAGGCCGGAGGCCCTGCCGTCGCCGCCGAAGATCCCTGGGTCCAACTCGACGTCCCCGCCCGCGCCCTGACCGTCCAGACGGCGGCGCTCGCCCTCGCCAAGTCCACCGCCGAGCAGCGCCCCCTCGACGAGGTCGAGCACGTGATGATCGACACGTGTGCCCGAATCGGCTCGCTCCGAACCGAGTTGGCCCGGCCTGCGTCCCCCTAAGCTGAAAGCACCAACCGAACGGCAGGGAGTTGAGCCGACCATGCAGTGTCCCAAGTGCCATGCAGCGATGCACACGTACAACCGCAACGGCGTCCAGATCGAGCAGTGCAGCGGATGCCGGGGGATATTCCTGGACTACGGCGAGCTCGAGGCCCTGACCCGGCTCGAGTCCCAGTGGGTGCAGCAGGCCCCGCCCGCGCCCGCCCCGCCGGCCTACCCGGCGCACGGTGCCCCCGCCGCCCCCGCCTGGGGCGCCCCGCACCACGGCGGCCACCACGGCGGCCACCACCACCAGCGCGGCTTCGGTCGGATGCTCTTCTCCTCCTGAGAAGCGGCGGACACGACGGAGCCCCCGGTCGCAAGAGGCGACCGGGGGCTCCGTCGTACAGTGCGCGATACTGGGATTGAACCAGTGACCTCTTCCGTGTCAGGGAAGCGCTCTCCCGCTGAGCTAATCGCGCGGGACGGTCCCAAACCATACAGGACCAGGGGTTACTGCGTGCTGCGTGCGCGATACTGGGATTGAACCAGTGACCTCTTCCGTGTCAGGGAAGCGCTCTCCCGCTGAGCTAATCGCGCGGGACGGTCCATGCGGACCGGATCTTCGGTTGTTCTGCGTGCGCGATACTGGGATTGAACCAGTGACCTCTTCCGTGTCAGGGAAGCGCTCTCCCGCTGAGCTAATCGCGCTTGGAGGTGGAGACGGGATTTGAACCCGTGTAGACGGCTTTGCAGGCCGTTGCCTCGCCTCTCGGCCACTCCACCAGGAGTGAATACGGGGGGTCGGGAAGATCCCCCACATCGAGCGGACGACGAGATTCGAACTCGCGACCCTCACCTTGGCAAGGTGATGCTCTACCAACTGAGCCACGTCCGCTTGTCGTTTCCGTTCCGCTTGCGCGTCCCGGCGACGTGTTGAACTCTAGCGGATTCCTGGGCCAGCACAAAAACGCGTTTCCGCAGCGTGCTGAGCTGCGCACTGAGCCGGGTGGCCGAGAGCGTTCGCGCGACGTTCACTCCCCGTGTCCCCGAGGTGGCGCGCAGCCGCCCTCGGAGGAGCCTCCGCACCGGACGCCCCGCCGCCCCCTCCCGCCCGCCTAGACTCGATCTGTGCACGACCTTGCTCCTCTGGCCCGCTTCGGCGGCCTCGTCGCGACCGACCTGCGGGACGTCACCAGCGACCCCGCGGCCCTGGACTCCGCCGGCTTCTGGGCCGTCTCCGCGGACTTCGAGGGCCGTCTGACCTGCGCCCGCTTCGGTGACGTACGGGTCGACCCCGTCCCCGCTCCCGTCCCGGGCGCCTGGCGCGGCCCCGCCGCCGACGACTGGACGTCGTCCCTCGACCACGCCGCGTACACCGCGGGCGTCCGCCGCATCCGCGAGCACATCGCGCGCGGCGAGGTCTACCAGGCGAACCTCTGCCGTGTGATGTCCGCGCCGCTGCCCGACACCGACACGGCCGACGTGGACGCCCTCACCGCGCTGCTGGCGCGCGGCAACCCCGCTCCCTACGCCGGAACGATTCGGCTGCCCGCCCACGGGGTGGAGATCGCCACCGCGTCCCCCGAGCTCTATCTGCGCCGCACGGGCACCACCGTCGAGTCCGGCCCCATCAAGGGCACCGGGCGCACCGCCGAGGACCTGCTCGAGAAGGACCACGCCGAGAACGTGATGATCGTGGACCTCGTACGGAACGACCTCGGCCGGGTCTGCGCCACTGGTTCGGTCACCGTCCCCGAGCTCTGCGCCGTCGAACCGCACCCGGGCCTGGTCCATCTCGTCTCCACCGTTCGCGGCGAGCTCGACGAGAAGGCGGGCTGGCCGGAGCTGCTCGCCGCCACCTTCCCGCCCGGCTCCGTCACGGGCGCCCCGAAGTCGAGCGCCCTGCGGATCATCGAGGCCCTGGAGACCATGCCCCGTGGCCCGTACTGCGGTGGCATCGGCTGGGTCGACGCCGACCGCCGCACCGCCGAGCTCGCGGTCGGCATACGGACCTTCTGGATCGACCGTCCCGAGGGTGTGCTCCGCTTCGGCACCGGCGCCGGCATCACCTGGGGCTCCGACCCCGAGCGGGAGTGGGCGGAGACCGAATTGAAGGCGTCCCGTCTGCTGGCGGTAGCGTCGGGCGCGTACGAGGCGAGCGGAAAGGCCATATCTCGATGAAACTCTGGGTCAACGGCGGACTGCGCGACGCGGAGGAAGCCCAGGTGTCCGTCCTGGACCACGGGCTGACGGTCGGCGACGGCGTCTTCGAAACGATCAAGGCCGTACGCGGCGAGACCTTCGCCCTCACCCTCCACCTGGAGCGCCTCACCCGCTCGGCGCGCGGCCTGGGCCTGCCCGACCCCGACCTCGACGAGGTCCGCCGCGCCTGCGCCGCGGTCCTGGAGGCCAACCCCATGGAGCTCGGCCGGCTCCGCATCACGTACACCGGCGGCCTCTCCCCCCTCGGTTCCGAGCGCGGAGACGCCGGTGCCAGCCTCGTCGTGGCCCTCGGCGAGTCCGGCCGGCGCCCCGACTCCACCGCCGTGATCACGGTCCCCTGGACCCGTAACGAGCGCGGCGCGCTCACCGGCCTGAAGACCACCTCGTACGCCGAGAACGTCGTCGCCCTCGCCAGGGCACGTGAACAGGGCGCCTCCGAGGCGCTGTTCGCCAACACGGTCGGGCAGCTCTGCGAGGGCACCGGCTCCAACGTCTTCGTCGTGCTCGACGGCCGCATCCACACCCCGCCCGTCTCCTCCGGCTGCCTCGCCGGCATCACGCGCGCCCTCGCGGTCGAGTGGACCGGCGCGATCGAGACCGACCTGCCGCTGGACGTCCTGGAGAGCGCCCAGGAGATCTTCCTGACCTCGACCCTCCGTGACATCCAGGCCGTGCACCGGGTCGACGACCGCGAACTGACCCCCGCCCCGGGGCCGGTCACGGCCAAGGCGATGCGGATCTTCGACGAGCACGCGGCGGCCGACAGGGACCCGCACGCGCGATAAAGGGATGACGGACGGCCGCCGGGGTGGGGTAGAACACCGGTGATGACCACCACCCTGCGGCCGGCCGAGCCGCTTCAGCAGACCCCCGACGGCGGACGCGCTCGTGTCTACGACGTCTGTGTGAACAGCCGCCGCGTCGGCTCCGTACGCCTCTCCACCGCAGCCGGCTTCGGAACCGGCGCCGGTGTGATCGAGAGCCTCGGCATCGACGAGAAGGACCGCCGTCGCGGCCGGGCCACGGTCGCCGCGCTCGCCGCCGAGGAGGTGCTGCGCGGCTGGGGGTGCGGCGAGGTCCAGATCTCCGTACCGGTGCGGGCGGAGGCGGCGCTGCGGATGGCGGAGGCCCTCGGCTACACCGAGCGCAGCCGGAACATGGTCAAGGAGCTCCCGGCGGAGCCGCCCGCGCTGCCGCCCGGTCTTGAGGTCCGCCCCATGACGGAGGCGGAGTTCGGGCCGTGGGAGGCGGACGCCCGGGAGGGCTTCGCGCGGAGCTGGATCGAGCGGGGCGTGCCCGAGGACCAGGCCCGCGCCAAGTCCGACTCCAGCCACCGCGAGCTGCTGCCGCAGGGCCTGCGCTCCCCGGGGGCGGCGATCAGCGTGGCGGTACGGGACGGAGAGACCGTCGGTCTTGTCTGGACGGGTGCCCGCGAGCTGGAGCCGGGGATCCAGGGGCGGTACGTCTACAACATCGAGGTCGTCGAGGGGCACCGGGGCCGAGGCTACGGCCGCGCCCTGATGCTGCTCGCCGAGCGGGACTCGCTCGGCGCCGGAGAGCGCCTGCTCGGACTCCATGTCTTCACCGGCAACACCCCGGCGATCCGGCTCTACGAGTCGCTCGGCTACCGGACGACCCACGTCAACAGCTACAAGGCGCTGCTCTAGCCGTCCTGGCGGAGGGCTGTCAGCCGGCGAGCAGCCGGTCGGCGATCTCCTCGATGCGCGCGCGCAGACCGTCCTGGCTCTGGCCGCCGTCCAGGCGCTCGCCGCCGACGACATAGGTCGGCGTACCGGTGACCTTGATCGCCTTGCCCTCCGCCTGGTCGGCGTCGACGGTCAGCAGATGCCGTCCGTCGATCAGGGCGGTGTCGAACTCCTCGGCGTCCAGGCCCAGTTCGCGCGCGATGTCCAGGAGGACCGGCTCGCCGCGCTCGCCCAGCTCCTCGGTCCTGGCCAGCAGCGCCTCCACGTACGGCCAGCCCTTGCCCTGGTCGATCGCCTCCTCCGCGGCCTGCGCGGCGGCGTAGGCGTGCTTGTGCTTCTCCAGCGGGAAGTGCCGCAGCTGTACGTCGATCCGGTCGCCGTACGTGTCGCGCAGCGCGCGCACGTCGTCGAGCGCACGGAAGCAGTCGGGGCACTGGAGGTCGAACCAGGCCTCCACGGTGACGGTGGAGGCGGACGGGGTGGTGGAGTCGCTCATGGGAGCAGTCTTCCAGCCTCCGCCGGCACGGCCCAACCGGGACCTGGGGAGGAGATCCGTCCGGGGCGACCCGGAGATCTCCCTGAGGTCCGCCCCGCGGCATGGCCGTGGGCCGCCTCGGCGGTGCAGGATGGAAGGGACGTATCGCCCTGGCGCAGGAGGATCGCATGCTCGCCGAGACCATCTTTTCCGCGGTGTCCGTGGCGGGCCTGGGCATCGCCGCGATCACGGCGTACCGCAAGCGGTTCCTCGCCGCGGCGCGGATCGCCGCCTACTCCCTCGTGCCGATCGGCCTGGTGATGACCGGGGCGGTGGAGTGGGCCTTCGACACGGCCTTCAGCCCGACCGCCTGGGCCGGTTTCGGCGTGCTCGGCGTGGCCTGGCTGCTCTTCATGTCCACCCGCGCCGTCGAGCGGCGCAGGTCGGGGCGCCAGGAGGCCGTGCAGGCCGAGAAGGGGGAGCGGCCCGGCGCCGTCGCCCCGTCCGCCTCCGCACCCTCGCTCGGCCAGGGCCGGCGCGGTGCGGCCGCGAAGCCGCAGGGCTCGACGGCGGGGGACGACTTCAGCGACATCGAGGCGATTCTGAAGAAGCACGGGATCTGAGCTCCGCCGCATCCACGGGATGTGATGAACTCCCCCTTCCGAGGGGCGTGTTGCGGACCGTCCCACGGGGTGCTGCGCCATGATCGCCCCCGAGATGCTCGAAACCTCCCGGGATCACGCCCCCGCCCCCACCGAAGAGCCGCGCGGTTGTCTGTTCGCGCTCTCCCAGCCACCGCTGATGATCTTCCTTGCGGTGATCGGCTGTCTGCTCCTCATGGCCGCCGTGCACGACCTCTTCCTGCTGTGAGGCGGCTCGCGGCCGCTCAGCCGGCCGCTTCCTTGCGGCGCGCACGGTACGCGGCGACATGGAGCCGGTTACCGCACGTGCGGCTGTCGCAGTAGCGGCGCGACCGGTTACGGGAGAGGTCGACGAAGGCCCGGCCGCAGTCGGGGGCCTCGCACCGCCGCAGCCGCTCCTGCTCGCCCGCGACGACGATGAACGCGAGCGCCATCCCGCAGTCCGCGCCGAGGTGGTCGGCGACCGAGGCGCCCGGCGCGAAGTAGTGCACATGCCAGTCGTAGCCGTCGTGGTCGGTGAGCTGCGGCGTCGTGCCCGCGGCGGCGACCAGCTGGTTGATCAGCGTGGCCGCTATCCGGGCGTCCGGCGCCGCGAAGACCGCCGCGAACCTGGCCCGTACCCCCTGGACGGCTTTCAGGTCGTCCTCGTCGAGCTCGCGCACGTCACTGATGTCGTGGGCCCGCACGAAGGTGCGCAGCGCCGGGACGTCCGCGAGTTCGTCCTCGCGGTCGCCCTGAGGGGCGGTGTTCATCAGATCGACGACGGTGTCGAGGGCGATCCGGGTGTCGTGGGGAATCAGCACGATTCGCTCCCTGGGCGGCTGCGGGCGGGCGCCCGCGGAATTGCGCTGACTCTAGCGGCTTCGCCGCGCCCCGCCGGGAGAGGTCCGAAAGCGGGCCGGTGCGGGGCCGAAACCCTGCCCCGACCGCGTGCCCCTGACCGCGGCCCCGGGCCGACGGTCCGGGAACGGGCAGCGGCGCCCTCCTCCGCGCCGGCTGCGCGGTGAGGACGCCGTTGTCTGCCGTATGCGGTTGTCCGCGCGGCGCCGTCGCCCCGAGTCGGACGGCGCCGTGCGGCTCTCGGCCTGGCTCAGCTGTCGGCCAGGATGTGGGAGAGCTCCGTGTCGAGATCGAAGTGCCGGTGCTCGGTGCCGGGCGGCACCGCGGCGTCGGTCCGCTTCAGGAACGACTCCAGGGCCCTCGCCGGGGCCTCGAGCAGGGCTTCGCCCTCGGGGGAGCTCAACGCGATGCAGACGACGCCCTGACCGTGACTGCGGGACGGCCAGACTCTGACGTCGCCGGTGCCGGTGGGCCGGTGCAGCCCCTCGGCGAGAAGGTCGCGGGCGAAGACCCACTCGACCGTCTCTTCGGCTCCGGTGTGGAAGGTGGCGTGCACGGCATACGGATCGGCCGTGTCATACCGCAGGCCCGCGGGTACAGGCAGTGAGGACTCGCTCGACACAACGAGGCGCAGGTGCAGCTCGCAGCTGACCGTGGTGTTCATAAGCGCCAGGGCCTTTCGCTCAGTGTGCGCTCGGGGATTCGCACGTCGGCGAAATCGACATGCCACCTACGGTGCCGTTGTAAACCCCTCTGTCTGTTTTGTGATCGTTCAGGTAGCTCGTATGGGGGCGTGTGACTTGAGGTAATACCGCCATACGAGTGAGGCTGCTCTGTCCGGTGGCGAGGGTGCGCTGTCCGGTAAGTTGGGAGCATGAATGCGGAGAGTGACGAGCGCACCGGGGAGTCCGCGGCCGGCGACGGGGAGTCCGAGCTGGGATCCCGGGCCCCCGAGTTCATCAAGGCCCGCCGGACCCTGCACCTGAGCTGGCAGGTCGGCGTCTTCATCGTGGGACTGGCGGTGGTGGGCGCGGGCGTGGTCATGCTGCCCCTGCCCGGCCCCGGCTGGCTGGTGATCTTCGGCGGCATGGCGATCTGGGCCACCGAGTTCGTCTGGGCGCAGCTCGTGCTCCGCTGGACGAAGCGGAAGGTCACCGAGGCGGCGCAGCGCGCGCTCGACCCGAAGGTCCGGAGGCGCAACATCATCCTGACCACGATCGGTCTGGTGATCATCGGAGCACTGCTCGGTTTCTACCTCTGGAAGTACGGCTTCGTCATGCCGTGGAAGATCAACGACTGACCCGGGGGACGGTCGGGGCACCGGCTGACATGCGGTAATGTTTGCGGTGCGCCCGGGCGATTAGCTCAGTGGGAGAGCGCTTCGTTCACACCGAAGAGGTCACTGGTTCGAACCCAGTATCGCCCACCACCCGGACCGAAGGCCCGGAGACTGGATCCAGTCTCCGGGCCTTCGGCGTTCCCCGTCCCTCGCCGGGGTCACCGCATGCGGCCGAGCCGCTCCCGGAGTCGGCGGGCGTCCCGGAGCCGCTGCTCGTACGTCGCCCCGACGGCCAGGAGCAGCAGACCGGCGAGGGCCGGCGGCAGCCAGCGGGGGAGGGCACCTACGGCCTGGACGACGTACGGAGCCAGCTCGTGCAGCCCGTCGAGGGCGAGGACCGTGCCGCCGAGCACCAGCAGGGCCTGGAGCCGGAACCGTGCGCCCAGCAGGGTCACCACGAGCGCGGCGACCCCGAGGAGCAGCGGGCGCTGCCAGTCCGGGTCCACCCAGGCGGCGAAGAGGCTCGGCACGAGCGTGGCCGCGAGACCGGGGCCGTACGCGACCCAGGACGAGGCCTCCGGGTCGCGGCGCCGCCGGAGCACTCCGATCACGAGGGCGGGCACGGTGACGGGCAGTGTGTACGCCTCCGGCGTCGTCACGTCCCAGACGGCCAGGCGCACCCAGGTCGCCAGGAGGAACAGCGCCCCCGCGGTCCACGAGGCGAACGGCCGGCGCTCGGGCCTGACGGCCGTGGCGGCGGCGATCACGCCGGAGAGGGCGAGGACGAGCGCCAGGACGGCAGGCCGGGAGGCCGTTGCCGCCGTGCTGATCGCGAGCAGCGCCACGGCGGCGCCGGTGAGCTCCACCGGCAGCGCCACCGGATGGCGCCGGAGGCGTGCGCCGAGCAGGGCCGTGGCGGCGGGGACGAGGAGCAGGGCCAGGGCGGTGTGCCCGCCGTGGAGCTCGGCCGTGGCAGCCGCGGCGGACACCAGACCGGCCGCCACGACGACCGCCGCACAGGCGGCGACGGCCCGCCGGGCCCCCTCGGAGAAGAACGCACCCGCGACGAAGAGCGCCAGCAGCACGCCGAGTACCGCGAAGGTCGCACCCCGGGTGTCCAGGGCCACCGCGACCGCGCCCACCGCGGACACGAGCCCGCACCCGAGCGCGCTCCACCCGAGTACCTCCCGAGGCGGCACGGCCCCGGAGGCGCCGACCGGCGCGGCGACGGCGCCCCACCCGGCCCACCGCGGCGCGTCGCCGTCCGCGGCGACCGCCGCCTGCTCGGCGGCCTCCCCGTCGGAGGCGCCAGGTGCCGGGAGGCCACGCACGAGACGTCCCGGGCGGGACGCCAGGGCGAGGGCCGTCGCGGTCGTCAGGAGCTGGAGGGCCAGGGTCGGTACGTAGGGGAGTTCCAGGGAGAGCGGGAGCGCCGTCAGGGTCGCCCACGTCAGGAAGAGCGCCGTGCAGCGGGACCACAGCCGGGGCAGGACCGCGAAGGCCGCAGCCGCGACGAGCAGGACCACCGGGGCCGTCGACGGGTACCAGGCGAGGACCCGGTCCGCGTGCGCGCCCGACCAGACCGGGGTCGTCCGCGCGAGCGGGCCGAGCAGCGCCGCAGGGACCGGCGGGAGCGCCCACAGCACACCCAGGGCCAGCACCCCCGTGCCCGCGCCCGCCAGGCCCGTCCGCACCGCACGCGGCGCCGCCGTGCCCGTACGCGGAGCCGCCGCGAGGAGCACCGCGCACAGCACGTACCCGGGGACCTCCCAGTCGCCCGGCAGCGCCAGGCGCAGCACAGCGCCCGCCGCCGCGACCACCGCGAGCCCCGCCACCACCGACGCGGCCACCGCGGCCCGGGCCACCCTCCCCCAGATACCGCCGCGAGGTGCCCGCACCGCCACGAAGAGCGCCACCGCTGCGCAGGCGAGCAGCAGCGCGCCCGCCGGTACGGGAGAGGAGAGCGAAAGGCCGCCGCCCGCGAGCAGGGCCCAGCCGCCCAGGACACCGGTCCCCACGGCCGCCGTACCGCGCACCGCCGCCGACTTCGCCCGGAGCAGTACGGCCAGATCCACGACCGCCGTCGCCAGCGCCGCCCAGCCCAGCGCCGGCGGGCCGCCGTCCGCGGCCAGGACGGCCAGGGGCAGGGGGAGTTGGGCCGTCACCACCGCCGCCGGCAGCGGCGTCCGCAGCCGCCCGAGCGCCGTCCCGTACGCCGTCCACGCGCCCACGAGCACCGCCGAGGCCACGGCCGCGAAGGCCGGACCGTCCGTGTCCGGGAGTGCCACCCGGTGCAGGGCGTACGCGTCCAGGACCATCAGGACCAGACCCAGGACCGCGACCACCTCCGCCGTCGAGCCGAGCCCACGGCGCAGCAGCACCACCGGCACCGCCAGCGCCGCGGACGTCACCACGGCAAGGACCGCCGCCCGGCCGCCGATCCCCATCGACCCCCAGCTGACCAGCGTGAAGGCGAGCGCGGCGATCGTCAGCAGCACCCCGCCCAGCGTGAGCAGCACGTTCTGGGCGCTGCGCGGCGTCGAGTCCCCGACCGGCCCGGTCGTGGCCCGCGCCGGCGCCGGGAACGCCGCCGGAACGTGAAGTACGTGCAACAGCCAGGCCCGGCGGGCCAGCAACTGGGACCGGCGAGCGTCGAGCCGGGCCAGCTCGCGGTCGACGAGCACGAGTTCGTCGGCGGGCGGGAGAGCATTGTTCATGCCCGGAGTGTGCTCCGGACCACAGTCCGGAACCATGCGCGCGGGTACTCATCTCCGGGCCTGAGTACGTACACACTGGGGTCATGGACTGGTGTCGCTACCGCTTCCGCAGCGTCTGGCAGCTCGCCGCCCCGCCCGACGCCGTCTTCGCCGTGCTCGAACGCGCCGAGGATTACCCCAGCTGGTGGCCCCAGGTCCGTGAGGTCGTCGCCGTCGACGACACCACCGGCACCGCCAGGTTCCGTTCCTTCCTCCCGTACGACCTCGTCGTCACCGTCGAGGCCCGGCGCCGGGATCCCGCCGCCCACGTCCTGGAGATCGCGCTCCACGGCGACCTGAAGGGCTGGGCGCGCTGGACGCTCGCCGCGATCGAGGGCTCCCGTACCCGCGCGGTCTACGAGCAGGAGGTCGAGGTGACCAGCCCCCTGATGCGCCGGCTCGCCGTCCCCGGGCGGCCCGTCTTCCGTGCCAACCACGCCCTGATGATGCGCGCGGGACAACGCGGACTGGCGGCCCACCTGCGCGCGGTTTGAAGGAAGCCCGCGGAAACCTGTATGGTTCAACCCGTTCCCGGGCGATTAGCTCAGCGGGAGAGCACTTCGTTCACACCGAAGGGGTCACTGGTTCGATCCCAGTATCGCCCACCGGGAGAGGCCGGTCCGTCGAAAGACGGACCGGCCTTCCGCATTCCCGGCCCTGTTCCGGCCTCACGCCGCCGTCCGCAGCTCCGGGCGGAGCGGCCACGCCGGATCCACCGTCTCCGGCGTCCCGTTGCGCGTGAACCACGCCTGCAGCCCGCGCGCCTGCGCCGCGTGCCAGACCGCCTGCAAGGTGTGCAGCTCCGCCGGCGACAACCGCTCGAGCCGTGCCGCGAAACGCCGCGCCACCGCCCGTACGACATCCAGCGACGCCGTCGCGTCGGCCGCGGCGTCGTGCGCGCCGTCCAGCTCCACGCCGTAGTGCGCGCAGAGGTCCGTCAGCGTCCGGCGGCCCTTGCGGTACCGGTCCAGATGCTTGTCCAGGACCCGCGGATCCAGCACGCACAGCGGCGTGTTCTCCAGATAGCGGCCCAGCGAGGAGGCGCGGTGGCGGCGCAGCTCGCGGTCCAGGATCGTCAGATCGAAGGGGGCGTTCATCACCACCAGCGGCCGGCCGGCGGCGCACTGCTCGGCCAGCGCCCGCCCCAACTCCTCCATGACGGGCGCTGGCCAGCGCCCGTTCCGCTGGAGGTGATCGTCCGTCAGTCCATGGACCTCCGTGGCCGCAGGGGGCACCGGAATCCCGGGGTTGACCAGCCAGCGCGTGACCCGCGGACGCCCGCCGGCCGTGTCCTGGACGACGAGCGCGGCCGAGACTATTCGGTCCTGCTCGACGTCAACTCCCGTGGTTTCCGTGTCGAATGCGGCCAGGGGCCCCTCATACCAGTGCGTCATCCCCGAACTCCTCGCACATATGCGGCAGATGGCGATCCCCCTGCCGAAACGGTGATACCCGGGCTGTTTGCCCCGTACGCGGACCGGTGACAACACAGATGACGGGGAAGGGAATTGACATGGCGCTCGCCCAGCCCGAATCGGGAGGGCTGCCGCCTCAGCGGGCAGCACCGCTGCGCGGCTCACTCGCCACCACCGCCTGCATGGAGACGCTTCAGGTGGGATACCTCCATGCGGTCGCGGCGGCGGCGGGCTGCTCGCTGTCGCAGCCGTTTCCGGACAACGGCATCGACTGGCACGTGAGCCACAGCGCTCCCGGCCACACCGTCGACGACGAAGTGACCATCAAGGTGCAGCTCAAGTGCACCTACCAGCTGCCGCCGCGGCCGCCCGGCCCCGCGTTCTCCTTCACCCTGGACAACGACCATCTGGTGAAGCTGGCGCGGACCCCGGTCTCGGTGCACAAGATCCTGGTCGTGATGATCGTGCCGCGCGATCAGGAGGACTGGCTGCGGGCCGGGCACGACCGACTGGACCTGCGGCACTGCTGCTACTGGATCAACCTGGCCGGCCACCCGGTGACGGGGCGGCGGCGGACGACCGTGCGCATACCGACGGCGCGGATCTTCGACGACCGGGCTCTGTGCGAGATCATGACCCGGGTCGGCGTGGGAGGGAGACCTTGATGCACCGGCCGATCGGCGAACAGGAGAACGGGGCCGGCTACGGCCCCGTTCTGCCACCGTTCCGCCCCCACCCCCCGCACGGCGAGATCCCCGGCGGCCCCTGGGCCGACGCCGGGGGCTCGCCCGACCCCGGACGCGTCGACCCGCTGGTCCTCGGCGCGCTGCTCGCCCGGCACGGCTGGCAGCGGCGCGGCGGGGCCGCGGGCCGCTACAGCCGCTGGACACCGCCGGGCTCCGGCGGCATCTCGGGCACCAGCCTGCTCGTGCCCGAGAGCCGCGCCTTTCCCGACTGCGAGGACCTCCTCGGCGAGGCGCTCACCGCCCTCCAGCACAGCGCGGCACCGTCGGCCCGGGAGGTCCTGGTCGGGCTGACCGTGCCCAGCGACGAGATCCGCTGGTGGCGTGACGTGCCGCCGGGCCCCGCGGGCACGGTTCCGTGGACCGTCCAGGAACAGCTGAGGTCGGCCGCCCGTCAGCTGCTGCTCGCCGGCGCGCTGGCCGTCCGCGGGCGCGCCGGATACTACGGCGCCCGGCACCGGCGACAGGCGCAGGCCTCCCTGGAGGCGGTGGTCGTGGGCGCGGCGCCGGGCGGCCGCGGCCTGACCGCGTTCGTCCCCGTCGACTCCGGCCGGGCCATCGCCGTACGGCTGTACCACGCGCTGTACGCGGCGCGTGAGGCCGCCGACTACCAGCGCGCCACGGGCGGGATGGAGGCGTTCGACGCGGCGGTCGAGGCGGGCGTGAGCCGGGAGCTGACCGAGGCGCTCGTCGCGCTGGTGCGCGGCACGGAGGGGGCCAGGATCGCGCTGGAGTGGGCGCCCGCCGCCGGAACGCCCGCGGGGTGCGCCGCCCGGCCGGAGCCGGTCGAGTTCTCGGCGGGCGACCTGCCGGCGCTCCGGGAGGCGAGCGCGCGCTACATGACGGACGAGCCGTCCGTGCCGGTACGGATCACGGGCGCCGTCGTCCGCATGCGCCGCTCCGGTCCGCGCGGCGAGGGAACCGTACGGCTGCGGGTCCTCGGCGGCGCGGAGGTGCCGCACGTCCGGGTGACCCTGGACGAGGAGTCGTACCGCACCGCCGGCCACGCGCATCTGGTCGGGCTGCCGATCCGGGTGGTGGGCCGCCTGGAGAGCCGGGGCGGCTTCCGCCGACTGACGGACGCCACGGGTGTCGTACCGGTCCAGGTGGACGAGGCGGAACGGGACCGCCTGATGAAGTCGCTCCACGAGAACCTCGACTTCTTCGAGGAGGCATGCGGCCCGGGGGAGTGAGCCGAAGGGTGCGCCGGGGGAACAGTCCCGAGCGCGCGCAGTCCCCGGGGAACGAGGGGGCAAGCACACGGTCGGGGCTGTGAGTCCGGCTCTTAGCGCCCGGTGGTGGTCCCCCGTCGAAGGCAGGGGGAGAACCGAGCCCGTAGGATTTAGGCGCGCGGCACCTCGTCTCTGCCGCGCGCCGTCGACGCCGGCACATCGTGTCTGCCTGCGCCCTTATGGAAAGAGCATCCGTGTCTGATGTCCGTGTGACCGTCCAGTCCGCCTCAGGAGCCGAGGATCGGGCGGTGAGCGCGGGCACGACCGCCGGCGCGCTGTTCGCCGACGACCGGTCCGTGATCGCCGCCCGCGTCGGCGGTGAGCTGAAGGACCTCACCTACGTCGTCGCCGAAGGCGATGTCGTCGAGCCCGTCGAGATCTCCTCCCCGGACGGCCTCGACATCCTGCGCCACTCCACCGCACACGTCATGGCCCAGGCCGTGCAGGAGCTCTTCCCCGAGGCCAAGCTCGGCATCGGCCCGCCGGTCCGGGACGGCTTCTACTACGACTTCGACGTCGAGAAGCCGTTCACGCCCGAGGATCTCAAGGCCATCGAGAAGAAGATGCAGGAGATCCAGAAGCGCGGCCAGCGCTTCTCCCGTCGCGTGGTGACCGACGAGGCCGCCCGCGAGGAGCTCGCGGACGAGCCGTACAAGCTGGAGCTCATCGGCATCAAGGGCTCCGCGTCGACCGACGACGGCGCCAACGTCGAGGTCGGCGGCGGCGAGCTGACGATCTACGACAACCTGGACGCCAAGACCGGCGACCTGTGCTGGAAGGACCTCTGCCGAGGCCCCCACCTGCCCACCACCCGGAACATCCCGGCGTTCAAGCTGATGCGCAACGCCGCCGCCTACTGGCGCGGCAGCGAGAAGAACCCGATGCTCCAGCGCATCTACGGCACCGCCTGGCCGTCGAAGGACGAGCTGAAGGCCCACCTCGACTTCCTCGCCGAGGCCGAGAAGCGCGACCACCGCAAGCTCGGCAACGAGCTCGACCTCTTCTCCGTCCCGGACGAGATCGGGTCCGGCCTCGCGGTCTTCCACCCCAAGGGCGGCATCATCCGCCGGGTCATGGAGGACTACTCGCGCAAGCGCCACGAGGAGGAGGGCTACGAGTTCGTCTACTCGCCGCACGCCACCAAGGGCAAGCTGTTCGAGAAGTCGGGCCACCTCGACTGGTACGCCGAGGGCATGTACCCCCCCATGCAGCTCGACGAGGGCGTGGACTACTACCTCAAGCCCATGAACTGCCCGATGCACAACCTGATCTTCGACGCGCGCGGGCGTTCCTATCGTGAACTGCCGCTGCGCCTCTTCGAGTTCGGCACCGTGTACCGGTACGAGAAGTCGGGCGTCGTGCACGGCCTGACCCGTGCCCGGGGCTTCACCCAGGACGACGCGCACATCTACTGCACCCGCGAGCAGATGGCGGAGGAGCTCGACAAGACGCTCACCTTCGTTCTCAACCTGCTGCGCGACTACGGTCTGACCGACTTCTACCTGGAGCTGTCCACCAAGGACCCGGAGAAGTTCGTCGGCTCGGACGAGGCGTGGGAGGAGGCCACCGCGGTCCTCCAGCAGGTCGCCGAGAAGCAGGGCCTCCCGCTCACCCCCGACCCGGGCGGCGCCGCGTTCTACGGCCCGAAGATCTCCGTGCAGGCGCGTGACGCCATCGGCCGTACCTGGCAGATGTCGACCGTGCAGCTGGACTTCAACCTGCCGGAGCGCTTCGACCTGGAGTACACCGGCCCCGACGGCACCAAGCAGCGCCCGGTCATGATCCACCGCGCGCTGTTCGGTTCCATCGAGCGCTTCTTCGCCGTGCTCCTGGAGCACTACGCGGGCGCCATGCCGCCGTGGCTGGCCCCCGTCCAGGCGACCGGCATCCCGATCGGCGACGCCCACATTCCGTACCTCCAGGAGTTCGCCGCCAAGGCGAACAAGCAGGGTCTGCGGGTCGAGGTCGACGCCTCCTCGGACCGGATGCAGAAGAAGATCCGCAACGCGCAGAAGCAGAAGGTCCCGTTCATGATCATCGCTGGCGACGAGGACATGGCCAACGGCGCCGTCTCCTTCCGCTACCGCGACGGCTCGCAGGAGAACGGCATCCCCGTCGACGAGGCCATCGCCAAGATCGCCACGGTCGTCGAGGAGCGCGTCCAGGTCTGACCCGCGGCGAGCGTCCAGGTCTGACCTGAGCCGCGCCGAGACTCAAGGGGCCCCCGGGAAGTTCCCCGGGGGCCTCTTCTCGTCCTCCCGCGCGAACGTCTGGATCAGCCAGGACGAGAACGAACCCGTCACGGCTCCGATCAGCGCGACGCCGCACGCCATCATCCCCACCGCGATGGCCCGGCCGACCGGGGTCACCGGCGTCACGTCCCCGTACCCCACCGTCGTCAGCGTCTCGCAGGCCCACCACACCGAGTCGCCGAAGGTGCGGATCGTGGCGCCCGGTGCCCCGCGCTCGTGCTGGTAGACGGCGAGCGCGCCCGCGAAACCGAGCAGGGTGACCGAGAGGCTGGAGTACGCCATGACCCGGGCGTAGAGGGTGAGACGCGGCTTGGCGCGGCGGCGCTGGACCTGCTCGTAGATCTTCACCATCTGCAGCGGCCGCAACAGGGGCAGGATCAGCACGACCGTGGCGAGGAGGTGCGCGCGGACGAAGCGCAGCGGGCCGAGGCCGCTGAGCCGGAACCGGACCGCGTAGTCGACGAGGAAGACGGCCCAGGTCACGAGCGTGACCGCCAGGCAGACGTCCAGCCAGACCCGGGGGAGGTCATGGGCCAGGACCCGTACCGCGTACGAGCCGAGGAAGAGCCCGGAAGCCACCGCGAGCGGTGTCTCCATGCGGTGGTCCCAGCGCTCCTGCTTCTCCGGCGTCGCGTCCATCGGATCAGCATCTCCGGGAGCGAGGGACGAGCGCCCCGGCGACACGTTCCGAACGGGCGAAGCAATATGCTGCACAGCATGACGATTGAGCCGGAGCAGCAGATCGGAGTCGGGACGCAGGACGCGTTCCAGCGCCTGTGGACGCCTCACCGGATGGCGTACATCCAGGGCGAGAACAAGCCGACCGGGCCGGGGGCCGAGGACGGCTGTCCGTTCTGCGTGATCCCGTCGAAGTCGGACGAGGACGGCCTTGTGATAGCGCGGGGCGAGCACGTCTACGCCGTACTCAATCTCTACCCGTACAACGGCGGGCATCTGATGGTGGTCCCGTACCGCCATGTCGCCGACTACACGGATCTGGACGCACCGGAGACCGCCGAGCTCGGCGAGTTCACCAAGCGGGCCATGATCGCCCTGCGGACCGCGTCCGGCGCGCACGGCTTCAACATCGGCATGAACCAGGGCACGGTCGCGGGCGCCGGCATCGCCGCCCATCTGCACCAGCACGTCGTGCCCCGCTGGGGCGGCGACACCAACTTCATGCCGGTCGTCGGCCACACCAAGGTGCTGCCTCAGCTCCTCGCCGACACCCGCGCGATGCTCGCCGCCGCCTGGCCGGCCACGTCGGAACTCGCCTGACGCCCAGGCGTCGTACGCCCGGCCCCAGGCGTCGTACGCCTGACCGCGGCCGGGGCGTCGTACGCCTGGCCCCTAGGCGTCGTAGACGTCCGCCTTCTTCGGGCCCGGGTCCTGGATGGCTCCGCTCAGGATCAGCGAGCGGTTGGTGAAGCGCTCCGTGTCCACGCCGTGATCATTGAGCACCTCGATGGTCGCCGCGTGGACCGCGCGCATCACCGGCGTCGCGGCGCGGATCGCGTCGTCGGCCATGAAGCGGTGGCGCCACGGCTGTGCGGCCCACGCGTGGCGCAGCCCGAAGGGCTCCGGCAGGACGAGCTTGCCGCCGAGGAAGTCCAGGATCGGCGGGAACCAGGTCAGCGGGGCGCGGACCGCCTTGCGGACGATCTCGTCGGTCTCCAGGAGCGGCAGCTGGACCTCCCTGGTCTCCCAGAAGCGCACCGTCTTGGAGACCTCCTTCGTCTTCGCCTTGGGCTTGGTGGTGAAGAGCGAGTGGACCGGGCCGAGCGCGTGTCCGGTGACCTCCACGCGCAGCGTGTGAAGGAGCGAGGTCACCGTGATCATCATCGTCAGGACGAGCTGCCCGTCCCAGAGCGTGAACTGCACACCCAGGTAGTGCCGGTTGCCGCTGCCGAACTGCTGGTCGTTGCAGATGCGCTGTATCTCGTGCGGCTTGACCTGGAAGTGGACGATGTTGTCGCCCTCCGGCCTGGCGACCTCGTCGGCCCCCTCGCCGACCGGGGAGACGATCCAGTGCTTGACGGTCGGCTTGGGGAAGCCGGTCTTCAGGGAGCCGCGCTCCAGCATCTTGAGCTGGTCGTGGATCTTCCGTACGACATCCCAGGCACGGAAGTCATGGATCTCGCGCCCGTCCTTCGGGATCAGCTCCTCGGCGAGCGTCCAGCTGCCCCAGCGCGTGCCCATGCCCAGTATTCCCTTGGGGCCCGCGTAGAAGACGATGTTCGACTGCTGCTCGGCGGAGAGCTTCTCGAGGTTCTGGCGGAGCTCCTCGGCGGACTTCTCGGCAGGGTCTCCGGGGACCGCCTCGGGGATCTTGGCGCCGATGCCGCCGCCGCTCAGCAGGGCGGTCCAGCGGTCCCGCAGGTCCCTGGCCGTGGACTCGCAGATCCGCTTGGCGAGGAACCAGCCGAGGACCGGGGCGACGATCATGGCCCGCAGATAGATCCCCAGGAAGCCGCCGAACGGCAGCTTGATCATGAAACCCACCGCGATCAGGGCCGCCACCAGCAGGATCGCCGTGCCCACCGCGCTGGTGCGCCTGTTCTCCGAGCCGGCGACCATGCGGCGCATCTGGATCACGCCGAGCCACAGCAGCAGCCCGGGCAGGAACAGGACACCGAAGACGAAGGTCACCAGGGTCAGCCTGACGTCACGCCTCTTGCGGATGCCGGTGGCGGCCAGGCAGTGCTCGACCACGGGCTGCGGGTCGGTGCCGAAGGACTGGATGAGCGCCTTGCGGGCACCACCGAGCATCCGCACCTGGACCGCGCGTGAGAAGGCCTCGCCGAGGTCGGGGCGGAAGAGCCGGGCCCATCTGCCGTCGGTGACCTTGGACTGGTGCCAGTCGTTGTTGGCGTCCAGGATCGCTTCCACCGGGCTGTCGCGGTACGCGGCGGAGGCCAGGGCATGCGTCGCCGCCGTCTGTCCGTCCGAGCCCTGCAGTGGAACCTGCGCCCCGGGTCCGAAACTGCCGATCGTCACTGATGCCCCCATCGCCGCGTGCCCGCGTGGTTCACCGCGTATCCCTCTGCGGCCTGTTCCCGACTCCCGCGCCCCGCACACCTGCTGAGCTGGGCACCACAGCGTAACCGGGTACCGGTGGATGCGTCACGGGTCGGCCGAATGCCGTCCGCCGGAGGGGAGTTGGACGGACGGCATTCGGCCTGGGCGGGCGGCTAGGAACCCTTCTCCGCCTGCGCGCGGACCTTCTCCGCGAGTTGAGGCGGCATCGGCTCATGGCGGGCGTACGAACGGTCGAATCGGCCCGTTCCGTGCGAGATGGAGCGGAGGTCGACGGCGTACCGCCCGATCTCGATCTCGGGGACCTCGGCACGCACCAACGTCCGCCCGGAGCCCGCCTGTTCGGTGCCGACGACCCGGCCACGGCGCCCGGAGAGATCGCTCATCACGGGGCCCACGTACTCGTCGGGGACGAGTACCTGGACCTCGGCGACCGGCTCCAGGAGCCGGATGCTCGCCTCGGCCGCCGCCTCGCGCAGGGCCAGGGCGCCGGCGGTCTGGAACGCGGCGTCGGAGGAGTCGACCGAGTGGGCCTTGCCGTCGCGCAGGGTGATCCGCACGTCGACCAGCGGATGTCCGGCGGCTACCCCGCGCGCGGCCTGGGCCCGCACGCCCTTCTCGACGGAGGGGATGAACTGGCGCGGAACCGCCCCGCCCACCACCTTGTCGACGAACTCGATCCCGCTCCCCGGCGGCAGGGGCTCGACGTCGATCTCGCAGATCGCGTACTGACCGTGGCCACCGGACTGCTTGACGTGCCGGCCCCGCCCGGCCGACGGGCCGCCGAACGTCTCGCGGAGCGCCACCTTGTGCGGGACGGCGTCGACCTGCACCCCGTACCGGTGGCGCAGCCGCTCGAGCGCCACGTCCATGTGCGCCTCGCCCAGACACCACAACACGACCTGGTGGGTGTCCTGGTTCTGCTCCAGACGCATGGTCGGGTCCTCGGCGACCAGCCGGGCCAGTCCCTGCGAGAGCCGGTCCTCGTCGGCCTTGCTGTGGGCCTCGATCGCCAGCGGGAGCAGCGGGTCGGGCATCGTCCAGGGCTCCATCAGGAGCGGATCGTCCTTGCTGGAGAGGGTGTCCCCGGTCTCCGCCCGGGCCAGCTTGGCCACGCACGCCAGGTCGCCCGCGACGCACTGGTTCAGCTGGCGCTGCTGCTTGCCGAAGGGGGAGGTCAGCGCGCCGACCCGTTCGTCGACGTCGTGGTCCTCATGCCCGCGGTCGGTCAGCCCGTGCCCGGAGACATGGATCGTCTCGTCGGGGCGCAGGGTGCCGGAGAAGACCCGGACCAGCGAGATCCGGCCGACGTAGGGGTCCGAGGCCGTCTTGACGACCTCGGCGACTAGCGGCCCCTCGGGGTCGCAGGTGACCGGGGGCCGGGGTTCACCGTCGGGCGTCGTCACCGCGGGCGCCTCGCGCTCGAGCGGGGTCGGGAAGCCGCGGGTGATCAGTTCCAGCAGCTCGACGGTGCCGAGTCCCTGCTTGCCGCCGTCCGAGGCGGGCGCGGCGGCGAGCACCGGATGGAAGGTGCCCCGGGCGACGGCCTTCTCCAGATCGTCGATCAGCGACTTGATGTCGATGTCCTCACCGCCGAGATAGCGGTCCATGAGGGTCTCGTCCTCGCTCTCGGCGATGATCCCCTCGATCAGCCGGTTGCGGGCCTCTGCCAGCAGCGGCCGCTGGCTCTCGTCCGGCGGGTTCTCCTGCCGCTGGCCCGTGGAGTAGTCGAAGATCCGCTCCGAGAGCAGTCCCACCAGACCCGTGGTCGGCGCGTGCCCGTCGGGTGCCTCCGCGCCGGACAGCGGCAGGTAGAGGGGGAGTACGGCGTCGGGGTCGTCGCCGCCGAAGATGGCCGAGCAGACCGAGGTCAGCTCGTCGAAGCCGGTACGGGCGGTGTCCAGATGGGTCACGACGATGGCGCGGGGCATACCGACGGCCGCGCACTCCTCCCACACCATGCGGGTCGACCCGGCGATCGCGTCGGCCTCCTGGGCGGCCGAGACGACGAAGAGGGCCGCGTCCGCCGCGCGCAGACCGGCCCTCAGCTCCCCGACGAAGTCGGCGTATCCGGGGGTGTCGAGGAGATTGATCTTCACCCCGTCCCATTCGAGGGGGACGAGGGAGAGCTGTACGGAACGTTGCTGGCGGTGCTCGATCTCGTCGTGGTCCGAGAGCGTTCCGCCGTCCTCGACCCGTCCGGCCCGGTTGACCGCCCCCGCGGTCAGCGCGAGCGCCTCGACGAGCGTCGTCTTTCCCGATCCGCTGTGGCCGACCAGCACCACGTTCCGTACGGCCGAGGGCCGGTCGGCCGTTGGAGCCCTGCCGGCGGCTCCGGAGTGTGCGTTCGCCTTGTCGCCCATGATGGGTCCTCCCGATCGCTTGCACCGCTCGCTCGCACGGTGAGGCGGGACGCGGGCGCAGGGGGAGACGCTGGGCAGCTCCGGCGGTGCCCGCGGTTGTCCTTCGAGCTTTGCACCGACGTCATGGTGCGTCCATACGTCGTACGTGACGCGGCGGGCGGGTGCCCCGCGGTTCGGCGGCAGCCTCGCTGGCTACGATGGGCGGGCCGGTGGTCGTAGGGGCCGCGCGGCCCACCGAACCTCGGGAAGGCCATGCTGAACAAGTACGCGCGTGCATTTTTTACGCGTGTCCTCACACCGTTCGCCGCGTTTCTGCTTCGGCGGGGCGTCAGCCCTGACGCGGTCACGCTCATCGGCACGGCCGGAGTGATGGCGGGAGCCCTGGTCTTCTTCCCCAGGGGAGAATTCTTCTGGGGCACGATCGTCATCACCCTCTTCGTCTTCTCCGACCTCGTCGACGGGAACATGGCCCGGCAGGCAGGGATCTCCAGCCGCTGGGGCGCGTTCCTCGACTCGACCCTCGACCGGGTCGCCGACGGCGCCATCTTCGGTGGCTTCGCGCTCTGGTACGCGGGTAGCGGCAACGACAACGTGATGTGCGCGGTCTCGATCTTCTGCCTGGCCAGCGGCCAGGTCGTCTCTTACACCAAGGCGCGAGGAGAATCGATCGGCCTGCCGGTCGCGGTCAACGGTCTGGTGGAGCGGGCCGAGCGGCTCGTGATCTCGCTGGTCGCCGCGGGCCTCGCCGGACTGCACGGCTTCGGCGTGCCGGGCATCGACGTCCTGCTGCCGATCGCGCTGTGGATCGTGGCGGTGGGCAGCGCGGTGACCCTCGGTCAGCGCGTGGTCACGGTACGACGGGAATCGGCGGAGGCCGACGCGGCCGCGGAAGCGTCCGGCGCGCGGGGGAACGAGGCGACGTCATGAGCGGGATGAAGGACCGGCTGACCGACACCCTGTACGGGCTCGGCTGGGCGACCGTGAAGCGGCTGCCGGAGCCGGTGGCGGCCGGGCTCGGACGGCGGATCGCCGACACCGCCTGGAAGCGGCGCGGCAAGAGCGTGCTGCGGCTCGAGTCCAACCTCGCGCGCGTGGCGCCCGATGCGGGCCCCGAGCGGCTCGCCGAGCTGTCGAAGGCCGGCATGCGCTCGTACATGCGGTACTGGATGGAGTCCTTCCGGCTGCCGACCTGGACCCGGGAGCGCGTCGGAGCCGGCGTCGACATCAAGGACGTCCACCTTCTGAAGGACGGTCTCGCCTCCGGCCGCGGAGTGATCCTCGCGCTGCCGCACCTGGCCAACTGGGACCTCGCGGGCGTGTGGGTGACCCGCTCGCTCGGTGTCCCGTTCACCACGGTCGCGGAGCGGCTCAAGCCGGAGACGCTGTACGACCGGTTCGTCTCCTACCGCGAGTCGCTGGGCATGGAGGTCCTCCCGCACTCCGGCGGCTCCGCCTTCGGGACGCTCGCCCGCCGGCTGCGCGACGGTGGCCTGATCTGTCTGGTCGCCGACCGTGATCTGTCCGCCTCCGGCACCGAGGTCACCTTCTTCGGGGAGACGGCGCGGATGCCGGCCGGGCCCGCGCTGCTCGCCCAGCAGACGGGCGCACTGCTGCTGCCGGTGACCCTCTGGTACGACGAGACCCCGGTCATGAAGGGGCGCGTGCATCCGCCCGTCGACGTACCCGAGTCAGGTACACGGGCCGAGAAGACGTCCGTGATGACACAGGCGCTGGCCGATGCCTTCGCCACCGGAATCGCGGACCACCCGGAGGACTGGCACATGCTGCAGCGACTGTGGCTGAAGGACCTGGAGGAGCGCGCGCCGCTCGGCGAGGAGCGACAGCCGTGAAGATCGGCATCGTCTGCCCCTACTCCTGGGACGTCCCCGGCGGCGTCCAGTTCCACATCCGCGACCTCGCCGATCACCTCATCAGGCTCGGGCACGAGGTCTCGGTGCTCGCCCCCGCCGACGACGAGACGCCGCTGCCCCCGTACGTCGTCTCGGCCGGCCGTGCCGTGCCGGTTCCGTACAACGGCTCGGTGGCCCGGCTGAACTTCGGCTTCCTGTCGGCGGCGCGCGTACGGCGCTGGCTGCACGACGGCACCTTCGACGTCATCCACATCCACGAGCCGGCCTCGCCCTCGCTGGGCCTGCTGAGCTGCTGGGCCGCGCAGGGGCCGATCGTCGCCACCTTCCACACGTCCAACCCGCGCTCGCGGGCGATGATCGCCGCCTACCCGATCCTGCAGCCCGCGCTGGAGAAGATCAGCGCGCGGATCGCGGTGAGCGAGTACGCGCGGCGGACCCTGGTCGAGCACCTCGGCGGCGACGCCGTCGTCATTCCCAACGGCGTCGACGTGGACTTCTTCGCGCGGGCCGAACCCAGGAAGGAGTGGCAGGGGCAGACCCTCGGCTTCATCGGACGCATCGACGAGCCGCGCAAGGGCCTGCCGGTCCTGATGAAGGCGCTGCCGAAGATCCTCGCGGAACGGCCCGAGACACGGCTCCTCGTGGCAGGGCGCGGCGACGAGGAGGAGGCGGTGGCCTCGCTGCCGCGCGAGATGCGGGAGCGCGTCGAGTTCCTCGGGATGGTCAGCGACGAGGACAAGGCGCGGCTGCTGCGCAGCGTCGATGTCTACGTGGCACCGAACACGGGCGGCGAGAGCTTCGGCATCATCCTGGTCGAGGCGCTGTCGGCGGGCGCGCCGGTCCTCGCCTCCGACCTGGACGCCTTCGCCCAGGTCCTGGACCAGGGCGCCGCGGGCGAACTCTTCGCCAACGAGGACGCGGACGCGCTGGCGGACGCGGCGATCCGGCTCCTCGGGGACGAGGTGCGGCGCAAGGAGCTGAGCAGGCGCGGCAGCGCGCATGTGCGGCGCTTCGACTGGTCGACGGTGGGCGCGGACATCCTCGCGGTCTACGAGACGGTGACGGACGGCGCGGCATCGGTGGCGACGGACGAACGCGTGGGCCTGCGGGCGCGGTTCGGCCTGGCGTCGCGGGACTGAGCCCCTGCCGTGGTGCACATCTGTTCCGCCACTGGCGGAACAGATGTGCACCACCCGCGGGGACGGCCCCCTTTCGGGCACGCTGGGCGCATGACCTCAACGACCGTTCAGATCCTGGACCTTGGTCACTTCGTCCGCCCCGCCGCCGAGTGGGGCGGCCCCCACGACCGCGTGGAGCCCGCACTCGCCTACCTCGTACGCCATGAGCACGGCACCCTCCTCTTCGACACCGGCATGGGGGAGGGCTCCCCGGAGGTGGATGCGCACTACCGGCCCACGCGGCATCCCCTCCCCGCCGCCGCGCGGGACGTCGACCTCGTCGTGAACTGCCACCTCCACTTCGACCACATCGGCGGCAACCCGCTCTTCCCCGACACCCCGATCCTGGTCCAGCGCAAGGAACTGGCCACCGCACGGGCCGGCGACTACACCCTCGACCGGCTGCTCGACGGCGTCCTGTACCAGGAGATCGACGGCGAGTACGAGATCGCTCCCGGGATCACGGTCGTACCCACACCGGGGCACACCGAGGGCCACCAGTCCCTGGTGCTCGACCACGGCGACCACATCACCGTCCTCGCGGGCCAGGCGTACGACGTCGCGGCCGAGTTCGGCGTCCCTCACCGCCCGTGGCTCGACCGGCTCGCCGAACTCGGCGACGGGCGGACGGCAAAGGTCCGTTTCGCCCACGACCGTGACCTGTGGGAAGGGGGCCTGCCGACGCGACGGTAGCCTTTGCGCCCGTGACCCAAACCCTGATCTGGACCGTCGTCGCACTGATCGCGATCGGCCTGTACCTCAGCTGGACCGCCGGCCGGCTCGACCGGCTGCACTCGCGGATCGACGCGGCTCGCGCCGCCCTCGACGCCCAGCTGTTGCGCCGCGCCTCGGTCGCCCAGGAGCTGGCCACGTCCGGAGTGCTCGACCCGGCCGCCTCGATCGTGCTCTACGAGGCGGCGCACGCCGCCCGGCAGGCCGAGGAGGACCAGCGCGAGGTCGCCGAGAGCGAGCTGAGCCAGGCGCTGCGAGCCGTGTTCGGCGAGCCGGAGCAGGTCGAGGCGGTACGGGAGGCCCCCGGCGGCGAGGAGGCCGCGGGCGAGCTCGCGGCGGCCGTCCGTCGCGTACCGATGGCACGGAGGTTCCACAACGACGCCGTACGCGCCGCACGGGCGCTGCGGCGCCACCGCACGGTGCGCTGGTTCCGGCTCGCAGGCCACGCACCGTTTCCGCTGGCCTTCGAAATGGACGACGAACCGCCCGTCGCCCTTGCCGATCGCCCGGCCTGACCCTTCCAGCCTGCGAAATCGACCAAAACGATCCACCGGCTGTGCATTGGCCCTTGCTGTGGACTGGTGGTGGCCTGTTTCCTCACTCTTGTCTCAACACCGCTTTCCCGAGTGAGGTCCCCGTGTCCACCACGCTTCCCAACAGCACCCAGTCTCCCGAGACCGGCACCGCGCGCGTCAAGCGCGGCATGGCCGAGCAGCTCAAGGGCGGCGTGATCATGGACGTGGTCAACGCCGAGCAGGCGAAGATCGCCGAGGACGCCGGCGCCGTGGCCGTCATGGCCCTGGAGCGGGTCCCCGCCGACATCCGCAAGGACGGCGGCGTCGCCCGTATGTCCGACCCGAACATGATCGAAGAGATCATCGGCGCGGTCTCCATCCCGGTCATGGCCAAGTCCCGGATCGGCCACTTCGTCGAGGCGCAGGTCCTGCAGTCCCTCGGTGTCGACTACATCGACGAGTCCGAGGTCCTGACCCCGGCCGACGAGATCAACCACTCCGACAAGTGGGCCTTCACCACCCCCTTCGTCTGTGGCGCCACCAACCTGGGCGAGGCCCTGCGCCGTATCGCCGAGGGCGCGGCCATGATCCGCTCCAAGGGCGAGGCCGGCACGGGCAATGTCGTCGAGGCCGTCCGCCACCTGCGCCAGATCAAGAACGAGATCGCCAAGCTGCGCGGTTACGACAACAACGAGCTGTTCGCCGCCGCCAAGGACCTGCGCGCCCCGTACGAGCTCGTCAAGGAGGTCGCCGAGCTCGGCAAGCTGCCGGTCGTGCTGTTCTCCGCCGGTGGTGTCGCCACCCCCGCCGACGCCGCGCTGATGCGCCAGCTCGGCGCCGAGGGCGTCTTCGTCGGCTCCGGCATCTTCAAGTCGGGCGACCCGGCCAAGCGTGCCGCCGCGATCGTGAAGGCCACCACCTTCTACGACGACCCGAAGATCATCGCGGACGCCTCCCGCAACCTGGGCGAGGCCATGGTCGGCATCAACTGCGACACCCTTCCCGAGTCCGAGCGCTACGCCAACCGCGGCTGGTAATCACCCATGAGCACACCCGTGATCGGTGTCCTGGCCCTCCAGGGCGACGTACGGGAGCACCTGATCGCCCTGGCCGCGGCTGACGCCGTGGCCAGGCCGGTCCGGCGCCCCGAGGAGCTCGCCGAGGTCGACGGCCTCGTCATACCCGGCGGCGAGTCCACCACCATCTCCAAGCTGGCCGAACTGTTCGGCCTGATGGAGCCGCTGCGCGAGCGCATCGCGGCCGGCCTGCCGGTCTACGGCACCTGCGCCGGCCTGATCATGCTGGCCGACAAGATCCTCGACCCGCGCTCGGGCCAGGAGACCTTCGGCGGCATCGACATGATCGTCCGCCGCAACGCGTTCGGACGCCAGAACGAGTCCTTCGAGGCGGGCGTCACCGTCACCGGGATCGAGGACGGACCGGTCGAGGGCGTCTTCATCCGCGCCCCGTGGGTCGAGTCCGTCGGCGCGGAGGTCGAGGTCCTCGCCGAGCACGAGGGCCACATCGTGGCCGTACGACAGGGCCGGGCCCTGGCGACCTCGTTCCACCCCGAACTCACCGGTGATCACCGCATCCACGCCCTGTTCGTCGACATGGTGCGCGACGCGCGGTGACGACGTCCCGGTAGGATCTCTGGGGTTCGTTCAGAAATGGGTTACGCGAAGGAGACAGGCAGATGTCCGGCCACTCTAAATGGGCTACGACGAAGCACAAGAAGGCCGTGATCGACGCCAAGCGCGGCAAGCTCTTCGCGAAGCTGATCAAGAACATCGAGGTCGCCGCCCGGACCGGCGGCGCCGACCTGGACGGTAACCCGACGCTGTTCGACGCCGTGCAGAAGGCGAAGAAGAGCTCGGTCCCGAACAAGAACATCGACTCGGCGATCAAGCGCGGCGGCGGCCTCGAGGCCGGCGGCGTCGACTACGAGACGATCATGTACGAGGGCTACGGCCCGAACGGTGTCGCCGTGCTCATCGAGTGCCTCACCGACAACCGCAACCGTGCCGCCTCCGACGTCCGCGTCGCCATGACCCGCAACGGCGGCTCGATGGCCGACCCCGGCTCGGTCTCGTACCTGTTCAACCGCAAGGGCGTCATCGTGCTGCCCAAGGGCGAGCTGACCGAGGACGACGTCCTCGGCGCCGTCCTCGACGCGGGTGCCGAAGAGGTCAACGACCTCGGCGAGAGCTTCGAGGTCATCAGCGAGGCCACCGACATGGTCGCCGTCCGTACCGCCCTCCAGGAGGCCGGTATCGACTACGACTCCGCCGACTCCAACTTCGTCCCGACCATGCAGGTCGAGCTGGACGAGGAGGGCGCGCGCAAGATCTTCAAGCTGATCGACGCGCTGGAGGACAGCGACGACGTGCAGAACGTCTTCGCCAACTTCGACGTCAGCGACGAGGTCATGGAGAAGGTCGACGCCTGATCCCGGTCTTTTCACGGCGGGCCGACGGGGACACACCCCCGTCGGCCCGCCGCCGTCTGTGCGGCGTTGTCAGTGGCAGCGGATAGCCTGCACAAACAGATTTACGAAGACGGTCCAGGGAGGGGCTTGAGGTGCGCGTGCTCGGGGTGGACCCGGGGCTGACCCGGTGCGGCGTCGGCGTCGTCGAAGGCGTCGCCGGGCGACCCCTGACCATGCTCGGCGTGGGCGTCGTGCGGACCGCCGCCGACGACGACATCGGCATACGGCTGGTCGGCATCGAGCGCGGCATCGAGGAGTGGCTCGACCGCTTCTCACCCGAACTGGTCGCCGTGGAGCGGGTGTTCAGCCAGCACAACGTGCGTACGGTCATGGGAACCGCCCAGGCCAGCGCCGTCGCCATGCTCTGCGCGTCCCGCCGCGGCATCCCCGTCGCCCTGCACACCCCCAGCGAGGTCAAGGCCGCCGTCACCGGCAGCGGACGCGCCGACAAGGCCCAGGTCGGAGCCATGGTGACCCGGCTGCTCCGGCTCTCCGCCCCGCCCAAGCCGGCAGACGCGGCGGACGCCCTCGCCCTGGCCATCTGTCACATCTGGCGGGCCCCGGCCCAGAACCGCCTCCAGCAGGCCGTGGCCGCCCATCACGCAACTCACGCCTCGAAAGGCCGACCCGCATGATCGCCTTCGTCAGCGGCCCGGTC
Organism: Streptomyces sp. NPDC012508; assembly: GCF_042902595.1. NCBI lineage: Bacteria > Bacillati > Actinomycetota > Actinomycetes > Kitasatosporales > Streptomycetaceae > Streptomyces > Streptomyces sp. NPDC012508. Next base: position 307,759 of record NZ_JBIBEO010000009.1, read on the forward strand.
GCCGCGCTCGCCCCCACCACCGCGGTCATCGAGGTCGGCGGGGTGGGCATGGCCGTCCAGTGCACGCCGAACACCATCGCCGAGCTGAGGATCGGTCAGGAAGCCCGGCTGGCAACGTCGTTGGTGGTCCGCGAGGACTCCCTGACGCTGTACGGCTTCGCCGACGACGACGAGCGCCAGGTCTTCGAGCTGCTCCAGACCGCGAGCGGTGTCGGCCCCCGCCTCGCCCAGGCCATGCTCGGCGTGCACAGCCCGGACGCGCTGCGCCTCGCGGTCTCCACCGGGGACGAGAAGGCGCTGACCGCGGTGCCCGGCATCGGCAAGAAGGGCGCACAGAAGCTCCTCCTCGAACTGAAGGACAAACTGGGCGCCCCGCTGGGCAGCAGCGGCCTGGTGGGCGCCCAGCGCGCGGCGGCGTCCGGCCCGGCGCCGTGGACGGAGCAGCTCTCCGCCGCCCTCATCGGCCTCGGCTACGCGTCGCGCGAGGCGGAGGAAGCGGTCTCCGCGGTGACCCCGCAGGCCGAGGCGGCGATCGCCGCGGGCGGCACGGCCCCGGTCCCGCAGCTGTTGCGCGCCGCCCTCCAGACCCTGAACCGAGCCAGATAGCCCTGCGGGGCTCGGCCTCCACCCCGCCCCTTCCCGAAACCGGGGGCAAGCCCCCGGCCCCGTACGGCCTTCGGCCGTGTCCTCAAGCGCCGGACGGCTGAAGTTCCGCCCTCTGGGCGGAGAATTCAGCCCCGCCGGCGTTTGAGGCGCGGGGTCTGGGGCGGAGCCCCGGTTCGGGAAGGGGCGGGGTGGGGAAAGAGCCCCGCGCAGCGGCCCCCGCCCCGCAGACACGTACCGCACCACCACCACGAAGGCAGAGACCGTGAACTGGGACGACGAGACCACCGGAGACGACGACACCCGCATCGTCACCGCCTCCGCCGAAGGTGACGACCAGGCCGTCGAGGCGGCGCTGCGTCCCAAGGACCTCAGTGAGTTCGTCGGCCAGGAGAAGGTCCGCCAGCAGCTCGACCTGGTCCTCAAGGCCGCCCGCCAGCGCGGCGCCACCGCCGACCACGTCCTGCTCTCCGGCGCCCCCGGCCTCGGCAAGACCACCCTCTCGATGATCATCGCGGCCGAGATGAACGCCCCGATCCGGATCACCTCCGGCCCCGCCATCCAGCACGCCGGCGACCTGGCCGCGATCCTCTCCTCCCTCCAGGAGGGAGAGATCCTCTTCCTCGACGAGATCCACCGCATGTCCCGCCCCGCCGAGGAGATGCTCTACATGGCGATGGAGGACTTCCGCGTCGACGTGATCGTCGGCAAGGGGCCCGGCGCCACCGCCATCCCCCTGGAGCTGCCGCCCTTCACCCTCGTCGGCGCCACCACCCGGGCCGGGCTCCTGCCGCCCCCGCTCCGGGACCGCTTCGGCTTCACCGGCCACATGGAGTTCTACGACCCCGCCGAGCTGGAGCGCGTCATCCACCGCTCCGCCGGACTCCTCGACGTCGAGATCGACACCGCCGGAGCCGCCGAGATCGCCGGCCGCTCCCGCGGCACCCCCCGCATCGCCAACCGCCTGCTCCGCCGCGTCCGCGACTACGCCCAGGTCAGGGCCGACGGCGTGATCAACCGCGAGATCGCCGCCGCCGCGCTCGGCGTCTACGAAGTGGACAGCCGCGGCCTCGACCGGCTCGACCGGGCCGTCCTGGAGGCCCTGCTCAAGCTCTTCGGCGGCGGACCGGTCGGTCTGTCGACCCTCGCGGTGGCCGTGGGGGAGGAGCGGGAGACCGTCGAGGAGGTCGCCGAACCCTTCCTCGTACGAGAAGGACTCCTGGCGCGCACACCCCGTGGTCGCGTCGCCACTCCGGCGGCATGGACACACCTCGGACTCGTTCCGCCGCAGGCAGCGGCCCCGGGCGCGCCAGGAAGCGGACAACAGGGGCTCTTCGGGGCGTGACGGCGCGGTGACGGCGCGGAGACTCGTCGGACGAGGAACGAGGGTGCGATGCTGGACGTTGTTCCAACGATGCGGACTCGCCTAGACTCCGCCGATGCCGACCTTTCTGGCCGGCACGCCCACCCCCGAAGATCAGGCCGCGGGTTCTCCGCGTCCGTGCGAAGGAAACCCGTCCCGTGAGTATCGTGACCCTCCTCCCCTTCATCGTCCTCATCGGGGCCATGTTCCTGATGACCCGCTCTGCGAAGAAGAAGCAGCAGGCGGCCGCGCAGATGCGCGACGAGATGCAGCCCGGCACCGGCGTACGCACGATCGGGGGGATGTACGCCACCGTCAAGGAAATCGGCGACGAGACCGTCCTCCTCGAGGTCGCTCCCGGCGTGCACGCCGTCTACGCGAAGAACGCCATCGGCGCGGTTCTCGCGGACGACGAGTACAACCGCATCGTCCACGGTGACGAGCCGGACGCCGAGACCGTCGTCCCGGACGACGCCTCCTCCCTGACCGAGACGGCCGACGCCGTCGCGGCGGACGAGGTCGTCGAGGACACCAAGCCCGACCTGACCAAGAAGGCCGAGGCCGTCGAGGCCGACGCCGAGGTCAAGAAGGACGGCAAGGGCGACAGCGGGGCCGAGGCGAAGTAGTCGCGACCGGGGACCGCGGGGACGCCCACAGGCGCCCGCGGTCCCCGGCACGGTTCCACGTCTGCGGGGGCAGGTCCCCACACACACTTCGTGGCCGCACCGCGCACACCCGGCGCGGGACGGTTGGACAGGGAGAAACGACAAGGTGGCAGCACCGAAGAAGGGCCGAAGGCCGGCGGGGGGCCCGGGGGGCCAGAGCAGGCCGGGGCGTGCCCTGGCTCTGATCCTGATCGCGATGGTCGCGCTGACGGGCGGAATGTTCTGGTCGGGTCACACCACGCCGCGGCTTGGCATCGACCTCGCCGGTGGTACGTCGATCACGCTGAAGGCGAAGGCCGAGCCCGGCCAGGAAGACGCCGTCAACGAGACCAACATGAACACCGCGGTCGGCATCATCGAGCGCCGTGTCAACGGTCTGGGTGTTTCCGAGGCCGAGGTCCAGACGCAGGGCCGCGAGAACATCATCGTCAACATCCCCCGGGGTGTGAACGAGAAGCAGGCCCGTGAGCAGGTCGGCACCACCGCCCAGCTCTACTTCCGGCCCGTCCTGACCTACGCGCCCTCCGAGCAGCCGGCGCCCAGCGCCAGCTCCTCCACGTCGCCGAAGCCCTCGGCGTCCGGTGCGAGCGCGGACAAGGGCAAGGACGAGCCGACCGCCACCCCGTCGTCGAGCGCCTCCACCCAGGGCCGCGCGGTCTCCGAGGCCCTGAAGGCCCCGACGCCGACGCCCACCGGCTCGGCCACGCCGAAGGGCTCCGAGACCCCGAAGGGCTCCGAGACCCCGAAGCCCTCCGGCACCCCGAGCGCGGACCCCGCGGCCTCGGCGCTCGAGCAGAAGTTCGCCGCCCTGAACTGCCTCGACCCCAAGCAGCGCGCTGCCGCCGGTCAGGGCGTCAAGGCGTCCGACTCCACCGTCGCCTGCGGCAAGAACGCCGTCGGCCAGTGGGAGAAGTACCTCCTCGGCCCGGCCGCGGTGGACGGCCAGGACGTCGACGACGCCAAGGGCGAGTTCGACCAGACGCGTGGCATGTGGATCGTGAACATGGAGTTCACGAGTGCCGGTGCCAAGAAGTTCTCGCAGATCACCAGCCAGCTCTCGCAGCAGCAGGCGCCGCAGAACCAGTTCGCGATCGTCCTGGACGGCGAGGTCGTCTCGGCCCCGTCCGTGCGGACGACGCTGAGCGCCAACGCGGAGATCTCCGGCAGCTTCAACCAGCAGTCCGCCCAGGACCTCGGCAACATCCTGTCCTACGGCGCCCTGCCGCTCACCTTCGACACCCAGAGCGTCGACACCGTCACCGCCGCCCTCGGCGGCGAGCAGCTGGAGGCCGGTCTGATCGCCGGCGCCATCGGCCTCGCTCTCGTCGTGCTCTACCTGGTGATCTACTACCGCGGCCTGTCGCTGATCGCGCTGCTCAGCCTGGGGGCCTCGGCCCTCCTGACGTACGTGATCATGGCCCTGCTCGGCCCGGCCATCGGCTTCGCGCTGAACCTGCCGGCCGTCTGCGGTGCCATCGTCGCCATCGGTATCACCGCGGACTCGTTCATCGTCTACTTCGAACGCATCCGCGACGAGGTCCGCGAGGGCCGGACGCTGCGTCCGGCCGTCGAGCGCGCCTGGCCGCGTGCCCGGCGCACGATCCTCGTCTCCGACTTCGTGTCGTTCCTCGCCGCCGCGGTGCTCTTCGTCGTCACCGTCGGCAAGGTCCAGGGCTTCGCGTTCACCCTCGGTCTGACCACCCTGCTCGACGTGGTCGTGGTGTTCCTCTTCACCAAGCCGCTGATGACGCTTCTCGCGCGTACCAAGTTCTTCGGCGAGGGCCACGCCTGGTCCGGCCTCGACCCGAAGCGCCTGGGCGCCAAGCCGCCGCTGCGCCGCTCCCGTCGTGTCACCGCCTCTGCCGCTGGCCCTGTCGATTCCCCGAAGGAGGCGTGAGATGGCGAAGAAGCGCGACAGTCTCGGCGCCCGGCTCAACCGCGGTGAGGTCGCCTACGACTTCATCGGGAACCGCAAGATCTGGTACGGCCTGTCCATCCTGATCACCATCACGGCGATCGTGGCCCTGGCCGTGCGTGGCCTGAACATGGGCATCGAGTTCCAGGGCGGTGCCGTCTTCACCACCCCGAAGTCCGAGGTCTCGGTCTCCCAGGCGCAGGAGTACGCCGAAGAGGCCTCCGGTCACGACGCGGTCGTCCAGAAGCTCGGCAGCGGCGCGCTGCGCATCCAGGTCGGCGGCCTCGACACCGAGAAGTCCGACCAGGTCCGCGCCGAGCTGGCCAAGGACCTCGGCATCGCCGAGAACAAGATCGCGGCGGAGCTGGTCGGTCCGAGCTGGGGTGAGCAGATCGCCACCAAGGCATGGACCGGTCTCGCGGTCTTCATGATCCTCGTGGTGATCTATCTGGCCATCGCCTTCGAATGGAGAATGGCGGTAGCGGCGCTCATCGCCCTGATCCACGACCTGACCATCACCGTCGGCATCTACTCGCTCGTCGGCTTCGAGGTCACGGTCGGTACGGTCATCGGTCTGCTGACGATCCTCGGCTATTCGCTGTACGACACCGTGGTCGTCTTCGACTCCCTCAAGGAGGGAACGAAGGACATCACCAAGCAGACCCGGTTCACGTACAGCGACATGGCCAACCGGTCGATCAACGGCACCCTGGTCCGATCGATCAACACCACCGTCGTGGCCCTGCTGCCGGTGGCCGGTCTGCTCTTCATCGGCGGCGGTGTCCTCGGCGCGGGCATGCTGAACGACATCTCGCTGTCGCTGTTCGTCGGCCTCGCCGCCGGTGCGTACTCCTCGATCTTCATCGCCACCCCGCTCGTCGCCGACCTCAAGGAGCGCGAGCCGGCGATCAAGGCGCTCAAGAAGAGGGTGCTCGCCAAGCGCGCGTCCGCGGCCGCCAAGGGCGAGTCCCTGGACGGTCAGGACGAGGACGCGGACGACTTCCACGACGAGGCGGAGACCACCGTCGTCGGCCAGCGCGGCCGTCGCGGCCGCCCGTCGGAGAACCGCGGATGACCGCCGAGGCACAGGACACCACGGCCCTGCTCCTCAGCCGGATCCGGGACGTCCCCGACTACCCGAAGCCGGGCGTGCTGTTCAAGGACATCACCCCGCTGCTCGCGGACCCGGAGGCGTTCACGGCGCTGACCGACACCCTCGCCGCGCTGTGCGTCACGCACGGCGCGACGAAGATCGTCGGCCTCGAGGCGCGCGGCTTCATCCTCGCCGCACCGGTCGCCGTCCGCGCGGGCCTGGGCTTCGTCCCGGTCCGCAAGGCCGGCAAGCTGCCCGGCGCGACGCTGAAGCAGGCGTACGAGCTGGAGTACGGCACCGCCGAGATCGAGGTGCACGCCGAGGACCTGGCCGCGGGCGACCGCGTCATGGTCATCGACGACGTCCTCGCCACCGGCGGCACCGCCGAGGCCTCCATCGAGCTCATCCGGCGAGCCGGCGCAGAGGTCGCGGGCGTCGCGGTCCTCATGGAGCTCGGCTTCCTGCCCGGGCGTGCCCGCCTGGAGCCCGCCCTGCGCGGCGCCCCGCTGGAGGCGCTGATCACGGTCTGACACCGCACGCGCGCGTGAGGTGAGGGGCGCCCCGGGAATCCCCGGGGCGCCCCTGCCGTTCTCCCGGTATGCCCCGGAACATGCGCCGCCCGCGCGTGGCGCCCGTCTCACCACCCGCACGCGTGAGCACAGCGGCTCCGGGGTCGATACCATGGCCTTTCCGGGCCTGACCGGGGGACCCGGTACCTCCCCCAGACTCCGTCCGGGGGGACGCCCAAGGAGCGCTCTTGCCAGACGAGGCCCAGCCACTCTCCGCCGCGCAGCCTGACCCGCAGGCCGACAAGGCCCTTGCGGCGGAGCCCGCGACGCCCCAGAACAAGCCCGCGGAGAGCAAGCCCACGCCCGTGGCCCCCTCACCGGCCCCGGCGGCCTCGACGCCCAAGCCCGCGCCCGCCCCCGCGTCCCGTTCCGGCGGCTCGTCCAACCGCGTGCGCGCCCGGCTCGCCCGTCTCGGCGTCCAGCGCTCCTCCCCGTACAACCCGGTCCTCGAGCCGCTGCTGCGGATCGTCCGCTCCAACGACCCGAAGATCGAGACGGCGACGCTCCGCCAGGTCGAGCGCGCCTACCAGGTCGCCGAGCGCTGGCACCGCGGCCAGAAGCGCAAGAGCGGCGACCCGTACATCACGCACCCGCTCGCCGTGACCACGATCCTCGCCGAGCTCGGCATGGACCCGGCCACGCTCATGGCCGGTCTGCTGCACGACACGGTCGAGGACACCGAGTACGGCCTGGACACCCTGCGCCGCGACTTCGGCGACCAGGTCGCCCTCCTCGTCGACGGCGTCACCAAGCTCGACAAGGTCAAGTTCGGCGAGGCCGCGCAGGCCGAGACCGTCCGCAAGATGGTCGTCGCCATGGCCAAGGACCCGCGCGTCCTGGTCATCAAGCTCGCCGACCGCCTGCACAACATGCGCACCATGCGCTATCTCAAGCGGGAGAAGCAGGAGAAGAAGGCCCGCGAGACCCTGGAGATCTACGCGCCGCTCGCCCACCGCCTGGGCATGAACACCATCAAGTGGGAGCTGGAGGACCTCGCCTTCGCGATCCTCTACCCCAAGATGTACGACGAGATCGTCCGGCTCGTCGCCGAGCGTGCCCCCAAGCGCGACGAGTACCTCGCCATAGTGACCGACGAGGTCCAGTCCGACCTGCGCGCCGCCCGTATCAAGGCAACCGTCACCGGCCGGCCGAAGCACTACTACAGCGTCTACCAGAAGATGATCGTCCGCGGCCGTGACTTCGCGGAGATCTACGACCTGGTCGGCATCCGCGTCCTCGTGGACACCGTCCGCGACTGCTACGCGGCCCTCGGCACCGTCCACGCGCGATGGAACCCGGTCCCCGGCCGGTTCAAGGACTACATCGCGATGCCGAAGTTCAACATGTACCAGTCGCTGCACACCACGGTCATCGGCCCCAACGGCAAGCCCGTCGAGCTCCAGATCCGTACGTTCGACATGCACCGCCGCGCCGAGTACGGCATCGCCGCGCACTGGAAGTACAAGCAGGAGGCCGTCGCCGGAGCCTCCAAGGTGCGCACCGACGTACCGAAGAGCGTCGGCAAGGACGACCACCTCAACGACATGGCGTGGCTGCGCCAGCTGCTCGACTGGCAGAAGGAGACCGAGGACCCCGGAGAGTTCCTGGAGTCCCTGCGCTTCGACCTCTCGCGCAACGAGGTCTTCGTCTTCACCCCCAAGGGCGACGTCATAGCGCTGCCCGCCGGGGCCACCCCCGTCGACTTCTCGTACGCCGTGCACACCGAGGTCGGTCACCGCACCATAGGGGCGCGGGTCAACGGGCGGCTCGTGCCGCTGGAGTCGACCCTCGACAACGGCGACCTGGTCGAGGTCTTCACCTCCAAGGCCGCAGGCGCCGGCCCGTCCCGCGACTGGCTGGGCTTCGTCAAGTCCCCGCGCGCCCGCAACAAGATCCGGGCCTGGTTCTCCAAGGAGCGCCGCGACGAGGCGATCGAGCAGGGCAAGGACGCCATCGCGCGGGCCATGCGCAAGCAGAACCTGCCGATCCAGCGGATCCTGACCGGCGACTCGCTCGTCACGCTCGCCCACGAGATGCGCTACAGCGACATCTCCTCGCTGTACGCGGCGATCGGCGAGGGTCATGTCACGGCCCAGTCCATCGTCCAGAAGCTCGTCCAGGCGCTCGGCGGCGAGGAGGCCGCCAACGAGGACATCGCCGAGACGGCCCCGCCCACGCGCGGCCGCTCCAAGCGCCGCTCCAGCGCCGACCCCGGTGTCGTCGTCAAGGGCGTCGAGGACGTCTGGGTCAAGCTGGCCCGCTGCTGCACCCCCGTGCCCGGCGACCCGATCATCGGCTTCGTCACCCGCGGCAGCGGCGTCTCCGTGCACCGCAGCGACTGCGTCAACGTCGACTCGCTCTCGCGCGAGCCGGAGCGCATCCTCGAGGTCGAATGGGCGCCCACCCAGTCCTCGGTCTTCCTGGTCGCCATCCAGGTCGAAGCCCTCGACCGCTCCCGACTGCTCTCGGACGTCACCCGCGTCCTGTCGGACCAGCACGTCAACATCCTGTCGGCGGCCGTCCAGACCTCCCGCGACCGGGTGGCCACCTCGCGCTTCACCTTCGAGATGGGCGACCCTAAGCACCTCGGCCACGTCCTGAAGGCCGTCCGCGGTGTGGAGGGCGTCTACGACGTCTACCGGGTCACCTCGGCACGGCGGCCGTAACCGCCCGTACGTACGAGAAGGGCCCCGGTACCTCGCACAGGTACCGGGGCCCTTCTCGTACGTACGCGGGATCAGCCGCCGAACTCCTGCAGGCCCTTCAGCGCCTGGTCGAGGAGAGCCTGGCGGCCCTCCAGCTCACGCGCCAGCTTGTCGGCCTTGGCGTCGTTGCCCGCCGCGCGGGCCGCGTCGATCTGCTTCTGGAGCTTGTCGACGGCGTCCTGCAGCTGGCCCGTCAGACCCGCGGCACGCGCGCGTGCCTCCGGGTTCGTCCGGCGCCACTCCGACTCCTCGGACTCCTGGAGCGCACGCTCGACCGCGTGCATCCGGCCCTCGACCTTCGGCCGGGCGTCGCGCGGCACATGGCCGATGGCCTCCCAGCGCTCGTTGATGGAGCGGAAGGCCGCGCGCGCCGCCTTCAGATCCGTCACCGGCACCAGCTTCTCGGCCTCGGTCGCGAGCTCCTCCTTCAGCTTGAGGTTCTCGGTCTGCTCCGCGTCCCGCTCGGCGAAGACCTCACCGCGCGCCGCGAAGAAGACGTCCTGGGCGCCGCGGAAGCGGTTCCACAGGTCGTCCTCGTGCTCGCGCTGCGCCCGGCCCACGGCCTTCCACTCCGCCATCAGGTCGCGGTAGCGGGCGGCCGTGCCACCCCAGTCCGTGGAGTTCGACAGCGACTCGGCCTCGGCGACCAGCTTCTCCTTGGCCTTGCGGGCCTCCTCGCGCTGCGCGTCCAGCGAGGCGAAGTGCGCCTTGCGGCGCTTGGAGAACGCCGAGCGGGCGTGCGAGAAGCGGTGCCACAGCTCGTCGTCGGACTTCCGGTCGAGCCGCGGCAGGCCCTTCCAGGTGTCCACGAGCGCGCGCAGCCGCTCGCCGGCCGCCCGCCACTGCTCGCTCTGCGCCAGCTCCTCGGCCTCCTTGACCAGCGCCTCCTTGGCGCCGCGCGCCTCGTCGGCCTGCTTGGCCTTCTGGACCTTGCGCTCCTCGCGGCGCGACTCGACCGTCTCGACCAGCTTGTCGAGGCGAGCGGTCAGCGCGGCGAGGTCACCCACGGCGTGATGCTCGTCGACCTGGTGCCGGATGTGGTCGATCGCGGCCGTGGCGTCCTTCGCCGAGAGGTCGGTGGTCTTCACCCTCTTCTCGAGGAGGCCGATCTCGACAACCAAGCCCTCGTACTTGCGCTCGAAGTAGGCCAGTGCCTCCTCGGGAGTGCCGGCCTGCCACGATCCGACGACCTTCTCGCCCTCGGCTGTACGCACGTACACGGTGCCCGTCTCGTCGACGCGGCCCCACGGGTCGCTGCTCACAGCGCCTCCTCCACATGATGCCGACGAGGGGGTTGTGCCCCCTGGGCATCGTCCACAGGTTCCCGGCGGGCCTCGCCCGCCCTCAACAACGCGGATACAGGACCGCGCTGCACAACGCCAATCTAGGCGACCGGCCGCCCGGCTGTCCGCTCTCCGCGCGACCGAAGTTCAACGGTCACACGGTGTGTCACTTCTTGGCGACCGTGGCCTTCTCGATCGTCACGGCCGTCTTGGGCGCACCGTCCTTGGCGCCGCCCTCGACCCCGCCCTTCGCGACCTCCTCGACGACCTTCAGGCCGGCCGCGTCGATCTTCCCGAAGGGGGTGAACTGCGGAGGCAGCTTGGTGTCCTTGTAGACGAGGAAGAACTGGCTGCCGCCCGTGTTCGGCTGCATCGTGTTGGCCATCGCGACCGTCCCCGCGGGGAAGGTCACCGAGCCGTCCGCGCCGGCCTTGCCCAGCGCGTCCAGGTTCTCGTCCGGGATCGTGTAGCCGGGGCCGCCCGTACCGTCGCCCTTCGGGTCACCGCACTGGAGGACGAAGATGCCCTCGGTGGTGAGCCGGTGGCACTTCGTCCCGTCGAAGTACTTCTTGTCCGCGAGGTGCTTGAAGGAGTTCACCGTGTGCGGGGTCTTCGCCGCCTCCATGGTGATGCCGATGTCGCCCTCGTTCGTCTTCAGGGACATCGTGTACGTGGCCTTCTTGTCGATGGCCATCGTCGGCTCCGGCGCCTTCGGCTCGCTCGCCGAGGGCGTCGGCGTCGGGGCGTCGCTCGGCGTCGCGTTGTCGGCCGCTGCGGTGCTGCCGTCGTCGGTCAGCGCGACCGACGCGTACACCGCTCCGCCCGCGGCCAGCACGACGGCGAGCGAGGCCGCGATCACGGTGTTCCGGCGCCTGGCCTTCTGCTGCGCCTCCTGCCGCCGCTGCTGCTGACGCTCGTACTTCTCCCTGGCGAGCTGCCGCCGCCGCTGATCGCTGCTGACCACCGGGTCTGCTCCTTGTCGCTCGACTGTTCCTGCCCTGGCCTGGTGTGCCCGTACCGTATACGGGTTGGCTGTGGAATACGCAGCGCCGGTAGGCTCTGATCTGCCGCTTCCGCTCCGTCGCACCCCGTGCCGGACGACATTTAAGGACGATCGTGCTGATTGCCGGGTTCCCCGCCGGGGCCTGGGGGACCAACTGCTATCTGGTCGCCCCCGCCGCAGGCGAGGAGTGCGTGATCATCGACCCGGGCCACCAGGCCGCCCAGGGAGTCGAGGAGACGCTTCTGAAGCATCGGCTCAAGCCCGTCGCCGTGGTCCTCACCCATGGCCACATCGACCACGTCGCCTCCGTCGTCCCGGTCTGCGGCGCCCATGACGTACCCGCGTGGATCCACCCCGCCGACCGGTACATGATGAGCGACCCGGAGAAGGCCCTCGGCCGCTCCATCGGGATGCCGCTCATGGGCGAACTGACCGTGGGCGAGCCGGACGACGTGCACGAGCTCACCGACGGCGCGAAGCTGGACCTCGCCGGGATGGAGTTCTCCGTCGCCCATGCGCCCGGTCATACCAAGGGGTCGGTGACCTTCCAGATGCCGCAGACCACGGAGATCCCCTCCGTGTTCTTCTCGGGCGATCTGCTCTTCGCCGGCTCCATCGGACGCACCGACCTGCCCGGCGGTGACATGGACGAGATGCTCGAATCGCTGGCCCGCGTGTGCCTGCCGCTCGACAACTCGACCGTGGTGCTGTCGGGACACGGTCCCCAGACGACCATCGGCCAGGAGCGCGCCACCAACCCGTACCTCCGGGATGTGGCCGCCGGCCTCGGGAGCGCGAAGGCTCCCCGACGAGGAATGTGACGAGACTACGTTGAGCACCTTCAAGGCCCCCAAGGGCACGTACGACCTGATTCCGCCGTACTCCGCGAAGTACCTGGCGGTGCGGGACGCCATCTCCGGACCGCTGCGCAAGTCCGGCTACGGCTATATCGAGACGCCCGGCTTCGAGGACGTCAACCTCTTCGCGCGCGGTGTCGGCGAGTCCACCGACATCGTCACCAAGGAGATGTACACCCTCACGACCAAGGGCGGCTCCGAGCTGGCGCTGCGCCCCGAAGGCACCGCATCCGTGCTGCGCGCGGCCCTCGAGGCCAGCCTGCACAAGCAGGGCAACCTGCCGGTGAAGCTCTGGTACTCCGGCTCGTACTACCGCTACGAGCGCCCGCAGAAGGGCCGCTACAGGCACTTCTCCCAGGTCGGCGCCGAGGCGATCGGCGCCGAGGACCCGGCCCTCGACGCCGAGCTGATCATCCTGGCCGACGACGCGTACCGCTCGCTCGGCCTGCGGAACTTCCGCATCCTGCTGAACTCGCTCGGCGACAAGGAGTGCCGTCCCGTCTACCGGGAGGCGCTGCAGACGTTCCTGCGCGGGCTCGACCTCGACGAGGAGACGCTCCGCCGGGCCGAGATCAACCCGCTGCGGGTCCTCGACGACAAGCGCGAGTCCGTGCAGAAGCAGCTCGTCGGCGCACCGCTGCTGCGCGACTACCTGTGCGACGCGTGCAAGGCGTACCACGAGGAGGTGCGCGCGCTGATCACCGCGGCGGGCGTGGCCTTCGAGGACGACGCCAAGCTGGTGCGCGGTCTGGACTACTACACGCGGACGACCTTCGAGTTCGTCCACGACGGTCTGGGCTCGCAGTCCGCGGTCGGCGGCGGCGGTCGCTACGACGGCCTCTCGGAGATGATCGGCGGCCCCGTGCTTCCGTCGGTCGGCTGGGCGCTCGGCGTGGACCGTACGGTGCTGGCCCTGGAGGCCGAGGGCGTCGAGCTGGACATCCCGGCGGCGACCAGCGTCTTCGCCGTCGCGCTCGGCGACGAGGCGCGTCGTCTCCTGTTCGCGAAGGTCACCGAGCTCCGCAAGGCGGGCGTCGCGGCCGACTTCGCGTTCGGCGGCAAGGGCCTCAAGGGTGCGATGAAGGACGCCAACCGCTCGGGCGCCCGGTTCGCCGTCGTCGCGGGCGAGCGCGACCTGGCCGAGGGCGTCGTCCAGCTCAAGGACATGGAGTCCGGTGAGCAGGAGCCGGTGGCCCTGGACGCACTGGTCGACACCGTCCGGGCGAAGCTGGCCTGACCGGCACGAGGAAGACCTGGGGCCCGGACCGCTTCTCGCGGTCCGGGCCCGTCTCGTCCCTGCTCGTCCTTATGTCCACCGAACGGTGGGACGGGGCCCTCGTGCGGCAGAATGACCGTGGCCACAAGCCCGCGAGTGATGGATCGGGGATATGACAGACGCAGCGGTTGACGACTCGGCGCGCGGCACGATCGGTGCGAGCCGTGCCTTGGCCTGGCTGCTGGTGATCACCGGTGCCGCCGGTCTGCTCGCCGCGTGGGTCATCACGATCGACAAGTTCAAGCTCCTCGAGGACCCGAACTTCACCCCGGGCTGCAGCCTCAACCCGATCGTCTCCTGCGGCAACATCATGAAGAGCGACCAGGCCTCGGTCTTCGGCTTCCCGAACCCGATGCTCGGCCTCGTCACGTACGCGATGGTCATCGCGATCGGTGTGGGCCTCCTCGCGGGCGCCCGCTACCGCCGCTGGTACTGGCTCGGCCTCAACGCGGGCACGCTCTTCGGCGTCGGGTTCTGCACCTGGCTCATGCAGCAGTCGCTGTACGAGATCAACGCGCTCTGCCTGTGGTGCTGCCTGGCCTGGGTCGCCACGATCATCATGTTCTGGTACGTGACCTCGCACAACGTCCGCAACGGCGTCATCCCCGCCCCCCGGGGCCTGCGGACCTTCTTCGACGAGTTCACCTGGGTCCTGCCCGTCCTGCACATCGGGATCATCGGCATGCTGATCCTGACGCGCTGGTGGGACTTCTGGACCAGCTGACGGGCTGACGAGCCACGGAGCCGCCGAACGGCGCGCGGACCGGGCTGTCAGTGCACTGACTTAGGCTTCATGACGTGGAGCCCGACCTCTTTACCGCAGCCGCCGAAGAACGCCAGGAGAAGGACCCGTCCAGCAGCCCCCTGGCTGTACGGATGCGTCCGCGCACCCTGGACGAGGTGCTCGGCCAGCAGCACCTGCTCAAGCCGGGCTCGCCGCTGCGGCGGCTCGTCGGCGAGGGCGACGGAGGGCCTGCGGGCGCCTCGTCCGTGATCCTCTGGGGCCCGCCGGGCATCGGAAAGACGACCCTGGCGTACGTGGTCTCGAAGGCGACGAACAAGCGCTTCGTGGAGCTCTCCGCCATCACCGCGGGCGTCAAGGAGGTCCGGGCCGTCATCGAGGGCGCCCGGCGCGCGGCCGGCGGCTTCGGCAAGGAGACCGTGCTCTTCCTGGACGAGATCCACCGCTTCTCCAAGGCCCAGCAGGACTCGCTGCTCCCGGCGGTGGAGAACCGCTGGGTGACGCTCATCGCGGCGACGACCGAGAACCCGTACTTCTCGATCATCTCGCCCTTGCTCTCCCGCTCCCTGCTGCTCACGCTCGAACCGCTCACCGACGATGATCTGCGCGATCTGCTGAAGCGGGCCCTCACCGAGGACCGCGGACTCGGCGGCGCGGTCACCCTGCCCGAGGACGCCGAGGCGCATCTGCTGCGCATCGCCGGCGGCGACGCGCGGCGCGCGCTGACCGCCCTGGAGGCCGCCGCGGGCTCGGCCCTCGCCAAGGGGGAGCCGGAGATCACGCTCCAGACGGTCGAGGAGACCGTCGACCGGGCGGCGGTGACGTACGACCGGGACGGCGACCAGCACTACGACGTGGCCAGCGCGCTCATCAAGTCGATCCGCGGCTCCGACGTGGACGCGGCGCTGCACTATCTGGCGCGGATGATCGAGGCGGGGGAGGACCCCCGGTTCATCGCCCGCCGGCTGATGATCTCGGCCAGCGAGGACATCGGTCTGGCCGATCCGACCGCCCTGCCGTTGGCCGTCGCGGCCGCTCAGGCCGTCGCCATGATCGGTTTCCCCGAGGCTGCGCTGACCCTGAGCCATGCGACGATCGCTCTGGCCCTTGCCCCCAAGTCGAACGCGGCGACCACCGCGATCTTCGCGGCCCAGGCGGACGTGCGGAACGGCCTCGCGGGCCCGGTCCCGCCGCATCTGCGCGACGGCCACTACAAGGGCGCGGCCAAGCTGGGCCACGCCCAGGGGTACGTGTACCCGCACGACGTCCCGGGCGGCATCGCGGCCCAGCAGTACGCGCCGGACGAGGTCCGCGGAAAGCGCTACTACGAGCCGACGCGCTACGGCGCGGAGGCGCGGTACGCGGACGTGGTGGAGAAGGTACGGGAGCGGCTGCGCGGCGACGGCTGACGGCAGGACCCGGGTGTGTGCACGGGCCCTCCGGTCACCCGGTACACTCGTGCGGAGTGCTGCGTCCCGTGTCCGGCTTCGGCCGGCGCCACCAGAACGGGACAGGCAGCCGGAGCCCCGCCTCAGGCGGGATCTCCAGGAGTGTCGCGCACCTTCGAAGGTGTCGCGGGCAACCCATCACCTCCCCCGGTCCCGGGGAACAGGCGATGGGCCGTTCGCGTGCTGCACGTACGTGCCCAGACCAGGGAGCGGCTGCCCGACCGGTTCTCACGGACCGGATGGGTTTCCCCGGCTGCGGATGCGACCTCCTCTAACCCTGGTGAAGCCGTATTCGTACAGATAGAGAGGTTGGTTCATGCCGAACCAGTCCCGTCCCAAGGTCAAGAAGTCGCGTGCCCTCGGCATCGCGCTGACCCCGAAGGCCGTCAAGTACTTCGAGGCCCGCCCCTACCCGCCGGGCGAGCACGGCCGTGGCCGCAAGCAGAACTCGGACTACAAGGTCCGTCTGCTCGAGAAGCAGCGTCTGCGCGCCCAGTACGACATCTCCGAGCGTCAGATGGCCCGCGCGTACGACCGCGCCAAGAAGGCCGAGGGCAAGACGGGCGAGGCGCTGGTCGTCGAGCTCGAGCGTCGCCTCGACGCCCTGGTCCTGCGTTCGGGTATCGCCCGCACCATCTACCAGGCCCGCCAGATGGTCGTGCACGGTCACATCCAGGTCAACGGTGGCAAGGTCGACAAGCCGTCGTTCCGCGTCCGTCCCGACGACGTCGTGATGGTCCGCGAGCGCTCCCGCGAGAAGCCCCTGTTCCAGGTGGCCCGCGAGGGTGGCTTCGCCGCCGACGGTGAGACCCCGCGCTACCTGCAGGTCAACCTGAAGGCCCTGGCCTTCCGCCTCGACCGCGACCCGAACCGCAAGGAAATCCCGGTCATCTGCGACGAGCAGCTGGTCGTCGAGTACTACGCCCGCTGATCAAGCCGTCGTAGTACCACCCTCGCGGTGTTCAGCCCGCCGCTTCCCCGCTCTTACCAGTGGGGGAGCCGGCGGGCTTCCGCGTTCTCAGGGAACGCCGTACGGAACGGGCGCGGCGCCCGCGGGCCGGCGCCCCGCGTGGCCGGCCGGCGCACGCTCAGCGCCCGGTCCACCGCCGCGTCCAGCGAGAGCCCCTGGCCCTCCCGCACCGACGCCCCGTAACGCTCCGCGCCCAGGACCTCGCCCGCCTGACGCGCGCAGAGCGCCCGCGCCCCGTTGAAATGGCCCGAGCCGAAGAGCTGCAGACCCACCGAGTCCCACACCGGGAGCGCGGCACCCTGCAGCACGGCCGCCTCCGTGGGATCGCCCTCGCTCGCCGTCACCAGCGCGAGCAGCTCGATCGCAAGGACCAGCCCCACCAGATCGTGGAACATGTGGTTGATGCCGACGCACTCCGTCAGCAGCGTCCGCGCCTCCCGGTGATCGCCCCCGGTCCACGCCGCGTACGCCAGCACGTAGAGCGCGTACGCCTTGGTCCAGCGCTCGCCGCGCTCCTCGCAGATCTCCCGTACCTCCACGCAGAGCGCGACCGCCCCCTCCAGATCACCCTGGAAGACCCGGGCCAGTGCCAGCTCGACCTGGCCCATCAGCACATTGCTGTTCAGCTCGCCCAGCTCCCGGTAGGCGGCCAGGGCCCGGCCGATCAGCTCCTCCGCCCGCGGCATGTCGTCCGAGAGCAGCGCCAGACAGCCCATCCGATGCGTGGCGTATGCCTCCGCCAGGGGGTTGCCGACCGAGCGCGCCCGCTCCCCGCACTCGTGCAGCGCCGCCACCGCCGCCGTCGCGTCGCCCTGCAGGATCGCCACGTAGCCGAGCACCCACAGCGCCTTCAGCCGGGCGTCCTCGTGCTCCGAGTCGAGCGCCAGCGCCCGGTCCAGCCAGTGCCGGCCCTCGGCCAGACGCCCGCACCCCACCCACGCGAACCAGAGCGTCCCCGCCAGATGCTGCGCCAGATGCGCCTCGTCCGGCTGCTCCAGGCAGAGTTCGAGGGCCGCCCGCAGATTGGGGAGCGCCGCGTCCAGGCAGGCCGCGACCTCGGCCTGACGCGGACTGAACCACTCCAGCTCGCACCAGGTGGCCAGGCCCATGTACCAGTCGCGGTGCCGACGGCGCATGCGCTCGGTGTCGCCGAGCGCCGCCAGCCACTCCGCGCCGTAATCGGAGACCGTATCCAATATCCGATACCGCGGACCGGCGGCCGTGTCCTCCCGTACGACGAGCGACTGCGCGAGCAGACCGCCGAGCACATCCATCACCCGCTCCGGCGGAAGCTCCGGGCCGGCGCAGACGTACTCCACCGCCTCCAGGTCGAACGGCCCGGCGAAGACCGAGAGGCGCGCCCACAGCAACCGCTCCTCCGGGGTGCACAGCTCGTGGCTCCAGCCGATCGCCGTACGCAGCGTCTGATGCCGGGGGAGCGCGCCCCGCGCCCCGTCCGTGAGCAGCCGGAACCGGTCGCCGAGCCGCCGCAGCATCTGCTCCACGGTGAGGAGCGGCATCCGGGCGGCCGCCAGCTCCAGGGCCAGCGGAATCCCGTCGAGCCGCCGGCACAGCTCGCGTACCGCGCTCTCGTCGGCGGACGCCCCGCCGGCGTCGACGGCGGTACGGGCCGTTCCGGCCGTCCTGGCCGACGCGGCCGGGGCAGGCCCGCCCGAGGCCGCCGCCCGCTCCAGGAAGAGCGCCTCCGCGTCGTGCTCGTCCATCGGAGCGAGCGTGAACACGGCCTCCCCGTCGACGCGCAGCGGACGGCGGCCCACCGCGAGAACGGTGAGACCCGGGGCCTGCTCGAGCATCTGCCGTACCAAGGGGGCGCATTCTTCGACGAGGTGCTCGAATCCGTCCATCACCAGCAGCAGCCGGCGCTCCGCGAGATGGTCGGTCAGCGTCTCGACGGGGGTGCGCAGCGTGTGATCGGTCAGCCCCAGCGCCTCGGCCAGAGCGAAAGCCACCAGCTCCGGGTCGGGCAGCACCGAGAGGTCGGCGAGCCACACGCCGTCGGCGTAGCGTTTCTCCACCGCCCTGGCGGCCCTCAGGGCGAGCCGGGACTTGCCCACGCCCCCGACCCCGACGACGGTGACCAGGCGCGATTCGCCCAGGAGCCGGGTCAGTCGGTCCTGTTCTGCGGCCCGTCCGACGAAGATGTTCAGCTCCGTCGGGAGGTTGGTCCTTCGCATGGGACACGGAGCGTACTCATCCACACGCACTCCGTACAATCGGGTCGGTCGACTCCCCTCCTCGGAGCGCCCGTACCGCCCGTAATGAGGTACGGGGAAAGACCCCGGGCGCGATAGGGTCGGAGGACGACTTTTCGCAAGGGCCCAACGACAGCAGAGAGCGGTGCGGAGTGACCGGTGGAGAGGTTGCCGGGATTCTGGTGGCCGTGTTCTGGGCGATTCTCGTCTCCTTCCTCGCCGTGGTTCTGGTGAGGCTGGCGCAGACGCTCAAGGCGACCACCAAACTGGTGGCGGACGTGACCGAACAGGCCGTCCCGCTGCTCAGCGACGCCTCCGCGACCGTGCGGTCGGCGCAGACCCAGCTCGACCGCGTGGACGCGATCGCCTCGGACGTCCAGGAGGTCACCTCCAACGCCTCGGCGCTCTCCACCACCGTCGCCTCCACCTTCGGCGGCCCGCTCGTCAAGGTCGCGGCCTTCGGCTACGGAGTGCGCAGGGCCCTCGGCCGCGGCCGGGACCAGGCACCGCCCGCGCCCGCCCCCCGTACCGTCGTCGGTCGCACCGTGCCGTCCGCGCGGCGCAGGAAGCAGAAGGGCTGAGCCTCGATGTTCCGCCGTACGTTCTGGTTCACCGCAGGCGCAGCAGCCGGCGTGTGGGCCACCACCAAGGTCAACCGCAAGCTCAAGCAGCTGACCCCCGAGAGCCTCGCCGCGCAGGCGGCGAACAAGGCGATCGAGACCGGCCACCGGCTCAAGGACTTCGCCCTCGACGTCAGGTCGGGCATGGTCCAGCGCGAAGCCGAACTGGGCGAGGCGCTCGGCCTGGAGGCCTCCCCGGACGCACCGGCCGAGCGCGAACTGCCCGCGCCGCGCCGCAGGGCACCGCTCGACGCCACCCCGAACACCACCACCACGTATTCGTACCGAACGATGTCGTACAACCGGAATGAGGACCACTGATGGAGTCGGCTGAAATCCGCCGCCGCTGGCTGAGCTTCTTCGAGGAGCGCGGGCACACCGTCGTGCCTTCGGCGTCGCTCATCGCGGACGACCCGACTCTGCTTCTGGTCCCCGCCGGCATGGTTCCCTTCAAGCCGTACTTCCTCGGCGAGGTCAAGCCGCCGTTCTCGCGCGCCTCCAGCGTGCAGAAGTGCGTGCGTACGCCCGACATCGAAGAGGTCGGCAAGACCACCCGCCACGGCACGTTCTTCCAGATGTGCGGCAACTTCTCCTTCGGCGACTACTTCAAGGAAGGCGCCATCAAGCTCGCCTGGGAGCTGCTGACCACCTCGGTGGAGCACGGCGGCTACGGGCTGGAGCCGGAGAAGCTCTGGATCACCGTCTACCAGGAGGACGACGAGGCCGAGCAGATCTGGCGCGACGTCGTCGGCGTCCCCGCCGAGCGCATCCAGCGCCTCGGCAAGAAGGACAACTACTGGTCGATGGGCGTCCCCGGCCCCTGCGGCCCGTGCTCCGAGATCAACTACGACCGCGGCCCCGAGTTCGGCGTCGAGGGCGGCCCGGCCGTCAACGACGAGCGGTACGTGGAGATCTGGAACCTGGTCTTCATGCAGTACGAGCGCGGCGAGGGCTCCGGCAAGGAGGACTTCCCGATCCTCGGCGAGCTGCCGTCCAAGAACATCGACACCGGCCTCGGCCTCGAGCGCCTCGCGATGATCCTGCAGGGCGTACAGAACATGTACGAGACCGACACCCTCCAGGTCGTCATCGACAAGGCCACCGAACTCACCGGCGTGGCCTACGGCAAGGCCCACGACAGCGACGTCTCGCTGCGCGTGGTCGCCGACCACATGCGTACGTCCGTGATGCTCATCGGCGACGGTGTCACCCCGGGCAACGAAGGCCGCGGTTACGTGCTGCGCCGCATCATGCGCCGCGCCATCCGCAACATGCGCCTGCTCGGTGCCACGGGCGTCGTCGTCCAGGATCTCGTCGACGTGGTCATCGACACGATGGGCGAGCAGTACCCGGAGCTGATCAGCGACCGCAAGCGGATCGAGACCGTCGCCCTCGCCGAGGAGGCCCGCTTCCTCAAGACGCTCAACGCCGGCTCGAACGTGCTCGACGGCGCCGTCACCGAGACCAAGGCCTCCGGCGGCACCGTCCTCTCCGGCGACAAGGCCTTCCTGCTCCACGACACCTGGGGCTTCCCGATCGACCTCACCCTGGAGATCGCCGCCGAGCAGGGGCTCTCCGTGGACGAGGCCGGCTTCCGCCGCCTCATGCAGGAGCAGCGGGACAAGGCCAAGGCCGACGCCAAGGCCAAGAAGACCGGCCACGCCGACGTCGCCGCCTACCGCGAGATCGCCGACGGCAACGGCGCCACCGAGTTCACCGGCTACACCAACACCGAGGGCGAGTCCACGGTCGTCGGTCTGCTGGTCAACGGCGTCCCGTCGCCGGCCGCCTCCGAGGGCGACGAGGTCGAGGTCGTCCTCGACCGCACCCCGTTCTACGCCGAGGGCGGCGGCCAGCTCGCCGACCAGGGCCGGATCAAGCTGCACAGCGGCGCCGTCATCGAGATCCGTGACGTCCAGCAGCCGGTCCCCGGCGTCTCCGTGCACAAGGGCTCCGTCCAGGTCGGCGAGGTGACGGTCGGCTCCACCGCCTACGCCGCCATCGACGTCCGCCGCCGCCGGGCCATCGCCCGCGCCCACTCCGCCACGCACCTGACGCACCAGGCCCTGCGTGACGCCCTCGGCCCGACGGCCGCCCAGGCCGGTTCCGAGAACTCGCCCGGCCGCTTCCGCTTCGACTTCGGCTCGCCGAACGCCGTTCCCGGCACGGTCCTCATGGACGTCGAGCAGAAGATCAACGAGGTCCTCGCCCGCGAACTCGACGTGCACGCCGAGGTCATGGGGATCGACGAGGCCAAGCGCCAGGGCGCCATCGCCGAGTTCGGCGAGAAGTACGGCGAGAAGGTGCGCGTCGTCACCATCGGCGACTTCTCCAAGGAGCTGTGCGGCGGTACGCACGTCAAGAACACCGCCGCCCTCGGCCTGGTCAAGCTGCTCGGCGAGTCGTCGATCGGCAGTGGCGTGCGGCGTGTCGAGGCCCTCGTCGGTGTCGACGCGTACAACTTCCTCGCCCGTGAGCACACGGTCGTCGCCCAGCTCCAGGAGCTGGTCAAGGGCCGCCCCGAGGAGCTCCCGGAGAAGATCTCCTCCATGCTCGGCAAGCTGAAGGACGCCGAGAAGGAGATCGAGAAGTTCCGCGCCGAGAAGGTGCTCCAGGCCGCCGCCGGTCTGGTGGAGAGCGCCAAGGACGTGCGCGGTGTCGCGCTCGTCACCGGCCAGGTCCAGGACGGCACCTCCGCCGACGACCTGCGCAAGCTGGTCCTCGACGTCCGCGGCCGCATCCCGTCGGACCGCCCGGCCGTCGTGGCCCTGTTCACCACGGCCAACGGCCGCCCGCTGACCGTCATCGCCACCAACGAGGCCGCCCGCGAGCGCGGTCTCAAGGCCGGTGAGCTGGTCCGTACCGCCGCCAAGACCCTCGGTGGCGGCGGTGGCGGCAAGCCGGACGTCGCCCAGGGCGGCGGCCAGAACCCGGAGGCCGTCGGCGAGGCCATCGACGCCGTCGAGCGTCTCGTCGTGGAGACGGCGTGACGATGCGCCGCGGTCGTCGTCTCGCGATCGACGTCGGGGACGCCCGGATCGGGGTCGCCTCGTGCGACCCCGACGGGGTCCTCGCCACGCCGGTGGAGACCGTGCCGGGACGTGACGTCCCGGCCGCCCACCGGCGGCTGAGGCAGATCGTCGAGGAGTACGAACCGATCGAGGTCGTGGTCGGCCTCCCTCGCTCCCTCTCCGGGGGCGAGGGCCCGGCCGCGGCCAAGGTCCGGCGCTTCGCCGGAGAGCTGGCCAAGGGCATCGCCCCGTTGCCGGTCCGCCTGGTCGACGAGCGGATGACGACCGTGACGGCGACCCAGGGGCTGCGGGCGTCGGGCGTGAAGTCGAAGAAGGGGCGGTCCGTCATCGATCAGGCCGCCGCTGTGATCATCCTTCAGAACGCTCTTGAGTCCGAACGGGTATCAGGTAATCCGCCCGGCGAGGGCGTCGAAGTGGTCATCTGATCGCGATACGGTAACGTTCCGCGCGATGCGGCGTGTTCGAACACCTGCCGCACTACGTAGAGGCGGACCGTCCGGAAGCCTCGCGGCTGTTTGGGGATCGATGACTGAGTATGGCCGGGGCCCTGGCTCCGAACCGTGGCATCCCGAGGACCCGTTGTTCGGGGACCAGGGATGGGGAGGCCAGCCGCAGTACCCGCAGCAGGCGCAGCAGTACGGGCACCAGGACCCGTACGGTCAGGGTCAGGGGCAGGGCTACGACCCGCACTACCAGCAGCCGCACCAGCACCAGGGGCAGTACCAGCAGCAGGTGCAGCACCACCCGCAGCAGTACGTGGACCCCGCGGCGTACGGCGGATACGAGGGCCAGTCCGCGCAGGGCTACGACACGTCCGGATACCCCGCACAGCAGTACGACCCCACCTGGGAGACGGGCCAGGCGGCCATGCCGTACGGCGTGACTCCCGCCGATCCGTACGGCGGTCAGAACCCGGACCTCTACGGCACGCCCGAGGCGTACCCTCCGCCGCAGCCCCCGGGCCGGCGGCAGGCCCCGCCGGAGCCGGTCACGGACTGGGAGGCGGAGGCCGAGGCCGAGGAAGAGGAGCGGCACCCCTTCTTCACCGGTGAGGACGGCACCGACGACGACGGCTACGACGACGAGCCGGCCGAGAAGCGGTCGTCGCGGGGCGGGCGCGACCGCCGTGGCGGCAAGGGCAAGAAGAGCAAGAACGGTGTCGCGTGCCTGGTCGTCGCGCTCGTCCTCGTGGGCGGCGTCGGCGGCATCGGCTACTTCGGCTACCAGTTCTGGCAGGGCCAGTTCGGCGCCGCACCCGACTTCGCGGGTGAGGGCAGCGGCGAGGTCCAGGTGGAGATCCCCAAGTCCGCCGGCGGATACGAGATCGGCAACATCCTCAAGAAGGCCGGGGTCGTCAAGAGCGTCGACGCCTTCGTGTCGGCGCAGGGCAAGAACCCCAAGGGTCTTTCGATCCAGGCAGGCGTCTACACGCTGAGGAAGGAGATGTCGGCGGAGAGCGCCGTCACCCTGATGCTCAGCCCGGCGAGCCAGGCGAACTTCGTCATCCCCGAGGGCAAGCGGAACGTCTGGGTCTACGAGCAGATCGACAAGAAGCTCGATCTCAAGGCGGGTACGACCCAGGGCGTCGCCAAGGCGAAGGCCGGCGACCTCGGCCTGCCCGAGTGGGCGACCAACCACAAGGAGCTCAAGGACCCGCTCGAAGGCTTCCTGTTCCCAGCGAGCTACCCCGTGGCCAAGGGCAACAAGCCCGAGGACGTCCTGCGCAAGATGGTCGCCCGCTCCAACGAGGAGTACGCCAAGTACGACCTGGAGGCCAAGGCGAAGCAGCTCGGGGTCGACAGCCCGTGGCAGCTCATCACCATCGCGAGCCTCGTCCAGGCCGAGGGCACCTCGCACGACGACTTCCGCAAGATGGCCGAGGTCGTCTACAACCGGCTCAAGCCGAGCAACCCGCAGACCTACGGCAAGCTCGAGTTCGACTCGACGTACAACTACATCAAGAACCAGAGCAAGATCGACCTCACCCTTGAAGAGCTGCGAAAGTACGACAACGTCTACAACACGTACTTCTACAAGGGCCTGCCGCCCGGTCCGATCGGAAACCCGGGCAACGAGGCGCTGAAGGGCGTGGTGAACCCGACGAGCGAGGGCTGGTACTACTTCATCTCGCTCGACGGCAAGACGTCCCGGTTCACCAAGACGAACGCCGACCACCAGAAGCTCGTCGAAGAATTCAACAAGTCAAGGAAGAACTGATGCCGTCAACGCGGCGTGCGGCCGTCCTGGGCTCGCCGATCGCGCACTCGCTCTCCCCGGTGCTGCACCGGGCGGCCTACGCCGCGCTCGGCCTCGACACCTGGACGTACGACCGGTTCGAGGTCGACGAGGCCGGGCTTCCCGGCTTCGTCGAGGGGCTGGACGAGTCCTGGGCCGGGCTCTCCCTCACCATGCCGCTGAAGCGGGCGATCATCCCGCTGCTCGACGCGATCAGTGACACGGCCGCCTCGGTCGAGGCTGTGAACACGGTCGTCCTCACCGAGGACGGCCGCCGTGTCGGCGACAACACCGACATCCCCGGCCTGGTCGCGGCCCTGCGCGAGCGGGGCGTCGAGAAGGTCGACTCCGCGGCGATCCTCGGGGCCGGCGCCACCGCCTCCTCCGCCCTCGCCGCCCTGTCGCGGATCTGTGCGGGTCCGGTCACCGCGTACGTACGGAGCGAGGCGCGGGCCGAGGAGATGCGCGGCTGGGGCGAACGGCTCGGCGTGGACGTGCGTACCGCCGACTGGGCGCACGCGGACCGGGCGTTCGCCGCCCCGCTCGTCATCGCCACCACCCCGGCCGGCGCCACCGACGCGCTCGCGGCCGAGGTCCCGGACGCCCCCGGCACGCTCTTCGACGTGCTGTACCACCCGTGGCCGACACCGCTCGCCGCCGCCTGGTCGGAGCGCGGGGGCGCGGTCCTCGGCGGCCTCGACCTCCTCGTCCACCAGGCCGTTCTCCAGGTCGAGCAGATGACAGGCGTCGCCGAGGCACCGCTGGCCGCGATGCGCGCAGCCGGTGAGAGGGCTCTGGCAGCCACGTGAACGGTACGGAGACGCTCGCCGCGGACTGGGCGAGCTCGCTCTTCAAGCTGGTCGTGAACCTGCTGCCCGAATGGGCGGAGGACACTGTCGTCACCCTCGGGCTGACCTTCCTCGTGGTGGAGGGCGGGCGCCGGCTGTGGCGCGCCGTCCGCGCCCCTGGCCCCTCGGCCTGACGCCGTGACCCCCGCGATCTGACGTTCTTCGCGTCCGACAGCTGGACCGACGGCCAGGTTCGACCCCCGGACGTGGGAGGATCGGGGGTGGCGGGCCAGGGCCGCGCACCCGGTCGCGCCACAGCAGTTCCAGGCGCGAGCATGAGGAGCATCGTTGAGCAGGTTGCGCTGGCTGACAGCCGGAGAGTCGCACGGTCCCGCGCTGGTCGCGACGCTGGAGGGTCTTCCCGCCGGTGTCCCGGTCACGACGGAGCTGGTGGCGGACCACCTCGCGCGGCGGCGTCTCGGCTATGGGCGCGGTGCGCGGATGAAGTTCGAGCAGGACGAGATCACGTTCCTCGGTGGGGTCCGGCACGGTCTTTCGCTGGGCTCTCCGATCGCCGTCATGGTGGGCAACACGGAGTGGCCGAAGTGGGAGAAGGTCATGTCGGCCGACCCCGTCGACCCCGCCGAGCTGAAGGAGACCGGCCGCAACGCGCCGCTGACCCGGCCGCGCCCGGGTCACGCCGACCTCGCCGGCATGCAGAAGTACGGGTTCGACGAGGCCCGGCCGATCCTGGAGCGCGCCAGCGCCCGTGAGACCGCCGCCCGAGTCGCCCTCGGCGCCGTCGCCCGCTCCTTCCTCAAGGAGGCCGCGGGCATCGAGATCGTCTCGCACGTGGTGGAGCTGGCCGCGGCCAAGGCTCCGTACGGCGTGTACCCGACCCCCGCCGACGTCGAGAAGCTCGACGCCGACCCGGTCCGCTGCCTGGACGCGGACGCGTCGAAGGCGATGGTCGCGGAGATCGACCAGGCCCACAAGGACGGCGACACCCTGGGCGGCGTGGTCGAGGTCCTCGCCTACGGCGTCCCGGTCGGGCTCGGTTCGCACGTGCACTGGGACCGACGGCTGGATGCCCGGCTCGCTGCCGCGCTCATGGGCATCCAGGCGATCAAGGGCGTCGAGGTCGGTGACGGCTTCGAGCTCGCCCGCGTACCGGGCTCGCAGGCCCACGACGAGATCGTGCGCACCGAGGACGGCATCAAGCGCACTTCCGGCCGCTCCGGCGGTACGGAAGGCGGCCTGACCACCGGTGAGCTGCTGCGCGTCCGCGCCGCGATGAAGCCGATCGCGACCGTCCCGCGCGCGCTCGCCACGATCGACGTGGCGACGGGCGAGGCCGCTCAGGCCCACCACCAGCGCTCCGACGTCTGCGCCGTCCCGGCTGCCGGGATCGTCGCCGAGGCGATGGTCGCGCTCGTCCTCGCGGACGCGGTGGTCGAGAAGTTCGGCGGCGACAGCGTTCCGGAGACCCGCCGGAACGTCCAGTCGTACCTCGACAACCTCCAGATCCGGTGACCGCACCCCTGATCGTCCTGGTCGGGCCCATGGGCTCCGGCAAGTCCACGGTGGGCGCGCTGCTCGCCGAGAGGCTCGATGTGCCCTACCGGGACACCGACGCGGACATCGTCGCCGCCCAGGGCCGTGAGATCGCGGACATCTTCATCGAAGACGGCGAGGAGCACTTCCGCGCCCTGGAGCGGGAAGCCGTGAGCACCGCCGTCGCCGAGCACGAGGGTGTCCTCGCGCTCGGCGGCGGCGCCGTCCTCGACGCCGGCACCCGCGAACTCCTCAGCGGACTGCCCGTCGTCTATCTCTCGATGGACGTCGAGGAGGCCGTACGACGCGTCGGCCTCAACACCGCGCGGCCGCTGCTCGCCGTCAACCCGCGCCGCCAGTGGCGCGAGCTGATGGAGGCGCGCCGCCACCTCTACACCGAAGTCGCCCGGGTCGTCGTCGCCACCGACGACCGCACACCCGACGAGGTCGCGGACGCGGTCCTCGACGCTCTGGAGCTGAAGAAGGACGTATGACGGACCAGGAAGTGACCCGTATCCAGGTCGGGGGTTCGGCGGGTACGGATCCGTACGAGGTGCTGGTCGGGCGGCAGCTGCTCGCCGAGCTGCCCACGCTGATCGGGCGGAAGGCCAAGCGCGTCGCGGTGATCCACCCCGAGGCGCTGGCCGAGACGGGTGAGGCCCTGCGTGCCGACCTCGCCGACCAGGGCTTCGAGGCCGTGGCCATCCAGGTGCCGAACGCGGAGGAGGCCAAGACCGCCGAGGTCGCCGCCTACTGCTGGAAGGCGCTGGGGCAGACCGGCTTCACCCGTACCGACGTGATCGTGGGTGTGGGCGGAGGGGCGACGACCGATCTGGCCGGCTTCGTGGCCGCGACCTGGCTGCGCGGGGTCCGCTGGATCGCCGTGCCGACCACGGTGCTGGCGATGGTGGACGCTGCCGTCGGCGGGAAGACCGGTATCAACACCGCCGAGGGCAAGAACCTCGTCGGCGCCTTCCATCCGCCGGCGGGTGTGCTGTGTGATCTGGCGGCGCTGGAGTCGCTGCCCGTCCACGACTACGTCAGCGGTATGGCGGAGATCATCAAGGCCGGTTTCATCGCCGATCCGGTGATCCTCGACCTGGTCGAGGCCGACCCGCAGGGGGCCAGGTCGCCGGGCGGGCCGCACACGGCCGAGCTGATCGTCCGCTCGATCCGGGTCAAGGCCGAGGTGGTCTCCGGTGACCTGAAGGAGTCGGGCCGCCGGGAGATCCTCAACTACGGCCACACCCTGGCCCACGCGATCGAGAAGAACGAGCGCTACAAGTGGCGTCATGGCGCGGCCGTCTCGGTGGGAATGGTGTTCGCGGCGGAGCTGGGCCGGCTGGCCGGGCGTCTGGACGACGCGACCGCCGACCGGCACCGCACGGTCCTGGAGTCGGTCGGTCTGCCGCTGACCTACCGCGGTGACCAGTGGCCCAAGCTGCTCGAGGCGATGAAGGTCGACAAGAAGTCCCGGGGCGACCTGCTCCGGTTCATCGTCCTGGACGGCCTGGGCAAGCCCACCGTCCTCGAAGGCCCCGACCCCGCCGTCCTCGTCGCCGCCTACGGCGAGGTGTCCGCGTGAGCGAACGCCGGCACGTCCTCGTCCTGAACGGCCCGAACCTGGGCCGGCTGGGCTCCCGCGAGCCCGACATCTACGGCGCCACGTCGTACAAGGGCCTGGTGGAGTCCTGCAAGACCCTCGGAGAGCAGCTCGGCTTCGACGTGGAGGTCCGGGAGACCAACGACGAGGGCGAGATGATCCGCTGGCTCCACGACGCCGCGGACCGTTCGATTCCGGTCGTTCTCAACCCGGGCGCGTTCACGCACTACTCGTACGGGATGCGCGACGCGGCCGCCCAGCGGACCGCGCCGCTGATCGAGGTGCACATCTCGAACCCGTACACCCGTGAGGAGTTCCGGCACACGTCGGTCGTCGCCGCGGTGGCGACCGGGACCGTCGCCGGGTTCGGCATCGGCTCCTACCGGCTGGCCCTGCGGGCGCTGGCCGAGGAGTTGGCCGGCTGACGAACCCGCCGGCCGACGTGGCAGGCAGGGCACCCTTGACCGCCCCCGGCCGTTCCCCCTGTGGGGGCCGGGGGCGGTAACGTACCCGGAAGTATCGGCCGTACGAGACGGAGTGGCACCGGATGCAGCACGCAGTGGGGGCTCCGTTGCCGCCCGACCCCTCGGGGTGGACGCCCGGCGCCGGCCGGCCCTCCATACCGCCCGTGCCCCCCGCACCGCAGGGCGGCCACCCGGCACCGCAGGGCGGCCACCCGGCACCGCAGGGCGGCCACCCGGCACCGCAGGGCGGCCACCCCGCACCGCAGGGCGGCCACCCCGCACCGCAGGGCGGCCACCCGGCACCGCAGCCGCACACGCACCCGCAGTCCCACACGCACCCTCAGCCCCCCGGACAGCCGCACGCCGCGCCGCCGGGGCCGCCCGGACCCCCGGCCGGACCTCCCGCACCGCCCCCGGTCCCGCAGGCCCCCGGCGCAGCCGCCCCGTACTCCGCGCCGCAGGCCCCGGGCTGGGGCTCCGGGGGCGGTCCTGCGCACCCCGTACAGCCCGGTGCCGCGCCGCGCGACGTCACCGGACACGTACCGCTGCCGCCCGTCGCGTTGCCCGCGGCGCCGCCCGCCGAGCCCGGCACCGGCACCGCGACCCTCGCCGTGCTGCTGATCGGCCCCGCGGGCGCCGGCAAGACGACCGTCGCCCGTCACTGGGCGCAGAGCCGACGCGTGCCCACCGCCCACATCAGCCTCGACGACGTCCGCGAATGGGTCTGCTCCGGTTTCGCCGACCCGCAGTCGGGCTGGAACGAGCACTCCGAGGCCCAGTACCGCCTGGCCCGCCGCACCTGTGGCTTCGCGGCCCGCAACTTCCTGGCCAACGGGATCTCCTGCATCCTCGACGACGCCGTCTTCCCCGACCGTCCCGTCGTCGGCCTCGGCGGCTGGAAGCGGCACGTCGGCCCGGGGCTGCTTCCGGTCGTTCTGCTGCCCGGTCTGGAGATCGTCCTGGAGCGGAACGCCGAGCGCAGCGGCAACCGGCGCCTGTCGGACGAGGAGGTCGCGTCGATACACGGCCGGATGGCCGGCTGGTACGGATCCGGCCTGCCGATCATCGACAACTCCACCTACGACGTCGAGACCACCGCCCGGGTCCTCGACGAGGTCCTGGCGCGTTCGATCGCGAGCCCGCCCGCCTGGTGACGGCCCGAAGCGGCCGCCGGTGGCCCGGTCGGCCGCGCTGAGCGGGCCGGGACGCCCGCCTCCTCGTAGGCTCGGAGCATGTCAGAGGTGTATGCGGACCGCCGTGCGCGGCTGCGCGACCGGTGCGCGGCAGCCGGCAGCCCGGCGGCCCTGGTCTCCCGTCCCGCAAACGTCCGCTATCTCGCGGGCGGTTCGCCCCCCGGCGCCGTACTCCTGCTCGGCCCGGACAAGGACGTGCTGCTCTGCCCCACCGCGCCGGGCGCCGATCCGGCCGACGGGCGGCTCGACGAGCTGCTCCTCCAGACGGTGCTGCCCGCAGCCGGCGGGGATCCGGCGGTCGCCGCCGTCGGCATCGCCGCCAAGGCCCACGCTGAGGCCCTCGCCGTCGAGGAGCACCATCTGACCGTGGCCCGTCACCGTGCGATGGGTTCGGTCGCGCCCCAGCTCCGGCTCGCCGATCTCGGCGGAGCCGTCGAGCAGCTGAGGATCGTGAAGGACGAGGACGAGATCGCCTGCCTGCGGATCGCCGCCGAGATCGCCGACCAGGCGCTGGGGGAGCTCCTCGAATCCATCCTCGTGGGGCGGACCGAGCGCCATCTCGCCCTGGAGCTGGAGCGCCGGCTCGTCGATCACGGCGCGGACGGCGCCGCCTTCCCGACCTCCGTGGGCACCGGCCCGAACTCCGGGCGCGGCGGCCACAAACCCTCCGACCGCCGGGTCGAGGAGGGAGATTTCCTCTCTGTCTGCCTCGGCGCCAACTACCGCGGCTACCGTTGCGAGATCGGCCGTACGTTCGTCATCGGCACGACGCCCGCGGACTGGCAGATCGAGCTGTACGACCTCGTCTTCGCCGCTCAGCGGGCCGGACGGGAGTCTCTCGCCCCCGGCACCGAGTTCCGCGACGTGGACCGCGCGGCCCGCCAGATCCTGGACGCGGCGGGGCACGGCGAGGCGGTTCCGCCGGTCACCGGGCACGGTGTCGGTCTCGAAATCGACGAGGACCCGCAGCTCGCACCCGCGGCCATGGGTAAACTGGACGCTTGTGTGCCGGTCACCGTCGAACCGGGGGTCCACCTCCCGGGCCGGGGCGGGGTCCGGATCGATGACACGCTCGTCGTGCGCCAGGAGGCGGACGGCGGACCCGAGCTACTCACCATTACGACCAAGGAGCTGCTCGCGCTGTAGGGCGCGTACGCCTCCCTGGTCCCACGTCAGTCCAGGAGATTCCGCAACCGTGGCTTCCACGAACGACCTCAAGAACGGCATGGTGCTCAAGCTCGACGGGGACCAGCTCTGGTCCGTCGTCGAGTTCCAGCACGTCAAGCCCGGCAAGGGCCCGGCCTTCGTGCGCACCAAGCTCAAGAACGTGCTCTCCGGCAAGGTGGTCGACAAGACCTTCAACGCCGGTGTGAAGGTCGAGACGGCCACCATCGACCGCCGCGACATGCAGTTCTCGTACATGGACGGCGACTACTTCGTCTTCATGGACATGCAGACCTTCGACCAGCTGCACGTCGACCGCAAGGCCGTCGGCGACGCCGCCAACTTCCTGATCGAGGGCTTCACCGCCTCGGTCGCGCAGCACGAGGGCGCGGTGCTCTACGTCGAGCTCCCCGCCGCCGTCGAGCTGACGATCGAGCACACCGACCCGGGCGTCCAGGGCGACCGCTCCACCGGCGGCACCAAGCCGGCCAAGCTGGAGACCGGTCACGAGATCCAGGTGCCCCTCTTCATCACCACCGGTGAGAAGATCAAGGTCGACACCCGCACGAGCGACTACCTCGGCCGGGTGAACAGCTAACCGTGGCTGCCCGCAGCAAGGCCCGTAAGCGCGCCTTCCAGATCCTCTTCGAGGCCGACCAGCGCGGTGCGTCCGTGCAGCAGGTCCTCGCGGACTGGGTCCGGCACGCACGGTCCGACGACCGTCAGCCGCCGGTCAACGAGTTCACGATGGTGCTGGTCGAGGGGTACGCGGACCACGCGAACCGGATCGACGAGCTCATCGCCACCTACGCGGTGGACTGGGACCTGGACCGGATGCCGGTCGCCGACCGGAACATCGTGCGCCTCGGTGCGTACGAGCTGATCTGGCTGGACGAGACCCCGGACGCCGTGGCGATCGACGAGGCGGTGCAGCTCGCCAAGGAGTTCTCCACGGACGAGTCGCCGACCTTCGTCAACGGCCTTCTGGCCCGCTTCAAGGACCTGAAGCCGCGCCTGCGCCGGGACGCCTGAGAAAGGCCTCCGGCAGTCGAAGGGGCCCGCAGCACACCGTGCTGCGGGCCCCTTCGGCGTATCCCGGGCCTCCGGAGCGTCGGAACCGACGTTCCGGGGCCTCCGGAGACAGAGAAACCGCCGGGGTGCGGAAGGCCCTCTCAGGCCTTCGATCG
>NZ_JBIBEO010000009.1:340313-456623 GCF_042902595.1 Streptomyces sp. NPDC012508
GGGGCGCCCCCGGGGGGCTTCGCCGGGGCCGCGGGCGCGGCGCACCCGCCGGCGGGGGGCCGCGGGACACCGACACCCCGGGGGGGGGGGCCCGCCCCCCCCCGCCCCCCCCCACCCCGGCGGCAACGTTTCTTCTCAGTTCTCCTCGTGAGCGACCGCGCGGCGCGCGTCCGCGTCGAGGACGCCCCAGCTGATCAGCTGCTCGGTCAGCACCGAGGGCGACTGGTCGTAGATGACCGCGAGCGTGCGCAGGTCGTCCTGGCGGATCGACAGCACCTTGCCGTTGTAGTCACCGCGCTGCGACTGGATCGTCGCCGCGTAGCGCTGCAGCGGGCCGGCCTTCTCCTGCGGGACGTGGGCAAGCCGCTCCAGGTCGAGGACGAGCTTCGGCGGCGGCTCGGCGGCCCCGCCCGGGGTCGTGCCCGGCAGGAGCTCCTGCACCGGGACGCCGTAGAAGTCCGCCAGCTCGGCGAGGCGCTGCACCGTCACGGCGCGGTCACCACGCTCGTACGAGCCGACCACGACGGCCTTCCAGCGGCCCTGGGACTTCTCTTCCACACCGTGGAGGGAAAGGCCCTGCTGGGTGCGGATGGCACGGAGCTTGGCCCCGAGCTGCTTTGCGTATTCGCTGGACATATAGCTCCCCGGACGCTGGACGCTGTAGACAACGTGCGGCTCCGCCGCCTGGCTGGTAACTCACTGTGAGGTTACGCAGCGTTACTCTCCTCCGTCAAGCCGAATGGTCCGTACCGCCCCCTCCCGGGGGACGGCGCCCGGAGTGGCGGCAGGGTGGTGAGCAGGGCAGTCACCCGCCCCTGGTAGAGTCGAGGGCGCAAATCCGACGTCCTTTAAGGTCCGTCCCGTGAGGCGGAGAAGGAGGTCCGTTTCATATGGACGCACAGCAGCACACCGATGCGGCACGCCCTGTTCTCGAGGGCCCCGACATCGCGCGGGTCCTGACCCGCATCGCCCACGAGATCGTCGAGCGCGCCAAGGGCGCCGACGACGTGGTCCTCCTCGGCATCCCGACGCGTGGCGTCTTCCTCGCCCGTCGACTGGCCGACAAGCTCGCCGAGATCACCGGACGCAAGATCCCGGTGGGCTCGCTCGACATCACCATGTACCGCGACGACCTGCGGATGAAGCCCGCCCGCGCCATCGGCCGCACCGAGATCCCCGGTGACGGCATCGACGGCCGGCTGGTCGTCCTCGTCGACGACGTGCTCTTCTCCGGCCGTACGATCCGCGCCGCGCTCGACGCGCTCGGCGACATCGGCCGCCCCAGGGCCGTCCAGCTCGCGGTCCTCGTCGACCGCGGCCACCGCGAACTTCCGATCCGCGCCGACTACGTCGGCAAGAACCTCCCCACGTCGCTGCGCGAGACGGTCAAGGTCCAGCTCGCCGAGGAGGACGGTCGCGACACCGTGCTGCTCGGCAGCAAGACCTCCGCCTAGCCGGTCCGGCTTTACGACGGGTCCAGGGCACACCCCTGCGCGCCCGCACCCGACGGGGTCTCCCGGAACACCCCCGGACCCCCCACCTCCCGACCACGGAGAACACCCCGATGATGCGCCACCTCATCTCGGCCGCCGACCTCACGCGCGACGACGCCGTCCTCATCCTCGACACCGCCGAGGAGATGGCGCGGGTCGCCGACCGGCCGATCAAGAAGCTGCCCACGCTGCGCGGCCGGACCATCTGCAACCTCTTCTTCGAGGACTCCACCCGTACCCGGATCTCCTTCGAGGCCGCCGAGAAGCGCCTCTCCGCCGACGTGATCAACTTCGCGGCCAAGGGCTCCAGCGTCTCCAAGGGCGAGTCCCTCAAGGACACCGCGCAGACCCTGGAGGCGATGGGCGTCGACGCCGTCGTCATCCGCCACGGCGCCTCCGGCGCCCCGTACCGGCTCGCCACCTCCGGCTGGATCGACGCCCCGGTCATCAACGCCGGCGACGGCACCCACCAGCACCCCACCCAGGCCCTGCTGGACGCCTTCACCATGCGCCGCCGCCTCGTCGGCCGCGACACCGGCCTCGGCCAGGACCTCGCGGGCAAGCGCATCACGCTCGTCGGCGACGTCCTGCACAGCCGGGTCGCCCGCTCCAACGTCGACCTGCTGCACACCCTCGGCGCCGAGGTCACCCTGGTGGCCCCGCCCACGCTCGTCCCCGTCGGCGTCGAGACCTGGCCCTGCGACATCAGCTACGACCTCGACAGCGTGCTGCCGAAGTCCGACGCCGTCATGATGCTGCGTGTGCAGCGCGAGCGGATGAACGCGGCCTTCTTCCCGACCGAGCGCGAGTACTCGCGGCGGTACGGGCTCGACGGCGACAGGATGGCGAGGATGCCCGAGCACGCCATCGTCATGCACCCCGGCCCGATGGTCCGCGGCATGGAGATCACCGCCGAGGTCGCCGACTCCGACCGCTGCACGGTCGTCGAGCAGGTCGCCAACGGCGTCTCCATCCGCATGGCCGTCCTCTACCTGCTTCTGGGCGGCAACGAGCCCGCCGTCAGTCACATGCGTACCGAGGAGAGCAAGTAACCATGAGCAAGATTCTTATCCGCGGTGCCAAGGTGCTGGGCGGCGAGGCGCAGGACGTCCTGATCGACGGCGAGACCATCGCCGAGGTCGGTACGGGCCTGTCCGCCGAGGGCGCGACGGTGATCGAGGCCGAGGGCCGGATCCTGCTGCCCGGCCTGGTCGACCTCCACACCCATCTGCGCGAGCCCGGCCGTGAGGACTCCGAGACCGTCCTCACCGGTACCCGGGCCGCCGCCTCCGGCGGCTACACCGCCGTCTTCGCGATGGCCAACACCTTCCCGGTCGCCGACACCGCCGGTGTCGTCGAGCAGGTCTACCGGCTCGGCAAGGAGTCCGGCTACTGCGACGTGCAGCCCATCGGCGCCGTCACCGTCGGCCTCGAGGGCAAGAAGCTCGCCGAGCTCGGCGCCATGCACGACTCCGCCGCCGGCGTCACGGTCTTCTCCGACGACGGCAAGTGCGTCGACGACGCCGTGATGATGCGCCGCGCCCTGGAGTACGTGAAGGCCTTCGGCGGCGTCGTCGCCCAGCACGCCCAGGAGCCCCGCCTCACCGAGGGCGCCCAGATGAACGAGGGCATCGTCTCCGCCGAACTCGGTCTCGGCGGCTGGCCGGCCGTCGCCGAGGAGTCGATCATCGCCCGCGACGTGCTCCTCGCCGAGCACGTCGGCTCCCGGGTCCACATCTGCCACCTCTCCACCGCCGGCTCCGTCGAGATCGTCCGCTGGGCCAAGTCCCGCGGCATCGACGTCACCGCCGAGGTCACCCCGCACCACCTCCTCCTCACCGACGAGCTGGTGCGCTCGTACAACCCGGTCTACAAGGTCAACCCGCCGCTGCGCACCGAGCGTGACGTGATGGCGCTGCGCGAGGCCCTGGCCGACGGCACCATCGACATCGTCGCCACCGACCACGCCCCGCACCCGCACGAGGACAAGGACTGCGAGTGGGCCGCGGCCGCCATGGGCATGGTCGGCCTGGAGACCGCGCTCTCCGTCGTCCAGCAGACGATGGTCGAGACCGGACTCCTCGACTGGGCCGGCGTCGCCGACCGGATGTCCGTCAAGCCTGCCGAGATCGGGCAGGCCAAGGGCCACGGACGCCCCGTCTCGGCAGGTGAGCCCGCCAACCTGACCCTGGTCGATCCGGCATACCGTGGACCCGTGGACCCCGCGGGCTTCGCCTCCCGCAGCCGCAACACCCCCTACGAGGGCCGCGAGCTGCCGGGACGTATCACCCACACCTTCCTGCGGGGCCGGGCAACGCTCGTCGACGGGAAGCTGGCGTGACACTCATCGAACTCGCCGCCGAGGCCGAGAAGAAGTCGGCGGAGGTGACCGACTGGGCCGGGCGGATCGGCTGGGTCGCGGGACTCCTGCTCTTCATCGCCTTCGTCTACTGGCTGATGCGCCAGGGATGGAAGTGGCGCGGCAGCCTCCAGTCGGACCTCCCCGAACTGCCGGGAATGCCCGAGACCGCCGGTGAGGCGACACTGAAGCTCACCGGTCGGTACCACGGCTCGACCACGGCCGGGCAGTGGCTCGACCGGATCGTCGCCCACGGCCTCGGCACCCGCAGCCGCGTCGAGCTCACTCTGACGGACGCGGGGATCGAGGTCGTACGCCCCGGGGCGAACGACTTCCTCATCCCGGCCGCGGCCCTGCGCGAGGCCCGGCTCGACAAGGGAATCGCGGGCAAGGTCCTCGCCGAGGGCGGGCTGCTGATCGTCACGTGGGCGCACGGCGAGAAGCTGCTCGACTCCGGCTTCCGGTCCGACCGGGCGGCGGAGCACGCCACCTGGGTCGAGACCCTGAACAGCATGATCAAGACGACGGAAGGCACCGCACGATGACGACCTCCACCCGGGGAACCGGCAAAGTTCCCGCCGTACTCGTCCTGGAGGACGGCCGCATCTTCCGCGGCCGCGCCTACGGGGCCGTGGGGGAGACCTTCGGCGAGGCCGTGTTCTCCACCGGCATGACCGGCTACCAGGAGACCCTGACCGACCCGTCGTACCACCGCCAGGTCGTCGTGATGACCGCGCCGCACGTCGGCAACACCGGCGTCAACGACGAGGACCCCGAGTCCTCCCGCATCTGGGTCTCCGGCTACGTCGTCCGCGACCCCGCGCGCGTCTCCTCCAACTGGCGCGCGAAGCGCTCGCTGGACGAGGAGCTCGCCGCCCAGGGCGTCGTCGGCATCTCCGGCATCGACACCCGCGCCCTCACCCGCCACCTGCGCGAGAGCGGCGCCATGCGCGTCGGCATCTTCTCCGGCAACGTGCTGCCCGACGAGGGCACCATGCTCGCCGAGGTCCGCCAGGCCCCCGAGATGACCGGCGCGAACCTCTCCGCCGAGGTCGCCACCAAGGAGACGTACGTCGTCCCCGCGATCGGCGAGAAGAAGTTCACCGTCGCCGCCGTCGACCTCGGCATCAAGGGCATGACCCCGCACCGCATGGCCGAGCGCGGCATCGAGGTGCACGTGCTGCCCGCCACCGCCACCGCCGAGGACGTCTACGCCGTCCAGCCCGACGGAGTCTTCTTCTCCAACGGCCCCGGCGACCCGGCCACCGCAGACGGCCCCGTCGCCGTCATGCAGGCCGTCCTG
Source organism: Streptomyces sp. NPDC012508 (assembly GCF_042902595.1). NCBI lineage: Bacteria > Bacillati > Actinomycetota > Actinomycetes > Kitasatosporales > Streptomycetaceae > Streptomyces > Streptomyces sp. NPDC012508. The sequence continues at coordinate 345,469 of NZ_JBIBEO010000009.1, forward strand.
GAGCGAAAGACCCCGCTCTTCGGCATCTGCTTCGGCAACCAGATCCTCGGCCGCGCCCTCGGCTTCGGCACCTACAAGCTGAAGTACGGCCACCGCGGCATCAACCAGCCGGTGCAGGACCGTACGACCGGCAAGGTCGAGGTCACCGCGCACAACCACGGCTTCGCCGTCGACGCGCCCCTCGACAAGGTCTCCGAGACCCCCTACGGGCGTGCCGAGGTCTCGCACGTCTGCCTGAACGACAACGTGGTGGAAGGCCTCCAGCTGCTCGACCAGCCGGCCTTCTCCGTCCAGTACCACCCCGAGGCGGCCGCGGGCCCGCACGACGCCGCGTACCTCTTCGACCGTTTCGTATCCCTGATGGAGGCCGAGCGTGCCTAAGCGCACCGATATCCAGTCCGTCCTGGTCATCGGCTCCGGCCCGATCGTCATCGGCCAGGCCGCCGAGTTCGACTACTCCGGGACCCAGGCCTGCCGCATCCTCAAGGCCGAGGGCCTGCGGGTCATCCTGGTGAACTCCAACCCGGCGACGATCATGACCGACCCGGAGATCGCCGACGCCACCTACGTCGAGCCGATCACCCCCGAGTTCGTCGAGAAGATCATCGCGAAGGAGCGCCCCGACGCGCTCCTGCCCACCCTCGGCGGCCAGACCGCGCTCAACACCGCGATCTCCATGCACGAGCAGGGTGTCCTGGAGAAGTACGGCGTCGAGCTCATCGGCGCCAACGTGGAGGCCATCCACAAGGGCGAGGACCGCGACCTCTTCAAGGGCGTCGTCGAGGCCGTCAAGGCCAAGATCGGCTACGGCGAGTCCGCCCGCTCGGTCATCTGCCACTCCATGGACGACGTCCTCAAGGGCGTCGACACGCTCGGCGGCTACCCCGTCGTCGTGCGCCCCTCCTTCACCATGGGCGGCGCCGGCTCCGGCTTCGCCCACGACGAGGACGAGCTCCGCCGCATCGCCGGCCAGGGCCTCACGCTCTCTCCCACCACCGAGGTGCTCCTGGAGGAGTCCATCCTCGGCTGGAAGGAGTACGAGCTGGAGCTGATGCGCGACAAGAACGACAACGTCGTGGTCGTCTGCTCCATCGAGAACTTCGACCCGATGGGCGTCCACACCGGTGACTCGATCACCGTCGCCCCGGCGATGACCCTCACCGACCGCGAGTACCAGCGGCTGCGCGACATCGGCATCGCGATCATCCGCGAGGTCGGCGTCGACACCGGCGGCTGCAACATCCAGTTCGCGGTCAACCCGGACGACGGCCGGATCATCGTCATCGAGATGAACCCGCGCGTCTCCCGCTCCTCCGCTCTGGCCTCCAAGGCGACCGGTTTCCCGATCGCGAAGATCGCGGCGCGTCTCGCCGTCGGCTACACGCTGGACGAGATCCCCAACGACATCACGGAGAAGACCCCGGCGTCCTTCGAGCCCACGCTCGACTACGTCGTCGTCAAGGCCCCGCGATTCGCCTTCGAGAAGTTCCCGCAGGCCGACTCCACGCTGACCACGACCATGAAGTCCGTCGGCGAGGCCATGGCCATCGGCCGTAACTTCACCGAGGCGCTGCAGAAGGCCCTGCGCTCCCTGGAGAAGAAGGGCTCGCAGTTCACCTTCGTCGGCGAGCCCGGGGACAAGGCCGAGCTGCTGAGCGAGGCGGTCCGCCCGACCGACGGCCGCATCAACACCGTCATGCAGGCCATCCGCGCCGGGGCCACCCCCGAGGAGGTCTTCGAGGCCACGAAGATCGACCCCTGGTTCGTCGACCAGCTCTTCCTCATCAAGGAGATCGCCGACGAGCTCGTCGAGGCCGAGAAGCTCCACCCCGAGCTGCTCGCCGAGGCCAAGCGCCACGGCTTCTCCGACGTCCAGATCGCCGAGATCCGCGGCCTGCGCGAGGACGTCGTCCGTGAGGTCCGGCACGCGCTCGGCGTCCGCCCGGTCTACAAGACGGTCGACACCTGCGCCGCCGAGTTCGCCGCCAAGACCCCGTACTTCTACTCCTCGTACGACGAGGAGAGCGAGGTCGCGCCGCGCACCAAGCCCGCCGTGATCATCCTCGGCTCCGGCCCGAACCGCATCGGCCAGGGCATCGAGTTCGACTACTCCTGCGTCCACGCCTCCTTCGCCCTGAGCGACGCCGGCTACGAGACCGTGATGGTCAACTGCAACCCGGAGACCGTCTCCACCGACTACGACACCTCCGACCGCCTGTACTTCGAGCCGCTGACGCTCGAGGACGTCCTGGAGATCGTGCACGCCGAGACGCTGGCCGGCCCCGTCGCCGGTGTCGTCGTCCAGCTCGGCGGCCAGACCCCCCTGGGCCTCTCCCAGGCGCTCAAGGACAACGGCGTGCCGGTCGTCGGCACCTCCCCGGAGGCCATCCACGCCGCCGAGGACCGCGGCGCCTTCGGCCAGGTCCTCGCCGAGGCGGGCCTCCCGGCCCCCAAGCACGGCACCGCGACCACCTTCGCCGGCGCCAAGGCCATCGCCGACGAGATCGGCTACCCCGTCCTCGTACGCCCCTCGTACGTGCTCGGCGGCCGCGGCATGGAGATCGTCTACGACGAGACCCGCCTGGAGTCGTACATCGCCGAGTCCACCGAGATCAGCCCCACCCGGCCGGTCCTGGTCGACCGCTTCCTCGACGACGCCATCGAGATCGACGTCGACGCCCTCTACGACGGCCACGAGCTCTACCTCGGCGGCGTCATGGAGCACATCGAGGAAGCCGGCATCCACTCCGGCGACTCGGCCTGCGCCCTGCCCCCGATCACCCTCGGCGGCTTCGACATCAAGCGCCTGCGCGCCTCCACGGAGGCCATCGCCAAGGGCGTCGGCGTGCGCGGCCTGATCAACATCCAGTTCGCGATGGCCGGCGACATCCTGTACGTCCTCGAGGCCAACCCGCGCGCCTCCCGGACCGTCCCCTTCACCTCGAAGGCGACCGCCGTACCGCTGGCGAAGGCCGCCGCCCGCATCTCGCTCGGCGCCACCATCGCCGAGCTGCGCGAGGAGGGCCTGCTCCCGAAGACCGGCGACGGCGGCACCCTGCCGCTCGACGCGCCGATCTCCGTCAAGGAGGCCGTGATGCCGTGGACCCGCTTCCGCGACATCCAGGGCCGCGGCGTGGACACCGTCCTCGGCCCGGAGATGCGCTCCACCGGCGAGGTCATGGGCATCGACACCGTCTTCGGCACGGCGTACGCCAAGTCGCAGGCCGGCGCCTACGGCCCGCTGCCCACCAAGGGCCGCGCCTTCATCTCCGTCGCCAACCGCGACAAGCGCTCGATGATCTTCCCGGCGCGCGAGCTGGTCGCCCACGGCTTCGAGCTGATGGCCACCTCCGGCACGGCGGAGGTGCTCAAGCGCAACGGCATCAACGCCACGATCGTGCGCAAGCAGTCCGAGGGCGAGGGCCCGAACGGCGAGAAGACGATCGTCCAGCTCATCCACGACGGCCAGGTCGACCTGATCGTCAACACCCCGTACGGCACCGGTGGCCGCCTCGACGGCTACGACATCCGTACGGCGGCGGTCGCCCGCTCCGTCCCGTGCCTCACCACGGTCCAGGCGCTCGCCGCCGCCGTCCAGGGCATCGAGGCGCTGGGCCACGGCGACGTCGGCGTCCGCTCGCTCCAGGAACACGCGGAACACCTGACCGCGGCCCGCGACTAGCAACCCACGAGGGGGACACCGGAAACGGTGTCCCCCTCTTGCTGAGGACACCCACATGTACAAGTTCTTCTTCGACCTCGTCTTCAAGCGGATGGACCCGGAGCAGGCCCACCACCTGGCCTTCCGCTGGATCCGCCTGGCCGCCCGCGTCCCGGTGCTCCGCACCTTCGTCGCAGCCGTGCTCGCGCCCCGGTACAAGGAGCTGCGCACCGAGGCCCTCGGCCTGCGCATGCACGGCCCCTTCGGCCTCGCGGCCGGCTTCGACAAGAACGCCGTCGCCATCGACGGCATGTCGATGCTCGGCTTCGACCACATCGAGATCGGCACGGTCACCGGCGAGGCCCAGCCCGGCAACCCCAAGAAACGGCTCTTCCGGCTGGTCCCGGACCGCGCGCTCATCAACCGCATGGGATTCAACAACGAGGGCTCCGCCGCCGTCGCCGAACGCCTCCACGCGCGCGTGCCGGTCTTCAAGACCGTCGTGGGCGTCAACATCGGCAAGACCAAGGTCGTCCCGGAGGCCGAGGCCGCCGCCGACTACGTGAAGTCCACCGAGCGCCTCGCCCGGTACGCCGACTACCTGGTCGTCAACGTCTCCTCCCCTAACACCCCGGGCCTGCGCAACCTCCAGGCCACCGAGTCCCTGCGCCCGCTGCTCACCGCGGTACGCGAGGCGGCCGACCGCACGGTCACCGACCGCCGCGTCCCGCTCCTGGTCAAGATCGCCCCCGACCTGGCCGACGAGGACGTCGACGCCGTCGCCGACCTGGCCCTGGAGCTCGGCCTCGACGGCATCATCGCCACCAACACCACCATCGCCCGGGAGGGCCTCGGCCTGAAGTCCGACCCGGCTCTGGTGAAGGAGACCGGCGGTCTGTCCGGCGCCCCGGTCAAGGAGCGCTCCCTGGCCGTGCTCAGGCGCCTCCACGCGCGCGTGGGCGACCGCCTCGTCCTCGTGGGTGTCGGCGGCATCGAGAACGCCGAGGACGCCTGGCAGCGCATCCTGGCCGGCGCCACCCTGATCCAGGGCTACAGCGCCTTCATCTACGAGGGCCCGTTCTACGCCCGCGCGATCCACAAGGGCCTCGCCGCGCGCCTCGCCGCCTCCCCGTACGCCACCCTCGCCGAGGCCGTCGGCGCCGACAACCGAAAGGCCGTGAAGTGACCCTCTCCTTCGGAACCCGCCTGCGCTCGGCCATGGACGAGCGCGGCCCGCTCTGCGTCGGCATCGACCCGCACGCCGCCCTGCTGGCCTCCTGGGGCCTGGACGACGACATCGCGGGCCTGGAGCGCTTCACGTTCACGGTCGTCGAGGCGCTCGCGGAGAGCGTCGCCGTCTTCAAGCCGCAGTCCGCGTTCTTCGAGCGCTTCGGCTCGCGCGGTGTCGCCGTCCTGGAACGTGCCGTCGCCGAGCTGCGGGCCGCGGGCGGCCTGGTGGTCATGGACGCCAAGCGCGGGGACATCGGCTCCACCATGGCCGCGTACGCCGAGGCCTTCCTGCGCAAGGACTCCCCGCTCTTCTCGGACGCGCTCACGGTCTCGCCGTACCTCGGATACGGCTCCCTGCAGCCGGCCGTCGACCTGGCGAGGGAGTCCGGCGCGGGCCTCTTCGTCCTGGCCCTCACGTCCAACCCGGAGGGCGCCGAGGTCCAGCGGGCCGTCCGCGAGGACGGGCGCACCATCGGCGCCACCATGCTGGCCCACCTCGCCGAGGAGAACGCGGGGGAGACCCCCATGGGCTCCTTCGGCGCGGTGGTCGGCGCGACGCTGGGCGATCTCTCCTCGTTCGACCTGGACATCAACGGCCCGATCCTCGCCCCCGGCCTCGGTGCCCAGGGCGCGACCCCGGCCGACCTCCCCGCGGTCTTCGGTGCGGCGGTCCGCAACGTGGTCCCCAACGTCAGCCGGGGCGTCCTGAAGCACGGTCCGGACGCCGCCGCCCTGCGCGCCTCGGCGGAGCGCTACGCGACCGAGATCCGCGAGGCGGTCGCCGTCTGACGGCGACCGGTGCCGCCCACGCCGCGGCCGTCCGACGCCGCCGAAGCGGGCCGCCGGGCCAACCCGCAGGTGAGGGCCGTCTCAATACTTGACAAGATCCTTACCTAAAACCCGGTTGTTATGCCGGAAAAGTCCTGGTCGGTCGATGCTGACCAGGACTTTTCGCTTGTTCTCGCTGACTGGAGAGACATTGGCCGCTAGTCTCCGGGGCAGAGCCAGCGTTCGACGGCCACTTGCGTTGATCGCTGCTCCACTGGTGTGGGGCGACTAGGTCCTCACCGGTCCGTATCCGACAGTTCGACATCCGAGGTGACGTAGGCGTGGCTCTTCCGCCCCTTACCCCTGAACAGCGCGCAGCCGCGCTCGAAAAGGCCGCCGCGGCTCGCCGGGAGCGGGCCGAGGTCAAGAATCGACTCAAGCACTCCGGCGCCTCCCTCCACGAGGTCATCAAGCAGGGCCAGGAGAACGACGTCATCGGCAAGATGAAGGTCTCCGCGCTGCTCGAGTCCCTCCCCGGCGTGGGCAAGGTCCGCGCCAAGCAGATCATGGAGCGGCTCGGGATCTCCGAGAGCCGTCGTGTGCGCGGGCTCGGTTCCAACCAGATCGCCTCCCTGGAGCGCGAGTTCGGCAGCACCGGCGCCTGAGACGGGACCGCCGTCCCAGGCACCCCCGTAAAGCTGGAATAATCGCTGCATGGCAGCAGAGGTACGTCCGCGGCTGACCGTGCTCTCCGGCCCCTCCGGGGTGGGTAAGAGCACGGTCGTCGCTCATATGCGCAAGGTCCACCCCGAGGTCTGGCTCTCGGTGTCGGCCACGACACGAAAGCCGCGCCCCGGCGAGAAGCACGGCGTCCAGTACTTCTTCGTCACGGACGACGAATTCGACAAGCTGGTCGCCAACGGGGAACTCCTCGAATGGGCCGAGTTCGCGGGCAACCGCTACGGCACGCCGCGTCAGGCGGTTCTGGAGCGCCTGGAGGCCGGTGAGCCGGTCCTCCTGGAGATCGACCTCCAGGGCGCCCGGCAGGTCAAGGAGTCCATGCCGGACTCGCAGCTGGTCTTCCTGGCCCCGCCGAGCTGGGACGAGCTGGTCCGCCGGCTCACCGGCCGCGGCACCGAGTCGCCCGAGGTCATCGAGCGCCGGCTGGAGGCCGCGAAGATCGAACTGGCCGCCGAGACGGAGTTCGACACCACCCTGGTCAACACCTCCGTCGAGGACGTGGCGCGTGAGCTGCTAGCCTTGATGAACGTTGTTTGATCTTTTTCTGATCACCTGGATCTGATCATCCCGATCAGCTCACCCAGAAGTTTCTTCGGAAGGCTAGAGCGTGTCCTCTTCCATCACCGCGCCCGAGGGCATCATCAACCCGCCGATCGACGAGCTGCTCGAGGCCACCGACTCGAAGTACAGCCTCGTGATCTACGCGGCCAAGCGCGCGCGTCAGATCAACGCGTACTACTCGCAGCTCGGCGAGGGCCTGCTCGAGTACGTCGGTCCGCTCGTCGACACCCACGTCCACGAGAAGCCGCTCTCGATCGCCCTGCGCGAGATCAACGCGGGTCTGCTGACCTCCGAGGCCATCGAGGGCCCGGCGCAGTAAGCACGTACGAACGTAACGTTCGTCACCACAGGCCCGGCGGAACATCCGCCGGGCCTGTGGTGTCTCATGGAGTCGTACGCATCCGTACGCATCCGATGACGCATTCCGAGTGCGGGGAGTGGCAGTGGTGACCAAGCCGAAGGTCGTTCTGGGCGTCAGCGGCGGCATCGCCGCCTACAAGGCCTGTGAGCTGCTCCGGCGGCTGACCGAGTCGGGTCACGACGTCCGCGTCGTGCCGACGGCCTCCGCCCTGAACTTCGTGGGCGCGGCCACCTGGTCCGCCCTCTCCGGCAACCCCGTCTCCACCGAGGTGTGGGAGTCCGTCCACGAGGTCCCGCACGTACGGATCGGGCAGGGCGCCGACCTCGTCGTCGTGGCCCCCGCCACCGCCGACATGCTCGCCAAGGCCGCGCACGGCCTCGCCGACGACCTGCTGACGAACACGCTGCTCACCGCCCGCTGTCCGGTCGTCTTCGCCCCGGCGATGCACACCGAGATGTGGGAGCACCCCGCCACCCAGGAGAACGTGGCCACGCTGCGCCGGCGCGGCGCCGTCGTCATCGAGCCCGCCGTCGGCCGGCTGACCGGCGTCGACACCGGCAAAGGCCGGCTGCCGGACCCCGGCGAGATCTTCGAGGTCTGCCGTCGGATCCTCTCGCGCGGCACGGCAGCCCCCGACCTTGTCGGCCGCCATGTCGTGGTCAGCGCGGGCGGCACCCGCGAGCCCCTCGACCCGGTCCGCTACCTGGGCAACCGTTCCTCCGGCAAGCAGGGCTACGCCCTGGCCAAGGCCGCTGCCGCCCGCGGCGCCCGGGTCACGCTCGTCGAGGCCAACACCGGCATCCCCGACCCCGCCGGGGTCGACGTCGTCCACGTCGGCACCGCGGTCCAGCTGCGCGAGGCCGTCCTCAAGGCTGCGGCCGACGCCGACGCGGTGGTCATGGCCGCCGCCGTCGCCGACTTCCGCCCCGCCGTCTACGCCCCCGGCAAGATCAAGAAGCGGGACGACGTCGAGGCCCCGGTCGTCGAGCTGGTCCGCAACCCCGACATCCTCGCCGAGATCTCGGCCGACCGGGCCCTGCCGGGCCAGGTGGTCGTGGGCTTCGCCGCCGAGACGGACGACGTCCTGGCCAACGGCCGCGAGAAGCTCCGCCGCAAGGGCTGCGACCTGCTCGTGGTCAACGAGGTGGGCGAGCGCAAGACCTTCGGCTCCGAGGAGAACGAGGCCGTGATCCTCGCCACCGACGGCTCCGACACGCCCGTGCCGTACGGGCCGAAGGAAGCCCTCGCCGAGAAGGTCTGGGACCTCGTCGCACCCCGCCTGCGGTCCGTTCCCGGCGAGAATTCGGGGAAATCTCACTCGCGGCCGGATTTCACCGTCCCAGCCGAGTGAATTCCCCGGGAATCCGGTCCAAGCGGGCGATCCGAGCCGGTGGGAGCGGAGCGGACCGGACCGGAATCGGCGAGCGCGACGCTCCCATCTTCCGAGACACCTGGCCCAATGGCTGACGACGCCCGATAGACTGTTCTTGGTACGACGCGGGGCGCAGCCCCCTGCCGTCCGACATTGTTCAGCCAGCAGCCGCTGCAACCCCAGGGAGCATTGTGTCCCGTCGTCTGTTCACTTCGGAGTCCGTGACCGAAGGTCACCCCGACAAGATCGCTGACCAGATCAGCGACACCATTCTCGACGCGCTCCTCCGCGAGGACCCCACCTCCCGCGTGGCCGTCGAGACGCTGATCACCACCGGCCTCGTGCACGTCGCCGGTGAGGTCACCACGAAGGCGTGGGCCGACATCCCCACCCTCGTTCGGAACAAGATCCTCGAGATCGGGTACGACTCCTCGAAGAAGGGCTTCGACGGCGCCTCCTGCGGCGTCTCGGTCTCCATCGGGTCGCAGTCCCCGGACATCGCGCAGGGCGTCGACACGGCGTACGAGAAGCGCGTCGAGGGCGACGAGGACGAGCTGGACAAGCAGGGCGCCGGCGACCAGGGCCTGATGTTCGGCTACGCGTCGGACGAGACCCCGGAGCTGATGCCGCTCCCGATCTACCTCGCGCACCGGCTCTCCCGCCGCCTGACCGAGGTCCGCAAGAACGGGACGATCCCGTACCTGCGCCCCGACGGCAAGACCCAGGTCACCGTCGAGTACGACGGTGACAAGGCCGTCCGCCTCGACACGGTCGTGGTCTCCTCGCAGCACGCCTCGGACATCGACCTCGAGTCGCTGCTCGCGCCCGACATCCGTGAGTTCGTCGTCGAGCACGTCCTGAAGCAGCTCGTCGAGGACGGCATCAAGCTGGACGTCGACGGCTACCGCCTCCTGGTCAACCCGACCGGCCGCTTCGAGATCGGCGGTCCGATGGGCGACGCCGGCCTCACCGGTCGCAAGATCATCATCGACACGTACGGCGGCATGGCCCGCCACGGCGGCGGTGCCTTCTCCGGCAAGGACCCGTCCAAGGTCGACCGCTCGGCCGCCTACGCGATGCGCTGGGTCGCCAAGAACGTCGTGGCCGCCGGCCTCGCCTCGCGCTGCGAGGTCCAGGTCGCGTACGCGATCGGCAAGGCGGAGCCCGTCGGTCTCTTCGTGGAGACCTTCGGCACGAACACGATCGAGACCGAGAAGATCGAGAACGCCATCGGCGAGGTCTTCGACCTCCGCCCGGCCGCGATCATCCGCGACCTCGACCTGCTCCGCCCGATCTACGCCCAGACCGCGGCGTACGGCCACTTCGGCCGCGAGCTCCCCGACTTCACCTGGGAGCGCACGGACCGCGTGGACGCCCTCCGCAAGGCCGCGGGCCTGTAACCCGCGCCTCGGCACGACGCCACGGAAGCCCGGCACCCCTCGGGGGCGCCGGGCTTCCGTGCGTCCGGCCCCGTCACGGTTGTCAGTGCGGTCTGGTAGGTATGGGGCTGTGAGCAGCGAGAACGAGACGCCCGAGGGTGCGGCCGGTGATTCGCACGAGCAGCTCGCGCTCATTCGGGAGTCCGTGCGGAAGGCGAAGGTGCCGCGGGCCAAGCCGCGGACGTGGCGGGGGGCCACGCTGGCCAAGGAGCTGCCCGTCGCGCGGGTGGTGGTCAACAAGGGAGTGCTCCATCTCGACCAGTTCTTCGACTACGCCGTGCCCGAGGAGCTGGACGCCGTCGCGCAGCCCGGGGTGCGGGTGCGGGTGCGGTTCGGGGCCGGGGCGCATCAGGTCAGGGACGGGCGGCGCGAGGGCGGGCGGCTGATCGACGGGTTCCTCGTCGAGCGGCGGGCCGAATCGGACTACAAGGGCGCCCTTGCCGCGCTCGCCGACGTCGTGTCGCCCGAGCCGGTGCTGAGCGCCGAGCTCCTGGGGCTCGCCCGGGCCGTCGCCGACCGGTACGCGGGGAGCCTGGCGGACGTGCTCCAGCTCGCGATTCCGCCCCGGAGCGCGCGGGCCGAGGGGAAAGCCTCCCCGGAGCCACTGCCCCCGCCCGCAGCGCCCGAGGCGGGCACCTGGGCGCGGTACGAACGCGGACCGGGGTTCCTGGACGCCCTGGCCCGGGGTGGCGCGCCGCGCGCCGTGTGGAACGCTCTGCCGGGGCCGTACTGGGCCGAGGAGCTGGCCCGGGCCGTAGGAGCGACGCTCGCCTCCGGGCGGGGCGCGCTGGTCGTCGTACCCGACGGGCGGGCGGCCGCGCGCGTGGACGCGGCGCTGGCGGCCCTCCTGGGGCCCGGGCGGCACGCGCTGCTCACGGCGGAGACCGGACCGGAGAAGCGGTACGCCCAGTGGCTGGCGGTACGGCGGGGCTCCGTGCGGGCGGTCGTCGGTACGCGTGCGGCGATGTTCGCGCCCGTCCGCGACCTCGGGCTCGTCGCGATCTGGGACGACGGGGACGGCAGCCACAGCGAGCTCCACGCCCCGCAGCCCCACGCGCGCGACGTCCTGCTGCTGCGTGCCGCCCACGACAAGTGCGCGTTTCTGCTCGGCTCGACCAGCTGCACCGTCGAGGCCGCGCAGCTCGTGGAGTCCGGCTGGGCCTCGCCGATCGTCGCCGGCCGCGATCAGGTACGCGTCGCCGCCCCGCTGGTACGGACCGTGGGGGACGAACTGCTCGCCCGCGACGAGGCGGCGCGCGCCGCGCGGCTGCCGTCGCTGGCCTGGGAGACCGTACGGGAGGGCCTGAAGACCGGCCCCGTGCTCGTCCAGGTGCCGCGGCGGGGTTACGTACCGAGGCTGGCGTGCGAGCGCTGCCGGACGCCCGCCCGCTGCCGGCACTGCGCCGGACCCCTGGAGGCACCCGAGCAACAGGAGCTGCGGTGCGGCTGGTGCGGGCTCGGCGCGCCGGACTGGCACTGCGTGGCGTGCGGTGCGACGCGGCTGCGGGCCCAGATCGTGGGGGCGCGGCGTACGGCGGAGGAGCTGGGCCGGGCGTTCCCGGCCGTGCCGGTACGGACGTCGGGACGGGACCACGTCCTGGACACCGTGCCCGGACGCCCCGCGCTCGTGGTGTCCACACCGGGCGCGGAGCCGGTCGCCGAGGGTGGCTACGCGGCCGCGCTGCTCCTCGACGGCTGGGCGATGCTCGGCCGTCCCGATCTGCGGGCGGGGGAGGAGGCGCTGCGGCGCTGGATCGACGCGGCCTCGCTGGTACGGGGGCAGGGTGAAGGCGGCACGGTGGTGGTGGTCGCGGAGCCCACGCTGCGGCCGGTGCAGGCGCTGGTGCGGTGGGATCCCGTCGGCCACGCCCAGCGCGAGCTGGCGGAGCGGGCGGAGCTGGGCTTCCCGCCGGTGTCCCGGATGGCGGCGGTCTCCGGCCTGCCGGAGGCGGTCGCGGCGTTCCTCGCGGCGGCCGAACTGCCCGGCGACGCGGAGGTGTTGGGCCCGGTTCCGCTGCCCGTCGTACGGCCCGGGGGACCTCGCCGCCCGGGGGACACCCCGCCGGGCGAGCAGTGGGAACGTGCCCTGGTCCGCGTTCCCCCGGGCAACGGCGCGGCGTTGGCGGCGGCTCTGAAGAAGGCGCAGGCGGCGCGGCTGGCGCGAGGTGGGGGGGAACCGGTACGGGTGCGGGTGGACCCGCCGGACATCGGCTGAAGCGGGGCGGGCCGCGAGGGCCGGCGCCGCCGGCCCTGTCCACCCTCAACCCACGACGGCGCCGCACCTGGGGGCACCGCCAGGCACGGGGTGCCTGGGCCCGGCAAGGGCGCCGTCCCGTGTGCCCACCCGTCCCGCCCCAGCGGGACAGTTGCCCACACAACGGGGTGGGGGAGGGTGGGCACCGTCCCAGCGGGGCGGTTGCCCACACGGCAGGCGGGCGTGCCGGGTCAGCCGTTGCGGGGGCCCGGGAAGGCCGAGGTGCGGGAGTCCTCACGGAGGGACGGGGCCGCGGGCGTCGGCTGCGGCGGCATCGTGCGGGCCGGCGGCACCACCGGGAGCGTGCGCGTCGTTCCCGGCTCCGGGGTGCGCTCCTGCTCCACCACGGCCCCCGGCTGAGGCGCGCGACGGGAGCCGTAACGGCGGTGGACAGCCTGCTTCGTGACCCCGAGCGCCGAGCCCACCGCGTCCCACGAGAACCCCAGCGAGCGGTCGAAGTCGACCGCCGCCGTCACCAGCGTCTCGACGCTGTCCCGCAGCTCCTGGGCGAGCCGGACGGTCGGCGCGGGTGCCCGTCCGTAGACGACGAAGCCCGTCGACGGACCGGAGCGGCGCGGGCGGTAGACATTGCCCAACTGGGCCGTGAGCGTGCGCAGTGCGTCGACCTGGCGCCGGACCCGCTCGATGTCCCGCACCAACAGATGCAGACTTGCCCGGGCTTGGGCGTCGTGGGTTGCGTGGTCGGCCATGTCTAAGCCTCTCGAACCGGCGTGGAATAGGGTCGGGCCACGACGAGGGGGCGGGCCCGTTTCGGTCAATCTCTCTTGACCAACGCGCTACCACGGGTTGGGTCACGCTGCGGGGGCGTACACGCATATGCGCGGGGCGCTCGCCGTCACGTACGCCCCCTCGTGCCACGGCCTCTAGACTGGTGCGCTGCCCTCCCCCACGCTCTCGGCTGCGCTCGAGCAGGGGGGTACCCCCATCGCCCCGAGATGCGAGGTTTTCCGAGTGAAGCTGGTCTTCGCAGGCACCCCCGAGGTCGCCGTGCCCGCCCTGGATGCCCTGCTCGCCTCCGGCCGGCACGAGGTGGCTGCCGTCGTCACCCGCCCCGACGCCCCCGCCGGCCGCGGCCGGCGCCTGGTGGCGAGCCCGGTCGCCGAGCGGGCGGAGGAGGCCGGGATCGAGATCCTCAAGCCCACGCGGCCCCGGGACGAGGCGTTCCTCGCCCGGCTGCGGGAGATCGCCCCGGACTGCTGCCCAGTCGTGGCCTACGGCGCGCTGCTGCCCAAGGTCGCCCTCGACATCCCGGCCCACGGCTGGGTCAATCTGCACTTCTCGCTGCTGCCCGCGTGGCGCGGCGCGGCGCCCGTGCAGCACGCCGTCATGGCGGGTGACGAGGTGACGGGCGCGTCGACGTTCCAGATCGAGGAGGGGCTCGACTCCGGACCGGTCTACGGCGTGATCACCGAGGACGTCCGTCCCACCGACACCAGCGGCGACCTGCTCACCCGGCTCGCCTTCGCGGGCGCGGGCCTGCTCGCCGCGACGATGGACGGCATCGAGGACGGCACCCTGAAGGCCGTTGCGCAGCCGGCCGACGGCATCACCCTCGCGCCCAAGATCCAGGTCGAGGACGCTCACGTCGACTGGAAGACCCCGGCGCTGCGCGTGGACCGCGTCGTGCGCGGCTGCACGCCCGCCCCGGGCGCGTGGACCGTGTTCCGCGGCGAGCGCCTCAAGCTGATCCAGGCGGCGCTGGTCGCCGACCGTACGGACCTCACGCCCGGCGAGCTCGCGGCGGGCAAGAACAACGTGTACGTCGGCACCGGCTCGCACGCCGTCGAGCTGCTCTGGGTCCAGCCGCAGGGCAAGAAGCCGATGAAGGCCGCCGACTGGGCCCGCGGCGTCCGCATCGCCCCGGGCGAGCGCGTGGGCGTCTAGCGAGGGGGCGGCGAGCCGGCCTCGGGCCTGATCGCCGCCGAGGCGCCCGACGTCGGCATGGGGCATTTTCGGGGTGCGGGGGCGGCGGACGTAGGCTGAGAGGGTTCGACCTCGTCTTTTCTCACGCGGAGCACCTTTGAGCGAGCAGGCACGTCGCCGTCCCCCCAAGCCGTACCGGCGCCCCCAGAAGGATCCCGTGCGGATCCTCGCCTTCGAGGCGCTCAGGGCGGTCGACGAGCGGGACGCGTACGCGAACCTCGTGTTGCCGCCGCTGCTGAAGAAGGCCCGGGAGAAGGGCGACTTCGACGGACGTGACGCCGCGCTCGCGACCGAGCTGGTCTACGGCACGCTGCGGCGCCAGGGGACGTACGACGCCATCGTGTCCGCCTGCATCGACCGGCCGCTCCGCGAGGTCGACCCGCCGGTCCTGGACGTGCTGTCGCTCGGTGCCCACCAGCTGCTCGGTACGCGCATCCCGACGCACGCCGCCGTCTCCGCCAGCGTGGAGCTCGCGCGCGTGGTGCTCGGGGACGGGCGGGCCAAGTTCGTGAACGCCGTTCTGCGGAAGATCTCGCAGCACGACCTCGACACCTGGGTGGAACAGGTCGCGCCGCCCTACGAGGACGACGCCGAGGACCACCTCGCGGTCGTCCACTCGCACCCCCGCTGGGTCGTCTCCGCGCTCTGGGACGCTCTCGGCGGCGGCCGGGCCGGGATCGAGGACCTGCTCGAGGCCGACAACGAGCGCCCCGAGGTCACGCTGGTGGCCCGCCCCGGCCGCGCCACCACCGAGGAGCTCACCGGCGAGGACACCCTGCCCGGCCGCTGGTCGCCCTACGCGGTGCGGCTGGCCGAGGGCGGCGAGCCCGGGGCCATCGAGGCCGTCAAGGACGGGCGCGCGGGCGTCCAGGACGAGGGCAGCCAGCTCGTCGCCATCGCGCTCGCCAACGCGCCCCTGGAGGGCCGCGACGAGCGCTGGCTCGACGGCTGCGCGGGCCCCGGCGGCAAGGCGGCCCTCCTGGGCGCGCTGGCCGCCGAGCGCGGCGCCGCCCTGCTCGCCTCCGAGAAGCAGCCGCACCGCGCCCGACTCGTCGAACGGGCGCTGGCCGGCAACCCCGGCCCGTACCAGGTCATCGCCGCCGACGGCACCCGCCCGCCGTGGCGCCCCGGCTCCTTCGACCGCGTCCTCATGGACGTGCCCTGCTCGGGCCTCGGCGCCCTGCGCCGCCGCCCCGAGGCCCGCTGGCGCCGCCGCCCGCAGGACCTGGACGGCTTCGCCCCGCTCCAGCGCGGGCTGCTGCGCGAGGCGCTCTCGGCGGTCCGCGTCGGGGGAGTCGTCGGGTACGCGACCTGCTCGCCGCACCTGGCCGAGACCCGTGTCGTCGTCGAGGACGTCCTCAAGGGCCGCGGCGGCCCGGCGGTCGAGGCGGAGTGGATCGACGTACGCCCGCTGATGCCCGGCGTCCCCGCGCTCGGTGAGGGGCCGGACGTCCAGCTGTGGCCGCACCTCCACGGCACGGACGCGATGTATCTGGCGCTGCTTCGCCGTACGGCCTGACGGGCGGATCCGCGTCCGTCCGGCATATGGACAGGGGGCGAACCCGGAATCGGGTCCGAATCCGGTCCGAATCCGTACCGAACCCGCGCGGATCCCGGTCCGAAACCGCTCCGCGGCAAAGAAGTGCCCAAGAACATGGCAGGCTTGGCACATGGCGCAGATCAACCCCAGCATCCTGTCCGCAGACTTCGCCCGCCTCGCCGATGAGGCGAAGGCCGTCGCCGGTGCCGACTGGCTGCATGTCGATGTCATGGACAACCACTTCGTGCCCAACCTGACGCTCGGCGTGCCGATCGTCGAGTCGCTCGCCCGGGCCACGGACACCCCGCTGGACTGCCACCTCATGATCGAGGACCCGGACCGCTGGGCCCCGCAGTACGTCGAGGCCGGCGCCGGGTCCGTCACCTTCCACGTCGAGGCGGCGGCCGCCCCCGTGCGGCTGGCGCGCGAGATCCGGGCCAAGGGGGCGCGTGCCTCGATGGCCCTGAAGCCCGCCACCCCCATCGAGCCGTACGAGGACCTGCTCCCCGAGCTGGACATGCTGCTGATCATGACCGTCGAGCCGGGCTTCGGCGGGCAGGCCTTCCTCGACATCATGCTGCCCAAGATCCGTCGCACCCGTGAGCTCATCTCCAAGCACGGACTGGAGCTGTGGCTGCAGGTCGACGGCGGGGTGGCCGAATCCACCATCGAGCGGTGCGCCGAGGCCGGCGCCGACGTCTTCGTCGCCGGGTCGGCGGTCTACGGCGCCCAGGACCCGGCCGAGGCCGTCCGTTCCCTCCGCGCACAGGCCGAGTCCGCGACCGCGACGGCGGCGTGGGCGTGTGGCCACTGAGCCTCCGGCAGATGAACGCGGTCCGTCGGAGCGCCGACAGGACCGATCGTGACCCGCCGGATCTGACAGGATGAACGGCGAGTCCAGAGTGTGAACGACAGCAGGACGACAGCAGCACGACGCGGCACGTGGGCAGCGGTACGTGAACAGAGCTAAGGAGATCGCGGTGGCGGGAATCTCGGCGGGACGGTCAGCCCTGCGGATGGGACCCGCGGAGCTGGTGCAGGCGGCGGCCATGGCGCGCCGTTTCTACCTCGAGGGCAAGTCCAAGATCCAGATCGCCGAGGAGTTCGGCGTGAGCCGCTTCAAGGTGGCCCGGGTCCTGGAGACCGCGCTCGAACGCGACCTCGTACGGATCGAGATCCGCGTCCCGGCCGAGCTGGACGCGGAGCGCTCGGACGCGCTCCGCGCCCGGTACGGGCTCCGCCACGCCGTCGTCGTCGAGTCCCCGGCGGAGGGCGAGGACGAGTCGCCCGACCCGGAGAACCTCGGCGAGGTCGCGGCCGACCTGCTCGGCGAGCTGGTCAACGAGGGTGACGTCCTGGGCCTTGCCTGGGGCCGCTCGACCATCCACATGGCTGCCGCCCTCGACCGGCTGCCCCCGTGCACGGTCGTCCAGCTCACCGGCGTGTACGACGCCGGGACCGCCGAGCGCGGCTCGGTCGAGGCGGTACGGCGTGCGGCCCAGGTCTCGGGCGGCGAGGCGCACCCCATCTACGCGCCGATGCTGCTGCCCGACCCGGCCACGGCGGCCGCGCTGCGCAACCAGACGGGCATCGCGCGCGCCTTCGAGTACTTCGACAAGGTCACCGTCGCCTGTGTGTCCATCGGTTCCTGGGAGCCGGGCATCTCGACCGTGCACGACATGCTCACGGACGAGGAGCGCGCCCACTACGCCTCCCTCGGCGTCGCCGCCGAGATGTCCGCGCACCTCTTCGACGCCGAGGGGCGCCGGGTGGGCCGTGACCTGGGAGAGCGCTGCATCACGGTCGAGGCGGACCGGCTGCGCCGGATCCCCGAGGTCGTGGCGATCGCGGGCGGCCAGCGCAAGGCGGCGGCGATCGGCGCGGTGCTCCGCTCCGGGCTCGTCACCAGCCTCGTGACCGACCGCGCCGCGGCCGACTACCTCCTCACCGAGTCCGTCCCGGGCCCGCGCCCGGCGCTGGAGCGGAAGGACCCGGACGGCGTCTGACGCCGCGGGACGAGGACCGCGCGGGGCGGCCTCGGACCGGGTGACCCGCGGAGCGGGCCGCCTCTGACGGGGCGGCCATCGCGCGGGCGGCCTTCGGGCCGGGGCCTCACCGTCGACCGCGCTCTCCGGGAGGCCGAGGGTCTTGGCCACCTGACGCGGGCAGCCTCGCACCGGGCAGCTCGCACCGCCCGGCCCGGGCCGCCCGGACGGGTTGGCCGCACCGGGCTCCGGGCCCGCGCGGGACCCGGGCCGTCGGCCCTCGCGCCGGTATCGTCGGCACATGTTGCCCCGGACCCTCCGCGCGCTGCTCGCGCTCGTGCTGTGCGTCACGGCACTCGCCGGCTGCTCCACCGCCGCCGTCGACGGCGCCCCCGCCCCCACCGGATCCTCCGGACTCGTGACCGTTCAGGCCGGCGACCTGCCGGCCGAGGCGCGGGCCACCCTGGAGCTCATCGAGCGCGGCGGGCCCTTCCCGTACGAGAAGGACGGCGCGACCTTCTCCAACTTCGAGCGGATCCTGCCGGAGCACAAGCGCGGCTACTACCGCGAGTACACCGTCCGAACCCCCGGCGAACGCGACCGAGGCCCACGGCGCCTCGTCACCGGGCAGGGCGGCGAGGTCTACTACACCGACGACCACTACGAGACCTTCCGGGAAGTGGTGCTCGATGACGCTCGATGACGCGCTCGTCCTCGACCTGAACGGGATCGTGGACAAGGCGGGGTTCATGGACCGCTGCGCCGGCACCCTCGGGCTCCCCGCCTGGTTCGGACGGAACTGGGACGCCCTCGCCGACTGCCTGACGGACCTCCCCGAGCCGGTGGCCCTGGTCGTCACCGGCTGGAGGTCGTACGCCGAGGCCCGGCCGAGCGACTGGGAGACCGCCCAGGACGTCTTCGCCACAGCGGCCGACACCAGCCCCACCGGCCTCACCGTTCTCCTCGCTCTTGGAGGAATCGACAAGAGGGGTGTCGCAAGCCTCGGATGAAATGCCCGGGACTGGTATGTGTACGGGCGTGGGACAATGAACTACGTGCTTTTTCCCCTGGCTGAAATGCCTAGGGGCCGATCCGAACGACTGGGATGTCAGCACGTGCGTTTCCTCAATGACGTCAAGCCGCCCTACGACCTGACGTACGACGATGTCTTCATGGTGCCGAGCCGCTCGGCCGTGGGTTCCCGCCAGGCCGTGGACCTCGCCTCGCCGGACGGTACCGGCACGACGATCCCTCTGGTCGTCGCCAACATGACCGCGATCGCCGGCCGCCGCATGGCCGAGACCGTCGCCCGCCGCGGTGGCCTCGTCGTCATCCCCCAGGACATTCCGATCGAGGTCGTCACCGACGTCATCTCGTGGGTGAAGAGCCGCCACCACGTCCTGGACACCCCCATCGTCCTCGCGCCCCACCAGACCGTCGCCGACGCGCTCTCGCTGCTGCCCAAGCGGTCGCACGACGCCGGTGTCGTCGTCGACGAGGACCGCCGTCCGGTCGGCGTCGTCACCGACGCGGACCTGTCCGGCGTGGACCGCTTCACCCAGCTCTCCGAGGTCATGTCGAAGGACCTGCTGCTCCTCGACGCCGACATCGAGCCGCGCGACGCGTTCAACACGCTCGACCACGCCAACCGCCGCTACGCCCCGGCCGTGGACAAGGACGGCCGTCTGGTCGGCATCCTGACCCGCAAGGGCGCGCTCCGCGCGACCCTGTACACCCCGGCCGTCGACGCGAACGGCAAGCTGCGCATCGCCGCCGCCGTCGGCATCAACGGCGACTTCGTGGGCAAGGCCAAGCAGCTCCTCGACGCGGGCGTCGACACGCTCGTCATCGACACGGCCCACGGCCACCAGGAGTCGATGGTCGCCGCGATCAAGGCCGTGCGCGCCCTCGACCCGCAGGTCCCGATCGTCGCCGGCAACATCGTCGCCGCCGAGGGCGTGCGTGACCTCATCGAGGCCGGCGCGGACATCATCAAGGTCGGCGTGGGCCCCGGCGCCATGTGCACCACGCGCATGATGACCGGTGTCGGCCGCCCGCAGTTCTCCGCCGTCCTGGAGTGCGCCGCCGAGGCGAAGAAGTACGGCAAGCACGTCTGGGCCGACGGTGGCGTCCGGCACCCGCGTGACGTCGCCATGGCGCTCGCCGCCGGTGCGTCCAACGTCATGATCGGCTCGTGGTTCGCCGGGACGTACGAGTCCCCCGGCGACCTCCAGCACACCGCCGACGGGCGTCCGTACAAGGAGTCCTTCGGCATGGCCTCGGCCCGCGCCGTGCAGAACCGCACGAGCGAGGAGTCGGCCTACGACCGTGCCCGCAAGGGCCTCTTCGAGGAGGGCATCTCGACCTCCCGGATGTTCCTCGACCCGGCCCGCCCGGGCGTCGAGGACCTGATCGACTCGATCATCGCGGGCGTCCGCTCCTCCTGCACCTACGCGGGCGCGGCCTCGCTGGCCGAGTTCGAGGAAAAGGCCGTGGTCGGCATCCAGAGTGCCGCCGGTTACGCCGAGGGCAAGCCGCTGCACGCCAGCTGGAACTAGTCCGTCGTACGAAGGCCCCCGCGAGGCGACTCGCGGGGGCCTTCGTCGTTTCCGCGCCCAGGTCACGCGGGCGTACGCAGCCCCCGCACATGCGGCCTCAGCGCGTCCGCGACAGCCGCCGCCATCCGGGCGTGGCCGCGGTCGTTGGGGTGCAGGCCGTCCGCCAGGTCCTCGGGGTCGAGCAGGGGGCGGCCCGAGAGCACGATCAGCCCTCTGTCGCCCTCCGCCGCCAGGTCGTGCCCCGCGGCCTCCATGGCCGTCCGCAGGTCCACCAGCGTGGCCCCCAGGGCGTTGGGGGCGGTCTCGGCCTCCGGGCGCACCACGGGGGAGAGGATCAGCAGCGGGATGTCCGGGTGGCGCCGGCGCACCAGGCCCACGTAGGCCCGTACCGTCTCGTACAGCCATCCCGCCGAACAGGGCGCCTTGGACCAGCAGTTGGTGCCGAAGGCCAGGGTGACGAGCTCACCGGGGAGGCTCGCGAGCTGCTCGGCGAGGGGGAGTTCCCCGCGCGCCCCGCCCGCGAAGCCGAGGTTGACCGTGTCCAGGCCGAGCATCCGCCCCGCCGTCGCGGGCCAGGAGTGGGCGGGCCGTGTGGACCACCAGCCCTCGGTGATCGAGTCGCCGTGCACGAGCCAGCGCGGCCGCCGCGGGGCGGGGGAGAGGGAGCCGTCGCACGCCCGGAGGCCGAGCACCACCGGCGCCTGGCTCTCCGGCAGATGGACCGCGAACGTCCCGCCGTCGGGCGGGAGTTCGAGCGCGACGGTGGCCTCCTCGGCCGGCGCCGTGAAGCTCTCGCCCACGCACCGGTCGTCCCGCCACAGCGCGAAGCAGTGCCGCAGGGCCCGCATCGCGTCCCCCGTGCCCGGCACGGCGGCGCGGTAGCGCAGCTCGACCGCCCGGGTTCCGGGCTCGGCGGCGAACTCGACCCGTACGCCGATGGGCAGCGCGGCGCGCTCGGCCGTGTCCCAGGGGAGCCGGGCCAGGTCGGCGGGGTCGGCGCGGACCGCACGGCCGCCGTCGAGCCAGGCCGTGCCGCGCAGATAGGGAGTGGGGTCCAGCCAACCCACCGAAGCCTCCGATCGAGGTGACGCAGCGGGCTCGCAGAGTCGGTCATCCGGCACAAGGAGTCAATGCGCACGTGGTGTGTGCTTCACACCCCGCTTATCGCCCCAATGTGCCGATTCATGCGAGGGGGCGCAATGTTTCCTCGCCTGGGCTCCAAGTGCGCAATGATCATCTGCGGGTGCGCAACAACCCTGCATTACGAGCGCGAAGCATGGGGGCTTAGGCTCATGCCTCGTACCAGGAGTGGCGGCGACCGCCTGCTCGGCGGTTCCCCCTTCCCTCGCGGGCCCTTTCGTCATGCCCGCGTACCGCCGTGGTCGTCGCATTTCGACAGGCAGCGATCAAGGAGCCTTCGCAGTGCTGGATCAAGGCACGGCCTCACCGGCCACCGAGCCGACCGTCCCCAAGAGCTCGGTGCTCTCCGCCCTCACCCGGCGTAAGCCGGTAGAACAGCTGGTCGCAGAGGGTGGACAGGGTGAGGGCGGAAGTCTTCGCCGCACACTCTCGATGTGGCAGCTGACCATGATCAGCATCGGTGCCACGCTCGGCACCGGCATCTTCGTCGTTCTCGGCGAAGCCGTTCCGCTGGCGGGTCCCGCCGTCACCATCGCCTTCGTCTTCGCGGGCCTCACGGCGCTGTTCTCGGCCCTCTCGTACGCGGAACTGGCCGGAACAATCCCCGTCGCCGGCTCTTCCTACTCGTATGCGTACGCAACGATGGGTGAAGTCGTCGCCTGGATCTGCGGCTGGTGCCTGCTCCTGGAGTACGGCGTCTCCGTCGCCGCCGTGGCCGTCGGCTGGGGTGACTACCTCAACGAGCTGCTCGACGGCACCATCGGCGTGACCCTGCCCGCGGCGCTCACCGCACCCCCCGGCGACGGTGGCATATTCAACCTGCCCGCACTGATCGTCGTGATGCTGGCCATGGTGTTCCTGCTCGGCGGCGCCAAGGAGTCCGCCCGCGCCAACACGATCATGGTGTTCGTCAAGATCGCCTCGCTGGCCCTGTTCTGCGCGGTCGGCTTCATCGGCTTCAAGTCCGGCAACTACGCGGACTTCATGCCGCTGGGCGTCGAGAGCATCGGTGCCGCCGGCGCCATCCTCTTCTTCTCGTACATCGGCTTCGACGCCGCCTCCACCGCCGGCGAAGAGGCGAAGAACCCCAAGCGTGACCTGCCGCGGGCGATCATGCTCTCCCTGATCATCGTCACCGCCCTGTACGTGCTGGTGGCCGCGGTCGCCGTGGGCGCCTGGGACTGGACGAAGTTCGCGGACACCGATGCGTCGCTCGCCGCGATCATGAACGATGTCACCGGGCAGAGCTTCTGGGGCACCCTGCTCGCCGCGGGCGCGGTCATCTCCATCGCCAGCGTCGTCCTCACCGTGCTCTACGGCCAGACCCGCATCCTCTTCGCGATGTCCCGCGACCGCCTGGTGCCCAAGGTCTTCGGCAAGGTGAACCCGAAGACCGGGACCCCGCGCGTCAACACGGTGATCGTCTCGCTCTTCTGCGGCATCCTCGCCGCGGCCGTGCCGCTCGGTGAGCTGGTGAACGCCACCAGCATCGGCACCCTCTTCGCGTTCGCCCTGGTCAACATCGCGGTCGTGGTGCTCCGTTACCGTCGCCCCGAGATGGACCGCTCCTTCAAGGTGCCCTTCGGCCCGCTCTTCCCCGTGCTCGGGTTCATCTGCTGCGGGTACAGCATGTACAGCCTCGACCTGATCACCTGGGCGTACTTCGGTGCATGGATGGCCGCGGGCCTCGTGTTCTACTTCCTGTACGGCATGCGCCGCTCCCGCCTGGCCACCGAACCCCTGGTGGTCACCGACGCAGAGAAGTGATCCACCCGTAGTGCGACTCAACGACCTCGACGAACGCATCGTCCACGCCCTCGCGGAGGACGCCCGCCGCTCGTACGCCGACATCGGCTCCCTCGTCGGCCTGTCCGCGCCCGCCGTCAAGCGGCGCGTGGACCGGCTGCGGGCCGAGGGCGCCATCACCGGATTCACCGTACGGGTGGACCCGGCGGCGCTCGGCTGGGAGACCGAGGGGTTCGTCGAGATCTACTGTCGCCACAACACGTCGCCGGACGACATCCGGCGAGGTCTGGAGCGCTACCCCGAGGTGGTGTCCGCGTCGACCGTCACCGGCGACGCGGACGCCGTCGTCCAGGTCTTCGCCTCCGACATGCGCCACTTCGAGCGCGTCCTGGAACGGATCGCGGGCGAGCCGTTCGTGGAGCGCACCAAGTCGGTCCTGGTGCTCTCGCCGCTGCTGCGGCGCTTCTCCTCCGGCTCGCCCGCCTAGGCCGTTTGGCTGGATCACCGCGCAGACCGGAGTGGCCTGCCGCCCCGGCTGCGCCGCAGCCGGTGGCCGCGCCAGGACCTCGCCCGGCCTGGTGAGCATCGGCTCCCAGGTGCCGTCGCCGGCCCACGCCCGCAGCCGGTTGTAGAGCCTCGCCGGTTGCCGCATTTCTCGCAACGACCGGCGTGCTGGTCGGAACGGCGCCGCTGTCACGCGGTCGGCCCCGTGCGCAGCCCGACCACTGCCCACAGATCGTCGTCGACTTCCCACGGCTCTTGCCGAGCCACCCCATGCCCCTATGACCGAGTGCTTCAGTTGCCCGCTCTAGCGAGAAGCTCTCGGAGATCACGTTGCCTCATGACGCTGCGGGCGTACGAGGGACACGCGGCTGCCGCCGCGGTCTTCGGGGTGGCCACCAGGCTTCAACACCGCTGTCCCGGCCCGATGACCGCGAGTCCCACCTGCCTGGCGAGCCAGTGCGCGTACGGCTCCCTCCGCTGGCGGCCGTCGATGACGACGCTCCGCACGTGGACGAGGACGGTGTGGTCGCCGGCGGGCTCGCCGTACGCGCGGGTGCGGGTGTTGAAGAGGAGCGTCACCTCTGCGTGCTTCGACTCGCCCAGAAAACCCACCTCGGGAGCGTCCGGCCAGTACAGGTCCTGCCAGTTGATCTCGCCGACGCTCGGACCGATCCCCGCCATGAAGGCGTCCTCGACGCTGCCGACCGCCTCGTCGAGCAACTCGTAATCCACCGGCAGCCGACCTTCGTACGCGGCCGGGTCGGCCGGGAGGCCTGACCCCTGGATGCCTACGAGCCATGCGGGAAGGTCCTCGAACGGCACCCTCCGGTCGAACTCCCCGTCCAGTTCCTGTCCCCGGAACCACCCCTCCGGCAGTTCCTTCGCCGCCCGCCGCGCCTCGTCGACCGAGCGGAACTCCGCGTAGAGGGAGACGTTGGTGTACTCGCATCGGCCGAACTCCATGAGGCGGCGCGCGGTGCTCAGGGCGAGTATGGGGTCGGGGGTACGGAAGACGGGGTAGGCGATGTCGTTGGACATGCGGAGACTGTGCCACGGTCCGTCACCACAGGTCATCGCAGTTCCGGCCCAGCCTGCGCACACATCCGCCTGCGAGGTGAACGCTGGGAGGGCAGAGGCAGGGCTACCTCTGGCCAGTTCACCAGATCAGTTGCTCCGAGTGCCAACCTCCCACCGGCCTCGACGTCGGTCAGGGGCGTAAGGCCGACCGACGCGAGCGTCAGGCCCGGCACGATCAGGCCGTGGGGTGCCGGTCGGGCTGCAGGCGAGCGGAGGCCTGGCGGAGGCGTTCCTGTCATCGGCAGCAGGCCAGGCCGATCCGGGCCGGGGCAGCCGAGGGCGTCCACCCGGCCACGGCGTCGGCCCGCCCGGCGCATTCGCCGGACCGGTCGTGCCGAGAGGCCTGCGCGGCCCCAAGGGGGCCGAGACTCACCCGTGACCTGCGGAAAGATCCACGACGGGGTTACCGCGGGTTTCGTCGCCACGCGCACAGGATCGTCACCGAACCGACATACCAAGCGGTCGGAAACCCCTTACGCAAGGGCTATACCCATGAGTAACGTACGCGGACCACCAGCGCCACCCGCCCGTTCCCCGGGGCGGCAAGGAGCGAGACCGATGTCGTACCACCAGCCTTTCCCCGGCCCACCGCCCGTACCGCAGCACCGGAATGCCGGGCGGCACCGCCAAGAGGCGGCGTCGCAGTCCTGGGAGGGTGGATCGCCGTCCTGGGACACCGATCCACAGGCAGCCCGGGACTCGTCCCCGCGAGCGTGGGACTCCTCGCCGCAGGGCTGGGACTCCCCACAGCAGCCCTGGGAAGCGTCCCCGCAGCCGCAGCCGCAGCCGCAGCCGCAGCCGCAGCCGCAGCCGCCCGCCGCCACCCACGATCGTGATGATCTGCACCGGCTCGGATCGGCCTACCGCAAGCTCCGCCGCGTCGCCACCTTCACCGCGCTCGGCTACTTCGTCATCTTCCTTTTCCTGTCCGGCTACGCCCCCTCGATGATGACCAGCAGCATCAGCGGTGGTCTCACCACCGGTCTGGTCCTGGGACTCCTCCAGCTGCCCGTGGCGCTGGCCGCGATCGCGCTGTACGAGCGGATCGCACGCAACCGCGTCGACCCGCTCGCCGCGGCGATCCGCGAACGCGCCGAGCAGGCGGCCGCGGCGGCCGCGCCCCGGCCGGAACGCCAGAGCCGCTCCGGACGTCCCGTGTGGCAGCAGCCCGGCGGAGGTGCGCGCGCATGACCAGCTTCAGCTCCGAGGCCCAGACCATGTCGCTGATGGCGTTCATCGCCGTCATCACGGTCACGCTGCTGCTGTGCGTGATGACCGGCCCCGACCGTGACGACCTGGGCGACTTCTACACCGGCTACCGCTCGCTCTCCCCCATGCAGAGCGGCCTCGCGATCGCCGGCGACTACATCTCCGCCGGCACCGTGCTCGGCACCATCGGCATCATCGCGCTCGTCGGCTACGACGGCGTCACGCTCGCCCTGAGCACCGTGCTCTCGCTGGTCCTGATGATGTTCCTGCTCGCCGAACCGCTGCGCAACGCCGGCCGGTTCACGATCGGCGACGTCTTCACCCGGCGTCTCCCCGGCCCGGCCGTACGGATCACCACGGCCGCGGTCACCCTGACCGCACTGCTGCCGCTGGTGATCTTCCAGCTCGCGGGCGCCGGCGATCTCCTCTCCGTCGTCCTCGGCTTCGACGCCGACGGCTTCAAGACCGGGGCGATCGTGTTCCTGGGGCTGCTGATGATCGCGTACGCGGCGATCGGCGGCATGAAGGGCACCGCCTTCATCCAGATCGTCAAGACCGTCGCGCTGCTCGGGGCGTCCCTCGCGATCGCCGCGCTCATCCTCAACCGCTTCGACTTCAGCCTGCCCTCGCTGCTGGACGCCGCCAAGCGCGGCAGCGGGGCGGGAGACGCCTATCTCGCCTCCGGTCTGCAGTTCGGCGGCAACGAACTCGACATGATCAGCACGCAGTTGACGGTCGTGCTCGGCGCCGCGGTGCTGCCGCAGATCACCATGCGCATGTTCAGCGCGCGCAGCGCGGCAGCCGTGCGGCGCTCGATGTCCTGGGCCGTGTCGACCGTCGTCGTGACCTGTCTGCTGATCGCCGTCATCGGCTTCGGCGCGGCGGCGATCGTCGGCCACCAGGGGATCGTCGCCGGCGACCCGCAGGGCAAGACAGCGTTCCTCATGGTCAGCCAGGCCGTCATGGGCACGGACCAGACGACCGTCGAGACACTCCTGTTCACGGCCGTGGCGACAGCCATCTTCCTCACCCTGCTGGCCTCGGTCGCCGGGATCACCCTCGCCTGCGCCAACACCCTGGCGCACGACCTCATCACGCACGGGCTGCGCCGCAAGGCGCAGCTGAAGCCCTCCGCGGAGATGGCCATCGCCCGGAGCGCCGCGGCGGTCGTCGGGCTCGGGGCGATCGCGATCGCCGCCGGTGCACGGCATCTGAACCTCCAGGCACTGCTCACCCTGTCGTTCTGCATCGGCGCGTCCGCGGTCGCACCGGCCCTCATCTACAGCCTCTTCTGGCGCCGCTACTCCCGTACGGGACTGCTCTGCACCCTCATCGTGGGCAGCGCCTCCGCGTTCATCCTCATGACCGGCAGCAACCTGGTGTCCGGATCGCCCCAGGCGATCTTCCCGGACCAGGACTTCAACTGGTTCCCGTTCACCACGTCGGGCATCCTCTCGGCCCCGCTGGGCTTCCTCGCGGGCTGGCTCGGCACGGTGCTCCACGAACGTGACCCGGCCGGCCAGCGCATGCGGTACGAAGCGGTGGAGGAGACGATCCTGGCCGGCACACCCGCGGCGAACAGCGCCCCCGCGTCCTGACGCGCACGCCCCGACGAAAGGGCGCCCGGCCTGACGTTCCAGGCCGGGCGCCCTTTCGGCTGTCCCGAGGTGTGCAGCCCTTGCGGGCAGCGGGACGAAGGACGGTGCGGGCCGTGGTTCCCGCCCCGCCCTTCGGGCTTTCCGTCGGGTACTCCGGCTGCCAGGGCAGCACCTTGAAGTCACCCGTGCCGGCCTTCGTCCTCTCGAACGGCGCCGGGCTGTGGCACGGGGGCACGTCGCCCTGCTCCGGGTCCTGGGTCAGCCAGCTGTAGCCCAGCCGGTCGTGCTTGCCCAGGTCGTGGACGGAGACCCCGACGCGCCGCTCGGCGAACTCCTTCACGTCGGTCTCGGTGACCTTGCCCGTCACCGTGGCCACCTTCCCGCCCGTGACGAGGCAGTCCACCGTCACCACGGCGTAGCCGCCCTTGCCGTTCTTGTAGTGGCTGAACCGGAAGGTGCCGGTCGCCGCCTGCGGGTTCATGTTGTCCTTCGCCGCGAGATGGGCGTCGAAGGAGAACGTGATGTCGTCGCTCGCCACCCGGTAGATCTTCGCGCTCCCGATCAGCCCGGCGGCCTCCCGGCTGCCGCCCCTCCCGTCCCCGGAGGCGACCGCGGAGCCCGCGGCTCCCGCGCTGATCGTCAGGGCGGCTGCGAGAGCGGCGATCTTCGTACGGCGGTTCATGGAATGTCGGTCCTTTCGGCAGGTCAACCGGACGACCACCACTCTTCCGCGAGGCCCCGCGCACGGCGTCGGGCCGCGGGACGGTTCTCCCTCCGCCGCGCGGCGGGGGAGCCCTGCGACCGTGGTCGGAGCGGCGCACAACGAATCGCCGCCGCACCGTCCGATCGCGCAATGGTTCGACGGTCGGTCCGCAACGGTCGCGTCTTGTCCCGATCGAGCGCGAAACCGTACCGTTTCTGAGGTCTTTCCCTCCCCCTTCCGACCCCCGAGGATCGCCGATGCCCGCGCTGCGCACCGCCCTGCTCCAGAGCTCCGGACAGCCCGGTGATGTGGCCGCCAATCTGAAGATCCTCGACGAGGCCGCCGCCCGCGCGGCCGAGGCCGGAGCCGGGCTGCTGCTCGCCCCCGAGCTCTTCCTGACCGGCTACGCGATCGGCGCCGACATGGCGCGCCTGGCCGAGCCGGCCGACGGCCCCTCCGCCCGTGCTGTCGCGGCCGTCGCCGCGCGCCACGGCCTCGCCGTCGGCTACGGCTACCCGGAGCGGGACACCGAGCAGCACGGCGTCCTGTACAACGCCGCGCAGCTCATCGGCGCCGACGGCGCCACCCTCCTGCGCTACCGCAAGACCCACCTGTTCGGCGACTTCGAGCACCACTGGTTCACGCCCGGTGAGGACGCCGTCGTCCAGGCGGAGCTCGGCGGCCTCACCGTGTCGATGATGATCTGCTATGACGTCGAGTTCCCCGAGAACGTGCGGGCGCAGGCCCTGGCCGGTACGGACCTCCTCCTCGTACCGACCGCGCTGATGCATCCCGCCGAGGTGGTGCCCGAGTCCGTCGTCCCCGTGCGCGCGTTCGAGAACCAGATCTACATCGCGTACGCCAACCGGACCGGCCCGGAGGGCGACTTCGAGTTCGTCGGCCTCTCCACGCTCGCCGCCCCCGACGGCACCGCCCGGGCCCGCGCGGGCCGTGGCGAGGACCTCGTCCTCGGCGACGTGGACCCCGCCCTCCTCGCCGCCTCCCGCAAGGACAACCCCTACCTCCGCGACCGGCGTCCCGGCCTCTACGGCTCCCTCGTCTGAGCCGCCCTTCCCCTCGAACCGCCCCCGATCTTTTCCGTGCAAGGAGTCCGTACCCCATGACGTCCACGGTGCCCACGACCGCCGTCCCGCACAGCGACGGCCAGCCGCCGATCACCATGTTCGGTCCGGACTTCCCGTACGCCTACGACGACTTCCTGGCTCACCCGGCCGGGCTCGGCCAGATACCCGCGACCGAGCACGGCACCGAGGTCGCCGTCATCGGTGGCGGTCTCTCGGGCGTCATCGCGGCCTACGAGCTGATGAAGATGGGCCTCAAGCCCGTCGTCTACGAGGCCGACCAGATCGGCGGCCGGCTGCGCACCGTCGGCTTCGAGGGCACCGGGAACGAGGGGCTGACGGCGGAGATGGGCGCCATGCGCTTCCCGCCCTCCTCCACCGCCTTCCAGCACTACATCGACCTGGTGGGCCTGGAGACGCAGCCGTTCCCCAACCCGCTCGCCGAGTCCACCCCGTCGACCGTCGTCGACCTCAAGGGCGAGTCGCACTACGCGCAGACCGTCGACGACCTCCCGCAGGTCTACCGCGACGTGATGAACGCGTGGAACGCCTGTCTCGAGGAGGGCGCCGACTTCTCCGACATGAACCAGGCCATGCGTGAGCGGGACGTCCCGCGCATCCGCGAGATCTGGTCGAAGCTCGTCGAGAAGCTCGACAACCAGACCTTCTACGGCTTCCTGTGCGAGTCGGAGTCGTTCAAGTCCTTCCGGCACCGGGAGATCTTCGGCCAGGTCGGCTTCGGCACCGGCGGCTGGGACACCGACTTCCCCAACTCCATCCTGGAGATCCTCCGGGTCGTCTACACCGAGGCCGACGACCACCACCGCGGCATCGTGGGCGGCTCGCAGCAGCTGCCGCTGCGCCTGTGGGAGCGCGAGCCGGAGAAGATCGTCCACTGGGCGCAGGGCACCTCGCTGATGTCCCTGCACGAGGGCGACCCGAGGCCGGCCGTCACGCGCCTGAACCGCACAGCCGGCAACCGGATCACCGTCACGGACGCCTCCGGCGACATCCGTACGTACAAGGCGGCGATCTTCACCGCCCAGTCCTGGATGCTGCTCTCCAAGATCGCCTGCGACGACTCGCTCTTCCCGATCGACCACTGGACCGCCATCGAGCGCACCCACTACATGGAGAGCTCGAAGCTCTTCGTGCCGGTGGACCGGCCGTTCTGGCTGGACAAGGACGAGGAGACCGGCCGGGACGTCATGTCGATGACGCTGACCGACCGGATGACCCGCGGTACGTACCTCCTGGACGACGGCCCGGACAAGCCCGCCACGATCTGCCTCTCGTACACCTGGTGCGACGACAGCCTGAAGTGGCTGCCGCTGTCCGCGAACGAGCGGATGGAGGTCATGCTGAAGTCGCTCGGCGAGATCTACCCGAAGGTCGACATCCGGAAGCACATCATCGGCAACCCGGTGACGGTCTCCTGGGAGAACGAGCCCTACTTCATGGGCGCCTTCAAGGCGAACCTGCCGGGCCACTACCGCTACCAGCGCCGCCTGTTCACCCACTTCATGCAGGACAGGCTGCCCGAGGACAAGCGGGGCATCTTCCTCGCCGGCGACGACATCTCCTGGACGGCCGGCTGGGCCGAGGGCGCCGTGCAGACCGCGCTCAACGCGGTGTGGGGCGTGATGCACCACTTCGGCGGTTCGACCGACGCCACCAACCCGGGCCCGGGCGACGTGTACGACGAGATCGCCCCGGTGGAGCTCCCCGAGGACTGAGCGTACCGAGGCGCCCGCCGCGCGGAGGGCGGACCGAGTTCACCGAGCGGGACCGCTCGTCAGCCGCGCACGGACAGCGGGGTGAGCAGCATCCGCCCCACCAGTCCCACCGACCGGTCGAGGCGTTCCCTGAACTCCTCGGCCAGGTCGGGCAGTTCGCCCAGTTCCCAGAGGGAGCGGGCGGAGAGCCAGGCCCCGTCACGGGCCCGGTCCAGGCTCCAGCAGCCCAGCAGATGCGTCAGCGGGTCCGCGACCTCCAGGAGGTCCGGGCCCGGCATCAGTTCCTCGCGGATCCGCTCCTCCAGGAGGACGAGGATGTCGCCGACCCGGTCGAACTCGTCCTCGAGGTCGCGCGGCGCGCACTCCAGGGTCCGGCAGGTGTCGACCACGGCGAGTGCCAGGTCGTGGCCGATGTGCGCGTTGATCCCGGCGAGCGCGAACTGGAGCGGCCGTACGCCGGGATGGCGGCGGTAGTGGAAGAGCGGCCGCCAGCAGGCCGGGGCGGGGCCGTCGGCGGCGACGGTGTCGACGACCGCGAGGTAGCGCTCGGCGAAGCGGACGTCGAGAGTCGCGGCGGCCCGGCGGTCGGCGAAGGTGCCGGAGTCGATGGCCCGGCCGATCTCCTCCGTCACGGTCAGATAGACCCGGTTGAAGACGGCGACGCCGTCGGCCGGATGCCAGGCCGAGCGAATTCTCCGCATCCGCTCCACCACCGGGTCGACCGCGGTGAACTGCCCGATCTGCGTGGTCTGCGCCATGGGGGCAGCGTCCCAGCAGCCGGGCCCGGGAGGGAACTCCCGCGGCCCGGCTTCCCCAGAACGGGCGAATATGCCTACGACTTGTCGGCCGACTCGCGGTCCTCCGTGCTCTCGTACGAGCTGGTGCCGGAGTCGAGCAGGGGCTCCTGCTGCTTCAGGTGCGCGGGGGCGAACGCCCGCAGGACGTGGTAGCCGGTGATCACGACGAGCGTGCCGAGCGCGATACCGCCGAGCTCGAAGGTGTCGGTGAAGGTCAGCTTCACACCGCCGACGCCGATGATGATGCCCGCCGCGGCCGGCACCAGGTTGAGCGGGTTACGGAGATCCACCTTGGCGTTGATCCAGATCTGGGCGCCGAGCAGGCCGATCATGCCGTAGAGGATCACCGTGATGCCGCCGAGTACACCGCCCGGGATCGCGGCGACGACCGCGCCGAACTTCGGGCAGAGGCCGAAGAGCAGCGCGAAGCCGGCCGCGGCCCAGTAGGCGGCGGTGGAGTAGACGCGGGTGGCCGCCATGACGCCGATGTTCTCAGAGTACGTGGTGTTCGGCGGGCCGCCCACGGCGGTCGACAGCATCGAGGCGGCGCCGTCCGCCGCGATCGCGGTGCCGAGCTTGTCGTCGAGCGGGTCGCCGGTCATCTCGCCGACTGCCTTGACGTGCCCGGCGTTCTCCGCGATCAGGGCGATCACCACGGGCAGCGCCACTAGGACGGCCGACCACTCGAAGCTGGGGCCGTGGAAGGACGGGAGACCGATCCAGTCGGCCTGGGAGACACCGGACAGGTCGAGCCGCCAGTGGTCGGTGACCTGACCGCCGGGAGACATGGAGTGGATCTTGCCGAAGACCAGGTCGAAGACCCAGGAGATGGCGTAACCGAAGATCAGGCCGAGGAAGATCGCGATGCGCGACCAGAAGCCCCGCAGACAGACCACGGCGAGGCCGGTGAACAGCATGACGAGCAGCGCCGTCCACTGGTCCTGCGGCCAGTAGGTGGCGGCGGTGACCGGGGCGAGGTTGAAGCCGATCAGCATCACGACGGCGCCGGTGACGATCGGGGGCATCGCCGCGTGGATGATCCGCGCGCCGAACTTCCGTACGGCGAGACCCGCCAGGAACAGCACGCCACCGACGACGAACACGGCGCCGGTGACGGTCGCGCTGGTGCCGCCGGAGGCCCGGATCGCCGCGGCGACACCGACGAACGAGAGCGAGCAGCCCAGATAGCTGGGGACCGTGCCCCGCGTCGCGAGCAGGAAGATCACGGTCGCGACGCCGGACATCATGATCGCGAGGTTGGGGTCGAGACCCATGAGGACGGGGGCCACGAAGGACGCGCCGAACATCGCCACCACATGCTGGGCGCCGAGGCCGGCCGTACGGGGCCAGGAGAGTCGCTCGTCCGGCCGGACGACGGCTCCTGGAGCGGGTGTTCGTCCGTCGCCGTGCAGGGTCCAGCGCACGCCGAGGTTCATGTGGTCGCTCCAGTTCTCCGATGACGGTGGCCGGTCCGCCGCGCGAAACATCAGCCGAAAAGATCAGCCATATGGTAATGCGCCGCAGGTCACCGGGGTCGCGACGCGATGCCTACGAGACCTGGCCCGAGCTCGCCGTGGCGCTCTTGCCCGTGGCCGCGGCGCTGCTCGTGGGGCGGTCGCCCTGGCGGAGCACACCGGCGCCCAGCACCAGACCGAAGGTCAGCAGCGTGACCAGGCCGAAGGAGAACATGAGCGAGGTCGCGTCGGCGATGCCGCCGATCGCCGAGGGGGCGATGAGCCCCGAGGTGTACGTGATGGTGGCGACGCCCGCGATGGCCTGGCTGGGGTTCGGGCCGCTGCGCCCGGCCGCCGCGAAGGCCAGCGGGACGACGACGGCGACCCCGAGGCCGATGAGTCCGAAACCGGTCATCGCCACGACGGCGTGCGGGGCGAGGACCACGAGCACGCCGCCGACCGTCGCGGCGACGCCACCGACCCGTACCGTCCGCACCGCGCCGAACCGGTCCACCACCCGGTCGCCGACCAGCCGGGCGATCGCCATCGTCAGTGCGAAGGCGGTGGTGGAGGCGGCCGCGACACCGGCCGAGGAGCCGAGTTCGTCCTTCAGGTAGACCGCCGACCAGTCCAGGCTCGCGCCCTCGGCGAACACCCCGCAGAAGCCGATGGCGCCGATGACCAGGGCGGACTTCGGAGGCAGCGAGAAGCGCGGCGGCGCCTCGTCCTCGGGGGCGCTCTGCAGATCGAGCACGCCCTGGCAGAAGAAGAGACCGAGCGCGGTCAGGACGAGGGCCGCGACGAGGTGGTGGAGGCGTGCGTCCGTGCCGAAATGCGCGGCGACGGTACCGGCGGCGGAGCCGATCAGCGCGCCCACGCTCCACATGCCGTGCAGGCTGGACATGATCGACTTGTCCATGCGGGTCTCGACCTCGACGCCGAGGGCGTTCATAGCCACGTCGGACATGCCGGCGGTGGCGCCGTAGACGAAGAGCGCTGCGCAGAGCCCGTAGATGTTCGGGGCGAGGGACGGGAGGATCAGGGCCAGCGTCCACAGGGCGAGCAGTCCGCGCAGCGCGGTGCGGGCGCCGTAGCGGTAGCTGATCGCCCCGGCCAGCGGCATGGCCAGCGAGGCGCCGATGGCCGGGAAGGCCAGGGCGAGTCCGAGCTGGCCCGCGCTGACGTCCGCGTGGTCCTGGATCCACGGGATGCGGGTCGCGAAGCTGCCGGTGACCGCGCCATGGACGCAGAAGACGGCGGCGACGGCGAACCGGGCCCGCCGCAGTCGCTCGGTACTGAAGACGGTCTCGCCCGCCATGTGTGCCCTCCCTCGGTGTGGTGGGCGGTAAACTATCAGGAACCCTGCCTGATAAATAGGGTAGGAGAGCAGGGACCGTCCCGCACACGTCTGAGAGGATCCGGGCATGGCCGCATCCCCGAGTACCGCCCGGGCCCTCAACGACCGGCTCGCCCTGCGACTGCTCCAGGACGAGGGGCCCTTGACGGCGACTCAGCTGAAGACGCTGACCGGACTCTCCCGCCCCACCGTCGCCGACCTCGTCGAACGGCTCCAGGGCTCCGGGCTCGTCCGCATCGTGGGGGAGTCCGGCGCGGAGCGCCGCGGGCCCAACGCCAAGCTCTACGGGATCGCCGCCGACCGCGCCCATCTCGCGGCGCTCGACGTCCGCACCACGTCCGTCTCGCTCACCGTCGCCGACCTGCTGGGCACCACGCTCGCCGAGGCCTCGGCCCCGATCGGCGGGGAGGACGGCACCGGACCCGCCGTCGAGAAGGCCGTCGCGCTCCTGGAGCGGACGGCCAAGGAGGCCGGCGTGGAGACGCTCCACAGCGTCGTCGTCGGCGCCCCCGGGCTGATCGACCCGGCCACCGGGGAGCTGCGGAACTCGACGGGCCTGCCGGAGTGGCACCGGCGGCTGATGGCCGCGCTCCAGGAGCGGCTGCCCGCGACCGTGCTCGTCGAGAACGAGACCAACCTCGCGGCCGTCGCGGAGCAGCGGGTCGGCGCGGCTCGCGACCACGAGACGTTCGTCCTGCTCTGGCTGGGCCAGGGCGTCGGCGCGGCCGTCGTCCTGGACGGGCGGCTGCGCCGAGGGGCCTCGGGCGGGGCGGGCGAGCTCGGCTTCCTGCCGGTGCCGGGCACCTCCGGTCTGCCCTCGGCGACCGGCTGCGACGGCGGCTTCCACGAGCTGGCCTGCGCGGCCGCGGTGGAGGCCCTCGCCGTGGAGCACGGCCTGGACCCGGTGAGTGCGCTCGGCTCCGGACACGGCCCCTTCCTCGACGTCCTGGCCCGGCGCCTCGCGGTCGGCGCGGCGGCCGTTGCCTCCGTCCTCGATCCGGGCTGCGTGGTCCTCGGCGGCGAGACCGGCCACCGGGGCGGCCCGGAACTCGCGGCCCGCGTCGAGGCCGAACTCGCCGCGCTCTCCCCGCTCCGTACGGAGGTCCGCGCCACCACCCTCGGCGACACGGCGGTCCTGCGCGGCGCGCTCCTGGCCGCCCGCTACGCGGCCCAGGACGTGCTCTTCCCGTAACCGCCGGGCCGGCGCCGGCCAGCCCTGTGCGCTCCCCTGACCCTTCGGCGCCGGCCGGCGTCACGCGCTCCCCTGACCGCTTCGGCGCCCGCCTGCCCTCCGCGCTCCCCTGACCGCCTCGGCGCCGGCTAGCCCTATGCGCCCGGCTCGGCTGCGAACCGGCCGGTCAGGAACTCCTCGAACGTCACCCGGCCCACCGCCTGCTCGGGGGCGAGGTGACCGCCGTGGCGCAGACCCCGGTAGGCCTTGCCCGGGAGCGGGACCTGCACGACACGGCGGCGCTTCCCGCTCGCCCGCAGATACGCGTCCGCCAGCTCGGCGAACGTATGGATCCGAGGGCCGCCCATGTCCGCCACCCGGCCGGCCGGGTCGCCCGCCGCCAGCTCCGCGAGACGCACGGCGGCCTCGGTGACCTCCAGGGGCTGGTCCCGGACGGCCTTCGGGACGCACATCACCGGCGGCTTCGACAGCCCCTCCAGGAGCGTCAGGATCAGGTCGTGGAACTGCGTGGTCCGCAGCAGGGTCCAGTCGATGCCCGACTGCTGGATCAGCCGTTCCACGGCGTACTTCCTGCGGTAGTAGCCGAGCGGCACCCGGTCCACGCCGACGATCGAGATGTACAGCAGATGCGGGACCCCGGCCCGCCGGGCGGCCTCGATCAGCACACGGGCGGCCTGCTCGTCGCCCTTCATGATGTTCGTGCAGTGGACGATCGCGTCCACGTTCCGCACCGCCCGGTCGAGGAGCGGCCCGCCCTTGCGCAGATCGACCGCGAACGGCGGGGAGTGGCGGCTCAGGACGCGCACCTCGTGGCCCGCCGCGCGCAGCCGTTCGCAGACCGGGCGGCCGAGCGTGCCCGTGCCCCCGGTCACCAGGATGGTGGTCATGTGTCCAGCGTGAACGCCTTCGCCGCGGCCCGCACATGCGGACCGCGGCGAAGGAGGGGAGACCCGGCGGCGGCAAGGGCCGTGAATCCCGCCGCCGGGCGTTCTTCCGAGGCCGGAGCGACTCGGAGGTCAGAGGGTCAGCAGGCCCCCAGGTCCTTCCAGACGCCCCACTCGCCGGTCGTGCCCGGCTCCTCGTTCTGCGTCCACCACTGGGCCTTCCACTTGCGGCCCTTGTGGGAGACCTCGGTGCCCCCGTTGTAGACCGTGCCGGCCACGTACGCCGGGGCGGTGCAGGTGCCACCCGGCGGCGTCGTCGGCGGCGTGGTCGGGGGAGTCGTCGGCGGGGTGGTGGGCGGCGTGGTCGGCGGGGTCGTGGGCGGGGTGGTCGTCCCCGGCTCCACCACCGTCGTACCGCGCGCCAGGTCACCGGCGAGCGCGTACGTCGTGCCGCTGATGTTCACCGTCCAGTTCGACGGCGTCGAGACCGGCAGGTAGTAGTTGAACGCCAGGTCCACGGACGCGCCCGGGGCCAGCGACTGCCAGGCCGGAAGCTTCAGCGACACCCGGTGGAAGTCGCCCTTCAGACCGCCCACGTTGTTGCCGGTGTGGTCGCTGCTGATCACCTTCGTGCCGAAACCGGACTGGTCGGAGGCGTTGCCCGGCGCGGCCGTCGCGTAGTCGAACTGGAACTCCGTGCCGCCCGGCAGCGCGGTCGCCGTGTTGTTGGTGATCTTGATCTTCGGGGTGATCGGGTAGTTGGAGTCGCCCAGCTTGAACTCGGTGAACTCCACGCCCACGTTCACGGCCTTCGTCGGCAGCGTGGCGTTCGACTTCTTCGCGCCGTACGGGGTGGCCGCCTTGAACTTGTCGTACATCAGTGAGGTGAGCGTGGAGCCCATCTCGTACTGTCCCTTGCCCGCGTTCCAGTCGTAGTCGCCGGCCATCTCCCAGACCATCGTGCCGCCGATGCCCTTGCTGACCACGTAGTCGGCCTTGGCTGCCACCGACTGCTCGTCCTCGGTGGAGAGGAAGACCTTCTTCTGCGCGTTCCACAGCCACGGCGCGACGAGCGTCGAGTCGTACTTGCGGGCGTAGGTGCCGGTCAGGGTGGTGTTCGCCGGGAAGCCGTACCGCGTGACGTAGTCGCCGACGATCCCCTTCTCCAGGTTCTTGGCGTGCCACATCGGGTTGGACCCGGCCGGCGACTCGGCTCCGTTGGTGTCCTTGTCGTGCCACAGGTTGTCGATGCCGACGGCGCCGTCACCGCACTTGGTCAGACCCGCGCCAGCCGGGCAGGTGGTCGCGGAGGCCTTGCCCCACAGTCCGTCCGTACCGCCCTGCACGTTCTTGTGGCCGCGCGTGTAGTACGGCAGGCCGATGTTGATCCGGCCGGCCGGCATCGAGCCGCGGAAGTAGTGGTACGCCCAGTCGGTGTTGAGGTAGCCGATGCCTCCGTACTGCGAGGAGCCGTAGACGTTGGCGGCGGCCAGCTCGGCGTCCTTGCCGTCGTCGAAGAGCGAGGCGTTGGGGCCGACGTACTCGTTCCAGGCGCCGTGCAGGTCGTACGACATGATGTTGACGTAGTCCAGGTACTTCTGGCTCTGGTACGTCTCCATGCCGCGCAGCAGGTAGCCCGAGGAGGGTGCGGCGACGGTGAGCAGGTAGTGCTTGCCGTCGGCTGCGCCGGCGCGGTCGAGCTTCTCGCGCAGGC
This sequence comes from Streptomyces sp. NPDC012508, assembly GCF_042902595.1. Lineage (NCBI taxonomy): Bacteria > Bacillati > Actinomycetota > Actinomycetes > Kitasatosporales > Streptomycetaceae > Streptomyces > Streptomyces sp. NPDC012508. The sequence continues at coordinate 384,076 of NZ_JBIBEO010000009.1, forward strand.
TCTTCATCAGGGCGTCGTAGCCCTTCACCAGTCCGGCGCGGCGGGCGTTGGAGAGCTGCCAGTCGAGCGGGTTGCCCGCGTCCTTCATCGTCGTCGGGTACTCGTAGTCGATGTCGACGCCGTTGAACCCGTACTTCTTGATGAAGGCGACGGCCGAGTCCGCGAAGGTGTTGATCCCGGCCTGGTTGACCGAGCCGTCGGCGTTGGTGGCCATCGAGTAGAAGCCGCCGGAGTCGACCCGGGTGCCGTTGTCGTCGAAGTAGCCGCCGGTCTCCGCCCAGCCGCCGACCGAGATCAGCGTCTTGACGTCCGGGTGCTGCTTCTTGAACTTGTTCAGCAGGTTGAAGTGGCCCTTGTAGGCGAAGCCCGGGTCCATCTCGGCGCCCGCGACACCGGGCCAGGTCATCCCGGTGGCCGCGTTGTTCGGCCCGTCCGTGCCGACGGACAGCTTGTTGTCGGAACCGATGTGTCCGAAGGCGTAGTTGATGTGGGTGATCTTGTCCCACGGGATGTTGTTGGCGAGGTAGGCGGGTTCGCCGTTCTTGCCGGTGCGCCAGCCGGTGAAGTAGCCGATGACCCGGCGCTGGTGGTCCGCGCCCATCTTCTCGCGGCCCTCGGTGTCGTAGACCGAGCAGTACGGGACGTCGACGCCGGGGGTCTTGTACAGCCCGTCCGGGCGACAGCTCTCGTTGTCGGCGGCGTACGAGACACCGCCCGCGAGGGAGCTGATCAGCAGCCCGGCGACGGCCGCGCCGGACGCGAGCAGCGAGACCCTCGTCTTCGTGGGGGACAACACGATCGGTTCCTCCTGGGGAGGTGTAAGAACACAACGAACAAAGGGGTGGGTCGTGTTGGGCCCGTGGAGTGCGCACACCGCGGGCCGTACCTCGGAGGTGACACGGAGATTAAGAGGACTAGACCAGTGCGTCAATAGGTCTGGACCAACGAAAGTGGCCGCGGGGTGCTGTGAGCCAGCCCACAGGACACCGCGCGCATGGCCGACGGCCGTCCGTGGCACACTGGCCCTGTATCAGCAGCAGCGCACTCCGGGGTCGGTGTAATTCCGAACCGGCGGTATAGTCCGCGACCCGTCCGCAGCCAGCGGCCGGTTGACCAGGTGAAATTCCTGGACCGACGGTGAAAGTCCGGATGGGAGGCAGTGCGCGGCGGGCGACCTCATCAAGGGGCGCTGTCGGCCGTATCGCCGCTGGTCGCCGTCCTCGGCGACCGGTGTCTCCGGCCTCGGCACCCCTGTGCGAAGCGTCGTACCCGCTCTCTGTCGTCATCGACAGGCCCCGGAGTCCGTGCCCGAAGAGGCAGGAGGACCCGGTGGCAGAGCCGACCGACATCACCGTCATGCGACGCGCCATCGCGCTCGCCGCCCGTGGTCTCGGCTCCACCAGCCCCAACCCCGTCGTCGGCTGCGTCGTCCTCGACGCCTCCGGAGACCCGGTCGGCGAGGGCTTCCACCAGCGCGCCGGCGGACCGCACGCCGAGATCCACGCCCTGCGCGCGGCCGGCGAGCGCGCCCGCGGCGGAACGGCCTACGTCACCCTCGAACCCTGCAACCACACCGGCCGCACCGGCCCCTGCGCGCAGGCGCTCGTCGAGGCCGGAGTCAGCCGCGTCGTGTACGCGGTCGGCGACCCGAACCCGCAGGCCACAGGCGGTGCGGACACCCTGCGCGCGGCCGGTGTCGAGGTCGTGCAGGGCCTCCTGGCGGAGGAGGCGGAGGCGGGCAACATCGCGTGGCTCACCTCCGTACGTCTCGGCCGCCCCTTCGTCCGCTGGAAGTACGCCGCCACCCTCGACGGCCGGATCGCCGCCGCCGACGGGACCTCCCGCTGGATCACTTCGGCCGAGTCCCGCTCCGACGTCCACCGGCTGCGCGCCGAGGCCGACGCCGTCGTCGTCGGCTCCGGCACCGCCCGTACCGACGACCCCCACCTGGCCGTACGGGGCATCGAAGGCGCCGGCCAGCCGCTGCGGGTCGTCGTCGACACCGAGGCGAGCGCCGTGAAGCCGGGGGCCCGGGTCCTCGACGACGCGGCCCGCACCGTGGTCGCTGTGGCCGAGGACGTCCCCCTGGAGGACACCGCGCACTTCCCCGAGACGTGGCGGCTGTCCCGCGCGCCCGGCGGCGGCCTCGACCTCCCGGAACTCCTCGCGGCGCTCCACCGGCACGGCGTCCGTTCCGTCCTCCTCGAAGGCGGGCCGACCCTGGCCGGCGCCTTCGTCGCCGCGGGAGCCGTCGACCAGGTCGTCGGCTACCTCGCCCCGGTCCTTCTCGGGGCGGGTCCGAACGCCCTCGCCGCCGCCGGAATCACCACCATCACCGACGCGTTGCGCCTCGACGTGACCGAGACCGTGCGCATCGGCCCCGATCTTCGTATCACTGCCACTCCCAAGGAGCGTTGAGCGTGTTCACCGGAATCGTCGAAGAACTGGGTGAGGTCACCGCCGTCGAGAAGCTGGCCGATGCCTCCCGCTTCCGCCTGCGCGGCCCCCTGGTCACGGAAGGCGCCAAGCACGGCGACTCCATCGCCGTCAACGGTGTCTGTCTCACGGTCGTCGAGTTCGGGGACGGCGAGTTCACGGCCGACGTGATGGAGGAGACGCTTCTGCGCTCCTCGCTCGGCGCCCTCGAGGTCGGCTCCCGCGTCAACCTGGAGCGCCCGATGGCGGTCGGCGACCGCCTCGGCGGACACATCGTCCAGGGCCACGTGGACGGTACGGGGACGATCCTCGACCGGACCCCGTCCGAGAACTGGGAGATCGTCAAGATCGGCCTGCCCGCACACCTCTCCCGGTACGTCGTCGAGAAGGGCTCGATCACGGTCGACGGCGTCAGCCTCACCGTCGTCGAGGTCGCCGACGACTGGTTCACCATCAGCCTCATCCCCACCACCCTCGCGCTGACCACGCTCGGCATCAAGCAGAGCGGCGACCCGGTCAACCTCGAAGTGGACGTCATCGCCAAGTACGTCGAGCGGCTGCTCGGCCCGACCGCCGGGGAGAACGTCAAGTGAACTGGCTCAACTCCGAGGCCTTCACCGTCCTCGACCAGCACATCATGTGGTCCGACATGATCGGCAACACGATCGGTCTGATCGCCCTCGCGCTCGGCTGGCGCCGCTCCATCCTCACCTGGCCCGCGCAGCTGCTCTCCGGCGTCATCCTCGTCGGGGCCTACGCCTCCGCCCACCTCAGCGGCGGCGTGGGCAAGCAGCTCCTGGTCATAGGCGTCGCCGCCTGGGGCTGGTGGCAGTGGAACCGCGGCCGGCAGCAGGCCCAGGACGGCTCCATCGCCGTCCGCTTCGCGAGCTGGAAGGAACGCGCCTTCCTTCTCGGCGGAGCCGTGCTCGGCACCCTCGCGGTCGGCGGCCTGTTCACGCTCTACCCGTCGCTCTCCTGGTCCCCGTGGGCCGACGCGTACATCTTCGTCGGCACCCTCGTCGCCATGGTCGCCCAGGCCCGCGGCCTGGTCGAGTTCTGGTTCGCCTGGCTCCTGGTCGACCTGGTCGGTGTCCCCCTCGCCTTCAACAGCGGCCTGGCCTTCTCCGGCCTGGTCTACGTCATCTACTTCGCCCTCGTCATCTGGGGCATGCGCGACTGGTGGCTCCGGACGCGCACCACCGCTCTGGAAGGAGCTACGGCATGAGCGCGCTGCCGATCTGGGACGTCACCGACCTCTCCCTCGACCCCGTCGAGCAGGCCATCCGCGACATCGCCGCGGGCCGCCCCGTCGTGGTCGTCGACGACGAGGACCGCGAGAACGAGGGCGACCTCGTCATCGCCGCCGAGAAGGCCACCCCCGAGGTCGTCGCCTTCATGATGAGCGAGTGCCGCGGGCTGATCTGCGCACCCATGGAGAGCGACGAGCTGGAGCGCCTCGAACTCCCGCAGATGGTCGAGCACAACACCGAGTCGATGCGGACGGCCTTCACCGTCTCCGTCGACGCGGCCCCCGCCCACGGCGTCACGACGGGCATCTCCGCCGCCGACCGCGCCACCACCCTGCGGATGCTGGCGAGCGGCCGGCACGAGCCCGGCGACTTCGTCCGCCCCGGCCACATCTTCCCGCTGCGCGCCAAGCCCGGCGGCGTCCTCGCCCGCAACGGCCACACCGAGGCCGCGGTCGATCTCGCCCGCCTCGCGGGTCTGCGCCCGGCCGGCGCGATCGTCGAGATCGCGGGCGAGGACGGCGTCATGCTGCGCCTGCCCGAGCTCGTCCCCTTCGCCCGCAAGCACGGCCTCACGATCATCTCGATCGAGGACCTCATCGCGTACCGCCGCTCCTCCGAGCCGACGGTCCGCCGTGAGGCCGAGGTCCAGCTGCCCACGGCCCACGGCGAGTTCACCGCGTACGGCTACCGCTCCACCGTCGACGGCGTCGAGCACGTCGCCCTCGTGCACGGCGAGATCGGAGACGGCGAGGACGTCCTCGTCCGGGTCCACTCCGAGTGCCTGACCGGCGACATCTTCCACTCGCTGCGCTGCGACTGCGGCCCGCAGCTCCAGGCCTCCATGGACCGCATCACCGAGGCCGGCCGGGGCGTGGTGGTCTACCTCCGCGGCCACGAGGGCCGGGGCATCGGCCTGCTGTCCAAGCTGCGCGCGTACGAGCTCCAGGAGCGCGGCCGTGACACCCTCGACGCCAACCTGGAACTCGGGCTGCCCGCCGACGCCCGCGACTACGCGGCCGGCGCCCAGATCCTCGGCGACCTCGGCGTCCGCAGCATGCGGCTGATGACCAACAACCCCGACAAGATCTCCGCCCTCACCCAGCACGGCCTCAGGGTCGAGGGCCGCGAGCCCATGGCCGTCCAGGCGGGCGAGCACAACCTCCGCTACCTGCGCACCAAGCGGGACCGGATGGGTCACGACCTGCCCTGGCTGGACGCCGAAGCCGCGTCCACCTGCGGCAACCAGTAAGTCAGCGATCAGTACGGAGCTAGGAGAGACATGAGCGGCAAGGGCGCACCCGTCCTCAGCGTGAAGAACTGCGGCGACCTCCGGGTGGCCGTGATCGCGGCCCAGTGGCACGAGAAGATCATGGACGGACTCGTCGACGGTGCCCTGCGGGCCCTGCACGAGCTCGGCATCGACGAGCCGACCCTGCTCCGCGTCCCCGGCAGCTTCGAGCTGCCGGTCGTGGCGAAGGTCCTCGCCGGGCGCGGCTACGATGCCATCGTGGCGCTCGGCGTCGTCATCCGCGGCGGAACGCCGCACTTCGAGTACGTGTGCCAGGGCGTCACCCACGGCCTCACCCAGGTCTCGATCGACACCGGCGTACCCGTCGGCTTCGGCGTCCTGACCGTGGACAACGAGGAGCAGGCCCTCGACCGGGCAGGCCTCGAAGGATCCAGCGAGGACAAGGGCCACGAGGCCGTCACCGCCGCCGTCGCCACCGCGACCACGCTGCGCACGGTCAGCGAACCCTGGCGCTGAGTGGAGATCCTCACCCCGTACTCTTAGGACCATCATGGCGAACAAAACCTTCGAAGAGCTCTTCGCCGAGCTCAAGCTCAAGGCCGAGAACGGCGACCCGGCCACCTCCCGCACCGCGGAGCTGGTGGAGAAGGGTGTCCATGCCATCGGCAAGAAGGTCGTCGAAGAGGCCGCCGAGGTCTGGATGGCCGCGGAGTACGAGGGCAAGGAAGCCGCCGCCGAGGAGATCTCGCAGCTGCTGTACCACGTCCAGGTGATGATGGTCGCCCGCGGGATCTCGCTCGACGACGTCTACGCCCATCTCTGATGTCCGTACACCCGTACATCCGTACACGCCCCACGCGACACCTCTGAGCGCACCGAACACCCTCCCGAAAACTCCCAGGCAAAGGAAGCTCATCCCATGCTGCGCATCGCCGTCCCCAACAAGGGTTCACTGTCCGGACCTGCGTCGGCGATGCTCCATGAGGCCGGCTACCGCCAGCGCAAGGAGTCCAAGGAGCTCGTGGTCATCGACCCCGAGAACGAGGTCGAGTTCTTCTACCTGCGCCCGAAGGACATCGCGATCTACGTCGCCTCCGGGAAGCTGGACATCGGCATCACCGGTCGTGACCTGCTGCTCGACTCCGGCGCCAACGCGGCGGAGATCCTCCCGCTGAACTTCGGCCGGTCGACCTTCCGCTACGCCACCCGACCCGGCACCGCGAAGGGCCCCGAGGACTTCAACGGCATGACGATCGCCACCTCGTACGAGGGCATCGTCGCCAAGCACCTCGCCGACCAGGGCATCGACGCCTCCGTCGTCCACCTCGACGGTGCCGTCGAGACCGCGATCAAGCTCGGCGTCGCCCAGATCATCGCGGACGTCGTCGAGACCGGCACCAGCCTGCGCAACGCCGGCCTCGAGGTCATCGGCGAGCCGATCCTCACCTCCGAGGCCGTGGTGATCCGGCAGGCAGGCGCCGACACCGAGGACGCCCGCGTCCAGACGTTCCTGCGCCGCCTCCAGGGTGTCCTCGTGGCCCGCAGCTACGTGATGATGGACTATGACTGCCGCGCCGAGCACCTGGAGCAGGCCGTCGCCCTCACCCCGGGTCTGGAGTCGCCCACGATCTCGCCCCTGCACAACGAGGGCTGGGTCGCGGTCCGGGCCATGGTTCCGGCCAAGGAGGCGCAGCGGATCATGGACGACCTGTACGAGCTGGGTGCCCGCGCCATCCTGACGACGGCCATCCACGCCTGCCGTCTCTGACGGCCCGGCACGACCCACCGAGGAACACCGATGTCCGAGTCGCCGACGCCTGCCCTCCCGGTCACCTTCAGGCCGGGCCGCACCCGTGCTGTGCTGCTCACCGTGGGGGCGGTGATGTTCGTCGTCATCACCGCCGTCGCGCTGATGCTGGAGAAGCTCGGCCCCGGCGAACGGGCCAGCTTCATCTTCACCGCGATGCTCTTCCTCGGCATCCTGATGCTGCTCAGCCGGCCCAAGGTCGTCGCGGACGACGAGGGCGTCACCGTCGTCAACATCACCCGGACACGCCGACTGGCGTGGGCCGAAATCCTCCGGGTCAACCTGCGGCCCGGCGACCCCTGGGTCTTCCTCGACCTGAGCGACGGCACCAGCCTGCCCGCGCTGGGCATCCAGCCCGGAATCGCCAAGGAGCAGGCCATCCGCGACGCCCGCGCGCTGCGGGCCCTGGCCGACAGCCGCGGCACCGGCCCGGACGGCGGCTGAGTCCCCCATACGGGGGCCGACCCCCTGCCCTACGCACGGTGTGCGTGACTACTCTGGAGGCGGTGGTGCCGAGCGGCACCACCGCCTCGCGTGTGCAGGGCCGCTGCCGCGGTCCGCGAGGCCTCCCTGCGACCCGAGGAGTGACTCCCTCCGGCAATGGACGGATCGTCCGGTAGTACCTGCGCCGCCCCCTCCGCGGAGGCGGCGGCATGATCATCCCGCTTCTGCTGCTCGCCGCAGCCTTCCTCCTGATCCTCGCCAACGGCTTCTTCGTGGCGGCCGAATTCGGTCTCGTCACCGTGGAACGCCCCGAGGCCGAACGGGCCGCGGCCGCCGGCGACCGGCGCGCCCGCACCGTCGTCAAGGCGCTCGGCGAGCTGTCCTTCCAGCTCTCCGGCACCCAGCTCGGCATCACGATCACCTCCCTCGTCGTCGGCATGCTCGCCGAGCCCGCGCTGGCTCAGCTCCTCGACGGCCCCCTCACCGCCACCGGACTCCCCGAGGGCGCCGTCCCCGGGGTCGCGGTGGCGATCGGGATGCTGCTCGCCTCCGCCGTGCAGATGGTGGTGGGCGAACTCGTCCCGAAGAACTGGGCGGTCTCGCGGCCGCTCCAGGTGGCGCGGTTCGTGGCGGGCCCGCAGCACCTCTTCGCCTCCCTGTTCCGTCCCGTCATCACCCTCCTGAACCGGGTCGCCAACAGGCTCGTCCGGCTCCTGGGCGTCGAGCCCACCGAGGAGCTCGACTCCGTCCGTACCCCCGGCGAGCTGGTCTCGCTGGCCCGGCACTCCGCCCGTGCGGGCGCGCTGGAACAGGACACCGCCGACCTCTTCGTACGGACCCTGACACTCGGCGGACTCACCGCTCAGCAGGCCATGACACCGCGGGTACGGATGAGCGCCCTGCAGTCGGACGCCACCGCGGCCGACGTCCTCAACCTCACCCGGGCGACGGGCCTCTCCCGCTTCCCCGTCTACCGCGAGCGCATCGACGAGATCGTCGGCATGGTCCACCTCAAGGACGCGCTCGCCGTGCCTCCGCACGAACGGCAGCGCACCCCGGTCGGGAGGATCGCCGTCCCCCCGCTCCTCGTCCCCGAGACCCTGCCGGCGCAGGCGCTCCTGGAGCGGCTGCGCCGCGAGCAGCCCATCGCCGTGGTCGTCGACGAGTACGGCGGTACGGCCGGGGTCGTCACCCTGGAGGACATCGTGGAGGAGCTCGTCGGCGAGGTCCGCGACGAGCACGACACGGCCGCCGACGAGCGGCCCGAGCTGGCCGCCGTGGCCGCCGAGGACGGCAACCCCGCCTGGGAGGCGGACGGCTCCTGCCGGGTGCACACCCTGCACCGGATAGGCCTCGACGTGCCCGACGGCCCGTACGAGACGGTCGCCGGCCTCGTCGCCGACCTCCTCGGCCGCATCCCGGCCCCCGGCGACCGGGCGGAGCTCCCCGGCTGGCGGCTCCTGGTGCGACAGGTCGACCGCTACCGCGCCGAGCGGGTGCGGATCGTGCGGACGGCCGAGGTGCCCGCGGTGCCGGAGGCGGTCCGATGAGCCTGCTCCAACTGCTGTTCGCCCTCCTCCTCGTGGTGGCCAACGGCTTCTTCGTCGGCGCCGAGTTCGCGCTCGTCTCCGTACGCCGCAGCCAGATCGAGCCGCTCGGCGGCACACGGGCGCGCCAGGTCCTGTACGGCCTGGAGAACCTGCCGCAGATGATGGCGGCCGCGCAGTTCGGCATCACCGTCTGCTCCCTGACCCTGGGCGCGGTCGCCGAGCCGACCGTGGCGCGTCTCCTCGAACCGGTCTTCCACGCCGTCGGCGTGCCGGCCGGACTCATCCATCCGCTGGGGTACGTCGTGGCGCTCGCCGCGGTCGTCTTCCTCCATCTCGTGATCGGCGAGATGGTCCCGAAGAACCTCGCGATGGCCGCACCCGAGCGGACCGCGCTCTGGCTCAGCCCCGCCCTCGTCGGCTTCGCCCGGCTGTGCCGACCGGTGACGCGGGCGCTGGGCGCCTGCGCCCGACTCGTGCTGCGGGCGTTCCACGTCGAGCCGAAGGACGAGGTGGAGGCGGTCTTCACCAGCGCCCAGCTCGGCCGGCTCGTGGAGGACGCGGGCCAGGCCGGACTGCTCGACCCGGTCGAGCAGGAGCGCCTGGAGGACGCCCTGGAGCTGGGCAGCCGTCCGGTGACGGACGTGCTCATCGCCCCGTCGGCGCTGGTGACGGTTCTGCCGTCCGTGACGCCCCGGGAGATCGAGGAGCTCACCGTGCGCACCGGCTACTCGCGCTTCCCGGTGTGTGCCGAGGGGCGCGGGACGTACATGGGGTTCGTGCACGTCAAGGACGTCCTGGACCTGGAGGAGCGGGAGCGGGCGGTGCCGCAGCACATCTGGCGCCCGATGGCGACGGTCCGGGCCGAGCTGCCGCTCGACGACGCGCTCACCGTGATGCGCCGCGCGGCGACCCATCTCGCCCAGGTCTCCGACGGCTCGGGCCGGGTGCTGGGGCTCGTGGCCCTGGAGGACGTCCTGGAGATGCTGGTGGGCGAGGTCCGGGACCCGGCCCACCGCCTGCCCGTGCCGTCACCCCCGGCGCGCCTGCTCAGGAGCCCCCGCCCGGACCGTACGGACGAAGCCCTGACGGCCTGAGCGGCGAGGCCGCGGGACTCGGCGGTCGCCCGCCGGGCCCCGCGGCGGGCCGGGTGCGGGCCTTCACATGCCCCCGGGGTCCTGTTGGGGGCCCCGGGGGGACGGGCCGCGGCCGGAGAGGACTTCGCCGTAGGCCTGCATCAGGTCGGCCAGGCGCAGGGTCGCCAGGTCGTCGCGCGTGGGTGTGCCCGGGTAGCCCGCGAGGCGGAGGTCGCGGTACGCGCAGGACTTCTCGTACAGCGTGCGCAGGAAGCGTCCGTTGCCGAGCTCGTCGATCCACCCCTGGTCCACGACATGGCCGCTGATCGAGCGCAGCTCGTCCAGCGACTCCTCGTCCCAGCAGTCCCCGTTCGTCGCCGCGAGCACCTCGCCGATGGCGGTGAGTTCGAGCGGGCGGTACGACGGGAAGTCGACCCGGGTCGTGAAGCGGGACGAGAGCCCCGGATTGGTGGCCAGCAGCCGGTCCATGCCCTCGGGGTAGCCGGCGAGGATCACCACCAGGTGGTCCCGGTTGTCCTCCGCGCGCTTGAGGAGGACCTGGAGCGCCTCGTCGCCGTAGGCGTCGCCCTTGCTGTAGCCGGTGTTGGAGAGCGAGTACGCCTCGTCCACGAAGAGGACCCCGCCGATCGCCGAGTCGATCAGCTCGTTCGCCTTGACGGCGGTCTGGCCCAGGAACTCGCCCACGAGATCCGCCCGTTGGGCCTCGACCAGATGGTCGCCGCCGAGCAGCCCGAGCGCGTAGAAGACCCGGCCGAGGATGCGGGCCACGGTGGTCTTCCCGGTGCCCGAGGGGCCGGAGAAGACAAAGTGACGTTTCGGTGGCTGGACGGGGAGGCCCTGCCCGGCCCGTAGCCGTGCCATCTCCAGCTGCGCCGACAGTGCCTTGACCTGCCGCTTCACCGGCTCCATCCCGACCATGCGCTCCAGCTCGGCGAGCGCCTCGGCCAGCAGGGCCGGGTCGGTCGGGCTGGCGGGGAAGCGCGGCGGCGACGGCTGCGCGGGGACGGGCGCCTTCTGCCGTACGTCGGGCGGCTCGGGCGGTCCCGCGGGGGGTGGCGGGGTCCCGGGCTCGGCACCGAGCCCGGGTTCGGTGCCGAGACCCGGCTCGCTGCCGAGGCGAAGCCCGTCGGAGGCCGGGCCGTCGAGGTCGGTCTGCGTCGCGTCGGCGGAGGCGTCCTGCCCGACCCCGCCCAGGGCGACCGTCGCGAGCCCCGCCGTGTCGTCCGGTCCCTCGAACCCGTCGTACTCGGTGATCGCCGCGAGCCGGGCCGCCGTGTCCATGAACGCCGGGTCGATCCGGTGCACCGCCCGGTAGAGCGGTAAGGCAGCCGCGCTCCGCCCGGTGCCTTCGTGGGCCCTGGCCAGCCAGTAGCGCAGCTCCTTGCGCTGCGGCTGTTCGCTGCGGCAGCGCATCAAGGCCGCCGAGAGCAGCGGCTCCGCCTGGCCGTACATCTCCAGTCGGACCCGGGCCATCCCGCCGAAGAGCCCGGCCTCGATCCCGAGCAGGGGATCGTCCACCAGGGTCTCGGTGTGCCGGACCAGCTGGTCCCAGTCCTTGACGAGATACGACCGGCAGGCGTGCAGAAAGCGGACCTGCGGATCGGTGTCGACCGGCGGCAGCCCGGCCAGCGCCCGGTCCAGCTCCGGCACATGGCGGCCGTCGAGCCAGTGCGAGGCGTGCGCGAGGAGGAGGTCGCGCGGGCTCTCCAGCACGGGCTGGACCCACCAGCCCAGCCAGTACCAGGAGTTCAGGGTCCGGCGGTGGCGTGCGCGCTGTTCGCCGAACCGGTCGCGGTTGCGGTACATCCTGAGCAGCGCGGTGGTGGTGTCCACCCGGAGCGCGTGCAGCCCGAGCCAGGCGTCCGCCATACCGGGATCGATCCGTACGGCCGTACGGAACTCCTCCTCGGCCTGCGGATAGGCGCCCATCGTGTAGGCGTCGACTCCCCGCAGCCAGGCGAGCTCGGCCGGGGCCGTTCCGCCCTGCGTGCCGATGTCCATCGGGTCCCCCACAAAACGTGCCCCCGTTGCTGTCCCGGCAGGCGGGCACCCGCCGGAAGCCGTACAGAACCGCCTTCTCGTGGACGGGAATTGACCCCACCGAAGGGCATCGTACCTGCGCAGAGGGGGCGCGACGAAGGAGTAGTGCATGATCCGATGACCGTAACCCTGGGTAAGCATCAAGGTCGTCTACGGGCCGGAGAAAGGGATGATCAGGGCAGAACGAAGCCCCCGATCACGGGGGAACAACCGGGGGCTTCGTGTCCGCGACGGCTTCGGAAAGCCGCACATTGAGAACGTAAGACCTGTACGCCCCTTGGGTCAAGCGGAGTTGAGGCACTTGCGGAAGTGGGATTCCGCCTACTCATTTACGTGGTGGCGCGGCTTCACTCTCCGTGATGATCTGGTTCGGGCCCGCGGTCACGGACGGCCCAGGAAGCCACTCGTACCCCTCAGGGCACTCCCGTACCAGGGTGTCGGCGAAGGGGCGCGAAGGGTCCGCGGAGAAATGGCGAGTCTCCGCCACCGTCCAGCCGTCCCAGAACTCCGACTGCGCAGGTCCGTCCCGGTGCCGGCCGCGCGCCCAGGACTCCTCGGGGGCCCGTTCCATCCAGAGGAGCGCGGCGAGAAAGGGGCGCAGTGCCCGCCGCCCCGCGCCGACGCCCTCGACCAGGACGACCGGGGCGGGCGGCAGGGGGCGGGGTGCGCCGAAGGTCCGCAGATTCCAGTCGTACGGGTGATAGTGCGCGACCTCGCCCCGGGAGAGGGGCATGATCACCTGGTCCCGCATCCGCCCCGTCCACGCGAACAGCTCCTCATGGCTGGCGAGGTCGTCGAGGTGGAGGACGGGCGCGGCGAGGCGGGCGGCGAGGTGCCCGGCGAGGGTCGACTTGCCCGAGCCCGCGTGACCGTCGACGGCGATCAGCCGGACCGGTCCGCAGGACGGCGGCAGGCCGCGCAGCGCATCGGCGGCGCGGTCGAGGTCGGTTCCGGCGGTCCCTTCGGTCATGGGGCAAGCGTAGCGATCCCGCCCGTAGGCGCTGCAGGTCAGGGGCCCGGCGGCGCCAGTGGTGCAGACCAATATTGGTGCGGCGACGCGTGCCGAATCGCTGGCAGAACCGCTCCGCGAGCCGCGATAGTGGTCCCCACTTCCCGCCCGTCGCCGTCGTTCGCCGCTCTCGACCGGGGGTCATCGCCCATGGCCAGTTCCACTCCCCGCAGAACCGTCCTCGCCGCGGCACTCGCCGCCGTCGCCGGTACGTCCGTGGCCTCCACCGCGCCGGCCACGGCCGCCCCCGCCGGCGCCCGCGGCCGTGCGCCGGAACCCGCGCTCGTCGACAACCGCTTCTGGGTCTCCCTCACCGACTGGCGCGGCGGCGACCGGGCCGGCACCAGGGTCGTCACCGGGCGCCGTCCCGGCCTGGTGATCGGTACGCCCCTCGGCGTCACCGACTACGCCGACCCGCACACCGGCACGACCTCCACCTGGGAGTACGCGAGCTGGACCTCCCCGGTTCACCACTCCACCGTCCCCGCCACCGAGGTCATCGCCTCCTGGAACGCCGATACCCCGCCCGGCACCTGGATCCAGATCGAGCTGCGCGGCACCTACAACGACGCCGGCGCCACCCCCTGGTACGTGATGGGCCGCTGGGCCGCCGGCGACGGCGACATCCGGCGTACCTCGGTCGACGGCCAGAAGGACGGCAAGAGCTCGGTCTGGACCGACACCTTCGCCGTCGACGACGCCACGAGCGGGCTCCGCCTGGACGCGTACCGGCTGAGGCTGACCCTCTACCGCGCCCCCGGTACCGACCTCACCCCCACCGTGTGGCGGCTCGGCGCGATGGCCTCCGACATTCCCGACCGCTTCACCGTGCCGGCCTCGACGCCATGCCTCGCCCGCGAGCTGGCCGTGCCGCGCTACTCGCAGAACACCCATGTCGGCCAGTACCCCGAGTACGACAACGGGGGCGAGGCGTGGTGCAGCCCGACCTCCTCGCAGATGATCGTCGAGTACTGGGGCCGCCGGCCGAGCGCCGAGGACCTCTCCTGGGTCGACCCGGCGTTCGAGGACCCCCAGGTCTGCCACGCGGCCCGGTTCACCTTCGACCACCAGTACGACGGCTGCGGCAACTGGCCCTTCAACGCCGCCTACGCCGCCACGTACCCCGACATGAACGCGGTCGTGACCCGGCTGCGCTCGCTGACGGAGCTGGAGGCCCTGATCCATGCGGGCATTCCGGTCATAACGTCACAGTCCTTCCACAAGGAGGAACTGACCGGCGCCGGCTACGGCACCTCCGGCCACCTGATGACCGTGGTCGGCTTCACCGAGGACGGCGACGTGATCGCCAACGACCCGGCCTCACCCAGCAACGAGGCGGTGCGCCGGATCTACCGGCGGCGCGAATGGGAGAACATCTGGCTCCGCACGAAGCGCTACGACGCGAACGGCAAGGTCAGAAGCGGTACGGGCGGTGTCTGCTACATCTTCTGGCCGGACAGGCCGACACCGGGCCGGAAGCGCGCGTTGCGGTCGCTCGGCCTGCTGTGAGCGTGGACGGCCCCATGGCCCCACGGCCCCCACGGCCCCCATGGCCCCACGGCCCACGGTCGTCGGGGGAGTGGGTGCGCCTGCGCACGCCGTACGGTCCCGGGACCGTGATCCGCGTCCTACTCCGGGGCCGTCCTCGGCTGGCACTGTGGCTGCCATGACCGCCACCACCCACTCCGCCGCCCGCTCCCGTGCCCGCACCGGGGGCCCCAAGGACAACGGACCGAAGATCCTCGAGCACGTCCTCGGCTGGACCCTCGTCGTCGTCCTCGCCATGTTCGTCACCCAGGCCGGCCTGATGTGACCCCGCCCCGGGGGCCCGGTTCCTGAGGCGGCCCCCCTGGGCCCGCTCCCTGGGCCCGGATCCAGGGGCGCCCGGCCTGTGTGACCGGGGCCGCCGAACGGGCATACTCCCTGCGCCACGGGCGCCGGGCGCCCCCGCGCGCGAACCGCCGGGGGCAGCATCGGCGCAGCAGTGACCGACGGCGGCGCCGCGTCACCCGCGCGCACCGCCGCAGCGCCCGAGAGGGAGGATGCGCCGCCATGCCCGACCGCGCCCCGCAGACCGTGGAACGCCGGCTGCCCACCGAGGAGGCCCGGGAGCTGCTCGCCCTGGTCCGTGAGATCGCCGAGCGGGAGATCGCGCCCCGCGCCGCCGAGGAGGAGGCCGAGGGCCGCTTCCCGCGCGAACTCTTCTCCCTGCTCTCCTCCTCCGGCCTGCTCGGACTTCCGTACGACTCCGAGTACGGCGGCGGTGACCAGCCCTACGCGGTCCACCTCCAGGTCCTCGAAGAGCTCGCCGCCGCCCGGCTGACCGTCGGTCTCGGTGTCAGCGTCCACTCGCTCTCCTGCCACGCCCTGGCGAACTTCGGGACCGAGGAGCAGCGGGCCGCCCATCTGCCCGCGATGCTGGGCGGCGGTCTCCTCGGCGCGTACTGCCTCTCCGAGCCGGCCTCCGGTTCCGACGCCGCCTCGCTGAGGACGAAGGCCGTCCGGGACGGCGACCACTGGGTACTCACCGGCACCAAGGCGTGGATCACCCACGGCGGGATCGCCGACTTCTGCACGGTCATGGCACGCACGGGCGGCGACGGTCCGAAGGGGATCACCGCGTTCCTGGTGCCCGGCGACGCGGAGGGCCTGAGCGCGGCCGCGCCCGAGCGGAAGATGGGCATGAAGGGCTCGCCCACCGCCCAGATCCACCTCGACGGGGTGCGGATCCCCGACGCGCGCCGGATCGGCGAGGAAGGGCAGGGGTTCGCGATCGCGCTGTCCGCCCTGGACTCCGGGCGGCTCGGGATCGCCGCCTGCGCCGTGGGCGTCGCGCAGGCCGCGCTCGACGTCGCCGTCTCGTACGCCCGGGAACGTCGGCAGTTCGGCCGTCCGCTCGCGGACTTCCAGGGGCTCCGCTTCCTGCTCGCGGACATGGCCACCGGGGTCGAGGCGGGCCGGGCGCTCTACCTGGAGGCGGCGCGCCTGCGCGACGAGGGTCGGCCCTTCGGGCGGCAGGCGGCCATGGCGAAGCTCTTCTGCACGGACGCGGCCATGCGGATCACGACGGACGCGGTGCAGGTGCTCGGCGGCTACGGCTACACGGCGGACTTCCCCGCCGAGCGGTACATGCGGGAGGCGAAGGTGCTGCAGATCGTCGAGGGCACGAATCAGATCCAGCGGATGGTCATCGCCCGCCACCTTGTCGGACCAGAGTCCCGCTGACGCCGCTCACGCGGACGGTCCGGTCCGCCCACACCGGGGCGGCGGTCAGCCGGTTCCACTCCTGGTCGGTGCGGCCAGGCAGCGTGCGGCCGTGGCTGGCCCACTGGCTGATCAGCGCCTTGTAGATGGGCGGGTCGGAGAGGTGCGGGGGCGGCTGCGGAACCGATTCTTCAAAGCGAGGCTCGGCGAGGCGCCGCCGTCCGCTGCCGATGGGGGCGGTGTACAGCGATGTCATGCCTGTCCCAACGCGACCCGCCGGGCCGGGGTCACCGCCGGACGGATTCGAGGAGGCGTTCGGACGCTACCCGGGAGCCGGGCCGGAGCCGGGGGACACCCGCCCTGTGCTCTCCCCGCTCGATCGGTCACCGCACGACTCTGGCCCCCGGCGGGGATTCTGACTTACCGTCAGATCTCGCTGTCGACCAGGAGGTCACACGTGTCAGAGGACCGGCCCGTCGCGCTCGACGAGTACCCCGTGCACCAGGCGCCGCTCTCGATGAAGCACCACGTCAGCGGCGATCGCAACGTCTACGACCGATGCATCTTCCATGTCTTCGACCACCAGGGCCGCGCCCTGCTCATCGCGGGGCTGGGCGTCTACCCCAACACCGGGGTCGTCGACGCCTACGCCACCCTCCGCGTCGGCGACCGGCTCCACGCCGTCCGTGCCTCCGACGCCCTCGGCGACGACCGGATGAACCTCGCCGTCGGTCCGCTCCGCATCACCGTCGACGAACCCCTGAAGAAGCTCACCCTGCACTGCGACGCCGACCCGGCCGACCCCGGAGGGCTCTCCTTCGACCTGGCCTGGACCGGTGACTTCCCGGCCGTCTGGGAGCCGCACCACACCCAGCGCCGCGGCGACCGGCTCACCCTCGAAGGGCGCCGCTTCGTCCAGGCCGGCCACTGCACCGGCACCATCAGGGGCGGCGGCGAGGAGTTCACCGTCACCGCGGGGGAGTGGACCGGCACCCGCGACCGCAGCTGGGGCGTACGGCCGATCCCCGGCGAGGAACCCGGCCGCGCCGACGAGTTCCGGCCCGACGGCTTCCACTGGCTCTGGATACCCATGCGTTTCGACGACCGCTTCCTCATGGTCATCGCCCAGGAGGACGCCGACGGGTACCGCACCCTCAGCGAGGCCCTGCTCGTCCGCGAAGGGCGGCGCGACGTGCAACTCGGCTGGCCCCGTACCGACATCACGTACCGCACGGGCACCCGCCACCCCGAGCGGGCCGTCGTCCATCTCACCGACCCGGCCGGCAAGCCCCTGGAGGTCGACGTGGAGATCCTCGCCTCCTCCCCGCTCGCCGTCGGCGCCGGCTACCCGCCCGCCGCCGACTGGCAGCACGGCACCTGGCAGGGCCGCGACTGGACCGACCGCAGGGTCTACGACCTCTCCGACCCGGCGGCGCACCCCATGGCCGCGTTCGGCGTCACCGACCACGCGGCCCGCTTCACGCTCGAAGGGCGCACCGGCTACGGGATCTTCGAGCACGGCTCCTTCGGCCGCCACGACCCCAGCGGCTTCGCCGACTACACCTCCACGGCCGACTGACCCACGGCGAACCGAGCCGCGAAGAAGAGGAGTGTCCATGGCCACCGCCCCCCGTCCGCGCACCACGACCCGTGACCCCGAGGAGCTGGGCCGCCGCCTCACCGGCTGGCTCGACCACCACCTCCCGGGCGCCCGTGTCACCGGACTCGCCGTACCCGGCTCCAACGGCATGTCCAGCGAGACCCTGCTCTTCGACATCGAGCACCCCGACGCCCCCGTGCGCGGCTGCGCCCTGCGGCTCGCCGCCGACCCCGCCGCGTACACGATCTTCCCGGTCTACGACATGGAGCGGCAGCACCGGGTGATGCGCCTGGTCGGGGAGCACACCGACATCCCCGTCCCGCGCGTCCTCTGGCTGGAGAGCGACCCGGGGCCGCTCGGCGCCCCGTTCTTCGTGATGGCCCGGGCCGAGGGACGTGTCCCGCCGGACGTCATGCCGTACACGTACGAGGGGAACTGGCTGCACTCCGCGACCGACTCCGAACGGGCCCGGCTGGAGGCCGAATCCGTCTCCGTACTTGCCCGGCTGCACGACCAGTTCCCATCCAAGGAGGCCGAGTTCCTGCTCCCCGAGGGCGCGGGCAGTCCGCTGCGGCGCCATGTCGACGCCCAACGCGCCTACTACACCTGGGTCGTGAAGGGGCTCGCGCCGTCCCCGCTCATCGAGTCGGCCTTCGACTGGCTGGACGCGCACTGGCCCGCCGACGAGGGACCCGCCGTCCTGAACTGGGGCGACGCGCGCATCGGGAACATCGTCTACGACGGATTCGAGCCCGCGGCGGTCCTCGACTGGGAGATGGCAGGCTACGCCCCGCGCGAGGTCGACCTCGGCTGGACCGTCTACCTGCACCGCTTCTTCCAGGACCTGACGGTCGGCTTCGGTCAGCCGGGGCTGCCCGGATTCCTCCGCCGCGACGCGGTCGAACGGCGCTACGCCGCCCTCACCGGACACACACCACGCGACATGGAGTTCCACACCCTCTACGCGGCGCTGCGGCACGCGATCGTGATGCTCAGGGTCGCGTACCGCCAGGCGCACTTCGGAGAGGTGAAGGTGCCGGAGAATCCGGACAGCCTGATCCTGCACCACGCCACGCTCGCGGCGATGGTGCGGGGAAGCTACTGGTAGGCGTCGTTACGCCGCGCGCCGCATCTGCGGCACCTTGATCGGACGCGAGCCCGGACCGCCGACGTGCGAGAAGGGCTGCGTCCGCCAGTCGAGACCCTGAGGCAGCGTCAGCAGGAGCGCGGTGTCCTGCTCCTGGACCTCGAGCGTCTCGTCGGCGGGGCGCGCGTCCGACGCGGCCCGGCCGGTGCCGGGGCAGACCGTCAGCACGAACGGGTTCCAGGGCGTCGGGCACAGCGCGTGCTCCGGCAGCACGTCCTCGTCCGCGAGCAGTGCGATCGGCTGGACGCAGTCCGGGCAGATCACCCGGTACATCTCGAAGGTGTCGTAGGCGTCGAGCTCGTCGGTCGTCTCGACCGAATCAACAGGCTCCTGCATGGTGAATCTCCCCCTCGGGTGGGTCGACCGAAGTACGTATGGCCTCGACCACAGCAAGCAATTCCCATACGGCCGCCCGCATAACCGTGAGGTCTCTGATCGAGCTGCCCACAAACCTGTGGCGTTCGTCACATGCCCCTCGCAGGTGCCTCGCCGATGCCCATAGGCGTCTATAGCGACAGGGCCCCCGGCTGTGCCGATGGTCTCCCGGGGCAATAGGTTGACCGCATGGAGGAGCTGGATCGTCAGATCGTCGAGTTGCTCGTCAAGGACGGGCGCATGAGCTACACCGACCTGGGCAAGGCCACCGGCCTGTCCACCTCGGCCGTACATCAGCGCGTCCGCCGTCTGGAGCAGCGTGGGGTCATCCGCGGCTACGCCGCCGTCGTCGACCCGGAAGCCGTCGGACTGCCGCTGACCGCTTTCATCTCGGTCAAACCCTTCGACCCCAGCGCCCCGGACGACACGCCGGACCGGCTCGCGGACATCCCGGAGATCGAGGCCTGTCACAGCGTCGCCGGCGACGAGAACTACATCCTCAAGGTGCGCGTCGCGACCCCGCTGGAGCTGGAACACCTGCTCACCCGCATCCGTACCCAGGCGGGCGTCTCCAGCCGCACCACGGTCGTCCTGTCGACCCCGTACGAAGCCAGGCCGCCGCGCATCTAGGCGTCCGGGAGGATCGGGCGGCGGGCCCGGCGTCCATCCGGGTGCCGCCGCGCATCTAGCCTGGTCACCATGAGCGAGACCCGTATCGACAGCGCGCACCGCACCGTCCTGCTGCGCGGCGGAGAAGTCCACAGCCCCGCCGACCCCTTCGCCACCGCCATGGTGGTCGAACGGGGACATGTCGCCTGGGTGGGCTCCGAGGGGGCGGCCGACGCCTTCGCCTCCGGCGTGGACGAGGTCGTCGACCTCGAAGGCGCGCTCGTCACCCCCGCGTTCGTCGACGCCCATGTGCACACCACGGCGACCGGTCTCGCGCTGACCGGCCTCGACCTGTCCTCCGCCGCCTCGCTCACCGAGGCGGCGGAGCTGATCCGCCGTTACGCCGCCGCCCGCCCCGCCGACCGGATCCTCATCGGACACGGCTGGGACGCGGCCCGCTGGCCCGAGCGCCGGGCTCCGCGCCGCGACGAACTGGACGAACTGACCGGCGGCCGCCCGCTCTACCTCACGCGGATCGACGTCCACTCGGCCGTCGTCACCACGGCCCTGCTCGATCTCGTCCCCGGCATCCGCGAGCTCACCGGCTTCCGCGACGGCGAACCGCTGACCGCCGACGCCCACCACGCCGTCCGTGCCGCCGCCTATGCGGCCCTCTCGCCCCAGCAGCGCACCGAGGCCCAGCGCGCGGCCCGCCGGCACGCCGCCTCGCTCGGTATCGGCACCCTGCACGAGTGCGGCGGACCGGAGATCTCCTCCGAGGGCGACTTCACCGGCCTGCTCGACCTCGCCCGTGAGGAAGCCGGGCCGCGCGTCGTCGGCTACTGGGCCGACCTCGACGTCGAGCGGGCCCGCGCCCTCGGCGCCGTCGGCGCGGCCGGCGACCTGTTCGCCGACGGCTCGCTCGGCTCCCACACGGCCTGCCTGCACGAGACGTACGCGGACGCCGCCCACACCGGCGTCTCCCACCTCGACGCGGCCACCGTCGCCGCCCATGTCGTCGCCGCCACCGAGGCCGGCCTCCAGGCCGGCTTCCACGCCATCGGCGACGCGGCCGTCACGGCCGTCGTCGACGGCGTCCGGGCCGCCTCGGAGAAGCTCGGCCTCGCCCGGATCCGCGCCGCCCGCCACCGTGTCGAGCACGCCGAGATGCTCACCCCCGAGACGATCGCCGCCTTCGCCGAACTCGGCCTGACCGCATCCGTGCAGCCGGCCTTCGACGCGGCCTGGGGCGGTGAGGACGGCATGTACACCGACCGCCTCGGTGCCGAGCGCGCCCGCACCCTCAACCCGTACGCCGCCCTGCTCCGGGCCGGTGTGCCGCTGGCCTTCGGCTCGGACAGCCCGGTCACCCCGCTGGACCCCTGGGGCACCGTCCGTGCCGCGGCCTTCCATCGCACCCCCGAGCACCGGATCTCCGTCCGCGCCGCCTTCACCGCCCACACACGGGGCGGCTGGCGTGCCGTCGGGCGCGATGACGCCGGCACGCTCGTCCCCGGCGCCCCGGCCGACTACGCGGTCTGGCGCGCCGAGGAGCTCGTGGTCCAGGCCCCGGACGACCGGGTGGCCCGCTGGTCGACCGACCCCCGCTCCGGAACGCCCGGTCTGCCCGATCTGACCCCCGGCGGTGACCTTCCGGTCTGCCTGCGCACGGTGGTGTTCGGACAAACGGTCTTCGACCGGCTGAACGGGTGACGTCGGGATATTTCGTACCGCCGATCGATGATCAACCGGCTCGGCGACGACCTGCGGATCTTCCCCACTGACCTGGCAGTATCGGTCATCTCCGCAGGTCAAACGGGTGTTGACAGCGAGCCGCCAGGGGCCGGTAGGTTCTCCCGCGTCCACCACAGGACGTCCGACCGGTTCCAAACCTCAGGTTCCGCGCCCGTGCCTCGGGGGCGAGGGAAGGTTTTTCCCGGCGGAGGGTGCGACCCGGGTGGGGCCCGGACGTTCAGTAGACAACGGCTCTCGGTCGACCCGCAGCCAGCGGGTTCCAGGTCGGCCCGAAGGGCGCCGGGCCCCGATCCGCACACCATGCGTGCTGTCCTGCGCGACGCCCCGCCCGCAATCAGCCACGCCGCGACGGAGTCGTGTGCGGGGATCGCTATGGTGGGGGTTCGCGTATGTATCCGAAGGGGCAGCAGTGAACGACGGTGGCCAGAGGCGTTACGGCCCGCTCGGCAGAGCCTTGGTGATCATTCCGACCTACAACGAGGCGGAGAACATCAAGCCGATCGTCTCGCGTGTACGGGCGGCCGTACCGGAGGCGCACATCCTCGTCGCCGACGACAACAGCCCCGACGGCACGGGCAAGTTCGCCGACGAGATCTCCGCCGAGGACGACCATGTCCACGTCCTGCACCGCAAGGGCAAGGAGGGACTCGGCGCCGCGTACCTCGCCGGCTTCCGCTGGGGCATCGAGCACGGCTACGGCGTCCTGGTCGAGATGGACGCCGACGGCTCGCACCAGCCCGAGGAGCTGCCCCGGCTGCTGACCGCCCTCAAGGGCGCCGACCTCGTGCTCGGCTCGCGCTGGGTCCCCGGCGGCCGCATCGTGAACTGGCCCAAGTCCCGAGAGTTCATCTCCCGCGGCGGCAGCCTCTACTCGCGCGTCATGCTCGACGTCCCGATCCGTGACGTCACCGGCGGATACCGGGCCTTCCGCAAGGAGACCCTGGAAGGCCTGGGCCTGGAGGACGTCGCCTCGGCCGGCTACTGCTTCCAGGTCGACCTGGCCCGCCGCGCCGTCGCCGCGGGCTTCCATGTCGTCGAGGTCCCGATCACCTTCGTGGAGCGCGAGATCGGCGACTCGAAGATGAGCCGCAACATCGTCGTCGAGGCCCTGTGGCGGGTCACCGGCTGGGGTCTGACGGCCCGTGCGAACAAGGTCGGCAAGCTGCTCGGCCGTAAGCCCGCGAGCTGACGGCCGCCGGTCGGGACTGATCCCTCCTTTACGACGTTCCTGCGAGGGGCCAGGCACACTGGGGGGCATGACGACCGGCGCCACGCCTCCCCTCGCCCCGAAGCGCTCACGCGCGCGTACGTTTCTCCCGCCGGCACTCGCCGCCTGGCTGGTCCTCGAGATCTGGCTGCTCATCGTGGTGGCGGACGCGGCCGGCGGACTCACGGTCTTCGGCCTGCTGCTCGGCGGAGCCGTTCTCGGCGCCGTGGTGATCAAGCGGGCCGGCCGCCGTGCCTTCAAGAACCTCACCGAGACCTTCCAGCAGGCCCAGGCGGCGGCGCAGAACGGCGTCCCGCCGACCGGCACCGAGCGGGTCGGCGCGGGCGACCGCAACGGCTTCCTGATGCTCGGCGGCCTGCTCCTGATGATCCCCGGCCTGATCTCCGACGCGGCCGGTCTGCTGCTGCTCGTGCCGCCGGTCCGCTCCCTCCTCGGCAGGTACGCCGACAAGGTCGCCGAGCGCAGGATGAGTGCCGCTCCTCCGGGCAGCCTCCAGGACGCCTTCCAGCAGGCCCGGATGCACCGGCCCGACGGAAAGGTCGTGCAGGGTGAGGTCATCCGCGACGACGCCCCTCAGGGCCCGCAGCGGGTCCAGGAGCCCCGTCCGCCCCTGACCCCGTAGGACGGACCCCGAGGGTGCCCGGCTCGTGAGGGTGCCCTCCCGGAGAGACGACAACGCCGTGGGGCCCGGTACACACAAGGTGTACCGGGCCCCACGGCGTTGCTCAGGCCGTGCCGTCCGTCAGGCGGACTTGCGGCTGTCACGCGGATGTACGGCGATGTTCATGGCACCGGAACGAAGGACTGCCAGCCTCTCGGCCAGGACCTCCTCCAGCTCCTCGCGGGTGCGCCGCTCCATGAGCATGTCCCAGTGCGTACGCGCCGGCTTGCCCTTCTTCTCCTCGGGGCCGTCCCCGTCCACCAGGAGTGCCTGGCTGCCGCAGACCTTGCACTCCCACTCCGGCGGAATTTCCGCTTCCACCGAGAAGGGCATCTCAAAACGATGGCCCTTCTCGCATGCGTACTCCACGGCCTGGCGCGGGGCCAGATCGATGCCGCGGTCGGTCTCGTAGCTGGTCACCACGAGGCGCGTGCCGCGAAGAGCTCGCTCACTCATGAATCGTGCCTCCCGGGCTTGTCGCCCACAGGACAGGTGTCGCTGTCGTCGTCATCCGGTCAACGTCCGGTCGGCGGTAAAGATTCCCGTTCCGGGTCATGCGTCGCCCGTCGTGCCGCCCCTTGTTCTACCCACCAGTGCCCGGTTTGTCACATCTGGCAGCAGATGTCACCCAGCGTCTTCACCAAAGCAGCACGCAGTAACGGTCCGCCTGGCAGGCCAAAGGCGTACACTACCGGCCTTTCACTGCCGCGTCTAAATCCGCTCCGGAACCGGGTTCCCCGCGGCGGCCACGGCACGCCGTACCGGTACCCGCGCGAGCAGGAGAAAACCGGCCGCGAAGAAGATCACCAGAGAGATGATGGCATCCCGATAGCTCCCGGTCAGCTGATACGCGAGTCCGAACACCAGTGGGCCCAGCCAGCTCAGGCCCCGGTCGCTCATCTCGTAGGCCGAGAAGTACTCCGCCTCCTTGCCGCGCGGGACCAGATGTGAGAACAGCGACCGCGACAGCGCCTGGCTCCCGCCGAGCACCAGCCCGATCGCCGCCGCCAGACAGAAGAACGCCACCGGCGCGCCGGCCGGCAGGAAGTACCCCGCGCCCAGGATCAGCGTCCAGATCGCCAGCGATCCCAGGATCGTGCGCTTGGCACCGTACGAACGCGCGAGCCGCCCCATGCCGAGAGCGCCCGCGACCGC
This sequence comes from Streptomyces sp. NPDC012508, assembly GCF_042902595.1. Lineage (NCBI taxonomy): Bacteria > Bacillati > Actinomycetota > Actinomycetes > Kitasatosporales > Streptomycetaceae > Streptomyces > Streptomyces sp. NPDC012508. The sequence continues at coordinate 408,689 of NZ_JBIBEO010000009.1, forward strand.
GAGTACCTGCACCAGCAGGACAGCGGTGATCAGCGTCGTCTGGTCGAGCCCCAGTTCCTTGGAGCCGTAGATCGACGCCTGGGAGATCACGGTCTGCACCCCGTCGTTGTAGACGAGGTACGCCAGCAGGAACGACAGCGTCAGCGGATACCGCCGCATGTCCTTCAGCGTCGCCACCAGCTGCCGCCAGCCCCCGCCCACCGTCCCCTCGCTCTGCGGCTGGACGTGCCGGTCGCGCAGCCGCCGCAGCGGTACGAGGGTGAACGCGCCCCACCACAGTCCGGCCGAGGCCAGACAGATCCGCACCGCCGTCCCCTCGGAGAGCCCGAAGGACTCGTGTCCCGAGTACAGGACGAGATTGAGCACGAGGACCAGCGCCCCCGATGTGTAGCCGAACGCCCAGCCGCGTGAGGAGACCGCGTCCCGCTCGTCCGGCTCGGCTATCTGCGGCAGATAGGCGTTGTAGAGCACCATCGAGACCGCCAGCGAGGCGTTCGCCACGATGAGCAGGAACGCGCCGAGCAGATAGCGGTCGCCGCTCAGGAAGAACATGCCCCCGGTGGCCGCGGCGCCGGTGTACGCGGCGGCGGCGAGCAGCGGCTTCTTGCGGCCCGTGCGGTCCGCCACCGCGCCCACCAGCGGCATCACCACGACCGCCAGCAGGATCGAGGCGGAGACGGCGTACGCGAACAGAGAGCCGGCCCGCACCGGAATGCCCAGCGGGTGGACGAAGCCGTCCCCGTCCGCGGCCGCCTCGGCGACCGCCGTCAGATAGGGGCCGAGGAAGACCGTGACCACGCTCGTCGAGTACACCGAGCAGGCGAAGTCGTAGAAGTACCAGCCGCGCTGCTCGCGTCTGCGTTCGGCCGGATCGACGGCGGGCCGCTCCGGCTCGGTGATGTCGGCAGTCAAGACCGCGGCCCCCTCGTTCGTCCCCGTGGCGGGACGGGCGCTCAGACCCACACGCCCCGGTCGGTCAGCACTGCGCGCAGCGTCTCCAGATGATCGGTCATGATGCCATCCACTCCCAGGTCGAGGAGAGAGTTCATCCGCTCCGGATCGTTGACCGTCCACACATGGACCTGGAGCCCCCGGGCGTGCGCCTCACGGACGAAGCGCCGGTCCACCACCGTGATGCCGCCCTGGCGCTCCGGGACCTGCGCCGCGACCGCGCCCGCGCGCAGCGCCGCCGGGATGCCGAGGGAGCGCAGCCGCAGGGCGGCGACGCCCTTGACGCCGTAGGAGGTCGCGAGCTGCGGTCCTGCCAGGCGCTGCGCCCGGGCCACCCGGCTCTCGGTGAAGGAGCCGACGCAGATCCGGTCCCACGCCTTGGTCCTGCGGATCAGGTCGACCAGCGGGACCAGGGAGGACTCGGCCTTGAGGTCCACGTTCCAGCGGGCCTCGGGGAACTCCTCGAGCAGCTCCTCGAAGAGCGGCAGAGGCTCCTTCCCGGCCACGCGCGCCTCGCGGACGGCGGCCCACGGAAGGTCGCGTATCCGCCCGGCGGTGTCCGTCACGCGGTCGAGTGTCGAGTCGTGGAACGCGACGAGCGCACCGTCCGCGGTGGTGTGCACATCGGTCTCGAAGTAGCGGTATCCGGCCGCCGCGGCCCGGCGGAAGGCCGCCGCGGTGTTCTCGAGGCCGTCCGCCGTGCCGCCGCGATGGGCGAACGGGATGGGGGACGGGTGGTCCAGGTAGGGGTGGCGTACGCGAGTCACGGCCGCAGTATCGCCTGTTTCGGTGTCCCGGAGGCGACCACGGTGCTGCTCGATTCCTGCTCGGGGATGGCGAAGCGGCGCAGGAAGAACTGGGCGAGCGGGCCGATGCTCAGTGCGTAGAGGACCGTGCCGGCGCCGACCGAGCCGCCGAGCAGGAATCCCGTGGCGACGACTGCGATCTCGATCGCCGTACGGACCAGCCGGATCGAGCGGCCGGTGAGCCGGTGCAGCCCGGTCATCAGACCGTCGCGCGGCCCCGGGCCGAACCGGGCGGCGATGTACAGGCCGGTCGCCGCCCCGTTGAGGACGATCCCGAGGAAGAGAAGCGCGATCCGCGGGGCGAGCCCCTGGACCTCCGGCACCAGGGCGAGGGTTCCGTCCATGGCCACACCGATGACGAAGACGTTCGACACCGTGCCGAGGCCCGGCTTCTGCCGGATCGGGATCCACAGCAGCAGAACGGCCGCCCCGACGATGATCGAGACGACGCCGATGGTCAGTCCGGTCTTCTCGGCCAGCCCCTGATGAAGGACGCCCCAGGGCTCCAGACCGAGCCCGCCGCGCACCAGGAGCGCCGAGCTGATCCCGTACAGCGCCAGTCCGACGTACAGCTGCGTGAGCCGACGGGGCAGATGGCGACCGGTGAGCCGCCCGCGGAGGCCGGTGGCGATGGACAAGGTGGTGCTCCCTGCGTGGTGGTGGTGGACTGACTTATGACACTCTGTGGCGGGGGATCGGACGCCAACCATGGCCAATTCGAGGAAGGTGGACTGAATTCCATGGCTAAGTGGACCTCGGCCGTCGGGCCGGCTCAGCTCGCCCGGCAGCTTCAGACGCAGCAGCCCCGTCCGGCCGGGCCGGGCACGCGCAAGCCGCCCGCCTACCGCGCGCTGGCCGACGGGATCCGGCTCCTCGTCCTGGAGGGCCGGGTGCCGGTCGCGGCCCGGCTGCCCGCCGAGCGTGAACTCGCGGTGGCGCTGACCGTGAGCCGTACGACGGTGGCGGCGGCGTACGAGGCGTTGCGCGCCGAAGGGTTCCTGGAGTCGCGGCGCGGGGCCGGAAGCTGGACGTCCGTTCCGGCCGGGAATCCGCTGCCCGCGCGCGGGCTCGAACCGCTGCCGCCGGAGTCGCTCGGCTCGATGATCGACCTCGGCTGCGCGGCGCTGCCCGCACCCGAGCCGTGGCTCACCCGCAGCGTCCAGGGCGCGCTGGAGGAACTGGCGCCGTACGCCCATACGCACGGGGACTACCCGGCGGGGCTGCCCGCGCTGCGCCAGATGCTCGCCGACCGGTACACCGAGCGCGGCATCCCGACGATGCCCGAGCAGATCATGGTCACCACCGGCGCGATGGGCGCGATCGACGCCATCTGCCACCTCTTCGCCGGGCGCGGCGAGCGGATCGCCGTCGAGTCGCCCTCGTACGCCAACATCCTCCAGCTCATGCGGGAGGCGGGTGCCCGGCTGGTGCCGGTGGCCATGGCCGAGGGGCTCGCGGGCTGGGACCTGAACCGCTGGCGCCAGGTGCTGCGCGACGCGGCGCCCCGTCTCGCGTACGTCGTCGCCGACTTCCACAACCCGACCGGCGCGCTGGCCGACGAGGACCAGCGGCGTCAGCTGGTGGACGCGGCCCGTTCGGCGGGCACGGTGCTCGTCGTCGACGAGACGATGTCCGAGCTGTACCTGGACGAGCGCACGGAGATGCCCCGGCCGGTCTGCGCCTTCGACCCGGCCGGCGCGACCGTGCTCACGGTCGGCTCCGCGAGCAAGGCGTTCTGGGCGGGCATGCGGATCGGCTGGGTCCGGGCCGCGCCCGACGTGATCCGTTCGCTGGTGGCCGCGCGGGCCTACGCGGACCTCGGGACGCCCGTCCTGGAGCAGCTCGGTGTCAACTGGCTGATGCGGACGGGCGGCTGGGAGCAGGCGGTCACCATCCGCCGCACCCAGGCGCGCGAGAACCGCGACGCGCTGGTCGCGGCGGTGCGGGCGCAGCTTCCGGAGTGGGAGTTCGACGTCCCGGCCGGGGGCCTGACGCTCTGGGTCCGCACGGGCGGCCTCTCCGGCTCGCGGATCGCGGAGGTCGGCGAGCGCGTCGGCGTACGGGTCCCGTCGGGGCCGCGCTTCGGTGTCGACGGCGCCTTCGAGGGGTACGTGCGGCTGCCGTTCACCGTGGGCGGCCCGGTCGCCGAGGAAGCGGCGTCCCGTCTCGCGGCCGCGGCCCGCCTGGTGGAGTCGGGCGCGGGCACGGGCAACGAACAGCCGAGGGCGTTCGTGGCGTAGGGGCCGCGGCGCGCGCCCCGTAAGGGCATACGCCCCGCCCCCGGCGGAACGTATGCCCACGACGGGGGCAGCGCCTACACGGGGAGGTCAGCCCTCGGCCGGGACCGGGGCGTGGCGCGGCGGCGGACCGGGGTCCGGCGAGGGTGAGGGCGCGGGCGGGGACGGGGGCGCCGGCGAAGGTGCGGGGCCGAGGTCCAGGGCCGGGCCCGGGCCCGGGTCCGGGTCCGGGTCCGGGGCCGAGCCGGGGGCCGCCGGGACCGCAGTCGTCGTCGCGTCCTGCCGGTCCGGCAGCAGCGCGAGCACCGCCTGCCGGTGCGCCTCGCTCGTCGCGTCGTCGTACGGATCCGGCGTCGCCGGCACCTGGAGCCGCAGGACCGGCCCCGTGCCGAGGCGGGCGTAGCCACGGCCCGGCGGGACGGCCGGGATCGGCGTCGTGTGCGGCGCGACACCGAGGACCGACTCGATCTGAGCGGGCGACGCGGGGCCGAGCACGACCCGTGCGCGCGTGTGCGTCCGTACCGTCTCGCTCAGCGCGTCCACGCTGTCGAACTGCTCCGCCACCACCACCGTCACCTGCGCGGCCCGTCCGTGCCGCAGCGGCACCTGGAGGAGCTCCTGCGGGTCGCGGCGCCCGTCGGCCGCCGCCAGGTGACCGAGGATGCTCGGCCGGTCGAGCAGGATCCACAGCGGGCGCCGGGTGTCGTCGGGGGCGGGACGGCCCGCCTGACGGGCCCGGTTCGCCGCGATGAGCCGCCGCTCCGTCTCGTGCGCGGCCCACTCCAGGCTCGCCAGCGCGCCCGCGAGGCCGCACTCGACGGCCAGGACGCCCGCGCGGCCGGTCAGGCATGCGTACTCGCCGGTGCCGCTGCCCTCGACGATCAGGACGTCGCCGTACGGCAGGGCCTGCAGGGCGATGGAGCGCAGGAGCGAGGTCGTGCCGCTGCCGGGCTGGCCGACGGCGAGCAGGTGCGGCTCGGTGGAGCGCGGGCCCGTCCGCCAGATCACGGAGGGCGCGTCCTCCTCCCCGTCGGCGGCGAGCACCGGGACGGTCCGCTGCACGGCGTCGGCGTCGGTGAAGCCGAGGACGGTCTCGCCGGGCACGGTGACGAAACGCTGGGCGGCGATCGTGGTGGGCAGGGCGGGCAGCACGCTCATGACGAGCTGGTTGCCCTCCTCGTCCCAGTCGAAGAGGTACTCGCGGCCGCGCCCCGACTTGGCGTGCAGCAGCTGTTCGATCCGGGCACGGGAGGCGGCCTCACCGTCGGTGAAGTACGCCGGGTACTTGATCCGCAGGCGCGTGAGGCGCCCGCGGTCGTCGAAGGCGTGGTCCCCGAAGGCGCCGCTCCAGTCGCCTCCGTGGGCGAAGAGGGGAGCGGGGTCCTCGGGGACCGAGAAGTACGGCACCAGAGCCTCGTAGAGGCCCTTGAGGCGCTCGATCTCCGAGTCGTCGGGCCCGGTCTTGACGACCGGGCGCTCACGGCCCGTCCACGCGGCCGCGCCCATCACCGAGACAAGGGCGAGCAGCGGACCGTACGGGACGAGCGCGACGACCAGGACGCAGGCCGCGACCAGGAGCAGCGTGGGACCGCGCCGCTCCTTGGGGGTCGCGGCCCACTTGGCGCGCGCGGTCGCGGCCAGCCTCCGCAGACCACGTGTGATGGTGATCAGCGGATGGAGCACATCGGTGGCGCTGTCGGCGGCCGTGCGCGCGATCTCTCGACTGCGAGCGATCCGGTCGCTGCCGCTGCTCAGAATGCGGGGGAGTGGTCGCCGGGCCACGTCGTACTCCTGGAGTTGTGGAAGGGACTGTCGGGCGTCAGAACTTGATCCCGCCCAAGAGGCTGGCGAGGCTCTGGCCGCCCGCGGTGATGCTCGGGGCGATGGCGGTGCCCGCGAGGTAGAAGCCGAACAGCGCGCTGACGAGGGCGTGGGAGGCCTTCATCCCGTCCTTCTTGAAGAACAGGAAGCAGATGATGCCGAGCAGGACCACGCCTGAGATGGACAGGATCATGAGGTGTTCTCCTGGTTGAGGGGACAGTCACCATGAGTCCTTCCAGGTTCACAGCAAGTATCTATGCGATTAAAGGTGCATATGGGTGAATGTCGGGCGATTTCACTTGACTGGCGGATGGAGAGGCCTCGCCCGGGTGGCGAAACGCGCGGAGCGCGCTAGCGCGGGAGGCGCTCGCGTCCCGGATGAGCTGCGGTGATCCTTGCCGTGGACGCCCCGCGTCATGTCGCCTGACGGGCAGTACCCTGTCGATTCACTCGTACGGCGGCGGTTGCCGTGCGCACGTCACAGATCCGGGAAATGAAAGGCGGGCACGTCCGATGAGCGAGACTCCGGACCCTGAGGTCATCGAGCTGGCGAGCAAGGTCTTCGACCTGGCGCGCACAGGGGACGCCGAGACGCTGGCCGCCTACCTCGACGCCGGCGTCCCCGCGAACCTCACCAACGACAGGGGCGACTCGCTCGTCATGCTCGCCGCCTACCACGGGCACGCCGACGCGGTCACGGCCCTGCTGGCGCGGGGTGCCGACGGCGACCGCGCCAACGACCGGGGGCAGACCCCGCTCGCGGGCGCCGTCTTCAAGGGCGAGGACGCCGTCGTCCGCGCGCTGCTGGCCGGCGGCGCAAATCCGGAAGCGGGGACTCCGTCTGCCGTGGATACTGCTCGGATGTTTGGGAAGGCAGAACTCCTGGAGCTGTTCGGCGCCCGGTGACCCCCCGGTGAAGATCGGGGGCGAGATCCGGATGAACGGACACTGAACCCCAGGTGGGAGCGGTGTCGTAAATGTGGTCGCGGTGGCGAAATGGCTGGGTCATCATGACGACGGGCCCGCAAGGGGCCACCGACGAGAGGCAGAGGAAGATGGTCAACACCAAGCGAAGGACGACGGGCGGCTCGACATGTTGCTGCGCGGCCTAGGCGATCACCAGTGCCCCGTAGTTCCGGTCGTGTCGACAGCTTGATGTGAGGCGTCTTCCATGTTCGAACCAGTCATAGCGCCGAGCGGCACCCTGCTCGGCCTGCTGCAGAGGGGCCGCGGCGACGGCACCCTGCACGCGCTCGCCGCCCCCCGTGCCGAGGCCCTCGCGGCCCTGAACCACTGCGTTCTCAGCGACCCCCGCCACGACTGGCAGGTCGAGAACCGGTCCCTCTACTACGCACGGCTCTACCTCGATCTCGACGGCGGACTCGAGGAGATCGAGGCCCACCTCTTCGGCGCCGAGGACCACTTCGACACCGAGGAGAACCGGACCGGGCTCGCGCTCGCCGTCCTCGGGCACCTCGCCTCCTACGGCCGCCAGGACGCCCTGGTGCTGCTCCGGCGGTACGCCGCGACCGGTACCAACTGGGCGTGGGCGCTCGACGAGCTCGCGCTGCGCGACGACGACGCTGGCCTCCGCTCGCTCGCCCTGCCCGTCCTCGCCCGCTTCCCGGCCGGCCCGGAGGGCGACGCCGAGCTGTCGAGCGCCGTACGGGACGCCTTCGAGCCCCGTCCGTGGCGGCTGTGGGCCGAGGACCGGCGTGAGACCGTGGGCGCCCGGGTCAGGGCCGCCCAGGAACGAGGCTCCTTCGACCGCTGGCAGCGCCAGATGCGGCCGAGCGGGCCCCGCCCCGGCTGGAGCGTCCAGGCGGTCTTCGACTGGGCCCAGGAGGGTCTGGAGCGCGGCGCCGTGCTGCACGGGCCCGCCGCCCGCTGCCTCACCGCCGTCGCCGGCCCCGAGGACAGGCCGCTGATCGTCGAGGCCGCCCGCAGCGGACCCGACGGTGCGCGCTGCGCCGCCCTTCACTACCTCGCCGAATCACGCGACCCCGCCGTCCTCGACCTGATCGAGGGCGCGGCCGGCAGTGACTCCCGTACCGTCGCCGATGCCGCCGTCGCCGCCTTCGAGCGGATGTGCGGCGAGGCCGCCGTCGACCGCGCCCGCGGCTGGGTCCACCGGCCCGACGCGCTCGGCACCGCCGCCGCGGGCGTCCTCGCCTGCCGGGGCGGGGCCCAGGACGCCACACTCGTCCTCGGAGCCCTGCGCGAGACCGTCCGGTCCGCGGGCCCCGACGCGACCGCTCTCTACACCCTCGTCGACGGCGCCGGGCGCCTCGGCATCGCCTGCGCCGCGCCCGTGCTGCGCCACGTCTACCGAGAGACCGCCTCCTCCCAGCTCCGCGGCCGAACCGCCCGCGCCCTCGCGGCCACCGACCCGACCTTTCCGACGGGCTTCGCCGTCGAATGCCTCTGGGACTGCGAGGAGACCACGCGCGAAGTAGCGGCGCTGCACGCCGAGACCGGCGACGTCCGCGTCGCGGAGCGCTTGCGGCGGCTGGCCGTCGACCCGGCCGAGGAGGCCGAGGTCCAGACGGCGGTCCGTAACCGGATAGGGCCCGACCTCCAGGTCTGACCCCGGCACTCGTCCCTGCGGCTCCCGGCCTCGGCGCCCCCAAGGGCGGTCGCCGAGGAGCCGGGCCCGGACGGCTGTGAGCGGTGGGTGCCGGCCGCGGCGGCGGCTGGCCGGGGGTGCGTTTGAAGGGCTGGCGATAGGCGGCGGCTCACCAGGAGTGTGTCCGCAGGGCTGGCGCTGACGACCCTGGCGACTGCTCGCCAGGGTGCGGCCGCAGGACGGCGGCGGCGCGGCCGCCAAGGGTGGGCCAGGTGGCCGTGACACGTCCGTCCGGCCGCCCCCGGGCCCAGGGGGCAAACGCTCATGGGACGTTCCCCAGGCGTCCAGATGCATGTCGGCGGGAACACGCCGGGCGCGACGACAACACCGGTATGCGTGTCGTCATCGTCACCGAATCCTTCCCTCCCGATGTCAATGGTGTGGCGCACTGCGCCCAGCAGACCGCGCGCCACCTCGTCCGCCGCGGCCATGACCCGCTCGTCGTCGCCCCGGCCGTCGCCGGAGCCACCGACACCCACCCGGACACCGACGCGCCGTGCCCGGTCGTGCGCGTACCGTCCCTGCCCCTGCCCGGCTACCCCCAGGTGCGCGTCGCCCTCCCCAGCCGCCGCCTCGCCACGGCCATCGCCGCCCACCGGGCCGATGTCGTCCACCTGGCAAGCCCCTTCGTGCTCGGCGTACGCGGCATGGCCGCCGCGACCCGACTCGGACTGCCCGCCGTCGCCGTCTACCAGACCGACCTCGCCGGATACGCCCGCACCTACATGGGCGCCGGAGAAGGCGCCGCCTGGCGCCGGCTGCGGGCCGTCCACGGCGCCGCCGACCGCACCCTCGCGCCGTCCACCGCCGCCGCGCGCGACCTGGAGACGCACGGCATCGGCCGCGTACGGCTCTGGCGGCGCGGCGTCGACACCGTCCGCTTCCGCCCCGACCTGCGCGACGACACCCTGCGCCGCGAGCTCGCGCCCGACGGCGAACTCGTCGTCGGTTACATCGGCCGCCTCGCCCCCGAGAAGCGGGTCGAACTGCTCTCCGGTGTGTGCGGACTGCCCGGCATACGGGTCGTGGTCGTCGGAGACGGACCCAGCGAGCCGGCCCTGCGCGCCGACCTGCCCGGCGCCCGGTTCCTCGGCCGACGCACGGGCGACGACCTGGCCAGGATCTTCGCCTCGCTGGACGTGTTCGCGCACACCGGCCCGTACGAGACGTTCTGCCAGACCGTTCAGGAGGCGATGGCCAGCGGAGTCCCGGTCGTCGCCCCCGCCGCGGGCGGCCCGCTGGACCTCGTCGACCACCGCCGGACCGGTCTCCTCGTCCCGCCGGACGACACCACCGCACTGCGCGGCGCCGTCGCTTCGCTCGCCGAGGCACCGGCCCTGCGCGCCGCCTACGGGCGGGCGGGCCGCGCGGCCGTCGAGGGCCGGACCTGGGAGGCCGTCGGCGACGAGCTGATCGGGCACTACCTGGAGGTCCTGCGCGAGCGAACGGCGGTGGCGGCATGAGAGGCCCCGCGATACCGCGGCCGCTGCGCATAGTCCGGCTCGCCAACTTCGTCACGCCCACCTCGGGGGGCCTGCGCACGGCCCTCGAACAGCTCGGCCGCGGCTACCTCGCCGCCGGGCACGAGCCCGTCCTGATCGTCCCCGGCGACGTGGAGAGCGACCAGGCCACCGTCCAGGGACGCATCATCACTCTCCCCGGCCCCGTGCTTCCCGGCACCGGCGGCTACCGCGTCCTCGCCGACCGGCGCCGCGTGCGCCGGATCCTGGAGGAGCTCGCCCCGGACCGCATCGAGGTCTCCGACCGCACGACCCTGCGCTGGACGGGGGAGTGGGCGCGACGGGCCCGGGTGCCCTCGATGATGGTCTCCCACGAGACCGCGGACGGCGTTCTGCGGACCTGGGGCGTGCCCCCGGCCGCCGCGGCCCGCGCCGCGGACCGGCTCAACCGCCGTACGGCGTGGGCGTACTCGCGGATCGTCTGCACGACCGAATGGGCGGAGCGGGAGTTCGTACGGATCGGGGCCCGCAACGTGCTGCGCGCGCCGCTCGGCGTCGACCTGGACCGTTGCCGCCCGGGGCGGCGCAGCACCGTCCTGAGGGCCAAGCACGCGGACGGCGAGCGGGTGCTGCTGCTGATGTGCTCGCGGCTCTCCGTGGAGAAGAGGCCCGGAACGGCCCTGGACGCGCTCGCGCACCTGCGCGGCCAGGGGGTGCGGGCGGCGCTCGCCGTGGCGGGTGAAGGGCCGCTGCGAGGCGCTCTGGAGCGGCGAGCGCGGGAGGAGCGGCTCCCGGTGCGCTTCCTGGGGCACGTCGCCGACCGCGAGACCCTGGCCGACCTCCAGGCCTCCGCCGACCTGTGCCTGGCCCCAGGGCCCGCCGAGACGTTCGGGCTCTCGGCCCTGGAGGCACTCGCCTGCGGGACCCCCGTGGTCGCCAGCGCCTCCTCCGCGCTCCCCGAAATCATCGGAGACGCGGGCGCCTGCGCCACGGACGACCCGGCCTCTTTCGCGGAGGCGGTCCGCTCGGTGCTCGCCCGGCCGGAGCCGTCCCGCCGCGCGGCGGCACGCGCGCGTGCCGAACTCTTCGGCTGGGACCGCTCCATCGCCGCGTTCCTCGCCGCCCACGAGGCGGCCCCGACCACGATCCGCGTCCCGCCGCAGGGGGTGCGCACATGACGACCGCTCTGCCTTCGACGGCGAACGAGCCGGAGTTCCTCCGCAAGCCGACGGGGTCAGCGGCGCCGGACGCGCCGGACTGTGCTCCCGCATCGGGCGCCGCTCGGATATCGGATCCAATCGCCCGGACATCGGATCCAGAAGCCCCGCGATCGGATACGACCGCCTGGACATCGGATCCAATGTTCCCGACGTCGGATCAAGCGGCCTGGACATCGGATCCAATGTCCCCCACATCGGATCCCGCGGCCTGGACATCGGATCCGACCGCCCTGACATCGGCTCCCATCGCCGATCCCGCCCCCGCCATCCTCCCCGAGACCCGACCCGCGCGCCTGAACGCCATCCCCGAGCCCCGTCGCGAACCCGGTGCCGGCCCCGTGACCCCCGCGTCGGCCGCCGTGCTCGTGCCCGCTCCGCTCCGCTTCGCCGTCCTCGGGGACTCTCTCAGCGAGGGCGTCGGCGACCGCGTCGACGGCACCTGGCGCGGCTGGGCCGCTCTGCTCGCCACCGGGCTCGCGGGACCCGGCCGGCGGCTCGATTTCCGTAACTTCGCCGTCAGCGGCGCCCAGAGCCGGGAGGTCGCCGAGCGACAGGCACCCGAGGCCGTGGCGTTCCGCCCGCACCTCGCCTCCGTCGTCGTCGGCGTCAACGACACGCTGCGCCACACCTTCGACATCGAACAGCTCGCCCGCCGGCTCGACGGGGTCTGTGCGGACCTCACTGCGAGCGGAGCCGTCATCCTCACCGCGTGCCTCCCCGACCCCGGCCGGATGCTCGGCCTCCCGCCGCCGCTCGCCCGCCCGCTCGCCAGGCGCCAGAAGGCCGTCAACACCCTGGTCCACGCGCTCTCCGCCCGGTACGACGCCGTCCACCTCCACCTCGACGACAGCGCCTGGACCGACGACCGGGCCCTGTGGAGCGCCGACCGCCTCCACCCCGGCGAGCGCGGCCATCGGGCGATCGCCGCGCGGTTCCACGCGCTCCTCGCCGACCGGGGCCTCGCCCACGGCACCGCGCCCTCGCCCGATCCCGAGCAGCCTCCGCCCACCCGGACGGAGGCGGTGCTCTGGCTCGCCACCGCCGGCACCGGATGGGTGCTCCGGCGCTGCCACGACCTCCTGCCCCAGCTGCTGCACCTGGCGGGCTCGGAGCTGCGGCACTGGGCGGGCGGCACCGACGCCCGGCTCGACCGGCGGGCCGAACACGCCCTGGCCGCCGCGCTCGCGGCCGTGTCCCTGGACGCCACGGTGGCCACAATGGGGGAATGACAGGGCGCTGGGAGTTCTGGATCGACCGTGGCGGCACCTTCACCGACGTCGTGGGCCGGCGGCCCGACGGGCGGCTGGTCACCCGCAAGATCCTCTCCCACGACCCCGCCCGCCCCCACGACGCGGCCGTCGCCGGGATCCGCCTCCTCCTCGGGCTCGGCCCCGACGAGCCGGTGCCCCCCGACCGGGTCGCCGTCGTGAAGATGGGTACGACCGTCGCCACCAACGCCCTCCTGGAGCGGCGCGGCGAGCCGACGGTCCTCCTCGTCACCGAGGGCTTCCGCGACGCCCTGCGGATCGCCTACCAGAACCGGCCCCGGCTCTTCGACCGCCACATCGTGCTCCCCGAGGCCGTCTACGAGCGCGTCATCGAGGTCCCCGAGCGGGTCGACGCCCAGGGCCGGGTGGTGCGGCCGCTCGACGAGGACGCCGTCGCCGAGGAGTTGCGGGCCGCGCACCGCGACGGTTACCGCTCCGCCGCCGTCGTCCTCATGCACGGCTACCGCAGCCCCGAGCACGAGAGCCGGATCGCCGACCGCGCACGCGCCCTCGGCTTCACCCAGGTCAGCTGCTCCCACGAGGTCAGCCCGCTGATCAAGCTCGTGCCCCGCGGCGACACCACCGTCGTCGACGCCTATCTCTCCCCGATCCTGCGCCGCTACGTCGACGAGGTGGCCCGCGAACTCGCCGGGATCCGGCTGATGTTCATGCAGTCCAACGGCGGCCTGCGGGAGGCCGCCCACTTCCGTGGCAAGGACGCCGTTCTCTCGGGACCGGCCGGCGGCGTCGTCGGCATGGCCCGTACCGCGGGGCAGGCGGGGTTCGACCGGGTCATCGGCTTCGACATGGGCGGCACCTCCACCGATGTGTCCCACTACGCGGGCGAGTTCGAGCGTGAACTGGGTACACAGGTCGCGGGTGTACGAATGCGCGCCCCGATGATGAACATCCACACCGTCGCCGCGGGCGGCGGCTCCGTCCTGCACTACGACGGCCAGCGCTACCGCGTCGGCCCCGACTCCGCGGGCGCCGTCCCCGGCCCCGCCTGCTACCGCCGCGGCGGCCCGCTGACCGTCACCGACGCCAACCTGATGCTCGGCCGGGTCCAGCCCGACCACTTCCCCGCCGTCTTCGGCCCTGACGGCGACCAGCCGCTGGACGCGGACGTCGTACGGGAGAAGTTCACCGCCCTCGCCGAGGACATCGGCGGCGGCCGCACCCCCGAGGAGGTCGCCGCGGGATTCCTGGAGATCGCCGTACTCAGCATGGCCAACGCGGTCAAGAAGATCTCCGTCCAGCGCGGCCACGACGTCACCCGCTATGCACTCACCAGTTTCGGCGGCGCGGGCGGCCAGCACGCCTGCGCCGTCGCCGACGCCCTGGGCGTCGACACCGTCCTCGTACCGCCGCTGGCCGGTGTCCTCTCCGCGTACGGCATCGGGCTCGCCGACGCCACGGCCATGCGCGAACAGTCCGTCGAGGCCGAACTCGACGTGGAGGGGACGCACGCGCGTGTGACGGGGCTCTGCGACGAACTCGCCGAGCGCACCACGGAGGAGCTGCGCGCCGACGGACTGCCCGACTCCGCGATCACCACCCACGCGCGCGTGCTGCTGCGCTACGCCGGCACCGACGCGAGCCTCCAGGTGGACCTCGCCCCCGCCGAGGAGATGCGCGAGGCGTTCACGGCCGTCCACCGCACGCGGTACGCCTTCACCATGGACCGGCCCCTGGTCGTCGAGGCCGTCTCCGTCGAGGCCGTGGGACTCGCCGGGCCCCACGGTCCCGTGGCCGTCGAGGCGGGCGAGCCCACCGGGGAACGCCCCGCCGAACTCGCGCCCCGGGCGACCGTACGGATGTACAGCGGTCACGCCGCCGCCGACACCCCCCTCCACCGCCGGGAGGACCTGCGGCCGGGCGACACCGTCACGGGACCGGCGATCCTCGCCGAGGCCGACGCCACCACCGTCGTCGACGCGGGCTGGCGGGCCGCGGCCGGTGACGGCGGACACCTCGTCCTGACCCGTGCGACACCTCGCCCCGCGCGCGTGGCGGTCGGCACGGACGTCGACCCGGTCCTCCTGGAGGTCTTCAACAACCTCTTCATGGCGATCGCCGAGCAGATGGGCGTACGCCTGGAGAACACCGCTCACTCCGTCAACATCAAGGAGCGACTCGACTTCTCCTGCGCCCTGTTCGACCCCGAGGGCAACCTCATCGCCAACGCGCCCCACATCCCGGTCCACCTCGGCTCCATGGGGGAGTCCATCAAGGAGGTCCTGCGGCGCGGTGGTGACTCCCTGCGCCCGGGCGACGTCTACGCGATCAACGACCCGTACCACGGCGGCACCCACCTGCCGGACGTGACCGTGGTGACCCCGGTCTTCGCCGACTCCGGCGACCGGCTGCTCTTCCTCGTCGCCTCACGCGGCCACCACGCCGAGATCGGCGGCATCACTCCCGGCTCCATGCCCGCCTTCAGCCGGACCGTCGACGAGGAGGGCGTCCTCTTCGACAACTGGCTGCTCGTACGGGACGGCCGGCTGCGCGAGGAGGAGACGCGCGCGCTCCTCACCGGGGCCCCCTACCCGTCCCGCGACCCGGACACCAACCTCGCCGACCTCCGCGCCCAGATCGCCGCCAACGAGAAGGGCGTCGAGGAACTGCGCAAAATGGTCGAACAGTTCGGGCTCGACGTCGTCCACGCCTACATGCGGCACGTGCGTGCCAACGCGGAGGAGTCCGTCCGGCGGATCGTCGCCGGTCTGCGGGACGGTTCGTACCGATACGAGACGGACAGCGGCGCCGTCATCCAGGTGGCGGTCCGCGTCGACCGCGAACGGCGCTCCGCCGTCATCGACTTCACCGGCACGTCACCCCAGCAGGACGGCAACGCCAACGCGCCCACCTCCGTCGTGACGGCGGCCGTGCTGTACGTCTTCCGCACCCTCGTCGACGACGACATCCCTCTCAACAGCGGCTGCCTGGAGCCGTTGGAGGTCCGCGTGCCGCCCGGCTCCATGCTCGCGCCCTCCTACCCGGCCGCGACCGTCGCCGGAAACGTGGAGACGTCCCAGGCGGTCACCGGCGCCCTCTACGCGGCCCTGGGCGTCCAGGCCGAGGGCTCGGGCACGATGAACAACCTCACCTTCGGCAACGCGCGCGTGCAGTACTACGAGACGGTGGCGAGCGGCTCGGGCGCGGGTGACGGCTTCGACGGGGCCGACGCCGTCCAGACCCACATGACCAACTCCCGGCTCACCGACCCCGAGATCCTGGAGTGGCGCTACCCGGTCCGGGTGGACTCCTTCGCGCTGCGGCAGGACAGCGGAGGGCGCGGCCGATGGCGCGGAGGGCAGGGCGTCGAACGCCGGATCCGCTTCCTCGAACCGATGACCGTGGCCCTGCTGACGGGCCACCGCCGGATCCCGCCGTACGGCATGGCGCACGGGGATCCGGGGGCGCTCGGGGAGAACCAGGTCCAGCGCGCCGACGGCACCGTCGAGCACCTCGACGGGGTCGACACCACCGACGTCGGTCCGGACGACGTCCTGATCCTGCGGACCCCGGGCGGCGGAGGGTTCGGCACGCCCTGAACCGGCGCCGTCCCCTCAGCCCGCCGGCACGAAGCGCACCACCGTCCCCGGCGCGGCCTGCGCGGCCGCGGCCAGGTCGGCCTCCCGGACCACCGCCACCACCGGATAGCCGCCGGTGGTCGGATGGTCGGCGAGGAAGACCACGGGCCGCCCGTCCGGGGGCACCTGCACCGCGCCCAGGACCATGCCCTCGCTGGGGAGTTCGGCCGTGATCGCCCGCTCCAGGGGCGGTCCCTCGGTCCGCAGGCCGATGCGGTTGGAGGCGGCGGACACCCGGTACGCGCGCGTGGCCAGGGTGCGGAGCGCCCCCTCGGTGAACCAGTCGTCGCGCGGCCCCAGCCGGACCCGCAGGACGAGTTCGTCCGACGGGCCCGGCCAGGGAGGGGCGTCGAGCGGCCCCCGTACGGCCGGTTCCGCTCCCAGCGGCAGCACGGCCCCGTCCGCCAGCGGCGCCGGGCCGAGTCCGGACAGCAGGTCGGTGGAGCGGCTTCCGAGGACGGGTTCGACGGCGATCCCGCCGCCGAACCCCACGTACGCCCGCAGGCCGTGGGTGGCCGCCCCGATGTCGAGGAGCGCGCCCGCCGGCACCCGTACGGCCGCGCCCCAGGCGACCGGCCGTCCGTCGACGGTGACCGGGCACGGCGCGCCGCCCACGGCGACGGTGACCGCGCACCGGGGCCGCACCGCGCACCCCACGACCGTGGTCTCCAGGACCGCAGCGCCCTCCGGATTGCCCAGCAGACGGTTCACCAGTCGCGCCGCGCCGGGATCCAGCGCCCCCGAGCGGGGCACGCCCAGATGCGCGTGCCCGGACCGCCCGAGGTCCTGGACGGTGGTCAGCGCTCCGGCCCGTACGACGGCGAAAGCACGATCGGTCACCGGCTCTCCACCACGAAACGCACCAGGGCGCCGGGCGCCAGCAGCGCGGCGGGCTCACGCGCCGCGTCCCAGAGCACGGCGTCCGTGGAGCCGATCAACTGCCAGCCACCCGGGGAGGAGCGGGGATACACGCCCGTGTACGGCCCCGCGAGCGCGACCGAACCGGCCGGGACGGACGTGCGCGGGGTGGCCCGGCGCGGCACCTGGTACGGCTCGCCGAGACCGGTCAGATAGCCGAAGCCCGGCGCGAACCCGCAGAACGCGACCCGGAACTCGGTGGCCGAGTGGATCCGAACCGCCGTCTCCACGGACACCCCCCAGAGCGCGGCGACATCCGCCAGATCAGGACCGTCGTAGCGGACCGGTACCTCCACGGCCCGCTCCACGCGCGCGTGAAGCGGCGGAATCGTCCACTCCCGCAACTGGTCCGCCACCAGGTCCGGAGCGTCGACCCCGTCGAGCAGCACCGTCCGCGCCGCCGGGACGATCTCCCGTACGGAAGGCAGCGCACCGCCCGCGCGCCGGCGCAGCAGCTCGGCGTGGAACGCCTCGGTCTCCGTGCCGCTCCCCAACTCGACGAGCAGAGCCCGTTCGCCCACCCGGAACACGCGCCGCGCCTTCACGCGAACGCCTCGACCCTGACTCCGGTCGCCTCCAGCTCGGCCCGCACCCGCCGGGCGAGGCCCACCGCGCCCGGGGTGTCCCCGTGCAGGCAGAGCGAGCGCGCCCGCACGGCGACGGACGTCCCGCAGTGCGCGGTCACGACCCCGAACCGGGCCATGGAGACCGACCGTTCGACGACCTCCGCCGGATCGGTGACGACCGCCCCCTCCTGCCCCCGTGGCAGCAGGGAGCCGTCCGCCGTGTACGCCCGGTCGCCGAAGGCCTCGGCGACCACCGGCAGCCCGGCCTTCGCGGCCGTCTCGTGGAGCCGGGAGCCGGGCAGGCCGAGCACGGGCAGCCCGCCGCCCGCGAGAAGTACCCCGTCGACGACCGCCGCCGCCTGCTCCTCGTCGCGGACCACCCGGTTGTAGAGCGCGCCATGGGGTTTGACGTAGGAGACCCGCGAACCTGCCGCGCGGGCGAAGACGTCCAGCGCACCGATCTGGTACGCGACCTCGGCCGCCAGCTCGTCCGCCGGGACGTCCATCGAGCGGCGCCCGAACCCGGCCAGATCGCGGTACGAGACCTGGGCACCGATCCGTACGCCCCGCGCGGCCGCCAGTTCGCAGACGCGGCGCATGGTGACCGCGTCCCCGGCATGGAAGCCGCAGGCCACGTTGGCGCTGGTGACGACGGTGAGCAGCTCCTCGTCGTCGGTGAGCGTCCAGCGGCCGAAGCCCTCTCCGAGGTCGGCGTTGAGGTCGATCGAGGCCCAGGTCATGGCCGTTCCTTTCTTCCCCGGCGGCCCGGTGCATGCGGGCCGCCGGTGTCATACGAGTTCCCGGCCGCGGGTCTCCGGGAGGCCGAGCAGGGCGATAACCGCGAGGCCGTAGCCGATGGCCCCGAAGACCAGCGCGCCGCCGACACCCCAGCTCTCGGCGAGGAAGCCCACCAGGGTCGGGAAGACCGCGCCCACCGCGCGGCCGGTGTTGTACGTGAAGCCCTGCCCCGTGCCCCGTACCGCCGTCGGGTACAGCTCGGCGAGGAAGGAGCCGAAGCCGCTGAAGATCGCCGACATGCAGAAGCCGAGCGGGAAGCCGAGCACGAGGAGGAGCGTGTTCGCCCCGGAGGGGATGTTCGTGTACGCGAGGACGGAGAGCGCCGAAAGGGCGGCGAAGAGCGCGATGTTCTTCTTCCTGCCGAGGACGTCCGTGAGGTAGCCCCCGGTCAGATAACCGATGAAGGCCCCGGAGATCAGGAACGTCAGATAGCCGCCGGTTCCGACGACCGTCAGCCCCCGCTCGGTCTTCAGGAAGGTCGGGACCCAGGTGGCGAGGGTGTAGTAGCCGCCCTGGACGCCGGTCGACAGCAGCACCGCGAAGAGCGTCGTGCGCAGCAGGTCCGGCTTGAAGATGGCGGCGAACGAGCCGCGTCCGGTCGCGGAGCGCCGGATCTCGGCCGCCTGCGGGGCGTCCTCGACGTTCCGCCGGACGTAGACGACGAGCAGCGCGGGCAGGGCGCCGGTCCAGAACATGACCCGCCACGCCAGGTCGGCGTCGACGAACGCGAAGACCAGGGTGTACACGATCACCGCGAGCGCCCAGCCGACCGCCCACGCGCTCTGGATGCCGCCGAGCGTACGGCCGCGGTGCCTGGCCGAGGCGTACTCGGCGACCAGGATCGCGCCGACCGCCCACTCGCCGCCGAAGCCGAGGCCCTGGAGGGCGCGGAAGACCATCAGCGTCTCGTAGTTGGGCGCGAAGCCGCAGAGGACGGTGAAGAGCGCATAGGTGATCACGGTGATCATCAGCGCCTTCACGCGGCCGATACGGTCCGCCAGGATGCCGGCCAGCGCGCCGCCGATCGCCGAGACGACCAGGGTGACCGTGGTCAGCAGACCGGTCTGACCCTTGTCCAGACTGAAGTAGGCGGCGATGGCCACCATCGAGAGCGGCAGCGTGAAGAAGTCGTAGGAATCCAGGGCGTATCCGCCGAACGCGCCGCCGAAGGCGCGCCGGCCGCGCGGCCCGAGGGCCCGCAGCCAGGCGAACGCGCCCGTGCCGTCGGGCCGTTCGCCCTGGGTGTGCTGCTTGGTCTGTGCCGTGCTCATGTGCACCTCGCGGAGGGGGAGGAGGCGTGCTGAGTGACGTACTCGAGGACCGTGCGGTGTCGTCAACGTAGGGGATCGTTCAACGATCCGACAAGAGGTATGTCGTCACGTTCTTGTTTCCGCGCAGGACCTGGTATTGACTCGGCCGCGGACGACGAATGAATCGAGGCGCGGTGGGCGGAATCGGCGGACTCGCGGACGACCGGGCGCTGCTCGGGCGGACCAGCACGGCGGAGAGGGTCGCGGACATCCTGCGCACCCGGATCGCCGAGGGCTTCTTCCTGCCCGGCACCCGGCTCTCCGAGGACAGCATCGGCGGCGCGCTCGGTGTGTCCCGGAACACACTGCGCGAGGCGTTCCGCCTGCTGACCCACGAACGGCTGCTCGTCCACGAGCTCAACCGGGGCGTCTTCGTCCGGGTCCTGGCCGTCGAGGACGTCGCCGACATCTACCGCACCCGCCGCCTCGTCGAATGTGCCGTCGTCCGCGGCCTGGGGCAGCCGCCCTACGCCCTGGACGGTCTCGTCGCGGCGGTCGAGGAGGGCGTGGAGGCGGCGCGTGCGGAGGACTGGAAGGGCGTCTCCACCGCGAACATCCACTTCCACCGGGAACTGGTCGCCCTGGCCGGCAGCGCGCGCACCGACGAGCTGATGCGGAGCGTCCTCGCCGAACTCCGCCTCGCCTTCCACACCGTGGACGACGCCCGAGGTCTCCACGAGCCTTATCTCATACGAAACCGGGAAATTCTGGACGCCTTGCACGCCGGTGAACGCGGGACGGCGGAACGCCTCCTGGCCCGCTACCTCGACGACTCCCGCACTCGGATCGTCGAGGCGTACGCCAAGGCGGTCGAGCAGCCGGAGCGCCCGGACGCCTGAGCGGGCTCGTGTCCCCGTGGGTCGCCGCGCGCTACCACGTCCCGCCGGCCGGCGGGGTCGCATCTGCGCCGTTTCGACCGTTGTCAGTTCGAGGACCTAATCTGTGCACCGTGACTTCGCCTGCCTCGACGGACTTCGTTCCGCCCCAGCTCAGCGCGGGGCCGCGGCCCGCGCAGGGCCCGGCCGCCGACGAAGGGCTCGCGCGGCGACTTCGCGCGCTCGCGTGCACGGCCCCGCTGCACGACCTGGACACGCGCAAGGCGAACCTGGCCGGCGAGTACTCGGTCTACGCGATGGCCGAGGTCGCCCTCGCCGCCATCGACCTCGTCACACTCAACATGGACTTCGACACGGGCGCCGACCACGAGCAGATCGTCGCCCGCCTCCTGCCCCGCGTCGGCGCCCAGGCCCCCGCCCGCCCCGCCGCCGAGCACGAGCGCGTGGCCCGCTGGGTCCTGGAGAACCTGATCAACGTCGGCAGCGTGGACCGCGGCTTCCGCGCCGTGTACGGCACATTCGGCGCCGACGGCGTCTACATCCGCCGCGACTACGACTTCAAGCTGATCGAAGAGGTCCCCGGCTACGGCGGCGGGGTCTATCTCCGTACGACGGACGAAGCCGTCAACGTCCTCGTCGGCGCTCTCGACACCGACGTCACCAGCGCCCAGATCGCCGCCGAGGTCAAGCTGGAGGTCCTGATCAGCCGGGGCCGGCTCGCCGACGCCCAGCTCGCCGCCGAGCAGGCGCGGTACCGGACCGTGCAGTACGCCGAGACCCTCCGCAAGACCCTGGAGGCGACCCGGCGCAACGTACGCGCGGTGGACTGGCTGCAGGCCGTCCCGGACATGATCGCCGAGGCGCTCGACCACGTCGCCGACCGCTACCGCCACGAGAACGCGATCCTCACCAACATCCGCAAGGCCCGCGACGAGGCCGAGGACCCGGAGCACAAGCGCCGCGCCGCCGAGCTCGTCGACATCGTCAAGGACTGCATCCGCCGCCACACCCAGCTCCAGTCCCGGCTCCTCGAGGCGGGCCCGCTCTTCCGCGCGGAGCAGGACCGGCAGGCCTTCGCCGCCCCCACCTCGTACACCGGCATAGACCTCTACGGGCAGCTGGTCGCGCCCATCCTGCCGCTCCCCGTCGAGCAGGCGACCAGGGTCACGGACGCGTTCTTCGCCCGGGGCACCGGCCTGCGCACCCCGGCGTCCGTGCGCGTCGGCGACCTCGTCGAGATGCTCCTCACCCCGCCCGTCGAGCGCGAGCACCTCGGCGCGGAGATGCCCGAGCCGGACCTGATCGCCACTCCCGACGACAGCCGCTTCAGCGAGGAGCAGCTGGCGAGCGCGATGGAGCTGCTCGACCTGGAGCACGACGCCCCGCGCCGGCTCTCCGGGCTGCTCGCCGAGGCCCGTCTGCGCGACCCGGACCTCCCGTACCTGGTCGCCCTCCTCGCCGTCCACGCGGCGAGCCCGCCGGTCGGCACGGCGTACCGCCAGGGCGAGGAGCGGCTGCTCTTCGCGGTCGACGACGGTACGCAGCTCGACGACCCGGAGTTCGGCGGCGCCGACCTGATAGTGGGTACGGCGCTCCTCGACGCGCTGGGTATGGCGGCGGACCGCTCGGAGGCCTCATGACCACCGACCGGTCGCCGCGGCCCGAGGCGCTGCCCGGGCCACCGCCCGACTCGACACCGGACGCGCTGCCTGAGGGCGCGCCCGCGGCGGAGACCCCCGCGGAAGCGAGGACGCTTCCGGGCGAGGCTCCCGCGGAAGCGAGGGAACTCCCGGACGCGGCCTCCGCGGACGTGAGGACGCTTCCGGGCGAGGCTCCCGCGGAAGCGAGGGAACTTCCGGACGCGGCCTCCGCGGACGTGAGGACGCTTCCGGGCGAGGCCTCCGCCCCGGACCCTGACCCGACCGTGGCCGTATGCCCGCCCGCCACCGGCCGGCGGAGCCCCGCCCCGTACGTGCGCGCCGTCCGGCTGGCCCCGGCCCGCGCGCCCGAGCCCGGTGTCCGGACCCCGCCCCGGCGGCGCGCCGTGAGCGTGACGCCCGTGCGCCTGCCGCTGCCCCGCCCCGAACCCACCGCACCACCGACCCCCAGCCGTCCCGAGGAGCCCCAGCCGTGAGCGAACACCACGCCGAGCACGCCGCCGCGTGGAGCGAGCCGGAGCCCCCGCACACCGCTGCCGCACCGCACACCGCTGCCGCACCGCACGCCGTCGCCGCGCCCGTCACGCCCGCCGACGCGGCCGACGCCGCGCGGCTCGTCTCGTTCGGGCTGCAGCCCAAGCTGCTGCCCGCCCGGGACGCGGAGTACACCGAGCTGCTCCGCCGCTACCGCGAGGACCCCGCCTTCGCGCGCCTCGCCGACGCCGTCGCCACCGGGCTCGGACTCGTCGTCCTGGAGGTCTCCCCGCGCGCGGGCATGGCCGTCACCGCCGGCGAGGACTCCGTCTTCGCCGTCCGCATGGGCGACTACGCCCGCCGCGCCTCCACCGACTCCGCCGACCGCTTCCTGCACGGTCTCGCCCACCTTGCCGTCGCCGCCATGGCGTTCCCCCGGCCCGAGGACCTCGCCGACGACGGGTACATCGGCCGCCTCACCGTGAACGGCGTCGACGCTTTCGTACGCCAGGCCTGCCACCGCCTCGAAGAGCGCGCCGAGCGGCAGGGCGAGAACACCGACCCCGCCTCCGACGCCCCCGGCCTGGAGGCCGCCTGGCGGATCTACGCCCGCCGCAGCTCCACCGGCGCCACCAAGGACGCCCGTCGTCTCGCCGGCTCCACCACCGGCATCGTCGGCAAGGCCGTCGCCTTCCTCACCGACTCGGGCTTCCTCCAGCGCACCGGCGACGACGCGGGCGGCGCCTACCGCACCACTGCCCGCTACCAGCTCCAGGTCCGCGACATGGCCGGCAGCGCCGCCATGGCCGAGCTGCTCGACCTCGGCGTCGTCCCGGTCAGCGACGGCTCCGCGACCCTCCTGCCGCCGCCCGACGGCGACGACCTGGAGCTCGCCGCCGACGCCGGCCTCCCGTTCCATGCGTAACCGCCCCGCGTAATCACAGAACCAGTCGACGAGAGTCCGCCGCCATGTACGAGTTGTCCCGGGTCCGCCTCTACTCCATCGGTCCCGCCGGTGCGCGTTACGCCGACACCGTCCTGGACCTGCGCGGAGTCGGCGCGCCCGTGCCCCACCCCGCCCCCACCCAGGCGGAGTTCTTCGAGGACGAGCCGGTCGGTCCGCCGCGCCGGCCCGCCCCCGCGGGCGTGCTCTTCCTGGAGAACGGCGGCGGCAAGTCCGTACTGCTCAAGCTGATCTTCTCGGTCATGCTCCCCGGCCACCGCAACACCCTCGGCGGCGCCAGCTCCGGCGTGCTGCGCAAGTTCCTCCTCGCCGACGACTGCGGCCATGTCGCCCTGGAGTGGCAGCACACCCTCACCGGTGAGCTGGTCGTCGTCGGCAAGGCCAGCGAGTGGCGCGGACGGCAGGTCTCCAACGACCCGCGGAAGTTCGCCGAGGCCTGGTACTCCTTCCGCCCCGGCCCGGGCCTGAGCCTGGACAACCTGCCCGTCGCGGAGGCCACGTCCGTCCGCCCGCCCGTCGAGGGCGCGTCCGGCGCGCAGGGCCGCCGGCGCACCATGAAGGGCTTCCGGGACGCCCTCACGGACGCGGGCAAGGCGTACCCGCACCTGGAGGTCTACTGGGAGGAGATCCACGACCGCTGGAACGAGCACCTCGGCGACCTGGGCCTCGACCCCGAACTCTTCCGCTACCAGCGCGAGATGAACGCCGACGAGGGCGAGGCCGCCGGCCTCTTCGCGGTCAAGAAGGACTCCGACTTCACCGACCTGCTGCTCCGGGCCGTCACGGACACCCGCGACACTGACGGGCTCGCGGACCTCGTCAGCGGCTTCGGCAACAAGCTCGGACGGCGTGCCGAGCTCACCGCGGAACGCGACTTCACCGCCGGTTCCGTCGACCTCCTCGGCCGCATCGTCGAGGCCGCCGAGACCCGGGCACGCGCGCGTGACATCCACGCCGGGGCCGAGCGCCGCACCCGTACGCTCGCCCGCCGTCTCTCCGCCCGCGCCACCGAGGAGCGCTCGCGCGCCGGCGAACTCGCCCAGCAGGTCACCTCCGCCGCGCACGCCGTCTCCGAGGCCGAGACGGGCCGTGGCCGCAGCTCCCTCATCGCGGCCGAACTGGCCTACCGGCACGCCTCCCTGGCCCTGACCGTCGCCGAGAAGGGCGCCGCCTCCCAGCGGCGCGAACTCACCGACGCCCGTACGCTCCACTCCGCCTGGCAGGCCGCCGAAGCCGTGCTCCGCCACCGGGCCGCGGGCGACCGCTCCGCGCGCGTGGCCGCCGCGATCCGCGATGCCGAGCGCGATGCCGCCCCTGCGCTCGCCGCCCGCGCCAAGGCCGCCGCCGATCTCGTACGGGCCCTGCACGCCGCCGCGGAGGACGGCGAGCGTCACGCCGCCGAGGAGGAGGAGCGTTCGGCGGCCCTCCAGGAGACCGGCGAGACCGCCCACCGCGACGCCACCGTCGCTGCCACCGAGGCCCAGCGCGCCCGCAGCGAGGCCGGACACCTGCGCCAGCGCCTAGCCGAGGTCGAGCAGGAGACCGCGGAGGCCGTACGGGCGGGCTGGCTCGACGACTCCGCCCCGGACGCCGACCCGGCCCGCGCGGCCCTCGCCGCGAGCGACGCCGAGAAGACCACGGTCGCCGCCTGGGACGCGGCCCGCGACGTCGCCCGCGCCGCGGCCGACCGCGCCCGCGAGGCCGCCGCGGCCGAGTCCCGCGCCGAACTCGCCGCGGCCCGCGCCACGGACGCCGCCGAGGCCGCCGAGAACGCGTACGACGCGGAGCGCCGCGCCGCCGAGTCCCTAGCGACCGACGACCGCCTCGCCGAACTCCTGAGCCTGCCGCCCCGGCCGACGACCCCGCTGCCGGGCCAGCGTGCGGGGGAGACCGGCACGGGCGCGGCCGCCGAGGACCAGACCGCAGGTGGGTCCCGGGGCGCGGACGCCCCGAGCGAGCCCGGCACCGACGCGGACGCCGCCCCCGGTGCCACGTTCGGCCCCTCCGGGTCGACCGGTCCCGAAGGGACCCACGGCCCGCTCACCGTCACCGAGTTCGACCGGAACGCCGACGAACTACGCCGGCTGCTCGACCAGTCCATCGCCTCCGCCGAGCGCCAGCTCTTCGATCTGCGCACCGCCGCCGCCGACGACTCCCGCATCCTCGGCGCGCTCGGTGACGGCGGACTGCTTCCGCCAGGACCGGACGTGCTCGCCACCGTCGAGTACCTCGGTGAGCAGGGCATCCCGGCGCTCCCCGGCTGGCGCTACCTCGCCCAGGCCGTCGACCCCGCCGACCACGCCGCCGTCCTCGCCGCCCGCCCCGAGCTGGTCGACGGCGTCGTGATCACCGACCCCGTCTCGTACACCCGCGCCCGCGAGGTGCTGAGCACGGCCGCCCTGCTGCCGCGCTCCACCGTCGCCGTCGGCACGGCCGCCGCGCTCCTCGCGCCCGTACCGAGCCCGGAATCCGGCGAGGACCAGGGCGTCTTCCTCGTCCCGCCGAACCCGGCGATGCACGACGAGCACGCCGCCGACGAGGAGCGGCACGCCCTGCGCGCCCGGGCCGCCGCGCGCGACGAGGAGATCCGTACGCTCGCCGCCCGGCTCACCGGCGACCGCTCCCTCGCCGCCCGGATCGGCTCCTGGCGGGCCGACTGCCCGCCCGGCATGCTCGCCGAGCTGGCCGCGGTCGCCACCACCGCCCGCGAGACCGCCGAGGCCGCGGCGGAGACCCTCGCCGAAGCCCGTACGGTACGGGCCGAGGCCGACGAGGCCGCCGCCGACGCCGCTCGCGTACGGGACGAGCGCCAGGAGGCCGCCCAGCGGGCCCGCCGGGTCGCCGACGCCCTCGCGGGTCTCGCCTTCCGGCTGCGCGAGCGTTCCGCCTGGCAGGCCAAGCTCCGTGAACTGGCCGACGACGCCGCCGAGTCCGAGGCCCATGCCCAGACCTGTCTGGAACGCGCCCGCGCCGCCGACGAGGACCGCCGGGCCGCCCAGCGGGCCGCCGACGACGCGCACCGCACCGCCCGGGCTCTGCGCGCCGAGCGCGCCGAGATCGCCGGGGCGCCCGACCAGCTTCCCGAGGAGGACCCGGCCGCGCCCCGTACCGCGCTCCCCACCCTCCGCGAGGCGTACCGCGCCGCGTCCCAGCTGTACGAGAAGGTCGGCGTCGGCGCCGACCTCCGCGCCGAGCAGGCGCGCGCGGAGAGCGACGAGTCCGCGGCGCTCGCCGAGCTGGACCGCCTCACCAACAAGGTCCGCACCCGCGCCGAGCAGCTCCTGGAGTCGACCGACGGCGCCGACGGCCCGTCCCGCCAGGCCGCTGCCGCGCGCGCCGAGGCCCTCGTCCAGATGCTGGAGACCCGCGCGTCCGAGGCGAGCGAGAAACTCGGCCGGCTGCGCGGCGAGGCCGAGCGGCTGGCCCCCGAGGACGGCGCGTCGCACACCGAGCTCCCCGAGGAGCTGGTCCCCGCCGACGCCGAGCAGGCCCAGACTCTGCTCCGTACCGCGACCACCGAACTCGCCTCCCGCAGCGACGCCCTGGAAGCCGCGCGCACCGCGCACGCGAGCCTCCTGCGGGCCCACCGCGCCTCCGAGGGCGCGGCCGGCGGCTTCGACGAGTCCGCGGCGCTCCTGCGCGACCTCCTTCGTGACCACACGGAGGACGAGGAGGACGGGCCCGAGACCTACCCAGGCACGCTGGAGGAGGCCCGGCAGACGGCCGCCGAGGCCCGCCGATCCCTGCGCGCCTGCTCCGCCGAGCTCTCCGCGGCCGACGCGGCCGTCCGCGAGGCGAGCGACATCCTCGTCCGGCACGCCAACTCGACCCGCTACGAGCAGGTCCGCACCCCCGCGCGCCAGCAGATCCGCGAACTGCCCGCCGCCGCGCTCCCCGAGCACGCCGCGAAGTGGGCCGAGGCCTTCGCGCCCCGCCTCCGCGTCCTCACCGACGAACTGGAGCAGCTGGAGCGCAACCGCGACTCC
This sequence comes from Streptomyces sp. NPDC012508, assembly GCF_042902595.1. Taxonomy (NCBI): domain Bacteria; kingdom Bacillati; phylum Actinomycetota; class Actinomycetes; order Kitasatosporales; family Streptomycetaceae; genus Streptomyces; species Streptomyces sp. NPDC012508. The sequence goes on from NZ_JBIBEO010000009.1 coordinate 436,184, forward strand.
ATCGTCGACCGGCTGCGCGGCCTGGTGGAGTCCGCGCTGACCACGCTCCGCTCCGCGCAGCGGCTGTCCCGGCTGCCCGAGGGGCTCGGCGAGTGGTCGGGCCAGGAGTTCCTGCGCATCCGCTTCGAGGAGCCGGACCAGGCGACCCTCACCGAGCGGCTGGGCGAGGTCATCGACGAGGCCACCCGCGCCGCCGTCAAGAAGAACTCCGACCTGCGCCGCGACGGCATGTCCCTGCTTCTGCGGGGCGTTCAGGCGGCACTGGAGCCACGCGGCATCGCGGTGGAGATCCTCAAGCCGGACGCCGTGCTGCGGGCCGAGCGCGTACCCGTCGGACAGATGGGCGACGTCTTCTCCGGCGGCCAGCTCCTCACCGCCGCCATCGCGCTCTACTGCACGATGGCCGCGCTGCGCTCCAACGACCGGGGCCGCGACAAGCACCGCCACGCGGGCACGCTGTTCCTGGACAATCCGATCGGCCGCGCCAACGCCACGTACCTCCTCGAACTTCAGCGGGCCGTCTCGGACGCCCTCGGCGTCCAGCTGCTGTACACGACCGGACTCTTCGACACGACCGCGCTGGCAGAGTTCCCCCTGGTCATCCGGTTGCGCAACGACGCGGACCTGCGGGCGGGCCTGAAGTACATCAGCGTGGAGGAGCATCTGCGCCCGGGTCTTCCGCAGCCCACCGCGGAGGACGGGGCCGTGCACGGCGAGATCACCGCGACCCGGATGTTCCGGCGCTCCTCGGTGGAGGAACCCGTCACGCAGTGAGGACGGCGAACGGCCCGGACCCCTGGTGGGTCCGGGCCGTTCGCCGTCCTCCCGTGCCCGGGGCCCGCTCAGCGGCCCCGTGGTTCACGGTCCGTGCCTCAGGCCGCGTTGGACAGCGCCGGCGCCTCCGCACGTCGTACCGCCGCGGCACCCTGACCGGGATCGGCCTCCGCCGCCCGTGTGGCCTTCTGGGCCCGGCGCCGCTCGCGCCGCGACATACGAACCGCACTGCTCGGCTCGGACACCACACCGTTGCGCTGCCGCCAGACCTGACGCGTCACCCACACATCGAGCACGCTCCAGGTCGCCACGACCGTACTGCCGACCGTGGTCAGCAGCATCGGAAACGCGAGCCACGAACTCGTGACCGCGCAGAAGAAGGCCACCACCGCCTGTATCAGTGTCACCGACGTGATCATCACGGCTCGTACGGCGGCGGTACGCACGGGGTCCGGCAACCTGCGCCGACCCTTCTCGTCCTCCACCCACAACTGCCGCGCGGACCGCGCCTCGTGCTCCATCGTCTCGTCACTCCCCACCGGTGAACGTCCTCAGGGGTGGCTGCCCGTCTTTTGTGGCTTTACACGGACACACCCCTCCCCGCACACAATGACGCTCGACGAGGGCAAAAGGTTTCCCCACCTTCGTACCGGAACGAACACTTCCAGCCATCCCCCGCAGGTCGCCCACACCGTGGAGCCGAGTGTCCTGCGCCACAGCGCCGAAGCCCAACTCCCCGAATACCAGGACATCTCCTGATCAACGCTCACTCGGGAGGCTGAAAATCGCCCGGATGCGCCTTCGAGTTGGCTGTGATGCAGTAGTAGGCTCGCGCCGCCGTTTGTTGAAGCTGATGGTTGACGCCATGTGTTGACGCTGTGTGTTGACGCCGCGCGTCGCAAGGGAGGACCTCCGCGCCGGGCGGAGGCCGGCCGAACTGGGGGAGGCCATGCGCTTTCGCGGGAAGTCCATCCGCCGGAAGATCGTGGCGTTGCTGCTCGTACCGCTCATCTCCCTCACCGGACTCTGGGGTTTCGCGACCGTCCTCACCAGCCGCGAGGCCGACCAACTCCTCGACGTGGGCTACATCGTCGACAAGGTCGGCTACCCGATCGAGGACACCGCGCGCGTCCTGCAGAAGGAACGCCGCCAGTCGCTGGTCTACCTCGCCGATCCGCGCGCCTCGGACGCCCTCACCACGCTGCGCACCCAGCGCGAGGCGACCGACCGTCAGCTCGCGGTCATCCGGCGGAACGCCGCCGAGTCCGGCGTACGGAGCGAGATGCGGCCCGTCGCCTCGCAGCGCCTCGACTCCCTGCTCACGGCGCTAGACGGACTGGACGCGCTGCGCCGCTCCGTGGAGAACCGCAGCATCGACCGGATCCAGGCCCTCACCTTCTACAACCGCCTCGTCGACCCCTGCTACAGCTTCCTCACCACCCTCCACGCGCTCGAGAACGTCGAGATGGACAAGCAGGGCCGCGCCCTCGTCGGCGTCGTCCGCGGCCGCGAGATGCTCGCACGCGAAGACGCGCTGGTCGTCTCCGCGCTCATCTCCGAACGCGTCACGGCAGAGGAGATCCGCGCGATCGCCGATCTCATCGCCCAGCGCGATCTCTTCTACGACATGAACCTCGAAGTCCTGCCCGCCGCCGAGCGCGAGAGGTTCGAGAGGTACTGGGCCAGCCCCGGCACCCAGACGCTGCGCCGAGCCGAGGAGGACCTGATCGCGGCGGGACCCACCCGGGACCCGCGCGTCGTCACCGCCGACAGGTGGGAGCAATGGGCGACCCCGGTCCTCGACGACCTCGCGCGGGAGAACACCGCGGCCGGTGACCGCTACCAGGACCGCGTCCAGCCCGCCGCCTACAGCGTGCTGCTCAAGGCCGGTGTCGCCGGAGTCCTCGGCTTCCTCGCCGTGGTCGTCTCCGTCGTCGTCTCCATCCGCATCGGCCGAGCCCTCGTCCGCGACCTGCGCCGGCTCCGCAAGGAGGCCCAGGAGGTCTCCGGCGTACGCCTGCCCAGCGTGATGCGCCGGCTCGCGGCCGGAGAGCTCGTCGACGTCGAGACGGAGGTACCGCATCTGCGGTACGAGGACGACGAGGTCGGCCAGGTCGGTCAGGCCCTCAACACGCTCCAGCGGGCCGCCGTCGAGGCCGCCGTCAAGCAGTCCGAACTCCGCCGCGGTGTCTCGGAGGTCTTCGTCAACCTCGCGCGCCGCAACCAGGTACTGCTGCACCGCCAGTTGACGCTCCTCGACACCATGGAACGGCGCACCGAGGACACCGAGGAACTGGCCGATCTGTTCCGCCTCGACCACATGACCACCCGTATGCGCCGCCACGCCGAAGGCCTGGTGATCCTCTCCGGCGCAGCGCCCTCCCGCCAGTGGCGCAAGCCCGTCCAGCTGATGGACGTGGTGCGCGCGGCGGTCGCCGAGGTCGAGGACTACGAGCGGATCGAGGTACGCCGACTGCCCCGGCTCGGGGTCGGCGGCCCCGCCGTCGCCGACCTCACCCACCTCATCGCCGAACTCCTCGAGAACGCCACCGTGTTCTCGCCCCCGCACACCGCCGTGCAGGTCCTCGGCGAACGGGTCGCCAACGGCTTCACCCTGGAGATCCACGACCGCGGCCTCGGCATGAACCCCGACCTGCTGCTCGACGCCAACCTCCGGCTCGCCGAGACACCCGAGTTCGAGCTCTCCGACACCGACCGCCTCGGCCTCTTCGTGGTCAGCCGGCTCGCCCAGCGCCAGAACGTGCGGGTCTCGCTCCAGCCCTCGCCGTACGGAGGGACCACCGCGGTCGTCTTCATCCCGGCAGCCCTGCTCACCGACGCCCCCGAGACCGAGGGCGCGGGCTTCCGTCTGGACCGGGCGTCCGCGGACCGGCCGCCCCTGGAGCGCGGACCCCACGGCCGGTCGAGCGGCGCCGGCGACCAGCCGGGCCGCCGCCCCGCGCTCACCAAGGTGCCGGGCGGCGCGTCCACGGCCGGCGGCTCCCGGCGCTCCGCGGGCTCCTCGCTGCTGGACGGACCGCTCGACGACTCGCTCGACGTCCCCCTCGACGGACCCGTCGAGCTCGAAGCGCCCCTCGGCGCCTCCGGTTTCGACGAACTGCTCGGCCCGTCGGCCGCGGACCTGGAGGACACCGAGAGCGAGCGCGGGGGTCTGTTCCGGCCCCGTGGCAACCGTCGAGGGCTCGCCCCCGCCCCGGGCGGCGAGCAGCACCAGCAGGCGCCGGACCAGTCTCCCGACCGGGCCCGCGACCGGAGCGGTCCCGTACCGCTGCCCCGGCGCCGACCGCCGACGCTCGTCGTCGACCACGGCCGCCGGGTCGACGAGCCGGGCCGCGCCCACCCGACCTCGACCCCGGACACCGGGACACCGGGCACCCCGCCCACCCTGGTGCCCGTACCGCCCGCCACGCCGGCGCCGCCTGCCGGCGCCGTACCGCCGGTGGGTCCCGTACCGCCTACCGGTTCCGGTACCGGTTCCGGTCCCGTACCGCCCGCCGGGCGCGTGTCGCCGGACGGCCCCGCGCCGTTCGGCGGACTGCCCCGCCGGGTCCGTCAGGCGAGCCTCGCGCCCCAGCTGCGCGACACGGGCGACCGCCCCGACTCCGAGGCGACCGGCGGCTCCGGCGCCCCGGCCGCCGCAGACTTCGAGCGAGACGCCGAGGAAGTGCGCAACCGCATGGCTTCGATGCAACGCGGCTGGCAGCGCGGACGACAGCAGAACGCCGAGACCACAGCACCAGGAACGACACCCGAGGGGGACGGTCGATGACCGCACCGAACGCCGCAGCAACCCACACCTCCGGATACGGCGACGGCGAGTTGAACTGGCTCCTCGACGAGCTGGTCCAGCGGGTCGGATCCATCCGCAAGGCCCTGGTGCTCTCCAGCGACGGACTCGCCACCGGTGCCTCCGCCGATCTGACCCGGGAGGACGGCGAACACCTGGCCGCCGTCGCCTCCGGCTTCCACAGCCTCGCCAAGGGCGTCGGCCGTCACTTCGAGGCGGGCAAGGTCCGCCAGACCGTCGTGGAACTGGAGGACGCGTTCCTCTTCGTCACGGCGGCGGGCGACGGCAGCTGCCTCGCCGTCCTCGCGGACGCCGACTCGGACGTCGGCCAGGTCGCCTACGAGATGACGCTGATGGTCAAGCGGGTCGGCATCCACCTGGGGACGGCGCCTCGCTCCGGCCTGTCCACCGGAGGGTGAGTGGGGGAACTCGATGACTGACGGCACGACTGAGGGCATGACCGCGGGGACGGCCGAGGACACGGCCGGGCGCACCACCGAGGACATCCGCGCCGCGGAATCCTGGGACCAGGCGCCGCAGCCGGCCCACCACTGGTTCGACGACGAAGCCGGGCCGGTGGTCCGTCCTTACGCGATGACCCGTGGCCGTACCAGCGCCGCCACCCGGCACCGCCTCGACCTGATCGCCGTGGTGGTGCCCGAGCCCGCCGCCGACGACCCCGGCCGCGACCAGACGCTCTCCCCGGAACACGTGGAGATCGTCGAGCGCTGCTCGGACACGCCCCAGTCGATCGCCGAACTCGCCGCCGGACTCGACCTCCCGGTCGGGGTCGTCCGCGTCCTCGTCGGAGATCTCGTCGAGGACGAACTCGTCCATGTGACCCGCCCCGTTCCGCCGGCCGAGCTGCCGGACGTGAGCATTCTCCGCGAGGTGATCAATGGCCTTCGGGCGCTCTAGCCGCACCAAGCCGTTCGTCGAACCGGTGACCTTGAAGATCCTGGTCGCGGGCGGTTTCGGGGTGGGCAAGACGACACTGGTCGGCGCCGTCAGCGAGATCAGACCGCTGCGCACCGAGGAGATCCTCAGCGAGGCCGGCCGGCCCGTCGACGATCTGCACGGGGTGGAGAACAAGTCGACCACCACGGTCGCCATGGACTTCGGCCGGATCACCCTCCGCGAGGACCTCGTCCTCTACCTGTTCGGCACGCCCGGACAGGACCGCTTCTGGTTCCTCTGGGACGAGCTGGCACAGGGGGCGCTCGGCGCGATCGTACTGGCGGACACCCGCCGCCTGGAGGACAGCTTCGCGGCGATCGACTACTTCGAGCGGCGCGGCATCCCGTTCACGGTGGCGGTCAACTGCTTCGAGGGCGCGCGGCGGTTCCCCGCCGAGACCGTCCGCGGGGCCCTCGACCTCGACCCCGAGGTCGAGCTGCTGATGTGCGACGCCCGCGACCGCGAGTCGGTGAAGAACGTCCTCGTGGCCGTCGTCCAGCACGCCCTGGTCCTCGCGGACCAGGGAACGCCCGTGACCACCTGACACCCGGCCGCACCGGACGCCACGCGGTGGCGGTGCCGCTGCTCAGCGCACCGCCACGACCGCCGATCCGTGCCCGAACAGCCCCTGGTTCGCGGTGATCCCGACCCGCGCTCCGGGCACCTGCCGGTCTCCCGCCGAGCCCCGCAACTGCCAGGTCAGCTCGCAGACCTGCGCGATGGCCTGGGCGGGCACGGCCTCGCCGAACGACCCCAGACCGCCGCTGGTGTTGACCGGCACGCGTCCGCCGAGGGCCGTGGCCCCCTCCCGTACGAGCTTCGCGCCCTCACCGGCCCCGCACAGACCGATGTCCTCGTACCACTCCAGCTCCAGCGCGGTGGACAGGTCGTACACCTCCGCCAGCGACAGATCCTCGGGCCCGATCCCCGCCTCCTCGTACGCCGCACGTGCGATCGACGCGCGGAAGGAGCGGGGCGAGGGGGAGGCGGCGACCGCCGAGTCGGTCGCGATGTCGGGCAGGTCGAGGACCGCCTTCGGGTACGTCGGTGTGACGGTCGAGACGGCCCGGATACGGACGGGGTCCCGGTGCCCACGCCGACGGGCGAACTCCAGGCTGGAGAGGACCAGCGCCGCGCCTCCGTCCGAGGTCGCGCAGATGTCGAGCAGCCGCAGCGGATCGGCGACGACGGCCGAGGCCGCGACCTCCTCCGCGCTCACCGCCTTGCGGTAGCGCGCCAGCGGATTGAGGGCCCCGGCCGCCGCGTTCTTCACCTTCACCTGGGCGAAGTCGTCGGCCGTGTCCCCGTACAGGGCCATGCGGCGACGGGCGTAGAGCGCGAAGTACGCGGGGTTGGTCGCCCCGAGGACCCGGAAGCGCAGCCAGTCGGGGTCGTCGGGCCGCTCCCCGCCCGCGGGGGCGAAGAAGCCCTTGGGGGCCGAGTCCGCGCCGACGACGAGCACCACGTCCGCCAGGCCGGCGAGGATCTGGGCCCGCGCGGTGGAGACGGCCTGCGCGCCGGACGCGCAGGCCGCGTACACGCTGGTGACGCGCGCGCCCTGCCAGCCGAGGGCCTGCGCGAACGTCGCCCCCGCCACATGACCCGGGTAGCCGCACCGCATGGTGTTCGCGCCGACCACCGAACCGACGTCCCGCCAGTCGAGCCCGGCCTCCGCGAGCGCGGCCCGCGCCGCCGCCGTACCGTACTCGACGAAGCTGCGGCCCCACTTGCCCCACGGGTGCATTCCGGCACCCAGCACGGCGATGTCGTTCATGACCGCTCCTCCGCCTTCTCCGCCACGCGCGCGTGCACGGGCCGCCAGTGCCAGGTGGTCCAGGTGTGTGCGTCGTCCTCGTTGAGGACGCCCGGCACCACCTCGACCTCCATGCCGACGGCGAGGTCCCCGGTCCGCACCCCGGGCGCCCCCTGCCCGAGGACGACCATCGCCTCGGCCGCCAGCTCGACCGCGATCAGGGTGTACGGGACCCAGGGCGCGTCGGGGTCGGAGACGTAGGGCGCGGGAGGGCGGTAGCGGCCGTCGGTGAACGACCACACGCGGCCCCGGCGCGAGAGCGGGGTCTCGACGAGTTCACCCCCGCCGGGGCAGCCGGGGTTGCGGCACCAGGCGTCCTCGCGGGGGAAGAAGACCGAGGTGCAGGCCGTACAGCGGGTGCCGAGGAGCCGGAACTCGCTCGCGCCGCCGGCTCCGTGACCGGCGGCTCCGTCACCGCCGGCCGTGCCTCCGCCGCTGTCTTCCGTGAACCATGCGGCCACCACCGGCCTGCGCGTCCGTGCCACGACGGTCCTCCCCGACCCGAGACCACCTTCATCTGACGAAGCGTCAGAAAGTCTGCCACGGATACCGCGAGCTGAGAACCGTACGGGCCCTTATCGCGTCCCTACATACGAACGGGCGGCCGGGACCCACGGGGGTGGTCCCGGCCGCTCGTCACGCTCCGGGTGTCAGTGCCCGGCCACCGACCGCCGCGCCACCGGGAAGTCGAAGAAGGTGCTGGGGAACGGCTCCGGCTTGAAGGTGAAGTGCCACCACTCCTCGGGCAGATTCACGAAACCCTGCTCGGCCAGCGTCCCCTTCAGCAGCTGCCGGTTGGCCCGCTGCACGCCCTGGATCCGCGGATCGTCGGTGTGGGAGAGCGTGTCGAAGCAGTCGAATCCCGTGCCCATGTCGACGGAGTTGTCCGGGAACCGCTGGTCGCGCGGGGCGGAGCAGTCCACGAGGGTCTCTCCCGGCATGTACGGACGGGTGGGCGCGGCGGGCAGCCGCACGATCGTCACGTCGAGAGTCGAACCACGGCTGTGCCCGGACTTCTCGGCGATGTAACCGTCCTCGAACAGCCTCGACTTGTCGACCCGGGGATAGAACTCCTTCTTCATCCGCTCGTCGGCCAGATCCTGAGCCCAGCGGACGAAGTGGTCGACGGCGCGCTGCGGCCGGTAGCAGTCGTAGACCTTCAGCGAGTAGCCGCGCGCGAGGAGTTTCAGCTGCGCGCGGTGCAGCGCCTCGGCGGCGGGACGCGTCAGGATGCACAGCGGCTGCCGGTAGCCGTCGACCCGCTCGCCCACGAAGTTGTGCTCCGTGGTGTAGCGCATCTCCTGAATGATCGTCCGGTCCACCGAGCTCAGCGCCACGAACTCCTTCGGCGCCTTCGGCTCCGGTCTGGCCTGTGCGGACGGTACGGCGGCGGTGGCGGCCAGCAGCCCGGCGGCCGCCGACACGGCGAGTCCACGGAAAACGGAAGCAAGTCCTGTCATGTGCACCGTCTATCAGGTTCACGGGGCACGGGAAAGGGTGATCGCATACGGTCCTGACGTGAAGGACTCCTACTGCTCCAGCTGCGGCACCCGTTACGCCGAGGCCGCCGACTGGCCCCGCACCTGCGCCGCGTGCCGCGCCGTCGCCTACCGCAACCCGCTGCCCGTCGCCGTCACCCTGCTCCCCGTCACGGACGACCGGGGGATCGGCCTCGTCGTCATCACCCGCACGATCGAGCCCGCCCGGGGCGAGGTCGCCCTCCCGGGGGGCTTCATCGACCACGCAGAGGACTGGCGGGACGCCGTCGTCCGTGAACTGCGCGAGGAGACCGGGATCGAGGCGCCCGCCGAGGACGTCCGGCTCGCCGACGCCCTCAGCTCCACGGGCGGTCACCTGCTCCTCTTCGGCCTGCTCCCGGCCCGCCCGGCCGCCGAACTCCCGCCCTCCGTCCCCACGGACGAGACGACCGGCTGGCACGTTCTCCACGCGCCGGCGGACCTGGGGTTCCCCCTGCACACGGAGGCGGTACGGCGCTGGTTCGCGGGGGCGTACGCCTGAGGGGAACGCGGACGGGTCCGGGATCACGGAGGTTGGATCCAACATCCAACATCCAACATCCAACATCCGAGATCCAGGATCCGGCAGCCCGTCCGCCTACCCCACCCCTACCCCTCCACCCCCCGCACCCGCACCGGAAGACCCGCCTCGACCGATCCCTCGTCCGTCACGCGCTCCACCACCACCCGGCCGTCCACGAGCCGTGACGCGTACCGCTCGATCTCGGCCGCCTCCCATCCGTCACCGGTGTCCCGTACGACGAGCCCACCGCCGGACCGCCCGGCGGCCGGCGCCCACACCTCCAACTCCAGCCCGCCGTCCTCACCCTGGACCGGCACGACCGCCCCCGCCCGGGCGAGCACCGGGATGCGGGAGAGCGGCGCGTCGAGAAGGACCTGCCCCGGCCCGTCGTAGGCCCGCCCCGTCGCCGTGTCGTACCAGCGGCCGCGCGGGAGCCGTACCGCCCGCCGGTCGGCGCCCCGTGCGAGCACCGGCGCGACCAGCAGGGCGTCGCCCACCAGGAACGCGTCCTCGCAGTCCCGTAGCGCCCGGTCCTCCGGCGCTCCCCACCACACGGGCCGGACGTACGGCGCCCCGGTCAGCCGCGCGAGCTGGGAGAGGGTGACGAAGTAGGGCCGCAACCGCTCCCGCTCGGCGAGCGCCACGCGCGCGTGCTCCAGAACCTCGGGGCCGAACTCCCACGGCTCGCGCCGCCCCGCGCCGATCGCCGCGTGCGTACGGAACAGAGGCATCCACGCCCCGAGCTGGAACCAGCGCAGGAACAGCTCGGGCGACGGACTCCCGTCGAAACCGCCCACGTCCGGCCCCGAGTACGGCACCCCGCACAGCCCCAGGCCGAGGACCAGCGAGAGGGACGCCCGCAGCCCGGGCCACCCGCTCGACACGTCGCCCGACCAGGTCCCGCCGTACCGCTGCATGCCCGCCCACCCCGAGCGGGAGAAGAGGAACGGCCGCTCGTCCGGCCGCAGCCGGCGCAGCCCCTCGTAGCCCGCCTTCGCCATCGCCAGCCCGTACACGTTGTGCGCCTCGCGGTGGTCCCCGCCCCGCCCCTCAAGGGCGTGCCGTGCCGAGCGCGGCAGCGTCATGTCCCCGAAGGGGGAGAAGGAGACCGGCTCGTTCATGTCGTGCCAGATCCCCGAGAAGCCCTGCGCGAGCCGCTCCTCGTACAGCCCGCCCCACCACTCCCGTACCGCCGCGTCCGTGAAGTCCGGATAGGCGCACTCGCCCGGCCAGACCACCCCGTGGACCTCGTTGCCCCGCCCGTCGCGGACGAACGCGCCCGCTGCGGCCCCGGAGTCGTAGACGGCGTTCCCCGGCTCCGCCTTCACCGCGGGATCGACGATCGACACCAGCCGTACGCCCTGCTCGCGCAGCTCCTCCGCGAGCCCCGGAAGATCGGGGAACCGCTCGCCGTCCACCGTGAACACCTGGTGCGCGTCGTAGTGGTCGATGTCCAGGTGCAGCACGGACAGCGGCAGACCGCGCTCGCGGTACCCGCCCACCACACGCCGTACCTCCTTCGCGCTGCCGAACCCCCACCGCGCGTGCTGCGGACCCAGCGCCCAGGACGGCGGAAGCGCCGGAGCCCCCGTCAGCGCCGCCCAGCCGTGGAGCACGCGCGCGGGGGTACCGACCACCACCCAGCAGCGCAGCGGCCCGCCGCCCATACGGACCTCGCTGGTCCCCGGCCGGTCGTGCCCGGACCCGGCCCCCTCCTCGCCTTCCGTGAGGGTGACCCGGCCGTCCCAGGAGTTGTCGTGGAACGCCAGGTGCGTCCCCGCGTCCGCGACGACGAACTGCACCGGCATCGTGATGTACAGCGGATCGTCACCGGGGGAGAAGCTCCCCTTGGGGTCGGTGTTCCACAGCCGGTACGTACCGTTCCGCAGACGCGGCCCCGACGCCCGCCCGCCGAGGCCGAAGAACCGCGCGTCCGCCGGCACCTCGCTGCGCTGCACCCACCGCGCGGGACCCCCGGACACGGGCTCCCACCAGCGCGGCGGCAGATCCCGGCGCAGCACCACACCCCCGGGCGTACGGATCTCCACCGCCCCGTGCCGGGAGACAGCCACCGTCACCCGCTCCGAGACCACCCGCCATCCGCCGTCGGTGTCCGGCTCCAGCTCGGCCCGTGGATCGGGCTCGGGCGCCTCGCCGACCAACGCGTACGACGGGAGCGCCTCGGCACCGTCCCAGCCCCAGAAGACCGTGCCCCCGGCCGACACACAGATCCTCAGCTCGGACCGGGCGAAACGGACGATCCCTCCACCCGGCATCGGCTTCGCCTCGCCCACCGGCCCCGGCACCCTGGCCCGCTCCGCGCCTCTCGGCGGCAACCCCCACGCATCCGTCCGACGCTGCCGCCACGCCGAACGCACCGCCCGCAACCCCTGCACCGATCCGAACACCCTCACCGAACGCACCAGCTCACGACCGTCCATGCAGCTCACCCTGCCAGTCGCCAGGGCCCGTGCGCGGTTCGTTCAGCTGCCGTTCACCCGTGGTGGGAGCACATATTCAGCCGTCCGACCATGGGCGGGGAACCCTGGTGCGAAAGACGATCACATGGCATCGTCCCTGTCAGCCGCGTCACGCGCACACCCCAGCACGTGCGCGCGACACACGCAGACCCGCGTACGCCCAGGGAGAGCCGTTCCATGACATCAGCGCACACCGAGCCGCTCTGGCAGCCGGACGAGGAACGCATCGCCGCCGCCGCGGTGACCCGTTTCCAGTCCTGGGCCGCCGAGCGGCACGGAGCCCCGTCCGAGGGCGGGTACCCGGCCCTGCACCGGTGGTCGGTCGACGAGCTGGAGTCGTTCTGGCAGGCCGTCGCCGAGTGGTTCGACATCCGCTTCGCCACGCCGTACGAGCGTGTCCTCGGCGACCGCTCGATGCCCGGCGCCGCGTGGTTCCCCGGAGCGACCCTCAACTACGCCGAGCACGCCCTGCGCGCCGCCGAGGAGCGCCCCCACGACACGGCTCTGCTCCATGTGGACGAGACACATGAGCCGCGCCCCATCAGCTGGGCCGAGCTGCGCCGGCAGGTCGGCTCGCTCGCCGCCGAGCTCCGCGCCCTGGGCGTGCGCCCCGGCGACCGCGTCAGCGGATACCTGCCCAACATCCCCGAGGCCGTCGTCGCCCTCCTCGCCACGGCAGCCGTCGGCGGTGTCTGGACCTCCTGCGCGCCCGACTTCGGCGCGCGCAGCGTCCTGGACCGCTTCCAGCAGGTCGAGCCGGTCGTCCTGTTCACGGTCGACGGCTACCGCTACGGCGGCAAGCAGCACGACCGCCGCGACACCGTGACCGAGCTGCGCGCCGAGCTCCCGACGCTCCGTGCCGTGGTCCATATCCCGCTCCTCGGCACCGAGGCCCCCGAAGGGGCTCTCACCTGGGCCGACCTGACGGCGGCCGACGTGGAGCCGGTCTTCGAGCAGGTCGACTTCTCCCACCCCCTGTGGGTGCTGTACTCCTCCGGCACCACCGGCCTGCCCAAGGCGATCGTGCAGTCCCAGGGCGGGATCCTGATCGAGCACCTGAAGCAGCTGGGTCTCCACTGCGACCTCGGCTCCGAGGATGTGTTCTTCTGGTACACCTCCACGGGCTGGATGATGTGGAACTTCCTCGTCTCCGGCCTGCTGACGGGCACCACGGTCGTCATCTACGACGGCAGCCCCGGCTACCCCGACACCGGCGCCCAGTGGCGCGTCGCCGAACGGACCCGGGCCACGCTCTACGGCACCTCCGCCGCGTACGTCATGGCGTGCGCCAAGGCGGACGTCCACCCGGGCCGGGACTTCGACCTCTCGGCGATCAAGTGCGTCGCGACGACCGGTTCCCCGCTCCCGCCGGACGGCTTCCGCTGGCTCCACGACGAGGTGCGCGAGGACCTCTGGATCGCCTCGGTCAGCGGCGGCACGGACGTCTGCTCCTGCTTCGCGGGAGCGGTCCCCACCCTCCCCGTCCACATCGGCGAGCTCCAGGCGGCCGGCCTGGGCACGGACCTCCAGTCCTGGGACCCCTCCGGCAAGCCGCTGATCGGCGAGGTCGGCGAACTCGTCGTCACCAACCCGATGCCGTCCATGCCGATCCACTTCTGGAACGACCCGGACGGCAGCCGCTACCGCGACAGCTACTTCGAGATGTTCCCGGGCGTCTGGCGCCACGGCGACTGGATCACGATCACCGACCACGGCTCGGTCGTCATCCACGGCCGCTCCGACTCCACCCTGAACCGGCAGGGCGTACGGATGGGCAGCGCGGACATCTACGAGGCCGTCGAACGCCTCCCGGAGATCCGTGAATCCCTCGTCATCGGCCTCGAAGAGCCCGACGGCGGCTACTGGATGCCGCTCTTCGTCCACCTCGCGGACGGCGCGACCCTGGACGAGGCACTGATCGGCCGCATCAAGCAGACGATCCGTACCGAACTCTCCCCGCGCCACGTCCCCGACGACATCATCGAGGTGCCCGGCGTCCCGCACACCCTCACGGGCAAGCGCATCGAGGTCCCCGTCAAGCGCCTCCTCCAGGGCACCCCGATGGCCAAGGCGGTCAACCCGGGCTCGGTCGACAACCTCGATCTGCTGCACTTCTACGAAGAGGTGGCCCGCAAGCGGAAGCATTGAGACACGCCGCGGGGGAGCGGCCAGGCGGCCCGGCTCCCCCGCCCGTCACCCGAGTCCTACCCCTCGTACGTCGCCTGTGCCTCTCCCAGCACCTCCGCGAAGTCCGCCGCAAGCCGCCGAGCGGCCGCCACGTCCAGGGCCGACGTCGTGATCCGCACCGCCGTCGGTGACGCGATCCGGAAGCGCGCCCCGGCCGCGACCCACCACCCGCGCGTCCGCAGCCCGTTGACCACCGCCGACTCGTCCCGTACGGGCACCCACACATTGAGCCCGTTCGCCCCGGCCGACCGGATGCCGTACGAGCCGAGCGCGCCGATCAGCGCCTGCCGCCGCTCCGCGTACGCGACTTCCCCGGCCGCCACCAGCCGGGCGACCGCAGGGTCGGAGAACAGCCCGACGACCGTCTCCTGAAGGATGTGGCTGACCCAGCCGGAGGTCATCAGCATCCGGCCGTCGTGGCGCGCCAGCGTCACCGGATCGCCGGCGAGTCCCGCCCATCGCAGGTCGACGCCCAGCCGCTTGGAGACCGTCCGCACCTGTGCCCACCGCTCGAGCCCCGAGGCGGCCAGCGTGGGTGCCTCAGGGCCGGCGAGCTGTGCGTTGTAGTCGTCCTCGACGACCAGAACCTCGGGGAACTCCCTCACCATCGCGGCCAGTTCGTCGCGCCGCCGGGGCGTGAAGGACGCCCCGGTCGGGCACTGGGCGCGTGGGCTGCAGACCAACGCCCGCACCCCGGCCCGCAGCGCCGTCCGCAGGGCGTCCGGGGTCATTCCCTCCTCGTCCACGGCGACCGGCACCATCCTCAGGCCCAAGGCCGTCACCAGGTCGAGGAGATGGTGGAACCCTGGGTCCTCCACGGCCACCGCGTCACCCGGCCGCAGCTCGACGGAGAGCAGCCGGGCGATGCAGTCGAGCGCCCCGTGGGCGAAGGTCACCCGCTCCGCCGGTACGCCGTCCCGGGCGAACCAGGCGCGGGTCAGGTCTTCGAGCGTCGTGAGCCGGGGCGCGGCGCGGTGTGAGCCGTACACCGGCCGAATCTCCGACGGGGGGCGCAGGACCGGCAGGAAGGCGGGGTCGGGCAGGCCGCTGGCCAGGTCCACCAAGCCTGGCGGAACCCTCGGCGGTCGCCTCGAGGCAGCCGATGCCGCCTCCGCCACCACCGTGCCGCCCCGGCCGTGCGTGACCACCAGGCCCCGCCGCCGCAGCTCCTTGTACGCCGTCGCGACCGTGCCGGCACTGACCCCCAGCTCGTCCGCGAGCCGGCGCACGGGAGGCAGCGCGACGCCCGGGGCGAGCTCGCCCTCCGTCACGCCGCGTTCGACGGACGCGGCGATCCCCTTGGCCGTCGTCCCCTGAATCGAATATTGTGTTGCCACGTACTGAACTATGTATCAATACAAAACTCAGGTCAAGGGGGGAACCGAGTGAGCCGCCGGACTTCGTGGCACCGCACCGTCCTCAAGCGCATACCGGGCGGCCGCGACGGCCGCCGCATGCTCCTCGTCAGCATCATCGACAAGACCGGCACCGGCCTCTGGGCCGCCTGCACCGTCCTCTACTTCACCTACGTCTCCGGCCTCGGCCTCGGCCAGGTAGGCCTCCTCATGACGGTCTCCGGCGGCGTCGGCATCGCGGGCGCCCCGATCGCCGGCCGCCTCGCCGACCGCTTCCCCCTCGTCCGCCTCATCGCCGGCGCCCAACTCGTACGCGGCGGCGCGCTCCTCGCCCTCCTCACCACCGACAACTTCCTCCTGCTGACGCTCTACTCCGCGCTCGGCGCCCTCCCCGACCGCGCCGGCAGCGTCCTCATCAAGCTGTACGCGGCCCGCCAGGCCGGACCCGACCGCGTCCGCTACCAGGCCATCCAACGCACCACCGTCAACATCGGCTGGTCCATCGGCGGCCTGGGCGCCGCCG
This sequence comes from Streptomyces sp. NPDC012508, assembly GCF_042902595.1. Classification (NCBI taxonomy): domain Bacteria; kingdom Bacillati; phylum Actinomycetota; class Actinomycetes; order Kitasatosporales; family Streptomycetaceae; genus Streptomyces; species Streptomyces sp. NPDC012508. Next base: position 452,121 of record NZ_JBIBEO010000009.1, read on the forward strand.
CCGCACTCGCCACCGGCAGCACCCGCGCCTACGCACTGCTCCTCGTGGGCAATGTCGTCTCGTACCTCGTCATCGCCGTCCTCACCCTGCGCTGCGCCGAACCCCCCGCCCCCTCCCGGACCGCCGCCACCTCCCGAACCGCCGAGGACCGGGCACCCGCCTCACCGGCGAGCCCCTGGCGCGACCGCACCTTCCTCGCCTACACGGCCACCGACGCCGCACTCTTCCTCGACGACACGATCCTCCAGGTCGCCGTCCCGCTCTGGATCGTCCACGCCACCACCGCACCCGTCGGGATGGCCCCGCTGCTGCTGGTCCTCAACACCGTCCTGGTCGTTCTCTTCCAGGTCCCGCTCGCCCGCTTCGGCGCCACCAGCCGGGCTGCCCGGCGCCTCCTCGTCCCCCTCACCGGCCTCTTCGTCGTCGGCACCCTCGCGCTCGCGGCCTCCGCAGCCGGGGACCGCGCCCTCGCCATCACGGCGCTCGTCGCCGCCGTCGTCGCCTTCACCTTCGCCGAGATCATCCACGCGACCGCATCCTGGGAACTCTCCGTCGCCCTCGCCCCTGCGGAAGCACAGGGCGCCTACCTCGGCGTCCACGGACTCGCCCAGTCCACCCAGCGTTTCGCAGGCCCCCTCCTCGTCACCGGCGTCATCTCCGCCGGCGCTCTCGCCTGGCCCCTCCTCGGCCTCGGCCTCGTCGCCGCGGGCGCGGCACAGCACCGCGTGATCCGCGACCGCCTCGCCGAACCGTCACTGTCAGTGCCGACAGTTACGGTGAGTGAGCAGTGATCGACAGCGCTCAGGGGGAGACATGACCAAGCCCGGCACCACCACATCCATGCGCCGCGCCCTGCGCCGCGAAGTCCCCAGCACCGTCGGCCTCCTCGCCGACGCGGACGACTTCACGGCCATGCGCCGATACGCCACCTTCGCCTTCGACGACCACCCGGACTACCTCCGGCAGGTCGAAGGCCTCCTCAAGTCCCTCGCCAACCAGGGCGGACACACCACGGTCGCCCTCTTCGACCCCGAGGAGTACGCGCAGTACTGCGAGGACACCGGCCTCGACCCCGACCGGCCCGCCAACCGCAGCCGCTACACCGCCGAACTGGCCGCTACCGGCGCCCTCGTCGCGTACACCGGGCAACCCATGACCACCCTCGTCCCCACCCTCATCGACACCACCGTCCGCCACGCCACCTGGGAGTACGCCTCCACACTCCTCGCCGACACCGGAGACTGCGCCTCCTGCGGAAAGGACATCGGCCGAGCCGCCTTCGCCCACGCCTCACGCCTGCTCACACGGCTCCTCGAAGCCGCCGGCCCCGGCAGCCACCACCTCGTCTGCAGCGTCCCCGCGGACGACGAACACCTCGTCGCCGTACTCCACGCCACCCGCGACGGGGCAGGCCCCACCCACCTCGACAGCGGCGAAGGAGCCGAATTCGCCACCGTCCTCGCCGCCGGAATCGCCCTCGACAGCTTCGGGGGAGTGGTCCTGCGCACCCAACGCCCGGGAACACCCGACCGTCTCCACGGCTGGCGCCTCACAGGAGGGACCCTGCAACCCCTCACCGAAGCCGAGGTCTTCAGCGCCTACTGCACCGACGCCCACACCGGCGAACCGGTCGCCCCGGAACCCGGCGTCGACTACCGGGCCGGCTTCCCCCTCACCCCCGACGAGGACGACTGGCCCTCCCACCACTGACGCCGAAGGGGCTCCCCGCCACATCCGTGACGGGAAGCCCCTTCGACACCTACGAACGAACCGGGATCACTCCCCGGACAGCACCGCCTGCGCGGCCACCCGGGCCTCCTCGGCCGTGTCGGCGGCCCGAGCCGCCGCAGCGGCCCGCTCGCACTGAGCCAGCGTGTACTTCGCCAGCGTCGCCCGCACATAGGGGATCGACGCAGCACCCATGGACAGAGAGGTGACACCCAGACCCGTCAGCACACAGGCCAGCAGCGGATCCGAAGCGGCCTCACCACAGACACCACAGCTCTTGCCCTCGGCCTTGGCCGCCTCGGCGGACAGCGCCACCAGGTCGAGCAGCGCCGGCTGCCACGGATCCTGCAGCCGCGACACGGCACCGACCTGACGGTCGGCGGCGAAGGTGTACTGCGCCAGGTCGTTGGTACCGAGCGACAGGAACTCCACCTCCTGCAGGATCGAACGAGCCCGCAGAGCGGCCGAGGGGATCTCCACCATCGCACCGAACTTCGCCTGCAGCCCCGCCTCACGGCACGCGTCGGCGAACGCCTTCGCATCCGTACGGTCGGCCACCATCGGCGCCATCACCTCGAGGTACACCGGCAGACCCTCGACGGCCTTCGCCAGCGCGGTCAGCTGCGTCCGCAGCACCTCCGGGTGGTCGAGCAGCGACCGCAGACCCCGCACACCCAGCGCCGGGTTCGGCTCGTCCGCCGGAGTCAGGAAGTCGAGCGGCTTGTCCGCCCCGGCGTCCAGCACACGCACGACCACCCGGCCCTCGGGGAAGGCCTCGAGCACCTTGCGGTACGCCTCGACCTGCTTCTCCTCCGACGGCGCCTTCTTGCTGTCGTCCAGGAAGAGGAACTCCGTACGGAACAGGCCGACACCCTCAGCGCCGGCCTCCACCGCGGCCGGCACGTCCGCCGGACCACCGACGTTGGCGAGCAGCGGCACCTTGTGCCCGTCCGAGGTCGCGCCCGGACCACTGGAAGCGGCCAGCGCGGCCTTCCGCGCGGCGGCGGCCTCGGTCAGCCGCGCCTTCCGCTCCTCGGTCGGGTTCACGAAGATCTCCCCGGTGGAACCGTCCACCGCGATGACCGTGCCCTCACCGATCTCGCCCGCGCCCGGCAGCGCCACGACGGCAGGCACACCCAGCGCCCGCGCGAGGATCGCGCTGTGGCTGGTCGGCCCGCCCTCCTCGGTCACGAAACCGAGCACGAGCGCCGGGTCGAGCAGCGCCGTGTCCGCGGGAGCGAGGTCCCGCGCGATCAGCACGTACGGCTCGTCGCTGTCCGGCACACCCGGCATCGGCACACCGAGCAGGCGGGCGACGATACGGTTCCGCACGTCGTCGAGGTCGGCCACGCGCCCGGCCATGTACTCGCCCGCACCCGCGAGCAGCTCGCGGTAGTGGGAGAACGCGTCGTAGATACCGCGCTCGGCGGTGCTGCCGACCGCGATCCGACGGTCGACGTCGGCGATGAGCTCGGGGTCCTGGGCGATCATCGCCTGGGCCTCCAGCACATGCTGAGCCTCGCCGCCCGCCAGATTGCCGCGCGCGATGAGGTCGGCGGCCACAGCCTCCACGGCCTGACGGGCGCGCCCCTGTTCGCGCTCCGCCTCCTCGGCGGGAATCTGCTTGGCCGGCGGCTCGAGAACCGCCGTACCCATGTGCCGGACCTCGCCGATCGCCACTCCGTGGCTGACGCCGACGCCTCGCAGCGTTGTCTCCATCTCACCCGTCTCCGATAGAGCGGCGGCATCCGGCCGCCGCGATGAATGTCGAACTCGTGGTCGTCACGAGGACGACGCCGGCCTCAGCGCCAGCTGAAGAGCTGGTCGTCGGCCTTCACGTCGCCGCTGTCCACGACATCGGAGAGAGAGTCGGCCGTGGCCTCCAGGGCCACGACGGGGCAGATCGGGGACTTGCCGGCGGCCTCGACCTCGGCGGGGTTCCAACGGACGACGGCCTGTCCCCGCGTCACGGTGTCCCCCTTGTTCACGAGCAGCTCGAAGCCCTGCCCGTTGAGCTGAACGGTGTCGATCCCGAGGTGGGTCAGCACTCCGTGTCCCTCGCCGTCCACGACGACGAACGCGTGCGGGTGCAGAGAGACGATGACGCCGTCGACCGGCGACACGGCCTCCGACGGCTCACGTACGGGATCGATGGCGGTGCCGGGACCGACCATCGCGCCGGAGAAGACCGGGTCGGGTACTGCGGCAAGACCGATGGCGCGTCCAGCAAGCGGCGACGTCACGGTTGTCATGGGAAGCCTCCCAGGGGCGGAGATGGTGTGGCGCCGTCACTGCCTGTCCCGGACGGCGTACTGTTCAGAAGCGTATGTCATGGGAAGTCCCGGTTCCGCACGAGACGTACCAGTTGGCGGACCTAGGACTAGCCGGAAGCGATTTGCCTCTACTGACGGTGAGATGTACTGTCGTACTCCTGCCTGACCCCAACGCGACTTCGAGTCGTGGGTCGGCAGCACCTATCAAGCCAGATCCTAACCCCAGTGGTCTACACCTCTGCATGCCTGCGGAGGGGTGGTCAGGGGGAGCGAAAAAGCCTGGTAGTGTTTGACCCCGCCGCAAGGGAAAGCGCGAAAAGTAAATTCCCGAAACGGCAAACCCGTTCCAGCGGGTGGCGGAAACGGAAATCGGATCTGCTAAGCTGGAACACGAAAGACCGAAGGGAAAAAGCCCGGAGGAAAGCCCGAGAGGGTGAGTACGAAGGAAGCGTCCGTTCCTTGAGAACTCAACAGCGTGCCAAAAATCAACGCCAGATTAGTT
>NZ_JBIBEO010000010.1:0-432202 GCF_042902595.1 Streptomyces sp. NPDC012508
CGCCGTAGAACGCTACGCCTGGCCCGCACTCACCGACCGCTACCTCGACCTCTTCCGAACCCTGCCCCCCACACCTACCGGCCGCTGAGCCCGGCCACCGCGTCCCGCAGGGCGGCGAGGGCGGGTTTCGCGCTTCCGTCGGCCCGGCGCAGACCGAAGAAGTTCTCGCTGTCCCGCCTGTCCGTACCGAGATCGCGCTCGGCGTACCAGATCAGCGCGGCGACATGCGGGGTTGCGGCCGCTGTGCGCACGGCGTCCGTGGCGATCTGTGCCTGACGTTCCTCAGGCACGTGCGTGGTGTCCTCCGCGACGGCGCCCCGGCCGTCCGACGACGTGCCGGGACCGTTCGTCGGCGCGCCGAACTCGGTGAGCCACACAGGCATCTTCGGCGTGCCGTTCGCGACGAGCACGCTCCTCAAGCTGTCCCGCGTCCCTTCGATCCGCTCCCACGGCGTACCCCACGAGGTCACGGAACTCGCCAGGAACGGGTACGTATAAGGGTGATAGCCGATGGCGTCCACCACGTGGTTTCCGCCGCGCGCCGAGACACCCTGCAGGAACGCGGTCTGGGAGATGTTCCCGTCCTTCGTGGTGGTCGCCGCCAGCCCGCCCAGAATGACGTACGACTCCGGGTCGTTGTCCCGCAGTGCCTGGCTGGTCTCCGTCAGCAGCGCCGTATAGGCGCCTTCGTCAGGCGCGGGCGCCCATGAACGGGTGAGGTTCGGCTCGTTCCAGACTTCCCAGGTGTGCACCCCGCGCGGTGCGTAGCGCTTCGCGGCAGCGCCGGCGAAGGCAGCGAAATCCATGGGGTCGGCAGGCCGGCACTGCTTGCTGGTGCAATCGGCTGGGCGCGCCCACGCCGGTGTGAATCCGAGCACCGGCAGGAGGTCGAGGCCCCGCTCCTCGACCGCGGTGACAACTCTGTCGAATCCCTCCCACCGGTACGTGTCCGGCCCGTCCGGCTGCACATGGGTCCACGTCAGATCCGCCCTCACCCACCGCGCACCCACCGCGACGGCATCGTCGAGGGCGGCGTCGAGATCCCTGTCGGACATCCAGACGAGACGGTCACCGTAGGCGATGCCCACGCGCAGGCCCGGAGCCGGAGGCGCGCATCCCGTCGTCAGGAGCGCCAGAGCCATGAACGCGATCACCACCATCCAGGTGACCGACCGACGGCGTCGGTGGGTGCCTCGCATCCGACCATCCTAACTTTGCGAACGTGATGTCTCCGTTCGCCGGGCCGTCAGGAGGAGCACGCCCGTGTCGCCGTATTCGGGCAGGGTGCGGTCCTTCGCCAGCCGGCTGATGCGCAGCTCCTCGGTCAGCGGCGCGAAGACGGCGCGGACCGCGCCCGCGTCCACCGGGCAGGCCGGCCAGTCCGGCCCGTCGCCGATGCGGTAGCTGGGCATGCGTTCCATGAAGGCGGCCACGAGGTGCCCTCCCGGCCGCACCGAGCGGACGAAATCGGCGCACAGGGCGGCGACTTCGGCGAAGTCCTCGGTGACGCTCTCGGCGACGAAGTTCATCGAGGCCAGGTCGTACGTCCCCGCGGGGACGTCGTCCGCGGCGCCGGGAACGATCCGTACCCGGGCCAGGGCCTCGGCGGGCTTCGCGGGGAGCGCCGGGTCGAGTTCGCGGCAGAGGGTGTAGAAGGCCTGCCAACTGGTGTCGGGTCCCTCAGCCAGCTGCCCCCGGAGATAGCGGACGTTGGCCGTGCTGGGTTCGAGTGCGTCGATGCGCCGGCTCGCCGCGGCCGCCAGCATCAGGGGGTACAGATTCGGCCCGGCGCCGAACTCCAGGGAGCGCGCGATGCTGCCGGGCGCGAACTGCCGGTAGAAGGCGGAGTGGTGGTGGATGACGCCGATGTCGCACGGGTGCAGCTGTCGGTAGTTCTCCGCCAGGTAGTCGGCGACCGGCCAGGAGTCCCAGTCCGCGTCGCGGTTGTGCCGGAGCGCCCGCGCGCGCGCCGACGAGCTCACCGGGAGTCCGCGGGCCGGCCGGCGGGGACGCCGGGGTGCGGGCTTCCGGGCACCCGCTGGAGGGCGAAGCGCCGCGAGAGGTCGGTCAGCGCCGCGTTGAGCTGGTCGATCTCCTCGTCGGTGTTGGGGGCCGTGACCTGGATACGGAAGCCCACGCGGTTGCGCGGGACGAGCGGATAGCTGGCCAGGGTGACGTAGATGCCCCGCGCCCACAGGAACGAGGCCACGGCTTCGAGGTCCTGTGCGTCGGCGAGCGGGATCTCGATGATCGGCAGTCCGTCGGTGTTGGGGGTGGCGATGTCCAGCGCCCGTACGTGGTCGAGGATCCGCATGGTCTTACGGTGGAGGTCGGCCCGGATCGCGTCGCCGCGCTCGGCGTTGACGTCGAGCCCGGCGAGGGCGGTGGCGAGCGAGGCCGTCGGGGAGGGCCCGGAGTAGAGGTAGGGCGCCGCCGCGACCTTGAGGTGGTCCTTCAGCCACCTCGGTACGGCGAGGAAGGCGAGCAGCGAGGAGTAGGCCTTGGAGAAGCCGCCGACCATGACGACCCCCTCGTAGGACTCGCCCAGGTGGCGGATGATGCTGTTCCCCCGGGAGCCCCAGGGCGACGTCTCGCCGTGGGTCCGTTCACCGATCACCCCGAAGCCGTGGGCGTCGTCCACGTACAGCAGTGCGCCGTTCTCCCGGCAGATCCGGGCGATCTCGCCGAGGTCCGGGAAGTTGCCGGTCATGCTGTTCACGCCGTCCATGCAGACCAGGCGGCTCTCGTCGCCGGGGACGGAACGCAGTTGCATGTCCAGCTCCCACGGGCTGTCGGCGTGGAAGCGCTGCACGGTGGCGCCCTGACCGCGGGCCACCACACAACCGTCGTACACCGTGCGGTGGGCCGTCGCCTCGACGAAGACCCGTCCGTCGCCCGCGAGCAGCGGGATCACCGACTGGTGGATGAGGGTGATCGTCGGCAGCAGCAGGGTGTCCGGCGCGCCGAGCAGTTCGGTCAGCCGCTCCTCGATCCGGGGGTACAGCCGGGGGCTGCCGATCAGTCGGGACCAGCTGGGGTGCGTACCCCAGCTGCTGACCTGCGGGCCGATCGCCGCCATGATCTCCGGGTCGAGGTCGAAGCCGAGGTAGTTGCAGGAGGCGAAGTCGACGAGCCACTCGTTCTCGACGCGCAGCTTGCGGCCGTCGATCTCGTCGATGACGGCGTCGCACATCGGGCTGGTCCGCTTCAGGCGCTCCAGGTCGCGCCACCGGCGATCGCGCTGGGCGGCACCGCGCCGCGCGCTCCCGGCAGGCCGGGCCCCCGCCTGCGCCCCTGACGCCCGTGCCGCCGCCTCTGCCGCCGCCTGCTGCGAGGTCATCGGCCGGACGACCGGACGGGGCCGCTCGGCGACGGCCGTCCCGGCCGGCGCGGACGCGGTTCCCGCCGAGGTGGACGCCGGCCCGTGCGAGGAACGGCGCAGGAAGGATTCGGCCTGGTGGGCGGTCATGGGCCGGGCGAAGAGATAACCCTGCCCGAACTGGCAGCCCATGTCGGCGAGGAGTTCACGCTGCCCCTCGTACTCGATGCCCTCCGCGACCACGTTCAGCCCGAGGACGTCGGCGATGCGAACGATGCCCTCGACCAGGGCCAGCTGCTGACGGTCGGTGGTGATGTCGTCGATGAACGACTTGTCGACCTTGAGCACGTCGATGGGGAACTCCCGCAGATAGCTGAGCGAGGAGAACCCGGTGCCGAAGTCGTCGATCGCGATGGAGACTCCGAGCTCGCGCAGCGCACGCATGGTGGTGCGGATCTGCTCGTCCTTGCGCATCAGCACGGTCTCGGTGAGCTCCAGGACCAGGGTGCCGGGAGCGAGCCCGGAGGAGCTCAGGGTGCGGCGCACGTCGTCGAGGAGGCCCGGGTCGCGGAACTGCCGGGGCGAGACGTTGACATTGACGTACAGCGGCGGCTGTCGTCCCGGGCGGGCCCGCTGCCAGCGGGCGACGTCGAGCGCCGCGTGTTCGAGCACCCAGGCGCCGAGCGGCATGATGTGCCCGCTCTCCTCGGCCAGGGTGATGAACTGGTCGGGCGGGACCATGCCGCGCCGCGCGTGCGGCCAGCGGATCAGTGCCTCGAAGCCGGCGACGACCCCGTCGGCGACCTCGACGATCGGCTGGTAGCGCAGGGCGAAGGCGTGGTCGGCGATGGCCGTGTCCATGCCCTCCTGCAGTTCGTGCCGGGCGACGAGACGGGAGTGCAGTTCGGGCCGGAACCGCCGCCAGCGCTTCTTGCCCGCGGCCTTGGCGGCGTAGAGCGCGAGGTCGGCGTGGCCGAGGAGTTCCTCGGCGTGGGCGCTGTCCAGGACGGTGGCGATGCCCACGCTCGTCGACACGGAGACGGCACCGTCGGTGAGATGGAAGGGCTGGCTCAGGGTCTGCACGATGTGGGCCGCGAGGGCTTCGGCGTCACTTGGTTCCTTGGCGCCCTCGATCAGGACGGCGAACTCGTCCCCGCCCAGACGCGCGGCGGTGTCGCTGAGCCGCAGCACGGAGGTCAGCCGGCGGGCCACGGCGACGAGCAGCTCGTCGCCGACCGAGTGCCCCATGGTGTCGTTGACGACCTTGAAGTCGTCGAGGTCGACGAAGAGCATGCAGGTCAGGGTGGAGTCGCGGCGGCCGCGCAGCAGGGCCCGCTCGATCCGTTCGAGGAGCAGGACCCGGTTGGGGAGCCCGGTGAGCGAGTCGTGGAAGGCGCGGTGGGTGAGCTCCCGCTCCAGCTTCCGCTGCTCCGTCACGTCGCGCAGGGTGAGGACCAGGCCGTGGACGGTCTGTTCGTTACGGAGGTTGCTGCACCGGACCTCGACGTGCAGGTCGGTGGACTCGCCGCGTCGCAGCTTCCAGTCGTCCCGGGCGTCCACGTCGTCACGTGAGCGGACACCCTTGAGGATCCGCAGCGCGCTGGCGGCGTCGCCGGGCGCCAGGAGGTCGGTCAGCGGCGTCCCGGGCAGCAGCGAGTGGCCGAACATCGACTCGGCGGAGGGGCTGGCGTAGCGCACGGTGTCGTCGTCGTCGACGATCAGGATGACGTCCGAGGTGTTGTGCACAAGGGTGCGGAAGTACGCCTCGCTGGTGCGGCGGTTGACCTCCTCGCTGAGCCCGAAGCGCTCCAGGGCGAGCGCGGCCTGGGAGGCCAGGGACTGCGCGGGCCCGGAGATCGCGCGGAGCTTCTTCTCGGGCGCCGCGAGCAGCAGGACACCGAGCAGCGGTTCGCCCGCTGCGGGCGCCTGCAGGGCCAGGGGGCACAGCAGCGCGTGCGACAGGGGCCCGAGGGCGTGCGCGACGGTGGGGTCGAGCTCGTCGGTGCGGACGTGCCGGCTGCCCTGGGCGAGCAGGTCGGGCCACGGCGGGCTCCGGGAGCCGGAGAGTTCCGTGCCCCGGAAGTTCCAGGGCAGGTGCCCGGTCGGGACGGCGTAGAGGAAGCGCCGTCGGTCACGGGCGAGGAGCATCGTCTTGTGCGGCGTGCCGGGCCCGACGAGGGTCGCGGCGGCCACCTCGACGGCGCTGGCGACCTCGCGCGGACTCAGCGAGGCCACCAGGGAGGCGGCGGCCACCCGCAGGCTGCGCTCGCGGGCCTCGGCGCTGCGGTGTTCGGCCATCATGCCCCACAGGCGGGTGAGCACCAGCAGGAACATGATCGCGGAGAAGACGGCGATGACGGCGATGTCCTGTTCCCGGTCGGCACGCAGCGACTGGTAGAGCAGCAGGACGGGGGCGACGAGCGAGGCCGCGGCGAGCAGGGCGAGCCGCCGTTCGGCGATGACGGCCGGCGGCTGCGGCACGCGCTCGGTCAGCCCGGTCATGGAGGGGTGCAGGGCCGCGAGGCCCCACGCCGTGAAGAAGATGACCCAGCCGAGGTCCCAGCCGGTGCCGACCTGCCAGGTCCCCTGCAGCTGGAGAGCTCCGTAGATGACGTCGGACGCGAGGATGCCGCAGGTCCCCAGGGTGAGCAGCTGCACGGCCCGTGACCTCAGCCCGCCGGGGACGAGGAGGCGGGCGAGCATCGCGAGCATCAGGACGTCGCCGAGCGGATAGGCGATCGAGATGGCCTTCTCGATCCATGTCATGTCGGGCGACTTGGCGAGCGGGGTGATCAGGTTCACCCAGGAGAGCAGGGCGAGCCCGGAGGTGAGGATGAGGGCGTCGAGCGCCACGGCGAGGTCGCGCCCGGCGGCTCGGTAGCGGATGAAGCCGAACAGCCCGATGGCGAACAGGGGGTACGTGGCCAGGTACAGGGCGTCCGCGACGGAGGGGAACGGGTTGGTCTGCCCGAACAGGTTCTCCAGGAGGTTGTACGCCGTGTCCCCGGCGACGAAGGTGAAGTTGGCGCCCGCGAGCACGAGCCACGGCCAGCGTTTCGCCGGCTTGTGGATGTGGATACCGGTGAGGATGGCCGCGACGCCGCTCAGACCGATCAGCGCCCAGAGAACGGTGTGCCTGGAGGGGATCGTGAGATAGCAGACCGTGAGCAGGGCCACCACGCACAGATAGACCACGACCCACCGGCGCAGTGTCCCGGACGCGAGCGCCCGGTACTCCTGTCGCAGCGGCATCGTCGACCGCCCCCTTGCCAGGTTGCGCCCGGTGGCGGAAACGGACCCTGTGCGTGCAATTCTCCGGGTATCGAGGGTCCGGTGCATCTTGGGGAGGAGGGGGTCAGGACGAGTCGCGGACCACCAGCTCGGTCGGCAGCACCCGGTACGGCTGTTCCTCGGACGCCCCCGCGATCTCCTGGAGCAGCAACCGGGCCATCGTGCGCCCCATCTCCTCGATCGGCTGGCGCACGCTGGTCAGCGGCGGGTCCATGTGACGGGCCACCGGCGAGTCGTCGACCCCGACCAGGGCCACGTCCTCCGGGACCCGGCGCCCCGACTCCTTCAGCACCCCGCGCGCACCGGCCCCCATCACGTCCGATGCGGCGAAGACGGCGTCGAGGCCCGGCTCGCGGTCGAGCAGCTCCCGCATGGCCCGCCGCCCGCCCTCCTCGGTGAAGTCGCCGGTGGCGACGAGCCGCTCGTCCACGGCGATCCCGGCCTCCGCGAGTCCCTGCCGGTAGCCGTCGAGGCGGCAGCGGGCGCCGTACATGTCCAGCGGGCCGGTGATGGTGGCGATACGACGGCGGCCCCGCCCGGCGAGATGGGCGACGGCCGACCGCCCGGCACCCACGTTGTCGGAGTCCACATAGGCCACCTGCTCCGCCTCGGTGCGCCGGCCGTTGAGCACGGCCGGCAGACCGAGCGCCCGCACCTGGTCCGGCAGCGGATCGTCGGCGTGGACCGAGACGAGCAGCACGCCGTCCACCCGCTGCGCGGTGAGGTACTGCTCGAAGCGCTGCCGCTCCTTGTCGTTGCGGATCAGCGTCAGCAGCAACTGTTTGTCGGCGTCGGCGAGTTCGGCGCTGACCCCGCGGATGATGTCGAGGAAGTACGGCTCGGCGAAGAGCCGGGCCTCGGTCTCGGGGATCACGAGCGCCACGGCGTCCGTACGGCTGCCGGCCAGCGCCCGGGCGGCGCGGTTGGGTACGTAGCCGAGTTCGGCGACGGCCCTGGCCACGGCGGCCTTGGCGTGCTCGCTCACCCGCGGGGAGCCGTTGATCACCCTGGAGACCGTGCCCCGGCCGACGCCGGCTCTGGCCGCGACCTCCTCCAGGGTGGGCCTGCCGGTCTGGCGCCCGCTCACCACCATCTGCCGTCTCCCCTCGTGTCCCCTGTGTTCCGGTGACTGTATCAAGCGTGGGAGCGCTCCCAAGAGTGGCGTAACGGATTCCGGCGCACCCCTTGACACCCGTACGCGCCAGGCAGCAACCTTCCGGCGAGACGCAGTGGGAGCGCTCCCACGCCGCGAGCCGCGCGGGCCGTACCGAGCCACGCATCGCACCACCCCGGACGAGGAGAGTCGAATGCGCACTTCCAGCACGAGCCGCAGCAGACAGGCACGGCGCCGCACCGCGCGGGCCGCGGTCGCCGGGGTCGCCGTCTGCGCCGCCCTGATCACCGGCTGCGGCAGCGACGGCGGTTCCGACGAGGCCGGCGGCGACGGACAGATCACCCTGCGCATCGGGACCTTCGGCTCCTTCGGCTACGACGACAAGACGGGCGCCAAGCTCTACGCCGAGTACGAGAAGGCACACCCGAACATCAAGATCGTCGAGTCGAACGTCGCCGACGGCCAGAAGTACTGGGACACCCTCAAGCTGCGGCTCTCCCGCAACAGCGGCCTCGCCGACATCCAGGCCCTGGAGGTCGGTTACGTCGCGGAGGCCACCGGTCCCGCCATGGCGGACAAGTGGGTCGACCTCGGCACGACCGGCGGCGCGGATCTGGGCGCGTACCTGGACTGGAAGGTCAAGCAGGCCACCACCGCCGACGGCAAGGTCATCGGACTCGGCACCGACATCGGCCCGATGGCCATCTGCTACAACAAGGAACTCTTCGCCAAGGCCAAGCTGCCCACCGACCGCGCCGCCGTCGGCGCGCTCTGGCAGGGGGACTGGGCCAAGTTCCTGGAGACGGGCAGGACCTACAAGAAGGCGGCTCCGTCCGGAACGTCGTTCCACGACTCCGCGAGCGGTCTGTTCAACGCCGTCGTCTCCAGCGAGGCCGTGCAGTACGCCGACACCAAGGGCGAGTTGGACTACGAGAACAGCCCCGGGGTGAAGAAGGCCTGGGAGACCGCCGTCGCCGCGGCGCAGGGCGGCCTCACCGCCAAGCTCCGCCAGTTCGACGAGAAGGGCACCTGGAACGCGGCGTTCAAGAACTCCACGTTCGCCACGGTCGCCTGCCCGAGCTGGATGACCGGCATCATCAAGGACCAGGCGGGCGCGGGCAACCAGGGCAAGTGGGACATCGCGGCGCCGCCGGTGGCTGGCAACTGGGGCGGTTCGTTCCTCGCCGTCCCCAAGTCGGGGAAGCACGCCAAGGAGGCCGCGGAGCTGGCCGCCTGGCTCACCGCGCCCGCGCAGCACGCCAAGGTCTTCGGCGTGAACGGCAACATCCCCTCGACCAAGGACACGCTCTCGTCGACGGCCGTGCAGGACGCGAAGCTGCCGTACTTCGGCGACACACCGGTCGGCCGGATCTACTCGGAGGCCGCGGCCGGCATCACACCGGCCCCGATCAGCCGCTGGGACGGCCAGGTGAAGACCTTCCTCACCGACAACGGCATCCTCGACATCGAGCAGCGCGGCACCGATCCCGCGAAGGCGTGGGAGAACGTGAAGAAGCTGATCGAGGACAAGATCGAGCAGTAGCAGGGGCGCGCGACGCCGCGGGCCGCCCGGCGCTCCCCCGCCGGGCGGCCACCGGCCCGCCGTCTCGGCGCCCGCGCCGCGCGCACCGCGCCCGGACCGGCGGCACGCCCCGTCCGCTCGCGCCCCGTCCGCACGCGCCCCGTCCGCTCGCGCCACGCCGCCGCCCGCGCGCCCGCCGCCACCCGCACCCGCTGCACCGCACCCGCACCGACCGCGCCGCGCATCCGTACCGATTCCGAAGGGACGCCCCCGTGGCCACCTCCCTCCGGGCGGCGGCCGACGGCTCCCCGCCGCCCGCCCCGCCCTCTCCCGCCTCGCCCCCTCCCCCACCGCCCCGCGCAGGGCTGCGCAGCCGGTTCTACCGCTGGGACCTGCGCTTCAGCCCGTACGCATTCGTCGCACCCTTCTTCCTCACCTTCGCCGCCTTCGGGCTCTTCCCGCTGATCTACACGGGCTGGCTCTCGCTGCACCGGGTGGAGCTCGGCGGTGAGGCCGAGTGGCGGGGCCTGGACAACTACACCGCCCTCGCGGACAGCGAGTTCTTCTGGAACGCGCTCGCCAACACCTTCACGATCGGCGTCGTCTCGACCGTCCCCCAGCTGCTGATGGCGCTCGGCCTCGCCCATCTGCTCAACTACCGGCTGCGCGCCCGGGGGTTCTTCCGGGTCGCGGTCCTCGCCCCGTACGCCACCTCGATCGCGGCGGCGACCCTGGTCTTCGCCCAGCTCTTCAACACCGACTACGGCCTGATCAACACCGTCCTCGGCTGGGTCGGGTTCGAGCCGGTGGACTGGGAGTCCTCCAAGTGGCCCGCGCAGATCGCCATCTCGACGATCGTGACCTGGCGCTGGACCGGTTACAACGCGCTGATCTATCTGGCCGCGATGCAGGCCGTACCGAAGGATCTCTACGAGGCTGCGGCGCTGGACGGGGCTTCCCGGTGGCGCCAGTTCCTCAGTGTGACGATCCCGTCGATCCGTCCGACGATCCTCTTCACGATCGTGGTCTCCACGATCGGCGCCACCCAGCTCTTCGGCGAACCGATGATCTTCGGCGGCAGCCTCGGCATCAGCGGCGGCAGCGGCAACCAGTTCCAGACGCTGAGTCTGCTGATGTACGAGAAGGGCTGGGTGACCGGAGCGCTCGGCCAGGCGTCAGCCATCGCCTGGGTGATGCTGCTGCTCCTGCTGGTGATCGGGGCGGTCCGTACGCTCCTCGCCCGGGCGAACCGCAAGAAGCTGGGGGCCTGACCTCATGTCACGTCTGCACGTCCGTCTCCGTCCGCGCCCGCCGGCCGGTGATCAGCACCGGGCCGGGCCGCTGACCTACGTCCTGCTCGGTCTGGCCGCCCTGATCTCGCTCTTCCCGCTCTACTGGAACCTGGTCGCCGCCTCCCATTCGGGCGAGCGCGTCGTGTCTCCCCCGGCGCCGCTGCTGCCCGGCCCCCGGCTCTTCGACAACCTCGCCTTCGCCTGGAACCAGGTCGACATGGGCGAGGCGCTGGTCAACACGACCGTCGTGGCGGGGCTGGTGGCGCTCTCCACCGTGCTCTTCTCCACCCTGGCCGGGTTCGCCTTCGCCAAGCTGCCCTTCAAGGGGAGGGGCGCGATGCTGACGCTCGTCGTGGCGACCATGACGATCCCGCCGCAGCTGAGCGTGATCCCGCTGTACCGGATCATCACCGACCTGGGCTGGGTCGACCAGCTCCAGTCCGTCGTCCTGCCGTCCCTGGTCGCCGCGTTCGGCGTGTTCTTCATGCGTCAGTACCTGATCGAGGCGCTGCCCGTGGAGCTGGTGGAGGCGGCCCGGGTGGACGGCGCGCACAGCCTGCGGATCATCTGGCACGTGGTGTTCCCGGTCGCGAGACCCGCGATGGCGGTGCTCGGCATGCTGGTCTTCGTCCAGGCCTGGAACGACTTCTTCTGGCCGTTCATCGCACTCACCCCGGACGGCAGTCCCACGCTCCAGGTGGCTCTGGCCGGTCTGGGAGCGGGCAACCACACCGTCGACCAGTCGATCGTGCTGACCGGCGCGCTGATATCCACCCTGCCACTGCTGTTGGTCTTCGCCGTGCTCGGCAAGCACATCGTCGGCGGCATCACCACGGGCGCGGTCAAGAGCTGACCCGCCGTCACGGGCCGGTCCGCGGGTCACCACCCGACCCGCCGACCGGTGGCCGCCCCCTGCCCTTCCCCCGTACACCCCTCTCACCCGGGAGCACTTCCGCATGACCGCGACAGATCCCCGACCGCTCACGACGGCCCGTCAGTTCCCGCCCGGCTTCCTGTGGGGCGCCGCCACCGCCGCGTACCAGATCGAGGGAGCGGCGGCCGAGGACGGCCGTACGCCGTCGATCTGGGACACCTTCTCGCACACCCCGGGGAAGGTGTTCGAGGGCCACAACGGCGATGTGGCGGTCGACCACTACCACCGCTTCCGGGACGACGTCCGGATGATGGCGGACCTCGGCCTGAGCGCCTACCGGTTCTCGGTGTCGTGGCCGCGAGTCCAGCCCACCGGCCGCGGACCGGCCGTGCAGAAGGGTCTGGACTTCTACCGCCGGCTCGTCGACGAGCTGCTCGCGGCCGGCATCGAGCCGGTCGCCACGCTCTACCACTGGGACCTGCCGCAGGACCTGGAGACGGCGGGCGGCTGGCCCGAGCGGGCCACGGCCGAGCGGTTCGGGGCGTACGCGGCGCTGGTCGGCGAGGCGCTCGGCGACCGGATCGCCCGCTGGACCACCCTCAACGAGCCCTGGTGCACCGCCTTCCTCGGCTACGGCTCCGGGGTCCACGCGCCCGGCCGCACGGACCCCGTCGCGGCCCTGCGCGCCGCGCACCACCTGAACCTGGGCCACGGGCTCGCGGCTCAGGCGCTGCGCGCCGCGCACCCCGGGCAGGCGAAGGTCTCCATCAGCCTGAACCTGCACGAGATCCGGCCGCTCACCACGTCGGCGGAGGACCAGGAGGCGGCCCGCCGGATCGACGCGGTCGGCAACAGGGTCTTCCTGGGCCCGCTCCTCGACGGCGGCTACCCCGCGGACCTCCTCGCCGACACCGCCTCGCTGACCGACTGGGCGTTCGTACGCGACGGCGACACGGCGACGATCGGACAGCCGCTGGACTCGCTCGGCATCAACTACTACACGCCGACGGTGGTGTCGGCGGTCACCGAGGGGATGGCGAAGCCGCAGGACGACGGGCACGGGGCGAGCGATCACTCCCCCTGGCCCGGCGCGGACGACGTGGCCTTCCACCGGGCGCCGGGCGAACCCACGGCGATGGGCTGGGCGGTGGACCCGAACGGGCTGTACGAGCTGCTGACCCGGGTCTCCGCCCGGTATCCGGAGCTGCCGCTGCTGATCACGGAGAACGGCGCCGCGTACGAGGACGAGGTCGGCCCGGACGGCTCGGTGCACGACCCCGACCGGATCGCCTACGTCCACGGTCATCTCGCGGCCGTGCACCGGGCCATGGCGGACGGGGCGGACGTCCGCGGCTACTTCCTCTGGTCGCTCATGGACAACTTCGAGTGGGCGTACGGCTACGAGAAGCGGTTCGGCGCGGTCCACGTGGACTACACGTCCCTCGCTCGTACCCCCAAGTCGAGCGCGCACTGGTACGCGCGCGTGGCGCGGTCGAACGAGCTGGTGGACCCGGTGGAGGGCTGACCGAGGGCTGAGTCACGGTGCGTGAGGGGGAGTTCGGCCCTCACGCACCACCCCCGCACCCCTCGGATCCGCGGCCGCTGGTATTCTTCCGGTACGTCAATGCGCCTCCCGGCCGGGCAAATCGCCCCCGCCAGGGAGGCTTTTTTCATGCCCCGAACCCCGAGGAGACCCATGCCCGACGTATCCGTGCGCCTCGCCCGTCCGGCCGACCGCCCCACCCTGGAACGCCTCTGGCTGATGTTCCGCCACGACATGTCCGCGTACAGCGGTGTGCTGCCCCGCCCGGACGGGACGTTCCGCAGCGAGCGGCTCGACTCGGCCCTCACGGACCCCGGCTGGGCTCCGTATCTCGTGACGAGCGGCGAGCATCCGGTCGGTCTCGCGTTCGTCCGCGGCCTGACCTCTCCGACGCGTGTGCTCAGCAGCTTCTTCGTGGTGCGCGCCGCGCGGAGGGCGGGAATCGGGCTGCGGGCGGTGCGGGAGGTCATGGCCGCGCACCCCGGGTCCTGGGAGGTCGCCTTCCAGGAGGACAACACCGGAGCCGTCCGGTTCTGGCGCCGGGTCGCCACCGACATCGCCGGTGAGGCGTGGACCGAGGAGCGCAGGCCGGTGCCGGGCCGGCCGGACGCACCTCCCGACGCCTGGATCTCCTTCGAGGTTCCGGCGGTGCCCCGCTCCAGCCTCCACCGCCCCGGTTCGGCGGCATAAGCGCAGGTCGGAGCCGTCCGACATGCGCGGGCCACCCGCCCGGCGTAACGTCACGGATGGATCTCGGGTAACCCGACCCACCGGGAGGCCGTGTGCGCGACTCCAGGGACTCCAGGCACGAGGACGACGCGGCGCCGTCGTCCTCTCGCGGTCGGCGCATACGCATCGCGGTCACGGCGGCCGGAGTGGCGCTTCTCGCCGCGGGCGGGCTGTACGCGGCGGGTCTTCTCGCCACCGGGGACGACATATCCGAAGGCACCCGGGTGGACGGCGTGGCCATCGGCGGGATGAGCCGTCAGGAAGCGCGGGCGACGCTCACGGCGCAGGCGCCCGCGTCCTGGACGTCCCCGATACCGGTGCGGACCGGGGCGAGCACCGGCACCGTCGATCCGGCCACGGCCGGGCTGAGCGTCGATGTGGCGAAGACCGTGGACAAGGCGGCGGATCCCGCGCGTGATCCGGTGACCGTGATCGGCCGGCTGTTCTCCTCCGACGAGCGGGAGGTCGAGCCGGTCGTCGCCTTCGACGAGTCCGAGGCCCGTACGGCGATGGCGGAGGCGGCCCGTACCTACGACCGGACGACCGTCGAGGGGTCCGTCTCCTTCGAGGACGGCCAGGCGGTGACCGTCCAGCCCCGCATCGGGCAGAAGCTGGACGTCGACGCGGCCGTGGACACCCTGCGCGCGAACTACCCGGAGCTCGAGGGTGAGAACCCGGTGCCGCTGCCGACCGCCGTCTCGCGGCCCAAGGTCGGCGAGGCGGAGACGGCCCGCTTCCTCAACACGTTCGGGACGCCCGCGATGTCGGGGCCGGTCACGCTCACCGTCGACGGCGAGAGCCTGCGGATCACCCCGGCGACGATCGGCGCCCATCTGACGGTGAAGGCGGACGACGAGGGCCGGCTCGTCCCGACGCTCGACGCGAAGGGGCTGATCGGCGACCCTGCCGTGGCGCGTCCGCTCGACAGGGTCGCCACCGGTCCGGTCGAGGCACGCCTGGGGGTGGAGAACGGCCGGGTGGTGGTCCTGGCGGACGGGCGGCCGGGTCACGAGGTGACGGCCGAGTCCCTGGGCGCGGCGGTCCTCCCGCTGCTGCCGAAGCGCGGCGAAGCCGCGCGGACCGGTCCCGTGGCCACGGAGCTGATCCAGCCGATGCTGACCCGGAAGTCGGTGGCGGAGATGGGGATCAAGGAGCAGATGTCGACGTTCACGGTCAACTTCCCCACCGCCCCCTACCGGACGATCAACATCGGCCGGGCCGTCGAGCTGATCAACGGCTCCCTGGTGAAGCCGGGCGAGGTCTGGAGCTTCAACCGGACCGTCGGGGAGCGCACCAAGGCCAACGGTTTCGTGGACGGCACGATGATCCTGGACGGGCAGTACCACTCGGCGCCGGGCGGCGGGGTGTCCGCCGTGGCGACCACGGTCTTCAACGCGATCTTCTTCGCCGGGGTGAAGCCCGTCGAGTACGGCGCGCACTCGTTCTACATCGAGCGGTACCCGGCGGGCCGGGAGGCGACGGTGGCCTGGGGCACGCTCGACCTGAAGTTCCGCAACAACTCCGACGCCTGGATCTACATCAGAGCGAGCTCCACCGACTCCTCGGTGACCATCAGCTTCCTCGGCACGAAGAAGTACGACGCCGTGGAGGCGGTGGAGGGTCCCCGCACCAACCTCACGGAGCCCTCCGAGCGGACCGGCACGGGTCCGAAGTGCGAGCCTCAGACTCCGCTCGAGGGCTTCGACATCACCGTGGACCGGGTCTTCCGCGACGGCGGGGCGGAGGTCGGCCGGGAGACCTTCCGTACGCACTACACCCCGCGCGACCGCGTCACCTGCGAGGAGCCGGAGGAGCCGGGGGCCGACGAGAACGCGGGTACCGCGCAGGGCTCAGGGACCGGCGAGTGAGCTGCGCACCAGGGGCGCCTCGGCTCCGAGCACCTGGAGCAGGTGGGCGACGGCCTCCGCGACGGCCGTGCGCGCCGGGCCGAGGTAGCGGCGCGGATCGACGGTCGTGGCGTTCTCCCCGAGGTGGGTCCGTACGGCGCCGGTGAACGCCTTGTTGAGGTGCGTGGCCACGTTCACCTTGGTCATCCCGGCGCCGACGGCCCGGCCGAGGTCGACGTCCCCGACGCCCGACGAGCCGTGCAGGACGAGCGGTACGTCCACGGCCTCGCGCAGCCGGGCGACGAGGTCGAGGTCGAGGACGGCGTCCCGGGTGAGCATCGCGTGGGAACTGCCGACGGCGACGGCGAGGGCGTCGACCCCGGTGGCGGCGACGAAGGCGCGGGCCTCGCCGGGGTCGGTGCGCACGCCGGGTGCGTGGGCGCCGTCCTTGCCGCCCACCTCGCCGAGTTCGGCCTCCACCCAGACGTTCCGGCGGTGGCAGTGGTCGGTCATCTCACGGGTGGCGGCGACGTTCTCCTCGTACGGGAGGGTCGAGGCGTCGAACATGACGGAGCAGAAGCCGAGGGCGACGGCCTCGCGGACGAGGTCGGGCGACTCGGCGTGGTCGAGGTGGACGGCGACCGGGACGGCGGCCCGGCGGGCGATCGCGAGCGTCGCGAGCGCGATGGGCTCCAGGGAGCCGTGGTAACGGGCGGTGTTCTCGCTGATCTGGAGGATCACGGAACGGCCCGCGGCCTCGGCGCCCGCGACGATGGCCTGCGCGTGCTCGATCTGGATCACGTTGAACGCCCCGGCGCCGGCACCGCGTTCGCGGGCTTCGAGGACGATCTCGCCGGTACTGGTGAGCGGCATCAGCTCTCCTCCGTCCCACCGCCGGCGAGGACCACGGATCGGGTGAGGTTGCGGGGCCGGTCCGGGTCCTGCCCCTGGGCCTCGGCGAGCAGGACGGCGAGCCGCTGGGCTCGGATGAGGTCGGCCATCGGGTCGAGCGCCGCGTCGGCGTCGCCCGAGTCCGCGACGAGCGTGCCGCCGACGCGGGCCACGTCGTCCGCGAGGCCGGCGGGCACGGGGCCGAAGGACCAGGCGACCCGGCCCGGCGCGGTGATGCTGATGGGGCCGTGGCGGTACTCCATGGCCGGGTAGGCCTCGGTCCAGGCGCCGGCGGCCTCGCGCATCTTCAGGCCGGCTTCGAGGGCGAGGCCGTAGGTCCAGCCGGTGCCCAGGAAGGTGTACTGCTCGGCGCCGGTGATGTCGGCGGCGAGGGGTTCGGCGACGGCGCGTTCGGCGTCCTTGGCCGCCCGCTCCACGGTGCGCACGCCGGCCGGGAGGGCGTCCTCGGCCTCCAGGTGCGCGCGGAGCAGGGCGAGGGCGGTGGTGGCGAAGCGGGTCTGCACCACCGACTCCTCGTCGGCGAAGTCGAGGACGGCCACGGCGTCGGCGGCGGCCATGACCGGGGTGGTCGGGTCGGCGGTGAGGGCACCGGTGGCGACGGTCCCCCGGACGCGGCGGAGCAGGTCGAGGACCTCGGTCGTGGTGCCGGAGCGGGTGATGGCCAGGATCCGGTCGTAGCGCCGGCCGAGCGGGAACTCGGAGGCGGCGAAGGCGTCGGTCTCCCCGTGGCCGCCGGTCTCCCGGAGCTGGGCGTAGGCCTGGGCGATGAACCAGGAGGTGCCGCAGCCGACGACGGCGACGCGTTCGCCGCGCACCGGCAGCGCCGCGCGGTGCTGGGGCAGGGTCTCTGCGGCCTTGCGCCAGGAGGCGGGCTGGGAGCTGATTTCGGCGGCGGTGCGGGAGGGTCCCGTAGGGGGCACGTGCGACTCCTTCACAGACAGAAGCTGCTCACTTTTGCTCGTAACAGATTATTTTCGAGCATCTTCGAGCATCGATCACTGGGCGCAGTATCCATCAGGCAGGGCTCAGGGTCCAGGGCCCACGGCTTCGGCGCGGCGCTAAAATCGCGATCATGTCGAAGCACGAGCGGTGGAACACGCTCCTCGAACTCCTCGCCTCCACCGGCAGGCTGGAGGTCGAGGAGGCCGCCGCCACGCTCGACGTCTCCCCCGCCACGATCCGCCGGGACCTGGACGAGCTGGCTGAGCAGCGGCTTCTCGTCCGTACCCGCGGCGGAGCCGTGCCACACGGTGTCTCGTACGAACTGCCCCTGCGCTACAAGTCCTCCCGGCACGCCTCGGAGAAGCAGCGCATCGCCGCCGCGGTGGCGGACCTGGTCCACGAGGGCGAGGTGCTCGGCCTCAACGGCGGTACGACGACGACCGAGGTGGCGCGCGCCCTGGCCCTGCGCTTCGGCGGCGGCAGGCCCGAAGCGCCCGGCACTGCGCACGCCCCGGCGCTGACCGTGGTGACCAACGCGCTCAACATCGCCGGCGAGCTCGCCGTCCGACCGCAGATCAAGATCGTCGTCTCGGGGGGGGTCGCCCGCGCGCAGACGTACGAACTGGTCGGCCCGCTGGCCGCGGGGGTCCTGAACGAGGTCGTCCTCGACGTCGTCGTCCTCGGCGTCGACGGCATCGACCCGGAGCTCGGCATCATGGCGCACCACGAGGACGAGGCGGGGATCAGCCGGCTGTTCGCCGAGCGCGCGAGCCGGGTCGTCGTGGTCACCGACTCCTCGAAGATGGGGCGGCGCGCCTTCGCCCGGATCTGCGGACTCGACCGCGTCGACGTGCTGGTCACCGACGCGGCCGTCCCCGCGGAGGCGGTACGGCGGCTCACCGACGCCGATGTGCGGGTCGTCACCGTCTGACCGGCCGCCGCACCGCCCCGCACCGGCCTCAGCCGGTGATGATCCCCGGGTCACTGACGCCCGGCGTGCCGTTCTCGACGTGACCCGCGAAGCGCCGGAGGAAGGTGCTGTTGCCGCTGGAGACGACCGTCAGGTCGTACCAGCGCCTGCTGCCGCGCAGATCCACGGTGTGGGTCACGGTCGCGCCCTTGGCGACGGCGACGCGCTGCGACAGGCCGCCGTAGGCGGGGGCGCTGGTGACCGTGAGGGTGACGGCGGCGGCCCCGGGGTTCGTCATCGTCAGCACGACGTTGCCGGCGACGGCATCATGCCGGGCCGTCACCTCCGGGCCCGCCGTGCCGCCCGGTCCCCGGAAGCCGCGCAGGAATCCGTTGGGGCCGGTCACGGTGAGGTCGTAGACCCCCGAGGAGTAGGCGGTGTTCCAGGTGTCGGCGATGCTCCTGCCGGCCGACACCGTGTACGTCCACGGGCCGTCGGTGCGGTTCGGGGCGGTGATGTAGTAGAAGGCGCCGGCCCTGGCACCCGCACCGAAGGTGAGCGTGAAGCGACCGGTCGACGGCGTCGCCGTTCCGTCGACGTACAGCTCGTACGGCAGCGCCCTGGCCGGACGCGCGCCCGCCTCCTGGACGGGCAGAGCCGGCTTGGCCGGCGGCTTCGGTACGTAGCTGGGGTGCCGGTCGTTGTCGAGCGGCTTGTACGCCGAGGTGTCGGGCAGCGCCGCCGGTGCGGTGTTCTCGAGGCCGAAGTCGAAGGCGGAGGTCAGATCGCCGCAGACGGCCCGGCGCCAGGGCGAGATCTGCGGTTCCGTCACCCCGAAGCGGCGCTCCATGAACCGGATGATCGAGGTGTGGTCGAAGGTCTCGGAGCAGACGTAACCGCCCGTGCTCCAGGGCGAGACGACCAGCATCGGCACACGCTGGCCGAGACCGTAGACGCCGGCGGCGTAGCCGGCGTTGCCGGAGAAGTGGTCGAGGGAGGTGTCGACGGTCGAGAGCCCCTGGGAGGCGGAGGCCGGCGGGTAGGGCGGGACGACGTGGTCGAAGTAGCCGTCGTTCTCGTCGTACGTGATGAAGAGCGCGGTCCTGCTCCACACCTCCGGGTTGGAGGTCAGCGCGTCCAGGACCTGTGAGATGTACCAGGCGCCGTAGTTCGAGGGGAAGTTGGGGTGCTCGGTGAAGGCCTCGGGAGCCGCGATCCAGGAGATCTGCGGCAGCCGGCCGGCGGCGACGTCGGCCCGCAGGATGTCGAAGAAGCCGTCGCCCTTCGAGGCGTCGGTGCCGGTGCGGGCCTTGTCGTAGAGCGGGTTGCCGGGCTGTGCGTTGCGGTACTGGTTGAAGTACAGCAGGGAGTTGTCGCCGTAGTTGCCGCGGTAGGCGTCGTTGATCCAGCCCCAGTGCCCGGCAGCGTTCAGACCGTCGCCGATGTCCTGGTAGATCTTCCAGGAGATCCCGGCCTGCTCCAGCCGCTCGGGGTACGTCTTCCAGCTGTACCCCGCCTCCTCGTTGCCGAGGACGGGACCGCCGCCCGTACGGTCGTTGCCGGTGTGGCCGGTCCACATGTAGTAGCGGTTGGGGTCCGTGGCGCCGATGAACGAGCAGTGGTAGGCGTCGCAGATCGTGAACGCGTCGGCCAGGGCGTAGTGGAACGGGATGTCGTCGCGGTTCAGATACGCCATGGTGCCCGCCGACTTGGCGGGGATCCACTGGTCGTACTTGCCGTTGTTGAAGGCCCTGTGCCCACCGGCCCAGTCGTGGTTCAGGCCGGCGATGAACTGCATGCCGAGGTCCTCGGCCGTGGGGTGGTAGGGCAGCACGGTCTTGGAGCCGTCCTGCTGGTGCCAGACCGACTTGCCGCTGGGGAGGGTGATGGGGCGTGGGTCGCCGAAGCCGCGGACACCCTTCAGCGCGCCGAAGTAGTGGTCGAAGGAACGGTTCTCCTGCATCAGTACGACGATGTGCTCGACGTCGGCGAGGGTGCCGGAGGTCCGGGCGGCGGGGATGGCGGCGGCCCGGGCGATGCTGCTGTCGAGCGCGGCGAAGCCGGCGGTGGCGCCCGCTATCTGCAGGAAGCGGCGCCTGTTGAGTTCGGTCATGGGGCTGAGCACCTCTGATGGATTCCGGGGGAGGACGGTGGTCCGAGCGAGCCCAAGATCAGTGGGTGAGAGGGCGTGTACGTGTCGTCGACGCATGGGGACGCGGTACAGGACGTGAACGCGGGGCGCATGATCGTGGAAGTGCCGGGACACCGCCGCGGCCGGGGTGTCCCTGCGGCCGGGGCGTCCCCGCGACCGAGGTTCACCGTAGGGTCCGGCGCCGCCCGGCGGGGGCCGTGTGCGAAGAGTCCATGGGGTCGCGAAAGAAGTCCATGCGCCGTCCGTACGCCGTCGTCGCGCCGCCCGCACTCCACGCGCGCGCCCTTGCCGGGAACCGGTCGTGGCCGGAATCTGTCCCCGTTGAAGAGGAGGGGGGGCCGGATGAACGCATGGGTGGTGCCCGGATACACGGAGACCCGGGAACTGGGCGCGGGCGCGAGCGGGCGAGTGGTGCTCGCCGTCCACGACGTGACCGGGCTGCCGGTGGCCGTGAAGTATCTCGGCGAGCGCCTGCGAGCCGATCCCGCCTTCGTCCGGGGGTTCCGGGCGGAGGCGCAGCGGCTCGCCGCACTCGAATCGCCGCACGTCGTGGGGTTGTACGAGTACGTGGAGGCTCCGTGGGGCGCCGCGATCGTGATGGAGCTGGTCGACGGGGTCGCGCTGCGCGCGCTGCTCGCGCGGGAGGGCGCCACCGGTCCCGAGGCGGCGCTCGTGGTCCTCAAGGGCTCGCTCCTCGGTCTGGGAGCCGCGCACCGGGCCGGGGTCGTGCACCGCGACTACAAGCCGGAGAACGTCCTGGTCGCGGCCGACGGCTCGTCCACGCTCGTGGACTTCGGCATCGCGACCGACCACGGCAGCACGCCGGGTGTCGCGGGCACCCCGGCGTACATGGCGCCCGAGCAGTGGAACGGCGAGCCCGCCTCCCCGGCCGCCGATGTGTACGCGGCGACGGCGACGTTCTTCGAGTGTCTGACCGGACGCAAGCCGTTCACCGGCCAGAACATCGCCGAGCTGGCGCTGCAGCACCTCGACGCACCGGTGCCGGACGCGGAGGTCCCGGAGCCTCTGCGGCCGCTGATCCGGCGCGGTCTCGCGAAGGCTCCCGGGCAGCGCCCGGCGCACGCGACGGCCTTCGTGGCGGAGCTGGAGGCGGTCGCCACGGCCGCCTACGGGCGCGACTGGGAGGAGCGGGGCCGGCGCAGGCTGGCCGCGCTCGCGGCGCTTCTGCCGCTGCTGCTCCCCTCCTCCGGCGGTGATCCGGCCACGGGGACGACCGCGCTCGCGACGACAAGGCTGCCCGCACGCGTCGGACGGGGGCGCCGGCTGTGGCCGGAGATCGTCGCACCGGCAGGCGTCACCGCGCTGATCCTCGCCCTCCTGGCGGCCGTCGCGGCCCGTGCCGGTGACGAGGGGGGCGGCACGACGGCGGAGGCGTTCGCCACCACGAGCGCCCTGCCGACCGCCCTGGTGTCCCCGACGGCCGCGCCGCCCACGAGCACGGCGTCTCCCGAAGCCACGCCTTCGGCATCGGAGGAACTGACGCCGTCGAGCACTCCCACGGCGACCGCGACGTCGACGCTTCCCGTACCGCCGACGACGACGCCCACGTGGGTGCCCACCCCGACGACCACCGCGCCGACGACGGATCCGGTGACCACACCGCCCACCACACCGCCGACGACCCCGCCCACGACGCGTCCGGTCGGGGTGAAGGCGGTCTCCGTCACCGCGCTGCGTCAGACGGGTACGACCACGGCGGAGGCGTCGTTCGAGATCGTGACCGACGGGACCGGCCCGGTGGTCCTCCAGCTCTCCTGGTTCACGGCGGACGGCAAGGGCGGGACGGGGGTACCCGACGGCTCCGAGAGCGTGCGGCGCAGCGGCGCGACGCGGTACGCGATCACGCTCCCGCACACCTTCCCGCGAACCGGAGGCTGCTACTGGGGCGTCCGGGCGACCACGGACCCGGCCGCCGCGAACGGCGCTTCCACGCAGCAGATCCTCACGAGGAGGTGCACGATCTCATGAGCGGCGACGACCCCGACGAGTACAGCGCCACGGTGCTCGGCAGCCACTGGTTCGAGGGGCCCGCCCGAGACGGTGAGCCGGACCGGGTGGAGGGCGAGGTCCTGCGGTTCGGTCCCGGAGTGACACCGGCCACCCGGCACCGCATGGCCGGCGGCCCGACGACCGCTCAGATCTGGCACGGCGGTCCGCCCGAGCCCCCGCCCCGCCGCCGTAGGGCACTGCGCCGGTACGCCCTGCCCGGCGCCGTCCTGCTGGCCGTACTCGCGTTTCTCGCCTGGCAGCGGCTCGGGCCCGAGGTCGCCGTACGCGGGGTCTCGGTCGCCGCGCCGGCGCGACCGCCCGGCTGCGACGGTACCGCCGATGTCGTGGCGCTCCTGGAGACCGACGGGCGGCCCGGCACCGTCACCTACCGCTGGGAGCGGAGCGACGGCACCACGTCCGGGCTGCTGCGGGAGCGGCTCGCCCGCCATCAGACGCAGGCACGCCTGCACCTGCTGTGGACGTTCCACGGCCCGGGCGAGCACCGGGCGACGGCACGACTCGTCGTCGTCTCCCCCACCCGGCACACCGCGGAGACCCGCTTCACGTACCGCTGCGAGCCGGTCTAGCGTCCTCGGCGGATCCGCGCGGCCTGCTTGGCCTCGGCGGTCCTACGGGCCTCGGCGGAGCGCCGTGACTCGTTCTTGGCGCGGCCGGGCTTGCCCGGGACGGTTCCGATGCCCCGGAAGGGCGCGCCGCCGCGCTTGGCGCGCTCGGTGCTCGGCGCGCTGCCGTCGACGGGCCGGCCGGACGGCGCCCTGGCACCGGTGAGACGGCTCAACTCGGCCTCGCCGGAACGGACCTGGGTGACGCGCGCGCGGATCCCGGCCTCGCCCATGAGGCGGACCACGTCCTTGCGCTGGTCCGGGACGACCAGCGTGACCACGCTGCCGGACTCGCCGGCGCGGGCGGTCCGTCCGCCCCGGTGCAGATAGTCCTTGTGGTCGGCGGGCGGGTCGACGTTGACGACGAGGTCGAGCTGGTCGACGTGGATGCCGCGCGCGGCCACGTTGGTGGCGACGAGGACGGTGATGTCACCGCTCCTGAACCGTTCCAGGGTGCGGTTGCGCAGCGGCTGGGACTTGCCGCCGTGCAGCGCTTCCGCGCGGACTCCGCTGCCGCGCAGATGGGCGGTGAAGCGGTCCACGGAGGCCTTGGTGTCCAGGAACATGATCACGCGCCCGTCGCGGGCGGCGATCTCCGTGGCGGTGGCGTACTTGTCGGCGCCGTGCACCTGGAGGACGTGGTGCTCCATGGTGGTGACGGCGGCGGCCGAGGGGTCGACCGAGTGCACGACCGGGTCGTGGAGGTAGTTCTGCACCAGGTGGTCGACGTTGCGGTCGAGGGTGGCGGAGAACAGCATGCGCTGGCCGTCGGGGCGTACGAGGTCGAGCACCTCGGTGACCTGCGGCAGGAAGCCCATGTCGGCCATCTGGTCGGCCTCGTCGAGGACGGTGATGTCCACCCGGTCCAGACGGCAGTCCTTGCGCTCGACGAGGTCGTTGAGGCGGCCGGGGGTCGCGACGAGGACCTCGGCGCCTTCGCGCAGCGTGGCGGCCTGCCGGCCGATCGACATGCCGCCGACGACGGTGGCGAGGCGCAGCTTCAGGACACGGGCGTACGGCGTGAGCGCGTCGGTGACCTGCTGGGCCAGCTCGCGCGTCGGGACGAGGATCAGGGCCCGCGGCTTGCGCGCCTCGGCCCGGCGGCCGGCGGTGCGCACGAGCAGGGGGAGGCCGAACGCGAGGGTCTTGCCCGATCCGGTGCGTCCGCGCCCGAGGACGTCACGTCCGGCGAGGGCGTTCGGCAGGGTGGCGGCCTGGATGGGGAACGGCGTGTCGACACCGAGCTCGGTGAGCAGCTCCAGCACCTCGGCGGGCAGATCGAGCTCGCCGAAGGCGGCGACCGCGGGAAGGGCCGGGGTGTGGGTGACCGGGGATGCGAATTCGTTCATCAGAGAGACCTCGTCCGAAAATGCGACGAGCTGAGGCCCTCACCTCGACGGTGAGGACCCCAGCTGCGTCGGAAGGCTCGGCGTCAGGCGGGGAGAATGTTCTCCGCCTGCGGGCCCTTCTGACCCTGGGTGACGTCGAAGGTCACCTTCTGGCCCTCCTGGAGCTCACGGAAGCCGGAGGTCGCGATGTTGGAGTAGTGGGCGAACACGTCCGGGCCGCCACCCTCCTGCTCGATGAAGCCGAAGCCCTTTTCCGAGTTGAACCACTTCACGGTGCCATTAGCCATGTCAAATCTCCTTCGAGGCACTACCCGGGGATTCACACTGTGTGAATCCCGGCGTCGCCGCGCGATTGCCCCGTCCGGATACAGCACCGAAAATACAAAAAGTGCCTGGCGAAATGAATCCACCCAAGGCACTTGAAGTTTATGGGAACCACAACTGCAACTGAGTCGACTGTAGCACGGTGTGGTCGAACGTGCACGGAATTCGTCGCTCCGTGTCCCTTCGGGGCGCGCCGTGCCCGCCCGTGCCCGGGCCCAGCACGGCTCCCGCCCGGCGCGAGGGTCCGACGAAGGGGTGCTCGCCTGCGCGAAGCGGGTCCCCCGGAGCCGAGCCCCGCCCCCTCGCGGCCCCGGGTCGTCCCCGCCGCGTCGGAGGGCAGGAATTCCGTCCCGATGCCCGGGAACGGTGAAATGCGCCGTCCGTTCGGGCTACCGGCACGGGAACCTGCCCGGCGAATCTCAGGCGGTGACGAGTCCCACGACGAGGTTGACGGCGGTGGCCAGAATGCTCGTGCCGAAGACGTACGACAGCAACGAATGCCGCAGCACCACGGCGCGGATCCGCGAACTGGAGACATCGGTGTCGGAGACCTGATAGGTCATTCCCAGGTTGTAGCTGAAGTAGAGGAAATCCCGGTACGCGGGCGGCTGGTCGGAGTTGAAGTCGATCCCGCCGCCGGTGGTCCCGCAGTACAGGTACGCATAGCGCGTCGCGTACATCAGATGCAGTGCCGCCCAGGCCATGAACACCCCGCTGAGCCCGGTCGCGGCCGCCGCGTGGCCGGGGTCGGGCCCGCCTCGCAGCAGGATGACGACGATGCTGCCCAGTCCGCACAGAGCGACCACGACGATGATGATCTCGTCGATCACGGGCCGGAAGTCCTCGCGCCGGGCGGCGCGCCGCGTCGTGTCCGCGTCCATCGGCCACAGGACGATCCAGCCCGCCACGACGAAGAACGTCTCCGTCAGCGCGATGCCGGCGAGGATTCCCAGGGGTGCGTCGGTCAGTCCGCCGATGGCCGTGCCGATCGCCGCTCCCGCGATGACCGATCCGGCGAGCCGGGAAACCGCGGACTGCGGCAGCCGCTGTGTCATGACCCGTAACCGTAGCGGCGCGTCGGTCCACCCCCCGGCATTTCGTCCGCCGCGAGGATCCGGGTGCAGGAACGCTCTCAGGCGCTCACGCCCGCGTGCCGCGCTCAGGCCCTCAGGACGACGACCGCCTCGTCGGTGTACGCCAGGAAGGTCAGCGTCTCCTGGAAGTACAGCTCGATGCCCTTCGCGTCGTGCGCCGTGTAGCCGATCGCGAGGTCCTGGCCGAGGAGGAGCTCGAAGTCGCCGCCCCGTGTGGACACGACGAAGGCGCCGCTCAGCGCCGGCGCCCAGATCGGGTCGCCGCCGAGGATCCGGCCGAGGTGCGCCGCGATCGGGTAGCCATGGTCGGACGTCTCGCTGACCGCCGTATAGGCGTCTGCGCCCAGCAGGAGCGCGTACGGCCCGTCGACGCCGGCCAGCCTCAGTGACGTCAGCGCCCTGCTGATCGCGTCCGGGTAGTCGCGGGGCTCGGCGGGCAGGCTCAGCTCGGGGTTGGACGAGCGTGACCGCAGCCCTTCGATGCCCGCCGCCGGGTATCCGTCGAAGACGGCCCGGTCCTCCGCGAAGGCCATGGCGCGCGCCGCGTCCTTCACGGGCTGCCAGTCGGAGTCGTGCGCGCCGCGTTCGACGTCGTCCACGGCGGCCCGGCTCACGGTGAACGGGACGCGGAGTTCGACCAGCCGCCGTGCCTCGCGCAGCCGCGCCGTGACACCGGGGGCGGGCGGGTCGATCTCGGAGAGGTGGCCGGTGCCGGCGGCGGCGAGCCCGGCGCCCGCCGGGTCGGGGACGTCGACGACACGGCGTCCGGCGAGATGGCGCCGGAACGTGCGGCGGGCCTCTTCCTCGATCTCGGCCCAGGCCTCGGGGGTGATCGGGGCGAGTTCGCGGTGGAGGTTGTCGGTGGCGGCGGGGTTCGTCATGACGCTCAGGCTCCTTTGAGGCTGCCGATGCGCAGGGAGTCGCCGCGGTGGACGGTCCCGGAGGGCGGGGCGGGCAGATCGCCGAGGAGGTCGGCGCTGGGGACGAAGAAGAGGCAGCCGGTCACGGCGGTGGAGAAGTCGAGGATGCGGTCGGTGAGGCCCGGCGGATCACCGAGGAACATGTTGCGCAGCATCTGCTCCGTGACCGCGGGCGTCCGCGCGTAGCCGATGAAGTACGTGCCGAACTCACCGCGGCCGATGTCGCCGAACGGCATGTTCTCGCGGACGATCTTCTGCTCGGTGCCGTCGTCGTCGACGATCGTGTTGAGCGCGACGTGCGAGTCGGCGGGCTTGACGTCGTCGGCGAGTTCGACGTTGGCCGCCTTCGTACGGCCGATGACGTGCTCCTGCTGCTCGGTGGTGAGCGCCTGCCAGGCCGCCATGTCGTGGAGGTACTTCTGGACGATGACGTAACTGCCGCCCTGGAACGGCGGCTCGTCGTCGGTGACGAACACGGCGTCGGTCGCCTGGCCGCCCTCGGGGTTCTCGCTGCCGTCGACGAAGCCGAGGAGGTCGCGCTCGTCGAAGTAGCTGAAGCCGTGCACCTCGTCGACGACCGTCACGGCCGGGCCCAGGGCCTCGACGATCAGCCGGGCCAGCTCGAAGCAGAGGTCCATGCGGCGGGCGCGCACATGGAAGAGCAGATCGCCAGGCGTGGAGGGCGCCCGGTGCCGGGGGCCCGTCAGCGGGACGAACGGATGGAGCTCACGCGGGCGCGGCCCGCCGACGAGGCGGTCCCAGGCGTGCGATCCGATGCCCGCGACGCAGGTGAGGGTGGAGTCGGGCGAGCGGAAGGCCACGGAGCGCGTCAGTCCGGCCAGATCGGCGAGCGCGTCCCGTACGGCGGCCTCACCGCCGGGGTTGAGCGTCGCCACGAGGAAGACGGCGGCGTTGGGAGGGGGTACGACGACGGGCTGGGGGGTGACCATGGCGCTCCCGGCGGACGATGCGGTTCCCGTCAGGCGGCGGGGGTGATGGTGACCTTGAGGTGTTTCATGACCGGCTGGTCGCTCTGTGTGCTGTGGTCGCCCGGCGCGGAGGCGCTCAAGGTCCTGACCTTCCGCCGTGCGGGCGTGGGCCCGGGGCCGGCAATGTCCCTGCCAGCCTAGGCATACAGGGCAGATCGCGGCATTTCGGCCGGGCCGGGCGAGGAGGGCGCGCCGGCGCGGCCGCGTGCGAGGGGTGCGTCGGTCGCGCGGCCGACGTGTCGGTCATGTGGCCTTCGCGGTGGGGGTGAGCGGCAGATGGTAGAGCGCG
The DNA here is from genome assembly GCF_042902595.1 of Streptomyces sp. NPDC012508. NCBI lineage: Bacteria > Bacillati > Actinomycetota > Actinomycetes > Kitasatosporales > Streptomycetaceae > Streptomyces > Streptomyces sp. NPDC012508. The sequence continues at coordinate 28,046 of NZ_JBIBEO010000010.1, forward strand.
AAGGCCTTGCCGATCACCGGCTGGGCGACGTTACGGACCCTGATACCGCCCGCCGTCATGCCGTGTTCGGTCCCGAGGTGGGCATGGCCGTGGACCGCGAGGTCGGCACCGGCCTCGTCCATCGCCTCCGCGAGGAGGTAGCTGCCGAGGAAGGGATAGATCTCGCGGGGCTCCCCCGCCAGGGTGTCCGGCACGGGCGCGAAGTGCGTCAGCGCGATCCGGAGCGCGCAGGCGTCGTCGGCCAGCTCGGTGAGCGCCCGCCGCAGACTGTCCGCGCTGCGCCGGGTGACGCGTACGAAGTCCTTCATCTCCTGTTCCCCGAACTCACCGGCGCTGCGGCCGGCGAACCCGCCGCAGAACCCCTTCGTCCCGGCGACGCCGATCCGCTCCCCGTGCAGGGACAGGACGGTGGTCGTGCCTTCCAGGACGGCGACGCCTGCGTCCGCGAGGACGCGGGACACCTCCGCCTCCTCCCCGGAGTGGTGGTCGTGGTTGCCCAGCACCGCGACCACGGGGACACCCACGTCGGCGACCTCGGCGGCCACCACCTCGGCCTCGGCGACGGCTCCGTGGCGGGTCAGGTCGCCCGCGAGGAGCAGAAGGTCCGCGCGGTCCGGGAGCGTCGCGAAGGAGGGGCGGAGCAGGCCGCGGGAGTCGGAGCCGAGGTGGATGTCCCCCACCGCGGCCACCCGTACGACGGGTCCGGCCTCGGGGGCCGCGCGGTCGACGGGGGCGCTCACGGCAGGTCCTCGTGGCCGTCGGGGGGATCGGCGCTCGCGACGCCCAGATCGGCGAGGACGGGCATGTCGCCCAGCTCGGCCTCGGCGATCCGCAGAATCTCTTCCCGGTGGTCGGCCGTCGGCAGGGTGCCGAACAGCAGTACGGACTCGCCGCGCATCTCGATCCGTACGCCTAGTTCGGCCATGTCCCCGCTCGCCAGCCGCTCCCGCAGCCGGGCGATGCGGTACTCGCCGGCGTCGCGCCCGTTCACGTCTCGCCCTCCTTCGGGATGACGCCGAGCCGTTCCAGGAGGTACAGGAAGGCGCCCGGCATGGGCTCCTCGCCGTGCTCCTCGCGCAGTCGCGCCCAGTCCACGCGCTCCCGCAGCCCGCGGGCGACCGGCAGCAGGGCACCGAAGTCGCAGTGGTGCTCCGACAGCGCCGCCAGGCGGCTGCTGAGGAGGTCGGTGGGGGCGAGGACGGGCATGTGCACGGAGTCCACGGGCAGCGACTCGGCGCGTTCGAGGAGCTCGGTGGTGACCGGTCGGTTGGCGAGCGCGAAGATGAGGTCGATCTCCTCGCCCTGGGTACGGGCCTTGACCAGCCAGTCCTCGGGCGGCTCGACGATCTCGACCTCGTGGTCCGCCAGCGCCTTCACGACGTCCTCGGCGTCCTCGCGGCGTACGGCGAAGTCGGTGTCGTGCTGGAGCGCGAGGGGAATGCCGTGGGCGTAGACCGCGACGCTGCCGACCAGCGCGAAGGGGCGACCGGACGCCTTCAGGAGGGAGCCCACGCGTTTCGTGGCCTCCAGGATCGCCTGCGTGTGATCGGCGGGCAGGGCGTCGTCCCGCGAGTGGGCCGTGGCTGGGGTTGCGTCCATCGCCTCTCTCCGTCCCGCGCCTGCGGCGGGGTGGCCTTCGTATGGTCCGGCGCCGCGAGGCGCGGATGCCCGCGGTACGCGAACGTGGTCGCGCATCACGGGCGGCGAACGTTCGGGCCGTCGTGTGGTGTGTGGGAGCAAGCGGGTACCCCGAATCGCCGTCGTCACGCCCGGGCCGTCGCCGAGTGTTCGCGGACCGCGATCCGGGCGAGTTTCGTCAGCATCATGCCGTTGCGTACCGCGACGACGTAGTCCACCGGAAGTCCGTGCATCCGGGTGCCCGGGCCGCGGAGGGGGTGCCAGTCGAGGGTGAAGAGGGTGTTCTCGCCCCAGGGCGTCAGGCGCATGGCGATGCGGGCGGCTCCGAAGGGGTCGGCCTTCGCCTCCAGTTCGAGGCGTCGCTCCGGTTCGCAGATGCGGACCACGCACGTGTCGTCGAGGGTCAGCCGGCCGGCGCCGACGCGGACCTTCAGACGGGCGCCCACGTCCGGCCAGTGCGGGTCCGCGGCGAGGACCTGCTGGGTGCCGGTCACCCACTCCCCGTAGCGGCGGCCGTCGGCCAGGAGGCGCCAGACCTCGGACGGCGAGCTCAGGATCAGACGGCGGTTCCGGGCCACGCTGGTCACGCTCCTTTACGGGCTTGACCTCCAGCCTGGCGCCTCACGCCCGCCGGCGCAGTCCGGCAGGCCCGAACGGAGCCTCCCGCCGCGCCCGGTGGGGCGTCGCGCCCTCGCACGACGCGCCGACACCCATGTCCGGGCATATCGTGCTTTCTGGTGGGTCGGACTCCCAGGAGGGCCCGCGTGTCGCGGCCCCGCCCACGCCCGTGCGATCGCCTCCGAAAGGCCTGCTCCCATGCATCCTGCGCTCAGCACCGAAATGCTCGCGAAGCTGCGTCAGCCGCGCCCGTATCCGGCCGTGTCACTGGTGATGCCCACGCACCGCCGGGAGCCCCACAACGCCCAGGACCCCGTCCGGCTCCGCAACCTCGTGGCCCGGGCCGGAACGCTGATCGACAACGACCCGGCGGTGACCCGTGAGCGGCGGCTGGACGTGCTGAGCCAGCTGGAGCAGGCCCTCACCGAGGTCGACCTCGCCCGCGCCGAGGACGGTCTGGTGATCTACGCGGCCCCCGGGGAGCACCTGGTGTGGACGGTGGCCCGGACGGTTCCCGAGCGCGTCGTCGTCGCCGACACCTTCCTCACGCGCAATCTCGTCGCCGCCCAGGCCGCCGAACAGCCCTTCTGGGCGCTGACCGTGGCCGCCGACCGGGTCGCCCTCTGGGACGGCGACTCGGAGCGCGTGCGTGAGCACACCGCGGACGGCTTCCCGCGTACGCGGAGCCTGGAGGACCCCGACGCCGAGCGCAAGGAGCGCATCGGGGACATGCCGAGCACGTTCCAGGACGAGCGGACCCGCCAGTTCCTGCGCGACGCGCACGAGGCGATGCGTGTCGTGCTCAGCTCCTCCCCGCGCCCCCTGTACGTGCTCGGCGAGGCGGCGGCGATCGCCCTTCTGGAGGACCTCGGCCAGCTCGGCAAGGACACGACGACCGTCCGGAGCAGTGGCCTGGCCTTCGGACCGGCGGCGGATGTGTGGCGGGCGCTGGAGCCTCTTCGTACGGCGAGAGAGGCCGCCGACACGGCCACCGTGGTCTCCGAGCTGGATGCCGCGCAGGGCCGCCGCGAGTTCGCCGGGGGCCTCGACGAGGTCTGGGTGGCCGTGAGGGAGGGCCGGGTCCGTCTGCTGGCCGTCGAGGAGCACTTCCAGACGGTCGTCCGCGACTACGGCGACCACCTCGAACCGGCCGACCCCTCCGACCTCGACTCGCGGGACGACATCGTGGACGAGATCGTCGAGCAGGCGCTCGCGACCGGAGCGGCGGTGCGCTTCGTCCCGGACGAGACGCTGTCCGACTCGGGCCGGATCGCCGCCGCCCTCCGCTACTGAGCCGCGCGAGGTACGGAATCGCGACCGCGAGGTACGGAATCGCGACGTGGAGCGCCGGGCCGTCCTCTTCGCGAGACGGTCTACGCGCCGGCCAGCTGCTCCACGAAGGCCTGCTCGTCCTTCTCCGAGAGCGACGTCTTGAGGACGTTCCCGCCGAAGGACTGCATGGCGGCGGCGAACTTGTCCTCGGTGACCTTCGACGCCATGATCACCACCGCCGCGGAGCCGGGCTGGAGCAGCGAGTCGACCTTGCTGCGGAAGTTCTTGTCGACCCCCATCTGGTTCAGCTTGCCGATGAGCCCCCCGAGCGCGGCGCCGACCACGCCGATGCCGGGGGTGAGGATGAGGATCCCGAAGACCATGCCCCACAGCGCCCCCGCGGTGGCGGAGACAGCCACCTTCTCGGTCTTGGCGGGCGTGTCGACGTGGGTCTCACCGTCCTGGTCGACCGTGACGACGGCGAGCCCGCTGAGTTCGACGATGTGGTTGTTGTTGAGCTCCTGCACGGCCTTGAAGGCCTTCTTCGCGACGGCAGGGTCGTCGTAGCCGATAACGATGAGCTCGGACATGATCATCTCCTTTGCCACCAAACCAGTCACTCCGCACCATATGCTCACATTCGGACGAGGGCATCAGGCGCGCGGACGCGCGGAGTCGCTGTGGCGCGGGGAGAGTGACGTGCATGCGTGACGGCGGCCCGGGAACCCCGGGCGACCCTCCCCGTTCGCCCGGAGAGCCGGTGCCGCCCGAGTTGGAGCGGAGCGACACGGAGTTCGGTGACGAGATCGGCCGGGCGGCGATCTCGACCGGCCTCCTGCCGGCGCCACCCGTGGTGGATGCGCTGCTGCGGGAGACGCACGCCCGCTACCTGCCGTCGGCGGAGGGGCGGGTGGCCGACTACATTCCGGCGCTCGCGCAGGCGGACCCCTCATGGTTCGCGCTGAGTGTCGCCGACACGAGCGGCCGGGTGCACACGGCCGGCTGCGCGGACCGGTCCTTCTCCATCCAGTCGATCTCGAAGGTCTTCGTCTTCGCTCTCGTCTGCGAGGAGCTCGGCCACCTCGGTGTGTGGGAGGCCGTGGGGGCGAACAACACGGGGCTCCCCTTCGACTCCGTCATGGCACTGGAGCTGAACGCCGGATCTCCGATGAATCCGATGGTCAACGCGGGAGCCCTGGTGACCACCAGCCTGGTGCCCGGTGACAGCCCGGTGGCCAAGTGGACGTTCCTCCATGACGGCCTGTCCGCGTTCGCGGGGCGGCGGCTCGAACTCGACGTCGCCGTGTACGAGTCCGAGGCCGCGGCCAACCAGCGCAACCGCGGCATCGCCCGGCTGCTGGAGAGTTACGGCCGGCTGGCCTTCGACCCACTGGAGACCACCGACCTCTACACCCAGCAGTGCTCCCTGAAGGTGACCGCACGGGACCTGGCCGTCATGGGCGCCACCCTGGCCGACGGCGGCATGAACCCGCTGACGGGCGTCCAGGTCGTCACGCCCGGCACCTGCCGCCGGGCGCTGGCGGCGATGGCGGCCTCCGGGCTGTACGAACGGTCGGGCGACTGGCTGTACGACATCGGCATGCCCGGCAAGAGCGGCGTGTCGGGCGGCATCGTCGCCGTGGCGCCGGGCAAGTGCGCCGTGGCCTCCTTCTCCCCTCCGCTCGACTCGGCGGGCAACAGCGTGCGCGGTCAGCGCGCGGCACGCCATCTGTCCCGCGTCCTCGGCCTCAACCTCTTCGCCTCGACGCCCATGGAACGCTTCACGTCGCGGCCGGACGCGTAGCCCGATGCGCCGTCAGATCCCCGCCGAGGACTGGGACTCGGCCTCCGCGCGGTACAGCCGTCGCAGGCGCACCACACCGAGGTCGTGCTGGTACAGGTTCTCCCGCTGGTCGGCGTCGGCGGGCATGCCTTCGAGCATGACGCGGTCCTGTTCCAGGACCTCCCAGTGCCGCTTCTCGATCAGCGTCCGGTAGAGGAAGCGCCAGGAGTCGCGCTGCCAGCCCTGGACCGTCCGGTAGCGCCAGAAGAAGACGCCGGTGCGTTCGGCGTCCACCGGGCAGGCCATGCCGACGATGCCGAACGGGCCGCCGGGGCCCGCCGAGGGCGGGTACGGGATGGAGAGGTCCACCCAGTCCACACCGGTGCGGCACAGCTCCACCCAGTCGAAGTTGACGCCTCGCTGGTCCGTCTTCTCGAAGAAGTAGCCGCGGTCGGTCTCCCGGATGCGGAACTTGGCCGTGGTGTCACCGTCGAACATCGTGTGGGACTCGTGGTGCAGGAAGGCGCCGTGCATCGGGTCAAGCAGGTTCTCCACCGCGTACCGCCACGGCACGTTCCACTCCGCGTAGCAGAGGAAGGCGTCCGTCTCCGGGTCGACGAGCGGGTCGGGGAGTTCCAGCGGCACCGGCTCGGGGTGCTCCTCGTCGCCGAAGTACGCGAGCACCGCGCCCGCCACCTCGCGCACCGGGAGCGAGGTGACCAGCTTCTTGCCCTCCAGGTTGCAGCCCGGCAGCCCCGGCACGGACGAGACGGTGCCGTCCGTCTCCACCTCGACGCCGTGGTACCAGCAGGCGACCCGGTCGCCGAGGTGCTTGCCGAGGGAGAGGGGCGCGCCGCGGTGGGGGCAGCGGTCCGCGAGCATGGCGAGGGTGCCGTCGGAGCGGCGGAACAGGAGCCACTGCCCGCCGAGGGCGGTGACCTTGCGCATCGCGCCGGGGGCGACGAAGTCCGAGGGGACGACGGGGTGCCACTGGTTGCGCAGGCCGTGGGCGTAGATGTGGTCCGCGGAAGCGGTCGTGGACAGCGTCATGGTCAGGCTCCCAGTCGGTGCATCTCGGCGCGGAACGAGGTCTCGGTCCACGGCTGCCCGTCCGGGGCGTGGACCTTGCGGGCGTTGAGTCCGCGGACGACGTCGGGCAGTTGGTGGCCTTCGTTCGTGAAGACCTCCTCGAGCGTGGCGGCCAGCTTGTACTCGTACGGGCTCGGTTCACGCGTACGGCTCTGGTGGATCTCCAGGTACGGCCAGGAGTCGGTCATGGTGTCTCCAGGGGAGGTTCGGGCGGACGAAGGTCAGAGGTCGAGGACGAGCCGGCCGGAGGCGCACCGCGAGACGCAGATCATCATCGTGGCGTTCACGGCGTGTTCGGCCTCGCTGAGGAGGAAGTCGCGGTGGTCGGGGACGCCGTCGATCACCCGGGTCTCGCAGGAGCCGCAGATGCCGTCCCGGCACGAGCTCCGCACGTCGAGTCCCGCGGCCTCGGCGGCGTCGAGGATCGAGGTGCCGGGTCCGACGTCGAGCGTCAGCCCGGAGGTGCGGCACTCGACCTCGAAGCCCCCGTCCTCTCCCCCGCGCTCGACCACCGGGGCGGAGAACCGTTCGAGCCGCAGCCGCTCCGGCGGACACCGCTCCTCGACGGCGGCCAGGAGCGGCCCGGGGCCGCAGGCGTAAACGAGCGTGTCCTCGTCCAGACCGGCGAGCGCCGCGTCGAGGTCGATGTGCCCGGCCTCGTCCTGGGGTACGAGGGTGAGGGCGCCGCCGCCCAGCGCCGTGAGCTCGGCGGTGAAGGCCATGGAGGCGCGGGTGCGACCACCGTGGACCAACCGCCAGCGGGCGCCGCGGCGCTCCGCCTCCCTCGCCATGGCGAGCAGCGGGGTGATGCCGATGCCACCGGCCACGAAGACGTAGCCCCCGGCGTCCTCCAGGGCGAAGTGGTTGCGCGGTTCGGAGACGGTGACCTGCTGGCCGGGGCGGAGCGCGGTGTGCACATGGCGTGAACCGCCGCGGGACGCGGGCTCGTTGAGGACGCCGATCCGGTAGACGCCGGCCGACTGCGGGTCGCCGCACAGGCTGTACTGCCGTACGAAGCCACCGACGTGGACGTCGACATGGGCGCCCGGTGTCCACGCGGGCAGCGGCTTTCCGTCCGGGTGGACGAGCTCGACGGAGAGGACGCCGTCCGCCTCCCACGTCATACGGTGGACGACCAGCCGCAGCGACTTCTCGCTCATGATCTGCTGCCTCCTGACTGTCTTGGGGGACGGGGCCTACTGCCCCGGGATCCGTACGGGCGGGGTGAACGGGTTCTTCATGGGCCCGAGGGCCGTGAGGTCGACCTCGACGAGCACCGGGCCGTCACCGGCCACGGCCCGCGCGATCACCGGCTCCGCCTCTTCCTCGGCCGCGATGCGCAGATACGGCAGGTGGCAGGCGCGGGCCAGCGCCGCGAAGTCCGGGGTGACGAGGTCGACGCCCGAGCGGCGCTCGGCGTACCGGTCCTGCATGTTGCGCAGGACGCCGTAGCCGCCGTCGTTGAAGACGAGGAGCGTGAGGCGTGGCCGCTCCTGGGCGAGCGTGAGGAGTTCGCCGAGGTGGACGGCGAGTCCGCCGTCGCCGGCGATCACGACGGTGGGTGCGTCGGGGCGGGCGAGTGCGGCGCCGATGCCCATCCCGAGGCCCTGTCCGATGCCGCCGCCGCGCGGGAAGACGTTGTCCCGGGGGTCGTAGATCTCCAGGAGGCGGTTGCCCCAGCTGCTCGACGGGATCGTGACGTCGCGGGCGACGACCGCCTCGCGGGGCAGCGCGGCCCGCAGGGCGTCGCAGATCGCGGCCTGGGGGCCGATGCCGTCGTGCAAGGCGGCCCGTACGTCGGCGCGTACGGTGGCGACGCGCGCGCTCCAGCCGTCCTCGGCCGGCCGGGCGTGCGGGAGAAGCCCGTCGAGGACGGCGCCCGCGTCGCCGTGCAGGGGGTGGGTGACCTGGTGGACCCGGCCGAGGGCGGCCGGGTCGGCGTCGATCTGGATGTGCGCCGTGGGCAGCTCGAGCGTGTAGTCGGCGGTCTCGTTGGAGCGGAAGTGCGTGCCGACGGTGAGGAGGACGTCCGCGTCCGCGAGCAGGGCCCGGACGGCCGGAGTGGTGGCGAAGTTGCCGATGACCCGCTCGTCGTCCTCGGGGACCGCGCCGCGCCCGGAGTTGGAGGTGACGAGGGCCGCGCCGGTCGCGTCGAGGAGCCGGGTCAGCTCACGACGCGCCCGGACCGCGCCGCCGCCGGCCCAGATCACGGGGCGGCGTGCGGAGGCCAGCAGGGCGCCGGCCGCGTCCAGTTCACCGTCCGTGGGGGTCGGGAGCACGGGCGCGGGGAAGGTGGACGGGGCATCGGTCTGGGCCGCGTACTGGAGGTCGATCGGCCACTCGACGCTCGCCGGCCCGCCCGGCGTGGCCAGCGCCGCGCGCGCCGCCTCGCGCAGGATCCGTCCCGCCTGTTCCGTGTCGGGGACGCTCGCCGCGTACGCCGACACGGCGGTCAGCATGCCCAGCTGGTCCTTGGTCTCGTGGATGAACCCCCGTCCGCTTCCGAGGAATTCGCTCTCCACCTGGCCCGTGACGTGCAGGACCGAGCTGCCCGCGCTGAGTGACTCGATGAGCGAGCCGGCGGCGTTGCCCGCGCCGGTGCCGGTGGAGGTGAGCGCGCAGCCGATCGAGCCGCGCGCCCGTCCGTAGGCGTCCGCCGCGTTCACGGCGGACGCCTCGTGGCGTACGGGCACGAACCGCAGGTCGCGGTCGACGGCCTCCACCAGCGGCAGGTTGTGCACGCTGACGATGCCGAAGACGGTGTCGATGCCGAGTTCGCGCAGGACGGCGACGAGGAGATCGCCTCCGTTGTCGTGACGCATGGTGTCTCCTCAGAGGATGGAGCGGCCGACGCCGCCGCAGACGTCGATGCTGGTGCCGGTGATGTACGAGGCTCGGGGCGAGAGCAGCGCGACGATCGCGTACGCGACCTCCTCGGCCCGGCCGAGCCGGCCGAGCGCGATCCCGCGGTCGGCGGCGAGCTCCGCCTGCCACCCCTCGTAACTCAGGCCGGAATCCGCGGCGGCGTACCGGCGGGTCCACTGGCCGGTGTCGACGAGGCCCAGGCAGACCGAGTTGACCCGGATGCCGTCGGCGGCGAGTTCGGCCGACAGGGACTTGGAGAGGTTCAGGATGCCGGCGCGGGCGGCGCTGGTGGTGATGAGCCGGGTCTCGGGCTGCTTGGCGAGAACGGCGTTGACGTTGACGACGCTCGCCGCGTCGGAGGCGGCCAGATGGGGACGGGCGGCGTGCAGCGGGTTGAGGACCCCGGCGAACTTGAGTTCCAGTTCGTCGCGCCAGTCCTCGGCCGTGGCCTCGTCGAGCGCCTTCATCCGCGACTGCCCGGCGTTGTTGACGAGCCCGTCGACGGCGCCGAACTCCTCGGCGGTACGCCGGACGAAGGCGTCCACGGCGTCGGCGTCCCGTACGTCGCAGACCTCGGTCAGCAGCCGGCCGTGTCCGGCGCCGAGGGTGGCGGCCACGTTCTTCAGCCGTTCGGCGTCGCGGCCGCAGGTGGCGACGCGGGCGCCTTCGTCGAGCAGGGCGCGGACCGTGGCCAGGCCGACACCCGAGCTGCCGCCGGTGACCACGATGGCGCGGTCGGCGAGGCCCAGATCCATAACGCGTGACTCCTACAGCTCAGTTCATGGTGAAGCCGCCGTTGACGGCGATCACCTGTCCGGTCAGATAGCGGGACTCCTCGCCGAGCAGGAAGGAGACGATCCCGGTGATGTCCTCCGCCTGCTGCGGCCGGGTGACGGCCCGGTTCGCGCGGTAGAGGTCGTGGCGCTCGGCGGGCACGGTCTCGGTCGCCTCGCCCTCGGTCAGCCCGGGGGCGATCGCGTTCACGGTGATTCCCCTGTCGCCGAGCTCGCGTGCCATCGCCCGGGTGAGGGCGATGACCGCCCCCTTGGAGGCGATGTAGTGGGCCAGGCGGGGAGAGCCGTAAAGGGCGGCGTCCGAGGCGATGTTGACGATCCGCCCGGGCGCGGTGAAGAGCGGGTGGAGCGCCCTCGACACCAGCCACGGGCCGCGGGCGTTGACCGTCATCAGCCGGTCCCACACCTCGACGTCGATGTCCTGGAACTCGCTTCCGCCCACCCCGTTGGCGAGCGCGGCGTTGTTGACCAGGCCGTACAGGGGGCCGAGTGCGCGCACGGCGGTCGCCAGCGCGTCCACCGAGCCGGGGTCGGCGACGTCACACCGTACGAAGTGGGCGTCGGCGCCCTCCGCGCGCAGTTCGGCGGCGGCGTGCTCGCCCCGGTCGGCGTCCAGCTCGGCGACGACGACCCGGAAGCCGTCGGCGCCGGCCCGGCGGGCCATGGCCAGTCCAAGGCCACGGCCCGCCCCGGTGACGACGACGACCCGGAGGTCAGTCACGGGTGACCCCGTGCATCGGGGAGTACTCGGGGTACGACGGCACCTGCGGCTTCTGCGTGCCGATGACGACGCAGAACAGGGCGTCGGTGTCACCCTCGTTCTTCAGGGAGCGGGTCACACCGGCCGGGACGACGATCATGTCGCGGTAGCCGAGGGTGCGGTACTCGGCCTCGTCCGGGCCGCGGTGGATGCCGACCTTGACCTCGCCCTCCAGGACGAAGAAGGCCTCCTCGACGTCGTGGTGGGTGTGCGCCGGGCCCTCGGCGCCGGGCGGCAGCAGCATGTTGGAGAAGGTGAAGCCGCCGGACGGGATGATGCGGCTGTCGCCCTCGTGGTTGCCGGTGGCGCCCGAGCCGACGTAGCGGATCTGGCCGCGGCGGTACTGCGGACCGGCCTTCTCCTGGAACGAGAGGGTGTCGAAGTCCGCCACGCGGGACGCCTTGGTGGCGATGAGGGAGTCGGTGTACGCGGCGAGGTCGTCGCCGTTGTCGTACGCGGTGGTGGTCAGAGGCATGGTGACAACTCCTGTTCGGGGATACGCGCGGTGATACGGAGGTGGGAGAGGAGCCAGGCGTTGAAGCGGCCCGGCTGCTCCTGGTTGGCCAGGTGACCGGCGTCCTTGACGATCACGAAGGCGGTCTTGTGGAGGGCCCCGGCGATCTCCTGGCTCGCCTCGATGCCGGTGACCGTGTCCTGGTCGCCGCAGAGGACGAGGGAGGGCGCGGCGATCGAGGGCAGTTCGGCGCGGAGATCGGCGGCGGCCATGGACTCGGCGGCGTACGCGTAGCCCGGCAGCCGCACCGAGGCGGCCATGGTGTCGACGACCCGCCGGACCAGCGCGTCCGGGGCGCCGGGCGACACCAGGCGCGGTCCGCGGGCCTCGGCGAAGGCGCGCGGACCGAGTTCGGCCAGCTCGCCGGCGCGGGCCCGCATGCCCGCGGCCTTCGTCGCGTCCGTGCCCGAGCCGGGGCTGGAGTCGGCGACGACGAGGGAGTCGACGAGTTCGGGATGGCGGGCGGCGAGCCGCAGCGCGATCACCCCGCCCCAGGAGACGCCGAGGACGTGTGCGCTCGTGCCGCGCTCCCGGATGACGGCGGCGGCCGCGTCCGCGAAGTCGTCGAGGGTGAGGGGGACTTCGGGGTCGGGAGAGGCGGCGTAGCCGGGGGCGTCCCAGGCGACGACCCGTACGTACGAGGAGAGTTCGGCGAGCTGCGGCGCGAAGGCGGCAGAGGAGGACCCGATGCCGTGCAGGCACAGCAGCAGCGGACCGCGCTCGCCGGCCTCCTCGACATGGACGTCTGCCTGAATATGGACGTCCGCCCGGACGGGAACACCGCGTTCGGCGCGGGCGCCGCCCCGGACATCGGCCTCGACGCCCGCCCGGGCGTCGGCGCGGGCACCGGCGCGGGCGTCGGCGCGGGCGTCGGCGCGGGCGTCGGCGCGGGCGGTCACAGGATCTGTCCCGTCCGCCCGGCGAGCGCCGCGAGGCTGCGGAGCACCGCGTACGGCACGACCCTGCTGGTGGCGGGGTTGTCCGCGTCCGGGACGTGCGCGACCTCGAAGCGGTACGCGCCGTGCGGGCCGGAGGCCTCGATCACGTGCCGGGTGTGGTGCGCGGCCGGATCGGCGACGACCCGGACCCGCACAGCGTCCAGGTCGCCGACCGCCAGCGCGACCGACGCGGCCACGTTCGTCGACTTGGGGAACTTCGCCGGCACCTCGCGAGCGGTGCCGGCCATGACCTCGACCGGTCCGGTCGCCGTCCGCATGAGGGTCAGCAACTCCTCGTCCATCCAGGGCTGCTCGAGGGTCGACGGCAGCTTGATGGTGGTCAGGCGGACCTCGTCCAGCGGGCCGAGCGCGCGGGCAGCCTGGAGCAGGTCGAGTCCGCCGACGGCGCCGCCCGTGAAGTAGACCCGCCCCGGCCCCGCCGCGAGCAGCCGCTCGGCGAGCTCGTCGTCGGTCATGGCCCCGCTGGAGGCGATCAGCAGGTCGGTGCCGGAGGCGAGCACGCGCTCGCCCCACTCCCGTACGACGCCCTGGCCCGCGGCCTCCACGACGAGGTCGCAGAGGTCGAGCGCCTCCTCGAAGGGGACCTGCGGGGCGGGTGCCGTCTCGCCGAGCGGACGGTTGTCGACGACACACGCCAGGGCGGCGCCGTCCACCCGCCCCTCGGCGAGGGCGGTGCCCACGGTCCGGCCGATCGCTCCCCAGCCGACCACTCCGACCTTGCGTACGCGTGCGGTGTTCATGCGATGTCCTTCCGGGCGTCGACGGGCGCGAGCGGGCCGGGGTCCGGCGTGCCCGCCATGTGGCAGCGGATCTCCTTCGACGGCGGGCCGGCCGTCCCCCAGAGGTCGGAGAGCTCCGGCACCCGCCGCCACACGCGGGCGATCCAGGTGTCCTCGACGATCTGCGCGACCTCGGAGGTGTACTCGCAGACGAGACCGGACGGATCGGTGAAGTAGGAGAAGGTGTTGTTGCCGGGGCCGTGCCGTCCGGGGCCCCACTGCGGGGTGATGCCGTGGTGGCGCAGCCGCCCGAGGCCCCGCATGAAGTGGTCGACCGAGCTCATCTCGTACGCGACATGGTTCAGCGAGGTCCACTCGGCCTGGTTGAAGGCGATGCAGTGGTGGTCCGCGTTGCAGCGCAGGAACGCCATCTGGTGCTCGGACCAGTCCGAGACGCGCAGGCCCAGGACGTCGCGGTAGAAGGCGACGGCGGCGTCGATGTCGGTGGTGTTCAGCACGGCGTGCGTGACCCCGACGGGCACCGCGCCGTCGCGGCCGCGCGGGACGACGGCCTCGACCTGGGCGCTGATCTCGACGAGCCGCCGCTCGGGGTCGGTGAACCGCAGGCCGTAGCCGCCACCCGCCTGGTCGAGCGGGCCGGGGCCGAAGACGGGGACGATGCCGCGTGCTTCGAGGCGCCGGGCGGCCTCGTCCACCTCGGCGGGGGTGGCGACGGCGAAGGCGAGCCGGCCGAGGCCCACGCGCTTGCGCTCGGTGAGGTGCAGGACGTGGTGCTCGTCACCGGTGCCGCGCAGCCAGCGCGCGCCGCTGTCGGACTCGACGGTCTCCAGCCCCCAGACCTCCTCGTAGAAGTCGGCGGCCTCGGTGAAGGCGGGGGTGTGCAGCTCGACGTAGCGCAGCGAGCGGAGCCGTGCGATGGGGCCGGGCGGTGCGGGGTGCATAGGTCTCTCCAGACGGGGCGGGCGTGCCGGGGCGGGCGGCCGGCGGTGCGCCGGGGGGCGGCGGGGGCGGGCAGCCGGGGCGGCTCGGGGGCGCGCCCGGCTCGGCGCGGGGGCGTACCCGGGGCGGGCGGCGCGGGGGCGGGCCGGGTCAGCCGGCCCAGGGAAGGGGGGCGTCGGAGGTGCCCCAGTACAGGGACTTCTGGCGCTGGTAGGCGCGGATCGCGTCGCGGCCCTTCTCCGTGCCGAGGCCGCTCTCCTTCCAGCCGCTGAACGGCGTGGAGGCGCTGAACTGCTTGTACGTGTTGATCCAGACGGTCCCCGCGTCGATCCGGCGGGCGAGCCGCCACGCGGCGCGCGCGTCCCGGGTCCAGATGCCGCAGGCGAGGCCGTAGACGGAGTCGTTGGCCTGGCGGACCAGGTCGTCCTCGTCCTCGTACGGAAGCGCCACGAGGACCGGGCCGAAGATCTCCTCCTGGCAGGTGCGGGAGGAGTTCGGCAGGCCGTCGAGGACGGTGGGCAGGTAGTACGCGCCGTCCCGGTACCGCTCCCCCTCCGGCACCGATCCGCCGCACAGGACCCGTCCGCCCTCGGACCGGGCAAGGTCGACGTAGGCGGCGACGGCGTCGCGGTGGCGGTGGTGCACGAGGGGGCCGACCTGGGTGGCGGGATCGGTTCCGGGGCCGACCCGCAGCTTCCGGACGCGTGCGACGAGCTCTCCGACGAAGGAGTCGTAGACCTCCCGGGCGACGAAGAGCCGCGAGCCGGCGATGCAGGACTGACCGCTGGAGGAGAAGATCCCGAACAGCACACCGGCCAGGGCCTGCTCGACGTCGGCGTCGGCCCGGACGATCGTCGGAGACTTTCCGCCGAGCTCCAGCGAGGCGGGGATCAGCTTCTCCGCCGCCACGGCGGCGATCGACCGGCCCGTCGCGGTGCCTCCGGTGAATCCGACGCGGGCGACGAGGGGGTGGCGTACGAGGGCGTCGCCGACCACCCGGCCGCTGCCGGGCAGCACGGAGAGCAGCGCCGTGGGCAGGCCGAACTCCTCCAGGGCCCGTGTGATCAGCCTGCCGAAGGCGAGGGAGACCAGGGGCGTCCAGGCGGCCGGCTTGAGAAGGACCGCGTTGCCCGCGGCGAGGGCCGGCGCGATCTTCTGGGCGTCGCTGGCGATGGGCGAGTTCCAGGGGTTGATCGCCCCGACAACCCCGATGGGCTCGTGCACGCTCATCGTGACGTACGCGCCACGGGAGGGGGTGAGCGCGTCCTCGGCGGTCTCCAGGGCGGCGGCGATGTAACGGAACGTGCCCGCCGCGCTGAGGGCGAGGGCGCGCGTCTCGGTGAGGGTCTTGCCGGTGTCGGCGGTCTGCAGCGCCGCCAGCTCGTCGGCCGCCTCCTCGGTGAGCGAGGCGATCCGGTGCAGCAGACGGGCGCGCTCGTGCGGGAGCAGCTCCCGCCACCGCGGGTCGGCCGCGGCCTCGGCGGCGGCCTCCGCGGCCTCGGCGACCTCCTCGGCGGAGGCGGAGTGCACGGTGGCGAGGAGCCGCCCCGTGGCCGGGTCGACGGTGTCGAGCGGCTCGCCGGCACCGCGCCGCCACTGGCCCGCGATCAGGATGTCGGTGGGGTGGTGGGGCACGGGGAACCTCCTGGCGAAGCCGTTCTCGAAGTGCTTGAAATCTAAGCGCTTAACTATTTCGACGCAAGACCCCCGGCTCGAAATCGTTGCGCAACAGGTCTTGAGCGTGGAGTGGACCCACCGCAAGGATGTGTGACGAGCCGGCGGGTTCTAGATTGCTAAGCCCTTAACCATTGACCGCTTAGATAGCTGAACCTACTGTCTCCGCAACTTCTCTGTTCGCGGAAGGACCCCTCCATGACGACTGTGGCCGGCAAGCAGGCCCTCGGCTCGATAGCCGCGCGACTCGAACGACTGCCGCACTCGCGCTGGCATGTCAAGGTGCGCTTTCTGATCGGCGCCGTCACCTTCTTCGAGGCGTTCGACCAGCTGTTGGCCGCCTCCGCACTGCCCGTCCTGATGAAGGAATGGAACCTGACCACCGGGCAGGCCACCTTCGCCGTGACCGCCGCCTCGATCGGCATGCTCCTCGGCGCCCTCGCGGCCGGATGGATGGGCGACCGGATCGGCCGGGTGCGTACGGTCGCTCTCGGTGTCGCCGTCACCGGGCTCGCCAGCCTCGCCGTCGCCTTCTCCGGCTCCATCGAGACCTTCTCGCTCTTCCGGTTCGTCCAGGGCCTCGGCATCGGCGGAGTGGTCCCCGTCGCCGCGACGTACATCAACGAGATCGCCCGCTCCGACAAGCGCGGCCGCTTCGTGCTGCTGTACGAGATGATCTTCCCGGCCGGTCTCGCCGCGGCGACGCTGGTCGCCGTCTGGGTCGTCCCCAACCTCGGCTGGCGCGCCATGTTCGTCATCGGCACCCTCCCCGTCCTGATCGCCGCCGCGCTGCCGCGCCATGTCGAGGAGTCCCCGCGCTGGCTCCTGGCCCGCGGCCGCACCGAGGAGGCCGAGGCCGCCATCGCCCGGATCGAGGCGGAAGTCGCCCGCGCCACCGCCGCACCGCTGCCGGCACCGGCCGCCGGAATCCCCGAGGACGTCACGCGGGCCGGCCGGCTGCGCGACCTGTTCCGGGGCCGCTACCTGCGCCGTACGGCGGTCCTCTCCGGGCTGTGGTTCGTCGCGTACTACGTCAACCACGGCATCTCCACCTGGCTGCCGTCGCTCTACACCAAGCAGTTCGGCCTGGACCTGACCACGGCCCTCGTCTACACGCTGCTGAGCAATGTGACGGGCCTGCTCGGCACGTTCCTCGTCGCCATGCTGATCGACCGCATCGGCCGCCGGCCGGCGCTGATGGCCGCGCTCGTCGGCGGCGCGCTCTCGCTGGGCGTGCTGGCCCTGGCGGGAGCGACGTCGGGCGGCCAGGTCGCCGTCTTCGCCTCCTGCACGACCTTCTTCCTGTACGCGATCAACGCGGGTCTCTACCTCTACTCCCCCGAGCTGTACCCGACGGCCAACCGGGCCAAGGGCGCGGCGTTCGGCGGTCTGTGGAACCGGCTCGGCGTCATCCTGGGGCCGGTCGTCGTCGGCACGATCATCGGCGCCGGCGGCAGCCTGTCCCTGGTCTTCGCCCAGCTCGCGGCCATGGCCCTGGTCGGTGCCGTGATCGCCTGGTTCGCGGTCGAGACCAAGGGCAGGACGCTGGAGGAGCTCAACCGCTGACACCTGGGCGTCGTACGGCCCGCCGGGGTGGCGAAACGCCACCGCCGCGGGCCGTCGGCGTCCCTCCGCCCCCGGGCTCGAATGCCTGAGCAGTAAGATTCTCAGTGCTGTGAGATGCCGGAGGGGATGCCGGCCGGAGCCGTACGAGGGGATGGAACATGGCTGCATCGAAGCCGGCGAGCCGCGACGCGGTGGCGAAGGTGATGGAGGACTGGGCGCGCGAACGTCCGGAGCTGGACACGAGCCCCCTCGACGTTCTCGCCCGGCTGCACCGCACCTTCCTCCGCTACAACACCCGGATCACCGCGTCGATCGAGCGGCACGGCCTGTCCGTGGCCGGGTTCGACGTGCTGACCGCGCTGCGGCGCTCGGGTGAGCCGTACCGGCTGACGGCGGGGCAGCTCGCCGACTCCGGCCTCGTCTCCTCGGCGGGCGTGACCCTGCGGATCGACCGGCTCGAGAAGGACGGACTGATCGTGCGCGAACGGGACGCGGACGACCGGAGGGTCGTCTACTCCCGCCTCACCGACCACGGCCTCGCCACCGTGGACACGGTGTTCGCCGAGCACCTCGACAACGAACGCCGGATGCTCGACGCGATGTCGCCCGCCGAGCGCCGGCAACTCGCCCGCCTCCTCCGGAAGCTGGAGACCTCGATCCTCGACTCGGACGAGCCGGAGGAAGCCCCGGTGTGACGGGAGCGGAAGCGGGCGAACCGGACCCCCGCCGCACGGTCCAAGATCATCGGGGAGCAGAATGACCCGTATGTCGATAACGAACATTCCGCAGACGGCAACGCTCGACGACGCGCCGATGATCGGTCGCGCGTTGACCCGCGCCTTCGACGACGACCCGATGATGCGTTGGTTCTTCCCCGACGACACCTCGCGCGAGGCGGCCCTCGGCCGCTACTTCACGACCCTGTTCACCCGGCAGTACGTCCACCACGCGGTGTGCGAGCGCACCGCGGCGGCGGCCGCCTTCTGGGTGCCGCCGGAGGCGCAGGCCAAGGCCGTTCCCGACGCGGAGACGATCCAGGAGCTCCAGAACATCCTCGGTGACCGGGCGCCCGTGTTCGGCGCCGCCGTGGAGGCCGCCGCGCAGCACACGCCTCAGGAGCCGCACTGGTACCTGGCGCTGATCGGCGCCGACCCGGCCGCCCAGGGCCAGGGGCACGGGGCCGCGCTCCTGCGCTCGGGCCTGGCCAAGGCGGACGCGGCGGGGCAGGCCGCCTACCTGGAGTCCTCCAAGCCGGACAACCTGCCCTTCTACGAGCACTTCGGCTTCCGTGTGCGCGAGGAGCTGAGCCTCCCGGGCGGCGGCCCGGTGCTGTGGGCGATGTGGCGCGAGCCGCGCCACCCGGCCGCCTAGCGGATTCCGGTCACTGCCGTACGGCGCTCGCGGGGCTCCACCCCGGGAGCGTCGGCAGGACCGTCTCGGCGACACGGAGCAGGACCGCGTCGTCCGGCTCCGCGCCGTCCTGACGCCAGAGGGTCACCTCGTAGGAGCCGCCGCTGTCCTCGGCGTCCTGGGCCACGGTGACGGTGCGGGCCGGGACGCCGGGACCGGTCTCGGCGTCGCTTCCGTCCAGGCGGAAACGGATGCTGATGGTCCGGTCCGAGTAGAGGACCGCCGGGCGTCCCAGGACCGTTCGCTCCTCGGCGCTGTGTCCGCCGAACGGGGTGTGACCGGCCACCGGACGGCCGTCGTAGGTGGCCGCCAGCGTCACGGTGTAGGTCGCGAACTCGACCTCGGACGTGGGCGTGGCGATGTCCCTGGCGGCTCCGGCGAGCCTGAGGGAGCCGTCGCTGCCGTTGGCGGACGTCGCCATCTCCTCCGGGGTGCCCAGGAGTCGGGCGAGATCGGGGCGGTTCAACGCCTCGCAGAGCTGGTCGCCGGAGAGCCGCCCGCGCGCCTCGGCGGTCTCCCCCGGCGCCTCCGCGGACTCCCCGTCCGAGCACGTGGCGGGCCGTGGCGGGCCGCCGCCGGTGTCCGCCGTCTCCCCCAGGGCCCACGCGCCGAGCCCCAGTGCCGGTACGAGCAACAGACCGGCTACGACCTGCCCCCACATGCCCGCGCCTCTCGGCAGCGCGTCGATGTCCTCCGCCATGTCCCCCACCCGAGCGAAACGCCCGACAGGTGCCGGGGCCGGGGCACACTAACCCGTGATCATCGGGCGGACAAGGGAATTCCTCTCAGCTCCGCGGCGGCCAGGGGCCCGTGAGCAGCCGCTCGGCCTCCGCGACGATCTCGCGCGCCGCCTGTGCGCGTTTCCCGTCCTTGCGCGTCTCCCAGCCGTAGTACGCGTCGACGAGGTCGACCAGCACCCTGAGCCCTTGAGGCCGGTCCAGCGCGTGCCAGCCCTCGTACGTGATCACGTCACCACCGGCCCCGGGTTCCATGCTGCCGTTCACGATCAGCCGGAGCCACCAGCGGACGAGCTCCCAGCGGGCCGCTTCCCAGGGAACGCTGGTGTCGTCGGCGGGCAGGGTCCCGGTCGGCCCGAGTTCGGCGAGGACCCGGTCGAAGAGCGCGGGCGCGTCGTCCCGTTCGGAGCGCGTGAGGCCGGCGAGCAGCGGGAGCGACTCCGTCCCGACGTCGAGCACGAGGGCCGAGAGCGCCGCCTCGATCAGCCGCTCCGGGCGGACCTTCCGGCCGATCAGCCGCTCCAGCGCGAGCATCCGGAAGTACTCGACGGCCTCGTGCGCGTCGACGGCGTACGGGGAGTGCGGCGTGGGTGCGGTGACGTCGGTGCCCGGTCCCCCGTCGACGAAGTACGACCAGAAGTCGACGGTCGCCTCCGCGCCGGGGCTGCCGGCCCGTCCCGTGAACTCGTGCCGGATGTAGTCGGCGAGGTCGTTGCCGTAGAAGATGATGTCGGTCTGGTGGACGGACAGGACGGGGTGACCCCACTCGCCCGCCGTGCCCGGCAGGTACCGGTGGCCGTAGACGGGGACCAGCTGCGGGACGTCGGCCAGCTCGGTCCGTGCGACGCTCAGCGCCTCGGACCGGGACGCCGGCCTCGTGCCCCAGGACGGGTGCCAGAAGCCGGCGTGCTCGACGTCGAAGAGGACCCCCTCGGCCGGGAAGGAGAGCCGGCCGGCAAGGTCGGCCGGGTCGCCGTCACGCCAGTCGGGCCAGCTCGGCGAGCCGAGCGGGAGCCCGGCGGCGAGAAAGACGCGGTGGTCGGCGGCGAAGGTGAAGCCGAACCGGGCCTCGATCCCGTCGAGTTCCCGCTCGCTGAGGCCCGGTGCGACGACCGCTCCGGTCAGGCCCATGAGGCCTCTGGCGGCTTCCGGCGTGAGCTGCGGGGACGAGGGCATGATCATTCCCGCGAGTCTAGTGAGCGGCCCCGCCCGTCCGTGCGCCTGGGCCCGGGCGGCCCTTCGGGGTATCCGGTCACGGGGCGCCGCGCGGCGTGGGCGGGCCGTCAGGAGGTTCGGGATATCAGTGGTCGCAGGCGACGGTCGGCGGTGACCGTCCCGCTGCGAAAGGCGGAAGACCCGTGAGTGTGAAGCCCGTTCCCGAGGACTATCCGAGCCTCACGCCGTACCTCTGTGTCGACGGAGCCGCGGCGGCCATCGACTTCTACGTCTCCGTGCTCGGGGCGAACGAGCGGATGAGGATGCCGGCCCCCGGCGGCAGGATCGGCCACGCCGAGCTGGCGCTGGGCAACTCGATGATCATGCTCGCGGACGAGTTTCCGGACATCGGCTTCCGCTCGCCCACGTCGGTGGGCGGCACGCCCGTCACCCTGCACGTCTACGTGGAGGACGTGGACGCGGTCTTCGCCGACGCCCTCTCTCGCGGGGCCACGGAGGTGTCGCCGGTCAAGGACGAGTTCTACGGCGACCGGACCGGGCAGTTCAAAGACCCCTTCGGCCACCGCTGGAGCGTCGCCACGCACGTGGAGGACGTCGCCCCGGAGGAGATGAAGAAGCGGGCCGACGACGCCATGCGCTCCATGGACTCCGCGCCCGACGGCGGCCGACCCACCGAGGGCTAGAGTGCGGGTGTGCCGTCGTACAGCATTGGGCAGGCAGCGGAGCTGCTCGGAGTGAGCTCGGAGACCGTCCGCCGGTGGGCCGACAGCGGTCGGCTGCGCATGGACCGTGACGGGTCGGGAAACCGGGTCATCGACGGTGCCGGCCTCGCGGCCTTCGCCAAGGAACGGGGCGCCGGCCTGTACGCGGTGCCGGAGGACGATCCGCCGACCTCCGTGCGCAATTCGTTCGTCGGGATCGTGACCGCCGTCCGCTTCGACGACGTCGCCGCGCAGGTGGAGATCCAGTCCGGTCCGCACCGGCTCGTGTCGCTGGTGACGAGGGAGTCCGTCGAGGAACTCGACCTCTCCGTCGGCGTCACGGTGACCGCGCGGGTGAAGTCGACGAACGTCCATATCGACCTGCGCTGACGACCGGCCGGCCGGCCTCGGCCGCGGAGCAGCGCGGTCCGCAGGTCGAGTCTGTGGTCGAGGCGGGACAGGTCACGTCCCGTCAGGGTCTCGATGCGTGCGATGCGGTAGTGGACCGTGTTCACATGGAGATGGAGCGCTTTGGCCGTCCTCGCCCAGGACCCGTCGTGGGCGAGGAACACCTCCAGTGTCTCGAGCAGCACGGCGTTCGAGGACCCGCCGCCCGGCAGGAGCGGGCCCAGTGATTCCGGCTGGCCGTCGATCCGGGTACCGGAGAGATGAGGATCCTGCGGAGCGTCCACGCCGCCGACGCGGGCAAGGTCATGAACCCGATGCAGTGCCGCGGACAGGTGGAGGGCGGAGTCGCCCAGGCCCTCGGCGCGACGCTCTTCGACTGCGTCACGAACGGACCGCAGCACCACCGGTTCGAGGGCCCGCTCCTGCGCGAGGTGGTCAGCGGCGCCCGCCCCGCCCTACGGAACCGACTGAGCGGGCCGGCCTTCATCCTTTCCTCCAGACCGCCTCGCATTCGCCATGGACAGTCCTACGGACTTGTTGCAGATGCCAGGACAATCGCTCTACGGTGTCGCTTATGCAGTCCTACACCATCGGGCAGGCCGCCCGTCTGCTCGGCGTCAGCCCGGACACCGCCCGCCGCTGGGCGGACGCCGGCCGGGTCTCGACCCACCGCGACGAGAGCGGCCGCCGGCTCATCGACGGCCGGGATCTGGCCGCCTTCTCCGTGGAGATCGCCCAGGGCGGCACCGGCGAGGAAGACGCGTCCTACACCTCGGCGCGCAACGCCTTCCCCGGCATCGTCACCGCGATCAAGCTCGGCGACATCGCGGCGCAGGTGGAGATCCAGGCGGGCCCGCACCGGCTCGTCTCCCTCCTCACCCGTGAGGCCGTGGACGAGCTGGGACTGGAAGTCGGCATGCAGGCCACCGCCCGCGTGAAGTCGACCAGCGTGCACATCGACCGCACCTGACCCCTCACGCATTTCCCGAGCGGCGGCGTCCGTCACCGGCGCGGCTCGTCACCATCCGCGACGGACGGCATCCTGCCGACCCATGCCCAAGGAGTTCCACCGCATGTCCCTGTCCCGCACCTTCTCCGGGCGCCGTGTCGCCGCCGCCGTCGTGACGGCCGCGCTGCTCGTTCCTCTCGCCGCCTGCGGCAACGAGGACACCAGGAAGTCCACCGGGGGTTCGACCTCGGGGTCCACGTCCGCGTCGGGCGCCCCGAAGGCCGACCTCACGGTGCTGGCCGCCGCGTCCCTGACCGACGTGTTCAAGACGGCCGGCGCCGCGTACGAGAAGGCGCATCCCGGCACGAAGATCACGTTCTCCTTCGCGGGCTCGCAGGAGCTGGTGGCCCAGGTCGCGCAGGGGTCGCCCGCCGACGCCCTGGTCACCGCCGACACCAAGAGCATGGCCCAGGTGAAGGCGGACACCGGCACCCCGACCGTGATCGCCAGGAACCGGCTCGTCATCGCCACCGGCGAGGGCAACCCGCACAAGGTCGACGAGCTGAAGGACCTCGCGGACACCAAGCTCAAGGTCGTGCTCGCCGCACCCGAGGTGCCGGCCGGCAAGTACAGCAAGCAGGTCCTCGACGCCCAGAAGATCACGGTGAAGCCGGTCTCCCAGGAGCCGAACGTCCGCGCCGTCCTGAGCAAGGTCGAACTCGGCGAGGCCGACGCCGGACTCGTCTACCGGACGGACGCCGCGGCGGCCCCCGACAAGGTCGACGCGGTCGAGATCCCCGACGCCCAGAACGCGATCGCCGCGTACCCGGCGGCCACCCTCAAGGAGTCCAGGAACGCCGAGGCCGCCGCCGCGTTCGTCGCCTGGCTGTCGACTCCGGAGGCCCAGAAGATCCTCCAGGACGCCGGCTTCCAGAAGCCGTAGCAGGAGCGATCCCCGAGGGGCTGCCCGTTCCGGGGGGACGGACAGCCCCTCCCCCATTCCCCACCGACCCGCAGGGACCACCGATGAAGACAACCGGCCGTCGCGCCCGGGGCGCTCGCGCGCCCCTCGCCCTGGCGATTCCCGCGCTGCTGGCCGTGGCCTTCCTCGTACTGCCGCTGATCGGCATCCTCGCCCGGACGCAGTGGGGCCAGCTGACCGACCACCTCGGCTCACCCGGGACGACGCAGGCGCTGCGTCTCTCCCTCGTGGTGTCGTTCTGGTCGCTCGGCCTGTCCCTGGTGCTCGGCGTCCCGCTGGCCTGGCTGCTGGCCCGGGTGTCGTTCCCGGGCAAGGCGCTCGTCCGCTCCCTCGTCCTGCTGCCGATGGTGCTTCCGCCCACCGTCGGCGGCGTGGCGCTGCTCCTCGCGTTCGGCCGCCGCGGGCTGCTCGGCCCCTGGCTGGAGTCCACCTTCGGCATCACGTTCCCCTTCCACACCTCGGGCGCGGTCCTCGCGGCGACCTTCGTCGCCATGCCGTTCCTCGTCATCAGCCTGGAAGGCGCGCTGGGCGGGCTGCGGCTGCGGTACGAGGAGACGGCGGCCTCTCTCGGTGCCTCGCCGGTACGGGTCTTCCTCACCGTCACCCTGCCGATGGTGGCGCCCGGACTGATCGCCGGCGCGGCCCTGACGTGGGCACGGGCGCTCGGCGAATTCGGGGCCACCATCACCTTCGCCGGGAACCTGCCCGGCACCACGCAGACCCTGCCGCTCCAGGTGTATCTGCTGCTCCAGGACGAGCCGGAGGCCGCGACCTCCGTCTCCCTGCTGCTGCTCGTCATCGCCATGGCCGTACTGATCGCGCTGCGCGGGCGCTGGACCGGCACCCCGTCGGGTCGCGGACGCGAGGAGCAGCCCCCGCGGCCGGTGGACGGGGCCCTGCCCGGCGCGTCCCCCTCGGACCGTGCCCTCCCGGACGGCCCCTTCGCCTCCGCCGGCGCCGAGTCGTCCGTTCCCCGGGAGGACTGGGCGCTGCACGCCGAGGTCACCGGCTTCACCCGGCTCACCCTGGACGCGGAGCCCGGCACGACCATCGCCGTCGTGGGCCCCAACGGCGCCGGGAAGACGACACTCCTGCGGGCCCTCCTCGGCCTCACCCCACGCGCCCACGCCGACCTTCGCCTGGGTGACGTCGACGTCACCGGCCTTCCGCCACACCGTCGGCACGTCGCCTGGGTCCCCCAGGACGGCGCCCTCTTCCCCCACCTGTCGGCGCTCGCCAACACCGCGTACGGACTGCGCGCCCAGGGCGTGCGCCGGGCGGAGGCACGGCGCACCGCGCAGCAGTGGCTGGACCGCCTCGGCGTCGGGCACCTCGCCCACCGCCGCCCCGCCCAGCTGTCCGGCGGCCAGGCCCAGCGCGTGGCACTCGCCCGGGCGCTCGCCGCCCGCCCCCGGCTCCTGGTGCTCGACGAGCCGCTCGCCGCCCTCGACCAGACCACGCGGGCCCATGTCCGCCACACGCTGCGCTCACATCTCCAGGGCTTCGGCGGCGTCTGTCTGATCGTCACCCACGATCCCGTCGAGGCCGTCTCCCTCGCCGACCGGGTCCTCGTCCTCGACGAGGGCCGCGCCCTCCAGGAGGCCTCCCCCGCCGAGGTCAGCCGCCACCCGCGCTCCCCCTGGGTCGCCCGGATGCTCGGCCGCAACGCCTGGCCCGGCACCGCCACGGCCGAGGGCCTCGCACTCACCGCCGGGGGCACCCTGGTCGTCGCCGACCCGCTCCCGACCGGTACGGAGGCGCTCGCCGTCATCGCGCCCGAGGCGGTCGCCGTCCACCGCGAACGGCCCGGTGGCAGCCCCCGTAACGTCTGGCCCGGCACCGTACGGGAGATCACGGCGAGCGGCAGCCGGCTGCGCGTGCTGATCACCTCCGACGAGGCGCCCGACCTCGTCGCCGAGATCACCCCGCAGGCCGCGGCCGAACTCGGCCTCGCCGACGGAACGCCCGTCTGGACCAGCGTCAAGGCCACCGAGGCGACCGCCGTGGCGCTCTGACGCCCCGGGAGGGGGCGCACATGCGCGCACAGAGGGGCGCACTAGGGGCGCGCAGCGGCCGTCAGTACACGTCGCGGACGTATCGCTTGTCTGCGGCGAGCTGCTTGACGTACAGCACCGCCCCTTCCTCGTCGAGGCCGCCGTGGGCGACGGCGATGTCGCGCAGCGCCCGGTCGACGTCCTCGGCCATCCGCGCGGCGTCGCCGCAGACGTAGAAGTGCGCGCCGTCCTGGAGCCAGGACCAGAGCTGGTGACCGTGCTCGCGCATCCGGTCCTGGACGTAGACCTTGGCGCGCTGGTCGCGTGAGAAGGCGGTGTCGAGCCGGGTGAGGGTGCCCTCGGCGAGGAAGGCGGTCAGCTCGTCCTCGTAGAGGAAGTCCGTGGCGCGGTGCTGCTCCCCGAAGAACAGCCAGTTCGAGCCCTGGTGGCCGCGGGCCCGGCGTTCTTCGAGGAAGCCGACGAAGGGAGCCACCCCGGTCCCCGGGCCGACCATCACCATCGGTGTGCCGGGGTCGGCCGGAGGCCGGAAGTGGGGTGAGCGCCGGACGGAGACGGGCACGGGTGCGCCGGGCGCCGCATCGGCGAGGTACGGCGAGCAGACCCCCTTGCGGGGGCGGCCGTGGAGGTTCTCGTACCGGACGACGGAGACCGTCAGCGACACCTCGTGGGGGACGGTGAGCGGGCTGGAGGATATGGAGTACAGGCGCGGCTGGAGGCGCTTGAGGACGCTCGCCCACTCCTGCGCGGTGGCGCGGACCGGGTACTCGGCGATGACGTCGACCGCCTGGCGGCCCCAGGACCAGCGCGCCAGTTCGCCCTTGTTGTCGGGGCGCAGCAGCTTCCTCAGGTCGCGGTCGCCGGTGCGTTCGTGGACGAAGGCGAGGAGGGCGGGGGTGAGGCGGGTGATGTCCAGGTGCCGGTGCAGGGCGTCGGCGAGCCCGACCGCGCCGATGCCGGCGACCTCGACCGTGGCGGCGGGGTCGACTCCGGTGACCGCCAGCCATTCGGTCACGAGGTCGGGGCAGTTGACGGGGTGGACGCCGAGGGCGTCGCCGGCCTCGTAGCGGAGCGGGGTCTCGCTGTCGCGGGTGTCGAAGGTGAACCGGCGGACCTCCTTGCCCGCCCCCGGCAGGCTGAGCAGACGGTTGCCCGTCAGCCGAGCGGTGGCCGGGGTCTGCTTGGCCGTACGGACCGGTGAGGCAGCCCGAGAAGGGGCGGCGCCCGGTGCGGGAGGGGTGGGCGCGGAAACGGCGGGCGCGGCCTCGGCCGTCGGCTCCCCGGAGAGCCGGTCGAGGACCTGCGCCAGCCAGGCGTCGGCGGAGTGCTCGTAGTCCGGCTCGCAGTCCGTGCGCGGTGCCAGACGTACGCCACCCAGCTCGTCCAGGCGCCGGTCCAGGCGGCGTCCGTGGCCGCAGAAGTCGTCGTACGAGGAGTCCCCGAGGGCGAGCACGGCATACCGCCTGCCCTCCAGGATCGGGGGATCGGCGGCCGTGAGCGCGTCCCAGAATCCGGAGCCGTTGTCCGGGGCGTCGCCGTCGCCGAACGTGCTGGTGATGAGCAGCAGATCGGCGGCGGGCGGCAGGGACCGCGGATCCATGCCGTCCATGCCGAGGAGCACGGAGCGGTGGCCCTCGGCGGAGAGCCGCTCGGCGGCGGACGCGGCGAACTCCTCGGCGTTGCCCGTCTGGGAGGCCCAGAGCACGACGACCTCACGGCCGGAGGCGGTAGGGGTGCCGGTCGTGTTCTCCGCACCGGTCCGGGGCGCTCGGGAGTACAGGCCCGCGAGCGCGCCGTTCACCCAGCGCGCGTGCTCGTCGCTGAACGGGGCGCCGGGCGGCAGGACGGGAACACCTGGCGCGCCGGACGCCAGCCCGGCGAGGAAGCCGACCAGGTACTGGCGTTCGTGCTCGGCGAGCGTGGGCGGGGGTGTGCTCTCCAGCCCGAAGACGGCCGGGGCGCCGGGCAGAACGTCGGAGGGCACGAGCGCGGACGGCTCCGCGATCACGGCCGGCACGAGCACGGACGGCTCTTCCGGGTGTGCGGCGACCTTCGCCAGTGTCACCGCGCACATCTTGAACTCGGGCTGGAAGGAGATCGGGTCCACGGCGTCGTTGGTCACCGCGTTGATGCTCAGATACTCGCCGAACAGGTCGTTCCAGTGGAACGGCGCGAAGCAGCAGCCCGGCCGTACCCGGTCGGTGACGACCGCGGGCAGCACGGCCCGGCCGCGCCGGGAGGCGACCTCCACCGAGTCGCCTTCGCCGATGCCGAGGCGTTCCGCGTCGTCCGGGTGGATCTCGACGAACGGCCCCGGGGCGAGCCGGTTGAGTGCGGGGACCTTGCCGGTCTTGGTGAGGGTGTGCCACTGGTGCTGGAGCCGTCCGGTGTTCAGGACGAACGGATAGTCGTCGTCGGGCATTTCGGCCGCCGGGACGTGGGGGCGGGCGAAGAACACCGCCCGTCCGGTCGCCGTCGGGAACACCGGGCCGCCGTCGTCCCCGAGATAGCGGATCGGGTTGCGGTCCGGGCCGTCGGCGGTCGGGGCGGGCCACTGCACGGGCGTGGCGCGCAGCCGCTCGTAGGTCACGCCCCGCAGGTCGTATCCGGTCTTCGGGTTCGCGGCGCGCTTGATCTCCTCGAAGACCTCCTCGGCGCTGTCGTACGAGAACGCCTCCTCGTACCCCATCGCGCGGGCGATCCGCGCGATGATCCGCCAGTCGGCCAGCGCCTCCCCGGGCGGATCCACGGCGGCGCGGGCGAGGGTGAGGGTGCGTTCGCTGTTGATCAGTACGCCCTCGGTCTCGGTCCACAGGGCGCCGGGCAGTACGACGTCGGCGTAGGCGTTGGTCTCGGTGTCGGCGAACACGTCCTGGGTGATGACGAGTTCGGCCGCCTCCAGCCCCTCCATCACGGTGCTGCGGTGGGCGACCGAGGCGACGGGGTTGGTGCAGATGATCCAGCAGGCCTTGATCTCGCCGTCGGCCATGCGCCGGAACAGGTCGACCGTTCCCGTGCCGGATCCGTCCTCGCGTACGGTGCCGGGCTCCAGCCCCCACAGCTCCTCGACGAAGGAGCGGTCCTCGTCGACGAGCACCGAGCGCTGTCCGGGCAGTCCCGGCCCCATGTACCCCATCTCGCGCCCGCCCATGGCGTTGGGCTGGCCGGTGAGGGAGAACGGCCCGCTGCCCGGGCGGCAGATCGCGCCGGTCGCCAGGTGCAGGTTGATCAGTGCGTTGGTGTTCCAGGTGCCGTGGGTGGACTGATTGAGCCCCATGGTCCAGCAGCTCGTCCACTCCCCCGCCGTGCCGATCCACTCCGCCGCCCGCCGGATGTCGGCCTCCGGCAGACCGGTGATCTCGGCGACCTTCGCGGGCGGGTACTCCGCGAGGAAGGCCGGCATCGCCTCCCAGCCCTCGGTGTGCTCCGCGATGAAGCCGGCGTCGGTGTGTCCGTTCTCGTGCAGCAGGTGCAGCAGCCCGTTGAGCAGGGCCAGGTCGGTACCGGGGGTGATAGGGAGGAAGAGGTCGGCCTTGTCGGCGGTGGCGGTGCGCCGCGGGTCGACGACGATCAGCCGGGCGCCCGCCTTCACCCGCTCCATCAGGCGCAGGAACAGGACGGGGTGGCAGTCGGCCATGTTCGAGCCGATGACGAGGAAGACGTCGGCCCGCTCGAAGTCCTCGTACGAACCGGGCGGGCCGTCGGCCCCGAGGGAGAGCTTGTAACCGCTGCCCGCGCTCGCCATGCACAGCCGCGAGTTGGACTCGATCCGGTTCGTGCGTATGTAGCCCTTGGCCAGCTTGTTCGCGAGGTACTGGGCCTCCAGGCTCATCTGCCCGGACACGTACATCGCGAAGGCGCCGGGCCCGTGCTCGTCGATGACGGCCCGCAGCCGCCGGGCCGTGTGCGTGATCACCTCGTCCACCGCGGCCGGTACGGGTTCGGCCCCGCGCTCCGGGCGTACGAGCGCGGTGGTCAGCCGTCCCGGCGCGGCGAGCATGTCGGCCGTGGTCACGCCCTTGGTGCAGAGCCGGCCACGGTTCGCGGGGTGTGCCTTGTCGCCCGAGGCCTTGAGGACGGTGCGGCGGCCGTCGGGGCCGGAGGCGATGTCGAGGAGCATGCCGCAGCCCACGCCGCAGTAGGAGCAGACGGTCCGCACCTGGTCGACGGCGGCAGAGGAGTCCTGTGGGGGCACGGGCTGGGGCCTCTCTGTCGATCGAGCGTGGCCTCGACGGTACGGAACGCCCGTTGCGCCGATGTGACCGCGGGCGATCATGCACGGTAACGCTCGTCACACACCGTCCGGACCGGGGGTGTGAGTCGCGGACCGGCGGACTTGCCCGGTCGTGGTGGGCGCCTGGACTCCGAGACACCACCGAAGGTCGCGTTCGGGAAGCACCGCGGGGCGACGACGAGCGCGTGACGAGGGGGGCGGACGGCGGGGCCGGTCCGCGCCCGGGGAGCCGCGTCGATCGTCGCGGAATATGCCCGCGGTTCTTTCGTGCACGACCCTGTCGCGGGCGGACGGCCGGTGGGAGGGTGGAGGTACGCGGTCCTCGCCGTGGCCCCCGAGGTGGATCGCGCCCGGCCCCGTCCGCGACTGCGCGCGGGCGGGGCGGCCGGGTGCGTGGGTTCCCCGAGGAGCGAGCCCATGGGCGGTGGGCCGCCCTCGCGATCGCGGCCGCCCGCCTGGGCCGGACCTCGCGGTGACCGGCGAGCCGCCCACGACCGCCTCCCGTCGTACGGAGCGACGACACGGGCACGCGGAAGGGCCATCGGTCGAGCGACCGATGGCCCCTGATCACTCCCGTCCGACCCGCGGTCGGTGGGTCGTGGGTCAGCCGCGCTCGGGCAGGTCCTTCTCGGCCGGGAGCATCGAGAAGCCGCGCTCCGTGGGAGACGCGGACTTCGCCGTCGCCGGCTTCTTGCCGCAGAACGCGGCCTCCAGCGTGCCGCCCAGGGCGGTGTTGGCCTCACCCCGGTTCGACGTGTTCGCCATCGCGGCGAGGCTGCGCTTCCCGTCCCGCGTCGCGAAGGCGTAGGTGTAGAAGCCCTGCACGGTCCCCGTGTGGCCGAACACCTGGGTGCCGCAGGACAGGTCGTAGCGGCGCAGGCCGAGACCGTAGAACCGGGTGTTGGTGGCGTCCGTGGGGGTCACGGTCGTCATCGCGTCGAGCATCTGCGGCGACAGCAGCCTGCCCCGCATCAGCGCGGTCATGAAGGTGTTCAGGTCCGCCGGGTTGGAGATGACCGCCCCGGCCGACTGCGCCCAGGACACGGTCTGCTCCGTGGAGTCCACGAGCGCCCCGCCGGCCTCGTCGGGGTGCAGATAGCCGCGCGCGTGCAGCCCGGAGATCAGGGTGTCGGGGTGCACGTACGAGGTGTTCCGCAGCCCCAGCGGCTTGATGATGCGGCGCTCGTACTCCTGGGCGACCGGACCGCCGGCGGCCTTCTCGATGAGCATGCCGACGACCACGAAGTTCGCGTTCGAGTACTTGTACGCCACGCCGGGCTGCGTGGTGCGCGGCTCGCTCAGGGAGAGGTTCACCAGCTCCTGGTAGCTGAAGACCCGCTTCCGTACGGCCTCGAAGCCCGGGACGGTCTGGTTGAACATCTTGTCGGTGTAGTCCGCCAACCCGCTGCGGTGGGTGAGCAGATGACGCACGGTGATCTTGTCGTCGGGCAGCAGCCCGGGCAGGTAGCGGTTGACCGACGCGTCCAGCTCGATCTTGCCCTCGTCCACCAGCTGCAGCAGGACGACGGAGGAGAAGGTCTTGCTGACGCTGCCGATGCGGAAGCGCGCGGCGGCGTCCATGGGCGCGCCCGAGACGCGGTCGCGGACGCCGAGGGCCTCCGTGCGGACGACTCTCGGTCCGGTGAACCGGGCCATGGCGCCCGGTGCACCCTTGGCCATGGCGGCGTTCAGCGCTGCGGCCACGCCCTCCATGTCGGGGGCGGGGCTGGTGGGGCGGGCGGCCGCCGCCGCTGCGGCGGCATCGGAGGTGGCGACGGGAGCGGCCGGGGCGGCGACCGCGCCGGTGGCGGGGACGACGCCGGCCGCGAGTGCGGCGAGCAGGGTGGTGCTGATGGCAAGGCGTCGATGCGACGACAGGGGCACGTTGATTCCTCGACTCGTTCGACACGGCACACGGGCTGAGGTGTGCCGTGAGGTTCCGAAGGGCCCGGCCGCGGCGCACGCCGTCTCCGGGACCCATGGATCATGAGTGCCAACGCGACGGGTTCGGTTCCTGACACGGGCCCACATGATCCGGAGTCCTCCACTCCGTCCGGCCTTGCCGTGCCGTCGCGGATCGTCGGAGTAGGGCCGGCGGGCATCAGCATGATCGCCGACTTCACGACGCCTCGGGTGACGCCTCGGGCCGAGGTGGCGTCGCCCGCCTCCGGCCGGCGATCGTCGCAGTCACCCCGCCGGCCCTGCGGCCGATGGTGCCGGCCGTCGCCTCCCGGCCCGGCCGTGCACCCGTCGTGAGCTGGAGGAGACCTCGTCGCGGGGGCGATGAGCAGGGCGGGTCCCCGGCGGTGACGGCTCGGTACGCGGTGGCTGAACCGCCCACCCGCTGCCACCCTGCAGAAGAGCACGTCCGCAGCGAAGCCTGCCCGGCGAGGGAGTGGTGAATGACCGAGGCGCAACCACGGCGTACGACCGCCGAAGAGTCCGGGGCCCTCACCGACCTCCGGAGAATCGGAATCCACCCCGATTTCTGGTATCCGGTCGCCGTGTCGCGGAAGGTCCCCAAGGGAAAGGCGTTCGCCGCGGTGTTCGCGGGCGAACGGATCGCGCTGTACCGCGGCGCCAGCGGTGAGGTCTTCGCCCTGGAGGACCGGTGCGCACATCGTCAGGTACCGCTGAGCATGGGAGTGGTCGAGGGCGAGACGCTCCGATGCTGCTATCACGCCTGGGCGTACCGCGGGAACGGGCGCATCTCACAGATCCCCTATCTCCCCAAGGGGGTCGACCGGCCACCGCGGGGCGTGCGCGCCTATCCGGTCCGCGAAATGTACGGACTGGTGTTCGTCTTTCCCGGGGACCCGGAGAAGGCGGCGACGACACCGCTTCCGGAATTGCCGGAGTTCCACTCGCCCCGGCACAAGACCATGACGTTCTCGCGCACCGTGCGGTGTCACTACACCTTCATGCACGAGAACCTGCTCGACATGAATCACCAGTTCCTCCACCGGGGTGTGCTGGGCAGGATCAAGCCCAAGCTCCTCGGATATGACACCGGGCCGCGGTTCGTAGAGGCGCGCTATCTCTTCGTTCCCGGCGGCGGCAGGAAAGACCGCGGCGCCGGGCTGCTCTCCGCCGAAGGGATCGGCGGTGCCGACTCCCCCGATGTCGTCACCGTCCGCACCGAATATCCGTACCAGACACTCCAGGCGGTGCCGACGCATGCCGAACTCCCCGCGTTCTCCCTCTGGGTCGCCTATGTGCCGGAGGACGCCGAGCAGCGCACCAATCACGCGTACGGCCTCCTGATGATCGCGAAGCCGTCGATCCCGGGGGCGCTGGACCTCGCCTGGCCGTTCATCCGCCGCTTCACGGAGCGGGTGTTCGCCCAGGACCGGATGGCGGTGGAGGCCGAGCAGCGGGCCTGGGACGAACAGGGCGAGGACCGGAACCACGAGGTGTTCCCGCTGATCCTCGACGTCCGGGACGTGTTGCGTACGAACGGCGTTCCGCTCACGCCGGGCACGACCGCCCGCTAGCCGGCATCCGTGCGACCTGGCCGGGATTCGCATGGCCGCCCCCTGGCCGGACCCGTAGGACCGCGCCCGTCGCCGGGGTCAGAACGCGTTGCGGCGCCGGAGCCTCAGCGGGCGGCCGTCCGGGTCGATCAGAGCGCGGTGCAGCGGGGCGGCGGACAGCCGCTGCGCTACGGGCAGGTCCGGGACGACGTACCGCCGCAGCCGGCCCGCCGGCCGTGGTCCACGGCGGCCCCGCGCGTGCCAGGCGTCCAGTGCGTCGGCCGCCTTCGCGAAGGCGTCGAAGGCGGTCGCGGGGTCGCACAGCGCGTCCGGCCCCGCCGCCGCCCGCTGACGGGCGGTCCCTTCCTCGTCCAGGTGCTCACGCATCAGCTCCAGGCGCAGCTCGCGGGCGAAGACCCGCGCACCGTCCCCGAGCCCGCCGGGGTCCCTCGGCTGCCGTGGGTCCAGGCTCTCGTCGACGACGGCGCAGCTGAGTTCGGAGTCGTGGGTCCATGAGCGGAGGTTGATGTTGTCGGAGCCGACGGAGGCCCAGGCGTCGTCGATCACGCACACCTTGGCGTGTACGTACACGGGGGTCCCCGCGTGGTTCTCCAGGCCGTACACCGCGACCCGGTCGCCGCCCGCGCGACGCAGCTCGTCCAGCGCCTTGATCCGTCCGATCAGGTTCATGGGCAGCGAGAGCCTGCCGTCCTGCTCCGGCACGGAAGGGACGACTCCGATCATCATCAGGCCGGGCCGGCCGGCCAGAGCCTCGGCGAAGCCGGCCACCACCCGCGGGGACCAGAGGTACTGGTCCTCGACGTAGATCAGCGCACGGGCCCGGCGCAGCGCCTTGAGGTACCCCCGGGCGATGCTCCGTTCGCCGTCGGGGGCGAAGGGGTATCCGCGCAGCAGCCGGTTCGGGTACGTACGCAGGAGCTGTACGGCGTGCGTGCCGCACGGTTCCGGATCAGGTGCCTGCGGCGGCAGCCTGTCCGCGGTGGTGTCCTCCCGGTGCGCCAGCTCGCGCAGGCGGGTGAGCGGGCTGCGGCTGAGCGGAGCGGGGTCCTCCCACCGTTCACGGAACACGGCTTCGACGTCGCCGACGACCGGGCCGCGCAGGGCGAGCTGGATGTCGTGCCACGGCGGGTGCGGACCGTAGGCGGAGGCCATGGGCAGGGACTGGCGGTCGCCCCGGTGGGCGGCGTCGTCGTTCCGGTTGTGGCAGAGATCGATGCCGCCGACGTACGCCACATCCAGTTCCGGGCGCCCGGGATGCCGCAGCACCACCAGCTTCTGGTGGTGCGATCCTCCGGGCCGTACGCGCATGTCGAGCAGGCACTCACCGCCCGCCTCCTCGATGTCCTCGCCGAGGTGGCGGTTCTCCTCCTCGCTGAAACGGAGACTGTCCAGGTGGGAGCGCCACAGCAGCCCCTTGACGACGACGCCGCGCCGGGCCGCCCGGCAGAGCACGGTGCCGATCTCGGTGCCCTCCCCCGCGAGCCGCTCGTCGGGATCGCCGCGCCAGTCGGTGAAGAGCAGCAGGTCGCCCGCGCGCATGACGCGGATGGCCGCGAGCAGCTCCCTGAAGTACACGGCACCGTGGACCAGGGGGCGCGCCTGATTCCCCTCGGACCAGGCCTTTCCGTCCGGACGGCGGCGGTCGAGGCGCGTCGCGCTGTTGCCGCGCTCGCCGGGGCCGAGAAGCCACTCCGCGCGCGTCACGTCGTCGGGCTCCACGGTGGTCTCCCGGTCCCTCCGGGGTCTTCGGGAGGGCATCACTCGACCGGCCAGGTGTGCGCCGGAGCGTTCAGGTGCATGTACTCGATGTACTGCTGGGTCATCCGCCGCAGCGCCTGGTGGCGGTCGGCGTGGGCGATGTCCTGGATGTGGTGGAACATCTCGGACTGCCACACCGCGCCGTTACGGCCCGTGACGCAGCGCTGCTCGATGATTCCGAGGAGTGGCTCCCGCCAGGCCGCGTCCATGCCGAGCCGCTCCAGGCCGCGGTCCGCCAGCGGCAGCAGCCGCCGCAGGACCAGCTCGGTCACCGGGACCTCGCCCATGCCGGGCCAGTACAGCTGCGCGTCGATGCCGTGCCGGGCCGCTGCGTGGAAGTTGTCCTCGGCCGCGACGAACGACATCCGC
Organism: Streptomyces sp. NPDC012508; assembly: GCF_042902595.1. Lineage (NCBI taxonomy): Bacteria > Bacillati > Actinomycetota > Actinomycetes > Kitasatosporales > Streptomycetaceae > Streptomyces > Streptomyces sp. NPDC012508. Next base: position 63,487 of record NZ_JBIBEO010000010.1, read on the forward strand.
GACCAGACGGGCCGGTCCTCGTCGACGAGGGCGCGGACGAGCCCGTAGTAGAAGGCGCCGTTCGACAGCACGTCGGCCACGGTGGGACCGGCGGGCAGGACCCGGTTCTCCACCCGCAGATGCGGTACGCCGTCGACGACGGCGTAGACGGGGCGGTTCCAGCGGTAGACCGTCCCGTTGTGCAGGGTGAGCTCGGCCAGTCCCGGGATCCCGCCACGGTCGAGCGTCTCCTGCGGGTCCTCGTCGTCGCAGAGCGGCAGCAGCGCCGGGAAGTACCGCGTGTTCTCCTCGAAGAGGTCGAAGACGGAGGTGATCCACCGCTCGCCGAACCAGACCCGGGGCCGTACGCCCTGCACCTTGATCTCGTCCGGCCGGGTGTCGGTGGCCTGCTCGAAGAGCGGGATGCGCGTCTCGCGCCACAGCTCCTTGGAGAACAGGAACGGGGAGTTCGCCGCGAGGGCGACCTGCACGCCGGCGATGGCCTGCGCGGCGTTCCAGTAGTCCGCGAACTCGTCCGGTGAGACCTGGAGGTGGAACTGCGTGCTGGTGCACGCCGCCTCGGGCGTGATCGTCTCCGCGTAGGTGCGCAGTCTCTCCACCCCGTCCACCGCGATCAGCAGGTCTTCGCCGCGCGCGGAGAAGATCTGCTCGTTCAGCAGGTGGTACCGCGGATTCTCGGACAGCGATTCCGGGCCCGCGTCCTTCAGCTCCAGCGTCGGCAGAATGCCGATCATGACGAGATGGGCGCCGATCGCCGCGGCTTTCTCCTCGGCATGATTGAGCGCGTCGCGGATTTCCTGCTCCCAGGAGTCGGGACCGCCCGCGGTGAGCCGCCGCGGCTCCACGTTGATCTCCAGATTGAACCGGCCCAGCTCGGTCGACCAGGAGGGATCCGCGATCGCCTCCAGAACGTCCGTGCTGCGCATGGCGGGCTCGGCGCTGCCGTCCACGAGATTCAGTTCGATTTCCAGACCGACCTGCGGCCGTTCGAAATCGAACCGCGACTCCCGCAGCATCCGCGCGAACACATCGAGGCACGAGTGCATCTTGTTCCGGAACCGGCGACGGTCTTCACGGGTGAACTCCAGCGCCGGGACATCACGTCCCATTCGGCCCTCCCGAGTCTCGGCGGCACGGGCCCCACCTACCTATCAGCGTCCCACTCCCGGGGCGGCCCAACCACCGAAGCCCGCGATCCGCCCCCTGGAGGCCGCTTTTCTCGCGCGCCTTGCAAGGGGGTGCTCTGCGTGTTCCCGTGCGGTGCGGTCTCCCGTGCGCGACCATACGGACGCCACCTGCAGGAAATCACGAGACAGGAAGAAGGACGGACGTGTCCGGCAGCGAAAGCGAAAACCCGGTAATTCCCTCCCCCACCCCTACGCCGGATCGCCCCAGGACGAACCGGGACTGGTGGCCGAATCAGCTCGACCTTCAGGTCCTTCACGCGCACTCGCCCCAGTCCAATCCGATGGACGACGACTTCGACTACGCGAAGGAATTCGCGACCCTCGACGTCGAGGCGCTGAAGCGGGACGTCTTCGACGTGATGACGACGTCGCAGGACTGGTGGCCCGCCGACTACGGCCATTACGGGCCGCTCTTCATCCGGATGAGCTGGCACGCGGCGGGCACGTACCGCATCGAGGACGGCCGGGGCGGTGGCGGCTCCGGCGCCCAGCGATTCGCCCCGCTCAACAGCTGGCCGGACAACGCGAGTCTCGACAAGGCGCGCCGTCTGCTCTGGCCGGTGAAGAAGAAGTACGGCCGGAAGATCTCCTGGGCCGACCTTCTGGTCTTCGCCGGCAACTGCGCCATGGAATCGATGGGGTTCAAGACGTTCGGCTTCGGCTTCGGTCGCGAGGACATCTGGGAACCGGAGGAGATCTTCTGGGGTCCTGAGGACACCTGGCTCGGCGATCAGCGCTACAGCGGCGACCGGGAACTGACCGGTCCTTTCGGCGCCGTGCAGATGGGCCTGATCTACGTCAACCCGGAGGGCCCCAACGGCAATCCGGATCCGATCGCGGCGGCTCGCGACATCCGCGAGACGTTCGGACGCATGGCGATGAACGACGAGGAGACGGCCGCGCTCATCATCGGCGGCCACACGTTCGGCAAGTGCCATGGCGCGGTCGATCCCTCGTACGTCGGTCCGGAGCCGGAGGCCGCTCCGATCGAGCAGCAGGGCATCGGCTGGCGGAACACGTCCGGCACGGGCAAGGGAGCCGACACGCTCACCAGCGGCCTGGAGGGCGCCTGGACCTCGGACCCGACGAGGTGGGACAACGGGTACCTGGACAACCTGTTCGGGTACGAGTGGGAGTTGACGACGAGCCCGGCCGGCGCCCAGCAGTGGAAGCCGAAGGATCCCGCGGCGCAGGGCACGGTGCCCGACGCCCACGACCGGTCGAAGAGCCACGCTCCCATGATGCTGACGACGGACCTCTCGCTGAGGATGGATCCGGTCTACGCGCCGATCGCGAAGCGCTTCCACGAGAACCCCGACCAGCTGGCGGAGGCGTTCGCCAAGGCGTGGTACAAGCTGCTGCACCGTGACATGGGGCCCGTATCGCGCTACCTCGGCCCGTGGATTCCCGAGCCGCAGCTGTGGCAGGACCCCGTGCCCGAGGTCGACCACGAGCTCGTCGGGGACGCGGACATCGCCGACCTCAAGCGCCGGATCCTCGGCACGGGGCTGTCCGTCTCCCAACTGGCGACGGCCGCTTGGGCGGCGGCGGCGAGCTTCCGCGGCACCGACAAGCGCGGCGGGGCGAACGGGGCGCGGCTCCGGCTCGCGCCGCAGAAGGACTGGGAGGTCAACGACCTGCCCGAGGTGACCGAGGTGGTGCGCACCCTCGAGCAGGTCCAGCAGGACTTCAACGGCTCGCAGTCCGGCGGAAAGAAGGTCTCGCTCGCCGACCTGATCGTGCTGGGTGGCTGCGCGGCCGTCGAGCAGGCGGCGAAGAACGCCGGACACGACGTGACGGTCCCGTTCGCGCCGGGGCGCACGGACGCCTCGCAGGAGCAGACGGACGTGGAGTCGTTCGCCCTGCTCGAGCCGAAGGCGGACGGGTTCCGCAACTACCTCCGGGCGGGCGAGAAGCTGTCGCCGGAGACCCTCCTGCTGGACCGCGCCAACATGCTGACGCTGACCGCTCCGGAGATGACGGTGCTGACGGGCGGCATGCGGGCCCTGAACACCGGCTTCCAGGGGTCTGCGCACGGCGTGTTCACCGACAGGCCGGAGGCGTTGACCAACGACTTCTTCGTCAATCTGCTCGACATGGACACGGAGTGGAAGCCGTCGACCTCGACGGAGAACGTGTTCGAGGGCCGGGACCGCGCCACGGGCGACGTCAAGTGGACCGCGACCGCCGTCGACCTCGTCTTCGGTTCGCACTCCCAGCTCCGGGCGATCGCGGAGGTGTACGGCTCCGAGGACGCGGGCGAGAAGTTCGTACGTGACTTCGTGGCGGCGTGGGACAAGGTGATGAACCTCGACCGGTTCGAGCTCGCCTGACTCCGGCGCATCCTGATGTCCCGGTCGGCCGCCAACGGGGCGGACCGGGACATCGCCCTGTGCGCCGGGCCCGGTGAAAAATCCGATCGGATGAAAACATCACGGGCTCTGGGACGCGCACCCCGGCTGCTGGCAGGCATCACGCGCAGCGATCGCTCTCCGTGACGGCGATCACTCTCGGTGAACTCCCTTGCCGACCCCTCTCAGCAGCCGAAGGAGCCCCCATGCCCGGGGACCGAAGAACCACCACCTACCGCCGCCGCGCCCTGGCCGCTCTCTGCGCCCCCGCGATGGCCACCGCCCTCCTCGGACTCGGCGCCCCTCCCGCCGTCGCCGCGGCACCCACGTGCTTCGACGCCACGGCCACGACCGCCACGGGGACCCCCGGCGACGACGTGATCATCGGGACGGCGGGCCCCGATGTGATCGACGGCGGGGGCGGCAACGACCTGATCTGCGGAATGGGCGGTAGCGACACCCTGATCGGCGGGGAGGGCGACGACCGGCTCTCCGGCGGCGCGGGTGACGACCAGCTCGACGGCGGCGTCGGCGACGACTCGCTGGTCGGCGACGACTGGGCCCTCACCGGCGACGTCACCGGCCCCACGGGCCGCGACCGGCTCTCCGGAGGCGCCGGCCTCGACTCCCTGACCGGCGACCATGTCGCCGTACAGGGCACCGCGCGGGGCGCCTCCACCGACCTGCTCTCCGGCGGGAACGACGAGGACCAGCTGGTCGGCGACGGCTTCGCCGACCGCACGTTCGGCGCGGCGACCGACCGCCTCGAAGGCGGCCCGGGCAGCGACACCCTCACCGGCGACTCGCTCGCGTTCTTCGACGCCACGGGTGCCGCCGACGACGTACTCCTCGAAGGCGCGGGAGAGTTCGGTTACATCACCGGCGACAACGAGGCGCTCCTGGGCCATGTGAGCGGCGCGGGCGGTGACGATGTCATCGACCTGGGCGAGGACGGCGGCATCGGGGCGAACGGCGACAACGTGACGTTCTTCGGCCGGGCGGCCGGCTCCGGAAACGACCGGATCACCGGCGGCTCCGCGAACGAGGAGCTCATCATCGGGGACAGCGCCTTCGGCGACCCCACGGGCTCCACCGGGGGCAACGACGTCATCGACGGGCGCGGCGGCAACGACCGCATCGTCGGCGACAACTACAACAGCCAGGGCGGCTCGGCCGGCACCGCGGGCGGCACCGACGTCGTCAACGGCGGAACCGGCGACGACAACCTCCGGGGCGGCCCGGCCGACGACGCCCTCAACGGCGGGGCGGGGACGGACGACTGCGACGGCGAGGGCGGCACGGACGCGGAAATCAGCTGCGAGGTCTGACCACCGGCGCGGCGACTCCACGGCGGGGCCCGCCGCCCGGCGACCTGGTGGGCGGGCCCCACCGCGCCGGGGTTCGAGGGCTCGCGCGGAGGGGTGCCTAGACGCGCTCGAGGGGACGGTGAGGTGCGGGCGGGAGTTCGACCTCAATGGCGTCGTGCGGGCGGACCGTGCCGCCGTGGCGGACCACGGCCATGATGCCGGACTTGAAGGTGAACTCGCCCGACTCGGGGTCGAGGGCGAAGACCTCGGCGAGGAGGCCCTTGCGGAAGTCGTTGATCTTCGCGCACGGGTTGCGCAGGCCCGTCACCTCGACCACGGCCTCGTCCCCGAGGTGGAGCAGGGCGCCGGTGGGGAGGCCCAGGAGGTCCACCCCGCGCGTGGTGATGTTCTCTCCGAGCCGGCCGGCCGAGACCTCGAAGCCCTTGAGCGCCAGCTCGTCGAAGAGCTCCTCGTGCATCAGGTGGACCTGGCGCAGGTTGGGCAGGTCCGGCTCGTAGGTCATGCGGAACTGATGCCGGATCGTCTCACCGGCGTGCACATCGCCCTCGACCCCGAGCCCGGCCAGCAGCGTGACGGACTCCCGATTCGGCTTGCTGAACGCGTACGTCCCGTTGCGACTCACCGCCGTGACCCGACCGGCCATCACGCACCCCCACCTGTCTCGCTCCGCCACCGCCGGCCGATCCTACTCAGGAGGCCACGGCGTGCCGAAGCGTCAGGCGCGTCCGCGTTCCTCGCGCTGCCGCACCAGTTCCTCGACCGCGGTGGGCAGGGTCGTTTCGAAGTCGATCAGCTTCGCCCAGGTCGGGGACACGACGATCCGGACCATGCCGTCGTAGAGCGATCGCACCTCGGTCTCCCATTCGGCGCGCTGCTCGGGCGTCATCTCGTAGGTGCCGTTCGTCTGGAGGAACTCGTCCGGGATGCCCTCGACGACGTCCAGCTCGGCCTGGCCGCGGAGCAGCAGGATCTTCGGCGGGTGCACCTCGGTGTCGATCGTCAGGGCGACCGCCGGGTTGCGGCGCAGGGACGGGAGCTTCGGGGCGTTCTTCGGCGTGCACATCACGACTTCCCTGCCGTTCCACGTGAAGCCGATCGGAACGACCCGCGGTGTGTCGTCCTGACCGACGTACGCCAGCCGGGTCAGGTCGCGGGCCAGGAGCTCCTGGCTCAGCGGACGGTTCAGGACCTCGGCGATCTCGCTCGGCTGCACGGTCTGAGCCACCTTCCCTCGGTCGTTCGCCTCGACAGACTCGGACCGCCTACGCTGCCCTGCCGGCGGCCCGTACGGCGCGAACACGGCCGCGGCTTGCGCCGAACGGGACGCCTGGTCCCCGCGCGTCAGCCGCGCAGAGCCACGTGGAAGGACGAGGCCCACAGGACGACCGCCGCCCCCAGGCCCACCACCGCACGGATCGTCTCGGCGGTGGCGCCGGCCGCCAGGAAGGCGAGCCCCACCAGCGCGACCGCCGTCAGGAAGATCGCGGTCCACGTGTACTGGCCCTGGTCGAAGAGGCGGGCCAGCGGGAAGAAGTGCAGCCCCACGACGAGGCAGATGCCGACCGGGATGAACTCCGGGTGGCCCGACGCGTTCGACGCGGCGATCACCGCGAAGATCGCCACCAGCTCGGCCATGTTGACCAGGCCGACCCCCCTGTTCCACTTCTCCGGCAACCGCACCGGACGCGTCACGGGACCCGCCGCGCCCCGGAAGGCGAGCACCACCGCGCCGACCGTCACGCAGGCCGCGACGACGCCGATCGCGACCGACACCGGCACCGCCGCGATCCCCGAGCCGCCCGCGAGGGCCCACACCAGAGCGAAGACGGCGAGGACGATCGCGCCTCGGCGGCGCAGATTGCGTGTGAGGGCCAGGCACTCCGCGTCGGCGGTTTCCGTAGTCATGGCGCGGACACTACAACGATGATCCGACCGGTTCGGCGGCTTTTCGACGGGGAGTGCCGGACGGCCCGATCACTGCAGCGCGCGTGACCGGTTTCGCATGAGATGCGCCACAGCGTTCGAAAGCGCGGAGATCCACCACCAGCGGCCTCCCGGACCCCGCGCCCCTTCATTCTCGCCGTTCCGGGGCCTGCATCGCCCGATTCCTGCGCCGTGCGCGCATCCTGCTCGCATCTCACCGGGCAGGCCCGCTCTTCCGCACCCCCCGCCCCCTCTGATACACGTGGCGGAACCTGTTCGATTTTCGGATCTCCGCCGAAAGCACCGTCGAAAGCATCCGCCATGAACCAGGGCTCCGATCCCGACCACGTCCCCTTCACCATCGACCTGACCGCCGAGGAGGCCCGCCGCCGGGCCGAGGTCATGGCGGCACTGGGGCCCGACTGGGACCCCGTGGCCGTGCTGCGGGAGGAGGAGGCCGCGTACGCCCTGCTCTACTCCGGCCTGGACGAGGAGCAGCAGCGGATCCACACCATGCTCGTGGCGGCGGGTGTGCTGCCGGGACAGGAGCCGGGTCGTGCGGCTTCCCATTGATCCCCACGCGGATCGGGCCCGCCGCGCCTGGGTCGCCTGCCCGGGATGCGACGACGCCCGTGACTGCGCGCCCTGTACGGAGCGCCGCAACTGTGCGGAGCACTGGCGGTACCTGATCTCCAACAAGGGGCCTCGGGTCCATCTGCAGTGCCCGAACTGCACCCACACATGGACCCTCGACACCTCGCGCCACCGCCGCGCCCGCGGCTGACACCCACCAGCCGCTCAACAGATCCGCGGCAGCTGCTCCCCGAGCGGCATGTCCACCACGCGCGTACCACCGAGGCCGGTACGGGCGACCACCATGCCCGGGTGTGCCTCGACGGCCTCCCCGATCACGGCCGCCCCGGCGCCCAGCGGGTGCGCGCGCATCGCGGCGAGCACGGCGTCGGCGTGCTCGCGCGGGACGAAGGCCACCAGCTTGCCCTCGTTCGCCACGTACATCGGGTCGAGGCCGAGCACCGCGCAGGCGCTCGCCACGGGGGCCGGTACGGGAACGTCCCGCTCCTGGACGACCACGCCGGTGCCCGACGCGGCGGCGATCTCGTTGAGCGAGGCGGCGAGCCCCCCGCGCGTGGGGTCACGCAGCACGTGCAGGTCCGGCGTGACAGCGAGCATCGCCTCGACCAGGCCGCCGAGCGCGGCGCAGTCGCTCTCGATCTCGACCCCGAACTCCAGGCCCTCGCGCACGCTCATGATCGCCACGCCGTGGACGCCGATGGGGCCGCTGACGATCACCACGTCACCGGGGACGACACGCTGCGGCCGCAGGTCGACCCCGGCCGGGATCAGACCGATGCCGGAGGTGTTGATGTAGATGCCGTCGCCGTGGCCGGCCTCCACCACCTTGGTGTCACCCGTGACCACCTCCACTCCGGCCACCCGCGCCGCCGCCCCGAGCGCCTGAGCCACGCGGGTCACGACGTCGGTCTCCACCCCTTCCTCCAGGATGAAGCCGCAGGACAGGTACGCCGCGCGGGCGCCGCTCATCGCGAGGTCGTTCACCGTGCCGTTGACGGCCAGGTCGCCGATGCTGCCCCCGGGGAAGAACAGCGGGCGCACCACGAAGGAGTCGGTGGAGAACGCCAGCCGGGCGCCGCCGAGTTCGACGGCCGCGGCGTCGGTGGTGACCGAGAGCGCGGGTCCGCCGAAGGCGGGCGCGAAGATCTGCTCGACCAGTTCGGCGGAGAGTGCGCCGCCCCCGCCGTGCCCCATCACCACACGCGGCTGGTCCCGCAGCGGTGCCGGGCACGTCCAGGCGAGCATGTCGGGCGCCTCGTCCGGAGCGGTCTCACGCATCAGCTCAGACAACGGAACTGCCTTCCAGGGTCGGGGACTTCTGCGCCGGGGTGCCGAGGTCGAGCCTCCGGTAGAGGTAGTACGCGGCGCACGCCCCCTCACTCGAGACCATCGTGGCGCCCAGCGGGGAACGGGGCGTGCAGGTCGTACCGAACGCCTCGCACTCGTGGGGCTTGAGCAGCCCCTGCAGCACCTCGCCGCTACGGCACTCGGCCGGCTCGCGCGTGGTGATCCCCTCGACGGAGAACCGGTGCTCGGCGTCGTACGCGCGGTACCGCTCCGAGAGCCGCCAGCCGCTGTCGGGGATGACGCCGATCCCGCGCCACGCGCGGTCCGTGACCTCGAAGACGTCGTCCAGCATCGCCCGCGCGGCCGGGTTGCCCTCCGGCAGCACGGCACGCGGATAGGCGTTCTCGACGGTGTGCTCCCCGCGCTCCAGCTGGAGGACGGTGCGCCGCACGCCTTCGAGGATGTCCAGCGGCTCGAACCCGGTGACGACGATCGGCACCCGGTGGCGCTCGGCGAGTTCGGGGTACTCCGCCGTGCCCATCACGCTGCACACGTGCCCCGCCGCGAGGAATCCCTGGACGCGGCAGTCGGGGGAGTTCATGATCGCCTCGATCGCCGGGGGCACCCGGACGTGGGAGACCAGCAGGCTGAAGTTGCGGATGCCCAGCTTGCGCGCCTGATGGACCGTCATCGCGTTGGGCGGCGCCGTCGTCTCGAACCCGATGCCGAAGAAGACCACTTCGCTGTCCGGGTTCTGCTCGGCGATCCGCAGCGCGTCCAGCGGCGAGTACACGACCCGGACGTCACCGCCCTGCCCCCGGACCTGGAACAGGTCGCGGTCGGTACCGGGCACCCGCAGCATGTCCCCGAAGGAGCAGAAGATCACGCCGGGGCGGGACGCGATCTCCAGCGCCTTGTCGATCACCTCGAGCGGTGTCACGCACACCGGGCAGCCCGGCCCGTGGATCAACTCCACCTCAGGAGGCAGAAGTTGGTCGATGCCGTGTCGGATGATGGTGTGGGTCTGGCCGCCGCAGACCTCCATCAGCGCCCAGGGCCGCGTCACCGTCGCGCGGATCTCGTCGAGCAGCCGCCGGGCCAGCTCGGGGTCCTGGAACTCGTCGATGTACTTCACTGCCGCACCTCTCCGGCCACGCCCTCGTGCGCCGGCCGCTCGTCCACCATCGCTCCGGCGGCCGACTCCCACGGGTCGCCGAACTCCTCCTGGAGCATGCCGAGGGTCTCGAACAGCTCCAGCGTCCTCCTGGCCGACTCCTCGTCCAGGCGCTGCAGGGCGAACCCGACATGGACGATGGCGTACTCGCCGGGCTTCAGATCCGGCAGGTACTCCAGGCACACCTCCTTGACCACGCCTCCGAAGTCGACCGTGGCCATCCGGGTGCCGTCCCGGTCCTCGACGTCCAACACTTTTCCGGGTACCGCCAGGCACATGGGTGTCTCCTCACTGTCGTCTCGTCATGGCGTGCCGGGGACGGCCGCTGGATGGTCCGTGGCGCGGGCGGCCACGACGAGCTGGCCGAGGGCCAGACCGCCGTCGTTCGGCGGGATCCGCCGATGACGCAGCACGGTGAAGCCGTCCTCCCGCAGTCCGTGGGCGCAGGCGGAGGAGAGCACCGTGTTCGCGAACACTCCCCCGGTCAGCGCGACCGTCTCCACGCCGGTCTCGCTCCGGGCGGCCGCGCAGACGGTGCGGACCAGACGCGCCACGGCACGGTGGAAGCGCGCCGCGACGACGGTCGCCGAGGTGCCACCGAGCACGTCCTCGACCACTGCCGCCAGCAGGGGCGCGGGGTCGGCGGTCAGCGGGGCACCGGCCCGCCGCGACCCCAACCGGAAGACATACCGTCCGTCCTCCGCCACGGCCGGTTCGCGCAGTGCCGCGGCCTCCAGCTCGATCGCGGCCTGTGCCTCGTAGCCGGCGTGATGGCAGATGCCCGCGAGGGAGGAGACCGCGTCGAAGAGGCGCCCCATGCTGGACGTGGGCACGCAGTTCAGGCCACGTGTCAACTGCCGTGCCAGTACGGGAAGTTCCTCGACCGGGCAGGCGCGCGTGCACGGCAGGGCGAGCTCGGCGGCCAGACCCGCGGCCCGCAGATGGGCCAGGGCCATGCGGTAGGGCCGCCGTACGGCCGCGTCTCCGCCGGGCAGGGGTACGTAGGCCAGATGCGCGAACCGGGAGAACCCTGCGTAGTCCGCCAACAGGAACTCGCCGCCCCACACCGCCCCGTCGAGACCGTAACCGGTGCCGTCGAAGGCCACCCCGATCACGGGCCGCGTACCGTCCAGGCCGTTCTCGGCCATCGCCGCCGCGACGTGCGCGTGGTGGTGCTGCACCGGTACGACAGGGCGCCCGGCCGCATGGCTCCGGGCCCAGCGGGTGGAACGGTAGGCGGGGTGACGGTCCGCGGCGAGCAGCCGGGGGCGTACGCCCGTGACGGACTCCAACTGCCGCTCGGCGGAGGCGAGGGCGAGCTGCGTGGCGAGGTCGTCCATGTCGCCGATGTGGGCGGAGAGCCATGCCTGGCGTCCCTCGCCGAGGCAGAAGGTGTTCTTCAGGTCCCCTCCCACGGCGAGGGCGGGGGCGACCTCGACCGGCAGCGTGACCGGCAGCGGGGCGTACCCCCGGGAGCGGCGCAGCGTCAGCTGCTCGCCGTCGCAGACACGGACGACGGAGTCGTCGCAGGGCACATGGATGGGGCGGTCGTGCAGCAGCCAGGCGTCCGCGAGACCGGCGAGCCGGGTCAGAGCCTCCGCGTCGTCGGTGACGATGGGCTCGCCCGACAGGTTGCCGCTGGTCATGACCAGCAGCCGGGGTCCCTCCCGGTCCGGTGCGCCGAGGCCGAGGAGCAGGTGGTGCACAGGCGTGTACGGGAGCATGAAGCCGAGGTCCGGGCTGCCGGGCGCCACCGCCTTCGCCGGGGCGGCACCGGGGCGTGGCCGGGGGTCGTCACGGCGCCGCAGCAGGACGACGGGCCGGACGCTGCCCACGAGCAGCTCGCGTTCGAGCGGGCCGAGGTGGACGAGGGGCTCGACGTCGGCGAGGTCCGCCGCCATCATCGCGAACGGTTTGTCACCACGCGCCTTGCGGCGGCGCAGTTCGGCCACCGCGTCGGGGTTGGTGGCGTCGCAGGCCAGGTGGTAGCCCCCGAGGCCCTTCACGGCGAGGATCGCGCCCGCCGCCAGCATCCGCCGCGCGGCGGCGACAGGGTCGGCCCCGGCCTCGGCGCCACCGCCCTGTGCCGTGACCAGCCTCAGCCGGGGGCCGCAGGCGGGGCAGGCCACGGGCTGGGCGTGGAAGCGCCGGTCCGCAGGGTCCCCGTACTCCCGGGCGCAGTCCGGACACATCGGGAAGCCGGCCATGGTCGTGTGGACCCGGTCGTAGGGCAGACCGGTGACGATGGTGAACCGGGGGCCGCAGTGGGTGCACGTGACGAACGGGTGGAGATACCGCCGGTCGGCCGGGTCCGCGAGCTCGGCGACGCAGTCGTCGCAGGTGGCCGTGTCCGGCGGAACGAGCGTGCGGACGGCGCCGCCCTGCCGGGAGGGCACGATCGTGAAGCCGCGGCCGCCGCTCGCGGCCACCTCTGCCGCCTCGACGGATTCCACCCGGGCCAGCGGCGGCGCGTCGGGCGCGAGGCGCGCGCAGAAGGCCGCCACGTCCGCGGGGTCGCCCTCGACCTCCGCGACGACGCCGTCGGCCGTGTTCGTCACATGGCCCGACAGGCGCAGCCCGGTGGCGAGGGCGTAGACGTACGGCCGGAACCCGACGCCCTGCACGACACCGCGGACGACCACCCGGCTGCGCCGCGGGGCCGTGCCGGGTGCGGTGACGGGCCGTGCCGTGGTCACGCGCCGGCCTGGGCCATCACCGGGGTGTGGACGCGGTTCCCCTCGGCCGCGGCGAGGGCCCGGTCGAGGAGGGCGCCGGCGCCCCGGCCGTCGCGCACGGAGCTGAGGACGACCTCGACACCGGGGTTGACCTGCTCCACGTTCTGGCGGAAGGCCGCCTCGTCGAACTCCGCGGCGTCGGCCATGTCGGTCTTGGTGACGATCACCAGCTGTGCGAGGCCGAACGCCGTCGGGTACTTGAGCGGCTTGTCCTCGCCCTCGGTGACCGAGGCGAGCACGACCCGGAGGGATTCGCCCAGGTCGTAGCCGGCGGGGCAGACGAGGTTGCCGACGTTCTCGACGAAGAGCAGCCGGGTCGACTCGGGGAGCCAGTCGTGCAGGTGCCGGGCGACCATGTCGGCCTCCAGATGGCAGAGGCCGTCCGTGAGCACCTGCTTCACGGGGACCCCCGAGCGGGCCAGACGTCGGGCGTCGTTCTCGGTCGCCAGGTCGGCGGTGAGCGCGGCGGCGCTGACGCCCCGCTCGCCGGCAAGGCGCAGTTCGCGCTCCAGCAGCGCGGTCTTACCGCTGCCGGGGCTGGAGAGCAGGTTGACGACGGTGGTGCCGCGGGCGGTGAGTTCGGTGCGCAGGATCTGTGCCGCGGCCTCGTTCTTGGCGAGTACGGCGCGCTGGAGATCGACGGCTCGGCACATGCTCAGCTCTCCTCGGTGATCGGTTGGCGGCGTCGTTCGCCGGCCGCCTCGGGGTCGGCCCAGCGGACTTCCCTGATCTGGAGTTCGCGGCCGGAGACGAGTTCGTCGGCGGCGACGCCGCAGCCGGGACAGAGCAGCCGCGGTGGCATGCCGACCGCCCAGTCCTCGTCGCACGGTGCGCAGCGCGCCATGCCCGGGACGGTACGGGTGATCAGCTCGGCGCCCTCGACGACGGTTCCCGCGCAGGCGAGTTCGAAGCAGAAGGCGAGGGCGTCGCCGACGACGCCGGCCAGTTCGCCCACGTCCAGGCGGATGCTGCTGACACCGACGGCGCCGCGGGACCGCGCCGCCGCCTCGACCTGGTCGACGACGGCGACCGCGACGGACATCTCGTGCATCGGTCTCCGTCCTGGGCGCGGGGGTGTCTCTCGGGCGCCATTAGAGGACGGGCGGGCAGCGGCGGCCGCCCGGCGCGCCGGGATCGTACGGCGGTGTCGTCCGTTCGGTGCAGCCGCCGCCCGAACCGCGACGACATCCCGCGTTGCGTCACATCCTGCTGATGCGCAGGTAGCGCCGGATGTCGGGGAGGACCGCCACCACGACGGCCAGGGCGGCCAGGGCGGCGGTGACGGCGGCTGCGGTGCCGACGACGTTCTTGGTCATGGTGCTCTCCGTTTCGGTGTTCATACGACGGCTTCCTGGCGGACCAGGTCGGTCACCGTGCGCACCGCCTCGGGCACCGCGGCGGCGACCTGCGGGCTGAGACCGATGCCTTCGTCGAGGGAGGCCGGTTCGCAGCCGACGACGAAGATCCGCCGTGGTGGTGCGGCCCCGGTCCCCGCGCACAGGGTGTCGAGCAGGGCGAGGACGGCGTCGGGTGTCATCCGGTGGCCGTCGAGGGGTGCGGGTTCCTGACCGGAGGTCCGCTCGGCGGCCGTCGAGGCGTCGATCAGGTACAGCGTCCCGGGTTCGCCGCCGCGCGCGGTGACGTCGATCAGGACGAGGGTGTCCCAGCCGTCGAGAAGCTGGTACGCGAGGTGGACGCCGCGGACTCCGACGTCGGCGACCTCGACGTGAGCGGGCAGCTCCTCCCGGGTGAGCCGCCGCACCGTCTCGACCCCGAAGCCGTCGTCGCCGAGGAAGATGTTCCCGACCCCGGCCACCAGGGTGCGAGCTGTCGGGGCCGCGGGGGCGCCGGCGGCATCCCGCCCGGGCGCGGGGCCGTTCACGCGTCTCCCGCCACTTCGACCTCGTCCGGCTGGAAGTAGAGGAACCGGCCCTGTTCGCGGCGGATGTCCGCGCCCGGATCGTCCTCCACGGTCACGGCGATGTGGACCCCGCCGTCGACGTCGTGCAGGATCGCCTCGACCAGCGCGGCCCGCCCGTCGAGGAACAGGTCCTGGGCGTCGCTGCGGCGCAGGCCGGGGCGCAGGACGACCCTGCTGCCCGCGCTGACGGCGTGGCCGTCGACGAGGACGTGGTCGCGCCCCGGATCGACGCCGGTGTCGCCGCCCGGGTCCCACCAGGGGGTGTCCGGTTCGAGGATGTCGCGGGCCGGTTCCTTCGGTCCGGTGACGCTCTGGAGGCTGCGTACGGCTCCGTGCAGGCGCTCGAGCACCTCGGGCGGCATGGTGTCCGCCAGGTCGATCACGGCCGCGGCGCGGGCGTCGGTCCCTCGGGCCTCGCGCTTCTCCTCGTCGGTGAGGGCGGCGGTCCGCAGGGCGAGGATCTCGTCGATCTCGGTGGCGTCGTAGAGGGCCCCGGGGCTCTCGGGCGCGATGGCCGGGTGGTCGTCGAGGATGATCGGTGACGACAGCATCAGGTCGTCGCGCCCCGGTTCCCCGGCCAGGACGGGCCAGGTGTGCAGGTTGCGGCAGGTGGCGATGGCGCCCTTGGCCCATTCCGGCGGGTCGGTCATCGACAGGAACGACCCGCCGTCGAGGCGGAGCAGCGTGTGCGTGGCGACCAGCGAGTACGGCAGCGCCGCATGGCGGTCCCCGCCCGGCTCGGCGGTCCAGGTGCTGGTGTTCTCCACCGTGACCGAGAGCCTCTGGACGCGGTACGGGCCGTCGAGGTCGGCCGCCGAGATCCGCAGGTTGCCGCTGATCTCCTCACGTCGGCGGACGAGCCGGCCGAGGACGCGTCCGTCGGCGTCGGTGACGTCCTCCGTCTCCTCGGCGGCGGGGCGGGTGAACGGCAGGGTGGTGCCGTCGCCCGCCAGTTCGCCGACGGGGACGACGAGGGCGACCCGCTCCTCCACGCCTTCGTCCCAGGCCACCAGGACCCGGTCGGGCAGGCGCAGTTCGGTGGTCGGGGCGAAGGTGCCGTCCGCGCGGAGTTCTTCGACGGTCCGCCGCTGGGCGCGCAGGAAGCGGACCTCCACGGCGAGTTCGGCACCGGTCCTGGGCTCGATCAGGCACTCGGTGTGCTGGAAGTCGTGCTCCTCGGCCGCGGCGCTCCAGGACGGCGGCACGAGGACCCCGAACTGCCAGCGGAGCCGGTTCTTCGCGGCTGACGCGCGGTACGGGTAGAGCACGTACCCCTCGAAGAGGACGGCGTCGGCGACGTGCCGGGCGACGGCGAACCGCGCCTCGGTGCCGGGGGTGAAGGCGACCGTGGTCATCGTGTCCTCTCCCCCGCCGCTTCGAGCAGGGTCTCGACGGTGGCCTGCCAGGACGGGAGGGCCTTCCGCGACCGGTAGGCGAGCAGGGCGTCCATCGTGTCTGCGGGCAGCCGGAGCCATCCGCAGCCGGGGAAGTGCTGGTCGATCATTTCCCGCCAGACCTTCACGGGCATCCGGTGGGAGATCTCCTTGTCCCAGGGCACGGGTTCCACGTGGAAGCCCCCGGCTCCGGTGAACGCGGTGCCGGAGAAGAGCAGGAGCAGCGGCACGTCGCCGCCGGAGAGCGCCCGGAAGTAGCGGGACGCGGCGATGTCGGTGTCGTAGGTGCACGGCACGACGAGGTCGGTCTCGATCTCGCCGGTGAAGCCGGGCACCATGACGGAGACCTGGGCGAACTGGACCGGGTTGAGGCTGCTGCCCCACCGGGAGCGTTCGCCGAACAGGTCGCCGAGGGCCTCCGCCTCGGCGTCGTCGTAGCCGCGCCGGGCGGGCTCGATACGGATCTGGCAGCGCAGCGCGAGGGCGTGGACCCGGGTTCCGCCGGAGGCGGTGACGCGCAGCCGGAACACGAGGGTCGGGCCCGCCGCGTAGGGGTCGGCGCGGACGTCGGTGCAGCTGAAGGAGAACTCGGTCACGACCGGCTCCCCTGCGGCTCGCGCGCCCGGCCGCGTACGTGGGTGAAGAGGGCGTCGAGGTCGGCGCGCGCCTCCGCGCCTCCGTCGAAGCCCTGCCAGAGCAGTCTCATGCGGCCCACCAGTTCGTAGCAGAGGTCGATGGGCACGAGGAAGCACTCGGTGCGGCCCTCATGGCGGCGCAGCAGCAGGGCCTCCACGTCGGGTTCGAGGAGGGCGGCGAGCCGGGTGGCGTCGAGCACGGACCGCCAGGAGGCCTCCTCCAGTTCGCTCTCGGTGGCACCTGCGGGACTCGGGTAGAGCGCCACGGGCCGGTCGAGGGCGGAGTTGCGGAAGAAGAAGGCGACCGAGACCGGGATCCGCAGCGACTCCCACGCCTGGTCGTCGATCCGGTGCCCCGGGTCGCCGAGGAAGCGGCCCGGGACCGCCCGGAAGCGGCCCTGGGAGCCGCCGGAGCGGTCCATGAGCTGCGCGCACGGGCCGCAGGCGCAGGCCAGGGCCCGCTTGTCGATGTCCACCAGGTGCCGGTGGCGCTCGTCGGCCAGCCGGGCCCCGCACAGTTCGCAGCGTTCCTCGCGCGGTGCACGTGGGGTCGTGAACCGGCGCAGGCCCGTGGGCTGCGGAGGCCGCGCCGTACCGTTCGGGAAGCCGTTCACGAGACGGCGGCCGATCGGCGGCCGTCCGCGCCGGCGAGGGGCGGACGGGTGCCGATCTGGAGCAGCGCCGGCTCGCGTGGAGCGGCGGGCTCCAGCTCGATGTCGGTCACCTCGGGGGCGAAGCACGCGAGGGCGTCCACGGCCGCCTGGCGGACGGACTCCTGCGTACTGGGGCAGCCGCAGCCGGAGGACGAGGCGGTGGCACGGAGCCGCAACACCCCGCGCGCCGCGTCGAATCCGGCGTTCTCCACAGGCTGCGGCAGCGCGGACAGGGCGCGGTCGATGCGGGTCGGCACGTCCTCGGGGTGCAGGCCGTGCAGCGTGAGGAGGCTCGCGACGAGTTCGTCCCCGAGCAGCGGGCCCAGCGGGTCCGCCGGCTGCCCGCCCGCCGCGTCGGCGGAGGGACGGGCGGCGGGGCGGCCGAGGAGGTCGACGACGCGGGCGAGGCCGCTTCCGTAGAACTCCATGAGGACGCGTACGACTTCCTCGGCCGCCGCGCAGGCCTCGGCGTCCCCGTT
This sequence comes from Streptomyces sp. NPDC012508, assembly GCF_042902595.1. Taxonomy (NCBI): domain Bacteria; kingdom Bacillati; phylum Actinomycetota; class Actinomycetes; order Kitasatosporales; family Streptomycetaceae; genus Streptomyces; species Streptomyces sp. NPDC012508. The sequence continues at coordinate 81,148 of NZ_JBIBEO010000010.1, forward strand.
CTCCGCCAGTCGGTCGAGGACCTCCTCGACCCGTCGGCCCGCCTGTTCGGCGGTGGTCGCGCTCATCCGGCGAGACCGCTCAGGCCGGTGGGGACGTGCATCTGCTTCACGGTCCTGCCGTTGCCCGTGTACATGTGGACGCCGCACGGCAGGCAGGGGTCGAAGCTGCGCACGGCGCGCATGATGTCGATGCCCTTGAAGTTCTCCGGCGTGTTCTCCTCGAAGATCGGCGTGTTCTGCACGGCGTCCTCGTACGGCCCGGGGGTGCCGAACGTGTCCCGGGTGGAGGCGTTCCACGGCGTGGGCGGGTACGGGTGGTAGTTGGCGATCTTGCCGTCGCGGATGACCATGTGGTGCGAGAGGACACCGCGGACGGCCTCGGTGAAGCCGACACCGATGGACTCGTCGGGGACCTCGAACTTCTCCCAGGTCTGCGTGCGTCCGGCGCGGACCTCCTCCAGGCCCTTCTCGGCGCAGTGCAGGGCGACGGCCGCCGCGTACGCCTGGAAGTACGTCCGGGCGCGGTTGCGCTCCAGGGCGTTGCTCCACTGGGGAATCTTCCACTCGAAGGTGGTCTCCGGCTTGGTCATCGTGCGGGGGAGGTTGATGACGACGCTGTGTCCGGTGGCCTTGACGTAGCCGATGTCGACGAGGCCGGACAGCGCGGTGGACCACAGACGGGCGATGGGGCCGCCGCCGGTGTCCAGGGCCAGGTGGTCCTTGCCGTCGAACCACCGCGGGGACATGACCCAGCTGTACTTGTCGTCGAAGTTCCGCTTCTGCGGCGCCGGGATGGTGTGCTGGTTCCACGGGTGGCGCGGGTCGACCGGGTTGCCCAGCGGGTCGTGGGTGACGAACTGCTCCTGCCCCTGCCAGTCCTCGTAGTACGAGCTGCCGAGCAGGATGCGGATGCCGAGGTTGATCTCGGTGAGGTCGTTGGTCACGAGCTTGCCGTCGACGACGACGCCCGGGGTGACGAACATCTTCCGTCCCCAGTCGGTCATGTTGGCGTAGGTGAAGTCGCAGTGCTCGGGGTCGTTAAGCGCACCCCAGCAGCCGAGCAGGACGCGGCGGCGGCCGACTTCCTCGTACCCGGGCAGGGCCTCGTAGAAGAAGTCGAAGAGGTCGTCGTGGAGCGGGACGACGCGCTTCATGAACTCCACGTAGCGCATGAGCCGGCTCATGTAGTCGGTGAAGAGCTGGACCGACGCGATGGTGCCGACGCCTCCGGGGTAGAGCGTGGAGGGGTGGACGTGGCGCCCCTCCATCAGGCAGAACATCTCCCGGGTGTAGCGGCTGACTTGCAGCGCCTCCCGGTAGAACTCGCCTTCGAGGGGGTTGAGCGAGCGCATGATGTCGGCGATCGTGCGGTAGCCGTGCTCGCCGGCGTGCGGGGCCTCGGTGCGCTCGGCGAGCTCCAGGACCCCGGGGTTGGTCTCGCGGACCATCTTCTCGCAGTAGTCGACCCCGACCAGGTTCTCCTGGAAGATGTTGTGGTCGAACATGTACTCCGCGGACTCGCCGAGGTTGATGATCCACTCACCGAGGTGCGGGGGCTTCACTCCGTACGCCATGTTCTGCGCGTACACGGAACAGGTGGCGTGGTTGTCACCGCAGATGCCGCAGATGCGGCTGGTGATGAAGTGCGCGTCGCGGGGGTCCTTGCCCCGCATGAAGACGCTGTAGCCGCGGAAGACGGAGGACGTGCTGTAGCACTCCGCGACGCGCTTCTGCTTGAAATCGATCTTGGTGTGGATGCCGAGGCTGCCCACGATCCGGGTGATGGGGTCCCACGCCATCTCCACCAGTCCGGAGCCGTCACCCGTCGTCTTCGCCGGAGATGCCATGGTTGTTGTGGTGCCCTTCGTGAGCTCTTCGACTTCGCGAACAGCAGGTTGGATGGGGGGTCTGGCGGGGTACGGACGCCGATGCCGGAGGCGGTGACGCGACGGTCACCAGGGCGGCCGGTAGCCGGTGGTGATGCGCTCGCCGGTGTGCCGCCACTTCGGCTCCTTGTCCACGGTCTTGGCCGTGATGGTGCGCAGGCGCCGGACGACGGAGCCGTACACACCGCTCGCCGCACTGGAGACCTTGCCGCCGGGAGGTTCGTCCATGAACGGCATGAACTTGTCCGGGAAGCCGGGCATCGTGCACGCGATGCAGATGCCGCCGACGTTCGGGCAGCCGCCGATACCGTTCATCCAGCCGCGCTTGGGGACGTTGCACTTGACGACCGGCCCCCAACAGCCGAGCTTGACCAGGCACTTGGGCGAGTCGTACGTCGTGGCGAACTGGCCCTGCTCGTAGTAGCCGGCCCGGTCGCAGCCCTCGTGCACGGTCGCGCCGAACAGCCAGGTGGGGCGGAGCTTGTCGTCCAGCGGGATCATGGGCGCGGAGCCGGCGGCCTGGTAGAGCAGGTACGTCAGGGTCTCCGCGAAGTTGTCCGGCTGGATGGGGCAGCCGGGCACGCACACGATCGGGATGCCGGCGTGCGACTTCCAGTCCCATCCCAGGTAGTCGGGCACGCCCATCGCTCCGGTCGGGTTTCCCGCCATGGCGTGGATGCCGCCGTACGTGGCGCAGGTGCCGATCGCGACGACGGCGAGGGCCTTGGGAGCCAGCCGGTCGATCCACTCGCTCGTGGTGATGGGCTGACCGGTCTCCGGGTTGTCGCCGAAGCCGCACCAGTAGCCCTCCTGCTTGATGGCCTCGTTCGGGATCGAACCCTCGACGACCAGCACGAACGGGTCGATCTCGCCCCGCTCGCCCTTGAAGAACCACTCGATGAACGTGTCGGCGCCGCCCACCGGGCCGCACTCGAAGTCGATCAGCGGCCAGTGGACCGCGATCCTGGGCAGTCCCGGCAGCCCGGCGAGGGCGATCTCCTCGATGCTGGGCTGCATGGCGGCGGTCAGGGCCACGGAGTCGCCGTCACAGCTCAGACCCGCGTTGATCCAGAGGATGTGGATCGGCTTCTCTTCGCTGCCGGGGGCGGCGCCCTGGTCCTCGACCGGTGCCGGCGTTGCTGCGCTCATGAGTCGCGCCTCCTGAGGAGGGATGGGGCAAAGGCCCGATTCCGGGCCTAGGTCTTTGTTAACAGTCGACCGGTCCGGCCGCGCCCGCACCTGGTCCGTCCGGGGAACGCGCGCCGTGGACCTCTTTTCGGACGAAGGCCCGGCGCAGCCGGTGGTAGTCCGCGGCGGGATCGTCGAAGATCCGCCGCATCCGGGCGAGCTCCTGTTCGCGGTGGGCGGCAAGGGGAGTGACGGACTCCCGGCGCTCGTGCTCGGCCTTCTTCGCCGCGATGCGCGGCTGGACGCCGCCACGGGACGCCAGGTGAACGGCCAATCGGGTGATCTCACCGCCGAAGTCCGCGGGGCCGCAGTCGACGACCCGGTCGACCAGGCCCATGGCGAGCGAGGCGGCCGCGGAGAGGGGCCGGGCCTCGTCGGTGAGCCGTGCCGCCAGGCCCGCGCCCACCTTGCGGGGCAGGGTGTACGTCCAGTACTCCGACCCGTACAGGCCCATGCGCCGGTAGTGCGGATTGAGCACCGAGCCCGACCGGCACCAGACCTCGTCGGCGGCGAGGGCGAGCATCACCCCGCCGGCGGCCGCGTTGCCGCCGATCGCGCTGACGACGAGCCGGTCGGTCGTGGTGAGGACCGCCTCGACCAGGTCGTTCATGGCGTTGATGTTGGCCCAGGACTCGGCGGCGGGGTCGGCCGCGGCCTCGATGACGTTGAGATGGATGCCGTTGGAGAAGAAGTCGCGCTGCCCGCCGAGCACGAGCACGGAGGTGGGACGCGTCCGGGCGGCCTTGTAGGCGTCGAGCAGGCGGCGGCACTGGTCGGTGCTCATCGCGCCGCCGGGGAAGGCGAAGGACAGGACCCCGACAGGTCCCTGTTCTCGGTACCGGATGTCGGACCAGGTCCGCCCGCCCTCCGGTGCCGGCTGTGCGGGCGCGAGCAGTTCGGGGGGTGCCGGCAGTCCGGCCGGCGCGGGCATTTCGGCGGCCGCGGACAGTCCGGCCGGCGCGGGCAGTTCGGGCAGCTTCGGCAGCCGGCCGGCGAGGGCCAGGGTGGCGGGGAGCTTGCAGGCACGCGGCCGGCCGGGACCCGTACGGGCACGGAGCTCGGGGATCCACACCGCGCCGTCCGCCGTGGCGCGGCAGACGGCGCCCGCCCGAGTGGCGAGCAGCTCACCGGGCCGGCCGCGCAGGCCGTCCTCGGCGTGGCCCCCGTGCAGGAACCACTCAGCGCCGAGAAGGTGGTCGCGGACGCCGGGCTGTGAGTCGGCGGCCCGCAGGATGCGCAGTACGGTCTCCGTCGTGTCGTCGCCCCAGGAGATCGCGCGCTGCTCCTGACGGAGCGTGGGACGGGCGTGGATCACGCCGGTCTGCGGCTGCGGCGTGGCCCCGGCGGCGACCCGCTCGACGGCGAGGAGCACGGCGGTCACGGCGGCGTCGGACAGCTCGTTGCGGTACAGATCGCTCTTGCCGACCTCCGGGACGCGGAAGGAGACGGACGCCCAGACGGCACCGGCGTCCATCTCCTCCTCGGCCTGGAGGACGGTCACGCCCCACTCGGCAACGCCTTCCTGGATCGCCCGGTCGAGCGACGAGGGCCCCCGGTCACCGACCGGCCCCGGGTGCACGATCAGACAACGGTGCGCGCTCCACACGTCCCTCGGCACGACGGCCTTCAGCATGGGGGCGACGACCAGGTCGGGCGCGTGGCGCGCGACGGCGTCGCGCATGGCGGCCCCGTCGGGCGTGACCTCCACGGGGACGGTGTGCCCGCGGTCGCGCAGCTCGACCAGAACGCGCTGGGTGAGGCTGTTGAAGCTGCTGGCGATGAGCAGAATGCGCATGGCGTCCCTTCCGGGTTGCGGTGGCCGGTACGGCCCCGGGGACGCGGGTCGACCGACCGCCAGCGATCATCGAGCACCACGGGCGGCGGAGGCGGACGACGGAGCCCGCACCTCACCCGTACGAGGGGCGCGTCCGACCGATTGGCGGGGCGGGCGCACGGCGGAGGCGGCCGGACCGGGCGTCCCACGCCGCTGCTTGACCCCGACGCGACGTCAGGGTTTCTACTGAGGGCATCGTGCGCCGGCCGGTCTCCCGAGCGAAGGGCCCCTCCATGGACATGACCCCTGCGACGAACATGGCCCTGATGCGCACCGCCGACAAGACGTCCCGGAGAGGTCGGACCGCTGAGGCGGTCCGGTCCGGGTGATGGGATCCACCGCCCTGTGGCTGCTCAGATACGTGCGGACCGGCACGCTCGTCCCGGACGCTCGGCCCCCCGCGGGCGGGATACGCCCCCATGCGACGATCGTGGTACGCAGCGGCAGGACGGCCGCCCGTGGTGCACGGGGCGGGACGCCTTCCCCACCAGCCGGCCGACCTCATGGGCTCCCGACCACGTCCCCTTCGACTTCGTGATGGGCATCGGCCACCGCGATCGGGCGCTGTCCTTGCTCGAGAGCCCGTACCTGGTCGAGGAATGGGGCCTGCCCAAGGACGTGGTGCTGATCTCGGGGGACGGCCACTCCTGGATCGGCCTGGACTACCGCGCCTGCGGCCGGCACGGAGAGCCGTCCGTTGCCTGGTTCGACGCGGACGACGACTCGGGACTGACCCTGGCCCCGGACTTCCGCTCGTTCATCGAAGGCCTCACCTCCCCGGGTTCCCCCGCCTGAGCGCCGCCGACGCCGTCGCGAGTGGCCCCGCGTACCGGCACCCGGCTCCCGTTCCCCGTTCTCGGGCGGTACCTTCACAATCTCCGCACTCCCCATTCTGATCGATTCGATCGCAATCGATCGATACGCTAGCGCCAAAGGCGTACGGTGACGCCTCCGTACCGCTCCAGGGGGAGCCATGCGACACCATGTCGACCATCGCCATGACCGGGTGCTCGAACTCGTCCGGGCACGCGGCAGCATCCGGGTCACCGAGCTCGCGGCCGAGCTCGGCGTCTCCCCCGTGACCCTGCGGCGGGACGTGGACGCGCTCGCCAACCAGGGCAAGGTGCAGCGCATGCACGGCGCGGTGGTCTGGCCGGGTGAGGGACGCGCGGAGGAGCCGGACCCCGGCGGCCGGGTGATCGGAATGATCGTGCCGACGACCAGATACATCTTCGGGGACGTCGTCAGCGGGGCTCGCAAGGCCGTCGAGGCCCAGGGGGGCCGGCTGGTGCTCGGCGTGTCCGGGTACGTCGACAGCGAGGACCCCGTCCAGGCCGAGCACCTGCTGACCAGCGGCGCCGAGGGGCTGCTGGTGGCACCCAGCTGGTTCGGCGGGGCGCCCGCCGACGGCCAGGAGGAGTGGCTGATGGCCTGCGAGGCGCCGACCGTGCTGGTGGAGCGTACGGCGCCGGCCATCAATCCCGCGGCCCTGCTCGACCGGGTGCGCACCGACCGTGCCCACGGCGCCGCGCTGGCGGTGAGCCACTTCGCGTCGCTCGGCCACCGATCGGTCGCCGCCGTGGTCCAGGAGGGCCCGCACGCGGCGGGCATCACGGACGGGTACACGAACGCGGTGCGGTCGCTGGGTCTGGAGACCGTCCCGGGCTCACCGTCCGTCCGCACGCCGGGAAAGGAGTACGACGAGGTCGCGGAGTACCTCGTCGAGGCCGTCGAGCGGCACGGCGTCACGGCGGCTCTGGTGCACAGCGACGAGGACGCGATCGTACTGGTCCCCCGGCTGCAGGCACGCGGCATCAGCGTTCCCGAGGACCTCGCGCTGATCGCGTACGAGGACGAGGTGGCCGCGCTGGCGGACGTACCGCTGACGGCGATCGCCCCGCCGAAGCAGGCGGTCGGCGAGCTGGCGGCGAAGCTGCTGCTCCAGCGGCTGGCCGAGCGGAGCGCGGGCAGGGAACCGGAGCCGCGCCAACACGTGGACCTGCTGCCGAAGTTGAGGATTCGGGCCTCGTGCGGAGCCCTCCAGGAGCCTCCGAACGCCGAGTGATCATGTTGATCGTGACTCGATCATTTTGATTGTCTTGCGCGTTTGCTCTTGACGGTGATCGAGTTGGCGAAAAAGATATGCCTCGTTCGCCTCTCTCCCCATCGAGGTTTCCGTAGGAGCCGTGCCATGTCGCGCAGTTCACGTTCGTTCCGTATAGCCGCCACCGCCACCCTCGCCGCTCTCGGCCTGTTCGCCAGCGCGTGCGGTGGCGGCGACGGCTCGTCCGACGCCGCCTCCGACGGCAAGCCGGTCACCCTGACGTACTGGACCTGGACAGGTGGCGCCAAGGCCACGGTCGACGAGTTCAACCGGACCCACAAGGACATCCAGGTCAAGTTCACCGAGATCCCCGGTGGCGCGGAGGGCTACGGCAAGCTGGCCAACGGGGTGAAGGCGGGCAACGCGCCCGACGTGGCGACCATCGAGTACCAGATGGTCCCGGAGTTCGCGAGCCAGGGAAACCTCGTCGATCTCACGGAGCACGCCGGTGACACCGTCAAGGAGAAGTTCCCCAAGGCCATCCAGGACCTGGTGACTTTCGGCGGCAAGACCTGGACCGTGCCGTTCGACGCCGCGCCGCAGGTCTACTACTACCGCACGGACCTGTTCAAGAAGTACGGCATCGAGGTCCCCAAGACCTGGGACGAGTTCAGAGTCGCCGCCGAGAAGGTCAAGAAGGCGGACAAGAACGTCCGCCTGGCCAACATGACCAAGTCCGACCCGGCCCTGCTCGCGGCGCTCTCCTGGCAGGCCGGCGGCAAGTGGTTCAGCACCGAGGGCGACGCGTGGAAGCCCGGAGTCGACGACGCCGCGTCCACGAAGGTCGCCGCCTACTGGGACGACCTGGTCAAGAACGACCTCGTGCAGACCTACACCGGCTGGAGCCCGGAGGAGACCAAGGCCAGGATCGAGGGCAAGACCCTCTCCATCCTCGGCGCCTCCTGGTCCGCGGCCGGCATGAAGACCAACCTGCCGGACCTGAAGGGCAAGTGGGCCGCCGCGCCGATGCCACACTGGGGCACCCCGGCCAGCGGCAACTACGGCGGCAGCTCCTACGGCGTGCTGAAGGGCAGCAAGAACGTCGAGGCCGCGGCCGAGTTCATCAAGTGGATCACCACCGACGGCGAGGCGGTCAAGGCCCGGCTCAGCGACCCGACGAAGCCGAGCAGCGCCCTGCCGGCCAACCCGGAGATGCGTGAGGTGGCCGCCGCGAAGTTCGACACCGCGTACTTCAACGGCCAGGACCTCTACAAGCTGGCCTCCGAGCAGGTCGACACCATCGTGCCCGGCTGGACCTGGGGCCCGAACCAGATGGACGTCTACACCGCCATCCAGGACGCGAGCGCCAAGTCCGGCTTCGCCGGCGGCGTCACCGCCGGCCAGGCCAAGGCCAGGACGGGCATCCAGGAGCGCGGGCTGAAGCTCGCCGAGTGACCCGATGGGGCCCGGCCGGTTCCTGACCCCGGCCGGGCCCCGTCGTCCCATCCCCGGACCCGCAGCGCACACCCGCCAAGGAGCACCCGTGGCAGCACCACTCGCGAAGGCCGCACCCCCGCCCGCGGCCGGCGTCAGCCGTACCGGCGGCCCGCGCACCGGCCGCACCCGTAACGGCAGTTCACAGCTCAGGCGCAACCAGCGCGCCACGGCCGCCCTGTTCATCGTCCCGTTCTTCGTGCTCTTCGCCGCCATGACGGCGGCCCCCATCGTCTACGCGGTGTGGATGAGCCTGTTCACGGAGCAGTCGTCCGGACTCGGCTTCGGCGGCAGCGAGCGGGCATTCACCGGTGTCGAGAACTACCTCAGAGCGCTCTCGGACGCGGGCTTCCGCGAGTCCTTCCTGCACATCGCCACCTACTGCACGCTGTACATCCCGGTCATGATCGGCGGGGCGCTCGCCCTCGCGCTGCTGGTCGACTCGGCCGTGGCACGCGCCAAGCGCTGCTTCCAGCTCGCGCTCTTCCTGCCGCACGCCATCCCCGGGCTGATCGCCTCGATCCTGTGGATCTACCTCTACACCCCAGGACTCAGCCCGGTGCTCGACTGGATCGAGGCCGCCGGCGGCTCGTGGGACTTCTTCAGCTCCGACCACGTGTACTCGTCCATCGTGAACCTCACCGCCTGGCAGTGGATGGGGTACAACATGATCATCTTCTACGCCGCCCTGCAGGCCATCCCCCGCGAACTCATCGAGGCCGCGGACATCGACGGGGCCGGGCCGATCCGCACGGCGCTGCAGATCAAGGTGCCCATGATCGCCTCCGCGGTCGTGATGGCCGTGCTGTTCACCTGCGTCGGCGCCATCCAGCTGTTCACCGAGCCCAAGCTCCTCGGCCAGCGCGGCACCGCCGCCGTCGACACCGAGTGGTCGCCCACCATGTACATCTGGAAGGCGGCCTTCCTCCAGCACGACTACGGCCTCGCCGCCGCCGCGTCCCTCCTGCTCGCCGCGCTCGGCGTCGTGCTCTCGTACATCGTCACCAAGATCGGAAACCGGTGGAAGGCGGCATGAGTACGCACACGGTCATCCAGGAACCCGCGGCCGCCGGGACACACGCCGGCGATGCCGCCGCCTCGGCCGGGCGCCGCGGCCCCCGCCGGAAGCGCCCGGGCGGCCTGCTCTCCAAGGGCGTCGTCAACGGCGTGCTCCTCCTCGCCTCCTTCTACATGCTGATGCCGGTCAGCTGGCTGCTGTTCGCCGCCACCAAGGACCACGGCGATCTCTTCGCCAGCGACGGCTTCGCCTTCGCCGACTTCAACCTCTTCTCCAACCTCGCCGCGGTCTTCACCTTCAACGACGGCATCTACCTGCGCTGGCTCGGCAACAGCGTCATCTACTCCGTGATCGGTTCGGCCGCCTCGACGCTGCTGTGCGTCGCCACCGGCTACGCCTTCGACAAGTACGAATTCCGGGGGAAGGAGAAGCTGTTCGGGGTCGTCCTCGGCGGCCTCCTCGTCCCCGCCACGGTGATCCAGCTGCCGATGTACCTGCTCGCCTCCAAGGTCGGCCTGGTCAACACGTACTGGGCGCTGCTGCTGCCCGCGCTGGTCAACCCGTTCGGCGTCTACCTCGCCCGGGTCTTCTCCGAGGGATACGTGCCGAACGAGGTGCTGGAGGCCGCCCGTGTGGACGGCGCCGGCGAACTGGGCACGTTCACGCGGATCGCGCTGCCGATGCTCTCGCCCGGCTTCATGACCATCTTCCTCTTCTCCTTCACCGGAAGCTGGAACAACTTCTTCGGCGCGCTGGTCATGCTCAACGACGACAAGCTCTATCCGGTCAACCTCGGTCTGTTCATGTGGAACAGCACCACACAGCTCCAGCCCGAGTTCTACTCCCTCGTGATCACCGGTTCGCTCGTGGCCGTCGTCCCGCTCATCGTCGCCTTCATCTGTCTGCAGCGCTTCTGGCGCTCGGGCCTCACCTCGGGCGCGGTGAAGTGACCGTGTCCGTACCGGAAGGCTCCGTCCTCGACGACGGCCACACGAACCCGGCGGCCTCCGCGCATCGCCCGCGCACCCTGCTGGCCATGGGCGCCGCGATCCACGCCCAGCTGCTCGCCGAAGGCGCCCTCGACCGGCTGGCGGGCGTCGCGGCCGTGGACACCGACAGGTTCGTCAGCGACTTCGGCGACGCGGACCCGGCAGCGCTCGCCGACACCGAAGTGCTCTTCACCCACTGGGGCGCCCCGCTGCTCACCGCGGACGCGGTGCGCGCGATGCCCCGGCTGCGGGCCGTCATCCATGCCGCAGGGTCCGTCAAGCACCATGTCACCGAGGCCGTGTGGGAGCGCGGCATCGCCGTGTCCACCGCGGCCGGGGCCAACGCCCTGCCGGTCGCCGAGTTCACCCTCGCCGCGATCCTGTTCACCGGCAAGCGGATCCTCGACAGCGCCCGGGTCTACCGGGAGGCCCGCGACCAGGTGCCCCTGCTGCCGTACTTCGCCGGCCACGGCAACCACCGCCGTACCGTGGGCGTCGTCGGCGCGTCCCGGATCGGCCGCCGCGTGCTGCAGCTCCTGCGCCCCTTCGACTTCGAGGTCCTGCTGTACGACCCGTACGTGGAGGCGGACGAGGCCGAGGCGCTCGGCGCGCGCTCCGTCGGTCTCGACGAACTCGTGCGGCGCAGCAGCGTGGTCTCCATCCACGCTCCGCAGCTCCCGGAGACACGGCACATGTTCGACCGGCGGCGGCTGGGGCTGCTGCGGGACGGTGCCACGCTCATCAACACCGCCCGCGGCTCCCTCGTCGACACCGAGGCGCTCACCGACGAGCTGCTGGCCGGCCGGATCCACGCCGTGCTCGACGTCACGGAGCCCGAGGTGCTGCCTCCCGGTTCGCCGCTGTACACGCTGCCCAACGTGCTGCTCACCCCGCACATCGCCGGTTCGCTCGGCAACGAGCTCGTACGGATGGCTCATTGGGCGACCGACGAGGTGGAGCGCTACGCCGAGGGTCGGCCCCTCGCCCATGGCGTGGGCCCCGACGAGCTCACCCGCTCGGCCTGACGCCCCCTGTCCGGGCCGGGCTGCGGTGGCCGCCGCCCGCCGCCCGGCCCCACAGCCGCCGCCCGGCCCGACGACCCCAGCCGCAGCCCGGCCCGAAGACCCCACAGGAACCGCCATGCACCAGCCGCACGAAACCCGCTACGTCGAGGACCGCTCCCCCGGCACCGGCCGGCTGGCGCCGCGGGCCGCCTTCCGCTCGGACGCCCCGGCCGTCGGTCTGGACGGCGCGTGGCGGTTCCGGGCCGCCACCGGGCTCGCGGACCTCACCGCGGGGTTCGAGGACCCCGCGTTCGACGACGCCACCTGGGACCGGCTGCCGGTGCCCTCCTGCTGGCAGCTCCAGGGCGTCGGCTCCCCCGCGTACACCAACGTCACCTACCCCTTCCCCCTCGACCCTCCGCGGGTGCCCGACGAGAACCCGACGGGCGAGTACCGCAGGGACTTCACGCTCCCCGACGGGTGGCCCGCGGGACGCGGCGTGCTGCGCTTCGAGGGCGTCGACTCGTGCTTCGCCGTCTGGCTGAACGGCGTCCGCCTCGGCGACGGCAAGGGCAGCCGCGTCCCCACCGAGTTCGACGCGACGGACGCGCTGCGGCCGGGCCGCAACGTCCTCGCCGTCCGCGTCCACCAGTGGTCGGCCGGCAGCTATCTGGAGGACCAGGACATGTGGTGGCTGTCCGGCATCTTCCGTCCCGTACAGCTGCTGTCCCGGCCCGAGGGCTGCGTCGAGGACTTCTTCGTCCACGCGGACTACGACCACGTCTCCGGCACCGGCACCCTGTCCGTCGACACCTCGGGCCCGGCCAGGCTCTCCGTACCGGAACTCGGCCTCGCCGACGCCGACCCCGCGGGCCCGCACACCTTCGCGCACGTCGAGCCGTGGAACGCCGAGCAGCCGCGCCTGTACGAGGGCGAGCTGACCGCGGCCGGCGAGCGGATCCCGGTGCGTATCGGCTTCCGGCGGGTCGTCGTCGAGGACGGCCTGCTGAAGGCGAACGGCCGTGCCCTGCTGCTGCGCGGTGTCAACCGGCACGAGTGGGATCCGGAGACCGGCCGGACGCTCTCGTACGAGACGATGCTGCGCGACGTGCTGCTCATGAAGCGGCACAACATCAACGCGGTGCGCACCAGCCACTACCCGCCGAGCAGCGACTTCCTCGCCCTGTGCGACGAGTACGGGCTGTGGGTGGTCGACGAGTGCGACCTGGAGACCCACGGCTTCGAGCAGGTCGGCTGGCGCGGCAACCCGAGCGACGACGAGCGGTGGCGGGAGGCCATGCTCGACCGGATGCGGCGGGTCGTCGAGCGCGACAAGAACCATCCGAGCGTCCTCATGTGGTCGCTCGGCAACGAGAGCGGCACCGGGGACAATCTCGCGGCGATGGCCGAGTGGGCCCGCACGCGCGACCCCTCGCGCCCCGTCCACTACGAGGGCGACCGGGACAGCGGCTACGTCGACGTCTACAGCCGAATGTACGCCGACCACGCCGAGACCGAGCTGATCGGCCGGGGCGAGGAACCACCGACGCGGGACCCGTCGCTCGACGCGCACCGGCGCGGGCTGCCGTTCATCCTGTGCGAGTACGCCCACGCCATGGGCAACGGGCCAGGGGGACTGAGCGAGTACCAGCGCCTCTTCGAGACCTTCCCGCGGCTCCAGGGCGGCTTCGTCTGGGAGTGGATCGATCACGGCATCGCGCGGCGCACCGCGGACGGGCGGGTGTTCCACGCCTACGGCGGCGACTTCGGCGAGCCGGTGCACGACGGCAACTTCGTCGCGGACGGCCTGGTCCTCCCCGACCGCAGGCCCTCCCCCGGACTGCTCGAGTACAAGAAGGTCGTCGAGCCGGTCACGATCGGCTTCGGCGTGGACGGGGAGGCCGTCGAGGTACGCAACGGCCATGACTTCCGGGACACGGCTCATCTGCGCTTCCGGTGGTGGGCCGAGGACGACGGCGAACGCGTCGGAGACGGCGTGTTCGACGTCCCGGTCCTCGCGCCCGGCGAGCGTGCGGACCTTCCTCTGCCGGAGCTTCCGCCGTGCAAGGACGCCGAGCGTGCCCTGACGGTCGTCGCCGAGCTCGCCGCCGCCGAGCCCTGGGCACCGGCGGGCCACGAGATCGCGTGGGGTCAGACCGTCCTCGCCCCCGCCGCACCGGCCCCGGAACCTGGCCGCGTCCTTCCGGCGGTATCGGGCGGCGGAGGCCGGCTCACCCTCGGACCTGCCGCGTTCGACGCCCACCACGGGCGGCTGCTCGCCGTCGGGGGGCTCGGCGTCGGAGCGCTCCGGCTCGACCTGTGGCGGGCGCCGACCGACAGCGACCTGCTCGGCGACCGGGTCGCCGACCGCTGGCGCGCCGCCGGTCTGCACCGGCTCACCACCAAGGTGCTCGACGTCGCGGCGACGGGCGAGGGACTGACGGTACGCACACGGACGGCGCCCGCCGGGGCCGACCACGCGGTGTGCGCCACCTACCACTGGCGTTCGGACGGCCGGTCGTTGTGGCTGGACGCCGGCATCGCTCCCGAGGGCGAGTGGCCCTGTCCGCTGCCCAGGATCGGCCTCGGCTTCTCCCTGCCCGGCTGGATCGACACGGTCGACTGGTACGGCCTCGGGCCCGGTGAGGCGTACCGGGACACGACGGCGGCGGCGCGGCTCGGCCGCTACCGGCACACGGTCGACGCGCTGCAGACCCCTTACGTCCGGCCGCAGGAGAACGGCAACCGGCGGGCGGTCCGGCGGGCCCTGCTCACCGGCGCTCGCGGCGGACTGCTGATCGGCGGCCTTCCCTCGTACGACCTCACGGTCCGCCGCTGGACGAGTGCGGAACTGGATGCCGCACGGCACACCGCCGACCTGGTGCCCGGCGACCGGGTGCACGTCAACATCGACGTGGCGCACCACGGCATCGGGACCGCGTCCTGCGGTCCGGGTCCGCTGCCCCAGCACGCGCTGGGCGCGGGACCCGTGGCACTCCGACTGGTCCTCCGTGCTCTCTGAGCGGACCCGGCAGCACAGCCCGCACACCGTCGGTGCGGGCCGCACGACCACCTCGCCCCGCACCGTCCGATCCGGAGGAAACCCATGCCCGTTGCCGCTCGCCGCCGCGTCCTCGTCGTCGGCATCGACGGTGTGCGCCTCGACACGCTGAGGCGGCTCGACACCCCCCACCTGGACGCCCTCGCGGCGGCCGGCTTCCTCGCGCCGCTCGTGGTCGAGCCCGGCACCCCGACCATGTCGGGGCCGTGCTGGGCGACGATCGTGACCGGGGTGACCGTGGACAAGCACGCCGTCTGGAGCAACGACTTCAGCGGCAACCGCCTCGCCGTCTTCCCGGACTTCACGACGCGGCTGCGGGATGCCGGCCGGCGCACCTATGTGGCGGCCGCCTGGGAACCGCTGATGACGGTGGCGAACGGCGGCCCCCTGTTCCGCGGCCCCGGCCGGGTGAGCTTCGTCGCCCCGGCGTCCGACGACTGCGAGGGCTGGGAGGAGGCCGACGAGCTGATCACCGCCGAGGCCGTGCGGGTGCTCGCCGAGGACGACCCCGAGGCGTCCTTCGTCTATCTGGGGGCGGTCGACGAGACGGCCCACATCCTGGGCTGCGGCGAGGAGTACGAGCGTGCGGTGGTGCGCGCCGACGAGCGGCTCGGGCGCCTCCTCGCCGCGGTGCGCGACCGGGCCGCCCACGCCGAGGAGGCCTGGACCTTCATCGTGGTCACGGATCACGGCCACCGTGACGAGGGTGGTCACGGCGGCCGTTCGGAGCGGGAGCGCACCGCCTGGATCGCGTGCGCGGGACCGGACGTCCCGGCGGGCGCGCGGGTGGGCGGGCTCCGTCACCAGGACGTCGCCGCCCAGGTGTTCGCTTCGCTGGACTGCCCCGCGGACTCGCACTGGACCCTGGACGGGCGCCCGTTCGCCGCGGAACCGCAGGCCGTGCTGCTGGACATGGACGGCACGCTCGTCGACACCGAGGCCCTGTGGTGGCGGACCGCGGGGGAGGTGGCGGAAGGGCTCGGACACGGGCTGACCGACGCGGACACCTCCGAGGTCGTGGGGCGCTGCGTGGAGGACACGGCGGTCCATCTGTGGCGGGTCTCGGGCACCGAGCGGCCGCTCGACGCCCTGGTCGCCGAGCTGGACGCCCGTTTCCTCGCGGCGGTGGAGGGCGAGACCGTCCTGCTCCCGGGCGCCCGGGAACTCCTCGGCGCGCTGGGGGACATGGGCATCCCGACGGCGCTGGTCACCGCCTCGCCCCGGCCCGTCGTGGAGTCGGTGCTCAAGCTGCTCGGCGCCGAGTCGTTCCAGGTGACGGTGACGGCGGACGACACGGACCGGACGAAGCCGTATCCCGAGCCGTATCTGGCCGCGGCCCGCGCGCTGGGCGTCGATCCGGCGGGCTGTCTGGCGGTGGAGGACAGCCCTGCGGGCATCGCCGCGGCGGAGGCCGCGGGCTGCCGGCTCGCCGTCGTCCCCTCCCTCGTACCGGTCGCGGGGGCGCCCGGCCGGCGGGTCCTGACCGGCCTCCAGGAGCTGGTGGAGCTTCTGGAGGCCGGCCGGGCGCCCCGCGGGTCGGAGTAGGGCGAGGGACACCCGGCCGGATGGTCGGGTGTCCCTTCCGGTCATCCGAGCCTGACGGTGATCCTCTGGGTGGCGCCCATGGTGCCGCTGAGGTCGCCGAACGTGAGGTTCAGCGAGGAGCCGGTGGTCGCCGAGGCGACCGTGGAGGGCTTGGAGGTCACGGAGGCCACGGCCCGGTTCCAGGTGAGGGTGAGGGCGGTCTGCATGCGCATCGGGTCGCTGACGCAGATCACCGCGGTGCCGTCGGTCTTCTCGGAGATCATGACGGAGCAGGGCGCGCTCGCGGTGAGCGCCCCGACGCTGCCGCCGAACCAGAAGTTGACGCCGGTGAAGCCCAGTGAGGGCACGCGCACGCCCTGCTGGTTGTCGGTGTTGGCGAGGATCTGCACCCAGCCGGTGTCGGCGGCGCGAGCAGCGGTCTGCGTGGTGCTCGCGCCGGGCATCAGGATGTAGGAGTACGTGCCGTTGGCCGGGTTGGTGCCGTGGTCGGCCCACAGGGTCAGGTAGCGGCGGGTGATCGGGGTGGTGGCCATGCCCCGGTTGATGTCGCTCCATCTGCCGGTGCGCTCCTCGCGCAGCGCCCTGACCGTCGCGCCGCCGGGGAAGACGTACCCGCCCATCCCGCCGATGTGCGCCCAGGTGGCCCCGGTCAGCGTCTCCGACCAGGGGTGACCCACCGGCTTCACGGTGCCGTCGACGGTGAGGGCGTGGGTGCCGCCCGGCCCCAGGTTGCGGTTCTCGACGACGGACTCGACCGCGGCGCCGTCGGTGCTCTTGATGCCCGCGCCCAGACAGACGATGGAGTCGTCCAGGCAGAACCAGGACTTCTTCGCCATCAGGGTGCTCTGGAGGCCCTTGAGGTACTGGCCGACGGCGGCCCGGTGGCCGTCGGTGGCGCCGCCCACCCAGTTGACGTCGGGCTTGGGCGCGCCCCAGTCGCCGCCGGTGGCGTCCGCGAGCGGGATGCGGGAATTGGTGGTGCCGGGCAGCCGGTAGGGGTCGACGGTGGGCCAGAAGGCGTCGCTGTACTGCCCGTTGGCGTAGGTGTCGCCCCACCAGTAGAGCATTCCGGAGCCGGTGTGCCAGCCGCGCAGGTTCTCGCCGTTGCCGGTCTCGTAGTGCGTGATGCGCTTGCCGGCCATGCTGATCGAGGCGGCCCAGCCGGGGCGGCGGTGGGTGGCCCGCGCCATGGACGGGAAGAGCCGGTGACCGGTGGGCTCGGCGATCGCGGAGACCGAGGTGTCCTCCGCGACGGACTTCAGCCGCGCCAGACCCACGAGGCTGAGCCAGGGGTCGCTCAGCGGCGGGCTGTAGTAGTCGCGCTGCATCCAGCCCTTGACCATGCCCCGCCAGCGCGCGTTCTCGGCGGCGCTCGCGCCCTGCCCGAGCAGCACGATGGCGGAGAGGATGCCGTGGCCGCGCAGGTGGTCGTCCGCCTGTATCCGGCCGGGGTCGTTGAGGGAGATGCCGCGGCTCATTCCGCGCCCGGAGACGTTGTCCATGACGAGCCCGTTGTAGAGGAACGGGGCCCAGGCGTTCTCGACCGCGTCGAAGACGATCTGCCGGTTCGGGTCGGTGACCGCCCAGGTGGAACCGGCGAGGAGCGCGAAGAGCATGCCGAGGCCGCCGAGCATGACCGCGCCGTAGGTGCCGGCGTAGGGGACGGAGGTGTGCTGGATGAAGGACCCGTCGGCGTAGAGGCCGTCGCCGGAGGTGACGTACGGGAAGACGGGCGAGAGCGCGTTCCGGCCGACGGTGACCTTGGCTGAGCTGCCGCCGACGATGCCGCGCAGGATCAGCACCCGGCAGAGGTCGACGCGGTTGGCCCCCGTGCTGGTGCCCGTGTAGCCGGCGACGGCCGAATCGGGGACGAAGTGGTCGACGGCACGGCAGTAGTTCGCGATCTGCGTGGCCGAAAGCTGGTCGTACATGAGCACGCAGGTGTCGAGGAGGGCCTGTGGTGCGCCGATCTGCCAGCTGTAGAAGTTCCCGAAGCGCGTCCGGCCCTCGTTGTAGATCCCGGCGTACACATGGTCGAGGCCGGCGACGATGTCGGCCGCGAGGGAGGCGTTCCCGGTCAGACCGGTGCCCGGCTGGCAGTAGGCCTGGGCCATGACGGACAGCCGGCCGTAACTGTCGTTCATGCGTTGCGAGTAGCCGTACGACTCCTGGTCGGTGTCCGGCTCCGGGTCGGCCCACACCAGGTCGGGCCAGAGCGACCCCCCGGCCGGAGCCATCGTCGACCGGAACTCGGCGGCGCGGGTGCCGAGCTTGGTCAGCATGGTCCTGAACGGCTCGGCGGTGGGGCTGAAGCCCTCACCGAGCATCAGGGTGCGCCACTTGGCGCGCAGGGCGCTGAACTCGTCGGCGGCCATGGCCTGTCCGGACAGCAGCGGGCTTCCGACGATGCCGACGGCGAGCGCCGTACCGCCGGTCGTCTGCAGGAAGGTGCGGCGGGACCAGGATCGCGTCATTGCGGGCTCCTGCTGGGTGAGGCGGACACTGGGGCGAGTGCCCGGGTGGGGGTGGCGCGTGGCGTGCTGCGACGGCCCCACGACCCAGGTTGGAGAACACTCCGGAAGCGCGGGAACCAGTCATGCCTGGCTGGTTCTAACACGCGCACGCTCAAACGATCCATACCGATGACAGAGTTGAGCGTTTCGATCGTTCCGCCGGTAGCGCGGTACCGCGCTACCAGGAGGGCCGACGGTGCACCCGGGTCGCGGTCAGTGTCCGGCCCGGATCATGTCCGAGCACTTCTCGCCGATCATCATCGTGGTGATGCACGGATTGACCGCGGGCAGGAACGGCATGACCGAGGCGTCCGCCACCCGGAGCCCCTGCACGCCCTTGACCCGCAGCTGCGGGTCGAGGGGGGAGTCGGCGTCACGTGCGGCACCCATCCGCACGGTGCCCGCCGGGTGGTAGACCGTGTTGTGCGTCTGGCGGATGTAGGAGAACAGCTCCTCGTCGGTCGTGGCGTCCGGTCCGGGCGCCAGCTCCGCCCCCTTCCAGTCGGCGAGCGGCGCCTGCGCTGCGATCTCCCGCGCCAGCCGCAGACCGTGGATCATCACCCGGATGTCGTGCTCATGGGTGAAGTAGCGCGGGTCGACCTTCGGCTTGTCCCGGAAGTCACGGCTCCGCAGCCGGACCGTGCCCTCCGAGCGGGCACGGGTGACGTTCGGCGTGAGGCAGAAGGCGTTGTCGGTGGTCGGATAGCCGCGGCGGTAAGTGTTCATGTCGAACGGGACCGAACCGTAGTGGAACATCAGATCCGGCCGGTCGAGACCCGGTTCGGTGTCCGCGAAGATCCCGATCTCCCACCACTGCGTGGACGAGGTGACCATGGGCTGCTTCGCTTCCCACATGATCACCCCCTCGGGATGGTCCTGGAGGTGCGAGCCGACGCCGGGGGAGTCCACCCGCACGTCCACGCCGTTGTCGCGCAGATGGGCCGCGGGCCCGATTCCCGACAGCATCAGCAGCTTGGGCGAGTCGATCGCCCCGCACGAGACGATCACCTCGCGCCGCGCCCGTACGGAGTCGACATGCACGGCGTCCGGCAGCAGGTACTCCACACCCGAGCAGCGCGCGCCGTCGAAGAGCAGCCGCCTCGCCTGCACCCCGGTGCGTACCTCCAGCTGGGGCCGCTTGCCCATCACGGGATGCAGATACGACACCGAGGCGGACGAACGGGTCCCGTCCTCGCGGCAGTTGATCTGGAACCAGTTCGCGCCGCGCACCACCGTGCGGCCGGAGTTGAACGGCACCGTCGGAATGTCGCACGCGGCACAGGCCGCCAGCAGCGCCCGGCCGCACGGGTCCCGGGGCGGCACCGAGCGGATCGTCACCGGACCGGAGCGGCCATGGTGGTCGCCGGGGCCGTCGTTGGTCTCCAGCCGCTGGTACAACGGGAAGCAGTCGGCCGCGCTCCAGCCCGTGCACCCCATCGTGCCCCACTCGTCGAGGTCCTCGGCCGGCGCCCAGAAGGCGATGCACGAGTTGTGCGACGAGCAACCGCCGAGCACCTTGGCACGGGCGTGGCGCATGAAGCTGTTGCCGTTCTCCTGTGGCTCCACCGGATAGTCCCAGTCGTAGCCGGACTCCAGCAGTGCCATCCACCGGTCCAGCCTCAGGATGCTCTCGTCGCCCTCGTCGGAGGGGCCGGCCTCCAGCAGGCAGACGGTGACCCCTGGATCCTCCGACAGGCGGGCCGCGACGACGGCCCCGGCGGTGCCGCCGCCGACCACGACGTAGTCGAACTCGGGCGCGGAGGGCTGTGCGGGCATGGTCTCTCCAGTACGAGATGTCCCCGAGGGGGAGGGAGCGCGGATCAGGGGACTTCTGCGCGGTGTTCGGCCAGCACGCCCGTACGGTGCCGCTGTACGAACCAGTAGTAGGCGAAGCCGCCGAGCGCCACGATGCCGACGAACAGGAACGCACCCCAGCGCAGGTACCAGTGCTGGGGCCCGGTCGCGTTGTAGACCGCGGCTCGGGGCCAGGCCAGGTTCAGGGACATGGCGGCGCCCCACAGCACCGCCAGGATGTTGATCGGCAGTCCGAAGCGGCCGAGCGAGAAGGCTCCCTCGCGGGGCTTCCAGTTCCCCCGCAGCCGCTGGATCAGCATGGGAACGGTGACCAGGAGGTACGCCACATAGATCATGATGATCGCGATACTGGTGATCACCGAGAAGATCTGCGGCTGGTTGATGTTGATGACCAGGATGACGACACCTACCACGCCGATCACGACGGCGGGGATCACCGGGGTCCGGAAGCGGGGGCTCACCTTGGCGAGCACCGATCCGGCGGGCAGGTTGTTGTCCCGTGCCATCGCGAACATCAGCCGGATGCCCGCCGCCTGGACGGCCAGCACGCACACGGTGATCGCGACGACCACGCACCACAGGAAGATCTCACCGATCGTCGCCCCGAGCGTCTCCAGCACCACGTACTGCAGGCCGCCCGTGCTCAGCTCCTTCGCCTGCAGATCCGGCACCGCCATCAGCGCGAACAGCAGGATGAGACCGCCGAGGACGAAGGACGCGATGAGCGCCCGCAGAATCGCGCGCGGAGCGTTCCGGCTCGGGTTGTGGGACTCCTCGCCGAGCGAGGAGGCCGTGTCGAAGCCGTACATCACGTACGCCGAGGCGAGTGACGCGGTGAGGAACGCCCCGAAGTAGCCGAGCGGATCCCCGCTGCCCAGACCGTACGTGTCGGTGAGCACCGTGCCGGGTCCACGGGTGATGTGCGCGGCGAGGAAGATGATCAGAGCCACGGCGGCGATCAGCTCGATGAAGACGCCCGCCGAGTTGATCCGCGCCATCAGCTGTACGCCGAAGGCGTTGACCAGCGTGGAGAAGAGGATCAGCACCGAGCCCAGCAGGACCGCGTTGGCCGCGGCGTCGTTCGCGCCGCTGCCGTCGCCGACGAACTGGAACCAGGGGTCGATCTGCGGCAGTGTGATCTGGTACGCCAGGGCCACGGCCGACAGGGTCACCATGGTGGCCGTCATCATCATCCAGCCGCCGAGCCAGCCCACGTGCGGGCCGCCCATCTTCTTCGCCCAGTTGTAGACCGAGCCCGCGACCGGGTAGCGCGCGGCCAGCTCGCAGAAGCACAGTGCCACCATCAGCTGGCCCACGAACACCATCGGCCACGACCACCAGTACGCCGGGCCGCCGAAGGCGATTCCGAAGTAGAACAGCTGGAAGGTGCCGGTCAGGATCGAGATGTAGCTGATCCCGGCGGCGAACGTGTGGAAGTTGCCCAGCGTGCGCTTCAGTTCGGGCCGGTAGCCGAGCTCGGTCACCGAGTCGTCGTCGTGCGCGGCGCCGTTGCCGGCACCGGGCCGGTCCGGGCCTGTCGGCTGTGCGGTCACTCGAACCACCTTTGCGCCTTGGGGGCGAGATTGCGCCAGATGTGCTTGGTCTCCTGGTATTCGGCGAGTCCCGCCGGCCCCAGTTCACGGCCGAAACCGGATTGCTTCATGCCGCCCCATTCCGCCTGCGGCACGTAGGGGTGGAAGTCGTTGATCCACACGGTGCCCGCCCGGAGCCGGGACGCGACCCGGTGTGCGCGGCCGGTGTCCTGCGACCAGACCGCACCCGCGAGGCCGTACATGGTGTCGTTGGCGAGTGCGACGGCCTCGGCCTCGCTGGCGAACCGCTCGACCGTGAGCACCGGGCCGAACGACTCGTCCCGGACCACAGACATCCCGGGCGTGCAGTCGTCCAGCACGGTCGGCGGATAGTAGTAGCCCTGGGCGAGTTCCGGGTCCGTCGGCCGCGCCCCGCCGCAGCGCAGCACCGCGCCCTCGGCCAGGCCCGCGGCCACGTAGGCCTCCACCTTGTCGCGGTGTGCTGCCGAGATCAGCGGCCCGGTCCGCGCGTTCTCGTCGAACGGACCGCCCATCGGGATGGCCCGCGCGCGGGTCACGATCTCGTCGACGAAGGCGTCGTGCAGGGAGTCCTCCACGAGGAGCCGGGCGCCTGCCGAGCAGACCTGTCCTGAGTGCAGGAAGACGGCCATCAGCGCATGGTCGACGGCCGCCTCGAAATCCGCGTCGGCGAAGACGATGTTCGGGTTCTTGCCGCCGAGCTCCAGGGCGACCTTCTTCACCGTGGGCGCCGCTGCCGCCATGATCCGGCGTCCGGTGGCCAGGCCGCCGGTGAACGACACCAGATCCACGCGGGGATCCTCGGTGAGCGGCGCGCCGGCCTCGGCGCCCGTGCCCAGGATCAGATTTCCGGCCCCCGGCGGCAGCCCCGCCTCGGTGAGCAGCCGCATCAGCAGGATCGCGGTGTGCGGGGTCAGCTCGCTCGGCTTCAGCACGAACGTGTTGCCCGCCCCGAGCGCCGGGGCGACCTTCCACGCGGTCTGCAGCAGCGGATAGTTCCATGGGGTGATCAGGGCGCACACCCCGACGGGTTCGTGCACCACCCGGCTGTCCGCCTCCGGGTTGCCGGTGGCGATGATCCGGTCGCTGCCGCCCGACGCGGTCAGATTGCCGAAGTAGCGGAAGCAGGCCGCAATGTCGTCCATGTCGTACTCGGACTCGACGAGCCGCTTGCCGGTGTCCAGGGACTCGGCCCGGGCGAAGGTCGCCTTGTCACGTTCCAGCAGATCGGCGACGCGGACCAGCAGCCGTCCGCGCTCCGCGGCGGGCGTGGCGGGCCACGGCCCGCTGTCGAACGCCTCGCGGGCGGCGGCGACGGCCGCTGCCGCGTCCTGGGGACCGGCCTCGTCCACGGTGGCGACCAGAGTGCCGTCCGCCGGGCAGCGGATCTCCCGCGTACGACCCTCGGCAGCGGCGGCCCACGTGCCTCCGATGAACAGCTCCGGCATCGCGCACCTCCGGGTCGATGGGCCGGGCACTGTCTGTGTGCTCCACCCCATGACACTAGGCAGCCTCGGCCGACCCCGCAGAAGGAACGCTCCGGGCTGGTAACGCGACCACCCCCCATGGTGGTCGCACGCACTCCGGCCGCTAGAACTATGGTGTCCCACCACATACGCCGGTGACCTGCATGTTTCTACGGTGTGGCAACACCAAGACGTCCCCGCACATCCCCTGGAAGTGGTGCACATGGCCTCCCCCGCGTCGGCTCCACCGGCCGAGTCGAATCTCAAGCGCATCGTCGCCGCGAGTCTCATCGGCACCACCATCGAGTGGTACGACTTCTTCCTCTACGGCTCCGCCGCCGCGCTGGTCTTCAACAAGCTCTTCTTCCCCGACTCCGACCCGCTCGTCGGCACGCTGCTCTCCTTCCTCACCTACGCGGTCGGGTTCGCCGCGCGGCCGCTCGGCGCGCTCGTGTTCGGGCACTACGGTGACCGGCTCGGGCGGAAGAAGCTGCTCGTGCTCAGCCTGCTCCTGATGGGTGGGGCGACCTTCGCGATCGGTCTGCTGCCGACGCACGCGACCGTCGGGTCCGCCGCTCCCCTGCTGCTCACCGCGCTGCGGCTGGTGCAGGGCTTCGCGCTCGGCGGTGAGTGGGGCGGGGCCGTGCTGCTCGTCTCCGAGCACGGGGACGCGCGGCGGCGCGGGTTCTGGGCCTCCTGGCCGCAGACCGGGGCGCCCGCCGGTCAGTTGCTCGCGACCGGTGTGCTCTCCGCGCTGACCGCGCTGCTCTCGGACTCCGCGTTCCTGGCTTGGGGCTGGCGCATACCGTTCCTGCTCTCCGGTGTGCTGGTGATCGTGGGCCTGTGGATCCGGCTCTCCGTCGACGAGTCGCCGGTCTTCAAGGCGGCGCTGGTCGCCGCCGAGGAGCGCAAGGCGTCGGCCGCTCAGATCGAGAAGATGCCGCTGGTCGCCGTGTTGAAGCACCACTGGCGGGACGTGCTGATCGCGATGGGCGCCCGCATGGCCGAGAACATCTCGTACTACGTGATCACCGCGTTCATCCTCGTCTACGCGACTCTCCAGGTCGGCCTCTCCAAGCAGACCGCGCTCAACGCCGTCCTCATCGCCTCCGCCGTCCACTTCGCCGTCATCCCCGCGTGGGGCGCGCTGTCGGACCGGATCGGCCGGCGGCCGGTGTATCTGATCGGTGCCGTCGGGGTCGGTGCCTGGATGTTCCCGTTCTTCATGCTGATCGACTCGGGGACCTTCGGCGCACTGCTGCTCGCCGTCACCGTCGGCTTGATCCTGCACGGGGCGATGTACGCGCCGCAGGCCGCGTTCTTCTCCGAGATGTTCGCGACCAGGATGCGCTACTCGGGCGCCTCCATCGGCGCGCAGTTCTCCTCGGTCGCCGCCGGTGCCCCCGCACCGCTGATCGCGACCGCGCTGCTCTCCGACTACGGCTCCTCCACCCCGATCTCCCTCTACGTGATCGCCGCCGCGCTTCTCACGGTCGTCGCGATCGCCTGCGCCCGGGAGACCCGCAACCGCGACCTGTCGGAGGTCGCCGAGGACGCCGCCCCGGCCCCGGCCCCCGTGCGCGCCGACGCCTGATCCCCTGCCGCACCACACGTCGAAGGCGCCGGCCCCGAAAGGGGCCGGCGCCTTCGACGTGGTCAGCGGGCGACCGCCGCCGCCATCGTGTGCAGCCGCAGGGCCAGTTGGATCTCCAGGGCGCGAGAGGGGGACTGCCAGTCGGGTCCGAGGAGGCGGCCGATCCGCTCAATGCGCTGCGCCACGGTGTTCACATGGACATGGAGGTCGTCCTTGGTACGCGCCGGGCTCATGCCGCTCGCGAAGTACGCGTCCATCGTGCGCACCAGATCCGTGCCGCGGCGCCGGTCGTACGCGACGACCTGGCCGATCGTGCGGTCCACGAAGCCCTCGATGTCCCGGGTGTCGGCGAGGAGCAGGCCCAGGAAGCCCAGGTCCTCCGCCGCGGCGCCCTCGCCCGAGCGGTTCAGCAGGCGCAGGGCGTCCAGGCAACGGCGCGCCTCCTCGTACGCGGTGGCGACCTGGCCGGGCTGGGCGAGCGGGGAGGCGACGGGGGCGGAGGCGCCCACGGTGACGGGTTCGCGGACGGCGCCGCCGAGGTGCTTGGCGGTCTGCCGGGCCAGTTCGGCGGCGTCCTCGCCGGGGCCCAGCGGCAGCAGCAGGACCGTTCCGCCGTCGCGTGCGGAGGCCAGGCCCTGACGGGTGGCGGCCAGGTGGGAGGCGGCCGACCAGAGGCGCTGCCGGTCCGCGCTCTCCCGTACTCCGGCGTGGTCCGCCTCTCCCCCGGCCCCGCCCCGGTCGATCCGGGCGGCGAGCACGACATGGGGCGCGTCGACGTCGGTACGGAGCCGCGCGGCGCGCTCGCGCAACAGACGGCGGTCCCGGTCGGGGGCGTCGAGGAGGTCGTCGAGCAGTTCGCCCCGTACCCGCTGTTCCGCCTCTCCGGCGGAGCGGCGGGCGAGCAGCAGGAGCGAGGTCACCAGGGCGGCACGCTCCAGGGTGCGCTGGTCGACGGGGTCGAGGTCGGGCTGCCCGTGCAGGACGAGGGCGCCGAACGACTCGCCGCCGGCCGACACGGCCGCCACCCAGCGGTCGCCCTCGCGCCGTGCGTGGCCGTCCGCGTGCTGGGCGGGGTCCTGGCCGGTGTCGGTGAACTCGACTCTTCCGCCGAGGACTTCGGAGACGGCCTCGGCCACGTCGTGGACGCCGCCGCCGTGCAGCACCAGTTCGGTGAGCCGGTCGTGGACGTCGGAGGCGCGCTCTATGACGCCGCTGTGCTCCCGGATGATGTCGTTGGCGCGCTCCAGCTCGGCCAGCGCCGAACGGGTCTCGGCGAGCAGGTTGGCGGTGTCGATGGCGACGGCGGCGTGCGCGGCGAGGGAGCCGAGCAGCGCGACCTGTTCCCGCTCGAAGACCCGGGCGCGCCGGTCCGCCGCGAACAGCACGCCGATCACCTGGCTGCCGAGGCTGAGCGGTACGCCGAGGATGGCGACGAGGCCCTCGTCGCGCACGGCGGAGTCGATGGTCGGGGTGTGCTGGAAGCGGGGGTCGTCGAAGTAGTTCTCGGTGACGTACGGCCTGGCGGTCTGGGCGACGAGCCCGCCTAGCCCCTCGCCCATGCCGAGCCGGACCTGCTGGAAGCGCGCCGAGACCGAGCCTTCGGTGACGCGCATGTACGTGTCCCCGGCACCCGGGTCGTTGAGGCTGAGGTAGGCGACCTCGGTGCCGAGCAGCGAGCGGGCGCGCTGGACGATGGCGCGGAGCACCGCGTCGAGGTCGCGCAGTCCCGCGAGGTCGTGGGCGGTCTCGAAGAGCGCGGAAAGCTCCGCCTCGCGGCGCCGCCTCCCCTCGAGCTCGGCACGGACGCGCAGGGCGAGCCGCTTGGCCCGCTCCAGGTCGGCCAACGCCTCCGGGCCCGCGCCGCTCGCACGGGCGAGCAGCACGGGCCGGTCGTACGCCTCCGCCGCGGCGCCTCGTGCGAGGAGCTCCAGGTAGGAGACCTGTTCTTGGGACATGGACACAGGGATACCTGCCGAACGGGTGGGAGCACCACCCCTGTGGAAAACCGTCAGTGCGCGGTCCAGCCGCCGTCGAGGCTCAGGGAGGTACCGGTGATGAAGGACGCCTGCGGCGTGCAGAGATACAGAACCGCTTCCGCGACCTCCTCCGGCTCGATCAGCCGCTTCAGCGCCGAGTCCTTGAGGAGGATGTCGGTCAGGACCCGCTCCGCCGGGACGCCATGGGCGGTGGCCTGGTCGGTGATCTGCCGCTCGACCAGAGGCGTCCGCACATAACCGGGGTTGACGCAGTTGGAGGTCACCCCGTGCGGGGCGCCTTCGAGGGCGGCGGTCTTGGAGAGCCCTTCGAGGCCGTGCTTGGCGGCCACATAGGCCGACTTGAAGGCGGAGGCGCGCAGTCCGTGGACGGAGGAGAGGTTGACGATCCGGCCCCAGCCCTGGGCGTACATGTGCGGCAGGGCGCCCCTGATCAGCCGGAAGGGCGCCTCCAGCATCACGGTGAGGACCGTGTGGAAGACGTCCGGCGGGAACTCCTCGATGGGGCGGACGAGCTGGATTCCGGCGTTGTTGACGAGGATGTCGGTTCCGGCGGCCGCCTGCTCGGCGGCGTCGAGGTCCGTGAGGTCCAGGGTCTGCGGCTCGACCGCGCCCGGCAGTCCGTCCGCCGCCTCCGCGAGCGCCTCCAGTCCGTCGGCGGCCCGGTCGACGGCTCTCACCCGGGCCCCCGCCGCGGCGAGCCGGAGCGCGCAGGCCCGGCCGATGCCTCCGGCCGCACCGGTGACGAGCGCCGTGCGGCCGGCGAGGTCGAGCAGCACGGCGCCGGGCGTGGGAGCGGCTGCGGGGCCCTGGCCGGGAGCCTGGACGGGTGGTGCCGGTACCTGTGCCGGTACGGGCCCTGATGTGGTGGGGGCGCTCATGCTCCGCACCCTATGAAGCGCCTCACCCTCAACCGATGTGTTCCGAACCCACACTTCAACTGCTGGGCATGGGGTCGAACCATGTGGGTTCGTCGGCGAGCGCCTGTTCGATCCGGAAGTGCGAGAACCGCTTCATCTCCGGCAGGTCGTCCACGTCGAACCAGGCGACGTCCGTCGACTCCTCGTCGTTGACCCGGGCCTCGCCGCCGACCGCGCGGCACCGGAACGAGACGTCCATGAACTGGCACTGGTCGCCGTTGGGGTAGACGACGGGCTTGCGCAGGGTCTGGACGATCACGACGCGCTCGACCTCGCAGCGCACCCCGGTCTCCTCGTACACCTCGCGTACGGCGCAGGCGGCCGGCTGCTCCCCCGGTTCGACGATGCCGCCGATGACGGACCAGAGGCCGTTGTCGGCGCGTCTGCCGAGCAGGACCCGGCCCCGGTCGTCGAAGACGATGGCGCTCGCGCCCGGGAGGAAGAGCAGCTGGTGGCCGATACCGGCCCGGAGCTCGCGGATGAAGTCAGGAGTACCCATGGGCCGACCCTATGTCCCGGTGGATCAAGCACTCCCGCTCCGCCGGACGGCCCGGGCTCCCGGCGGAGCGGCCGGCCGCTCAGGCGTCGCGGTTCCGGCGGGCGCGGACCGAGCGCAGCAGCGACCAGCCGAGTCCGGCCGCCGCCACGGCCACCAGAAGCGCCTCGGGCAGCGTGCCCATCCGCGTCGCCGGGGTCAGGGAGGAGCGCAGCGGCACCTTCTCGACCAGGACGTCCGGGGTGAACATCTGTGTCTGCTCCACGATCCGGCCGTCCGGCGCGATGATCGCGCTGACCCCGCTGGTGACGGGGACGACGACGGAGCGGCTGTGCTCGACCGCCCGGACCCGCGACATCGCGAGCTGCTGGTACGTCATCTCGCTGCGGCCGAAGGTGGCGTTGTTGCTCGGGACGGAGATCAGCTGGGCGCCGTGGGTGACGGTGTCGCGCACGGCCCAGTCGAAGGCCGCCTCGTAGCAGGTGGCGAGTCCGACCTTCGTACCGGCGAGGTCGAAGACGCCGATCTTGTCGCCGGGGCCGAAGTCACGGCTGACACGGTCCACGTTGCTGTTGAAGATCCGTACGAAGGACCGCATCGGGATGTACTCGCCGAACGGCTGGACGTGCCGCTTGTCGTAGGTGGTGACGGGGCCCTTCTGCGGGTCCCACTCGATGAGGGTGTTGCGCAGCTTGCCCGTCGGGGGCGCGACGACGGCGCCGATCACGGTCGGCACGCCGATCTTCTTCACGGCCTGGTCGATGGCGTCCGCTGCATCGGGATTCGCGTACGGATCGATGTCGGAGGAGTTCTCCGGCCACAGGACGAAGTCCGGCTGCGGCTCCTTCTTCTGCTTGACGGCTGCGGCGAGCTCTTCGGTACGGGCGACGTGGTTGTCGAGGACCGCCCTGCGCTGCGCGTTGAAGTCGAGTCCGAGACGCGGAACGTTTCCCTGGACTGCGGCGACGGTCGCCGTGCCGTCCTCGGCGGAGCCGTCGACGAGCGGCAGCGCGGCGAGGGCGCCGGTGACCGGGACGAAAACGGTGAGGGCCGCTGCGGCGAGCGGGCCGCGGGGGACGGTGCCGGTCGCGCGGTAGGCGCGGACCTGGCGGATCACCTCGTACAGCCCGAAGCCGCACAGGGCGACGGCGAAGCCGAGCACGGGGGTGCCACCGACCGCCGCGAGGGGCAGGAAGACGCTGTCGGCCTGGCCGAAGGCGATCTTGCCCCACGGGAAGCCGCCGAACGGGACACGCGCGCGTGCCGCCTCGGCGAGGATCCACACGGCCGCGGCGAACACGGGCCAGCCGGGGAGCCGGGAGACGGCCGCGATCCCGAGTCCGGCGGCGGCGATGAACAGCGCCTCGACGGCCGAGAGCGCGATCCACGGGAACCTGCCGACCTCGGCTCCGGTCCAGATCAGCAGCGGCAGCAGGAAGCCGAGCCCGGCGAGGTACCCGAGGCCGAACCCCGCGCGCGCCCGACGGCCGCGCAGAGCCCAGCCGAGGAGAGCGAATCCCGGCAGGGCGAGCCACCACAACGGGCGGGGCGGGAAGCTCAGAAAGAGCAGGACCCCGGCCAGCACGGCCACGCCGGGCCGCACCAGGCGTCGCAGCCGGGCGGGACCGGGCTCGGGGGTGGCGGCGGGCCCGGAGGCGTCGACGGGCGTCATGGTGGTGCTCACGTTGCGGAGTCTACGGCGCACACCCACGCCCCCAGCATGCCGGTCGGAGGCCCGAGCGGCCCGCAGTGCGGTCCCGGAGGTCCCGGCCGAGGGCCCCGGCCAGGCCGGCGTGGGGCCACGGGGTCAGGCAGGTACTCACTCTTTCTTCACTGATGCCGCAACGTTTCTGCGCATGTC
This sequence comes from Streptomyces sp. NPDC012508, assembly GCF_042902595.1. Classification (NCBI taxonomy): domain Bacteria; kingdom Bacillati; phylum Actinomycetota; class Actinomycetes; order Kitasatosporales; family Streptomycetaceae; genus Streptomyces; species Streptomyces sp. NPDC012508. The sequence continues at coordinate 111,441 of NZ_JBIBEO010000010.1, forward strand.
GCTCCCCAAAGCCCGGCCCCGCCGTTACCGTGTGCCCCAGACCGAGCGGGGGGACCACGGTGATGGCTGCATCTGCGGCTCAGGTGGCCGTCGTGCGCGAGCGCGGCCGCGCCGCGGACGTGGCTGGGGTACTGGTCCTCGGCGCCTGCGTGCTCTGGTCGCTCGTCAGCGCGGCAGGGCGGGACGCGCGCCCCGAAGGCGTGCTCCTCGCCGTCTTCGCGCTCACCGCCGGGTACGCCTGCGGCCGGATCTCCGGCACGCTGCTTCCGGTCTCCGCCGCCGCGGTGGCCTCCCTCGCCGCCCTCGGCCTGGCGCTGACCTCCGGGCCCGGCATCCCGGGCGCCACGCCCTTCGGCTCCGTACCTCCCGGTCATACGGGAGCGGCCGTGGCCCTGCTCGTGCTCGCCGCCGGCGCGGCCTGCTGTGCGGCCTCGGCGGCGAGGTCGGGCTCCGGCCGGTTCGCGCTCCGGGCCCTCGCCCTGGCCGTGGCGGGGTCGGCGCTGGTGCTGGGCTCGGTGGCCGGTTTCGTGGCCTCGATCGGCGTACTGCTCTGCTCGCTGGCGGCGGTACGGATGCGGCGCAGGCTCCTCGGACTCGTGGGGCTCGCCCTGGCGACCGGTCTGGTCGTCGGGGCCTCGTGGGCAATGGCGGAGGAGAGGCTGCCCGACGGGCTCGCGGCCTCGCTGGAGAGCCAGCTGACCCCGCACCGGGTGCTGTTGTGGCAGGACGCGGTCGCGCTCGCGAAGGAGGACCCCGTGCTGGGGGTGGGTCCGGACCGGTTCGGCGCGCTGAGCCCGACGGCCAGGGAGACGTTCTCCTCCGACGGCAAGCCGCATTCGGCCGTGCTCCAGCAGGCGGCGGAGCAGGGGGTGCCGGGGTTGGTCCTCCTGGGGGCGGCGTACGGCTGGCTGCTCTGGGGCCTGTGGTCCTCGCCCCGCACGACGGCGGTCGTTCTCACGGCCGGTGCCGGCCTGACGGCTCTGGCCGCCCTGGCCACGGTCGGCAACGCGCTGAGCTTCACCCCGGTGACGGCAGGCGCGGGGCTCCTCGCCGGACTGGCGACCGCCCGCGCCGCCCCGGCACAGTCCGGCCTTGCGGATCTGGCGGATCCGGCTGCTTCGGCGGACTGACGTCCGGCGGGTACGCCTCAGGCGCTCGTCGGCTCGGTCGGGGTCCCCGGACGGAGCCGGTCACGGATGACCCGTACACCAAGCTCGGCGTCGTCGACGGTGACGGTGAACGTGCGGCCGTCGTCCATCCGGAGGATCAGGGCCTCGCCCCGGCGGACGATGACCGCCTTGCCCTTCTCGGGCCGCCAGCGGTACCCCCAGCCTCCCCACTCATGGGGGGTGACCCTCGGGATGTAGTCGGCGCCGACCACATGGGAGAGAAGAATGCGACGGCGCGGTACGCCGATGTGGCCGCAGCGGACCTCCATGGCCTCGTCGTCCACGGTCACCTCGACGTGGACGAAGGCGAGCGTGCCGAAGAGCACGAGCAGGCCCGCCGCCACGCAGCCGATCACGGCCATGAGCAGTGCGGCGATCCCGGAGGTCCATGCCGAGTCGACCGCCAGGGTGATGCCCAGGGCCATACAGGCGGCACCGGCGACGGCCGCGACCCACTGCATACGGTTGGTGGCGCGCCCGGTCCACACCTTCGGGACCGGGGCGTCCTTGCCCGGAGGCCGTGGTTGTCGGGGATGCCGTGGATGCCGGGATTCGTCCCTCATACGTCGCAGCCTACTCACGATCCGCTCGTGCGGCGCCTCTTGGACACCGCCCCCGGGGCCGTCAGCGGGCGGCGGCCGCGGCCAGGAGAAGACGCCCTTCGGCGTACTTCAGGGCAGCGGCCGTCAGTTCCCCGTTCCGGCCGCTGAGCAGAACGCTCAGGCCGCCGGACGGGGTCGCGTCGGGCTTCGGCTCGGCACCGATACGGCGCAGCGCCTGTGCTGCGACTGCCCCTGCGGAGCCGTGGAAAACCACCGGCGGCAGGTCGGCGGACTGCACGGCCGCGCGGATCCGTTCGGCGACGAGTTCGTAGTGGGTGCAGCCGAGGACCAGGGCGCGCACATCGCGCGGGGTGAGCTTCGCGGCGGCCTCCACGGCCCGCTGCACGGCGTCGGCGTCCGCCTGCTCCACCGCGTCGGCGAGCCCGGGGCAGGGCACCTCGGTGACCTCGGCGCTGTCGGCGAAGTCGCGGATCAGTCCGCGCTGGTACGGGCTTCCGGTGGTGGCCGGGGTTGCCCAGATGGCGACCTTGCCGCCACCCGAGGCGGCGGGCTTGATCGCGGGCACGGTGCCGATGACCGGGATGCGGGGTTCCAGCGCGGCTCGCAGCGCGGGGAGGGCATGCACGCTGGCGGTGTTGCAGCCGACGATCAGCGCGTCGGGCTCCAGGGCCGCGGCCGCCCGGGCGACGGCCAGGGCGCGCTCGGTGAGGTCCTCGGGGGTGCGCGGGCCCCAGGGCATGCCGTCGGGGTCGCTGGAGAGGACCAGATCCGCGTCCGGCCGCAGTCGGCGAACCGCGGCCGCTGCCGGGAGCAGGCCGATTCCGGAGTCCATGAGCGCGATCTTCACCCGATCACCCTAGCCGACCACCCTTGCGTCTCCGCCGATCTGGGGCAGACTGCGGCGAATGAGCGCCATTGCCTGGATCGCCATGGGTTCGCTGGCCGCCTGGGGGTGGCTGCTGCTGGGTCAGGGGTTCTTCTGGCGTACCGATCAGCGCCTGCCGTCGCCGTCCGGCCACGCGCGCGTGGACCCGGCGGCGTGGCCTCGGGTCGCCGTCGTCGTACCGGCGCGGGACGAGGCGGAGGTGCTGCCGCTGAGCCTGCCGTCACTCCTCGCTCAGGACTATCCGGGCGAGGCGGAGGTCCTGCTCGTGGACGACGGCAGTACGGACGGCACCGGGAAGCTGGCCGAGGAGCTGGCCCAGCGGTACGGCGGGCTGCCGCTGACGGTCACGTCCCCGGGGGAACCCGAGCCGGGCTGGACGGGCAAGCTCTGGGCCCTGCGCCACGGCATCACTCTGGCCCGCACCCGGGGCCCTGATCCGCGCGGCCCGGAGCCTCTCCGCGTCGAGTCCGCCCGTCCCGAGAGCCTCCGCGCGGCCCCCGGTGGCGTCGGGCCCTGCCGGCCGGAGTTCCTGCTGCTGACGGATGCGGACATCGCTCACGAGCCGGACAGTCTGCGCCGACTGATGGAGGCGGCGCTCGCGTGCGAGCTGGATCTGGTCTCCCAGATGGCCAGGCTGCGGGTCGCGAGCGGCTGGGAGCGGCTCGTCGTGCCCGCCTTCGTCTACTTCTTCGCCCAGCTCTATCCCTTCCGCTGGATCAACCGCCGCCGGCGCCCGCGCGCGACCGCCGCGGCCGGAGGCTGTGTGCTCCTGCGCACCGAGACGGCCGAGCGGGCGCGGGTGCCCGAGTCCATCCGGCAGGCCGTGATCGACGACGTGTCCCTGGCCCGTGCGGTACGTCGGGCAGGCGGCCGGATCTGGCTGGGGCTCGCCGAGCGGGTGGATTCCGTGCGCCCCTATCCGCACCTCTCCGACCTCTGGCGGATGATCTCGCGCAGCGCGTACGCCCAGCTCCGGCACAACCCCCTCGTGCTCGCGGGGACGGTCGCCGGGCTCGCCGTCGTCTATCTCGCTCCCCCGGCCGCCCTCGCGGTCGGCCTGTTCGGCGGGGACGCGGTCGCCGGGTGGGCGGGAGGGATCGCGTGGGCGGTGATGGCGGGGACGTACCTCCCCATGCTCCGCTACTACCGGCAGCCCCTCTGGCTCGCGCCCACCCTCCCCCTCACCGCCCTGCTCTACCTCTTCATGACGGTGGATTCGGCGGTGCAGCACTATCGGGGCCGGGGCGCCGCCTGGAAGGGCCGGACCTACGCCCGTCCCGAGGCCGCGCCCGACCGCTGACACGCCGGACGCGACCGCTCACCCCTTGACGGCGGGGGTCCAGGTGAGCCCCCAGCCGTAGGCCTCGTCGGCCGTCTGCTGCATGGAGATTCCGGGCGCGTGCACCAGGAACCTGGCCTCGCGCCGCACGACGAGGTCGCCGTCCTCCTGGGTGATGAGCGCGAGCGCGCACGTCCGCGCGGGGACGGTGCACTCGTCGAGCGAGAACTCGATGGGGGCGCCGTCGGACGGCTGGAGGGTCACGGTCGCGTGCAGACCGGCGAAGTCGCTCGCGCCCTGGTAGATGACGACGAAGACGAGGAGCCGGCGGAACTGGTCCTTGTGGTCGAGGTTGACGGTGAGGTTCTCGCCCTCGGCGCGTGCGCCCGTGCGGTCGTCGGCGTCGAGCTGGATGTACGGCGGCTCGTGCAGCGCGCCGAAGCCCTCGAGTGCCTGCACCACACCCTTCCTGCCGTCCGCCAACTCGTAGAGGACGCACAGGTCGAGATCGAGGCCGCCCACGGCCTGTGCCGCCCCCGCCGCCCGGCGGCGGCCGAGGCCCCAGCGTCTGGCGGGGGCGTCGTCCGTCTTCTCCGCGCGCAGCTGCCAGTTGAGGTTCACCCGCATCACACCACCGGTCGTGCCGGTGTCCTTGGTGAGGGAGACCGTCGGGGACTCCTTCGTGAGGGTGACCTTGGTGAGCCGTACGGGCTGCCCGGCGGCGACGGGTGCGGGGGCGGCGGGCGCCTCGACGGCCGGTGCCGCGACCACCGCCGCCGGTGACTCGCCGACGGGCTCGACGGCCTCCGGCTCCTCGACGGATATGCCGTAGTCCGTGGCGAGCCCCGCGAGGCCGGAGTCGTAGCCCTGCCCCACCGCCCGGAATTTCCAGCCCCCGTCGCGGCGGTAGAGGTCGCCGAGCACGAAGGCGGTCTCGACGGTGGCGTCCGCGCTGTCGTATCGGGCGAGCTCCGTCCCTCCGTCCGCGTCCACCACCCGGACGAACAGTCCCGGCACGCGTCCGAAGTCGCCGCCGTCCGCCGAGGCCGCGATGACGATCCGCTCGACCTCCGGCTCCACGCCGTCCAGGTCGACGGCGAGCACCTCCGTGACGAGGCCGTCGGAACCCTCCCCCGTGCCCTCGTGCCGTACCGCCCCCGAGGCGTGCGCCGGCTGGTTGTAGAAAACGAAGTCGGCGTCGGAGCGCACTTTCCCCGACACAAGGAGTAGCGCCGACGCATCTACGTCCGGGACCCCGTTCCCTGAACGCCAGCCCAATTCCACGCGCACACCGCGCGCCGACACCGGAACATTGGCCCCTTTAAGCATGAACATGCTCGCCCCCCCAACCTGGCTTCCGCGTATCAAGATTTCTTTACGTCAAGCTAATGCCGGGCACGGCGGCGCGTCGGGCGACCCGTGGGTAACCCCCTCCTCAGCTCGCCTTTTCAAGATCGACGGCTCATCGAGGCGTCTGAGCGCGACCGTTTTTGTCACGTTCGCTCGCATTGTGGATCGACAGTCACTCAGAACCCGTCAAACAACCCTCTTATCGGGCTCCCCAACCAGCACATCGTGGGCTTAACTTATGGCCATGACCTCCCCCCGCTCCACCTACGGAGGCGGTTACTACACCGCGCCGTCGTTCCCCGACACCCCGATCTACGACTCCCTGGTCGCGGAGCGGGGCACGCCTCAGATCGCCCCGATCCGAGTGCCTGCCGCGTACGACACCGGCAACAGCTACCTGCCGGCGTTGCCCGCGGCTCTGCCCGCCCTCCCGGCGGCACCCAGCCCCGCCCCCTCCTACGGCGGCGGCGGTTCGTACGGCTACCCGCAGCCGACGCCGCAGATGGCCCCCGTGCCGCTGCAGCACGCTCCGGCGCCGTACATCCCGCAGCAGCCCGCCGCGCCGCGCGGATACCCGGGGATGCAGCAGCCGCAGCCGCAGCGGCCGATGTCCACGGGGTACGAGGCGATGCGCCCGGCGGCCGCTCGGCCCGCCCCGGCCCCCGCTCCGTACCAGGATCCCTACAACCGTCCCTACCAGGGCCAGGGGTACTGACAGACGCGTGCGCGGAGCGGCTGGCAGGATGGCGGTATGCCGAATCCTCGCCTGCGCTCCGTCCACGTCCACCCGGTCAAGGCGTTGCGCGGGTACGCGCCCGCCGAGGCGGAGGTCGAGCCATGGGGACTGGCCGGTGACCGCCGTTGGACCGTCGTCGACGCGTCGGGCAAGGTCGTGACCCAACGCCGCCATACGCGGATGACGTTGGCCTCGGCCGAGGCACTGCCCGGCGGTGGCATCAGCGTGTCCGCGCCCGGCCTGCCCGCGCTGGCGATCGAGGTGCCACGGCCGTCGGCCACGATCCGGGTGGACGTCTTCGACACTCCGGTGGAGGCGGTCCCGGCCGGACCGGCGGCCGACGCCTGGTTCAGCGCGTTCCTGGAGACGGAGGTCCGTCTCGTCCACATGGACGACCCGGCGCGCCGGCGTCCGGTCGATCCGGCCTACGCCCTGCCCGGCGAGACGGTGAGCTTCGCGGACGGCTATCCGCTCCTGGCCACCACCACCTCTTCCCTCGACGCCCTCAACTCGCTGATCGCCCAGGGGGATCACGCCGACGAGGGCCCGCTGCCGATGAACCGCTTCCGGCCGAACGTGGTCATCGAGGGGACCGCGCCGTGGGCCGAGGACGGCTGGACCCGGCTCGCCATCGGTGAGGTCATGTTCCGGGCGGCGAAGTCCTCCGGCCGCTGCGTCGTGACCACGACCGACCAGCTCACCGGCGAGCGCGGCAAGGAGCCTCTGCGGACGCTCGCCGAGCACCGCAGGCAGGGAAGCAAGCTGATCTTCGGCCAGAATCTGGTACCGGAGCACCCCGGCACGATCCGCGTCGGCGACGAGGTCAAGATCCTCGACTGACCGCACGCGTCGAGCCCACCACCACGCCACCCCCGCACGCAGCGTCACGGACACGTACGCACGAGCGATCGCGTCACACTTCCGCGTCCCGGCAGGCGGGGAACCCGCCCCCGGGGCAGACTCGTTGGGAGAAGCGGCAACGACAAGGGGGTGCGGCGTGCGCGCAGCCATCGGAGTCTGGCGCTGGCGGCACAACCCCCTGCGCCGGACCACGGACCTCGTCGAGGCATGGGTCGCGCTCGCCGCGGTCGTGCTCCTCGTCCTCGCCGTCCCCGCCACGGGCTGGATCTCCGCCACGCGGACCGACGACTCCCTCCAGCGCGCGGTCCAGGCCCAGAGCCGGCAACGGGCGGCGACGACGGCCCGGGTGATCCGGCTCGCCGACACCCCGGCCCCGGGCCTGCGGAACCCCGAGTCCGCGGGAGAGCAGCCCGCCCGCCGCGCCGTCGTGGCGACCTGGACCGCCCCGGACGGCACGTCCCGGACGGGCACGGTGGCCACCCGACGCGAACTGTCCGATCCGGGCGACACCTTCCGGCTGTGGACCGACCGCGACGGCCGCCCGGCGACCGCTCCGATGCCGCCGGAGACCGCACGCGCCCACGCGATCATCGTGGGGCTGCTCGCGGCGACCCTGGCCGCGGTCTTCGTGGAGGCGGCGAGGAGACTGGTCGTACGCCGGCTCACGCACCGGCGGTACGAGCGTCTCGACCGCGCATGGGCCAAGGCCGGTCCCGACTGGGGCCGTACGGGCGCGGGCAGCTGACCCGTCAACCCGGCGGCGCCGCGCGCGCTACGGTGGGGCATCGGATCAGCGGCACGCATGAGGCGGGGGCAGAGCACACCCATGGCACAGGGCACGGTCCAGGTGACGCACACCGGCACATCGCGGTGGCGGCGCCGCACGGGCGAGTACGCCTCCCTCGCCGCAGCCCTGGAGGCGGCCGGGGACGGCGACGTCCTCACCGTCGCGCCCGGCACCTACCGGGAGAACCTCGTCATCCAACGGGCCGTCACCCTGCGGGGCCCCGAGGGCGGGATCGGCTCCGTCCGGATCGCGCCCGTGGACGGCGTGCCGCTGACCGTACGGGCCTCGGCGACCGTCCAGGATCTGCATGTGGAGGGGCAGGACTCCGCCGCCCCGGCGCTGCTCGTCGAGGACGGCACCCCCGAGCTGCTCGATCTGCGGATCGTGACCCGCTCGGCCGCCGGCCTGGAGGTCCGGGGCGCGGCCCGCCCCACCGTCCGCCGCTGCACCGTCGACAATCCGGCGGGCGTCGGTATCGCCGTGCTCGACGGCGCGGGCGGCGTGTTCGAGGAGTGCGAGATCGTCGCGGCCGGCCAGTCCGGTGTCTCGGTGCGCGGCGGCGCCCATCCGCGCCTGGAGCGCTGCCGGGTCCATCACGCCTCCGGCGCCGGGATCTCCGTGACCGGCGAGGGCAGCGGCCTGGAGGGCATCGGCTGCGAGGTGTACGAGATCAAGGGCACCGGTCTCCAGATCGCGTCGCGCGCCACCGCGCACCTGACGGACTCCTCGGTGCACCGCACCTCGGCCGACGGCATCACGCTCGACACGGACGCGGTGCTCACCCTCTCCGACTGCGACATCCACGACATCCCGGAGAACGCGGTCGATCTGCGCTCCCGCTCGGTGCTGACGCTGACGCGCTCGACCGTGCGCCGCTTCGGCCGCAACGGGCTCTCGGTGTGGGACCCGGGCACGCGCGTGGACGCCAACCAGTGCGAGATCCACGACAGTACGGGTGACTATCCGGCGGTATGGATCAGCGACGGCGCCACCGCCGTCCTCGACGCGTGCCGGGTGCACGACGTGCCGGACGCGCTCTTCGTCCTCGATCGCGGCTCGCGCGTCGATGTCGTCGACAGCGATCTGTCGCAGGTGCGGAACACGGCGGTGTCGGTCAGCGACGGCGCGACCGCGCAGCTCGACGACTGCCGCATCCGCGAGGCGTCCACCGGCGCCTGGTTCCGGGATCACGGCAGCGGCGGGACGCTCGGGGGGTGCACGATCGACGCCGTGCAGACCGGCGTGATCGTCACCAAGGGCGCCGACCCGACGATCGAGCGGTGCACGGTCACCTCGCCCGCCGAGGCCGGGTTCTACGTGTCCGCGGAGGGGCGGGGCTCCTTCCACGGCTGCCGGGTGACCGGAAGCGGCGGCTACGGCTTCCATGTGATGGACGGCTGCCGTACGACGCTGCGCACGTGCCGTACGGAGCGGTGTGCGCGCGGCGGGTACGAGTTCCCCGAGGACGGCCCGGTCGCGGAGGACTGCACGAGCGACGAGAGCGCGGTGCGTACGCCTCCGGCCACCGGCACCGGCTCCGTGCTGACGGCGACGCAGTCGGCGGGGCTGCTCGGTACGGTTCCCACGCCGCGCGCCACCGTCGTCCCGCCGGTCGCCCCTGCCCCCGAGCCGGCCCCCGAGTCGCGCTCCTCGCAGGACGTGCTCGGCGAACTGGACGCGCTGGTGGGCCTGGAGAGCGTCAAGCACGAGGTACGGACGCTCACCAACATGATCGAGGTCGGCCGCAGACGGCAGGAGGCGGGCCTCAAGGCGGCCTCGGTACGCCGCCATCTGGTCTTCACCGGCAATCCGGGCACGGGAAAGACGACGGTGGCCCGGCTGTACGGCGAGATCCTCGCCTCGCTCGGCGTCCTGGAGCGGGGCCATCTGGTCGAGGTCTCCCGGGTCGACCTGGTCGGCGAGCACATCGGCTCGACCGCGATCCGTACGCAGGAGGCGTTCGACCGGGCGCGTGGCGGCGTGCTCTTCGTCGACGAGGCGTACGCGCTGTCGCCGGAGGACTCCGGCCGGGACTTCGGGCGTGAGGCGATCGACACGCTGGTGAAGCTGATGGAGGACCACCGGGACGCGGTGGTGGTGATCGTCGCCGGGTACACGGCCGAGATGGAACGCTTCCTTACGGTCAACCCCGGGGTGGCGTCCCGTTTCTCACGGACCATCACCTTCAGCGACTACGTGCCGGACGAGCTGCTGCGTATCGTGGGGCAGCAGGCGGACGAGCACGAGTACCGGCTCGCCGACGGCACCGACGAGGCGCTGCGGAAGTACTTCACCGAGCTGCCCAAGGGACCGGCGTTCGGCAACGGCCGTACGGCCCGCCAGACGTTCGAGTCGATGGTCGAGCGGCACGCGGGCCGGGTCGCCGCGCTCGCCGACGCGAGCACGGACGACCTGACGCTCCTCTATCCGGAGGACCTGCCCGAACTCCCCTGATCGGCCTGCTGGTTCGCACCGCCCCCCGCGTCACCGTCGCGCTGGCGCGGCAGGGCGGGCGGCAACCGGTCGAGGAGTACGGACCGTTCGGCGGCGAAGGCGGGATCGGCCTGGTAGTCGGAGTGGCCCAGGATCGGTTCGGGCAGCGGGTGTTCGGGGGTGCGGCCGTAGACGACCGGGTCGAGCAGCGCGGCGCCGTCGACGGCCGGCTTCTCCCCGGAGGCGGGCACCCGTACGGGCCCGCCTATCGGGTCGGTGGCCCGGTAGAGGTTGCTCCAGCAGTGGATCGTTCCGTAGAGGGCGCGCAGGGGCCCGGGCCCGAAGTAGGCGGGGAACCAGCGCCCGTACAGCCGCTCCAGCGGAGATCCGTACGTCAGCAGCGCGACGCGCCTCCGGGTCGCGGGCGGCAGCTGCCAGACGGCTGCCGCGGCGAGCACACTGCCCTGCGAGTGGCCGGAGATGACGAGCCGACCGCCCGTGTGCCGGGTCCAGGAACTCATGCGCCAGGTGAGGTCGGGGACCGCCCGTTCGGCGTAACAGGGCGGGGCGAAGGGGTGCGCGGCGCGCGGCCAGAAGGTGCCGACGTCCCAGAGGATGCCGATCGTACGGCGGGCGGACGCGTCCTTGTACGCACGGCGGCCCCAGGTGACGAAGAGCAGGAAGCCGAAGCCGATCATCCAGGAACCGAGGGCCTGGGCGGTGGCGGCGGCGGACGCGAGGGCGGGATGGGCGCCGTCGAACGCCCGGCCGGGGACGTTGCCACTGGCCCATGCTCCCGCCACCGAGCCCGCGCCGAGCAGCAGGGTGGCGCCGGAGACCGTGCCGACGAGCGCGGGGGCGGCGTCGGTGAGGGAGGCGGTGGCGCGGGTGGCGGCGATCCGTCCCGTACGGACGGGGTCCGGGTCCTGCGTACCGTAGTCGGCCTCGACGACGGGCCCCAGGCGGCGGGCGGCCCGGGCGGTCCGTACGACGAGGAGCACGGCGGGGGCGAGGAGCAGCAGGAGCAGGACGGGGATGACGGACGCCTGCCAGCTGAGCAGCACGGGCGGGGCGACGGTCGAGCCCGCGCCCATACCGGGTGTGGGCGGCCCGTCCAGCCAGTCGGCGACGCGCTGGGCCACACCGCCGGACATCACACCGCCCAGCGCGCAGGCGAGCATGGCGACCGCGGGGCCGCCGAGGCCGTGCAGGGCGGTGCGGGGGTCGTGGCGGCGGCGGTGCAGGAGCAGGGCGACCGCTGCGAGGGCGACCACGAGGCCGCCTTGGGCGAGCGTCAGGACGCCGAAGGTGGCGTTGCCGGGCAGTGTGCCGCCGGAGCGCCAGCCGGGGCGCGACCAGCCGGCGTGCAGGACGGCGAGGGCGAGCAGCAGCAGGGACGTGCAGGGGAGCCAGGAGACCAGGGCCCGTTCGAGCCGCAGGTCGAGGCGCTTCTCGCTGCGGCCGCGGCGGCAGACGACCCAGAGGACGACGGCGGCGAGGACGACGTAGGCCGTCTGGAGGGAGCGTCCGAGGGCGTCGAGCAGGGCGCCGGAGGCCTCACGGTCGTGGCGGGCGGCGGCTCCGGTGACGGCGGCGGCGACGGTCAGGAAGCCGGCGGCGGTGTGCGCGGCGCGGAGCCGCGCGACGAGGCGCCGGCCGAACCAGAAGCCGGGCCGCCCGAGGGCCGGGCGCATGTCGGGGGCGAGGTTCTCGGCGTCCGGGGCGTCGGCCTCGGCTCGGATGCTCTCGGGCTCGGCTCGGGCGTTCTCGGGCTCGGCTCGGGTGCTCTCGCGCTCGGTTTCGCCGGGCTCGGCCCAGCCGGTCTCGGCTTCGCCCCGGGCCTCCGCGGCCGGGTCCGCGAAGCCGTCCTCGTCGTAGCCGGTGGGCGGGCGCTGGGCTTCGTACGCGCTCCATGTCCGGTTGGAGAGGTACCAGAGCAGCCCGACCAGCGCGGCCGGGATCACGGCGGCGAGCGCGAGCCTGCGGCCCGGCTGCGACCACCAGCCGCCCCGCTCGGCCGAGAGGAAGCCGAGCCACGAACGGTCTTCCGCGCAGACGGCGGAGCCCGCGCACTGCCAGGCCGTCAGATCGAGCGCGACCTCGCAGGCGGCGGCCGTGAGCAGCACCGTGAGGGTGAGCGCCACGAGCCGCACCAGCACCCCGTACGCCCTGACCAGCCGAGGGTGTCCCTTCGCCGGCGGGCGCATCCAGTGGGCGAGGTTGGCGACCATGAAGGGCAGGAGCAGCAGCCACAGGGCGCGGGCGCCGTTTCCGGAGGTGAGGTTGGACCAGACGTACGCCTCCGGAACCGGCCGTTCGGCGTAGCGCTCGGGGTGCGCCTCGGCTTCGGCGTCGTCGGCACGGCGGTGCACCGCGGCGGTCGCGTCGCCGGTGACCCGTACCGTGCGCGGATCGCCCAGCATGTCCTGAGGCGTGGCTCCGCCCACTCCGTGCACGAGAAGCTCGAGCGCCGCGCCACCGCTCTTCGGGGCGGGTGTGGCAGGGGGCACTTCGGTGTCTCCCTCTCTGAGTGGGAGGATTCGACGGCAGGCAATCAGGATCGCGGAAGGCCGTGCGCCGGTGCACGGGCTCTCACGGAATCCGCCCTCCATTCCCCCAGTTCCCTTCGGAAGGATCGGCCCCTGTGGTGAGCGACCATCAGAATCTTCTCGCTGAGCAGCGGCGCGCACTCATTCTGGACGAGGTGCGGCGGCGCGGCGGCGTCCGCGTCAACGAGCTGACGCGGCGGCTCAACGTCTCGGACATGACGATCCGCCGGGACCTGGACGCGCTGGCACGCCAGGGCGTCGTCGAGAAGGTGCACGGCGGCGCGGTGCCGTTGGTCGGGACCAGCTCGCACGAACCCGGATTCGAGGCCAAGTCGGCGCTCGAGCTGAGCGCGAAGGAGGAGATCGCCCGGACGGCGGCCCGGATGGTGGCGCCGGGTTCGGCGATCGCGCTGTCGGGCGGTACAACGACGTTCGCCCTGGCCCAGCACCTCCTCGACGTGCCGGATCTGACGGTCGTGACCAACTCGGTCCGGGTCGCCGATGTCTTCCACGCGGCGCAGCGGGCCGGCGCGGCGGGCGAGGCGACGCGGCCGGGCGCGGCGACGGTCGTGCTCACGGGCGGGATGCGGACCCCTTCGGACGCGCTGGTGGGGCCGGTGGCCGACCAGGCGATCCGCTCGCTCCACTTCGATGTGCTGTTCCTGGGGGTGCACGGCATCTCGGTGGAGGCGGGGCTCTCGACGCCGAATCTCGCGGAGGCGGAGACGAACCGGCGTCTGATGCGCTCGGCCCGCCGGGTGGTGGTGGTCGCGGACCACACGAAGTGGGGGACGGTGGGCCTGAGTTCGTTCGCGCGGCTCGACGAGGTGGGCACGCTGGTGACGGACGCGGGTCTGTCGCCGCAGACCCGGGCGGACATGGCGGAGCACCTGCCGGACCTGGTGGTGGCCGGCGAGGACACCGACGAGGACGGCGACCGGGGCGGGAACGGGGATCCGACGGGCGGGAACGGGGATTCGGCGGGCCGGAACGGGGATCCGACGGGCGGCGAGGGGTGAGCCACTTCCGCGTCGAGCGCCTCTCGGAGCTGCCGGTGGAGGAGGTGTGGCGGCGGCTGACCGACTTCGCCGCGCACGGCCGCCTGGTTCCGCTCACGCGGAGCCGGGTGCTCTCCCCCGGGCCGACGGGGGTGGGGACACGGTTCGTGGCCCGAACCGGCATAGGGCGTCTCTCCTTCGACGACCCGATGGAGGTGGTGGCCTGGGAACCTCCCGGACCCGGACGGCCGGGAAGGTACCGCCTGGAGAAGCGCGGGCGCGTGGTGCTCGGCCGGGCGGAGATCGAGGTGTACGAGACCCCTGGCGGCGGCGCGCGAGCGGTGTGGGTCGAGGAGCTGCGCCTCCGCGGGGTCCCCGGCGCGCTCGATCCCGTACTGGCGCTGGCCGGGCGGTGGGTTTTCGGCCGGGCTCTGGACGGACTCCTGGGCAACTGACGGGATGTCAGCTAGGGTGTGCGGGCCTCAGATCCGCACCTCGGGAGGGACGGTCCATGGCTCGCCGACTCAGGCTCGTGGAGCTCGACTTCGTCGCCACCGCGCCGGTACGGCTGGTGTTCACGGCCGAGGTGGCGGCGCCGCCCTCCGCCGTGTTCCGCTCGCTCGCGGTGGAACTGGGCTCCATGCCCTCCTGGTTCAGGGCGGTCGCCTCCGCGGCCCCGACCGGCGGCGGCACGGGTCGCACGGTCCGGCTGCGGGGCGGGGTGATGTTCCAGGAGACGATCCTCGCCCAGGACCCCGACACCCGCTACGCGTACCGCATCGACGAGACCAACGCCCCGGGCGTCAGCGCCATGGTGGAGGACTGGTCCCTGTCCCCCGCCGGCTCGGGGACCCGGGTCCGCTGGACGATGGCGGTCGACGGCACGGCGCTGTACCTGTTCGCGATGCGGCTGGCCCGCCCCGGCGTGGGCAGGTCCTTCCGCGACGCGATGCGCCGCCTCGACCTGCGGCTCACTCCGGCCAGACACCCGTCGCCAGGAACCGGTCGATAGCGGCGGCGTAGGGCGCGATGTCCAGGCCCTGTCCGGCCAGCCAGGCGTCGGAGTAGTACTTGTCGAGGTAGCGGTCACCCGGGTCGCAGATCAGGGTCACGACGCTGCCGGTGCGGCCCTGTTCGACCATCTCGGCCACGATCTTCAGCGCGCTCCACAGGCCCGTGCCGGTGGAGCCGCCCGCCTTGCGGCCGATGGCGCCTTCCAGGGCGCGGACGGCGGCCACGCTCGCGGCGTCCGGGACCTTCATCATCCGGTCGATGGCGCCCGGCACGAAGCTGGGCTCCATGCGGGGTCTGCCGATGCCCTCGATCCGCGAACCGCAGTCGGAGGTGGCGTCGGGGTCGTTCTTCGTCCAGCCGTCGAAGAAGCAGGAGTTCTCCGGGTCGGCGACGCAGATACGCGTGTCGTGCTGCATGTAGTGCACATAGCGGGCGATCGTCGCGGACGTGCCGCCGGTGCCCGCCGTGGCGACGATCCACGCCGGCTCGGGGTACCGCTCGAGCCTCAGCTGCTGGTACATCGACTCGGCGATGTTGTTGTTGCCCCGCCAGTCGGTGGCCCGCTCGGCGTAGGTGAACTGGTCCATGTAGTGACCGCCGGTCCGCTCGGCGAGCGCCGCGGACTCCTCGTACATCGTGCGGGAGTCGTCGACGAAGTGACACTGCCCGCCGTGGAACTCGATCAGGCGGCACTTCTCGGCGCTCGTCGTGCGTGGCATCACCGCGATGAACGGCACGCCGATCAGCTTTGCGAAGTACGCCTCGGAGACGGCCGTCGAGCCGCTGGAGGCCTCGATGACGGGCTTGCCGGGCCGGATCCAGCCGTTGCACAGGCCGTAGAGGAAGAGGGAGCGGGCGAGGCGGTGCTTGAGGCTTCCGGTGGGGTGGGTCGACTCGTCCTTGAGGTAGAGGTCGATGCCCCACGACTCGGGGAGCGGGAAGCGCAGCAGATGGGTGTCGGCGGAGCGGTTGGCGTCGGCCTGCACCTTCCGGACCGCCTCTTTCAGCCAGGCGCGGTACGCCGGGTCGCTGTGGTCGACGTCGACGGTCGCGACCGCGACCGCGGCACGCGCCGTGTTCTCCGTGGTGCTCATACGTCCTTCTCCTCGTCCGGCCCAGCAGATCCCCCACTGCCGACGATAACTCCCTCACCTGCACAAACGTTCGCTTTGGGGCTCCATAGGAGTCCCTTGCAGCAGGGGCCTCTGGTGCCGTCGCCGCCCGCCCAGCACACTGGACGGAACAACCGGTGCGAAGGGGGCGGATCGAAATGGCGGAGCGCGAGGCGTCCTGGCCCGAGGCGACGGAGCCCGGGGCGGCGAAGCCCGAGTTCACGGCCACGGGCGTACGGATCGAGCGCTGGCCGCGCTCGTTGACGCGGGCCGGCGAGGTCCGGATCGAGGATGGCCGACTGTCCCTGTTGACGAGCTACGGCAGTGAGATCGACAGTGCCCCGGTGGCATCGGTGCGGGCCGGGCGCCCCTGGTTCGCGAAGCCGGACGAGACGGTGGCGACCGTGAACGGCACGCGCTACCGGCTGACCATGGACGGGCCCGCCCGCGGGCCCCGCGACCGGGCGTCAGGGCCGGGGGGTTTCCTCGAAGCCCTGAAGCGCGCGGCCAGGCGTTGACGATGACGCCGTGACGCGCTGAGACGTCGGTGACCTGCGGAAGGTCTCCGCGAGTTGCGGGCCGGTCACCACTGGTTCACCCTGGAAACCACCTCACTGAGGGTTCACCGGCGGTGACGCTGTGATCCAGCCCGCCGCCCTGCTGTACGCATGACAGATCCGAATCTTCGTCTTCTTCCGGACCTCAACTTCGGGGAGTCGCAGCCGTGATCAGCGAGCCAAGCAGGCACTGCACGGTGGAGCTCCAGGCCCTGCCGTCGCGGATCGGTCAGGTCCGCAGGATCGTAGCGGCGCATCTGCGCTACTGGCATCTCGATGCGTTGATCGACCATGCGGCGCTCGGTGTGACCGAGCTGCTGACCAATGTTCACCGGCACGCACAGCCGG
Organism: Streptomyces sp. NPDC012508; assembly: GCF_042902595.1. Taxonomy (NCBI): domain Bacteria; kingdom Bacillati; phylum Actinomycetota; class Actinomycetes; order Kitasatosporales; family Streptomycetaceae; genus Streptomyces; species Streptomyces sp. NPDC012508. The sequence goes on from NZ_JBIBEO010000010.1 coordinate 128,083, forward strand.
ACAAGATGTGCACCGTCGAGATCGAGCTGCTGCTCGACCGTCTCACCGTCTCGGTCCACGACCATGACCCGCGGATACCGGACATCGACTGCCGGTCGGGGCGCACGGTCCCCGACAACATCGACGATTTCGCCACCTCGGGCCGCGGTCTGGCCATCATCGAGGCCGTCAGCGAGAGCTGGGGCATCCGCCCGCACGACAGCGGGAAGATCGTCTGGTTCACCCTGCCGGCCCCCCTCCCCGCGGTCGCCGTGCCGCCCCGCTCGCACGCCGTGTACGGCGCGACCACCGACGGCCCCTTCGCCGGCCACACCCGCTTCCGCGGTGCCCACGCCACGAGCCTGGAGGGCGTCCCGTTCGGCGCTCCCCAGGAACCGGCCCGCGCCCCGGCGGTCGCCCGTTCGGCCCTGGCGGGCTGAACGGGCGACCGCCGGGGCGGATATCGGATCCTTGGTACCGGAGCTTGGATACCTGAGCTTGGATATCGGATCTTGGATCCGATATGCGCGATCGGGCATACCGGATCCGGTGTCGGTGTCACTCCGTCGCGATCGCCCGCAGCACGTCCAGGCGGGCCGCCCGCCGCGCCGGCCGCCATGCCGCCACCACGCCCGCGGCCAGACCGACCAGGGCGACGATCGCGAGTTGCGCCGGAGGGACGGCGAAGGCGAACGCACTGTCGCTCGCTCCGTCGGACGCCTTGACCAGGACCCAGCCGAGGAAGCCGCCGAGCGCGAGACCGCCGACCGTGCCGAAGGCCGCGACCAGGACGGACTCCCATCGGACCATGGCCTTGAGCTGGGCCCGGGTCTGTCCGACCGCGCGCAGCAGGCCGAGCTCACGGGTGCGCTCGTGGACCGCGAGCGTGAGGGTGTTGGCGATCCCCAGGAGCGCGATCAGGACGGCGAGCGCGAGGAGTGCGTAGACCAGGGTGAGCATCATGTCGATGCCGCCGGCCGAGGACTCGGCGTACTCGTCACGCGTCTGCACCTCCGGGTTGCCGAACGCCGTGGTGACGTCCTCCACGGCCGCCGTACCCGCGGCCGTCGAGACGCCGTCCTCGAAGGTCACGGCGACGAGCGTGTCGGAGTCCTGCGCGCGGTGCGGGGCCCAGGCCTCCCGGGTGATGACGTAGTCCCCGGCCAGTTCGGACTGCTCGTAGACGGCCTTGACGGTGAAGGTGTGCCGACTGCCGTCGGTGAAGGCCAGTTCGGTCGTGCTGCCCGGCGTGAGACCGGACTTGTCCGCCTCCGCGTCGGCGACGGCGATCCCGTCCGTACCGAGCCCGGCCAGCGAGCCCTGGATGTCTCCGAGGTCGAAGGAGCCGGCGAGCGCGGTCGGGTCGGTGACGGTCAGGGCCCGGCCCTCGCCGTCGACCTCGGCCACGCCCTGGCCGAGCCCGACGGCCGTCTCCACCTCGGGCAGCTCCGCGAGCGCGGGGGCGAGCCGCGGGCTGAGCCCGCTGCCACCGGCGCCGAACGCCGGCGTGGTGACGGCGACGTCGCCGGCGAACGACCGCGAGACCGTCTGGTCCATGGTCGCCTTCAGCGAGGCTCCGAAGACCGTGAAGAGCGAGACGACGGCGACGCCGATCATCAGCGCGGTCGCGGTCGCGGCGGTCCGCTTCGGACTGCGGAGGGCGTTGCGCCTGGCGAGGCCCCGGTTGACCCCGCGCAGCAGCCCCCCGAGGATCCGTACGGCGTGCGAGGAGGCGACCGGGCCGAGGACGACGAACGCGGCGAGCGCAAGCACGGCACCGGCGGAGGCGAGCCACAGCGACGGGGTCGCGAGGACGCCGATGAGCACCAGGGCGACGGCGGCGAGCAGCAGCCCCGTACCGGACAGCGCCCGGACGCGCGAGGCGCCGGACTCGTCCACGGCGGTCTCGCGCAGCGCGGCGAGCGGCGCGGTCCGCCCCGCCTTCACGGCGGGCAGCAGCGCGGAGCCGACGCAGACCACGAGGCCCACGGCGAAGGGCAGCGCCATGGAGAGTCCGCTGATGACCAGATCCCCTTCGGGGAAGGAGAACCCGATCGCCGGGAAGAGCGCCTGGAGTCCGGCCGCCACGCCGATGCCGCCGAGGAGCCCCGCCGCCGAGGCGACCAGGCCGACGGCCACGGCCTCGACGAGGGTCGAGCCGAGGACCTGGCGGCGAGAGGCACCGAGCGCGCGCAGCAGCGCGTTCTCGCGGGTCCGCTGGGCGACGACGATGGCGAAGGTGTTGTGGATGGAGAAGACGGAGACCAGCAGCGCCACCCCGCTGAACACCAGCAGGAACGTGGTGAAGAGGGTGAGGAACTGACCCGAGATCATGTCGGTGTTCTCCTGGGCCGACTGCTCTCCGGTGATCGCCTCGACCCCGTCGGGGAGTACGGGCGCGAGCGCGTCGACGAGTTCCTGCTGCGAGGTGCCGGGACCGGCCCTGACGAGGACGGCTGACGCGTCACCGGGCTTCGGCGTCAGGTACTTCTCCGCGTCGGCGCGGGTCATGCCGGTGTACGTGACCTGGCCCATGCCGTCCTCGCCGCCGAAGGTGGCCAGGCCCACGACGGTGACCTTCACCGGATCGGGGGCGCGCAGCACCGTCGTGTCGCCCACGGCCAGATCGCCCGTGTTCGCGGCGCCCCGGTTCACCACGACCTCGCCGGACCGCGCCGGTGCGCGGCCTTCGGACAGGGCGTAGGGGTTGAGTTCGGGATCCTGGATCCAATATCCGGCGAGCGTGGGCGGGCCTTGGCCGCCGATCGGCTTCCCGTCGGCGCCGACGAGCTGACCCGCGCCCTCGATCCGCGGGACGGCCGCGGCGACGCCGGGCACCTCGGCGATCCGGTCGGCGAGCGAGGCCTCCACGGAGCGGCGCGTGCCCTGGCTCTCCCCCTCGACCGTCACCACGCTCGTACTGCGGACCACGGCGTCCGTACCCCTGGTGGCGTTGCCGAAGAGCGAGTCGAAGCTCGACCGCAGGGTGTCGCCCATGACGAGGGTGCCGGTCAGGAAGGCGACGCCGAGCAGGATCGCGGTGAAGGTGCCGACGAACCGCCGCTTGTGGGCGCGCAGCGCGGAGAGGCTGAGCTTGAGGGAGGCGTTCATGACGGCACCGGTCCCTGACTCCGTGGCCTGCCGTCGAAGGCCTTCATACGGTCGAGGACGCGTTCGGCCGTCGGCTCCGCCATGCGGTCGACGAGCCGTCCGTCGGCGAGGAAGACCACCGCGTCGGCGTGGGCGGCGGCGACCGGGTCGTGGGTGACCATGACGACCGTACGGCCGGTCTGCCGGACGGTGCGGCCGAGCAGCCGCAGCACCTCCTCGCCGGAGCGGGAGTCGAGGTTGCCGGTCGGCTCGTCGGCGAAGACGACGTCGGGGGTGCCGGCGAAGGCCCGGGCGACGGCGACGCGCTGCTGCTGGCCGCCGGAGAGCTGGCCGGGCCGGTGGTGGAGCCGGTCGCGCAGCCCGACGGTGTCGATGAGCGCGTCCAGCCACTCCCGGTCCGGGGCGGCCCCCGCGAGGTCGAGCGGCAGGGTGATGTTCTCTGCGACGGTGAGCGTGGGCAGCAGGTTGTACGCCTGGAACACGAATCCGATCCGCTCGCGGCGCAGCAGGGTCAGCCGCCGGTCGTCGAGGGTGGACAGGTCGGTGTCGCCGATGAGCGCGGAGCCGGAGGTGAGAGTGTCGAGACCGGCGGCGCAGTGCATGAGGGTGGATTTGCCGGACCCCGAGGGGCCCATGATCGCGGTGAAGCGGCCGGCCGGGAAGTCGACGCTCACCCCGTCCAGGGCTCTGACCTCGGTGTCCCCGCCGCCGTAGACCTTGACGGCGTCCACGACCCGGGCGGCGGTACGGGTGGGGCGCGGGAGGCTGTCGGGGGCGGCGCCTGTCATGACGCCCGTCCCTTGGGTCCGGCGGTGCGGCCGAACTGCTCCTCGAGGACCGTCAGCCGGCGCCAGTACTCGTCCTCGTCGATCTCGCCCGCCGCGAACCGGTGGCCGAGGAGCGCGATCGGCGACTGCTCGTCGTAGGCGGGACGGGGTCCGGGGCCGCGCCTGCCACGCCATCCGGTGCGGCGCAGCACGGTGATCACGGTGAGGATCACGGCCGCCCAGACGAGAGGGAAGAACAGGACCCACGGGCCGGGGCCCGCGTGGGCGAGTGTGTTCATGGCTCTCAGCTCCTCATCCATAAGTGTCGCGTGTGGTGATGCTTCGAGCCTCGCCCGTGGAGGGGGTCCGGGTCGTCGTACGGTCAGCGGCTTCGTCCGTACGACGTGGGGAGTACGGAGCCGCGGGGCGGGTGCAGACCTTCTGTACCTACTGGTATGTACACTCGCCTCATGACGACGTCCGAGCGACTGATCGAGGCCACCCGGGAGCTGCTCTGGGAGCGCGGTTACGTCGGAACGAGCCCCAAGGCGATCCAGCAGGCCGCCGGAGCCGGCCAGGGCAGCATGTACCACCACTTCGCCGGGAAGCCGGATCTGGCGCTGGCCGCGATCCGCCGCACGGCCGGGGAGATGCGGGCGACGGCCGAGTCGGTCCTGAGCGGCCGAGGATCGGCGTACGCGCGCGTGGAGGCGTATCTGCTGCGCGAGCGGGACGTGCTGCGCGGCTGCCCGGTGGGCCGGCTGACTATGGACCCGGACGTCATGGGGAGCGACGAGCTGCGCACCCCGGTCGACGAGACCCTGGACTGGCTGCGCGACCGGCTCGCCGGAGTCGTCCAGGAGGGTCTGGACAGCGGGGAGTTGACAGGCCCCCTGGAGCCGGCCGACCTGGCGGCCACGATCGTGGCAACCGTGCAGGGCGGGTATGTCCTGGCCCGCGCCTCCGGCGCCCCCGCCGCCTTCGACACGGCCGTCCGCGGCCTGCTGGCCCTGTTGTCGCCCCGTACCGCCTGACCACGGACCTCCCGAGCACCGCCTCCAGCAGGCCCTGCCGGCACGTCCCCCGTGCGCACGTATCCCCCGAGCCCGCCAGAGAAACGGAGCCCCCGATGCATGCCATGCAGTACGAGATCACCCTCCCCGCCGACTACGACATGGAGATCATCCGCAGGCGGGTCGCGACCAGGGGGCATCTGCTGGACGACTTCCCCGGGCTCGGCCTCAAGGCCTATCTGATCCGGGAGCGCGCGGACGGATCGCCGGTCGACCAGTACGCGCCGTTCTACCTCTGGGCCACGCCGGAAGGCATGAACTCCTTCCTCTGGGGCCCCGGTTTCCAAGGGATCGTGAACGACTTCGGGCGGCCGGTGGTGCAGCACTGGACGGGGCTCGCGTACGACGAGGGCCCGGCGGCCGGCGTCGTGCCGGGCACCGCGACGCGCCGCAGGGTACGGCTCGGGGACGCCGACGCGCCGGGCGAGGCCGTGGCGGAGGCTCGCGCCCGGCACGCGCGCGTGGCGGGCGGGGACGGCGTGGTGGCGAGCGCGCTCGCGATCGACCCCCGCCGCTGGGAGCTGCTCTTCTTCACTCTCTGGGCGGAGGGCGCCGAGCCGCCGGCCGGCGCGGACGATCGATTCCAGGTGCTGCACGTGTCCGCGCCGGAGCGGGCGTCGCTGGTCGGCCGAACGGAATGTCAGCCGACCGGAACGAGGGTCAGGTAGGCCATGCCCAGGATGTCGCGGTAGCCGTTCAGCCAGGACGACCGCTGCCGGTCGACACGGTCGCGGGTCTCGGCGGCGAGCGGGTGGCCGGGGTACGCGGCGAGCCACACCTCCGTGTCGTGGCGGTAGCCGGACTCGAACTCCTCCCACTCCTCGCGGCCCGCCGTCTCGATCCACGCGGGCCGGAAGCCCGTCTCGATCGCGAGGTCCACGAGCGCCCCGAGGCGGAGGTGGTCGCCGGTGTGCGCGCCGGGCCACATCCCGGCGAGCTCCTCGGCCGTGGGCGTGCGCTCCCAGAAGCCCTCCCCGAGGACGACACGGCCGCCGGGCCGGACCAGGCGGCGCAGTTCTCGCAGGGCGGCGGCCGGGTCGTGGGGCTGCTCCGGGTCGTAGAGGGCCTGACTGGAGCCGAGGCAGAGAATCGCGTCGACCGGCCCACGGGTGGTGCCGAGCGCCGACTCCTCCACGAAGGCGACCCGCTCGGCGAGCCCGCGCTCCTCCGCGAGGACCCGGCCCCTGGCCAGGTCCTCCGCGCTGATGTCGAGACCGACACCGGTGGCGCTCGGCACGGCCTCCAGGACGCGGAGCAGCAACTCGCCCCAGCCGCACCCGATGTCGAGCACGGTGGCGGGCGAGGCATCGGCGACGCGCGCGACCATGCGGGTGGCGCGGGCCTCGGAGAGCGGTCCGTGGAAGGTCAGACTGCCGAGGCGGGGAGGAAGGTCGGAACCGGTCATGAGGCGGAACGCTAGTTCGCCCACGGCCGCAGGCCGAACCCATTTCGACGAGACCCGGCCGCCCGGCACCGAACCGCACGCGCACGACGGCTCATGCGCGGGCGGCGTCGGCTCGTACGCCCCCCGGCGTCGGTTCATGCGCGGGCCACGTCGCTTCTGCACCGGCTCAGTCCGGGGTGGGCAGACGGATCGAGGCGAGTTTGGCCGGGTCGACGACGATCTGGATGCCGGTGATCCGGCCTTCGCCGACGGTGAAGGCGATGACGGAGAGAGGTGTGCCGTCGGGGCGCCAGGACATGTGGCCGGGGACGCCGTTGAGCAGCACGGGTCGTTGGCGGGCGACCTCGCCGGAGAACATGCGGGCGCCGGCGGCGACATGGGTGGCGCCGAGGGTGACGACCACGCCATCGGGGGTGTCGACGGTCAGCTTCACGTTCGGGTCGAGGACACGCAGGAGCGCTTCGAAGTCCCCGCTGAGGGCGGCGGCGCCGAATGCCTGGACGACCTCTCGGTGCTCGCGGCCGGGGGCCGTCGTGCGGTCCGCGGCTTGGACCTTACGGCGGGCACGGCTGGCGACCATCTTGGTGGCGTCGGCGGATTTTCCGAGGATCTGTCCGATCTCCTGGAACGGGACCGCGAACATGTCGTGCAGGACGAACGCCAGGCGTTCGCTCGGGGTGAGTGAGTCGAGCACGACGAGCAGGGCGAGGCCGACCGAATCGGCCAGCGCCACCAGCTCGTCCGGCGCGGGGTCATCGTGGGGCGTCACCACGAGGTGCGCGAACTCTTGCTCGTAGGCGGTTTCGGGGTGGGCTCGGCGGGATCTCAGGAGATCCAGGCTGATTCGGCCGACCACGGTGGTCAGCCAGCCGGCCAGATTGCCGATACTCGCCGCATCCTGGCGAGCGAGACGCATCCAGGCTTCCTGGACCACATCCTCGGCATCGGCATGCGAGCCCAGCACGCGGTACGCGACGGCACGCAGCCGATCGCGCTGGGCTTCGAACGCCTCGGCGACGAGACCGGGCGCATGGGCGGTCACGGCTTGGGCTGCTGACGGAGCGAGATCCGGTTGCCATCCGGGTCCACCGCCTCGACGCGGACCCCGCACGGATAGTCCACGGGATCGGACTCTTCGAAGACGACGCCGCGCCGGCGCATGATCTCGAAGTCCTTTCGCAGGTCCTCGGATTCGAGGATCAGCGGACCGGGCGCGCCCGCGCCGCCCGGCTGTCCCGCGGCCGCCGGATGCGACCACAGGATGATCTGCACCGGGCTGTCGGGAACACCGACGGTGAGGAAACGCCCGTCGGGCCCCGGGAAGTCGAGCCGCTTCTCCAGACCGAGTCCCTCGGTGTAGAACTCCAGCGCGCGGTCCTGATCGGTGACGTAGATCGTCACGTGCATGATGTTGGTCAGCATCCGGTTCTCGATTCGCTCGTTGGTGCGACGACCGTTCGCATCGGGTCGTCACACCCATGACGCATGCCGACGGGCGAAGGTAACCGGGCGGTCCGCCGCAGCGGATACCGGGCGGCGGGACGGCGGCGGGGTCCATTGCTTCGAGACCCAGTCCGCGGCAGGTCAGCGGGGTCGGTGCGGACTGCTGTCGAGCCGGGTCATCAGCTCTCGGCTGGTCGCCCGAACAGCCGCCCTGCGCGGGCGGCGTCGGCTCGTACGCGGTCGGTGCCGGTACGTACGCGGACGGTGCCGGTACGTACGCGGAGGGCGTCGACCCGTACGCGGAGAGCGTCGGCGCGTACGTCAGACGAGCGGTCGGCCAAGGGCCGCCAATGGGTCGTCCAGGACCGGCTGCCAGGCCAGCTCCGCCGCGCCCACCAGGCTGTTGTGGTCGAGGGTGCAGGCGAGGATCGGTACACCGCCGCTGCGTCCCCACAGGCTGCGGTCGGCGACCACCGCGCGCAGGCGGTCCGGGTCGGCGTCGAGCAGTTCGCGGTGCAGGCCACCGAGGATGATCCGGTCCGGGTTGAGGATGTTCACCAGGCCCGCGAGGCCGAGCCCCAGACGGTCGATCAGTTCCTCCCGCGCGACGCGCACCCCCGGGTCGTCGGGGCTGGTGCGCAGCAGGTCCCGGGCCTGCTGGAGCAGCGAGACCTCCGGACCGGGGTCGCGGCCCGCCACGGTGAGGAAGGCGAGCGGGTCGGTCTCGACGTCGAGGCATCCGCGGCTGCCGCAGTGGCAGGGGCGGCCCTCGGGGTTGACCGTGAGGTGCCCGACCTCCAGGGCGAGGCCCGAACTGCCGGTGTGCAGGCGCCCGTCGAGGACGAGGGCGCCGCCGACGCCGCGGTGGCCGGTGGCCACGCACAGCAGGTCCCTGGCGCCGCGGCCGGCGCCGTGCCGGTGCTCGGCGAGGGCGGCGAGGTTGACGTCGTTGCCGGTGAAGGCGGGGCCTTCGATCCCGGCGGCCCGGACGCATTCGGCGAAGATCTCCCGTACCGGCGCACCCGCCGGCCAGGCGAGGTGGAGCGGGTTGAGGGCGGTGCCCTCGGGCTCGGCGACCGCCGAGGGGGCGGCGAGCCCGGCTCCCACGCAGCGGCGTCCGCTCTCGTGGAGCAGGGCGGCGCCCGCGTCGACGACGGCGCCGAGGACCTGCGCGGGGTCGGCGGAGACGGTGACGCAGCCGGGCGCCGTGGCGACGATCGTGCCGCCGAGACCGACGAGCGCGGCGCGGAAACCGTCGGCATGGACCTGGGCGGCGAGGGCGACCGGGCCCTTCTCGTCGACTTCGAGCCGGTGCGAGGGGCGGCCCTGGGAACCTGCGGCGGCGCCGGGGTTGGAGTCGACACGGATCAGGCCGAGCGCTTCCAGTTCGGCGGCGACCGCGCCGGCGGTGGCGCGGGTGACGCCCAGTTCGGCGGTGAGCACGGCGCGGGTCGGCGCACGGCCCGTGTGCACCAGTTCCAGCGCGGGCCCGAGCGCGCCGCGCCCTCTGTCCAGCCGTGTCTTGGTCGTGGTCGCCTTGCCGTTCATGTGGGCGAGTCTCCCATGATCGGGCGGTGGACCCGTTTGCGCGGTACGAGGGCGGGTAGCGGCGCGGCGGAATCGGGAGGTGTCATGACGCGTACCGCGACGACGGCCCGTGTGCGGGATCTGCTGGAGGACGAGAGCTCCCGGACGTACGCGCAGGAGGCCGGCATACGACTCAAGGACACTCCGCAGCCGTTGTACCAGCTGCTGGTCCTCGCCCATCTGCTGAGCGCCAGGATCCGCGCGGCGACGGCCGTCGCGGCGGCCGAGGCCCTGTTCGAGGCCGGGATGCGCACCCCGCGGCGGATGCGGGAGGCGAGCTGGCAGCAGCGGGTGGACGCGCTGGGAGAGGGCGGGTACCGGCGCTACGACGAGAGGACGGCGACGCAGCTCGGCGAGGAGGCGGAACTGGTCCTGGACAAGTACGACGGCGATCTGCGCCGGATGCGGGAGGCGGCGGACGGCGACGTGGACGCGATGCGCGAGGCGCTTCAGGAGATGCCCGGCATCGGCCCCGCGGGCGCGGACATCTTCCTCCGCGAGGCGCAGGGAATCTGGCCGGAACTGGCCCCCTACCTCGACGAACGCGTCCTGGAGGGCGCCCGCCGCACGGGTCTGCCCACCGATCCGGACGCCCTCGCCCGTCTGGTGCCCGGCGAGGACCTTCCGGTCGTGGCGGCGGCCCTGGTCCGTGCCTCGGTGGGCCGGGGTTCCGGCACCACGTCCTGATCGCGAGCCCCCGGGGCGGGCCTCCGTCCGGGGTACCCGCGCGTCGCACGCCGCGGCAGCCCTCTGCTCGTCCTCTGCTCGTCCCCTCCCCGGGCCGCGCCCGTGGCCGCCCGGTTGAAATCCGTACGGGCTCGCCCCTATCCTGAGTTTGTGCCGCTACTAAACAAAGTACGGACGGCCGTTCCGGGGGGACCTGGCGGAGACACCGCCCCCTCCCTGTCCCGCCTCCGCTCCGCCCTGACCCTCTTCTTCGCCCTCGACGGCTTCCTCTTCGCCGGCTGGGTGGTCCGGATCCCTGCCATCAAGCAGCAGACCGGCGCCTCCGCCAGCGACCTCGGCCTCGCGCTCCTCGGTGTGTCGGCCGGTGCCGTCGTCACCATGACCCTGACCGGGCGGCTCTGCCGACGTCACGGCAGCCACGCCGTCACCGTCGCCACCGGCGTCCTGCTCTCCCTCTCCATCGCCCTGCCCGCGCTCACCCACTCACCCCTCGCCCTGGGCCTCGTGCTGCTCGTCTTCGGCGCGGCGTACGGCGGCATCAACGTGGCCATGAACAGCGCCGCCGTCGACCTCGTCGCCGCGCTGCGCCGCCCCGTGATGCCCTCCTTCCACGCGGCGTTCAGCCTGGGCGGAATGCTCGGCGCGGGTCTCGGCGGGCTCGTGGCCGGCAGCCTGTCCCCCACGGCGCACCTCCTCGGTCTGACGGCGGTCGGGCTGCTGCTGACGGCTGTCGCCGGTCCCGTACTGCTCCGCCAGCCGTCGCCCGCCCCGCCGGAAGCGGTGCCGGCCACCGACCGGCCGCGGAGCAGGTCCGGCTCGCGCGGGCTCGTCGTCGTCTTCGGCGTCATCGCCCTCTGCACGGCGTACGGCGAGGGCGCCCTGGCCGACTGGGGCGCGCTCCACCTGGAGCAGGATCTCGACGCGCACCCCGGTGTCGCCGCCGCCGGCTACGCCCTCTTCGCGCTGACGATGACCATCGGCCGGCTCTCGGGCACCGCCCTGCTCGAACGGCTCGGTCAGACCCGCACCCTCGTCGCGGGCGGGGCGACGGCAGCCGCCGGCATGCTGCTCGGCGCGCTCGCCCCCAGCGTCTGGGCAGCGCTGCTCGGCTTCGCGGTGACCGGGCTGGGCCTGGCCAACATCTTCCCCGTCGCCGTGGCCCGTGCGGGCGCGCTCGCCGGCCCGAGCGGGGTCGCCACCGCCTCCACGCTCGGCTACGGAGGCATGCTGCTCGGCCCGCCCTCCATCGGCTTCCTGGCCGACTGGTTCTCGCTGCCCGTCGCCCTCACCACGGTCGCCGTCCTCGCTGCCGGCGCCGCGGTGATCGGCTACGCGGCCCGCAACGCGCAGGCAGTCGAGGCCACCCCCACGTCCTGCGCACCCCACCCGGCCTGACATTCCTACTGCGGTGGGCTGACCGGCGCCCTCGGCGCTCGCACCCACGATGACCATGACGAATCGCCAGGCGGAGGGCCATCTGTCCTTTGCTTTAGGGACAGAATGCAGTGCACTCAGTCGAGGAGCACGACGAGCAGTACAAAAGCACGCTGCCCCCACGCCTAGAAGGAAATGAACGATGCGCCCCATAAAATACACCGTCTCCATCGAGATCGCCCTGCCGCGGGAGAAGGTGGTCCCGCTGCTCGCCGACCCGGCGCACATGCCGAAATGGCTGCGGGGCCTGGTGCTGCACGAGCCGCTGAGCGGGGAGCACGGGCAGCTCGGCACCAAGTCGCGGGTCGTGATGCAGACGGGCCGGCGGAAATTCGAGTGCACCGAGACCATCACACGCCGGGAACCGGCAGACCTGCGCGAGATCCCGAGAACGAGCGTCGTTCACTTCGACCGCGAGATCGTCGGCGAGGGCATGTGGAGCGCCGCGCGCGAGCGGCTGACCGAAGCCGGCCCGGAAACGACGCTCTGGGAGAGCGAGAACGAATACCGGTTCAGCGGCTTTCTGATGAAGCTGGTGGGACTTCTGATGCCCGGCGCCTTCCGCAAGCAGTCGCTCCAGCACATGCAGGACTTCAAGGCGTTCGCCGAGGAGGGAAAGGACGTCCGCGAAGCGACGGGCTGATCTGCCGTAACTGGTAAGGCGTCTGACGACAGGGCGTGTTGATCTTCCCTGCGTTCGTAGATGACCGCTGGGGCAAGCTCTACCGGCGCTGTTGGAGATCATTGTTGCCGAAGGCGGCGACGCCGGCACTGCGGCACGCGAAATGCTCCGCAGCCGTCCGTCGGGAAGGCGGGGCGGAAACCCTTTCCGGGCCGCGTGCTCCCGGTGCACCGTACCGGGGCAGAATCCACCCCATGGGGATCATGACGATCGACGAGCACATCGGGGCACTGGACACGGCGGGCCGGGCTCTGGCGGAGGCCGCGGCCGAGGCGGGCACGGACGCGGAGGTGCCGACCTGTCCGGGCTGGCGGGTACGGGACCTCCTGCGGCACACGACGATGGTGCACCGCTGGGCGACGGGGTTCGTGGTCGAGGGGTACACCTCCTACCACCCCGACGGCGGCGAGCCCGATCTCGACGGCGAGGCGCTCGTCGCCCATTTCCGCGAGGGCCACACCCGCCTCGTCGAGGCCCTGCGGGCGGCGCCCGAGTCGCTGGAGTGCTGGACGTTCCTGCCCGCGCCCTCCCCACTGGCCTTCTGGGCGCGGCGGCAGGCGCACGAGACGGCCGTCCATCGGGTCGACGCCGAGTCCGCCCTGCCGCCGGCCGGGCGCCCCGGGCCGGTGGATCCCGCACTCGCCGCGGACGGCATCGACGAGCTGCTGCGCGCCTTCCACGGCCGCGAGCGCAGCCGGGTACGTACGCCGGAGCCGCGGATCCTGCGCGTCCGGGCCACGGACACCGGGGACGTGTGGACCGTACGACTGTCGCCGGAGGCGCCCCGCGCGGAGTGGGGCAAGGGGGATGACGGGATCACCGCGGACTGCGAGCTGAGCGGCACCGCCGAGCGTCTCTGTCTGACGCTCTGGAACCGGCTGCCCGAGGGGGCCGTGACCGTGGCGGGGGACGCGTCTCTCGCCCGGCTCTGGCGGGAGACGTCGGCGATCACCTGGTCGTGACGGGCGGCGGGGCGCAACGGGCCGCCGTACGGTCGTCAGCCCAGCCAGCCCGGGCGTACCAGGCCCGACTCGTAGGCCAGAACGACCAGTTGCGCGCGGTCGCGGGCTCCGAGCTTCACCATGGTGCGGCTCACATGGGTCTTCGCGGTCAGTGGGCTGACGACCAGGCGCCGGGCGATCTCCTCGTTCGACAGGCCGATGCCGACCAGGGCCATCACCTCCCGTTCCCGCTCGGTGAGTTCGTCGAGCCCGGAGACCGCCGCCGGGGCTTTGGAGCGGGCCGCGAACTCCTCGATGAGCCGCCGTGTCACGCCGGGCGAGAGCAGGGCGTCGCCGTGGACGACGGCGCGCACGGCCCGCAGCAGCTCCTCCGGTTCGGTGTCCTTGACGAGAAAGCCCGAGGCACCGGAGCGGATGGCCTCGAAGACGTACTCGTCGAGCTCGAACGTGGTCAGCATGACCACCTTCACCGCTTCCAGGCCGGGATCTCCGGTGATCCTGCGGGTGGCGGCGAGGCCGTCGAGCAGCGGCATCCTGATGTCCATGAGGACGACGTCCGGACGCAGTTCTCGGGTCCTGGCCGCCGCCTCCTCACCGTCGGCGGCCTCGCCCGTCACCTCGATGTCCGGCTGGGCGTCCAGGAGCGCGCGGAAGCCCGCCCGTACCAGCGACTGGTCGTCTGCGAGCAGCACACGGATCACGGGGTCTCCTTCGGTCGGGCGGGGAGGACGGCGCGTACCCGGAAGCCGCCGTCCCGGCGGGTGCCCGCCTCGATCGTGCCACCGAGCGCCCCGGCCCGCTCCCGCATTCCGACGAGGCCGTTGCCGCCGCCGCCCGCGTCGCCGCCGGTCGCCGGTCCGTCGTCGTCGATACGGAGCTCCACCGTGCCGGGCCGGTACAGGACGACGACCCGCGCGGCGCGCGACCCCGAGTGGCGGACCACGTTGGTCAGCGCCTCCTGCACGATCCGGAAGGCGGCGAGATCCGTGCCGGGCGGCAGCGCCACGGGCTCGCCCTCGGTCGCCGTCTCGACGGTCAGGCCCGCGGACGCCGCCTGGTCGACGAGCTCCGGGAGGCGGTCGAGACCGGGCGCGGGCGTGCGCGGGGCCTCACCAGGGGCGCGCAGGGTGTCGAGCACCTGACGGACCTCGCCCAGCGCTTCCTTGCTCGCCGCCTTGATGGTGGTCAGCGCGGTGCGCGCCTGCTCGGGGTCGCTGTCGAGCAGCGCGAGGCCGACGCCCGCCTGGACGTTGATCACGGAGATCGAGTGGGCGAGGACGTCGTGCAGCTCACGGGCGATCCGCAGCCGTTCCTCGTCGGCGCGGCGACGTTCGGCCGCGGCGCGTTCGGCGCGCTGCTGCGCCCACTGCTCGCGGCGGACGCGGACCATTTCGGAGGCGGCGAGGATCGCGACGACGAAGCAGGCGACGGGGATCTCCTGACCCCAGGGCGCGGCGGAGTCGCCGTCGGGGGGCAGGTAGGCGTAGAGCCAGTGGGCGAAGAGCAGATGCCCCAGCCAGAGCAGCCCCAGCGCCCACCAGGCCGACCGCCGGTGGCCGTGGACGATCGCCGCGTAGCAGGCGACGGCGATGAGGAGGAAGACCGGACCGTAGGGGTATCCGGCGGCGAAGTAGCCGAGGGTGATCGCCGCCGTCCCGAAGACCACGGGAACGGGATGGCGGTGGCGCAGGAGGAGCAGCGCCACGCCGAGGAGGAGCAGGGCGCGGCCGAGGGCGTCGAGCGACTCCCGGTCGGGCTGGTTGCGCGCCGCGAATCCGGAACCCACCGTCACGAAGACGGCGAGGAGGAGGGTGGACCGCCAGGGCAGGCCGGCGCCCGGCTCGCGGTCGGCCCAGCGCAGGGCCCAGGGCGGGCCACTGCCGCCCGGCGCGCCACGCTCCCGGGGCGGACCGCCGTACCCGTGTCTGCGCTGTTCGTCCATGCTCGCCACGCTAGACGCGGTCGGGCCGCGGGGGCGTCAGCCGGGCGTGGTGATCGCGCGTACTCCCGCCGGAGTACGTCCCGAGGCCCGGCCTGCGTGCCGCACGGACGTGCTGTGGAAAGCTCAGTGTGTTTCGAGTTACGGGGGATTGTTCGTGCGCAAGAGGCATGTGCGGAAGATGCTGCGGTCGATGGCGAGCGGTGAGACGGTCGAGCCCTCCTTGGCGATGACGACGAAGGGCTTCGCCCGACTCGCCTACATCGCGAAGCAGTTCGGGTACGTGTACGCCGACCTGCGACAGAACGGCAGGTCCGCGGTGTGGTCGCTCGAGCCCGATCCGACCCCTCAGGCCAGGGCGCGGGCCGCGGCGAACTGGGCCCGGTATCCGCACGCGAGCGACGGGGGCGAGCTGCCGCCACTCGCGCCCGAGGAGGTCGACCTCCTCTCGTCCCGGATGGTCGTGGACTTCAACCGGGAGACCACGACCGGGTGGCGCATCGCGCTGATCACCGTGCTCGTCGTTTGCTGTCCACGGAATTCGGCATGCAGTACGGCGAGGACAAGGCCGAAGGACTCGTCATCGCCGCCATCACCTTCGCCGTGGTCGCCGCCCCGTCAGCCGTGGGACTCATCCTCGCCCATCGCAGCCTCGACAAGAGGACCGCCCGATTGCGGGCCGCCGGCTTGACGCCGGTGACCGATGCGAACGGGCGGCTGCGGTTTATGCCTCCTGGCAGGCTGCTTCCCGGGCACGGCAATCCGTTCGCCCCTCTCCCCGACGGCTCCCAGCCCCCGGACCCTACGGCCTAGGCGCCCGTCCCCGGCGGCTGTCCTCCCCCTGTCACGCGGCCTGCCGCCGGGGCGGCCGGCTACGGGCGGGGCAGAAGGCCGATGTCGCGGCCGAGGCGGGCGGTGGCCGAGGTGAAGAACGCCTCGCGGTCCTCGACGACCCGGTTGAACTGGCCGAACACCTCGAAGGAGACAAGCCCGAACAGCTGCGACCAGACGGCGACCATGGCGACGGCGAGGGCGGGCGGCAGATCGGGGGCGAAGTCGGCGGCCATCCGCTCCGCCTCGGGGCGCAGGCCCTCGGGGACCGGCGGCGGGGCGATGCCGTCGGTGGTGTAGGCGTCGCGGAGGATGCCGATGAGGACGAGGGCGACGCGGGAGGCGGGGCCGACGGTGTCCTGCGGGGCGGAGTAGCCGGGGACGGGGGAACCGTAGATCAGGGCGTACTCGTGGGGGTGGGCGAGGGCCCAGGTACGGACGGCCCGGCAGACGGCCGTCCAGCGGGCGAGGTGGTCAGTACCTCGGGGTCCGGCCGCGGTGAGGGCCTGCTCGGCGGCGGCGCCGACGGCGTCGTACGCGTCGACGATGAGGGCGGTGAGGAGGTCGTCGCGGCTGGGGAAGTACCGGTAGAGCGCCGACGACACCATGCCGACCTCGCGGGCGACGGCGCGGAGGGAGAGCTTGGCGGCGCCTTCGGCGGCGAGCTGCTTGCGCGCCTCGTCCTTGATGGCGGCGGTGATCTCGATGCGCGCGCGGGCGCGGGCTCCTTGGACGCTGGTCATGGAGATCAGTGTGCCACGTTACGGAGCACTGCACTGAAACGAGAGCGGTGCAGCAGAACGAGAGCACTGCTCTTGCTTTGGAGCGCCGATCCGTGCACACTGATCTCAAGCGAGAGCACTGCTCACGGTTTAACTCGGAGGATGCGATGTCCGCTCAGCCCCACGCCCACGTCATGAAGCCCGGCTGGTTCACGGTGAACGTTCTCAACCGCAGCGTCGCCTGGCTGACCCGCCGAGGCATCAGCATCTGGGGTTCCCGCGTGCTCGCCGTCCGGGGCCGCAAGAGCGGCGAGTGGCGCACCACTCCCGTCAACCTGCTGGCCCTGGACGGCGCCCAGTACCTGGTGGCGCCGCGCGGCCACGTCCAGTGGACCCACAACATGCGCGCGGCCGGCGGCGGCGAACTGCGCCTGGGCAGGCACGTGCAGCCCTTCACCGCCGTCGAGCTGACCGACGACGAGAAGCCCGCCCTGCTGCGCGCCTACCTGAAGCGGTGGAAGGCGGAGGTCGGCATCTTCTTCGGCGGGGTCGGCCCGGACTCCTCGGACGCCGAGCTGCGCGCGATCGCCCCCAAGCACCCGGTCTTCCGGATCACTCCGACCGCGTGACCCCGGAACCCGTCGAGTCGGGAGCCTCAGGGGAATCCGGCGACTCCGGGGAGTCGGAGGAATCCGTAGACTCCGGCGACTTCGGGGAGCCTGGGAAGTCGGAGGAATCCGGCGACTCCAGGGAGTCGGGGGAATCCGGCGACTCCGGCGAGCCCGAGGCGCCTGCCTCATCCGAGGAGCCCGCCGCGTCCACGGACCCCGACGAACCCACCGAGCCCGGCACCGCACCCTCGACCGGCGCCTCCTCCGCGTCCAGGCCCTCGGCGCCGTCCGACAGCTCGGCCGGGGCCGACGACGGCGCGGACTGGGCGACTCCCCGCAGCGTCGTCCCGTCCGTCGGTCCCATGCGGCGGTCCAGGACGTCCAGCGCCCGTCGCGCGATCCCGTTCGAGCGGACCAGGCCGGCCAGCGTGGTCGAGCCCCGGGTGATGTCCGTGAACGCGTTCCACGCCGGACGGAGGCCCGTGATCGTCGCGTGCAGCAGCCCCGGCCGGCGCTCGAACAGGGCGAGCATCCGCCGCCCGACCGCCATCTCGACGCCCAGCCCCGCCTTGATGGCGAAGGCGTAGTTCAGCGCCTGGCGGCGCGCGTCGACGGCGTCGTTCGCCTCGGCGATCCGTACGGCCCACTCCCCCGCAAGCCGGCCCGAGCGCAGCGCGAAGGAGATGCCCTCCCGTGTCCACGGCTCCAGGAGACCGGCCGCGTCACCGCAGACGAGCACGCGGCCGCGCGACAGCGGCGAGTCGTCGCTCCGGCAGCGGGTCAGATGCCCGGAGGAGATCTCCGGCTCGAAGCCCGCGAGCCCGAGGCGCGCGATGAAGTCCTCCAGATAGCGCTTCGTCGCCGCGCCCTCGCCGCGCGCCGAGATGACGCCGACGGTGAGCGTCTCGCCCTTGGGGAACACCCAGCCGTAGCTGCCGGGCATCGGACCCCAGTCGATCAGGACCCGCCCCTTCCAGTCCTCGGCCACCGACGCCGGAACCGGGATCTCCGCCTCCAGGCCGAGGTCCACCTGGTCGAGCTTCACCCCGACATGGGCTCCTATCCGGCCCGCGCTGCCGTCCGCGCCGACGACCGCCCTGGCCAGCACCGTCTCGCCGTCCGCGAGCACGATGGCGACCGTGCGCCGGTCCGGCACGGCCGGGCCGTGCTGCTCGACCCGGGAGACGGTCACGCCCGTACGGAGCTCCGCGCCCGCCTTCTGCGCCTGCTCGACGAGACCGGCGTCGAACTCGGGCCGGTTGATCAGCCCGAAGAGCATCCGGCGCGAGCGGCGCGTCCGGGCGAAGCGTCCGTTGAGGGAGAAGGTGACGGCGTGCACCCGGTCCTGGAGGGGCAGTTCGAAGCCGGGCGGCAGTGCGTCCCTCGAGGGGCCGATGATGCCGCCGCCGCAGGTCTTGTACCGCGGCAGTTCGGCCTTCTCCAGGAGCAGTACCCGGCGTCCGGCGACCGCGGCCGCGTACGCCGCCGACGCGCCGGCCGGGCCGGCGCCGACGACCACCACGTCCCACACGGTCGTGGCCTGCTCCGACTCTTCCGCGCGTACCTCTTCGGCATCTGCGTTCTCGCTGCTCACGATGGGCTTCTGCTCCTGATCCGGCCGTTGATCCAAGTCTTCGGGCATCCTACGGCGCTGCCCTCGGGGACCCGCGCCGTAGGATCGGCGATACGTTCGCCGTACAACCGACATACGGCAACATCCTGACAACGTCGCACCCACCAGGAGCGTGCCCATGACCGCGAATCCGATTGCCGAGACCGTCGCCGGCCTGATGCCCCGCGCCAAGGCGGAGCTCACGGAACTCGTGGCCTTCGAATCGGTGGCGGACGAGGCAGTGGCTCCGCGGAGCGAGTGCGAGGGCGCCGCGAACTGGGTGGCGGACGCGCTGCGCGCCGAGGGCTTCGAGGACGTGGCGCTGCTCGACACCCCCGACGGTTCGCAGTCGGTGTACGGCATACTCCCCGGCCCGGCCGGCGCGCCTACGGTCCTCCTTTACGCGCACTACGACGTACAGCCGAAGCTGGACGAGTCGGCGTGGACGACGCCGCCGTTCGTCCTGACGGAGCGGGACGGACGCTGGTACGGGCGGGGCGCGGCCGACTGCAAGGGCGGCTTCATCATGCACCTGCTCGCGCTGCGCGCCCTGAAGGCGAACGGCGGGGTGCCCGTCACGGTCAAGATGATCGTGGAGGGTTCGGAGGAGCAGGGCACGGGCGGTCTGGAGCGGTACGCCGAGGCCCACCCCGAACTCCTCACCTCCGACGCCGTCGTGATCGGCGACACCGGAAACTTCCGGCTCGGGCTGCCGACGGTCACCGCGACCCTGCGCGGCATGACGATGATCCGCGTCCAGATCGACACGCTCGAAGGCAACCTGCACTCCGGCATGTTCGGCGGCGCCGCGCCCGACGCGCTGGCGGCGCTGATCCGCGTTCTGGACACGCTGCGCGCCGAGGACGGCTCGACGGTCATCGACGGTCTGCCTGCCGATGCGGTGTGGGAGGGCCTGCAGTACCCGGAGGAGGACTTCCGCGCGGACGCGAAGGTCCTGACGGGTGTGGGCCTGCCGGGCAACGGCACGGTCGCCGACCGTATCTGGGCACGTCCGGCCGTCACCGTCATCGGCATCGACTGCCACCCGGTGGCGGGCGCGACGCCGTCGATCCCGTCGTCGGCGCGGGCGCAGATCAGCCTGCGTGTGCCGCCGGGCCAGGACGCGTCCGAGGCGACGAAGCTGCTGTACGCGCACATCGAGAAGCGTGTGCCGTGGAACGCCCGGGTCTCCTTCGAGCAGGTCGGCCAGGGCCAGGCGTTCCGGGCGGACGTGACCAGCCCGGCGTACGTCTCCATGGCGGAGGCGATGGCGGTCGCGTACCCCGGGCAGGAGATGCAGACCTCCGGCATGGGTGGATCGATCCCGCTCTGCAACACGCTGGCCTCCCTCTACCCCGAGGCGGAGATCCTGCTCATCGGTCTGAGCGAGCCGGAGGCGCAGATCCACGCGGTGAACGAGTCGGTGTCGCCGGAGGAGCTGGAGCGGCTCGCGGTGGCGGAGGCGCACTTCCTGGTGAACTACGCCCGCTCGAAGCAGGGTTAAGCGTTCGGCGAAGCTCGCCGAGAGCGTAGAACGATACGGCGGACCTGCGTGGATACGTAGGTTCGCCGTATGGACTTCATCGAGATCACGCCCCGACTGCACATGCTGCACTTCTCCATCGGCCAGGCCTATCTGTGGCGGGACGACGAGGAGTTGACCCTGATCGACGCCGGATGGGTGGACTCGGCGGACGATGTCGAGACGGCGATACGGGGAGCGGGCCTGGCCCCGGCCCGTCTCCGCCGGATCGTGCTCACCCACTGCCACCGCGACCACGTGGGCTCGGCGCAGGAGCTGGCCGACCGGTTCGGGGCGCGGATCCTGGCCCACCGCCTCGACGCGCCGGTGATCCGGGGCGAGGCCCCGGTTCCCGACCCCGACCTGCTCGACTGGGAGATCCCGCTGTACGAGAACGGTCTGACCGTGCCCGACGCGCCGCCCACGCGGGTCGACCACGAGGTGGAGGACGGCGAGGAGCTGGGCTTCGGCGACGGGGCGGTGGCCGTCCACATCCCGGGGCACACGGCTGGTTCGATCGCGGTCCATCTTCCGGAGCACGGCGTCCTGTTCACCGGCGACACGGTGGCCTCGGTGCAGGGCGTGACCTTCGGTGTGATGCATGTGGACCGCGAGCGCGCCATGGAGTCGATGCGGCAGCTCGCCGAGCTGAAGCCGTCGATCCTGTGCTGCGGCCACGGCGCCCCGGTGACGACCGACACGGCCCGCCAACTGGCGGCGGCCGCCGCCTAGGGACCGCGCGGACGGGGCGTCCTCCTCCGCCGGGGCGCCCGCCCCGGCGGAGGAGGGCGCCCGCCAGACGGGGCCAGCTCGGTAGGACGACGCCTGGGGCGGTCGCCAAGCGGCTCCTGCTCGGCGCAACGGCGCCTCGGACGCCCGACAGGCGGGCCCCGGCTCGGTAGGACGACGACGCCCGGGGCAGCCGACAGGCGCGTCCGGCACGGCGCAACGGCGCTCCGGACGCCCGACAGACGGGCCCGGGCTCGGCAGGACGACGCCCGGGGCGCCCGACAGGCGCGTCCGGCACGGCGGGCGCTTCGGGCGTCTGTCAGGCGCGTCCGGCTCGGCGGGCGCTTCGGGCGTCTGTTCAGACTAGCCCGGCTCGGCAGGACAGCGCCTGGATCGGTCGCCATACGGGGCTGGCTCGGCGGAATCGCGCTTCGGGCGGGCCGGCCGAGGCCCACGCCGGCCATGCGGACCGCGCTTCCGGGTGGCCCGGGACGAGGCTCACGCCGGCCTTGCGGCGCCGCGCTTCGGGCGGCCCGGTCGAGGATCAGGCCGGCGGGCCGGGCAGGCGCCTCAGCCGACCGGGACGCCCGCCTCCAGGTTGAGCACCGTGCCTCGTTCGCGGGCGCGCAGGGCCCAGCGGAGGCGGCGGTAGCGGACGGGCGGCAGCAGTTCGGCCGCCTCCTCCTCCGTCACGAACCGCCAGCCGCGCAACTCGGCGCCGGGCAGCAGGAGCCGGTCGGCCTCGGCCGTGGGGAGCAGGCCGCCGTCGAAGAGGAGACGCAGGCCGCCGTAGCCGGGGGGCTGCGGGCGTTCCCAGTCGACGAGCAACAGCCGCGGTACGACGTCGAGTTCGATGCCTATCTCCTCGGCGACCTCGCGCATACCGGCGCGGGCGGGCGGCTCGCCGGGTTCGACCACCCCGCCGGGGAACTCCCAGCCGGGCTTGTAGGTGGGGTCGACGAGCAGGAAGCGGTCGTGTTCGTCGAAGAGGAGCACACCGGCGGCCAGCGTCTCGCCGGTGGGTTCGGGGGTCTGGACGATGCCGCAGGGGGCGGCGAGGCCGGCCCGCATGGCCTCGACGACGGCGGTCGCGGTCTCGGCGGGCGTGAGCGTCGTGTTGTCGACGGTGTAGGCGTCGGCGGACAGCCAGTCGAGAGCGGTACGGAAGGGCTCGATGTGGTCGTGGCACCACTGGCGGGCGCGCTCGGCGCTCTCCAGGTCCTCGTCGAGCGCCGCGCGGCTGTCGATCCGGGTCCGCAGGATCGTTTCATCTTGGACGAGCACCACATGGCGCACCTCGATCCGCCGCGCCGCGAGACCGCCGAAGATCTCGTCGCGGTACGCCTGCCGCGTCAGCGTCATCGGGACGACGAGGACACCGCCGACCTCCGCGAGCAGGGCCGCGGCGGTATCGACCACCATGCGGCGCCACATCGGCAGGTCCTGGAAGTCGTCGACCTCGTCGAGCCGTTTCCTGGGCAGCAGGTCGTACAGCCCGCCGCCGGTGATCTCGGGGTCGTACAGGGTGCTGTTCGGGATCAGCTCGACCAGCTCACGCGCGGTGCTGGACTTGCCCGCGCCGAACGCACCGTTGATCCAGACGATCACGATTCCCCCTCTTCGGTAGCCCACAGTGGCTTGCCCGCAACACCCTGCCATGGAAACCCCGCGCGAACGGGCGTGCGGATGACCGCGTAACACTTCGGTGCGGACTCTCGTTGGACCGGGGGCGAGGCAAGGGGGTGCGGAGATGAGCCGTACGGTATTGCAGAGGTTTCCCGCCGGAGGACCACGGGGCAGCTGGCCCGCCGAGGAGTTCGCGAGGCAACGCCGCGACGAGGGGCTCCCGGCGGAGGTCGTGATGGACCTGGAGTCGGACGCGTTCCTGGTGATCGTGGAACAGCGAACGCCGGAGAGACTGGCGGCGACGCGTGCCGGAGAGGCGGCACCGTCGGTCGACCTGAAGGTCAGGCCGCCTTCCGGGCCGCTGCCGCCGCGCCGAGCAGCCCGGCATCCGTGCCGGTGAGTGCCGGGACGACGACGAGGTCGCGGACGAAGGACAGCGTCGCGTACTCCCGCAGGCTGCGCCGGAGCGGCTCGAAGAGCACGTCGCCCGCGCCCGCCACACCGCCGCCGACGACGGCGATGTCGATCTCGACCAGGGTCGCCGTGGCCGCGATCCCGGCGGCGAGCGCCTGCGCGGCGCGCTCGAACGACGCGACGGCGATCGGCTCCCCCGCCTGCGCTGCCGCCGCCACCGCCGCAGCGGAGGTGTCGCCGTCCGGGCCCGGCCGCCAGCCGTTCTCCAGGGCACGGCGGGCGATCTGCGGCCCACTGGCGATCCGTTCGACGCAGCCGCGCCCGCCGCAGGCGCACGGGTCACCGTCCAGGTCGACGCTGATGTGACCGATGTGGCCCGCGTTGCCGGTGGGGCCGGGGTGTACGCGACCGTCGAGCACCAGACCGCCGCCGACGCCCGTCGAGACGACCAGACAGAGCGCGTTGTCGTGGCCACGGGCGGCGCCCTGCCAGTGCTCGGCCGCCGTCATGGCGACACCGTCGCCGACGAGGGTGACGGGCCGTCCGCCGGACACCCGCTGAACGCGCTCGACCAGCGGAAAGCCGCGCCATCCCGGGACGTTGACCGGGCTGACCGTGCCCGCCGAGGCGTCCACCGGGCCCGCGCTGCCGATGCCGACCGCGTGCGCCGAGTCCCAGAGCGGCGAGGCCGCCAGATCCGCCAGCACCGCTTCGACCGCCCGCATCACCGTCTCGCCGTCCTCCCGCGCGGGAGTGGGCCGCTGGGCCCGTACGAGAAGGCCGCCGGCGCCGTCCACCAGCGCGCCCGCGATCTTGGTGCCGCCGAAGTCCAGAGCGGCAACGAGGTCAGTCTGCATGTGCGCGGTGTCTCCAGAGAGGCGAGAGCGTGTAGATCGCTGTGACGTACAGTCTCTCCCGCCCTGACAACGTTGTCCAGGGCCTATGCTCGGACGAGACAGAGACGAGACCGAGGAGATTCGCGCACTGTGGCCGACACCGCCCGCCGCCCCGAGCACCGCTACGGCAATCGGCCCACGATGAAGGACGTCGCCGCCCTGGCCGGCGTCGGACTCAAGACGGTCTCACGCGTCGTCAACGGCGAACCGGGGGTCACCCCCGACACCGAGCGCCGCGTACAGGAGGCCATCGACTCGCTCGGTTTCCGGCGCAACGACAGCGCGCGCGTGCTGCGCAAGGGCCGTACCGCCTCGGTGGGTCTGGTCCTCGAGGACCTCGCCGACCCGTTCTACGGTCCGCTCAGCCGCGCCGTGGAGGAGGTCGCCCGAGCACACGGGGCCCTGCTCATCAACGGCTCCAGCGCGGAGAACCCGGAGCGCGAGCAGGAGCTGGCCCTCGCGCTCTGCGCGCGCCGGGTCGACGGACTGATCGTCATCCCGGCGGGTACGGACCACCGTTACCTCGAACCGGAGATCAAGGCGGGCGTCGCGACGGTCTTCGTGGACCGGCCGGCCGGGCGCATCGACGCCGACGTCGTCCTGTCGGACAGCTTCGGGGGCTCGCGCGACGGTGTGGCGCATCTGATCGCCCACGGGCACCGCCGGATCGGGTTCATCGGCGACCAGCCCCGTATTCACACGGCGACGGAGCGCCTGCGCGGATACCGGGCGGCGATGGAGGACGCGGGTCTCGACGTCGACCCGTCGTGGGTCTCGCTCGGACCGACGGCCCCCGACCGGGTCCGGGAGGCTGTGACGGCGATGGTCTCCGGACCGGAGCCGGTCACTGCGCTCTTCGCGGGGAACAACCGCGTCACGGTCACGGCGGTCCGCACGCTGGCGGGCCGCCCCGACCCGGTGGCCCTCGTGGGGTTCGACGACATCGAACTGGCCGACCTCCTCGGCATCACCGTGATCGCCCAGGACGCTGCGGCCCTGGGCCGCACGGCGGCCGAGCGGCTCTTCCGGCGCCTCGACGGCTTCGAGGACGAGCCCGCCCACGTCGTCCTGGACACCCGGCTGATCCCTCGCGGCTCGGGCGAGATCCCACCGCCCGCGTAGCCGGGACGCCGAGCTTGGGCGCCCGCCCGGCGCCCGCCCGGCTTGGGCGCCCGCCCGGCGCCCGCCCGGCTTGGGCGCCCGCGCGCCGGGCGACCGCAGACCGCAGACCGCAGACCGCAGACCGCAGACCGCCGGCAACGGCGCTGCCCGCCGCCGGTCCTCCGCGCCACCCCGGGTACTCCCCCGGCGGCACCCGAAGGCACCGCCGCCCCGTTCGCTCCGTACGCGTGTCGATGAACGCGTACGGAGCAAACGGGGCTGCCGGTTCGGTGCCGCTTACTGCGCTGTCGCCCTTACTGCGCCGTCGCCGTGAGGTCGCCGCGGCGCGGGGCCGCGAAGCGGTCGAGGTCCGCGCGGGACAGGCCCGTGAGGGCGTCGACCTCGGCGGTGTCGAGGGCGCCGCAGTCGATGCCGCGCAGGAGGTACGAGCTGAGCGCCTTGGCCGTGGCCGGCTCGTCCATGACGTCGCCGCCCGCGTGGTTGGCGTAGGCCGAGAGCCGCTTGGCGGCGGCCTCGAAGCCCTCGCGGTAGAAGGCGAAGACGGCGGCGTACCGGGTCGGGATGTGGCCCGGGTGCATGTCCCAGCCCTGGTAGTAGGCGCGGGCGAGGGCGCGGCGGGTGAGGCCGTAGTGCAGTCGCCAGGCCTCGTGGACGTGCTCGGTGGAGCCCACCGGGAGGATGTTGGTGGAGCCGTCGGAGACCCGTACGCCCGTGCCCGCTGCGGCGACCTGCATGATCGCCTTGGCGTGGTCGGCGGCCGGGTGGTCGCTGGCCTGGTAGGCGGCGGAGACGCCGAGGCAGGCGCTGTAGTCGAAGGTGCCGTAGTGCAGTCCGGTCGCGCGGCCCTCGGCGGCGCCGATCATGCGGGCGACGGCGGCGGTGCCGTCGCTGGCGAGGATGGACTGGCTGGTCTCGATCTGGATCTCGAAGCCCAGGCGGCCCTCGTCCAGGCCGTGGGCCTTCTCGAAGGCCTCCAGGAGGCGGACGAAGGCGGAGACCTGCTCGGGGTAGGTCACCTTGGGGAGGGTGAGGACGAGGCCCTCGGGCAGGCCGCCGTTCTCCAGGAGACCGGTGAGGAAGATGTCGGTGGTGCGGATGCCGCGGTCGCGTACGGCGGCCTCCATGCACTTCATCCGGATGCCCATGTACGGGGCGGCCGTGCCGTTCTCGTACGCCTCCGAGATCAGCCGCGCGGCGCGGGCGGCGTCGGTGTCTTCGTCGGCCCCGGCGTAGCCGTCCTCGAAGTCGACCCTGAGGTCCTCGATCGGCTCGCGCTCGAGCTTGGCGCGTACGCGGCCGTAGACGTCCTCGGCGAGGTCGTCGGAGAGCCCGAGGACGGCGGCGAAGGAGGAGGCGTCGCGGGCGTGCTCGTCGAGGGCGGCGAGGGCCTGGTCGCCCCAGGAGCGGATGGTTCCGGCGTCGAAGACGTTGCCGGGGACGTAGACGGTGTGGACGGGCTGGCGGGTGCCCGGGTCGCCCGGGTAGCGCCGGTCGAGCTCGGCGTCCACCGCTGCGAGGGAGGCGCTGATGCCCTCGCTGACCGCTCCGGCGAGGCTCGTCGACACCTTCTCCTGCTGACCCATCCCACATCCTCCTGTTTTCCGCTTCACGGAATCAACAATCCGTATAGCGAAGTTAGTAGTCCGTCGGGACCTGCGTCAATGGGTGTCCGAAACGGCCGGGGGCCGCGTGGTGATGATCACCACGCGGCCCCCGGACCGAACAGAACCGCAGGTCAGCCCTTGCGGGTCTTGATCTCCTCGGTCAGCTGCGGGACGACGTCGAAGAGGTCGCCGACCACGCCGTAGTCGACGAGGTCGAAGATCGGGGCCTCGGCGTCCTTGTTGATGGCCACGATGGTCTTCGAGGTCTGCATACCCGCACGGTGCTGGATCGCACCGGAGATGCCGGAGGCGATGTACAGCTGCGGCGAGACCGACTTGCCGGTCTGGCCGACCTGGTTGGAGTGCGGGTACCAGCCGGCGTCGACGGCGGCACGCGAGGCGCCGACGGCGGCACCGAGCGAGTCGGCGAGCGCCTCGATGATCGCGAAGTTCTCGGCACCGTTGACGCCACGGCCGCCGGAGACGACGATCGCGGCCTCGGTCAGCTCCGGGCGGCCGGTCGACTCGCGCGGGGTGCGCGCGGTGACCTTGGTGCCGGTGGCCTGGGCCGAGAAGGTGACGGCGAGCGCCTCGACGGCACCGGCGGCCGGGGCGGCCTCGACGGGGGCCGAGTTCGGCTTGACCGTGATGACCGGGGTGCCCTTGGAGACACGGGACTTGGTGGTGAAGGAGGCGGCGAACGCGGACTGCGTCGCGACCGGACCCTCGTCACCGGCCTCCAGGTCGATGGCGTCGGTGATGATGCCGGAGCCGATGCGGACCGCGAGGCGGGCCGCGATCTCCTTGCCCTCGGCGGAGGACGGGACGAGCACGGCGGCCGGGGAGACGGCCTCGTACGCGGCCTGCAGCGCGTCGACCTTCGGGACGACGAGGTACTCGGCGAACTCCGGGGCGTCGGCGGTGAGGACCTTCACGGCGCCGTGCTCGGCCAGCGCGGCGGCGGTGTCGGCCGCACCGGCGCCGAGGGCGACGGCGACGGGCTCGCCCAGGCGGCGGGCCAGCGTCAGCAGCTCCAGCGTGGGCTTGCGGACGGCTCCGTCGACGTGGTCGACGTAGACGAGAATCTCAGCCATGGGGATTCAATCTCCTGCGAACGAAAAGGGGGCGGGTCAGGTGGCTCGCGCGAGCCTTTAGACGAACTTCTGGCTCGCGAGGTACTCGGCCAGCTGCTTGCCGCCCTCGCCCTCGTCCTTGACGATCGTGCCGGCCGTGCGGGCCGGACGCTCGGCGGCGGAGTCGACCGCGGTCCACGCGCCCTCCAGGCCGACCTCCTCGGCCTCGAGGTCGAGGTCCGAGAGGTCCAGGGACTCCACCGGCTTCTTCTTGGCGGCCATGATGCCCTTGAAGGACGGGTAGCGGGCCTCGCCCGACTGGTCGGTCACCGACACGACGGCCGGAAGCGACGCCTCCAGCTGCTCCGACGCGGTGTCGCCGTCGCGACGGCCGGTCACCTTGCCGTCCTCGATCTTCACCTCGGAGAGCAGCGTGACCTGCGGAACGCCCAGACGCTCGGCCAGGATCGCCGGGAGGACACCCATGGTGCCGTCGGTGGAGGCCATACCGGCGATGACGACGTCGTAGCCGGTCTTCTCGATCGCCTTGGCCAGGACCAGCGAGGTGCCCATGACGTCGGAGCCGTGCAGGTCGTCGTCCTCGACGTGGACGGCCTTGTCGGCGCCCATGGACAGCGCCTTGCGGAGCGCGTCCTTGGCGTCCTCCGGGCCGACCGTGAGCACGGTGACCTCGGCGTCGTCGGCCTCTTCCGCGATCTGCAGCGCCTGCTCGACCGCGTACTCGTCGAGCTCCGACAGCAGGCCGTCGACGTCGTCGCGATCGACGGTCAGGTCATCGGCGAAGTGCCGGTCGCCGGTGGCGTCGGGCACGTACTTCACACAGACAACGATCCTCAAGCTCACGCCGGCTCTCCTACTGCATCGTCATAACTGGGCTGCCTTGTTGCTCGCAGCATAGGCGCCTGAAGGGCGGGTTTCCGGTCGGGGCGTCCGACCGCTCCCACCGGAATATTACTCGTCAGTACAGCCGTTCCGTTACCGCTGAGCAAGCGCTCAGGCGTGTGACCTTGCCAACGCTGCGGTAAGGGAACCCTCAGTCACGCAGAGCGTTGAAGCGTCCCTGGTGGTAGAGGAGCGGCCGGCCCGCTCCCGCGGGGTCCCCGGCGACGGCCTGGGCGATCACCAGCCGATGATCTCCGGCCGGGACACGGGCCACGACGCGGCACACCAGCCAGGCGAGGACGTCGTCCAGGATCGGGACACCCTCGGGGCCCTCGCTCCAGCGCGTCGGGTGGCCGAACCGGTCGGCGCCGCTGCGGGCGAAGGTGCCCGCCAGCTCCCGCTGATGCTCGCCGAGTATGTGGACGCCGACGTACTCGACCTCGGAGAGCACCGGCCAACTGGAGGAGCCGGTGCCGACACCGAAGGAGAGGAGGGGAGGGTCGGCGGCGACGGAGCTGAGGGAGGTGGCGGTGAAGCCGACCGGGCGGTCGCCTTGGGCGGTGATGACCGCGACACCGGCCGCGTGCCGCCGGAAGACGGAACGGAGGAGGTCGGGAGAGGCCTGCCGGGGGGCGCCGACGGTGCGGAGCTCGGGCGAAACCGTCATCGAGTCGTCCTTCTGCGAGGGGAGTGTGCGAGGGGTCCTGGGGTTCTCAGACACCCGGACAGCGCGCGCTCGCGTGACGGGCCAGGTCGACGTGGACCCGCCCGTGGAGAAGGAGTTCTGAAGGCACATCGTCAAGACTGGCGATCGGTGGCAGGTGCAGTCAAGTGCGTACCGGGATGTGGGAGATGTGTCACCGCGTCAGACCGCCCGCCCCAGAGCGGCGATCACGTCCGCGCGACGGGGCTGCCCCGAGGCGCGGACGACGACCCGGCCAGCGCGGTCGAGAACGAGCACGGTGGGGGTGCGGACGACGTCGTACTTCCGTACGAGGTCGAGGCGTTCCTCGGCGTCTATCTCGACGTGGCCGACGCCCTCGACCATCCCGGCGACCTCGGCGAGTGTGCGGCGCGTGGCGCGGCAGGGCTGGCAGAAGGCGGTGGAGAACTGTACGAGCGTGGCCCGCGCGCCCAACTCGACACCCGCCTCCACGCCGAACCCCGGCCCGCGTCCCGCGTCAGGTCCGCTCTCGGATCCGCTCCCGGATGCGTTCCCGGATTCGGTGCGCCCGGTGTCGTGTCCGTCCCCGACGGGCCTCTCGGGCTGTTCTGACATGTCTCCGTCTTCCTCTCGCCCACCACTCCCCCGTGCAGCGCCCCGCGGCCCCCGATCGATTCCCGTCACGGCCGCCGGGCGTGACGATTATCTCCCCGTACGAAGCCGTCAGGACTGGTCACGGGGGCCCACATGGGGCACGATCTGCCCAAAGCCGAAAACCTACGGCTGCGTAACTTCCGCCGGGAGAACCCTCCCCAGGAACAGTAGAAGGGGTTCCTCTCAGATGGCAGAACTCGTGTATCGGCCGGTCATCGGTGCCGCCCTGACCATGTTCAAGGCACTGGACCTCAAGATCGACACGCAGGGTTCGGAGCACATCCCGCGCACCGGTGGCGCTGTGCTCGTCAGCAACCACATCAGCTATCTGGACTTCATCTTCACGGGCCTTGCCGCGCTGCCGCAGAAGCGTCTGGTGCGCTTCATGGCCAAGGACTCGGTGTTCCGGCACAAGGTCTCCGGCCCGCTGATGCGCGGCATGAAGCACATCCCGGTGGACCGCGCGCAGGGCGAGCACGCCTACAAGCACGCGCTGGAGTCGCTGAAGTCCGGGGAGATCATCGGTGTCTTCCCCGAGGCGACCATCTCGCAGTCCTTCACGCTGAAGAGCTTCAAGTCGGGTGCGGCGCGGCTGGCGCAGGAGGCCGGGGTCCCGCTGATCCCGATGGCGCTCTGGGGCACGCAGCGCGTCTGGACCAAGGGCCGGCCGCGCAACTTCAAGCGCAGCCACATCCCGGTGACGATCCGGGTGGGCGAGCCGATGGAGGCTCCCTCCGACCAGTACGCGGGCGCGATCACACGGCGCCTGCGCGAGCGCTGCCAGGAGCTCCTGGAGGCCGCGCAGCGCGCCTATCCCGTACGACCCAAGGACGCGAGCGACACCTGGTGGGTGCCCGCGCACCTCGGGGGCACGGCGCCGACCCCGGCCGAGGTGAAGGACGCCGGCTGACGTCGGCCGCGCGTCACGCACGGCCACGGGCACGGGGACGGGTACGCCGACCCCGTTGCTACTCCGGGTCGCCGACGGTGATCCGCGCCCCGGGGCTCAGCTTCTCCAGTGACTCGGCGAGCTCCGTGCCGGCGGCGATGAGCTCGTCGCGCGTCATGGGGGTGAGCGACTCCAGCAGGAAGACCGCGTTGACGGTGTCGTCGTCGATCCGCGTCCGCGGTCCCTGGCGCCAGTTCCAGCGACGGCAGGTGACGCCCGCCTCGTCGCGCCAGACGATCTCGCCGGGCTCCGGGTGCTCCACCGTCTCCTCGCCGCCCGCCACGGTCACGAACGGCTCGTCCCCGGTGGCCCGGACGAGAGTCATCGCGCCCTGGATGCGGTCGAGATCCTCGCCGCCGGCCGGGATGAGGTGCGCGACGCTGATCGCGTTGTAGGCGTCGACGAGCCGGTTGATCCGGGGCAGCCCGCCGTCGGCGAGCGCGCGCCTGGCCAGCGCCTCCGCGGAGTTGCGGGTACGGGAGGGCTTGGCGCCGAACGCGGAGTACGCGGCGCGCCAGGCCGCGATGTGCGGGTCCTTGTCCGGGGTACCGCCCGCGAGCCGCTCGGCGAGACGGCAGGCGGCGTCGTCGAGGAGCGCCGAACTGGCTTCGTCGCTGGGTCCGTTGACCAGTCCATGGGCCTCGATGGCGAGGTGGGTGAAGCCGGGCACGAGGGCACGCACCTCGTCGGACACCGTCAGGGTGAGGGGCATTGTCGTCCTTGCGTCGGAGGTCTCCCCCCATGGTGCAGGATACGGCACTGCGAAGTCCATTCCATTGGACCGCAGGGTGCAGCGAAACGGCCGACCGGAAGTCGCCGACTTCCGGTCGGCCGCATGCTCATGACCGCTGCTCAGGAGGGCGCTAGCGCGCCATCTCCTCCTTCAGGGCCTGGAGGAAGGCGTCGACGTCGTCCTCCGTGGTGTCGTAGGAGCACATCCAGCGCACGTCGCCCGCGGCCTCGTCCCAGAAGTAGAAGCGGAATCGCTTCTGCAGCCGGGTGCTCACCTCGTGCGGAAGCCGCGCGAAGACCGCGTTCGCCTGCACCGGGTAGAGGATCTCGACCCCGTCCACCTCCCGCACGCCGGCTGCGAGGCGCTGAGCCATCGCGTTGGCGTGCGAGGCGTTGCGCAGCCACAGGTCCTTGGCGAGCAGCGCCTCCAGCTGCACCGACACGAACCGCATCTTGGACGCGAGCTGCATCGACAGCTTGCGCAGGTGCTTCATGTGGCTGACCGCGTCCGGGTTCAGGACGACCACGGCCTCGCCGAACATCATGCCGTTCTTGGTACCGCCGTAGGAGATCACGTCGACGCCGACCGCGTTGGTGAACGCGCGCATCGGCACGTTCAGGGAGGCGGCCGCGTTGGCTATCCGGGCGCCGTCGAGGTGCACCTTCATGCCCTTGGAGTGGGCGTGCTCCACGATGGCCCGGACCTCGTCCACGGTGTAGACGGTGCCCAGCTCGGTGTTCTGGGTGATCGAGACGACCTGCGGCATGGCGCGGTGCTCGTCCTCCCAGCCCCAGGCCTGCCGGTCGATCAGCTCGGGGGTGAGCTTGCCGTCCGGGGTGGGCACGGTGAGCAGCTTGAGGCCGCCCATCCGCTCCGGGGCACCGCCCTCGTCCACGTTGATGTGCGCGGACTCGGCGCAGATCACCGCGCCCCAGCGGTCCGTCAGCGCCTGCAGGGCGGTGACGTTCGCGCCTGTGCCGTTGAAGACCGGGAAGGCCTCGGCGCTCGGACCGAAGTGGCTGTGCATGATCCGCTGGAGGTGCCCGGTGTAGTCGTCCTCACCGTAGGCGACCTGATGGCCGCCGTTGGCGAGCGCGACGGCTGCGAGCACTTCCGGGTGGACGCCGGCGTAGTTGTCGCTGGCGAAGCCCCGGACGGACGGGTCGTGGTGACGACGGGCGTCGGTCTTCGGGGGCAGGGCCGTGGTCACGGCTTGGGGGTCAGCCACAGACGCTGTCCATTCACTTCCTGTGCGGGCCGGTCCCAGACGGCGGCGATCTCGTCGGCCAGATCATTGACGTCGGTGAAGCCCGCGAACTTCGCATTCGGGCGCTCGGCGCGCATGGCGTCGTGCACCAGTGCCTTGATCACCAGGATGGCAGCCGCGGCCTTGGGGCCCTCGTCGCCCCCCGCCTTGCGGAAGTCGTCGCCCATGGCGAGCGTCCACGCCTCGGCCGCCGCCTTGGCCGCGGCGTAGGCCGCGTTGCCCGCGGTGGGCTTCGAGGCGCCCGCGGCGCTGACCAGCACATAGCGACCGCGGTCGCTGCGGCCCAGGGCGTCACGGAAGGCGAGGGTGGTGGACTGGACCGTGCGGATCAGGAGCTTCTCCAGGAAGGTCCAGTCGGCGAGGTCGGTCTCGCCGAAGGAGGCGCTGCCGCGCCAGCCGCCGACGAGGTGGACGAGTCCGTCGATCCGGCCGAACTCCTTCTCCGTCTTGTCGGCCCACTCCCGGGCCGCGCCGAGGTCGAACAGGTCGACCGTGTCGCCGACGACCGTGGCGCCGCCGTGGGCGTACCGGGCGGCGTCGACCGCCTCGGCCAGGCGGGCCGGGTCGGCGTCGGAGCCGACGACGATGGCGCCGGCCTCGGCGAGGCGCATCAGCGTCGCCCGCCCGGCCGGTCCGGCCGCTCCCGCGACCGCGATGACGGCACCCTCCAGCGGCCCGCCGTTCCCGTTGCCGTTCATGGTCGTCCCCTCCTCCTCCGTGACTGGGTTCACGCGGCAGCCTGCTCGGTCCGCGAAGCGTTCGCGGCGGTGATGCCCTTGGTGGAGGCGATCACGTCCTTCAGCTTCTTGGACAGGGCCTCATAGAACATGCTGAGCGGAAACTCGTCCGGAAGCACGTCGTCGACGAGCTTGCGGGGCGGGAGGGTCAGGTCCAGGGCGTCGGGGCCCTTGGCCCAGCGCGATCCGGGGTGCGGGGCGAGGTAGGTGGAGACGAGGTCGTACGCCTTGAACCAGTGGACCAGCTTCGGGCGGTCGATGCCGTCGCGGTACAGCTTCTCGATCTCGGCACAGAGCTGGTTGGTGACCTCGGGGGCCCGCTGCCAGTCGATCTTCAGCTTGTTGTCGGTCCAGCGCACGACGTCGTGCTTGTGGAGGTACGCGAAGAGGAGCTGGCCGCCCAGGCCGTCGTAGTTGCGGTTGCGGTCACCGGTGACGGGGAAGCGGAACATCCGGTCGAAGAGGACGGCGTACTGCACGTCACGGCCGTGGGCGTTGCCCTCGGCCTCCAGCTTCACGGCCTCCTTGAAGGCGGTGAGGTCGCACCGCAGCTCCTCCAGGCCGTACATCCAGAACGGCTGGCGCTGCTTGATCATGAAGGGGTCGAACGGCAGGTCGCCGTGGCTGTGGGTGCGGTCGTGGACCATGTCCCACAGCACGAAGGCGGCCTCGCAGCGCTTCTGGTCCTCGACCATGGCCGCGATGTCCTCGGGAAGCTCGATGCCCAGGATGTCCACGGCGGCCTCGGTGACCTTGCGGAAGCGGGCGGCCTCGCGGTCGCAGAAGATGCCGCCCCAGCTGAAGCGCTCGGGGGCCTCGCGCACGGCGATGGTCTCGGGGAAGAGGACGGCCGAGTTGGTGTCGTAACCGGCGGTGAAGTCCTCGAAGGTGATGCCGCAGAACAGCGGGTTGTCGTAGCGGGTGCGCTCCAGCTCGGAGAGCCACTCCGGCCAGACCATGCGCAGCACGACCGCTTCCAGGTTGCGGTCCGGGTTGCCGTTCTGGGTGTACATCGGGAAGAGCGCCAGGTGCTGGAGCCCGTCCTGACGGTCCGCGGCGGGCTGGAAGGCCAGCAGGGAGTCCAGGAAGTCCGGCACCTCGAAGCCGCCCTTGGCCCAGGTGCGCAGGTCGGCGACGAGCGCGCGGTGGTACGCCGCGTCGTGCGGGAGCAGCGGGGAGAGCTGCTCGACCGCGTCCACGATCCGCTCGACCGTGCTCTCGGCCTGGGCGCGGGACGGCGCGCCCTCGGCCTCGAAGTCGATGGAGCCGTCCTTGCTCTGCCAGGGGCGGATCTCCTCCACGGCATCCTTGAGCTCGGGCCAGGCAGGGTGGTCGATCACCGGAGCAGCGGTGAGTATCCCCCCACCGGTCGCGTCCTGCACAAGAATTTCCGTCATGTCACTTCCTCCACAGGAGAACCTCGCGTCAAGACACCGTATCCGTCGGCGGTTCCCCCGGACAAGAGGAGCAAGAGAAATTATCCTGTGCGACCCCCATGGTCACCGCTGAATTTCCTGCGCGATGGGGTTTAGGCGCTCGCATCCCCCGCTTCGGGACCGTGGCCTGGCCGACCGGAGCGCCCCGGACGCCCTGGGGGCTCCCGGGGGCGGCGGAGACGGAAACCATCCGCCGGAGGGGGGCCTTCCGACGGCACGCGCGCATGCGCTTCCTTCTTGCGGTGAAGTCATTAGGCTGCGCCCCGAGCCGCACCGGGAGCCCGGAGGGACCTGGGCCCGGACATCGACGGAAGCGAGAAGATCTTGAGTTTCCTCACCATCGGTCACCGCGGAGTCATGGGCGTCGAGCCCGAGAACACCCTGCGTTCCTTCGTCCGCGCCGAACGGTCCGGCATGGACGTCATCGAGCTGGACCTGCATCTGAGCAAGGACGGCGCGCTCGTCGTCATGCACGACGCCGACGTCGGCCGGACCACCGACGGCAGCGGCCCGATCGCCGAGAAGACCCTCGCCGAGCTGCGCGAGCTCGACGCGGGGCACGGGGAGCGCGTCCCCGTCTTCGAAGAGGTCCTGGACGCGGTGACGTCCCCGCTCCAGGCGGAGATCAAGGACGTGGCGGCGGCCAGGACGCTCGCCGAGGTGATGAACCGGCGCGACCTGGTCGGCCGAGTGGAGGTCCTCTCCTTCCACGACGAGGCCCTCGCCGAGGTCGCCCGGCTGGTCCCCGGGGCCCGTACCGCGCTCGTCGCCGAGGAGTGGGGCGCGGACATCGTGGACCGGGCGAAGGCCGTCGGTGCCGGCGCGCTCGTCCTGAGCATTCAGCACCTGACCCTGGAGACGGTCGAGCACGCCCACCGGGAGGGGCTGCGGGTGATCGGCTGGGTGGTCAACACCCAGGACCATCTGCGGCTGGTCCGCGCCCTGGAGCTGGACGGCGCGACGACCGACTATCCGGAGATCCGCCGCACCGGCCGCTTCACGGCCTGAGGGCGGCGGGTCGGAGGCCCCTCAGACCAGCGGCTTCACCAGGAGCTCGAACTGCAGGTCGTCCCGCTGCGGGACGCCGAACCGCTCGTCGCCGTACGGGAACGGCGTCATCCGTCCCGTACGGCGGTAGCCGCGCCGCTCGTACCAGGCGATGAGCTCCTCGCGTACCGAGATCACGGTCATGTGCATCTCGCTCACGCCCCAGATCTCCCGCACCCGGCGCTCCGCCTCCTCGATGATCCGGCGCCCGAGGCCCGAGCCCTGGAGCTCGGGGCGGACGGCGAACATGCCGAAGTAGGCGGCCTCGCCACGGTGTTCGAGCTGGCAGCAGGCGACGAGCTCGCCGTCCCGCTCCACCACCATCAGCCGGCTGCCCGGCGTGGTGATGACGGCGCGCACACCCTCCTCGTCGGTCCGCTGCCCCTGCAGGATGTCCGCCTCGGTGGTCCAGCCGGCCCGGCTGGAGTCGCCGCGGTACGCCGATTCGACGAGCGGCACGAGGGCGACGACGTCGTCCTCGACCGCGTCGCGGTAGGCGATCCGGTCGGTGTCCTGGGGCGTGGCGGTGTCCATGCGGTTCGGGTCTCCCCTCGGAGGCGCTGACGATCCCCCCGAGCGTAGCGCCCCGGCGTGTGCTCCCCCACGTACGCCTGTGCGCTCGCGTGCGCCCGGCCGGGCGCGGGCATCGACGGGGAGGGAGACCTCGGGAGGTGTGCCGTGCACGGACCGGCCTTGTCGGCCTGGCTGCTGCTGACGCTGTGCGGGGCGAGCGGGGCGTACTGCCTGCTGCGCGCGCGTCGATGCACGGGAGAGGAGCGCAGGACGGCGGCGGGCGAGGCGGTGATGGGCTTCGGCATGGCCGCGATGGCGCTTCCCGCCGCGGTCGTGACGCCACCGTCGTGGTGGTGGGCGGTGTACGCGGCGGTGTTCGGGGCGGCGGCGCTGCACGCGCTGGTGTCGGTGCGGCGCGGAGGTCACCATCTGCACCATCTGGTGGGGTCGCTGGCGATGGTCTACATGGCGTGGCCCGTCCAGGGCGCGGCGCACGGCACGCACGGGAGCGGCGGGGGCGGGGGAAGCGTCCCTCTGGTGACGGCGGCGCTGCTCATGTACTACGTCGCGTACGTGCTCCGCTCAGGAGCGCGCCTTGTGCCGGTGACGGGCTCGGTCGCGGCCTCGATGGCGGCGCCGGTGACGGCCTCGATGGCTCTGACCTCGGGCGGTACGGCGCCGGCGTGGGCCCTGCGGCCCGAGTTCACGCTCGTGTGCCGGCTGTCGATGGCCCTCGCGATGCTGGCCATGCTCGTCACGCTGTGAGCCGGGCGCGCCGAGCGGCGCCGTGGCGTACGTCACTTGCCGCGCCTGGCCGTACCCGCGCGTAGGACGGCCTCATAGGCTTGCGTCATGTTGGTCTCCCTCGCGTTGCTCGCGCTCGGCGTCCTGACGGCCGCCGTGGCCCCGCGGCTGTTGTCGCGGTCGGACTGGGCGGAACGCGAGCCCGTGGTGGCGCTGTGGATGTGGCAGTGCGTCGTGGCAGCGGTGCTGCTGAGTTTCGCGCTGTCGATGACGTTCAGCGCGGCGGCCGCCTGGCAGGGCGTGCGGGGCCACCTCTTCCTCGGCGCACCGCGCGGAGTGATCGAGGCGTACGAACTGGGCACGCACCAGCCCTGGTCGGGGGCGCTCGCCGTGATCCTCGCCTGCGGCGGGCTGTGGACCGGCGCGATGCTGACCCGGGAGATCCGCGGGGCGCGGGCCCGCCGTCGGCAGCGGCGTTGCGAACTGCTCGTCCGCTCCCCTCTGTTGCCCGGAGAGGAGCCGGATGGCGAGCGGCTCGTCGTCCTGGAGGGCGAGCGGGCTGACGCCTGGTGGCTGCCGGGCACCACACCGCAGTTGGTCATCACGACGGCGGCGCTGCGCCGGCTGAAGGGGCGCCAGCTCGATGCCGTCCTCGCCCACGAGCAGGGACACGCCCGGGCGCGCCACGACTGGCTGCTGCACTGCTCGGGCGCGCTCGCGGGCGGGTTCCCCGGGATTCCGGTGTTCGCGGCCTTCCGTGACCAGATGCACCGGCTGGTGGAACTGGCGGCCGACGATGTCGCCTCGCGGCGGTTCGGGCGGCTGACGATCGCGCTGGCGCTGGTGGAACTGAACGAGGAGCGCGGGGTGTTCGGCCCGGGTTCGACGCCCGGCGCGGACCTCCCCGGGCGGGTGAACCGCCTTCTGACGGCCACGCCCCGGCTCACCGCGGGACGGCGGCTGCGGCTGACGGCCGCCGCGGCCCTGGTGCCGGTGGTGCCCGTCCTGGTGGCGTTCGTGCCCGCGCTGAAGGCGCTCGGATAGCGCGGACGGCGCGGACACGGGGTGTGCCGGCGCGAACGTCGGGGAAGATCGGCCCATGCGTTCCTCCGCCCTGATCTCCGGTGCTCTGGCCGTGCTGCTGCTCGTCTTCGTGGCGGTGGGCTGGTCCCCGCTCCTCTCCCTGGACCGGTCCGTCGCCGACGCGCTGCACCGCAGCGCTCTGGCCGAGCCCGGCTTCACACATGCCAACCGGCTCCTGTCCGACTGGGTGTGGGACCCATGGACGACCCGCGCGCTGATCGCCGCCGCGGTCCTCATCCTGTGGTGGCGGCGCGAGCGGTGGCTCGCCCTGTGGGTGACGGCGGCGACCCTCCTCGCGGCGGGAGTCCAGCAGGGGCTGAAGGCGGCGGTCGGCCGGCCGCGGCCCGGGTGGCCCGATCCGGTCGACTCGGCGCACTACGCGGCCTTCCCGTCCGGACACGCGATGACCGAGACGGTGGGTTGCGGGCTGCTGCTCTGGGTGCTCGCCCTGCACTGGCGGGAGACCTGGCGCGGCTGGAGCGTGCTCGCCGTGGCCGCGCTGATGTCCGTGCTCGGGGTCGGGTGGACCCGGATCTACCTGGGCGTGCACTGGCTGTCGGACGTGGTGGCCGGCTGGCTGCTGGGCTGGTGCGTCGTCGCCGTGTCGATCGTCACGTACCGCCGATACGGCGACCGCTGGGACGAGAGGGACAAGGGGAGCGCCGGTCGGGCGGATCCTCGGGGCCCGGACGGGAGCAGAATGGGAGAAACAACGTGAAGCCGCCTGTTCTGGACGATCCCCCGCGTCGCCCAGAACAGACGGCAAACCCACTGACCAGCCACGAAGGCGCGACAGCAGACTGCGCTGAGTATATTGGCTGCGAGCCAGTCAACGCAGGAGTCCAGCATGTCCCCGCGTAGCCCAGAGGTCAATGAAGAGCTTCGGCGACGCTCACGTGAGCGACTTCTCCAGGCCACGGTCGAGCTCGTGTCGGAGCGCGGGTACGAGGCGACGACGCTGGGCGACATCGCCGAGCGGGCCGGTTCGGCGCGCGGACTGATCTCGTACTACTTCCCTGGCAAGCGCCAGCTCCTGCAGTCGGCGGTGCACCGGCTGATGCACCTCACCCTGGAAGAGGCCCTGGAGCGCGAGCCGCGCACCGAGGACGGGCGCGAACGGATGGCGCGGGCCATCGACGCGGTGCTCGGTCTGGCCGTGGACCATCCGGTGCTGATGCGGACGCACATGGCGGGCATCCTGCAGGCGGAGGGCTTCGTGCAGTGTCCGGAGCAGCAGCGGCTGGCGTTCCTGCTGCGGGACACGATGACGCGCTACGGCTCGGCGAACGTGGACGCGGACTACCCGCTGCTCCGGGCGCTGCTCATGGGCGCGGTCGTGGCGGTGCTGCTGCCGGGGGCACCGATGCCGGTGACGCGGCTGCGGGCGGAGCTGTTCCAGCGGTACGGGCTGGACTGGGAGCAGGGCATGCCGCCGGACGGGGGTCCGCCCGACGGCATGCCGTTCACGGCTTCGGTGTTACCGGTCCGTGTGCCACGTCAGTCGTCGTCCCAGTCGCCCCAGTCGTCGTCGAAGTCGTCGAAGTAGTCGGGCTGGGTCTGGACGTTGAGCGCGTCCATCCGGACCCGCTTCGCCGGGTCCGTACGACGGTCGTCGAGCTTCAGGACGTCGAAGCCCTTCGCGATGTCGTTCGAGTAGATGTAGCCGTTGTAGTAGTACGCGGACCACGAACCGCCCGTGCTGATGGTGGTGGCGGAGAGCGGACCGCGCTCGAAGTAGGCGATCTCCTTCGGCTTACGGGAGTCGGTGAAGTCCCAGACGGAGACACCGCCCTGGTACCACGCCTGGACCATGAGGTCCTTGCCCTTGACCGGGATCAGCGAGCCGTTGTGGGCGACGCAGTTCTCGGTGTCGGCCTGGTGGCGGGGGATCTTGAAGTAGCTGCGGAAGACGAGCTTGCGGTGCTTGCCCTTGCCGACGATGTCGTAGATGCCGTCCGCGCCGCGGTTCGGGCCCACGGCCTCGTTGCAGGTGGCCGCGCCGCCGCCGCCGAGCTCGTCGGTGAAGACGACCTTGTTCGCCTTCTGGTTGAAGGTCGCGGAGTGCCAGAACGCGAAGTTCACGTTGTCCTGGACGCGGTCGATGACCTTCGGCCGCTCCGGGTCCTCGATGTCGAAGAGGATGCCGTCGCCCATGCAGGCGCCGGCCGCGAGGTCCT
Organism: Streptomyces sp. NPDC012508; assembly: GCF_042902595.1. Lineage (NCBI taxonomy): Bacteria > Bacillati > Actinomycetota > Actinomycetes > Kitasatosporales > Streptomycetaceae > Streptomyces > Streptomyces sp. NPDC012508. The sequence continues at coordinate 168,821 of NZ_JBIBEO010000010.1, forward strand.
TGCCCGGCAGCACGGTGATGTCGTGGCAGCCCGTGGTCTTGGAGACACCCGGGTTGGTCGGACCACCGGGGTTGCCGCCGCCGTCCGGGCCCTCACCGGGGAAGAGGACGGGGAAGGAGACGATCGCGGACTTCTCCGGTGCCTTGCGCGGCACCTTGATGACCGAGATGCCGTCATGCGGGGGCTGGCAGTCCGGGAACGCCGCGTTGGGCGAGTAGGACGAGACGTAGACGTACACGTCCCGCTTCTCGGGCACCAGCGTGTGGGTGTGCGATCCACAGGCGGTCTCGACGGCGGCGACGTACTTCGGGTTCCTGATGTCGCTGATGTCGAAGATCTTCATGCCCTCCCAGGAGGACTTCTCCGTGGCCGGCTGGCTGACGCTGGCACAGGAGTTGTCGCTGCGGGAGGAGTCGGTGGAGAGGAAGACGAGGTTGCCGGAGACGGAGATGTCGTTCTGCGAGCCGGGGCACAGGACCTGGGCGACCGTCTTCGGGGCGCGCGGGTTGCTGATGTCGAAGATGCGGAAGCCGTCGTAGTTGCCCGCGAACGCGTACTTGCCCTGGAAGGCCAGGTCGGAGTTGGTGCCCGCGAGCGCGTCCTTGGGGATGTTCACGAGGTGCTGGATGTTGTCGCTGTGGACGATCTCGTCCACACCGGGTATCTCGCCGCTCTGGATGGCGGACCGGGCCTCGGCCGCCTGCTCCGAGGAGACGGCACCCTGCGACGCGGGGGCGTCACCCGGGTCGGGCGTGGCGGCCGCGGGGCCGGCAGCGAGCAGGCTGACCAGCAGTCCGACCGCGGCGGTCGCCACACCCAGACCTCTGATCCGAGCATGCGGGGTACGCGTGATGCGGGTGGTTCGCAACGAAGTCACTCCGTCCTCCCTTGTATCCGTTCGTAGTTGAACGGTTGATGGACCCCGGCAGTATCGTCCTTAGCGTGCACATCTCAACAGATGGCAACACACATGTCATGAGAGTTTTTGATCGACTTCTCGTGGAAGCGTGCTAGGAACATTCCACCCGGCCATGCCTCGGCCCTGCCCCCGGAACCACCCCTGGAGGTCGCCTTGTTGAACCGCCGTATCCGCGGAGCCGCCGCCGTGGCGCTCAGCGCCGTCGCCGTACTGGCGCTCGCCGCCTGCGACTCGGGCGCCGACTCGGGAGGCGAGCCGCAGAGTCAGGGGTCCACCGGGCCCGCGGTGGTGGCACCGGGGAAGCCGGGCGAGCCGGCGCGGAGGATATCCCCCGCCGAGGCGTCCAAGCTGCTGCCCGACGGCAAGCCCAACGCGGCCGACTTCCATTACGCCCAGATGATGATCGTCCATCACCAGCAGGCGCTCACGATGACCGCGCTCGTACCGGATCGTGCCGAATCGACACAGATCAAGAAACTGGCGGACCGGATCACGGCGGCGCAGAAGCCGGAGATCGGCGCGATGGAGGGTTGGCTGAAAACCAACGGCGGCCCGCGCGAGCAGACCGGCCACGACCACCACACGATGCCGGGGATGGCGACCGAGGCTCAGCTCGCGACGTTGCGGAACGCGAAGGGGAAGGCCTTCGACGAGCTGTTCCTGAAGCTCATGATCACCCACCACGACGGAGCCGTGACGATGGCGGCGGAGGTGCTGGGGAGCGGGAACAACGTGCTCGTGGAGGAGATGGCGAACGACGTGATCGCGCAGCAGACGGCGGAGATCAGCCGGATGCGTTCGATGTAGCCGGGGCGGCGGCTGCGTTCTCGCCCGTGTCGCGCACCTCCCCTCCGGGGGCTTCCGGTGGGATGCTGGAAGCCTCTCGGCGGGCATCCCCGCGGCGGGAAGGAGTACGGACGTGCTTCGTGTCGCTGTCGTCGGTTCCGGACCCAGCGGGGTCTACACGGCCCAGTCACTGGTCCAGCAGTCGGCCGTGCCCGGGATACAGGTCGACGTCCTGGACCGGCTGCCCTGCCCGTACGGCCTGGTCCGCTACGGGGTCGCACCCGACCACGAGAAGATCAAATCGCTGCAGCAGAACCTGCGGGCGGTCCTGGAGGACGAGCGGATCGCCTTCGTCGGCGATGTCGAGATCGGCGCGCGAGGGCTGACTCCGGCCCGCCTCCTGGAGCTGTACCACGCGGTCGTGTACTGCGTGGGCGCGGCACGGGACCGGCGCCTCGGGGTGCCCGGCGAGGATCTGGCGGGCAGCTACTCGGCGACGGACTTCGTCTCCTGGTACAGCGCGCACCCCGATGCCTCGGCCAACGGTTTCGCCGGGTCCGGGACCGGTCTCGACGGCCGGTCCGCGGTCGTCATCGGCGTGGGCAACGTGGCGGTGGACGTCACGCGGATCCTGGCCCGGGGCGTGGACGAGCTGCGGCCGACGGATGTGCCCGAGGGCGCGCTCAAGGCGCTGGAGGCCAGCCGGGTGCGTGAGGTGCACATGGTCGGGCGGCGCGGGCCGGGGCAGGCCAAGTTCACGACGAAGGAGCTGCGGGAGCTGGGATCGCTCCCGGGCGTGCGCGTGGGAGTGGAGGCGGCGGACCTGGCCCTGGATCCGTCGTTCGCCGACCCTTCGGACCTCCCCGCGGTGAACCGGCGGAATCTGGAGGTCGTCCGCGGCTGGGCGGCGGGCGACGCGGGTGACGCGGACGGGGAGGACGTGGCGCGCGGGATCCGGTTGCGGTTCTTCCTGCGGCCCATGGAGCTGCTCGGCGAGAACGGCCGCGTGGCCGCGGTCCGTTTCGAGCGCACCGAGCCGGACGGCGCCGGAGGTGTGCGGGGGACCGGCCGCTACGAGGAGATCGAGGCCCAACTGGTGCTGCGGGCCGTCGGGTACAAGGGCGTCCCGCTTCCCGGGCTGCCGTTCGACGAGAGGCGGGGCACGGTGCCGAACGAGGCGGGTCGCGTGCTGCGTGACGGCGCCCCCTCGCGCGGCGAGTACGTGGCCGGCTGGATCAAGCGCGGCCCGACGGGCGTCATCGGCACGAACCGGCCGTGCGCGAAGGAGACGGTGGCCTCGCTGCTGGCCGACGCGGCGGAGCTGGCGGGCCGTCAGGTGGCGGGCGACCCGCTCGCCGCGATGCGCGAGCTGGGTCACGAGCCGGTCGCCTGGAGGGGCTGGCTCTCGATCGAGGAGGCGGAGTCGGCCCTCGGTCACGCGCTGGGCCGCGGTCGGGTGAAGATCCCCGACTGGGCGGGGCTGCGGGCCGCCGCCCGCGAGGACGCGACCGGACGCGACTGAGGGGGCCGGCGCCGCGCTCGGCCGTCGGACCTAGCCGTCCAGACGGGCGGACTGGGCGTCCGCCGCCGCCAGGACGCTGTCGAGGAGGCCGGGGAAGAGGGCGTCGAGGTCGTCCCGGCGCAGGGCGTTCATCTTGGCCGTGCCCTGGTAGTCCTGCTGGATGACGCCGCTCTCGCGCAGCACGCGGAAGTGGTGCGTCGTCGTCGACTTGGTCACCGGGAGGTCGAAGAACGAGCAGCTCAGCTCGGTGCCCTCACGCGCCATGTCGCGGACGATCCGCAGCCGCACCGCGTCGGAGAGCGCGTGCAGCACACCCTCGAGCCGGATCTCCTCACGCGCGGGGTGGTCGAGGACGCGAGTGCTCGTCGCGGTCGTCACGGAGGCTCCACTTCGTTCGGGAACCACCATTGTACGAAAGGCGCCGTAGTTTGACAGACGCCGTACTACGACGGCTATCGTACGAGTGACCCGAAGGCCCACGCACGAGGAGTTCCGCGATGACCGTCGCCCTGTTCGAGCCCTACACCCTGCGCTCGCTGACCATCCCGAACCGGGTGTGGATGGCCCCCATGGACCAGTACTCGGCGGAGCCGGCCGGTCCGAACGCGGGCGTCGCGAACGACTGGCACTTCGCCCACTACGCCGCCCGCGCCACCGGCGGGACCGGGCTGATCATCGTCGAGGCGACCGCGGTCGCCCCCGAGGGCCGGATCAGCCCCGCCGACCTCGGCATCTGGAACGACACCCAGGCGGAGGCCCTGAGCCGGACCGCCCGGTTCCTCAAGGAGCACGGCACCGTGCCCGCCATCCAGCTCGGACACGGCGGCCGCAAGGCGTCCACCCGGCGCCCCTGGGAGGGCCGCGGCCCGGTCGCCCCGGGCGAACACGGCTGGCAGCCGGTCGCGCCGAGCCCGGTCCCGTTCGCCGAGGGCTATCCCGTCCCCACCGAGCTGAGCGTCGATCAGATCGCCGAGATCCCGGGGAAGTTCGCCGAGGCAGCCCGACGCGCCCTGGCCGCCGGCTTCGAGGTCGTGGAGGTGCACGGCGCGCACGGCTATCTGATCAGCAGCTTCCTCTCCCCGTACGCCAACCACCGCACCGACGCCTACGGCGGCTCGTTCGAGAACCGCACCCGACTGGCGCTCGAAGTCGTCGACGCCCTCCGGGGCGTGTGGCCCGATGAGCTCCCCCTCTTCTTCAAGATCTCGGCCACCGACTGGCTGGAGGGCGAGGGCTGGACCGCCGACGACACCGTCCGCTTCGCGCACCTGCTGCGTGAGCACGGGGTGGACCTCCTGGACGTCTCCGGCGGCGGCAACGGAGGACCGGCGCGGATCCCGCTCGGCCCTGGCTACCAGGTGCCGTTCGCGGCGCGCGTGAAGGCCGAGACCGGTCTGGCCGTCGGGGCCGTCGGGCTGATCACGGAGAGCGGGCAGGCGGAGAAGATCGTCGCCAACGGGGAGGCCGACGCCGTCCTGCTCGGCCGTGAGCTGCTCCGCGACGCGTCCTGGGCCCGCCGCGCGGCGCGCGAGCTGGGAGCCGAGACGCACGCGCCGGCCCCGTACGCCTGGGCGATCTGACACGGGCCCTCTGGGCCGCACCCTCCGCCCCTCCGCCCCTCCATCCCTCCGCCTCTCCGGGTCCTCCCCAGGGCCGGAACACGCCGCCGACCTGGGGAGATGCCCGCTCCGGGAGCCGCTGTCAGTGGTCGGGTGCAGACTGGCCCGTATCCGCGACAACGGCGTCCTGGAGGTGTCGGCCATGCCCGACGTAGTACTGACCGTAGGTACCCGCAAGGGTCTGTTCATCGGCCGACGGCGCGACGGCCGGTGGGAGTTCGACGAACCCCACTTCAACGCGCAGGCGATCTACTCGGTCGCGATCGACAAGCGCCGCGCGACGCCGCGGCTGCTCGTCGGCGGGGACAGTTCGCACTGGGGCCCGTCCGTCTTCCACTCCGACGACTTCGGCGCGACGTGGACCGAGCCCACGAAGCCGGCCGTCAAGTTCCCCCCGGACACGGGCGCTTCACTGGAGCGCGTCTGGCAGCTGCACCCGGCGCCCGCACACTCCCCCGACGTCGTCTACGCCGGGACGGAGCCCGCCGCCCTCTTCCGTTCCGAGGACGGCGGGGAGTCGTTCGAGCTGGTCCGCCCACTCTGGGAGCACCCCACGCGGTCCCAGTGGGTGCCCGGCGGAGGCGGCGAGGCCGTGCACACGATCGTCACCGACCGGCGCGACCCGGCGGCGGTGACGGTCGCGGTGTCGACGGCCGGGGTGTTCCGCTCCCGGGACGGCGGGGCGAGCTGGGACCCCTCCAACCGGGGAGTGTCGGCGGTCTTCCTGCCCGATCCGGACCCGGAGTTCGGCCAGTGCGTGCACAAGATCGCCCAGGACGCCGGGGACCTGGACCGGCTCTATCTGCAGAACCACTGGGGTGTGTACCGCAGCGACGACGCGGGCGGGAAGTGGACCGACATCGGCTCCGGTCTGCCGTCCGACTTCGGCTTCTCGGTGATCGCGCACCCCCATCGGGCCGATGTGGCCTATGTGTTCCCCATCAACGCCGACGCGGACCGCGTGCCCGCCGGCCGCCGGTGCCGGGTCTACCGTACGAGTGACGCCGGGGAGCACTGGGAGCCGCTGAGCGCGGGGCTGCCCGCGGGCGACCACTACGGCACGGTGCTCCGGGACGCGATGTGCACGGACGACGGGGACCCGGCCGGCGTCTACTTCGGCAACCGCAACGGCGAGCTGTACGCGAGCGCCGACGACGGCGACAGCTGGCGGCTCCTCGCCGAACATCTGCCGGACGTGTTGTGCGTACGGGCGGCGGTGATCGGGTGAGAGGGCGGGACACTGCGCCAGTAGAGTGACGGCCGTGGCAGCACGACCGTTGAATGAGATCGTCGAGCCGGGCTGGGCGCACGCCCTCGCGCCGGTGGCCGACAACATCGCCGCGATGGGCGACTTCCTGCGCCGGGAGATCGCCTCCGGGCGTACCTACCTGCCCGCCGGAGCGAACGTCCTGCGCGCCTTCCAGCAGCCCTTCGACGAGGTACGGGTCCTGATCGTCGGACAGGACCCGTATCCGACACCGGGGCACGCGGTGGGACTGAGCTTCTCGGTGGCGCCGGAGGTGAGTCCGCTGCCGCCGAGCCTGGAGAACATCTTCCGGGAGATGAACACCGATCTGGGGCTCCCCCGGCCCTCGAACGGTGATCTGACCCCATGGACCCGCCAGGGGGTGCTGCTGCTCAACAGGGCGCTCACCACGGCGCCGAGAAAGCCCGGGGCGCACCGCGACAAGGGCTGGGAGGCGGTCACGGAGCAGGCCATCCGCGCGCTCGCCTCGCGGGGCAAGCCGCTGGTGTCCGTGCTGTGGGGGCGTGACGCGCGCAATCTGCGTCCGCTGCTGGGCGATCTGCCGGCGATCGAGTCCTCGCACCCCTCCCCCATGTCCGCGGACCGCGGCTTCTTCGGGTCGCGGCCGTTCAGCCGCACCAACGAACTGCTTCTGCGCCAGGGGGCGCAGGAGGTGGACTGGCGGCTGCCGTGACGGCCGGGGCCGAGGGCTGGGTCGTCGGGGTCGACTCGGGCGGCTCCGGGCTGCGGATCGCCCTGGCGCGCGCCTCCGACGGGCGCGCCGTGGAGAGCGTGACGTCTCGTGAGCCGGTGCGGACGGGTCCGGGCGGGATCGAGGCGGCCCATCTGCTCGATCAGCTCCTGCCGGCCGTGGAGGCGCTGCGCGCCCGCGCGGGGGCGGGACCCGTCGTCGCCCTGGCCGTCGGCGCCGCCGGGATGGCGACGCTCGGCGAGGAGCTGCGGGCGGTCCTCCCCGGCGCGCTGGACCAGGCGCTCGGCGTACGGCGGCTGGCGCTGGCGGCCGACGCCGTCACGGCGTACGCGGGAGCGCTCGGGCAGCGGCCCGGCGCGGTCGTCGCGGGCGGGACGGGACTCATCGCCCTCGGTACGGATCTGACGACGTGGCGCCGCGCCGACGGCTGGGGCCATCTGCTGGGCGACTGCGGCGGGGGCGCCTGGATCGGCCGGGCCGGTCTGGAGGCCGCGATGCGGGCGTACGACGGCCGGCGCGGGGGTTCCGCCGCGCTGCTCGCCCGTGCCGAGGCGCGGTTCGGCACGGTGGCCGGGCTGCCGGGCGCGCTGTACCCCCGGACCGACCGGCCCGCCGTGCTCGCGTCGTTCGCGCCCGACGTGGCCGGCTGCGCGTCCGACGGCGACCCGGTGGCGTCGGGGATCCTGCGGCAGGCGGCCCGGCACGTCGCCGAGGCCGCGGCCGCCGTGTGCCCGGCCCCGGGTGTGTACGAAGTGGCCCTGACGGGTGGCCTGTTCAAGCTGGGTGAACCCCTGCTCGTACCGCTGCGCGCCGAGCTGGCGGAGCAACTGCCGCACGCCCGGCAGGCGTCGGCGGCCGGAGATCCGCTTTCCGGCGCGATCGCCCTCGCCACCGCGCTGGCGACGGATTCACTACGGCTGCCGGTGGACCCGAAGTTGTTGCATGTAACCGCGTAAGCCGCGGTTCGGACAAAGAGGGGCAGATAACGCTCTGCTGCACCTCACCGCAGTGCTCGGCGGTCAAAACCAGTAGCATGCGGCGCCATGAGCTCCCCCACTGGGCCTGCTTCCGGCCTGCCTGTACGAATGCCGCGACCCCGCCAGCCCGGGCGACACCGTCGCCCCGAACCCGTGGCGGCGCCCGAGGGCGCTCCCGCGCTGGTTCTCGCTGTTCCTGGTGTGCCGTCGGCCGCCATACGCTCGCTGGCCGAAGAGGTCGTGAGCATCGCCCGCTCCGAGCTGCCCGGCCTGGAGGCCGCGATCGGCTACCTGGACGGGGACGACGCCGAGTACCCCACCCTCGGGGGCGTACTGGCGCGCGCCGAGGCGCTGCGCACCGAGCGGTACGAGCTGGCTCTGGCCGCCGGCCGTGAGGTCAGCGCCCCGGAGGGTCCGGCCGCGGTCGTCGTTCCGCTGCTCGCGGGCCCGGACAGCGCGCTGATGCGCCGGATCCGGCAGGCCGTGATGGACAGCGGCAACGTTGCCGAGCTGACGGACGTCCTCGGTCCGCACCCGCTGCTCGCCGAGGCGCTGCACGTGCGTCTGTCGGAGGCCGGTCTGGCCCGTGCGGACCGCGCGCGGCTCTTCACGGTCGCCACGGCCGCCGACGGCATCGTGCTCGCGACGGTGGGCGGCGAGGAGGCCGTGCAGGCCGCGGGCATCACCGGCATGCTGCTGGCCGCGCGCCTGGCCGTCCCGGTGATGGCCGCCGCGCTCGACCAGGAGGGTTCGATCACCGCGATCGCCGAGCAGCTGCGCGGCTCCGGCTCGGAGCAGCTGGCGCTCGCCCCGTACCTCATCGGCCCCGAGCTGGCCGACGGCCTGCTCGACGCGGCCGCCAAGGAGGCGGGCTGCGCCGCCGCCGAGCCGCTGGGCGCGTACCCGGCGATCGGCAAGCTGGTGCTGTCGCAGTACACGGCGGCGCTGGGCATCGCGCCGCAGCAGCCGCAGGGGGCTCCGGCTCACTGAGTGGACGGGTGAGGGCCCGCACCGGAGGTGTCCGGTGGCGGGCCCTCACCCGTTTCCGCCGGATCAGCCGAAGACGACGCAGGAGGCGGCCGGAGCCTCGACGGAGCCCGCGCGGTGCGGAGTGCCGCTCTCCGCGTCGAGGTCGAACCAGGTCACGTCGCCGGAGCGCTCGTTGGCCGCGTACAGCCGCCGGCCGGAGGGCTCGAGGGCCAGGTCCCGGGGCCAGTGGCCGCCGCTGGGCACGGAGGTACGGAGTTCGGCCTTCTCGCCGCTCGGGTCGAGGGCGAGGACGGCGATGCTGTCGTCGCCGCGTACGGCGACCCACAGGAAGCGGCCGTCGGGGGCCGCGACGATCGCGGAGGGGTAGCTCGGGCCGGGGGTTCCGGCGGGGACGACGGGGGTCTCCCCGAGCGGCTCCAGGGTGCCCGTCGTGGCGTCCCAGCGGCAGACCGTGAGGACGGGCTCCAGCTCGTGCAGGACGTAGGCGTGGCCGCCCGCGGGATGGAAGGCCAGGTGGCGGGGGCCGGTGCCGGGACGGAGGGGGGTCTCGCCGTGGTGGCGCGGCGCCCCGGACACGGGGTCGAGGGCGTAGATCCGTACGGAGTCGGTGCCGAGGTCCACGGCGGTCGCCCAGCGGCCGCCGGGGGCGGGCAGGACCTGGTGGGCGTGCGGGCCGCTCTGACGGTCGGCGACGGGCCCGGCGCCCTCGTGGCGGGCGACGACGGTGGCCGGGCGGAGGGTTCCGTCCGGGGCGATGGGCAGCGCGGTGACGCTGCCCGAGCTGTAGTTGGCGGTCAGGACGTGCCCCTCGGCGACGGCGAGATGCGTCGGCCCCGCGCCCTGTACGGCCACGGGCTCGCCGAGCGGCCTGGGTACGGCCCCGGACACGTCGAAGGCGGCCACGGCGCCGTCCTCGGCCTCGGAGACGGCGTAGAGCACGGGGCCGACGAGGGTGAGGTAGGAGGGATCGGCGAGCTGTCCGGCCGCACCGGTGACGACGAGGGCCCCAGTCTCCGGCTCGACCTCGGCCACGAGAATGCCGCGCCCGCCGGAGGACGTGAACGACCCGACGAAGGCCCGCACCGATCCGCGTACGTCCGTGCCACCCATGACATCTCCCCTCTCGGCCGCGACCCTCGCCGAACGGCCCCGTAGTCGGGGCAGACGTTAGCAGGCGGTCTAGACCAACTTGGATCACAGACGCGCGGGGACGCGCCGCAGGCCCGTGCACCTCGCCGGACCTCCGGGGCCCGCGGCCGTGGCCACGAGGACGGGGGACGGTGTAGGCCCGTCGCACCCGGCCCTCACGCGTCCAGCCCGCGCCCCGGCGGCCCTGAGGCCGCCGAACGGCGAGGAAGGCCGCCGGCGGGCGACTCGGGCTGGCGGGGCGGGGGCTGTCAGGCCGCGGGGACCAGCGGGGCGCTGGGAGACGTGCGCACCGGGGCCGCCAGGGCCACCAAGGCCTGCTCCAGGCCCTGGAGGTGGGTGAGTGCCGCCTCGGCGCCCGGGTGATGGGTCGGGGCTCCGGAGACCTCCGCCGTGGCCCTGCGCGCGGGCCCCACCGGGGGGACGAGCGCGTGGACGGCCGACTCGACGCGCCACGCGGCGGCCGCGAGGCGGGCGTCGTGCGAGGCGTCAGGGTCCGCGGCGACCGCCGCCAGGCCGCGGATCTCGCGGGCGCAGTCGTCCAGCAGCGCCAGGACCCGCCGGGCGCGCGCCTTGCGGGCGCGCAGCGGGCTCAGCGGGTGGACCAGCGGCGCCAGCGAGAGCCGGGCCCGGCCCAGCAGCACCTCCAGCTCCGCGGCGAGCGGCGCCGGGTCGGCCTCCGGGTCGCCGGCGAGGCGCCGCGCCGCCGCCGTGGTGCAGGCGTGCACACAGGTCACGGCCCGCTCGATCCACGCGTTGGTGGCCGCGTGCGTCGTCACCGGCAGCAGCACCACGCCCACGGCCGCGCCGAGCGCACCCACCGCCGTCTCCTCGAAGCGCAGCACCAGGAGCCCCGGATGCAGCACGCCGAGGAGCCCGTACAGCAGCCCCGCCATGACGGTCACGAAGAACATCATCCAGCTGTACGAGAGGGGGGCCGTGTAGAAGATCCCGAAGACGCACACGGCGACCAGCGCGGCCGTCGGCGCGGACGCGCCCGCCAGCGGGATCGCGATCAGGAATCCGGCGGCGATGCCGGTCACCGTTCCGACGACCCGCCGGAAGCCGCGGACCAGCGTCTCGCCGCGCGACGCGGTGTTGACGAAGATCCACCACGCGGTGCCGACGGCCCAGTACCAGCGCTCGTGCGAGATGAACTGGCCCGCGGCGAGCGCGACCGCGCAGGCGACCGTCGCCTGGAACGCCTGCCGCGTCGTGGGCCGGTCGAGGCCGCGGCCGGGCAGCTGCACGGGCGCGGCCGGCGGCGGCACGCGCCGCTCGATGCACCAGGCCACGAAGCGGACCGCCCCCGCCGCCGCGAGAGCCAGGCCCACCGCCCCGTACAGCTCCGGCAGCTGCGCCGGCAGCGCGTGCAGGAACTGGGTGACGAAGAACATCATGAACGCGAAGATGCCCAGCGCGTGTCCGCGCGGACCCCACCGGCGCGCGTACACACCCGCGAAGATCACGAGGAGCCATGACGCGTCACGCAGCAGCGGGGCGCCGTGCAGCGTGGTCGCCAGCGCCAGGACGGGGAAGCCGGCCGCGGGAAGCAGCGCCGTGGTCACGGCCTGGCGGCGGACGGTGGGGTCGGCGACGGTGAAGAGCGCGAGCAGGGCCGCGAGACCGCCGGTGATCGACGCCGTGAGGGAGAGTCCGCAGAGTTCGGCCGCGCCGACGGCGAGGCCGATGGCGAGGACGGCGCGCGAGGAGACGCGCAGCCGGACGCGGCCGGGATCGGGGGCCACGAACATGAGCCTGACCAGCCGACGACCGGTCGCCCGGAGGTTCTTCACGACGGTAGTTCCGCCCCCGCTGCTGAACACACACCCTCTTCGCGTCATCTCGTGCCCCGGCCTGCTTGTGGCGGCCCCAGGACATGGGAAAGGCGCCGCGGTCCGGTCACCGGCCTCGTCGCCGGTCCGGCGCTCGCGCGGCGCCAAGAATTCACTACTGTTCTCAGAGGTAAACACCTGGACACCCAGTGGCTCAACCGACGTGTCGAACGCTGGACCATTGGTACAGTCGGGAGAGCACCAGCCCAGCCAGAAGGGAGCCAACGGACCATGGCGGTGGACGAGCTCGACACCCGGATCCTGCGGCTCCTGATCGAGCAGCCGCGCACCAGCGTGCGCGAGTACGCGCGGATCCTCGGGGTCGCCCGGGGCACGGTGCAGGCCCGGATCGACCGGCTGGAGCGGGACGGTGTGATCACGGCGACGGGTCCGGTCCTCTCCCCCGCCGCGCTCGGTCACCCCGTCCTCGCGTTCGTCCACATCGAGGTCACCCAGGGGCATCTGGACGAGGTCGGCGACGCGCTCGCCGCGGTGCCGGAGATCGTCGAGGCGTTCTCGATCACCGGCGGCGGGGACCTCCTCACGCGCGTGGTGGCCCGGGACAACGGGCACCTGGAGGACGTGATCCAGCGGTTGATCCAGCTGCCGGGCGTGGTCAGGACCCGTACGGAGATGGCGCTGCGCGAGCGCGTGGCGCACCGGCTGCTGCCGCTCGTGGAGTCGGTGGGGCGCGCCTCGGCCCGCAGAGGCTGACGCCGGACCGGACCCCTCCCCTCCGTTGAGATGCTTGACCCATGAGCACCTCCCCCACCTCGGTCATCTTCGATCTCGACGGAACGCTGGTGGACAGCGAGCCGAACTACTACGAGGCCACCCGGCGCACCCTCGCCGCCTTCGCCGGCGCCACGGACTTCGACTGGGAGCGGCACACCCGGTTCATCGGGATCGGGACCCGCGAGACGCTGGAGATCCTCGCCGTGCGGTACGGGATCGACGCGCCCGTCGACGAGCTGCTCGACGCCACCAACCGGAGCTATCTGGAGCTGGCGCGGGCCTCGACCCCGGTCTATCCGGAGATGCGGACGTTCGTGGAGCGCCTGCATACGGCGGGTGTGCCGATGGCCGTGGCCTCCGGTTCGTCCCGCGCCGCGATCGAGGCGGTCCTCGCCGGCACCGGTCTGGACGCCTGTCTGACGACGCTCGTCTCCGCCGAGGAGGTCGGTCGCGGCAAGCCGGAGCCGGACGTCTTCCGCGAGGCCGCGCGCCGGCTCGGCGCGGACCCGGCGCGGTGCGTGGTGTTCGAGGACGCGGCCCCGGGCGCCCTTGCGGCGCGGGCGGCGGGCATGCGGTGCGTGGCGCTGCCGTACGTGGCGGCCACGGCGGACGATCCGGCGTTCCTCGCCGCCGATCTGCTCTTCCCGGGCGGCCAGGCGGAGTTCACCGCGCACGCGGCGCTGGGCCGGCTTGACCTACCGGTCCGGACACGCTGACGTGGGGTGTGCCCCGTGACCCGCTCCGACGATCTCGGCCCGGACGGCATGCGCCCGGGTGGACTGGTTCCACGTGCCGTCGATCCGGATCAATAGCGACACTTCGCCATACATGGGATCATTTGTATGAAGTGACAACACGCCAACACAGGCACACAGATACACAGACACACAGGCACTCAAAGAGGGCGAAATGTCTGCCATCAAGGAATCCATCGACATTTCCCGCAGCCCCGAGGAGGTCTTCTCCTACGTGACCGACCCCACCCATCTGCCCGAGTGGCAGGAGAGCGCCGTCTCGGTCCGGCCGCTGGGAGACGTACCGCTGGGCGTCGGTTCGAAGGTCGCCGTGACCCGGCGGATGGGGCGGCGCGAGATGGTCACGACGATGCAGGTCATCGACATGGACCCACCCAGGAGTTGGCACATCCACGGCATCGACGGCCCGGTGCGCGGTGACGTCCAGGGCAGGATCGAGCCGATCGACGACGGCACGCACTCCCGGCTCACGATCTCCCTGGATTTCGAGGGCCATGGGATGGGCAAGATGCTCGTCCCTCTCGTCGTCCGCCCGGCCACGCGTAAGGAGTTGCCCCGGAACGAGCAGAACCTGAAGGGCATCCTGGAGGCGGGAGCCGCCCGTTGACCGCCCGGCCGCCCCGCCGACCGACCCGTCCCACGCCCCGATGCGCGGCGCGGCGCGGCGGGGCCGGTGTGGCTCGGTGGTCGGGGTCGGGGGTCGGGGTTCGGATCAGCTGAAGACCACGGAGCGCAGCTTCAGCCGCTCCGAGGCGTGGCCGCCCTGCGGCCGAAGGGTGAACCGGTCGCCCTCACAGTCGGGACCGGTGAAGACCGTGGTGGTGGAGGTCGTGTTGTTGCGCGGGGAGTGGGCGGGCGCCGTCCACGGGTCCGCGACCTCGGCGAGGGTCAGGCACACCCCGCTCGGCGGGTCGGCGAGGGCCCCGAGGTGCGGCGCGCCGGTCGGGTCGTTGTAGACGTATGTGAACTCCCCCTCGGCGGCGGAAGCGGAGGGGGCGGCGGCGAAGAGCACGGCGAGACCACAGGCGGCGGCGGTGGCGAGGGCGCGCAGGCGCATGGAACAGCTTCCCATCGTTCGGCGGTACGGCCGGAGTGACGTCGGGGGTGACGTCGGGCGACGTCCGAAGTGCCGCCCGGCCTCCCGGGCTCTCCCCCGGAACGATCACCCTCACTCCCCCTCTGACCTGCGGAAACGATCAGCCGTCACCCGTTCGGGTGAGATCATCGATGAGATCGGGGACATCGGCGAACGAGTCGAGGACGTGGTCCGGTTCCCCGGAGGCCGCGCGGTGGGTCTCAGGCAGGTACTTGCCGGTCTTCACCAAAGCCCCGGTGATCCCGCAGCGCTGGGCGGCCAGGACGTCCGACTCGATGTCGTCGCCGACCATCAGGGTGCGGGCGGCCGAGGCGCCGACGTGCGCGAGGGCGGTCTCGAAGAAGGCCCGGGACGGTTTTCCGGTGATCTCCGCCTCGACCCCGGCGGCTCGTTCGAGCCCGATCAGAAAGGCTCCGGTGTCGAGGTCGAGCCCGTCGGCGGTACGCCAGTACAGGTTGCGGTGCATGGCCACCAGCCGTGCGCCCTCCCGTACATGACGGAAGGCGCGGTTGAGCGCCGCGTAGCCGAAGTCCTCACCTGCCCCGCCGAGCACGACCACGTCGGGCTCTTCGTCCGCTCCCGTGAGCGTCAGGCCGACGAGATCGTCCCGTACGTCCCCGGTGTTGATCAGCAGGCATCGCGCATCGGGGTGCTGCTCCCGCAGATGGGCGGCGGTGGCGGCGGGCGCCGTGAGGATGTCGTCGACGGCGACGGGAAAGCCCCCCTCGGCCAGCGTGGCGGCGATGGAGGCGCGGGTGCGCGAGGTCGTGTTCGTGACCAGCGCGAGCGGAGTTGCGCTCTCCCGCAGTCGCTCCATGGCCGCCACGGCGCCCGGCAGCGGTTTCCAGGAGACGGTGAGCACACCGTCGATGTCGATCAGGACCGCTTCGATACGGGGCATGGGGAGGACCCTCCACACATGCAGTCCCCGGTAGTCCGTCTCCGCACTCGGACGTCTCGGCCGTCGCCGAAAGGCCTGAGTTCCGGGAGGATCTGCCGGGGGCCTGGCCAGAGCCAGCGAGTGGGTCACGCGGGTCGGCGAACGTCTTCACCGACGGGTGCGGCTCGCTCTGGTTTTCTGGTGTATTAGGGATTTTCCTCCTTATTTCTCCCTCGTCAAGACCCCCAGACCTCGAACTCGTAGATCCGTGCGGCAGGGTCGGTGGTCTGCGTGGGCCTGGTGATCTGGAGCCGTACGTAGCGTGCCGAGGCGCTCACCGGGTGCGTCGTCGTGGCCGCCGTGTTGCCGGTGACGGTCGCGGCGGTCGTCCAGGGGTCCGTGGCGGAGCTCCGGACCTGGAGGGTGAAGTCCCGGGTGTTCCAGGACGCGCTCTCGCCGCCCGCCGACGCGTGCTTCACCGTGACCCGGTCGATGGATCGGCCCGACCCGAGGTCGACCTCCAGCCATGGGACCGAGGCCGTGGTGCACCACTTGTCGGTCGTACCGCCGGAGACCGAGCCGTTGACCGCCTTGGCCGGGCCCTCGCCGCTGTTGCACCGGCCGGAGGCGGTCGCCGGGCGGCCGAGGGCGAGGTTGGACTCGGTGCTCGGGGACCAGCCGACGGTGGTCGTCGCGGCCGGCGAGCGGCCGTACTCGGTGGAGACGGCCTCGATGTCGAGCGTCGTCGACGTCTCCGTACCGGCACGGTCGAGCCGGGGGACGAAGAGGGCGTCGTTGGGGGTGGCGCCGAGGAAGGTACGGGTGGAGTCGGCGTTCCGCCGGTAGACCTCGTAGTGGTGGACGGAGCCGGAGGCCGAGGGAGTCCAGGCCAGGCGCAGGGACTTGGCGCCCGCACCGACGTCGGTGGCGCCGAGGACGGTGACCCCGGTCGGGGCGGCGGCGGTGTCCACGGCTCCGTCGTGGACGGCGAGTTGGCCGACCCGGATGTCGTACGAGGGGGCGGAGCCCGAGGCCTGCAGACCGACCTGGGCGATGGTCCGGCCGGTGAAGGCGGCCAGGTCGAGCGTCTTGCGCTCCCAGCCGGTGGTGGTCGTCGAGCCGAGGTCGAGGGTGGTGAAGGTGGCCGGCGCGTCGGTGAACGACACGGCGGCCTTCAGACGGGTGGGCCCGGCGGCCGGGGTCTTCAGGACCACCGACAACTTGGTGTCGGCGGCGACCGGCAGCTTGGTCTGGTAGAGCCGGACGGTGTTCACGGCGTCGAGCCTGCCGGTCAGGCGCAGCGAGGAGCCGCCCTCGTAGGCGTCGGTGAAGTCGATGGACGGGGTCAGCCTGGAGCCGCTGGAGGTGACGAGCCAGCGGTAGGTGGGCGGCACGTCCTGGAGGGAGAGGTTGTTCCAGCCGGTGGAGGAGACCCGGACGCCGCCGGAGTGGAAGAAGTCGCCCTGACCGGCGCCGAACGAGGTGACGAACGGTTTGGCGGTGACGGCGGACGACTCCGGGACGTAGTGGGCGAGGCCCTTCCAGGCCGAGGTCGTCGTGGTGTTCGACGGGTCGCCGTTGGCGCCGTCCCAGTAACGGGCCTCGCGCGCATGGGAGTCGGCGCGCCCGGTGGAGGAGGTGAAGGTCCACTCCGGCCGGTAGATGCCGAGCGAGGTGACGTGCGGCTGACCGGCGGGGAAGACCGATGCCCAGGGGACGGCGGTGTTGTGGCCGTTCGCCTCGGTGTCGATGCCGGAGTACAGCTCGTACTCGCTCCGGCCGAGGCTCCGGGCGAGCGTACGGGAGGAGGTGAGGCCGGCCGCGCTCCAGCCGAAGTCGAGGAACATCGAGTCGGAGGTCCGCTGCGCACCCTCCTGGAGGAACGAGTCGTTGGCGGAGGTCAGCGAGTCCTGCCAGGTCACCGCGCCGGACTCGGTCATCGCGTCGTACCACATGAACTCGACGGGCCCGAGGGAGCGGGCGTACCGCATCTCGTTGCGCAGCTCGGTGGCGAGGGCCGCGTCGCCGCCCGCCGTCTCCTGGTTGATGAACCAGCCGTCGAAGCCGTAGTACTGGGCCACTTGGGCGAGCTTGTCGGCGACGGGGTAGGTGGAGCCGGTCTTCCGGGCGAAGTCGCGTACCCACTGGATCTGGCCGCCGTAGGCGGTGGGCGGGAAGAAGACGGTGCCGTAGACCTTGACGCCGTTGCGGTGCGCGGCGTCGATGACGGTCGCGTTGGGGGCGAGGATCAGGCCCTCGCTCGCCGAACCACCCCAGAAGACCAGCTTGTCGATGTACTGCCAGTGGCCGAAGGCGTAGTAGTGCGGGTTCGTGGAGCCCTGCGAGGGGTTGTTCGAGGTCGGGCCGAAGGAGACGAGCGCGGCGATCTTCCCCTCGCCCGCGCGGGCGTTGGCGTTGGCCTTGAGCGCCGGGTCGGAGACACGGGGGCGCAGCGGGACGCGGGAGCGGTTGAACCGCGCGTCGGGGTCGGTGGCCGGGTCCCAGTTCAGGAGCGTGTCGGGGTGCCAGTACGAGGCGTAGGGCTGGTCCCCGGCGGCGACCGGGGCCCGGGGTGCCACGGGCGCCTCGGGCGCCGCGTGCGCCTCGGGCGCGTGGGGGGCGAGGCCGAGCAGGGCGGCGAGGAGCGCCGCGACCGTCAGCAGGGGGAGGTGTCGTCTCATCCGATACTCCGGTCCAGCGGGAAGGGTGGGGGTGCTGGGCGTACGGGAGGTGCGGCGGTACGAGCGTGCGCGGTGGTGCGGCGGTGCAAGCGACCGGCGAGCGTTCGCGGGGCATGCCGTTCGGCATGGGCGTGCGGCGGTACGTGCGGACCGCGGCGGTACGGGGCGAGCCGGTCGCCGTCTCGCCCGGGAGGCTAAACGGCTTTAGTTGGCCGGGTCAAGGGCCGGCGGCGCCGTGGACTCGCGGACCGTGAGCCGCGGTGTGGGGTTCTTGATGTCCCTCGCCGCCGCCGGGTCGTCGACGACCGCGAGCAGTGCCCGCGCGACCTGCTCGCCGAGGGCGAAGGTGTCCCGGGAGAGCGCCGTGAGCGAGGGGTGGACGATGCGGGTGAGGGCGGAGTCGTCGAAGGAGACGACGGACAGTTCGCCGGGGACGGCCACACCCATCTCGGTGGCCACACCGAGCCCGGCCACGGCCATCACGTCGCTGTCGTAGATGATCGCCGTCGGCCGCTGCGGCCGGGCGAGCAGGGCGCGGGTCGCGGCCGCGCCCTCCGCGTCGCTGAAGTCGGTCGGCAGCGAGACGGCCTCGGTGAGGCCGAGGCGCCGGGCGCTGTCCCGCACGGCCCGGATCCGCCGCTGGGTGTGCTGGAAGGCCGGGAGTCCGGCGAGGTGCGCGATACGGCGGTGGCCGAGGGCGGCGAGATAGTCGACGATCGAGATCATCGCCTCGCGGTCGTCCGCCCAGACGCTGGGCAGGCTGCCGTGCCGGCCGGGTCCGCCGAGCACGGTCGTGGGCACGCCGAGCTCCTCCAGGACGGGGATGCGCGGGTCACGGACCTGGAGGTCGACGAGGACGAAGCCGTCCACCCGGTGCTCGGAGGTCCAGCGCCGGTAGACCTCGATCTCGGCCGCCGTGTCCTCCACGACCAGCAGGTTCAGCGCCGTACCTCGCACGGACAGTCCGGCCTGGAGTCCGCTGAGGAGATGGCTGAAGAAGGGTTCGAGGCCGATGGTCCGCGCGGGGCGGGCCAGGACGAGGCCGACCGCGCCCGCCCGTGCGCCGCCCAGGGCGCGCGCGGCGCTGTGGGGGCGCCAGTTCATCTCCTCCGCGACCCGCAGGATGCGTTCGCGGGTGGCGTCGCTCACCCCCGGCCGGCCGTTGAGCGCGAAGGACACGGCGCCCTTGGACACCCCGGCCCGGCGGGCGATGTCGGCGATCGTCGGTCTGGCCACGGGCGCCCCTTCGGTCTCGCGCACTGTCTTGACAGCGGAGTGTAGCGGGAGCATAGTCCCCCATCGCTAGACCGGTTTAGTAGCTCTGCCTCGTCCGCCAGAACAGACCGGGAGACCTCTCATATGCGAACAAGCAGCCACTGGAAACGGCTGGCCGTGGCCGCGGTCGCCGCGGTGACCCTCGCCGGCTGTGGCCTCGGCGACCCGAACGCCCCGGAGGACGCGGGCGGCGCGGGCGGGGGCGAGGTGACGGGCAGGGTCTCGCTCCAGACCTGGGCCCTGAAGCCGAAGTTCACCGCGTACATGGAGGGCGTGATCGACGCCTTCGAGAAGAAGCACCCGGGCGTCGAGGTGGAGTGGCTCGACCAGCCGGGCGACGGCTACTCCGAGAAGGTGCTCAGTCAGGCGGCAGGCGGCACGCTGCCCGATGTGGTCAATCTGCCGCCGGACTTCGCGCTGCCGCTGGTGAAGCAGAAGAGGCTGCTCGACGTGGCGGGCGCCGATCCCAAGCTGGAGGCCGACTACGTCGAGGGCGGCACCGCCGCCTACCGCTTCGCCGGCCACGACGGCACGTACGGCTACCCCTGGTACCTCAACACCGACGTCAACTACTGGAACTCCGAGCTGCTCACCCGGTACGGCCTCGACCCGAAGAAGCCGCCGGCCACCCTGGACGAGCTGATCGCGGCGGCCAGGACCGTCAAGGAGAAGTCCGGCGGCGAGGTCTATCTCATGAGCCGCAAGCCGGGGCTGATGGACTTCGCCGACGCAGGGGTGAAGCTGATGTCCGACGACGGGAAGAGGTTCACCTTCAACACCCCCGAGGCCGCCGCGCTCCTGGACACCTATCGCGGCGCGTTCAAGGAGGGGCTGCTGCCCAAGGACGTGCTGACGGAGACGTACGCGGGCAACACCAAGCTCTTCTCCTCCGGCACGGCCGCCTGGACGACGGCGGGCGGCAACTACATCACCTCGCTGGCCACCGACAACCCGAGCCTCGCGCCCAAGGTGGTCTCCTCCCCCGCGACGGGCACCCCGCCGCTGTACGTCCAGGGTCTGTCGGTCTCCAGGGCGACCAAGAACCGGGCCACCGCCCTCGCGCTCGCCCGCTGGATCACCAACGCCGAGAACCAGGCCGCCTTCGCCCACCTGACCAGCATCTTCCCCTCCACCAAGGCCTCGGCCTCGGACGCCTTCTTCAGCAAGAGCGACGGGACGAACGCCGGGGACGCCAAGGTCACGGCGTTCACCTCGCTGGCGACGGCGAAGATGCTGGAGCCCGTCCAGGCCAACGAGGCGATCAAGACCGTCGTCAACCAGCAGATCGCCCTCGCCCTCAACGGCCAGGCCGGATCCAAGGAGGCGCTGGACACGGCGGTCGAGCGCGCCGATCAGCTCCTGAAGGACTGACCTCCGGCACGTACCGAACACCGGCCGCGAGCGGCGCCGTCGTCCCCCGGCGCCGCTCTCCCTCCCCGGAAGGCACCCCATGACTCACCGGCGCTGGTTCACCCCGTGGCTGCTCGCCGGACCGGCCGTCGTCTGGCTCGCCGTCTTCAATCTGTGGCCGGCCGTGAACACCGTGATCCTGTCGTTCACCAATGCCAAACCGCTGGGCGGCGGCCGCTTCACCGGCCTCGCCAACTATGAACGCGCCCTGACGGACGACCAGTTGACCGACGCGCTGATCAACAGCATCGTCTACCTCCTCATCTGCCTGCCCCTGCTGACCCTGCTGCCGCTGCTGCTCGCGCTGCTGGTGGAGAAGAAGCTGCCGGGCATCACCTTCTTCCGTACCGCCTTCTACACACCAGTGGTCGCCTCCGCCGTCGTGGTCGCCCTGATCTGGGGCTGGCTCCTGGACGACCGCGGTCTCCTCAACGGCGTGCTCGGCCGGCTCGGTCTCACGGACCGGCCGGTCGACTTCCTCACCGACCGCTGGCTGCTGCTGTTCAGCGCCATCGGGCTGACCGTGTGGAAGGGCCTCGGGTACTACATGGTCATCTATCTCTCCGCGCTCGGGAACGTGGGCCGCGAGCTGCACGAGGCCGCCGCCGTCGACGGGGCCTCCGCCGTGCGCCGCTTCTGGCACGTCACCCTGCCCGGCGTACGGACCACGATGATGCTGGTCTCCGTCCTGATATCGGTCTCCGCGCTGCGGGTCTTCTCCGAGCTGTACGTCCTCTCCCACGGCACCGGAGGCCCGGGCGGCCGGGACATGTCGGTGGTCATGCTCATCCAGATGTACAGCCGAGGCTTCACCGGGCACATCGGCTACGCCTCCGCCCTGAGCCTGCTGCTCTTCGTGATCACCATCGGCCCGATGCTGCTCCTCGCCCGGCTGAACCGGAAGGCGGCCTGACCATGCCCGTACGAGCGTCACGGGGTTTCGGCACACCCGGTCCGGCCGCGAAGGCGGCCCGGTACGCGCTGCTCGCGCTGGTCCTGCTGCTCACCACGGGTCCGTTCCTCTGGCAGCTGTCCACGTCGCTCAAGGGACCGGGCGAGGACGTCTACTCCCGTACGCCGGACTTCCTGCCACGCGACCCGACGTTCTCCAACTACGCACAGGTCGCCGACACCATCCCGGTGTGGACGTACGCCCTCAACTCGCTGACGGTGGCGGCGGTCGCGGTGGCGGGCAACGTGGTCGGGGCCACGCTCGCGGGCTTCGCGCTCTCCCGGCTGCGGTTCCGCGGCGCCCGGCTCGTGCTCGGCCTCTTCGTGGCCACCCTGGTGCTGCCGGGGGAGGTCACGATCGTCTCCCAGTACGTGACCGTGCGCAGCATGGGCCTGACCGACACCCTGCTCGGGGTGGCCCTCCCCGGCGCCATCGCGATGCTCAACATCCTGCTGATGTACACGGCGTTCCAGGCCGTTCCACCCGAGCTCGACGCCGCCGCGCTCGTCGACGGCGCGAACGTGTGGCAGCGGCTGATCCATGTGGGGCTGCCGAACGTACGGGGCATGCTGAGCGTGGTCGTGATCTTCACCTTCATCGGCGCCTGGGACGACTTCCTGTGGCCGCTGATCGTGCTCAACGACCCCGAGCGGTACACGCTCACCGTGGGGCTGCAGTACCTCGACGGCACCTTCACCGCCAACCCGCGGCTGATCGCGGCCGGGACCATGATCGCGTTTCTGCCGATCGTGGCCGTGTTCGCCGCGCTCCAGCGGTTCTTCTTCAAGGGCGTCGAGGAAGGCGCCATCAAGGGATGACCCGTGGAAAGGACCCCATGCCGAGCACGCCCCCTCAGCACGACGCCCCGCGCCTTCCGCCCGACGCGCCGCGCTTCGGCGTCAACTACACGCCGAGTCAGGGCTGGTTCCACCACTGGCTCGACTTCGATCTCGATGCTGTCCGCGCCGATCTGGACTCCATCGCCGGCCTCGGCCTGGACCACGTCCGGGTCTTCCCGCTGTGGCCCGTCTTCCAGCCGAACCGCACCCTGATCCGCCCGCGCGCCGTCGCCCAGCTGGCCGCCATGGTGGACGCGGCGGCCGAGCGGGGCCTGGACGTGGCCGTCGACGGGCTGCAGGGCCATCTGTCCAGCTTCGACTTCCGGCCCTCCTGGACTCTCACCTGGCACCGGCGCAATCTCTTCACCGATCCCGACGTGCTCGACGGCCAGGCCGCCTATCTGCGCACCCTCGCGTCGGCGCTCGCGGACCGCCCCAACTTCCTGGGTATGACGCTCGGCAACGAGATCAACCAGTTCTCCGGCGACCCGCACCCCGATCCGGACCGGATCACCCCGGGCGAGGCGGAGAGCTGGCTGCGGCGCATGCTCGCGGAGTGCGAGCGGGCGGCGCCCGGACGGCTGCATCTCCACGCGGAGTACGACGCCGCGTGGTACCTGGACGACCATCCCTTCACCCCTGCCCAGGCGGCCCGGCTCGGCGGGGTGACGGCCGTGCACTCCTGGGTCTTCAACGGCACCGCCCAGCGCTACGGCCCCGAGTCCGTGGCGTCCGGGCAGCACGCCGCGTATCTGATCGAGCTGTCGAAGGCGTGGGCGGACGATCCTGGGCGGCCGGTGTGGCTCCAGGAGGTGGGGGCGCCCGCCCCGCACATCGCGCCCCGCCGGGCCGCCGACTTCACCCGTACGACCGTGGCGGCGGCGCTCGACTGTCCGGACCTCTGGGGCATCACCTGGTGGTGCTCCCACGACGTCGACCGCGCGCTGGCCGACTTCCCCGAACTGGAGTACAGCCTCGGCCTGTTGACGAGCGACCGCGAGGTGAAACCGGCCGGGCGGGCGCTCGCCGACGCCGTGGCGGAGTTCCGGCGGCGTCCCTCTCGCCCACAGCCGCGGACCACGGCCCTGATCCTCGATCTACCGGCGGACGACCTTCCGGAGGAGGCCTCGAAGCGTTCGACGTGCGCGCCGGGCGGGGCGTACTTCGAGGCGTTCATGCAGCTGGCGGCGGACGGCGCGCGGCCGACCGCCGTACTGGCGTCCCGGGCGTCGGACCGCGATCATCTCACCGCACGCGGGATCACCGAGACGGTCACCGTCGACGACGTCGACAGGCCCTGACGACCACCCTCTCTTACGTGATGGAGCGACTGGCATGCATGACGACCGCACCCTGATCGAGTCCCGTCTCAAGCGCGTCCTGGAGGAGCGCATCCGTCCGGCGATCCATCCGGAGTCGGTGCCCCTGGAGGTGGGGATCTGGACCGCGCCCGACGAACCGGTGCCGGTGGCCGAGGGGATCGCCGCGCCGCGTACCCCGATCGCGGCGGGCGACACCTGGGGAGCCCCCTGGGGCACGAGCTGGCTCACGGTCTCCGGGGAGGTTCCGGAGGCATGGGCGGGCCGGACGGTTGAGGCCCTGATCGACCTCGGCTTCGACGCCAACATGCCCGGCTTCCAGTGCGAGGGGCTGGTCTACCTGCCCGACGGGTCACCGGTGAAGGGCCTCAACCCGCGCAACCAGTGGGTGCGGATCGCCGCTCCCGCGGTCGGGGGCGAGACGGTGCTGCTGCATGTGGAGGCCGCGTCCAATCCGGTGATCCTGGACTACCACCCCTTCCTGCCGACCGAGCTCGGCGCGAAGGAGACGGCGGGCGACAAGCCGCAGTACCGGCTGGCCCGGATGGACCTGGCGGTCTTCGACGAGACCGTGTGGCAGCTGGTGATCGACCTGGAGGTGCTCGGCGAGCTGATGGCGGAGCTGCCGGTGGAGGGCGCCCGGCGCTGGGAGATCCTGCGGGCCGTGGAGAGCGCGCTGGACGCGGTCGACCTCCAGGACGTCAACGGTACCGCCGAGGCGGCCCGTTCACGCCTCGCCGAGGCCCTGGCCTCGCCGGCCGAGCCGTCGGCGCACCGGATCAGCGCGGTGGGGCATGCCCATATCGACTCGGCCTGGCTGTGGCCGCTGCGCGAGACGGTCCGCAAGGTGGCCAGGACGACGGCCAACATGACGGCGCTCCTGGAGGACGAGCCGGACTTCGTCTACACGATGTCGCAGGCCCAGCAGTACGCGTGGATCAAGGAGCACCGTCCGGAGGTCTACGCGCGGGTGAAGAAGGCGGTCTCGGAGGGCCGCTTCGTACCCGCCGGGGGCATGTGGGTGGAGTCCGACACGAACATGCCGGGCTCGGAGGCGATGGCCCGTCAGTTCGTGCACGGCAAGCGGTTCTTCCTGGAGGAGTTCGGCGTCGAGAACGAGGAGGCGTGGCTGCCCGACACGTTCGGCTTCGCGGGCGGGCTGCCGCAGATCATCAAGGCCGCCGGGTCGAAGTGGCTGCTGACGCAGAAGATCTCCTGGAGCCAGGTCAACTCGTTCCCGCACCACACGTTCTGGTGGGAGGGCATCGACGGGACGCGGATCTTCACCCACTTCCCCCCGATCGACACGTACAACTGCTCGATGCGGGGCAAGGAGATCGCCCACGCCGTCCGCAACTTCAAGGACAAGGGCCGGGCCCGGCACTCGATCGCGCCGACCGGCTGGGGCGACGGCGGTGGCGGGACGACCCGCGAGATGGTCGCGAAGGCGGCCCGGATGCGGGATCTGGAGGGTTCGGCGCGGGTGCGCTGGGAGCGGCCGGCGGAGTTCTTCGCGAAGGCCGAGGCGGAGTATCCGCACGCGCCCGTCTGGGTGGGCGAGTTGTATCTGGAGCTGCACCGGGCGACGTTGACGAGCCAGGCGCGGACCAAGCAGGGCAACCGGGCGAGCGAGAACCTGCTGCGCGAGGCCGAGCTGTGGTCGGCCACGGCCTCCGTGCGGTCCGGAGTTCCTTATCCGTACGAGGAGTTGGACCGGATCTGGAAGACGGTGCTGCTGCACCAGTTCCACGACATCCTGCCCGGTTCCTCGATCGCGTGGGTGCACCGCGAGGCGGAGCGGACGTACGCGGCGGTCGCCGAGGAGCTGAACGGGATCATCGGCCGTGCGCAGCGGGCGCTCGCCGGTGATCCGTCGGCGGGCGGCGAGACGGTCTTCAACGCGGCCCCGCACGAGCGCGCCGGCGTGCCGGCGGGCGGGGCGCGGGTCGTCACGGGTGCGCCGCGCGGTTGCACCGCTCAGGAGCGGCCCGGCGGCGGGTTCGTCCTGGACAACGGGCTGCTGCGGGTGACGGTGGACGGGCGCGGCCTGGTGGTGTCGGTGCTCGATCTGGCGGCAGCACGGGAGACGCTGGCCCCGGGGGCGGCCGGCAATCTCCTCCAGATCCACCCCGACTTCCCGAACATGTGGGACGCCTGGGATGTCGACGAGTTCTACCGCAACACCGTGACGGATCTGACCGGGGCGGACGAGGTGACGCTCGCCGCCGAGAGCGCGGGTTCCGTGTCCGTCCGGGTGACGCGGACGTTCGGGGCCTCGCGCGCGGTGCAGACGCTGACGCTCGCTGCGGGCGCGAGGCGGCTCGACCTGGAGACCGAGGTCGACTGGCACGAGACGGAGAAGTTCCTCAAGGCGGCCTTCCCGCTCGACCTCCACACCGATCGGTACGCGGCGGAGACCCAGTTCGGCCACCTGTACCGGCCGACGCACACCAACACCAGCTGGGAGGCGGCCAAGTTCGAGGCGTGCAACCACCGCTTCGTCCACTTCGAGGAACCCGGCTGGGGCGTCGCCCTGGTCACGGCGTCGACGTACGGGCACGACGTGACCCGTACCGTACGGCCCGAGGACGGCGGCACGACGACGACCGTACGGATGTCTCTGCTGCGTGCCCCGCGCTTCCCCGATCCGCACACGGACCAGGGGGTGCACCGGTTCCGCCACGCGCTGGTGCCGGGCGCCTCCGTCGGGGACGCGGTGCGCGAGGGGTACCGGGTCAATCTTCCGGAGCGCCGGGTCCCCGGGGACGCGGCGGTCGTCCCGCTGGTCACCCTGGACGACGACGCCGTCGTGGTGAGCGCCGTGAAACTGGCCGACGACCGCGGCGGGGATGTGGTGGTGCGGGTCTACGAGTCCCGGGGCGGTCGGGCGCGGGCGCGCCTGAGCACCGACTTCGTCTGGGAGGGGGTGACGGTGTGCGATCTGCTGGAGCGGCCGCTCGCCGACGTGCCGCCGGGGACCGCGCGCGGGGAGGACGGGGCCGTGGAGCTGGCCCTGCGCCCCTTCGAGCTGGTCACGCTGCGCTTCACGGGGGCCGGCCACCGCGGGTGAAGGGCGTCGATACGGAAGTCGTGCACGTGGCGCCGCCCCGAGCCGGCCAGGTGCGGATGGTCGGTGGCCAGCTCGGGGTGGCGGTGCTCCAGCTCGTGCGGGTCCATGCGCGGCCAGAGCCGTAGGGCGGCGACGGCCGCGAGCAGGGCGAGGAGGCCCAGCGCGCCGGCGGCGGCCGCGTGGCCGGCGCGCGCGGCTGTCCACCCGGCCAGGGGGTAGGCGAGGAGCCAGCAGCCGTGGGCGAGGGAGAACCTGGCGGCGAAGACGGCGGGCAGGTCCGCGCTGCCCGCCGAGCGCCTCAGCAGCCGCCCGCCGGGCGTCAGTACGGCCGAGGTGGCGGCCCCCAGCAGGAGCCAGGCGATGAGCAGGGCGGGCCAGGACCACGGCCTGGGGCCCGCCGCCAGGCCGGCCGGGAGGAGGGCCAGGATCCCGGCCGTCACGAAGCCGGCGGGGAGCATCAGGGCGCGGTCGCCGGCCCGGTCCAGGACACGGGGCAGCAGCAGCGCCGCGGCCATCGAGCCCGCTCCGTACGCCCCGAGGGCGAACGTGACGTCGCCGACGGGGCGGCCGAGGACCTCGCGGACCAGGACGACGGTGTTGACGATGACCATCGCGCCGCCGGCGGCGACGACCAGATCGAGCGCGAGGAGGGCGCGCAGGCGCGGGGTCGCCAGGACGAGCCGGATGCCGAAGGCGGCCCTGGCGTACGCGCCGCCGGTCCGCTCCGCCGGTGCGGGGGTGGGCAGGAGGACGGAGGCGACGAGGGCGCCTGAGGCGAGGAAGCCCGCGGCGGTGCCGGTGAAGAGCAGGCCGGACGGGACGAGGACGAGCAGGGCGGCGGCCAGCGCGGGGCTGAACAGGTTCTCCAGGTCGTAGGCGAGGCGCGAGAGCGAGAGGGCGCGGGTGTAGTCGCGCTCGTCGGGCAGGATGTCGGGGATCGTCGCCTGGAAGGTCGGGGTGAAGGCGGCGGAGGCTGCCTGGAGCAGCAGGATCAGGACGTAGACCTGCCAGACCTGGGTGACGAAGGGCAGGGCGAGGGCGGCCGCCGCGCGCGTGAGGTCCATGGCGACCAGCAGCGCGCGCCGGGGTATCCGGTCGGCGAACGCGCTGATCCATGGGGCGATGCCGACGTAGGCGATCATCTTGATCGCGAGCGCCGTTCCGAGGACGGCGGAGGCGTCGGCGCCCGCGAGGTCGTACGCGAGGAGGCTCAGCGCGACGGTGGCGAGGCCGGTACCGGCGAGGGCGACGACCTGGGCGGTGAAGAGGCGACGGTAGGTGCGGTGACGCAGCACGGACAGCATGAGGCCCGCCCTCGTTCGGCTCCGGGGGTCGTGACCACGGTAGCGGACATGTGCATAGGTGCGCACATGACAGAGGGTGGAGCGATCGGTTCAGTCGTGCCAGGGTTCCCCGGTCACCTGGTGGTCGGCGTGGTTGATCGCCTCGACGACAAGACGCCGCATATGGCCGTCCGGGAGCGTGTACACCACCCGCCGGCCGTCCTTCCGGTGCTGGACGAGCCCGCCGAGCCGCAGTTTCGCCAGATGCTGGCTCACCGCCGGCCGCGCCGCGCCACAGGCCTCCGCGAGGGCGGTGACGTCCGACTCACCACGCGACAGCAGCCACACCAGATGCAGCCGGGTCGGGTCCGCGAGGAGCGCGAACACCCCCGCCGCCGCGGCGAGCTCAGGGGCGCCGGGAGTGCGCTGATGCACCACGCTCGCAGGTGAGGATCCCTCGCGTTCTGCCATGGGGTCATCGTAGGCACGGCCACGGGAACGGAAGCCGCCCCGGCGCGATGTACGCCGGGGCGGGTCCCGTGAAGGCTGTTCGGAGCTCTGTCAGAGCTTGTGCATGCCCTTGTAGGGGCTGAGGACTCGGACCTGGGTGGCCCCGAAGTCGACGAGCAGTGCACCCGTCGGCTCCGTGCCGATGATCTTCCCGAGGCCGTGACGATCGTGGGAGACGCGGTCACCGACGGCGAACTCCTTGATCACGGGATCGACGGGAGCCGCGAAGGGGCTGGTGGACAGGTGGCGCCGGGGCGCGGATCGGTTCGTCATCGTCCAGCCAGTATGCCGTGCGGGAGGGCGGGGGCACAGACGCGCACGCCCCCGGGATGCGCGGGCGGCCGTCGGCGACGGCCGCGCGCCGGTGACCGTTCACGCCAACGAGCGGACGGATTATCGGTGTTGGCCGGTTCCCGGGGTTCGGCGTGCCGGGCGGGTCCGTCTCGGCACATGTCATGATCCCGCCGGGCGTACGGCTCGTGCGGCTGTCACCCCGCGATCAGCGTGCTGTCAGCGGGGCCGTACACCGTGTGACGCGTCCGTCGAGCACGAGGAGAGACGATGACGCACGCCATCCGGGCCGAAGGGCTGGTCAAGAGGTACGGAGGCGCGGCCGCGCTGGACGGCGTCGGCCTGGAGGTGGGGGCCGGCGAGGTGGTGGGCCTGCTGGGCCCGAACGGGGCGGGCAAGAGCACGGTCGTCCGGATCCTGTCCGCACTCGACCGGCCCGACGCCGGCCGGGTCACGGTCTGCGGGCATGACGTCGTACGGGAGGGGGAGCGGGTCCGCGAGCTGCTCGCGGCGGCAGAGGGACCTCCAGGCGCGTGGCCGGGGAGGCTCCTCGCTCGCTTCGGGCTCACCGCCGCCGCCGGACGTCCGGTCGCCGCGCTCTCCGACGGCGAGCGGCGCGGCCTCGATCTGGTGGCGCGACTGTCCGACGGGCCGCGGGTGCTGATCCTGGACGAACCGGACAGGGGCCTCGACGTCCGGGCGCGGCGGGCGCTCCGGGACGCCGTCAGGCGGCTCGCGGCGGAGGGAACGGCCGTGCTGCTCACGACAGAACACCCGGACGAAGCGGACGGCTTGGCCGACCGGGTCGCTCTGCTCGACCGCGGCCGGGTCGTCGCGGAGGGACGGCCGGATGAGGTCACGCGACGGACCGGGGAGGCGTCGCTGCGGGTACGGCCCAGCCTGGCGGGGGACGGGGACGCCGTCTCCCGGATCCTGACGGAGCTGACCGGCGCCCGCCCGTCGCACGACCGCGACACGGGCACCCTGTCCGTCCCGGCCGCCGACCCGATGCTCCTGTCCGCACTCGTACGACGCCTGGAACGCGCCGGCATCGGCACCGAGACCCTGGGGCTGCACCAGCCGACCCTGGAGGACGCCGTCGGCGCACTCACGTACCGGCCCACCGCGCACCGGGTGGGGTGATCCTCGGCGGGAGAGGAGGCGCGCGGCCGTGTGTCAGAGGGGCTTGATCCGGGCGTGCAGGAGGCAGAATTCGTTGCCCTCGGGATCGGCCAGGACGTGCCAGTTCTCGGTGCCGTCCTGGCCGACGTCGGCGGGCTCGGCGCCGAGCGCGAGCAGCCGTTCCAGCTCGGCGTCCTGGTCGCGGTCGGTGGCGTTGACGTCGAAGTGCAGTCGGAGTTTCCCGGTACGCGGGGCGGTGCTGGGGCTCAGGATGAGGGTGGGCTGCGGCCCGCCGAAGCCGGCGTCGGGCGGCCCGATCTCGATGCTTCCGTCGTCCTCCCGGGCGAGTTCGACATAGCCGAGGACCTCGCTCCAGAACGCGGCGAGCCGGTCGGGGTCTGCGCAGTCGATGATGAGCTCACTGATGCGGCATGCCATGCCCGTCAGTGTAGGGAGCGGGATCCCGTCCGTGGCGGGATTACGGGCCGGGGTGACGGCCGGGGCGGGACGGCCTGGGCGGGGCTTCCGGGCCGGCGCCGGACGGCCGGGGGTGTGCGAGCGGGGGGTACGACGGCCGGGGCGGGATGTGCGGGCGGGGGTATGACGGCCGGGGCGGGTTGTGCGGGGCCGGGGCAGGACGCCCGGGCCGGGGGCGTCCGGCGCGGCCCGGCGCGGGGCAGGACGCCTGGGCCGGGGAGTCCGGGGCGGCCGGCCGTCACGTGCTCTCCGCGCCCTCCCCCGTCAGCAGCGCCAGCGCCTCCTCTCGCGGCAGGGTCGCGCCGCGGTCGTAGGCCTCGGCGTACCCGGCCTCGCCGAGCGTCGTCGACAGGTCGGCGGTCAGTCTCCGCAGCTCCGGGGCGCCGAAGTCGAACGCGCCGCGGATCGCCCGCGTCGTGCCGAGGGCCGTCGCCGCACCCACCGGATCGCCCTCCAGGGCGAGCAGCAGCGCGCGCTGCTCCGCGACCCACGTCATCCCGTCGCTGTCGCCCCGCGCGACATAGCCGCGCACCGCCCTGGGCAGCAGGGCCCGGGCCTCCTCGGACGCTCCCCCGGCGATCAGATTCGCCATCCTGCCCGCGGTGATGATGTCCCGGCTCGTCTGCTCGGGGTACGGAAGCCGGTGCACGAGGGCCTCCATACGGTCCAGGGCCTCGTCGGCTCGGTCCAGCTCGCCGGCGGCACGGTGCGCGTAGGCGAGTTGGATCAGGAGACCGGCCTCCATCCGCCGGAGGCCGCGTTCCCGGGCCTGCCGCAGGGCCGCGTCCACGTCACGCAGGGCGCCCTCGTGGTCGCCGGACCGCGACCGCTCCTGCGAGAGACGGAACTTGGTCCAGGTGAGATGCTCCTCCGTGCCCAGTTCGGAGCTGATCGCCACGGCCCGTTCGAAGACCACGAGGGCGGGGCCGTGATCGCCTCGCAGCGAGTGGTCCCGGCCGAGCGGGAGCAGGCTCATCAGCAGCCCCCAGCGGTCGCCGACCTCCTCGAAGCCGCGCAGCGCCGCGGCCCGCGCCTCGGCTCCGCTCTCCAGGTCCCCCTGCTCGGTGAGGACGAAGTCATGGGCCCAGTAGGCGCTGGCCCGGACCCAGGGGTCCGGGGAGCGCAGGGACTGCCGGAGCCCCCGCTCCCTCTGATCCGCGTCGCCCGCCAGCTGGGACATCCGCAGCAGCGGAAGCGCCGGATGGAAGCCGAGCACCTCGGCCGTGTCGACATCCTTCTCGGCGTCTTCCTCGCCGTCCTTCTCGCCGTCCTTCTCGCCGTCCTTCTCGCCGTCCTTCTCGGCCGGGGAGACGTCGTCCCGCTCGGCGTCCGGGGCGCCCGCGGCGCTGCGTACGAGACCGAAGGCGATCCGCGCCTCGTCGGGCAGCGCGTCGCCGAGCTCCAGGACCGCCCCGAGATAGGTCTCGAACTGAGTGCTCATCCCCCGGATCCCCCAGTACCAGAACATCGCCCGGACGAACCGGGCCGCCCTCGGCGCGTCCCGTGCGTCGAGCACCGACCGCAGCGCGACCACCATGTTCTCGTGCTCGGCGTCGAAGACCGCGATAGCGCGGAGCTGTTCGCCGGTGCGCAGCAGGGGCTCGAGCTCCTCGGCCAGGGCCAGGAAGTGGTCCGCGAACGGGAGGGAGACGTCGTCCCCGGACTGGAGGAGCCGGTCAGCCGCGAAGGCGCGTACGGTCTCCAGCATCCGGTACCGGGGTTCGCCCGCGCCGGAGGAGGTCACGAGGGACTTCTCGACGAGGGCGCCGAGTACGTACACCACGTCCTCCGCGGGCAGGGTGTCGTCGACGCAGACACCCTCCAGGGAGGCGACGGTCGCGCCGCCCGGGAAGGCCGACAGCCGCCGCGCCAGGACCCGTTCGGGCTCGTCGAGAAGGTCCCAGCTCCACTCGACGAGCGCGAGGAGGGTGCGCTGGCGGGGCAGCGCGGTGCGGCTTCCCGACGTGAGGAGGCGGAATCGGTCGTCGAGGCGGCGCGCGATCTGGTCCACGCTCATCGAGCGCAGTTTGGCCGCGGCGAGTTCGAGGGCGAGCGGCATGCCGTCGAGGCGGCGGCAGATCTCGACGGCGGCGGCCGTCGTGGTGTCGTCGAGGGTGAAGTCGGGGCGGACAGCGACGGCCCGGTCGACGAAGAGCCGTACGGCGGCCGAGTCGCCCGCCTCGGCCGGCTCGTGGGAGGGGGCGGGGAGTTCCAGCGGGCCGAGCGGGCAGAGCGCCTCGCCCGTGAGGGCGAGGGCCTCACGGCTGGTGGCGAGGATCCTCAACCGTGGCAGCCGGTCGAGGAGTTCCTCGGCGAGCTCGGCCGCGGCCTCGACGAGATGTTCGCAGTTGTCGAGGACGAGGACGGCCTCGCCGCCGTCGAAGAGCTCGGCCAGCCGGTCGACCGGCGTCGTACGCGGGGCCTGCGCGCCGTCGTAGATGCGTCCGTCCTTGGAGCTGAGCGCGCCGAGCACGGCGTCGGCCAGCTGGTCCCCGGGACTCACACCGGCCAGCGGCGCGAACCAGACCCTGCCGCGCTCGTAGGCCCGGTGCCGGGTAGCGGCCTCCAGGGAGAGCCGGGTCTTGCCGGCGCCGCCGAAGCCGACGACGGTGACCAGCCGGGAGGAGGCCAGCAGATCGGCGACCCGGTCCAGTTCGCGGTCCCTGCCGACGAAGCTCGTCAGGCGCGCCGGGAGACGGCTCGGTGCCGCGGCCTCGGGACGATGGGCCGGCGTGATCAACTCGCCGCGGAGGAGCGCCATATGGATGTCCTGGAGCTCGGCGGACGGGTCGACGCCGAGTTCCTCGCCGAGTCGCCCGCGCGTCTCCTCGTACACGGCGAGCGCGTCGGACTGGCGGCCCGCCGCGGACAGCGCCTTCATCCGCAGACCGGCGAGGCGCTCGCTCAACGGGCGTTCGGCCCCCGCCGCTTCGAGGTCCGTGAGGACCTCGGCGTACCGCCCCAGACGCAGTGCGGCGTCGAAGCGGTCCTCGGCCGCGGCGGCCCGCACGTCGTCGAGACGGGTGGCGACGGTACGGGCGAAGGGGGCATCGAGGACGTCGGCGAGCGCCGGACCTCGCCACAGCCCGAGGGCCGCGCCGAGCAGCGAGGCCGCCTCGTCGGCGCGCCCGGCCGCCAGCTCCCGCCTGCCGCGCGCCGCCAACTCCGCGAAGCGGTGGGCGTCCACGTCCTCGTCGCGTACCGACAGGCGGTATCCGCCGGCCACCGACTCCAGCGTGGCGACGCCCCGCAGGGCCTTGCGCAGCCGGGACACCAGCGCCTGGAGGGCGTTGCCCACCTCGGCCGGTGAGTCGGCGCCCCACAGTCCGTCGACGAGCGTGTCCACGAGGACGGGCCGCCCGCCCTCCAGCGCGAGCCTGGCCAGCAGCATGCGCAGCCGGACTCCCCCGATGTCGACCGACGACGCGTCGTCGGCCATGGCCTCGACCGGACCGAGCAGGACGATCTTCACGACGGCAGCCTCCCCCAGGCGCAGCGAACCGCGTCATCCTATCGATCATGTGTTCCCGGGCGCCCCTCGTTCCCGCACCCCCTTCACGTCTGCCGGGCTCCTGGCCTGGATTGACATGTCGCCGCGCGGATCACCGACGTACGGTGTGAGCCGGGCACTTCGTGACGCGGGGGACGGGAGAGGGAGCGATGGTTCCGGGGACGGTGCAGCAGCTGACGATCCTGCTGATCCTGGTGCTGCCCGGGGTCTTCTACCAGGCCGTACGGGAGCATCTGCGCGGGGCCGTCGCGGCGGAGCAGGAGCCGCAGAACCGGATCGTGCGCGCCATCGCGGCGGGGGCCCTGCTGGACGCCGTGTACGCGGTGGCCGCGGGCCCGTGGCTGGTGCGGCTGCTCTCCGGGGAGGGCCAGGGGCCGGTCGCCGGGGTGCTCGCGCGCCCCCGGGAGGCGGGCCTCGCGGCGCTCCTTCTGGTGATCGTGGTGCCGTCGGGGATCGCCTGGGCGGAGGCGGTACGGGACCGGCGGCGACGGCGGGCGCGCTACGAGCCGACACCCACGGCCTGGGACGCGCTCTTCCGCGACCGCGGGTCCTGCTTCGTCCGGGCACGGCTCAAGAACGGTCTGTGGGTGGGTGGTTGGCTGGGATCCCGGTCGGCGGTGTCGGCCTATCCGCAGCCGGGTGACGTCTACCTCCAGTCCCAGTACCGGATGGCGCCCGACGGCCGGTTCCTCGGGAAGGTCCCCGACACCGGCGGGGTCTATCTGCGGGCCGCCGACATCGACGTACTGGAAGTGCTGCTGCGGCCGTCGGCTCCGCCGGTCGCGCCCGCGCAGCGACAGGAACAGGATCAGGATCAGGAGGAGGGATCAGGAGATGACACAGCAACACAGCGAGTCTGACGACCGGGAGTGGGAGGACCTGATCGCCGAGCTCTCGGAGGTCCGCCGGACGTACCGGCCGGTCGACGACATGGCTGAGCCGGACGACGTGCCTCAGGCGCCCTCGGGCACGGCGGTGGACACGACGATGGGCGACGGGGCGACGGCCCGCCCACAGGACTGAGCGGCTGCGTCGTTCCCCGTCCGTCGGGGGCCACGGTGCCGGCCGGCCCCCGTCGGGAGCCACGGTGTCGAGGTCCCTCGTCAGGAGCCACGGTGTCGGCCGGCCGCCGTCACGGGCCGGTGTGGATGTGCGCGGCCCACAGGTGCGGGGCGCGGGCGAGGCGCCGGCGCAGCTCGCGGACCGGGCGGTGCAGCGCCGTCGCCGGATCGATCGGGCGGCCCCGCCCGAGGTCGTCCTTGAGAGCCGTGTACACCTCCTCCGTCAGCCGGGCCGCCACCTTGTCCGCGACGGGCCACAGCGTGCCGATCACATGTGCGTACCCGGCCAGTTGGAACGAGGCGGACAGCTGCACCGACTCGTCGGGCAGCGTGAAGCCGCCCTGGGAGGTCGAGCAGGCCGACAGGACGGCGAGGACCGCCTCGCGAGGGCGCTGCTCGGCGGCGTCACGGGCGGTGAGCCGTCCGTCGTGGAGGATCAGACCGCTCTCGGACGGCCTGTCCGGCTCGCTGACCCCGTGACAGCTGAAGTGCACCCACGGATGGGCGGGCAGTGCCTGGCGGACCGCTTCGACGGTGGCGTCGGAGCCCGCGAGCTCGACGTGCGCCGGGAACAGTGCGCGCAGCAGCTCGGCCTCCTGGGAGGCACCGGGCAGGGACGGCGCGCCGGGGGTGTCGGCGAGGGTGACGATCAGCGGCGAGGGCAGGCCCATGGCAGCGCTCGCGGGCGCGTGCCGGGCGCGGTCCAGGGCGCGCAGCGTCGGGGTGTACGAGGAGACGACCCGGTCCATGACGCTCTCGCCGGAGCCGGAGCCGGACCGGGATCCGGAGTCCGGGCGGCCCGCCGCGTGGAGGGGCAGCAACGCCAGCCATCCGGTGGGGCACCACCACAGCCGGGTCCACGACGCGTCGTCGGGCGGGGGGGTGCGCAGGCCGAGGCGGGCGAG
Organism: Streptomyces sp. NPDC012508; assembly: GCF_042902595.1. Classification (NCBI taxonomy): domain Bacteria; kingdom Bacillati; phylum Actinomycetota; class Actinomycetes; order Kitasatosporales; family Streptomycetaceae; genus Streptomyces; species Streptomyces sp. NPDC012508. The sequence goes on from NZ_JBIBEO010000010.1 coordinate 204,745, forward strand.
GACGGGTTCCGCGACGGCGGTCCACAGCCACTCCAGGATCTCCGACAGCGTCCCCATCGCGGTGAAGGCCCGTCGGGCCCCCTGGTCTCCGTACGCGTGGTCGACGGCCGTGAGGAACTCCGTGGCCCTGTTGAGGACGTCGACCGGCGTGAGCGCGGGCAGCGCGACGACCTCGATGCCCCGGTCGGCGGTGACGAGGAGCGCGTCGGAGCGGTACTGGCTGACGTTGACCACGACGACCGGTCCCCCGGACGCGGCGCCGAGCAGCTCGGTCACGCGCGGCGCGGTCAGAAAGCCTTCGAGGCCGGGGAGTCGGCGGATCCGGTCGAGGAGGTCGTCCCAGGTACGGGCGAGGGCGTGCCGTGACTCGGCAAGAAGCCCGGCCTCGTCCCCGGCGACGCCCATGGGGTCGGCCGGTCCGAGACCGGTGGGCGACGCCGGGCGCGGCGGCCCGGCGCTCAGGGAGTCCCGGACCCGCTCGAACTCGGCGGCCAGGGCGGGGTCGGCCGCACGCAGCCGGGTGAGGTCGCCGCGCGACTCCACGCCCTGGGCGAGCAGCACCCCACGCCCCTGTTCGAGGAGCGTGAGCGCCGTCTCCGGGTCGCCCAGCCGCAGCGCGAGCGCGGCGGCGTCGGAGGCGAGGCCGGTGCCGGCGACCAGCCGGTCCTCCTGGTCGGCACGTTCGAGACCCCGCGGGGCGAGGCGGGGCAGCAGGCCGACGGCGTACGTGTACCCGGCGAGCGCCTCGGTGTCCCGACCGACGGCCGCTGCCGCCTCGCCCCAGGTACGTGCGGCCAGCAGGCGCTTGGCCAGGGAGGCGACGGGGCTCTGGGCGGCCTGCCGGGCGAGGCGGACGGCCTCGGCGAGGTCCGGCGGGTCGACGCTCTCAGGACCGGCTGTGACATCACCCCTGGCCGGGCCCGGCGCCTGGAGCCCGCCCGCTCCGCCGTGGGGCCGGTCCGCGGCGAGGCGGGCGCGGGCCAACTGGGTCCGGGCCAGCACCCATTGCACATGGGCCTCGTGGTGGTGGCCCCGGGGCAGACGGTCGAGTGCCTCCCGGGCGGCGCTCGCCCCGCGGGCGAGCACGGGCTCGAGCGCGGGATCGGCGGGGTCCTCGGCCACCTCCGCGGTGATCATGCTCGCGCCGGCCAGGTTGATCAGGGCCACGGTCCTTCGTGGGTGGAGGTCGTCGAGGCCGGCGACGGCCTCCTCCAGGACGCGCCTCGCCTCCGCGAGCAGCTCCGGGTCCGTGGGGTCGCCCGGGCCGCCGAGTGCGGTGCGGTGGAGCAGGACGCCGAGGTTGACGCGCGCGATGTCCCTGCCGTGCCGCTCCCCGTGTTCGAGGGTGGTCGCCTCGCGCAGCAGCCCCGCCGCCTCGTCGGCGGCGGTCCTGTCGTGCGTGGCCTCGTACCGGATCCGTAGCGCCTCGGCCAGGTTGGAGAGGTGGGCGGCGCGCTCGAAGGAGTTCGGCGGGCTCTGCCGGACCGCGCGCCGCAGGACGTCCACGCCCTCGTCGAGCCATCTGCGGTCGCCGGTGAGGCGGGAGCGTCGGACGAGCGCGAGGCCCAGGTTCGTGAGAACCCCCGAGCGTCCCCTGTGGTCGGCGGGGACGACGGCCGCGGCCTCCCGCAGGACGCCGATCGCGGTGCCCATGAGCGTGTCGTCGGCGGTGTCGGCGGCCCGGCCGCACAGGGCTGTGCCGTAACTGGTGAGGAGGGCGTGGCGCTCGCCGGGATCGTGCGGGCTCGCGAGCGCCGCGCGGTACTGGTCCAGGGCCTCGTCTCGCAGGTCTTCGTCGTAGGTGCGCAGGTGGAGTTCGGCGAGGACGTTGGCGAGGCCGGAGCGGGCGCGCGACTCGGACGTGTGCCGGGTGCCGCTTCCGTACGAGTCGGTGCGGGGCGCGCCGCTCTCCTCCGCCACGGCCACGGCCTTGCGGTGCCAGTCGACGGCCTCTTCGAGCGGGGCGCCGTCGCCGGTGAAGCGGGAGAGGGAGCGCAGGGCGGCGCCCAGACGGGAGAAGTTCTCACCTCTGCCGGGCGAGGCGGGTCCCGAGGTCCGTACCGCCTCGCGCAGCACCTCGACGGCTTCCCGGACGAGGCCGACGTCCGAGCGGATCTGGGCGAGGTCCTCGAGCGCGTCGCCCAGGTTGCCGAGGCGGTGTGCGCGGTAGTGGTCGCCCGGTGCGGTCGCGGCGACGGCGTCCCGGTGTGCGCGCACGCCCTCGGCCAGCAGCTCCTCGTCGGCGGTCAGGGCGCCGAGGCCGACCAGGGCGACGCCGAGGTTCGAGCAGCTCACCGCCCTGTCGTGCCCGCCGGTACCCGGCGCGGCCGCCACGGCCAGGCGCAGGACCCGTACGGCCTCGGTGTATCCGCCGGGATCCCGCGTCGTGGTGGCGCGCTCCAGGTGGACGCCGCCGAGGTCGGACAGATACTCCGAGCGTCGCGGATCGTCCTCGCCCAGGAGGTCGAGGGCCCGGTGGATCAGGGCGATGCCCTCGCTCCGCTTCTCCTCGGCGCGCGGGCCGTGGGTGCTCTCCGGCGCGGTCCGGCCGGTGAAGCGCCAGGCGAGCGCGTGCCCGAGGGCGTACGTCACTCCCGCCGTGTCGCCGTCCGTCGCCTCCGTGAGGGTGAGGCACTCCCGGTACGTCCGCTCGGCCTCCGCCGCGGCCGCTTCGGCGGTCTCCCCCGCGCCGTCGCCCAACGCGTTCAAGGTCCTGGCCAGTTCGAGCAGGACGCGGGCGCGATCGGCCGACCGCGGCGGGGCGTCCGCCGCGAGCCGGCGCAGCAGGGCGAGCGGTTCGGCGAGGGCGTCGGACGCGCCGCCGAGGGCGTGGGCGTGGATGCGCAGCAGGGCGGCGAGTTCCAGGGCCCGGCCCATGTGGTGCTGGTCGCCGGCCCCGGTGGCGTCCAGCGCGCTCCGGGCGTGTCCGATCGCGGCCTCCAGGTCGGCCAGGACGCCGGTCTCGACGTACCGGGAGCGCAGGACCTCGGCCAGGACGTACTGGGCGTGGGTGTGGGCCGGGTGGCCGGGCGGGGCCGTGGTCAGGGCGTCACGGGCGGCGCTGTGGGCGTCGTCGAGGGTGGTGGGGTTCCGGGTGTTGACCGTACGGCCGTTGAGGGCGTGGGCGAGGTTGGCGAGGTAGAGGGAGCTCTCGACGGGGTTGTCCGCCACGGCGGCGGCGCGTCGGCAGGTGGCGATTCCCTCGTCGTGGAGCGCGGTGCGGTCCTGCCCGCCGGGAGTGCCTCCGGGCGCCATCGAGAGGGTGACGAGTGCCATCCCGAGATCGTTCAGGTGCGCGGCGGGCGGCGGCTGGTCCGGGCTCGCGGCGGTGGAGCGGCGCAGGGCGTCGACGGCCTCGAGGAGGAGAGCGGGCTCGTGGAGCTGTGTCGCGGCGGTGAGGAGAGCGGTGCCGAGCAGGGCGAGGTGCAGGGCGTGGTGCGGATCGCCCGGCCGGCTCCCGCGCACCGTCCGGCGCAGCACGTCGACGCTCTCCCGCGCGACGGCCGGGTCCGCCGTGGCATCGGCGGCGTGCTTGAGGACGAGCCCCAGGTTGCCTTCTCTGCGGGCCTGTTCGACACGCTCTCCGGGTGCGGCGGCCACGGCGGCGCGGCTGTGCCTGACCGCTTCGGCGAGGATGTCGGGTCCGCCGCCGTCCCGGAATCCGTACAGCATCGTCAGGCCGAGGTCGGACAGGCAGGTGCCCTGTTCGGCGCTGCCGTCGGGGGAACCCGGCGACGGCGTGGCGCAGCAGGGCGGCCGCGGCGGGCAGCGGGCCGGGGTGGCGGTGCAGGGTGTAGAAGGCGAGGATTCCGGCGCCCGCCTGGTAGGCGTCGCCGGGGTCGGCGTCGGCTCCGGCGGGCTCGCCCGCGAGGAGCGCCAGCACCGGGCTGAGGACGGGCGGTACATGAGCGGGTGAGGCGCGGTGGACGTCGAGGAAGCAGAGGACCGCGGAGCCGAGGGCCGCCATGTCCGCCGCCTCGCCCGCGACATGACGGCACCAGTCGTAGTACCCGATCGCGTTGACGGCGACGAGCAGGACGTTCCCGTCCGGCAGGGTCCCCGCCCGGCGTATGTCGTCGGCGGCCGTGGCGGCCTCGTCGGTCAGGAACCAGCGCAGCGCGTCGGGGTCGTGGTCGACCCGTAAGACGCGGTCCATCATCCGCTGAGCCGTCTCTTCGACGTTCATCTCCGGTCGCCACTCCCCGCTCGGCGTTCTCTCCCCTGTGGGGTCAACGTAGCCCAGGGGAAGGGGGGTTCCCCGGGCGGGATCCGACGTCCCCGGAACCCGCGGGCGGACGTCGGGAACCGGACGGCCCCGCCGTCCGACTACCCGGGCGGGCTCCACACGGACCACGGAAGGGCAGGGGATGGGCGGGCTTGACGTACACATGCGGAGGGTCGCCTGCCGTCATGGCCGGGTCGAGGCCGTGGCGGGCGTGGACCTGGAGATCGCGGCGGGTGAGCGGGTCGCGCTGACCGGAACCAACGGGTCGGGGAAGTCGACCCTGTTGCGGGCGGTCCTGGGGCTGCACCGACAGGTGAGCGGCTCGATCCGCGTGGGCGGGCGCGGCGCCGCGTCGCCGGCGGAGTGGGCCTGGCGGCGCAGGGCCTGTGCCTGGATCCCGCAGAAGCCCGCGGCCGGCCGGTTCCCGCTGCTCGCCGGCGAGTTGCTGGAAAGCGGCGGGGCGGAGGAGGAGGCCGTCGAGGCGGCCGGCCGGCTGGGGGTCGCGGAGTTGCGGCATCGGCCGCTGCACACCCTCTCCGGTGGACAGTTGCAGCGTATGTACCTCGCGCGGGCGATGGGCTGTGTGGCCGCGGGCGCGCAGGTGCTGCTCGCGGACGAGCCCACCGCCGCCCTCGACTTCGAGGGCCAGGACGAGACCGCGGACGCGCTGACGTCCCTGCCGGTCACGCTGGTCGTGGTGACCCACGACCGGGCGCTCGCCGAACGGTGCGACCGGGTCCTGGAGATGGCCGCCGGACGCCTGCGGGAGGTCCGGTGATCCTCGCTGCCGACGTGGGCGAACTGCTTCAACTGCTGCCGGTGCAGCGCGCCGGGTTCGCACTGCTGCTCGCCGCCGTCGGGCTGCCGGTGGTGGGGGTGGTGATCGTCGGGCTCGCTCGCGGCCCGCCGTCTTTCCCCCCCGGCGGCCCCGCGGCCTCGCGCCCCAGAGGCCGAGCGAGGTCTGGCGCGCCAACCATGCGCGGCCGGCGCCGCGGTGCATGGCCTTGCCACATGGCCGATGTAGAAGGCTATAGTGCTAGGCAACTAGATAAATGGAGGAACCGGTGATTGAGTTCCACCTGAACAGCCGGTCCGGTCTGTCTCCGTACCAGCAGCTGGTCCAGCAGGTGCGGCATGCCCTGCGCCTGGGCCTGCTGGAGGAGGGCGACCGTCTGCCGACGGTCAAGGACGTGGCCAAGCAGATGGCGGTCAACCCGAACACGGTGCTCAAGGCCTACCGGGAGCTGGAGCACGACGGCCTGGTGGCCGCCCGTCCCGGCGTCGGGACGTTCGTGACCCGGACGCTGGCCGACGGCACGCTCGCCGCGCACGGACCGCTGCGCAAGGACCTGCAGCGCTGGCTGACCAAGGCCCGCCTGGCCGGACTCGACGACGAGAGCATCGAGGCGCTGTTCATGACCACGTTCCGCAACGCCGCCGGAGAGGACGTAGCGTGAGTGCTGTCCTGCGAGCCCAGGGCCTGGGCAAGAGGTACAGGCAGCGCTGGGCGCTGCAGAACTGCGACCTGGACGTCCCCGCCGGCCGGGTGGTCGGCCTGGTGGGCCCCAACGGTGCCGGCAAGTCGACCTTGTTGAACCTGGCCTCCGGCATGCTCACCCCGACAGCAGGCTCCATCGAGGTGTGCGGTGGCCGTCCTGCCGAGGGCGTGGAACAGCTCGCCAAGGTCGGATTCGTCGCCCAGGGCACCCCGACCTACGCCGCGCTGAGCGTCGCCGACCACCTCGACCTCGGCAGGCGCCTCAACCGGAACTGGGACGACGGCCTGGCCCGCGACCGGATCCGTCACCTCGGTCTGGACCCCAAGCAGCGGGCCGGCAAGCTGTCCGGCGGCCAGCGCGCGCAGCTCGCTCTCACCCTGGGCGTCGCCAAGCGCCCGGAACTGCTCATCCTGGACGAGCCGGTGGCGGCCCTGGACCCGCTCGCCCGACGGGAGTTCATGCAGGACCTGATGGAGGCCGTCGCCGAGCACGAGCTGAGCGTCGTGCTCTCCTCCCACCTGGTCTCCGACGTGGAGCGGTCCTGCGACTACGTCATCGTCCTGGTCGACTCCCGGGTGCAGGTGGCAGGCGACATCGACGACCTGCTCGCCTCCCACCACCGGCTCACCGGGCCGCGCCGGGACCCGGACACGCTGCCGGCCGGTGTGCACGTGATCACCGCCGGCCACACCGAGCGGCAGACCACTCTCCTGGTGCGCACCGACGCCGCGGTCCACGACCCGTCCTGGACCGTCGGCCAGCTCGGCCTGGAGGACATCGTCCTGGCCTACATGACCCGGCCCGCCGACGCGGTTCGTGACACCCGACCCGCGCTGGAGGTACTCCGATGATCTGGCTGACCTGGCGCCAGTTCCGCACCCAGGCCGCCGTGGTGTTCGCCGCGGTGGCCGCCCTCGCCGCGGCCCTCGCGGTCACCGGCCCGCAGCTGGCCGACCTCTACCGAGCCGCCGGCAGCAGCCTGGTGGACCAGGTCTCCAGTTCGGACCAGACCCTCTACTACGCCGGACTGATCGTCGTACTCGCCGTCCCGGCGGTCATCGGGATGTTCTGGGGCGCCCCGCTGATCTCCCGTGAACTGGAGACCGGCACCCACTACCTCGCGTGGAACCAGGGCGTCACCCGCACGCGCTGGCTGGCGACCAAACTGGGCCTCGGTGCGGCGGCCGCCATGGCCGCTGCCGGACTGACCAGCCTCGCGGTGAGCTGGTGGAGCAGCCCCATCGACCGGGCCGTCGACGGCGGGGGCGCGACGGACACGTACTTCCCGCGGCTCGACCCCGTGGCCTTCGCCGCACGGGGTGTCGTCCCCATGTCCCATGCCGCCTTCGCCTTCGTCCTGGGGGTGGCCCTTGGCCTCCTCGCCCGCCGTACCCTGCCCGCGATGGCCACCACGTTCGCCCTCTACACCGCGGTCCAGATCGTCGTGCCGGTGTGGATCCGGCCCCACCTGGCCGCCACGGACCGGACCACTGTGCCGATCGAGCCCGGCGGCGCCCCGATCAGCGTCCAGGACGGCGCCCGGCAGATCGTCGCGCACCTCGAAGAAGTGCCCGGTGCCTGGGTCACCTCCCAACAGACGCTGAACGCCGCCGGTCAGCCGGCCCTCGTGCCGCCGTCCTTCGGCGACTGCCTGAAGACCGAGTCGGGCCCGCCCACCATGCAGCAGGTCGAAGGCTGCGTCGCCGACCTCGGCGCCCAGGGCTACCAGCAGCAGGTGACGTACCAGCCCGCCGGCAACTTCTGGGCCCTCCAATGGGCCGAGACGGGGCTCTACCTCGGTCTCGCCCTGGCCCTGGCCGGGTTCTGCGCCTGGTGGATCCGACGCCGCCTGACCTGACGGACGCCGGTCCCGGTACGGGAGCAGCCGCGAGGGGCAGCCGGATCTCGGCTGCCCCTCGCGGCGTCGGGCAGCCGGGTCTCGGCTGCCCGACGCGGCGTCGCCGCAGCTTGAGAGAGCTGCGCGCGGCCCCGGCTACGGCAGCCGGGCCGCCGCCGCGTCCAGCATCAGGTCCAGGGCGAAGGGATACCCGCTGTCGCGCATGTCGGCGGCGAGGAGCGGGAACGTCGCCGCGATGTTCGGATGGGTCTCCGGCGGCAGTTTGCCGTACGAGGCGCGCCACACCTCCTCGTCCGCCACGCGCGCCGGCTCCGGCAGGGCGAGCGCGGCGGCGTCCAGGGCCGCGAAGGCGAGGGCCTGGTCGACGAAGGCGTGGTAGAGCGGTACGGCCGTGGTGTCGGGGAAGCCGGCCCGGCGCAGGATGCCGAGGATCTTCTCCACCGCCGCCGTCTCATGGGCGCGGCCGGTCGTCCGGTGGGCGGCGAGCAGCGCCACCTGCGGGTTGGCCAGATACACCGCGTGGATCCTCAGCCCCATGTCGCGCAGGTCCGCCCGCCAGTCGCCGGTCGCCTGCCAGCCTTCCTGCGCGCGCCCGACGAATTCGTCGGCCAGGGCGAGCAGCAGGTCGTCGGTGTTGCGGAAGTAGCGGTAGAGCGAGCTGGGGTCGGACCCGAGGGCGGCGCCGAGCCGCCGCACGGACAGGGCGTCCGCGCCGTGCTCGCCGACGAGCCGCAGCGCGGTCTCGATGATCAGCCGTTCCGAGAGAACGGCGCCTTGCTTGGTGGGCCTGCGCCGCCGCCGCAGGCCTTCCGGAACCACTCGCTCGACCATGCGGGCACCTTATGACAACACCATTGACGTGTAAACGGCTCGCCCAGTTCCATGTGCCTTCACCAGGCACCCCTTCTTCTCTCCCGTTCTGGAGCGTCCCCCATGACCAAGGCCGATCTGGTCTTCACCCAGGGCCCCGTCCACACCGGCGATCCCGCCCGCACCCGGGCGAGCAGTCTCGCCGTCACCGGAGAGCGCATCACCGCCGTCGGTCATGACGAGGTGCGCGAGCTCATCGGGCCGGGCACCGAAGTCGTCGACCTGCGGGGGAAGTTGCTTCTGCCCGGCTTCCAGGACGCGCATGTCCACGCCGTCTTCGCCGGGACGGAGCTGGCCGAGTGCGATCTGACCGGCACGGTCGGCGTCGAGGACTATCTGACCCGGATCCGGGCGTACGCCGAGGCGCACCCGGACCGCCCGTGGATCACCGGCGGCGGCTGGTCGATGGAGAGCTTCGAGGGCGGCGTGCCGACCCGGCAGCTGCTCGACTCGGTGGTCCCCGACCGGCCGGTCTATCTGGTCAACCGCGACCACCACGGCGCCTGGGCGAACACCCGCGCCCTCGAACAGGCCGGGCTCACCCGGGAGACCCCCGACCCCGTCGACGGCCGGATCGAGCGCGAGCCGGACGGCACCCCGAGCGGCACCCTGCAGGAGGGCGCAACCGGCCTGGTCTCCCGGCTCGTCCCGCCGAGCACCGCCGCCGACCGGCTCGCCGGGCTGCTGCGCGCACAGAAGCTGCTTCACTCGCTCGGCATCACCGGCTGGCAGGACGCCATGCTGGGGGTGTACGGCGGCCACCCGGATCCCTCGGACGCCTACGTCACGGCCGCCCGCGCCGGGACGCTCACCGCTCGGGTCACCGGGGCGCTGTGGTGGGACCGCGAGCGGGGAGCGGAGCAGATCGACGAACTCGTCGCCCGCCGCCGGGAGTTGTCGTACGGGCGGTTCCGGGCCGGCTCGGTGAAGATCATGCAGGACGGTGTCGCCGAGAACTTCACGGCCGCGATGACGACTCCGTATCTCGACGGTTGCGGCTGCGCCACCGCCAACTCGGGGCTCAGCTTCGTCGACCCGGTGGCGCTGCGCTCCTACGTGACCCGGCTCGACGCCCTGGACTTCCAGGTGCACTTCCACGCGCTCGGCGACCGCGCGGTACGGGAGGCCCTCGACGCCGTCGAGGCCGCGATCGAGGCCAACGGCCGGCGCGGCAACCGGCACCACCTGGCCCATCTGCAGGTGGTCCACCCCGACGACCTGGACCGGTTCGCCCGCCTGGGGGCCGTCGCCAACATCCAGCCGCTGTGGGCCGCGCACGAACCGCAGATGGACGAGTTGACGATCCCGTTCCTCGGGCCCGAACGAGCCGCCTGGCAGTACCCGTTCGGCTCCCTGCTGCGTGCCGGGGCCACCCTGGCGGCGGGCAGCGACTGGCCCGTCTCCAGCCCCGACCCGATCGCGGGCATCCATGTCGCGGTGAACCGGAAGGAGCCCGGCACGGCCGACGAGCGGGTCTTCCTGCCGGAGCAGCGCCTCGATCCGGCCACCGCCGTCGCCGCGTACACCGCCGGTTCCGCGCATGTGAACGGGCTCGACGAGACCGGCACGCTGCGCTCGGGCATGCTCGCCGACCTCGTGGTCCTCGACCGCGACATCTTCACCGCGCCGCCGGAGGAGATCGCCGAGGCGCGGGTCCTGAGCACGTACGTCGGCGGCACGCCAGTGCACACGGCCTGACGCCACCCCGCCGCGGCCGCCGGCCCGGCGCGCCTCACCCCACGCCCCCCACGCCGCGCCACCACCCCCACGCTGCCTCACCACCCCCACGCTGCCCCGCCACAGCAAGCTCCACAGCCCGCACCACACCTCGTTCCATCCCCCAGCGCCCGTCACTACACCCGTAAGGGGTGGGTCTCCTTGCGCATCTCCAGAGCCACCGCGCTGCTCCTCTGCACCGCCGCCGTCGCGACCACCACCGCCGGCTGTTCCGGCGCGACCGGATCCGGATCCGGCGGCGCCTCCGCCTACACCGTCACCCCCACCTCCCCCGCGGCGAAGGGGACGATCGGGGCGCTCACCTGGTCGCTGTACGCCGAGCCGTACACGCTCGACTACGCCCTCGCGTACGACTACCCGCCCAACACCGTGCTCGCCAACGTGTGCGAGCAGCTGCTGCGGGTCACCCCCGATCTGAAGATCGAGCCCGGGCTGGCCGTGAAGTACGCCAACCCCGATCCGAAGACCTGGGTGTACACCCTGCGCTCCGGGGTGACGTTCCACGACGGCACGACCATGACGGCCGACGACGTGGTCGCCTCCCTCAAGCGCCATATGGACCCGGCGACCGGGTCGCCCTGGGGGTCGGCGTTCAAGAACGTCGCCTCGATCAGCAGCAGCGGTCCCCTGGAGGTGACGATCCGGCTCACGCAGCCCGACGTCCTGCTCAACGAGCTGATGGCGGCCTCCCCCGGCACCGTCGAGAGCGCCGCCTTCCTGGCGAAGGCAGGCAAGGACTACGGCGGCCCCAAGGGGAAGGTCAACTGCACCGGTCCGTACGCACTGGACGACTGGGCCCAGGGCGAGAGCGTCACGCTGAAGAAGTACCCGGCGTACTGGGACACGGCCCTGGCCCCGAAGAACGACACGGTCACCTTCACGTTCGTGGAGGACCCGGCCGCCCGCACCAACGCCTTCCTGTCCGGCACCGCCGACGGCGGCTACATGGTGCCCGCCACCTCACTCGCGCAGCTGCGGGCCACCACCAAGGGGAAGCTGTACTTCGGCCCCAACACGGCGGCCGCCGACCTCTCCGTCCTCGACTTCACCGGACCGCTCGGCGATCTGAAGGTCCGGCAGGCCCTCTCCATGGCCCTCGACCGGAAGAACATCGTCAAGGCGGCGGCCGGCGGTGTCGGCGTCCCGGCGAAGGCGCCCACCGCACGCGGCGCGTGGGCGCTCGTGCCGGAGAAGACCGACGCCTACTTCGACGCCCTGCCCGAGCCGGTGTACGACGTGGCCGCCGCGAAGAAGCTGGTCGAGGAGGCCGGTGCGAGCGGGCGGAGGATCACGCTCGTGACGAGTTCGCTCGCGCCGGAGATCAGCGTCGTGGCCAACGCCGTCCAGGCGGCGGGGCGGCAGATCGGGCTCGACGTCCGGCTGAAGGCCGTCGCCCCGGAGGCGTACAGCAGCATCTTCGTCGACCCCGAGGCGCGCAAGGGCCTGGACCTGGTCATCACCAACGGGTACGACAACACGCCCGACCCGCTGGAGTTCTACCAGTACCTGCGCACGGGCCACGTCGGGAACTACGGCAGGTGGTCGAACGCCGCGTACGACGCCGCCTTCGACCGGGCGAACGCGGAGCCCGACCCGGCCCGCAGGGCGGATCTGACGGCCGAACTCCAGAAGATCGCGGTACGCGAACTCCCCGTCATCCCGCTGTACGAAGCCCCCTACTCGGTCTTCCTGGGCAGCAGGGTCACCGGCGCGCCCACCGGAATCGCGCAGCTGTACTACCCGTGGGCCGCGACGATCGGGGCCGCACAGTCATGACGCGCTATCTGGCGGGCCGGCTCCTCGGCCTCGTGACGGTCCTGCTCGTCACGTCGGTCGTGGTCTTCGCCGCGGTGCATCTCGCCCCCGGCGACCCGGTGTCCTTCCTGCTCCACGGCCGTCCCGCGACGCCTGAGGCGATCGCGGCGCTGCGCGCCCAGTACCACCTGGACGATCCGCTTCCGGTCCAGTACGCGAAGTGGCTGGGCGGGGTCCTGCACGGCGACTTCGGCCGCTCCGCGCAGTTCCACCAGGACGTCGGTTCGCTCATCGGCTCGCGCCTGCCGGGCACGGCCCTGCTCGTGGGGTACGCGGCGCTGCTCGTCGCCGTCCTCGGGGTGACCGCCGGCGTCCTGGCGGCCCTGCGGCCCGGGGCGGTGGACCGGACGGTGCTGCTCGGTACCGGTGTGGCGACGGCGACCCCCTCGTTCGTCAGCGCCATCGCGCTCGTCTCGCTCTTCTCCGTCCAACTGGGCTGGTTCCCCGGGCCCGGTGGCACTCCGGAGGGCTTCACCGACCGGGTGTACCACCTGACGCTGCCGGCGTTCGCGCTGGCGATCACCTTCGCCGGGATGCTCGCCCGGGTCACCCGGTCGGCGATGCTCGACGAGATGGGGCGCGAGCACGTCGAGGTGGCGCGGGCCCGTGGGGTCGCGGCCGGCTCCGTGGTCCGCCGTCATGTGCTCCGCAACGCCCTGGGCCCGATCGTGACCGTCGGCGGCACGATGCTCGCCGGTCTGCTGATCAGCACGTCGATCGTCGAGACCGCGTTCAACGTGTCCGGCATCGGTTCGCTGCTCGTGCAGTCGGTGACGGCCAAGGACTTCGCCGTCGTCCAGGCGATCACCCTGCTGAGCGTGACGGCGTTCGTCGTCGTCAATCTCGTCGTCGACCTGCTCGTTCCGCTGGTCGACCCCCGGCTGTCCGTCCACGGGGAGGCGTCCCGATGACCACCACCCTCTCCCCCGCGTCCGGCGCACTGCGCCGTCGCCCGGGACTGCGCGCCCTGCGCGTCCTCGGGCAGGGGCCGCTCTTCACGGCCGCCGTCGTCGTGCTGGCCGGACTCGTCCTGGTCGCCGTGCTCGCGCCCGTACTCGCGCCGTACGACCCCGAGGCGCTCGATCTGTCGGCGAGCCTGGTGGGCACGGGCGGCGACCATCTCCTCGGCACCGACCAGTCGGGCCGGGACATCCTCTCGCGGCTGCTCCACGGCGCGCGGACGGGGCTGCTCGGACCACTGCTCGTGGTCGGCGTCTCGACGCTCCTGGGCACTCTGCTGGGCCTGGTCGCCGCCTGGCGCGGCGGCTGGGCGGACGTGGTGCTGTCCCGGTCGATGGACCTGGCGTTCGCGATTCCCGGACTGCTGTTCGCGATCCTGCTCGTGTCCGTCCTCGGCTCGGGCATGACCGCGCCGGTGATCGCCATGGCGGTGGCGTACACGCCGTACGTGGGGCGGCTCGTGCGGGGCATCGCCCGCCAGGAGAAGGCCCGCCCGTACATCGAGTCGTACCGCGTGCAGGGGTGGTCGGGCTGGACGATCTGTCTGCGGCATCTTCTGCCCAACATCGCCCCGACGGTGTTCGCGCAGTCCGCGATGAACTTCGGGTACGCCCTGATGGACCTCGCCGCGCTGTCGTTCCTCGGGTTCGGCGTGCAGCCGCCCACGGCCGACTGGGGCGCCATGATCAACGAAGGCCAGGCGGCCCTCCAGCAGGGGGCGATGCTGCCCGCGCTCGCGCCGTCGGTCTGTGTCGTCCTGGCCGTGGTGGCGTTCGGCATCGTCGGCGAGGGCCTCGCCGACCGGATCGCGAAGCGGGAGCGATGAACCCCATGAACACCATCGACAACGCGGGCCGGATCGGCCCCTCCGACACGGGACGGTCTCCCGTGCTGGAGATCGACGGGCTCGCGGTCCGGCTGCCGGGCGGGCAGGCGGCCCGGCCCCTCCTCGACGGCGTCACGCTCCGGGTCGCGCCGGGCGAGACCGTCGGCCTGGTCGGCGAGTCCGGTTCGGGCAAGTCGGTCGCGTGCCGCAGCGTGCTCGGCCTGCTGCCGGCGAAGGCGCGGACCACCGGTGCGGTACGGGTGGGAGGCCGCGACGTCCTGACCATGGACCGCGCGGAGCTGGCACGGCTGCGCGCCCGGCAGGTCGCCATGATCTACCAGGATCCCCGCGCCTCGGTGAACCCGCTGCGCCGGATCGGCGACTTCGTCACCGAGGGGCTGCGCGCCGCCGGTACCCCCGCGGCGACGGCCCTCGCACGGGCCGAGGAACTCCTCGACGCCGTGGGCATCCGCGATCCGCGGGGTGCGCTGCGCCGCTATCCGCATCAGTTCTCGGGCGGCATGCTCCAGCGGGTGGTGATCGCGGCGGCGCTGGCGGGCGAGCCGGAGCTGCTGGTCGCCGACGAGCCGACCACGGCGCTCGACGTCACGACGCAGGCCGAGATCATCGCGATCCTCACCCGGCTCCAGGCCGAACGCGGCACCGGCCTCCTCTTCGTCACCCACGATCTGGAGCTGGCGTCGGCGATCTGCGACCGCGTGTACGTGATGTACGCGGGCCGGATCGCCGAGACGGCGGACACCGGCACGCTGTTCGACCGGCCGCGGCACCCGTACACGGCGGGGCTGCTTGCCTGTACCCCCCGTATCGGGGCCGGCGCCTCCGCTCCACGGCCCATCCCCGGCCGGCCCCTCTCGCTCGCCGAGGCGCCGCCGGGGTGCGCCTTCGCGGCGCGCTGCGTCCACGCGCAGGCGCGGTGTGTCGAGGAGACACCCGTGCCGGCGCGCCACGGCGACGGTCTGGCCGCCTGCCACCGCGCCGACGAAGGGATCACATGGTGACCAGAACCGAGAAGCACCTGCCCCACGAGCTCGTGGTCGACGGGCTGCGCAAGCGGTACGGGGGCCACATGGCCGTGGACGACGTGTCGTTCACCCTCGCGCCGGGCGCCTCGCTCGGCATCGTCGGCGAGTCGGGCAGCGGCAAGACGACGACCGTGCGGATGCTGGTCGGACTCGAGCGGCCCGACGGCGGAACGGTCCGGGTCGGGGGCCGGGACCGCTCGGCACCGGCCCGCGGCCGCGCCGAGCGCCTGGCGCGCGCCCGCGAGATCCAGATGGTGTTCCAGGATCCGTACCTCTCCCTCGACCCGCGCGTTCCGGTGGGCCGGTGCGTCGAGGAGGTGCTGCGTCTCCATGTCCCGCTGGAGGCTGCGGCGCGGCGGGTCCGTGCCGCCGAACTCCTCGACCAGGTGGGCCTCGGCGAACGGGAGGCGGCGGCCCTGCCGGGCAAGCTCTCGGGCGGCCAGCGCCAGCGCGTCGCGATCGCCCGCGCACTGGCCGCCGAGCCGCGGTTCCTCGTCCTGGACGAGGCGGTGGCGGCCCTGGACGTCTCGATCCAGGCGCAGGTGCTCGAACTCCTGAGCAGGATCAGACGCGAGACGGGCGTCGGCTTCCTCTTCGTCACCCACGACCTGGCCGTGGTCCGGCACATCACGGACGAGGTGATGGTCCTCAGGGCGGGCCGCGTGGTGGAGAAGGCCCCCACGCAGAGACTCCTGCACGCACCGGCGCACCCCTACACCCGTCTCCTGCTGGACTCCGTCCCCCGCCGTGGCTGGAACCCGGGGAGAGGAGGCCCGCCTCACGACACGCCCAACTCCTAGAGGGACCGACGAGGTTCAGCGCCCCCCTCGCGGGGGGCCACGGCGAGCAGTTGGGCGAGCAACCGGTATCACGGGCGACGCCCCATCGGCCGGCGTCAGACCGGCTTGCGCCAGACGGAGATGTGCTTCGTGGAGTTCTGGGTGAACGGCGCCCCGTCCCAGTCCGCGACGCGGCGTTCGAGTTCGAGCCCGGCGATCCGTGCCATCAGGTCGAGCTCTGCCGGCCAGGCGTACCGGTGCCGGGAGCTGCCACGGCGGTAGCGTCCGTCGGCGCTGTCGCGGGTGAAGTGGTGCGAGACGAGAATCTGCTCGACGAGGTCGAAGGTGTCGAAGCCGAGGTGCTGCTCGGAGAGGGCGAACGGCACCGCGACCTGGCCGGGCGGCAGGAACCGCAGCGGTGGCACCCCCAGCTCGATGACGAATCGGCCGCCCGGCTCGAGATGCCGTGCGGCGTTGCGGAAGCACTCGACCTGCTCGTCCTGGGTGAGCAGGTTCGTGATGGTGTTGTACACGAGATAGACCAGGGTGAACCCGCCCGGGACGACGGTGGTGGCCATGTCCCCGACAGTCACCGGGAGCGTGTCCTCGTCGGCCTTGCGCCGCAGCACCGCCGCCATGTGCGCGGACAGCTCGATGCCCACCACCGGCACGCCGCGCTCCCGGAGCGGCACGCCGACGCGTCCGGTACCGATGGCGAACTCCAGTGCCCGGCCGTCTCCGGCGAGGTCGGCGAGGAAGGCGAGTACCGGTCCGAGGACTGCGGCGGAGGACATCTCGGCCTCCTCGGCGTCGTAGCGTTCGGCGGTCGCGCGGGTCCACAGCTCACTGCTCGTCACGGCAACCACTCTCCCGCGCGCCGAGGGCCGCTGTCGACGCGTTTACCGTCCGTGGGCGGTCGCGGGCGGGGCCGGACGCGGGCTACCTTCCGGGGGAAGGGATCATCGACGTGACGTGAGGGAGCCGCGATGCGTGTTGCTCTGTTCCTGACCTGTGTCAACGACACGCTGTACCCGGACACCGGCCGGGCCGTCGTGCGGCTGCTCACCCGGCTGGGTGTCGACGTCGACTTCCCGATGGGGCAGACCTGTTGCGGGCAGCCGCAGT
Organism: Streptomyces sp. NPDC012508; assembly: GCF_042902595.1. Taxonomy (NCBI): domain Bacteria; kingdom Bacillati; phylum Actinomycetota; class Actinomycetes; order Kitasatosporales; family Streptomycetaceae; genus Streptomyces; species Streptomyces sp. NPDC012508. Next base: position 221,485 of record NZ_JBIBEO010000010.1, read on the forward strand.
ACAACACCGGATACCGGCGGCAGGCCGAGCCGCTCGCGCGGCGGTTCGCCGCGGTCTTCGGCGGTTACGACGCGGTCGTCACCCCCTCCGGTTCGTGCGGCGCGATGGTCCGCGAGCTCTATCCGCGCATGGGCGAGCGGGCGCGGGCCGAGGGCCGTGGTGACGGGCTCGCCCTGGCCGTCGCGCCGGTCGTGCCGAAGACGTACGAGCTGACCGAGTTCCTGGTCGACGTCCTCGGCGTGACGGACGTCGGCGCGTCCTACCCGCACAAGGTCACCTACCACCCCACCTGTCACGGTCTGCGCGGCCTCCGTCTCGCGGACCGGCCGTACCGTCTGCTGTCGGCGGTGAAGGGGCTGGAGCTGGTGGAGCTGCCGGGCGCGGAGGAGTGCTGCGGCTTCGGTGGCACCTTCGCCGTGAAGAACCCCGACGTCTCGGCCGCGATGGGCGCCGACAAGGTCCGCAGCGCCGTGTCGACCGGAGCCGACGTCCTGTGCGCGGCGGACAACTCGTGCCTGATGCACCTCGGCGGCACGATGAGCCGGCTCAAGGTCGGCGTCAGGCCCGTCCACATCGCCGAGATCCTGGCTAGCACGGAAGAGGAGCCGGCGGCATGAGCGGTACGTTCCTGGGCATGCCGGCCTTCCCGGAGGCCGCGCGCGACGCGGTGCGGAACACCACCCTGCGGGCGAACCTTCGGCACGCCACCCACACGATCCGCGACAAGCGCGCCAAGGCGGTGGCGGAGCTGGACGACTGGGCCGAGCTGCGCGAGGCCGGCAAGCGGATCAAGGACCACACGCTCCGCCATCTCGACCACTACCTGCTCCAGTTGGAGGAGTCGGTGGTACGGGCCGGGGGCACCGTCCACTGGGCCGCGGACGCCGCCGAGGCGAACCGGATCGTCACCGGCCTGGTGAAGGCGACGGGCGAGAGCGAGGTCGTCAAGGTCAAGTCGATGGCCACGCAGGAGATCGGACTCAACGAGGCGTTGGAGGCCGAGGGCATCGCCGCCTACGAGACCGACCTCGCCGAACTGATCGTGCAGCTCGGGCACGACCGCCCCTCGCACCTTCTCGTACCCGCCATCCACCGCAACCGTGGCGAGATCCGTGACATCTTCCGCTCCGAGATGGGCCGTTGGGGCCGGCCGGCGCCCGAGAACCTGAGCGACAACCCCACCGAGCTGGCCGAGGCCGCCCGGCTCCACCTCCGCGAGAAGTTCCTGCGCGCCAAGGTCGGGATCTCGGGGGCCAACTTCATGATCGCCGAGACCGGCACGCTGGTGGTGGTCGAGTCCGAGGGCAACGGCCGGATGTGCCTGACGCTGCCGGAGACCCTGATCTCGGTCGTCGGCATCGAGAAGGTCGTGCCGGCCTGGCGGGACCTGGAGGTCTTCCTCCAGACCCTCCCCCGCTCCTCGACCGCCGAGCGCATGAACCCGTACACCTCCATGTGGACCGGCACGACGGACGGTGACGGGCCGCGGACCTTCCATCTCGTCCTGCTCGACAACGGCCGCACCGACACCCTCGCGGACGAGGTCGGCCGCCAGGCTCTGCGCTGCATCCGCTGCTCGGCCTGTCTGAACGTCTGCCCCGTCTACGAGCGGGCCGGCGGCCATGCCTACGGCTCGGTCTACCCGGGCCCCATCGGCGCGATCCTGAGCCCTCAGCTCCGGGGCACCGAGAGCGCGATCGACGCCTCGCTGCCGTACGCCTCCTCCCTCTGCGGGGCCTGTTACGACGTGTGCCCGGTCGCCATCGACATCCCCGAAGTCCTCGTCCACCTCCGCGAGAAGGTCGCCGAGGGCGAGGGCCACCGCCTGGAGAAAGCCGCCATGGGGGCGGCCGCATGGGCGTTCGGCCGTCCCGGCGTCTACGCGGCCGGCCAGCGCCTGGCCTCCCTCACCCGCGGCCTCCATCCCTCCCGCCTGCCAGGTCCGGGGCGAGCGTGGACGGACAGCCGTGATCTGCCCGAGGTCCCGGCGGAGTCCTTCCGCGGCTGGTGGAAGCGTGAGCACGAACGGAAGGAGGGATCCGAGTGAGCGGCAGAGAGCTGATCCTGCGCCGGATCCGCAAGGCCCTGACCGACGTACCGGCGGACGACACGCCCTACGACGGGGCCGTCCCCCGGAACTACCTGCGTGAGCACGGGGACCGGGACACCGAGGAGACCGTGACCCTGCTCGCCGAGAACCTGGCGGAGTACCGGGCGGTCGTCCACCGCTGCCGCCCCGACGCGCTCCCGGAGCTGATCGGACGCCTGCTGGCCGAGCGCGGCGCGCGCCGGGTCCTCGCGCCGGCGGGTCTGCCCCGCGCGCTCCTGAGCCGTACGGACGTGGCCGTCGTGGACGACCGGGCCGCACTCACCCCGTACGACCTGGACGAGGTCGACAGTGTCGTGACGGGGTGCGCTGTCGCGATCGCGGAGACCGGTACCGTCGTCCTCGACGCCGGCCCGGACCAGGGCGGCCGCCGCATCACCCTCGTACCCGACCATCACATCTGTATCGTGCGCACCCCCGCGCAGATCGTCGCCTCGGTACCGCAGGCGCTCGGACGCCTCGATCCCACGCGCTCCCTGACCTGGATCTCGGGCCCGTCGGCGACGAGCGACATCGAACTCGACCGCGTCGAGGGGGTCCACGGCCCACGACGGCTGGACGTGATCCTCGTCGACGCGTCTCCGGACTGACCGAGCTGGGCCGTGGCGCGCGGACCTTCGATCCACAGGTGGGTGCCGGCCCCGCAGCGGCCCGCCGTGCGGTGCCCGGCGGGCCGCCCCGGTCACCCCTCGCTCATCCCCCGCCTCACCCCTCGCTCACCGCGCCGGACGCGAGGGGTTCGCGGGATGCCGCCGTGCGCTCGGCGCGTCCTTGGGCCGCCGTCCCTCCGACCAGCGTCAGCGGGACGGAGAGGCTGTCGCACATCCTCTTCGCGCGCGCGACCGCGCTGAGCGTCGCGGCGGTCGGCGGCCCCGCGGGCAGCTCCAGGACGACTCCCGCCGGCCGGTGGGAGTCGACGAGAGCCTGGAGCAGAAGGGCCGCGGCGGCCCGGTTCGTGACGTCGAGGTCCTCATGCAGCGTGACGTACAGCGTCCCTGCGTCGATGTGGTGGCTGAGCAGCATCGCGACCTCCAGACAGAACCTCGGGTACGCCCCGGCCGCCGCGCGGGCGGGACGATGGGCAAAGGGGCAGATTCCCGGCATACGGCTCGGGAAAACCCTGGTCAGGCACTGTTCCCGCGTGTGGCCGCGTCATCGTGTCCCGGCGAGCTCCCCGAGCAGCTTCCAGGTGCGGAGCCGGTCGGCCTCACCGCCCAGGTCCGTCGCCGTGAACACGACCTCCGTGGCCCCCGCCTCGCGGTAGCGCCGCACCTCCGCGGCGACGGCTTCCTCGTCTCCGATCACCGCCACGTCGGCGGCCCGCTCACCACCGGACAGACCGATGACCCGCTGGTAGGAGGGGATCCGCTCGTACAGCGACAGGGTCTCGGCCGCGGTCTCCCGTACGGCCTCGACGTCGGCCGTGACCACTCCCGGGACGAGGGCCACGATCCGAGGTGCCGGCCTGCCCGCCGCCTCGGCGGCGGCGTTGACCGCAGGGACGATGTGCTCCGCGAGGGCGCGGGGTCCTGCGAGGAACGGCAGCACACCGTCGGCGAGTTCCCCGCTGACGCGCAGTGCCTGCGGCCCCATGGCGGCGACCAGGAGCGGCACCGGCGGCGCGGCGCCGGGCACCGCCGCCGGGAGCGGGGTGGTCGCGGTCAGCAGCTCTCCGTGGAAGTCGGCCGCGCCCGTCTCCAGGAGAGGGCGCAGGGCTGTGAGGAACTCCCGGAGGAGGGCGATGGGCCGCTCGTACGGTATGCCGAACCCCTCCTCCGTGAGGTGCCGGGTGCCGAGGGCGAGCCCGAGGTGGTAGCGGCCGCCGGTCGCGGCCTGGGCGGTCTGGGCCTGGCTGGAGACGACGAGCGGATGGCGGCCGAAGACCGGGATCGCGGAGGTCCCCACCTGAAGCCCGGGCACCTCGCGCCCGACGATCGCGGCCAGGAGGGGAGAGTCGTACGCGAAGGTCTGCCCGAACCAGGCCGAGCGCAGGCCCGCCGCGTGGGCCTCCCTGGCGAGGTGGACCGTGCTGTCGATGGAGAGTTGGTGAGAGGTCGAGCTCAGCGTCACTCCGATAGTCATGCTCCGGGCAACCACCGGTGAGCCGTCGGGCATTCCGGCCGCACGACGGGAGAAGGGCGCGGCGCGGGAGAAGGCCGCCGCCCCGAGCGCCGCCGCGGGAGACGGGCCGCCGCGCCGGGCCGCCGCCGCAGTGGACGGTCGCCGCCGCGGGCGCGAGGGGCAATCTGCTCGCATTCTGGGCAGGAAGCGTCCATCTGGTGGGCGACAGGGTGGCGGATCTTCTCACCCCACTGAAAAAACCGCAGGTCACGGCGGTGTCTTCGGTCCGTCAGGTGGCGCAATGTGGCCGCAACACCATCCGGTCGATTCCCCCGGTACGTTCCCGGACATGCCAGCCGAACCCGCCCCCGCCTCCCTCCCGGTCGCCGCCGCGCGCCGCCGGCGACTCCGCGCGGACCGGGCCCGGGAGCTCGCCGACCTGCTGCGCCACCAGATCCTGGCGGGCGGCTTCCCCGGTGGTGTCCTCCCTCTGGAGGACACCATCGCCACCGACTACCGGGCCAGCCGCAACACCGTCCGCCAGGCCCTGGACCTGCTGCGCGGCGAGCAACTCGTCGACCGGCAGCCGGGTGTGGGCACGGTCGTGGTCTGCGAGAAGTACCCGCACGGCCTGGACCGGCTCCAGGGCCTGGCGGAGACGCTGCACGAGCACGGCCGGGTCACCAACGAGGTGCGTACCGTCGGGCCGGTCGCCGCGTCCGGCCCCGTGGCGCACCGGCTGGGTCTGCCCGAGCACACGGACGTCCTCTGCATCGAGCGGCTGCGCCGGCTCAACGGGCTGCCGCTCTCGCTGGATCTGTCCTACCTGCCCATGGACATCGGCGGTGAACTCCTCGGCTGCGACCTGGAGAACACCGACGTGTTCCGGCTCCTCGAATCACTGACCGGCGGTCCGCTGGGCCATGCCGAGATCACCCTCGAAGCCGTCAACGCCGACGCCCACTCCGCCGCGGTGCTCCAGGCTCCCCGGCGAGCCGCCGTACTGATGCTGGAGCGGCTGACCTGTCTGCCCGACGGGCGGCCCGTGGACCTGGAGTTCATCCGGTTCCGCGGCGACCGCATCACCATGAGCGGCGTCCTGCACCGCTCCGTCTGAACACCCTCACCGCCGACGCCTTTCCCCACCCTCCGGGAGACAGCCATGCCTCTGGTGCCGCAACGCGCCGACGTGCCCGTGACCATCGACGAGTCCAAGTGCATCGACGGCTGCACGCTCTGCGTCGACATGTGTCCGCTCGACTCGCTCGCGATCCGCGAGGACAACGGCAAGGCGTACATGCACGTGGACGAGTGCTGGTACTGCGGCCCCTGCGCGGCCCGATGCCCCACCGGCGCGGTCACCGTCAACATGCCCTATCTGCTCCGGTGAAAGGCCCGACTCCCATGCCCGGCACAGCCGTTTCCCTGCCCCGTTCCCCCGTCCGGCTCCTCTCCCTCTCCCTCGCGACGCTCCTCGTCTCCGCGTGCGGCGGAGCGGCGGGCGCCGACGACGACACGGCCGGCGCGCGCACCGTCACGGTGACCGTCGGCTACCAGTCCAAGACCATCAACACCGTCACCGCCGGTACTCTGCTGCGCTCGCTCGGCTACTTCGAGGAGGAGCTCGCGGCGCGTGGGAAGAAGGACGGCGTCACCTACAAGGTCGCGTGGCAGGACTACGCGACCGGCGCCCCGATCACCGCCCAGATGACCGCAGGGAAGATCGACATCGGCTCGATGGGCGACTTCCCCCTGCTCATCAACGCGGCCCGCGGCAAGCAGCTGCGGCAGCCGACGCGGCTGGTCTCGGTCACCGGCTACAACCTGCGCGGCGGCCTCAACACCGTGGTCACCGCTCCCGGTTCACCCGTGCGGTCGCTCGCCGACCTGCGCGGCAAGAAGGTGTCGACGAGCGTCGGCTCGGCCGCCGACGGGACGCTGGTCCGGGCCCTCCAGCGCGCGGGCGTCGACCCGGACAAGGGCATCCGGAAGCTGAACCAGCAGCCCAGCGTCGGCGCGTCCGCGCTCGCCGCCGGGAGCGCCGACGCCCTGTCCCAGTTCGTCGCCTGGCCCGGGCTGCTGGCCTACCAGGGCCGCGCCACGGCGCTGTACGACGGCGCCGAGCTGAACCTGCCGACCTTCCACGGGGTCACCGTCCGGGAGAAGTTCGCCAAGGAACGGGCGGGAATCCTCGACGACTTCCTCACGGCACAGCGGCGGGCCACCGACCATCTGCGGCAACAGCCGGTCGCCGCGGCCGAGTCGGTGGCGAAGGAGACCGGGCTGCCCGCCGAGGTCGTCTACCTCTACAACGGCGCGAACGGCATCGCCACCTTCGACCCCGCGCTCCGCCCGGAGTTGATCGACGCGCTGAAGAAGGACGTGCCGCTGCTGAAGGCGGCCAAGCTGGTGGGCGACGTCGATGTGGACGCGTTCGTCGACCGGGCCCCGCTGGAGCGGGCCGCGCAGGCCCCGTCGTACCCGAAGGCGACCGCCTCGAAGCCCGAGCTGTGGCTGAAGGGGCAGAGCACCACCCGTACGTTCGACAGCCCGAAGGAGCTCCTGAAGGCGGCCACGTCCGCCAACGGCGTGCGGGCCGCGTACGTCCCGGACGCGGTGACCGGCACCCTGTGGTTCGCCGACAAGGCGGTGTGGGTCGTCGACGGCGCCGACCTGCACGCCTTCGTCACCCCGTCCGGCGCGAAGGCGTACACCGACGCGCACCCCGGATCGCGGGTCGTCGACCACGCGACCGCCGTCGGTCTGGCGTCATGAGCGCGGGACGCTGGCTGCTGCGGGCGGGCTCGCTCGGCGCGGCCCTCGGCCTGTGGCAGCTGCTGACCTCCCTCGACGTCAATCTGTGGCTGCGGTTCGAGCAGTTCCCCACGGTCGGGGAGGTGGCCTCCGCCGCCGCCGACCGGATCGGCACCGAGGCGTACTGGCAGGACCTCGGGCACAGCCTGCGCCGGATCATGGTGGGCTTCCTGCTGGCCGCGGTGGCGGGCGTGACGGTCGGCACCGTCGTCGCCCGCTCCCGGTGGGCCGCCGATCTCCTGGGCCCGGTCCTGGAGGTGGCCAGGCCCGTTCCGGCCATCGCTCTGGTCCCGGTCGCGATCCTGCTGCTGCCCAGCAACGAGCAGGGGATCGTGTTCATCACCTTCACCGCGGGCTTCTTCCCGGTCCTCGTGTCGACCCGGCACGCGGTGCGCGCCCTCACCCCGGTCTGGGAGGAGGCCGTGCTCACCATGGGCGGCAGCCGGGCGCGCGTGCTGTTCTCGGTGGTCCTGCCCGGGGCGCTGCCGGGGATCTTCGGCGGCCTCTCGGTGGGCATCGGCGTCGCGTGGATCTGTGTGATCTCCGCGGAGATGATCTCCGGCGAGTACGGGGTCGGTTACCGCACCTGGCAGGACTACACGGTCGTCGACTACCCGGGCGTGTTCGTCGGCATGGCCACCATCGGCGCCCTGGGCTGGCTCACCTCCACGGCCGTGGAGCTCCTGGGCCGCCGCGTCACCTCCTGGCTGCCCCGGCCCGCCGCGCGACCCGCGGGCGGTGCGGCGCGCGCGGTGTACCGCCGTCGCCCCGTCTCCCGTACGGCCGTCGCTCCGGCACCCGTGTCCACACCCGTCGTCGAGAAGGAGTCGGTCTCATGACCAGCGCGCCCCCGAGCGTCGCACCCGCGCGGGCCGGCGCTGAGCTCGCCCTGCACGACGTACGGCTCGGTCACGCGGACGGTACGACGGTCTTCGCCGCCGCCGAACTGCGGATCGCGCCCGGCGAACTGCTGACCGTGGTCGGCCCGTCCGGCTGCGGCAAGTCGACCCTGCTGCGCACCCTCGCCGGTCTGCTCCCGCCGCTGGAGGGCCGGGTGACCCACGACGGCGAGCCGATCGAGGGGCCGGCGGCCGACCGGGCGCTGGTCTTCCAGGACGACGCGCTGCTGCCCTGGCGTACCGTCCGCGCCAACGTGGAACTGCCCCTGGCGATCCGCCGGGTGCCGCGCGCCGAGCGACGCAGGTCCGCCGCCGACTGGCTGGACCGGGTCGGCCTCGCCGACCACGCCGGCAAGCTTCCGCACCAGCTGTCGGGAGGTCAACGGCAGCGCGTGCAGCTGGCCCGCGCCCTGGTCGGCAGCCCCCGCGCGGTCCTGATGGACGAGCCCTTCGGCGCGCTCGACGCCCACACCCGCGCGGGCATGCAGGACCTCCTCGTGGAGATCCTGCGCGGCACGGGCGCCACCGTCGTGTTCGTCACGCACGACGTGGACGAGGCCCTCCACCTGGGCGATCGCGTCGCCCTGCTGCCCTCCGGCCGGCTGCTCGACGTACCGCAGCCGCGCCGACGGGACGCCCGGCAGTCACCCGCCACCGCCGAACTGCGCCGCCGTGTGCTCGCATCGCTCTGATCGCGGCCACTCCCTGATCCCGGCGTCCCCGTAGCCGGGCGTCCCCGTAGCCGGGCGTCCCCGTAGCCGGGCGTCCCTGTATCCCGGCATCCCTGTATCCCGGCATCCCTCCGTTCCCGCCCGAAGGCTCCCGAAAGGCTTCCCGTGGACACCCCTCTGGCCATCCCCGACCTCGCCGACGCGACCGAGCTGACCTGCGACGTCCTCGTCATCGGCGGCGGAACCGCCGGCACCATGGCCGCTCTGACGGCCGCCGGGCGGGGCGCCGACGTGATTCTCCTGGAGAAGGCGCACGTCCGGCACTCCGGCGCCCTCGCCATGGGCATGGACGGGGTCAACAACGCCGTCGTCCCGGGCCGGGCCGAACCCGACGACTACGTCGCCGAGATCACCCGCGCCAACGACGGCATCGTCGACCAGTCCACCGTCCGGCAGACCGCGACCCGCGGCTTCGCGATGGTCCAGCGGCTGGAGTCGTACGGGGTGAAGTTCGAGAAGGACGAGCACGGTGAGTACGCGGTCCGCCAGGTGCACCGCTCCGGCTCGTACGTGCTGCCGATGCCGGAGGGGAAGGACGTCAAGAAGGTCCTCTACCGGCAGTTGCGGCGACGGGAGATGCGGGAGCGGATCCGGATCGAGAACCGGGTCATGCCGGTGCGGGTACTCACACACCCGGAGGACGGGCGGGCCATCGGCGCGGCCGGATTCCATACCCGTACGGGCGAGTTCGTCGTCGTGCGCGCGGGCGCGGTGATCCTGGCCACGGGCGCGTGCGGCCGGCTCGGACTGCCCGCCTCCGGCTATCTGTACGGGACGTACGAGAACCCCACCAACGCCGGCGACGGCTATGCCATGGCGTACCACGCGGGCGCGGCCCTGACCGGCATCGAGTGCTTCCAGGTCAACCCGCTGATCAAGGACTACAACGGTCCCGCCTGCGCGTACGTGGCGAATCCGTTCGGCGGGTACCAGGTGAACCGGCACGGCGAGCGGTTCGTGGAGTCGGACTACTGGTCGGGGCAGATGATGGCCGAGTTCGCGGCCGAACTCGCCTCGGACCGGGCCCCGGTGTACCTGAAGCTCAGCCATCTGCCCGAGGAGACCATCAGCGCCGTCGAATCGATCCTGCACACGACCGAGCGCCCCACCCGTGGCACGTTCCACGAGGGGCGGGGGCACGACTACCGCACCCATGACATCGAGATGCACATCTCGGAGATCGGGCTGTGCGGCGGGCACTCCGCGTCGGGGGTACGGGTCGACGCGCATGCCCGCACGACCGTGCCCCGGCTGTACGCGGCCGGAGACCTCGCCTGCGTACCGCACAACTACATGATCGGGGCCTTCGTCTTCGGTGACCTGGCGGGCGAGGACGCGGCCCAGTACCGGTCGTACGAAGGGGAGTTGCCGCAGGACCAGCTCGCCGCCGCCCATGAGCTCGTCTACCGCCCGCTGCGCCACCCCGACGGGCCGCCGCAGCCGCAGGTGGAGTACAAGCTGCGGCGGTTCGTGAACGACTACGTGGCACCGCCGAAGACCGGGGCGAAGCTGTCCCTCGCGGTGGAGGCGTTCGACCGGATGTCGAGGGAGATCGAGGGCCTGGGCGCGCGCACCGCACACGAGTTGATGCGGTGCGCCGAGGTGTCCTTCATCCGGGACTGCGCGGAGATGGCGGCACGGGCGTCGCTGGCGAGGACCGAGTCCCGCTGGGGCCTCTACCACGAGCGGCTCGACCACCCGGAGCGCGACGACGCGGGCTGGCTGCACCACATCGACCTGCGCAAGTCGCCCTCCGGGGCGATGGAGTTCACGGCCCGGCCGATCGAGCCGTACGTGGTGCCCGTCCCGGAGTTCGCGCCGGAGGCCGGGCCGGAACGGTGGCTCGGGGAGGTGACGCTGGTGCCGACGGCCACGGCGGGCCGGCGGGACGCCGCCCCGGCGGCAGCCGGGAGGGCGTCCGCCGGAAGCGCGGCTCAGGCGGTGCCGGCAGAAACGGCGGCGGGATCAGCGATGGAATCGGCGATCGCTCCGGGCGGGCCGAGCCCGGCGCTGCTGCGGCTGCTCGCCCTCGCCGAGGAGTCCCCCGATCTGGCCGCCCTCGGCCCCTACCTCACCGATGCCGACCCGGCCGTCCGGTCGGCCGCCGTCGCCGCCCTCGGGGAGACCGTGCCGGCCGGGGCGGGGCCCGCGCTCGCCGTACGGCTGCGGGACACCGCGCCCCAGGTCCGGCACGCCGCCGCGGCCGCCCTGCGCGAACTGGTCGAAGTACTGCCCGCCGAAGCCGAGTTGAGGGATGCCTTGCAGGAAGCGCTCGCCGAGACGGACCCGGTCGTCCGCTCCGCCGCCCTCGAAGTCCTGCGCGCGCAGCGCCTCGGTGACGCCTCGGTGTACACCGGTGCGCTCACCGACCCCGACATCGACGTCCGGATCCACGCCGTCCGTGGCCTGGTCGCGGTGGACGCCGTCGCGGAGCTCGCGGTGGCCGCCTCCGACGCCGCCCGCGAGGTCCGGGTGGCCGTGGCACGAGGCCTGGCAGCCGTCCGTACACCGGACCCGGCTCCGCTGCTCCCCCTGCTGGACGACCCGGACCCCCTGGTCAAGGGCGCCGCTTTCGCCGCCCTTGCCGTCACCGGCTACCCGCCCGCGTACACGGAGTCGGCCGTCACCGCGCTCGCCGCCCCTGCCTGGCAGGTACGGGCCGGAGCCGCGACCGCTCTCCGCGCGGCGGCTGCGGGGCAGGCCGTACCCGCGCTCGCGAAGGCCCTGGCCGACCCGAACGCGGACGTCCGCAAGGCCGCCGTCCTCTCGCTCCACCCCCACCGGGCCGACCCCGAGGCCCGCGCCGCCCTCGCCACGGCCACCACCGACCCCGACGCCGACGTCCGCGCCCACGCCTCACGGGCGCTGTCCCGCCCCGCGACGTCCTAGAAGGGCCGCTGCTTCAGGCGGGCCGCTCCGAGGTCAGGACGCCTATCTTGTCGATGCGGTGCTCGGGGTTGCCCTGGGCGTCCCGCCAGAAGTTGCCCGCCGCGTCGTCCTCCGGCGTCGCGCACGTGGAGAGGGTGATCATGGCGAGGGTGGGCTTCTCCCCCGGCTCGCCCGGCACGGCGGCCCGCTGCTCGGCGAGCGAATCGGCCGAGCGGAAGGACGTGGTCCGCGTCTCGACGATCTCGTAGGTGTAGACCGTGCCTCGGGCGGTGACGTACACCTCGTCCCCGACGTCGACCGAGGGCAGCGCCCGCAGGGGTCCGCCGGCGGAGAGCCGGTGGGCGGTCACCAGGTAGTTGCCGATGTCCCCCGGTCCGACGCCACCGCGTTCACCGTGGGGGCTGGCGGCCACACCGCGGTCCTGGATCCGGGTGCCCGCCGCGTCGTCGGTCGTCCCCTCGTACGGCAGGACGTCCAGGTCCTCGACGCCTATGGACGGTATGGACAGCTCGGCGGCGACGGGGGTCTGGGCGAGGGCTCCGCGGGCGACGGCGGCGCCGCCTCGGGGGCGGGGGGTACGGCGGGTGCCGGGGCGCGGGCGTCGGCGGACGTACCCACCGCGCTGCGGACGTCGGCGGAGGTTCCGCCCGCACCGCCGGAGAGCGCGGCGACGGCCGCGACGATCGCGGCGACCACGGCCACTGCGGCGACGGCCAGAGCGCGGTGTACGCCCCGGCCTCTCGGCGGGCCCTTACTCAGGGTCCCGCGTCGCTGGGCACCCATACCCCAAGGATCGCCCACGCGTGCCACCCCGGCACCCCGGGCGTAGACGGGTCACCCGACCCCGTCCCCGGCCTCCACGCGGTGGGCCTCCAGGCCGGGTGTCGTGAGCAGCTCGGTGATCAGCTCCTCCGTACCGCCGACATAGGTGCTGACCAGGTCGACGTCACCGCCGACGCACCAGGCGCGGTCCTGCGGCCACCACAGGTCGGGGAGTTCCATGAAGGGGTCGAGGATCTCCGGGGACAGGACGTCGGCCAGCGGTCCGGAGAGCAGGATCTCGTCCCGTCCCGGGGTCGGGAAGGTGGGGGTCCCGGGCCACTCCCGGCGGCCGTACCCCTCCCACAGCCCGAACCAGCACCGCTCCGGCGTACCGGTGTGCCGGGCGAGAACGGGCAGCAGGGCCCGCGCGACCTCGCCGGGCGTGGGTCCCTCGGCGGCGTGCTCGTCCCACACGCCGGGCAGGCCGTACTCCTGCGCGTTCTGGTAGAACCGCTCCAGGCCGATGACCTCGTGCCAGTCCGTGAGGGCTTCGACGCGCCGTCCGTACGCGGCGGCCACGGTCTCCCAGCGCACCGGCCGCTCGTCGAGGCTCGCGGGGTGCAGCACGCGCGCGTACGCCGCGAATCCGGGCGCGGCGACTCCGGCCACGGTCCCGAAGTCGCCGTACCCGGGGCGCCGTTCGGTCAGCCAGCGGGCGGGGGCGAGGTCCGTCTCCTCGACGCGCAGGCGTCCGTACGAGGCTTCGGCCCCGCTCTTCTCGGCCCCGCTCTCGTCGGCCCGGCTCTCCTCGTTCACGCGCCACCACCCTCCGTCGGCGTCCCCACGGCTTCTATGCTCCTCCGGCGTGGAGGATCCGGAAACGATCGGGGTCCGCCGGATCTCGGTCGACGACCTGGATCGGCGCCCGGTCCCACTGCCACACGCCGATGCCGGGTGTGCGGGAGAACCGGATCTTCCCACGGGTGCCTTCGACCGCGACGCGCGGCCACGCCTCGGCCGTGCGCGCCCGGCCCGCGCCGTGCCCGACGTCCGCCCCGTGCCCGACGTCCGCGCCGTTCTCCCCGTGAGAACGCAGTACATCGGCGAGGACGGTGATCGTGTCGTAGCCCTCGAAGGCGACGAAGGAGGGCGCTTCGGCCAGTCGCTCACGCAGGGCCGTCCCGACGCGTACGCCGAGTGGGCCGAGGCGCTCGGGCAGGTAGCGCAGGAACGGGACCGCGGCGCCGTCGTCGCCCAGCAGCCGCGCCCACGCGGCGAACTCCGGTTGGCCGGCCGGAGCGCCGATCAGGAGGTCGGCGAGACGCTCGTCGCGTCGGACGGCCTTGACGATCGACACGGCCGGCTCGGGATTGCCGACCAGAAGCAGGAGCGCTGTCGCGCGATGCTCGACGACTTCGTCGCACACGCCCGTCGGGCCGAGTTCGCGCAGGTCGAGTTCGACGACGGTGCCACCGCGTGGAGCGAGGTGGTCCCGCAGGATGCGGGTCCCGGAGGCCCAGTAGACGCTCGGCTCGGCCGCTACGGCGATGCGGTCGTGGCCCGACTCGAGGAGGAAGTCCGCGTAGGTCCGCCAGCCGTGGGACTGCGGCGGGGCGAGGCGCGCGACCCAGTCCGTCGGCTCTTCGGTGAGCGCGTCGAGCACCGCCGACGAGCAGAGGAACGGCAGGGCGAGGGCGTCCGCCCGGGCGGCGGCGGCGCGGGCGACCACGCTGTGGTACTCCCCCACCACGGCGGCCACACCCAGGCCGGCCAGTTCGTCCACGGCCGTCGCGGCCCGCTGCGGATCGGCCGCGGTGTCCCGGACCACCAGCTCCAGCGGTGCTCCGGCGATCCCGCCGGCCGCGTTGACGTCACCGACGCCCAGCTCGAGTCCCGCGAGCAGGTGCCGGCCTGCCTCGGTCCAGCCCGGACGAGTCAGCGGTACGAGAGCGCCGATCCGGACGGATGCTCCGTCAGCCCGCTCGGCCCCGGGCGGCGATGGTGGCGTGTTCATGCGTGGACGTCTCCCGACAGACGGTGCGGTTGCCGTGCGAAGCGCCGAGAGTAGCCGAGCCGGGAACGGCCTGGTCCGGCACCCCGTCCCGGCGTACAGAGCACGTACATATTCCGTCCAGCGGGCCCCTTGCAGAATGGCAGAGCCCGCCGCCCACGCGGCCAGAAAGAACGTATCGCCGCAGTACTGGTACGGCAGGCCTTCGTCTCGGAAATCTGATTCGTCCAGTGAATCCAAGGGGAAACACATGTCAGAAGTCGGCGGCTCCAAGGGTCTGACCGTATCCGGTGACCCGTTCCTGTCCACCGTGGACAGGGTGTGCGCATGGCTCGGTTCCGCGCCTGAGAAGGTCGACGCTCTGTCGGGCAGTGAGCGGAGCCGCGTCCTGGGCGAGGTGGCCGACATCAACACCGCTGCGGCCGCGGGTGACATGGGCGCCCTGTACGCGCAGCAGTATCTGCTCGACCGGATCTACCAGCTGTACACGAAGATCCCGCAGCAGCAGAACGCCGAGGGCTCGGTCGTCGTCTACGAGATAGCCCGTCTTCTGGAGACCGCCACCGCGGCCGCCCAGGACCGGCTGATCGAGCCGGGTCTGCTCGAGGACGCGCCCACCGAGCCGCGGGAGTACCTGACCTGGCTCAAGAACACCGCGCGCAGCCACCGGGTGTACAAGCACCCCTACTACCACGAGTTCATCCGCAACGCGGCCACGCACGACGACCTGCGGAACTACGTGATGCAGGAGTCGGTCGTCGACGGTCGCTTCGACGACCTGCTCGCGATGATGCAGGTGGGCACCGCCGGCGCGGCCAAGATGGAGATCGCCGCCAACTTCTGGGACGAGATGGGCAACGGCAAGCCCGCCGAGGTCCACACCCACCTGTTCAACAAGATCTACGAGGTCTTCGAGATCTCGGAGGACGAGCTCGCCCGCTCGCTCACCGCCACCTCCCTGCTCAACGGCAACCTCGCGGTCATGCTCTGCCGCCACCGCACGCTGTACGCGGAGGCCGTGGGCTTCCTGGGCATGACCGAGTGGATGGCCCCGGACCGGTTCGTCCAGGTCGTGCACGCCTGGGAGCGCCTCGGTCTGCCGGAGGTCGGCATCGTCTACCACAAGCTGCACATCACCATCGACTCCCAGCACGCGCAGGGCTGGTTCCACAACGTGGTGCTGCCCGCCGCCGAATCCGCGGACATGCGGCGTGCCATCGCGCGCGGCATCATGTGGCGGCTCAACTCCTCTGCCGCCTACCTCGACGAGCGCATGCCGTCCGTCGCCGCCTGACGTCCGACGTATGACGTCCGACGCAGGGCGACCAGCGCCTGACGTGCGACGTCCGATCGTCCGACGACATCACCCTTTTCTGGAGGAGAGATCATGGCCCTTGGCAGCGAACGCTTCGTCATCATCGACCTGCCGGAGGTCTCGGCCGACATCCTGCCGAGCTACGACGACTGCCCGGTCGACGAGTACATGGGCAACGGCACCCGTTTCAAGCGCTTCTCGCAGTACCGCCTCAGCCCGCAGGGCGACGACGGCTGGTCGTTCGAGCGCCTCGCGCACCGCGACTACACGACGTACAAGAAGTTCAACTCGGTCGGCGGCGGCATCCGTCGCGTGTACGAGCCGATCAAGGTGGACTTCACTCCGCTGATCGAGCACGGCGTCCGTGAGCTCGGTCTGGACCGGTCCGAGGACTGGCAGATCAACGTCCACCAGAACCGGACGCGCGCCGACGGCGAGAGGCCCGGCCCCCTCACCCCCGAGGGCGTGCACCACGACGGCCACGAGTTCGTGATGATCGCGATCCTCAACAAGGTGAACGTCGCCGGCGGTACGACCCGGCTGTGGAACCCCGGCGCCGACGAGCCCTTCTGGTCCGGCACGCTCGAGCCGGGTCAGGCGGTCCTCCTCGACGACCGCGCGCTGGCCCACGACGTGACCGACGTGCTCTCCGCCGACGGCGGTCCCGGCCATCGCGACATCGTGATCATCGCCTTCTCCCGGTGGGCGGAGAAGTGGTACGGCGAGGAGCACGACGCCGCCGCGCTCTCCGAGCAGTGATCCCGGGCGCCGCCCCGAGGTGAGGCACCACGCCTCGGGGCGGCGCCGCGCCCAGCAGCCAAGGGAGGTCATCCGTGATCGACTTCTACAAATATCAGGCAGCAGGCAACGACTACTTGGTGATCGACCCCCGCAGCTCCGGCTTCCCCCTGACCCGTGAGGCGATCCGGCTGGTCTGCGACCGGCACCGGGGCATCGGGGCGGACGGTGTCCTGTACGGACCGCTGGAGACGCCCCGACCCGGCGTCCCGGTCATGCTCGACCTGTACAACTCCGACGGGTCCGACTGCGGCAGAAGCGGCAACGGTCTGCGGATGTTCGCGCTCCACCTCGCCGAGCAGGAGGCCGGCGCCTGGGCCGGCGGGGGCGAGTTCACCCTTCGTACGGCCGCCGGCGACTGCCCCGTGCGGGTTCTGGACGCCACCGAGGGCCGCGTGGAGGTCGGCATGGGCCGTCCCAGCTTCGACGCCGCCGACCTGCCCCTGCTCCGTGAGGACGGCGCTCCGTTCGGCGGCCGGGCGGTGCGCGTTCCGCTGGCCGTGGACGGCGACGAGCTGACCGTCACCTGTGTGTACAACGGCAATCCGCACACGGTGCTCCTCGTGGACGCCCCGTCCGCGGACCTCGCCCGGCGGCTCGGCCCGAGGATCGCCCGGCACCCACGGTTCCCGAACGCCACCAACGTGCAGTTCGTACGGATGGTGGAGCGGTCCGTGATGGAGCTGGAGGTCTTCGAACGCGGCGCCGGATACGTGACGGCGTCCGGCGCCGGCGCCTGCGCCGCGGTGTCGGCAGCCCGGGGACTGGGGCTGTGCGACGGCCGGGTGGAGGTCAGGATGCCCGGCGGCACTCTGGAGATCACGGTCGCCGAGGACGGCGCGGTCACGATGACCGGCGACGCCGAGCAGGTGGCGGCCGGCTCCTTCGCGCCCGCCCTGCGCGCGCGCCTCGACCGGACCGCGCCGGCCACGCCGGCCGCGACCGCGGGGACCGTGCGGTGACTCTCTCCTCGTACGCGCGGGAGTCGCGCGACTATCCGATCCAGCGGTGGGTCTTCGAGGACGCCGCGGGACGCTTCGACATCGACCTCGGGGACAGCAACATGGTCCCCGGACGCCTCGACGCGCTCAACGTACCGCCCGGGCTCGAACTGGACTACGGCCACGACCGGGGCCTCGACACCCTGCGCGCCGCGGTCGCCGGCCTCTACGGCGGCTCGGCCGCATCGGTCCTCGTCACCGTGGGCGCCCAGCAGGCGCTCTACCTCGTGTACGCCGCGCTGCTGACACCCGGGTCCCGGGTGATCGCCTTCCGGCCCGGCTGGCAGCAGTCCTGGGACGTGCCGCCCGAGTTCGGCTGCAAGGTCGACCTCGTCGGGTTCCGGCCCGATCTCAGCTTCGACATCGAGGCCGCCGAGGCGGTGGCCGGGCCGGACGTGAAGCTGATCGTCGCCAACAGCCCGTGCAATCCGACCGGTCGGCGCATCGCGGAGGAGGACCTGAGCGGCCTGCTCGCGCTGGCCACGCGTACCGGGGCACATCTGCTGCTCGACGAGGAGTACGCGCTCGACCTCTCACGCTCGGCGGCCGTCGGCGCCGACCGGGTGATCTCGGTGTCGAGCCTGTCCAAGGTGTACGGCTTCCCGGGGCTGCGGGTCGGCTGGCTCTACGGTCCTGAGGACGTCGTGGAGCTGTGCGCCCGGCGCAAGTTCCTGTCCACCATCTCCAACTCGGTGCTGTGCGAGACCCTGGCCGTCGACGTCCTGGCCCACCGCGAGGACCATCTGCGCTCCTACCGCGAGCTCACGGGTCAGGGGCTGGAGCTCGTACGGGACTTCGCCCGGCGCAACGCGGACGCGGTGACGCTCGTGGAACCCGAGGACACCCCGTTCGCCTGGCTCTGGCTCAAGACCGGCGAGGAGCCTCTGGCGATGTGCCGCAGAGCCCTGGACCTGGGCGTGCTGCTCATGCCCGGCGAGACGCTCGGTGCCAGCGACGGCTTCCGGATCTGCTTCGCGCGGACCGCGGAGGCGGTGACGGAGGGGCTGAGCCGCGTGGAGCGCGTCCTCAGACCCGCGTCGCCCACGACCGGCCCGGCCCCGGCCCCGGCCGCCTGAGACGCTCCACCGCCGGACCGCTCCACCGCTGAACCGGCTCCACCGCACCACCGCTGAACCGCTGAACCGCCGGGGCGCCCTCCCGGTCACCTGGACAACCAGGGGGCCGCCCCGACCCGGGCCGCCGCCCCGAAGGCCGCCGCACCCGGCCCGCGGGGTCCGGTTCCCTCTTCCCTCTCCCGTACCGCCCTCGCCCTACCCCGCCATGCCCTGACCTGCCCTGCCCGCTTCCCGCCGCACCGGGGCGCCAGGGCCCGGGGCGCTCCCCCGCGCCCCCTGGGCGACCACCGTGAACAGCCGAACGGAGTTCTGTGACGATGAGCACGCACACCGCCGAGTCGCGCATTCAACTGTCTTTCGGACAGGAGCAGTTGTGGTTCCTGGACCAGATGAGTCCGGGCGAGACCACCTACAACGTCCCCATCGCCTACCGACTGCGCGGCGCGCTGGACACGGCCGCCCTGGAGGGCGCGCTCAATCTGCTGGTGAAGCGCCACGAGCAGCTTCGGGTGACCTTCCACGCGGCCGACGGCGTCCCGTACCAGGTCGTCTCGCCGGCCGAGGACCGGCCGCTGCCGCTCCGGGACCTGTCCGGGCTGGCGCCCGACGAGGCCGAGAGCGTGCTGCATGAGGCGCTGCAGACCGAGGCGGACACACCGTTCGACCTGGCCGCGGGGCCGATCTCCCGGTTCCAGCTGTTCCGGCTGGCCGACGACCACCATGTGCTCAGCCTGAGCTTCCACCACATCGTCACCGACGGCTGGTCGGGCGGTGTGGTCAGCCGCGAGATCTCCCAGGCGTACGGGGAGCTGGCCGCGGGCCGGACGCCCGCGCTGCCGGAGCTGACCATCGGCTACGGCGACCACATCCAGCGGCAGCGCAAGCAGCGGGCCGACGGCGTGTGGGAGGAGGAGCTGAAGTTCTGGGAGGAGCGGCTCGCCGGTCTCGAGGCGCTCGAACTGCCCGCCGACCGGCTGCGGCCGGCCGAGCCCACGCAGAACGGCGAGACCTTCGTGGTCGACTTCCCGGCCGAACTGCTGACGAAGGCACGGGCCTTGGCCCATGAGCAGGGCGCTTCCCTCTACATGGTGGTCGCCGCGGCGCTGAACGTCGTGCTGAGCCGGTACAGCGGGCAGGACGACATCGCCCTCGGGGTGCCCATGCTGGGCCGTACCGATCCCGAACTCGAAGACGTGGTCGGCCTGTTCATCAACATGACGGTGCTGCGCTGCGACCTGTCGGGCGATGTCACCTTCGCCGAGCTCCTCGAGCGCATCGCCGACGCGAACCTCGACATGTACGACAACCAGGACGTGCCGTTCGACCACGTCGTGGACCGGGTGCAGACGACGCGGGACGCGGGGCGCAACCCGCTGTTCCAGATCGCCTGCCAGCTGCTCGGCGAGGCGGCGACCGGCGACTCCCTCGAGCTGGCCGGGCTGGCCTCCGAGTCGATCACGCTGGCCACCTCCCGCTCGCGCTTCGACCTGTCCTTCAGCTTCGTGGAGGGCGCCGAGCGGCTTCGTCTGATCGTCGAGTTCGCGACCGACCTGTACGACCGCTGGCGCGTCGAGGCCATGATCGGGCACTTCCAGAACGTGCTCGACGCCGCCTCGGACGCCCCCGGGACCCCGGTCGCCGCGCTGCCGCTGCTCTCCGAGGCCGAGCGCGCCGAACTCCTGGAGGTGGGCCGCGGCGCCGACTTCGACTACCCGACCGAGCCGGTCCACGCGACGATCGCCCGGATCGCGCAGGAGAACCCCGACCTCGTCGCGGCGGTATGCCGCGGCAAGGAGATGACGTACGGCGAGCTGATGCGCAGGGCCGGCAAGCTCGCCCGGTACATCCGCGCCCGGGGCGTGCGCCAGGAGGAGGTCGTCGCCATCGCGATGGACCGCGACCTGGACGCGCTGGTGGCGATCCTCGGTGTCATGGTGTCCGGCGCCGCGTACACGATCATCGACCCCTCGCACCCCAACGCCCGCCTGGACCACATGCTGCGGGACACCAAGAGCCCGCTGGTCATCACGCGGGCGGGGTCGGTGGGCGACCTGCCGGAGTCGTGCGGCTGGGCGAGCGTCAACATCGACACCGACTGGGACGCCATCGAGGCGCAGCCGGACGACGAGCCGCTGGAGGAGTGGGCCGAGCCGGACTCCCTGATCTACGTCCTCTACACCTCGGGGTCCACCGGGCGCCCGAAGGGCGTGATGATCGAGCAGCGGGGCCTGCGCATGTTCATCGAGGCGTACCGGCGCAGCTTCGGCGAGTGGACCACGGAGGACCGGCTGCTGCAGCTGCCCGCGCTGACCTTCGACATGTCCCAGGGCGAGATCTTCGCCGGTCTGATCAGCGGTTCGGCCCTCGTGCTCGTGGCACCGGAGGACGCCTCGTCCCCCGAGTCCCTCGGCTCGCTCATCCGTGACCAGCGGGTGACGTACGCCGGTCTGTCGCCCGCGATCCTGTCCGTCGTGGACGCGGGGCCGTACCCGGATCTGAAGTACATCATGGGCGGCGCGGAGGCCCTGCCGGCCGAGCTGGTCAACAAGTGGAACCTGCCGGGACGCAAGTTCGTGAACCTGTACGGCCCGACCGAGGCGTCGGTGGCGACCACCGAGTACCTCTGCGAGCACAAGGAGTGGCTGTCGTCGCCGCCCATCGGCCGGCCCGAGTTCAGCCGTCTGCACTACGTGGTGGACAAGGAGTTCAACCTGGTGCCGGTCGGCGTCCCGGGTGAGCTGCTGATCGGCGGCGACGAGGGTCTGGCCCGCGGGTACCTCAACCTGCCGGAGCTGACGGAGGAGAAGTTCGTCCCCGATCCGTTCCTGGGCGAGGGCCGGGTCTACCGCACGGGCGACCTGGTGCGCTGGACCCGCGATCTGCAGATCGACTTCATCGGCCGGCTCGACAACCAGGTCAAGCTGCGCGGTCTTCGGATCGAGCTCGGTGAGATCGAGTCCGGTCTGCTGACCCACCCGAAGGTTCGGATGGCCCTGGTCCTGCTGCGTGAGGACTTCGGGGAGAAGCAGCTCGTCGCGTACTACACGGTCCTGGGCGACACCCCGCCGACGGTCGCCGAGCTCCGCGAGCACCTGGGCAGCACGATGCCGGAGTACATGGTGCCGACGGGCTGGGTGGAGCTGACGGAGTTCCCGCTGACCCCGGCCCGCAAGATCGATCGCGCCAAGCTCCCTGCCCCGGCCTCGGGTTCGGGTGACGGGACGGCCAGCTTCGTCGCCCCGGTGACCGCGACCGAGGAGAAGGTGGCCGAGGTCTTCGGTGCTGTACTGTCCATGACACAGGTCAGCGCGGACGGCAACTTCTTCGAGCTGGGGGGCAATTCGCTGCAGGCGATGCGTGTCGTGAGCCGGCTCAACAAGCACTTCGGCGTCAAGGTCAACGTCCGCCTCCTGTACGGCGGTGCCACGGTCGCCTCGGTCGCCACCGCCATCGACGCGCTGGTGGAGTCCAAGGCGGGCTCGCGTGCTTGAGGTCCCACGGGTGGCCGGCCCGTCCGCGCAGGCGTCGCACCCGCCGCAGGCCCGGCACGCCTCGTCCCGGAACGGCTCCGGTTCCAGCTCCGCGCAGGCGGTGCTGCTGCGCCAGGGAGTGGCGCTGCTGAACCGGACCGACCCCGAACTGGCCCTGCTCCTCGACCGTGAGGTGGAGGAGCAGGCCATGACCCTGGCCATGGTGGCGTCCGCCAGCGTCGCGAACCCGGCCGTCCTGGCCACGGGCGGCGCCGCCCTGTCGAACGTGACGGCCGAAGGCTATCCGGGGGCCCGCTACCACCCGGGCGCCGGGCGGTTCGACGCGGCGGAGCGGCTGGCCGTCGAGCGGGCCAAGCACGCCTTCGGGGCGCGGTACGCCAATGTGCAGCCGCACTCCTGCTCCTCGGCCAACCAGGCCGTGCTCGCGGCGCTGCTGCCTCCGGGCGGGGTCCTGCTCGCCCTGGACCTGGACTCCGGCGGCCATCTCACCCACGGGTCCGCCGCCTCGGTGACCGGACACCACTACCGGGCCGTCCACTACGGCCTGGACGACCAGGGGTTCGTCGACTACGACCAGGTGGCCGAACTGGCCCTGGTCCACCGCCCCCAGGTGCTCATCGCGGGAGCCAGCGCCTATCCGAGGACGCTGGACTTCGCCCGGTTCCGCGCGATCGCAGACTCCGTCGGGGCGTACCTGGTCGCCGACATCTCGCACATCGCCGGCCTGGTGGCGGCCGGGGAGCACCCCAGCCCGATCGATCTGGCCCATGTCACGACCACCAGCACGTACAAGCAGCTGGGCGGGCCGCGCGGTGGGCTGATCCTGATGGGCGAGGAGCACCGGGCGCCCGGCCCGGACTCCCGCCGGACCCCGCTGGACCGGCTGATGCAGCGCGCGGTCTTCCCGCAGTCCCAGGGAACGCCGAGCCCGGCGTCGGTCGCCGCCAAGGCGCACGCGCTGAAGCTGGTGGCGGAGCCGGAGTTCCGGGAGACCATGCGGCTGGTACGCGACGACGCCGCGGCGCTCTCCGACGCCCTGTCCGAGTACGGCTACCGGGTCCTGACCGGCGGTACCGAGAACCACATGGTGCTCCTGGACATGTTCGACCGTGGCATCACCGGTGTCGTCGCCGAACGCGCCTTGGAGGAGTGCGGAATCCTCACGAACCGCAACCGCATTCCCAAGGACACCAAGGCCCCGCTCGTCGCCAGCGGTCTGCGCCTGGGCACGAACGTGCTGGCGCAGCGTGGCATGGGGCCGGCCGAGATGCGGGTCTGCGCCGGTCTGCTGCACGAGGTGCTCATGGGCACCACCGTGCTCAGCGACACCGAGTTCCGTACCGACCCCGGGGTGCGCGACCGGGTGGTGGCCGAGGTGGCCGCCCTGTGCCGCACCCACCCCCTGCCCTTCGGCGCCGGCCTCGGCCCCGCCGAGGGCTCCGACCGCGAGCCAGGAGAGAGGTCTTGAGCCGGAACACCACGCCCGTGACGCCTCCCGCCCCGTCGCAGGCGCCGAAGACCGTACCGGCGCCGCCCGCGCTGCTGCCGGCGGACCGTCCGCGACTGCCCGGAGCCGCTCCGGACCGTACCGGCTCCGCCCGGCTGCCGCTGGGTCCGTCGGCGCGGACGGCCCCGGAGGAGATGCTCCTGGCCGGCTTCACCGCGCTGCTCCACCGCTGGACCGGTCAGTCCGCGTTCGGCTTCGTCGTCACGAGTCCCGCTTCGGGGACGGTCCGGCTCGCCCGGACCGTCCCCGGGGCGGCGACCCTGGCCGGGCTCGCCCGCGACGCGGAGGCACGGCGGGAGCCCGTCGACGAGGCGGCGCGGCAGGACGAGTTCGCGCTGGTGCTGCACGCACCGGGTGAGAACGGTCTGCCGAGCGCGGAGCTGCGGTACGCCCCCGAACTCTTCGACCGGGCCACCGTCGTCCGCTTCCTCGCCTCCTACGCCACGCTCCTGGAGGACGGCCTGGCCGACCCGGAGCGTCCGGTGGCGGAGCTGCGGCTCCTCCCCGAGGACGAGCTCCACCGGATGCTCGTCGAGTGGAACGACACCGCGGAGGACCTTCCGAACGACGTCTGCCTGCACTCCGCGTTCGAGGCCCGCGCCGCCGAGGCCCCCGACGCCCCCGCCCTGGTGGGCGGCGCCGCGACCTGGACCTACCGCGAGGTCAACGAGGCGGCGAACCGGCTCGCCCACCGTCTCAGGGGCCTGGGTGTCGGCCCGGACCGGCGCGTCGGCATCTGCCTGGACCGGAGCGCCGAGCTGCTGGTCGCCGTCCTGGGCGTCCTCAAGGCGGGCGGCGCCTACGTACCGCTCGACCCCGACTACCCGCGCGAGCGTCTCGCCACGATGGTCGCGGGCACGTCCTGCGCGGTGGTGATCAGCCGGAGCGGGCCGGCCGAGAGCCTCCCGCTTCCGGACATCGACCCGGACACGCCCGTCCTGCTCCTCGACCGGGACGAGGCGGTCCTCGCCTCGCTCCCCGCGCACAACCCCGCCGGTGGCGCGACGCCCGACGATCTCGCGTACATCATCCACACCTCGGGTTCCACCGGCGCCCCCAAGCCGATCGCCCTGCGCCATCGCGGGGTGATGAACAACATCGCGGACCTCAACACCCGTTTCGGCGTGGGCCCCGGTGACCGGGTCCTCGCCCTGTCGTCGCCCAGCTTCGACATGTCGGTGTACGAGTTCCTGGGGCTGACCACCGCGGGCGGCACGGTGATCCTCACCGAGCCGGAGCGCGCCAAGGACCCGGAGCACTGGGCCGATCTGCTGGCCGAGCACCGGGTCACCGTGTGGAACTCCGCCCCCGCCCTCCTCGACATGGTCGTCGACCATCTCGAGAGCACCGGCGCGCGCCCCCTCGACGACCTGCGGCTCGCCCTGCTCGGCGGCGACTGGATCCCCGTGTCGCTCCCCGACCGGGCCCGGGCGAAGGCCCCCGCCCTGCGCTTCGTCGCCCTCGGCGGGGCCACCGAGTCGTCCATCCACTCCACGATCTACGAGGTGACGAAGACCGACGCGCGCTGGACGAGCATCCCGTACGGCCGTCCCATGGCCAACCAGCGCACGTACATCCTCGACGAGGGCCGCCGGCCGGTTCCCCCCGGCGTTCCGGGTGAGCTCCATCTGGCGGGGATCGGGCTGGCCCGGGACTATCTCGGCCGGCCGGAGCAGACGGCGGAGCGGTTCTTCGACTGGTCCTGCGGCGAGGTGTCGGGCGAACGTCTCTATCGGACGGGCGATGTCGCCCGCTACGGACCGGACGGCCTGATCGAGCTGCTGGGCAGGGCGGACTTCCAGGTCAAGCTGCACGGGCTGCGGATCGAGCTCGGCGAGATCGAGGCCGTGCTGCGCGCCCACGACACCGTCAGGGAAGCGGTGGTCACCGCGCACCCCGACGGGTCGGGCGACCGGCGCCTCGTCGCGTACGTCGTCGCCGAGGCGGGCCGGACCGTGGAGCAGCCGGCGGTCGCCGAGCACGCCGCCCGGTCGCTGCCCCGCTTCATGGTGCCGAGCACCGTGCTCGTCCTGGACGAGCTGCCGCTGACGCCGAACGGCAAGGTGGACCGCAAGGCCCTCCCGGCACCGCCCGACGACCTCGGCGAGCCCGAGGAGAGCTACGCGCCGCCGGTCACGGAGACGGAGAAGACGGTGGCCGAGGTCTTCGCGGCCGTGCTCGGCGTCTCACGGCTCGGGGCGGACAGCGACTTCTTCGCCGTCGGCGGCAACTCCCTCCAGGCCATGCGTGCCGTCACCCGGCTCAACAAGCACTTCGGGATCAGGGTGAACGTCCGTCTGCTGTACGGCGGAAGCACGGTCCGGAGCATCGCCCTTGTCATCGACGAGCGGCTCGCGCAGTCCGCTCCGACTCCGAACGGAGCGCCCGCACCATGATCGAACCCTCCGTGGACAGTCTCGTCGCTCTCCGGGCGGAGGGTGACCGGCTCCCGCTCCACTGTGTCCATCCGGTATCCGGCTCTCCGTTCTGCTACTCGGCGATGGCGCACCGGCTCCGCGCCGGGCAACCGGTGTTCGGATTCGAGGCCCCCGGTTTCGATGGTGCCTCCGAACCCCTCACCTCGATCCGCGCCCTGGCCGAGCTGCACACGGCCTCGCTCCGTGCGGCCCGCCCGCACGGCCCGTACCAGCTGCTCGGCTGGTCTCTCGGCGGGGTCGTCGCCTATGAGATGGCGCGGCTGCTCGCCGCCGAGGGAGAGGAGGTCCCGCTGCTCGTCATCGTCGACGCGGCGCTTCCCGGGACGCAGTCGGTCCCGCCCGACGACGAGCTGGCCCGCTACTTCCTGTACGACTTCCTCGGTGTGACCCGTGACCGGGCCCCGGGGGTCGACAAGGCGCTGGCCGGGGTGCGTCCGGGGGCGGAGCCGGCCGAGGTCTTCGAGGCGGCCGAGCTCCACGGGGCCGTGCCGGAGGAGTTCGACGCGGAGTTCCTGCTGGAGCGCTACGCCCTCTTCCGTACGCATGTCGTGGCCATGCGCGAGCACCGTCTGGACGCGGTCCACGACGGGCCCGCGATCCTGATCAAGGCCGAGGACTCGGTGGAGCGGCTGCTCGACTGGAGTCCGTACGTGAGCCGTCTCACCGTCCGCACCGCACCGGGCGACCACCACTCCGTGTGGCAGGGCCCGGGTCTCACGGCCATCAGCGCCATCGTCGACGAGGCTCTAGGAGAGGCGACTTCCGCATGACGGAGCACGGTACGCCCACCGCCCCGGCCCCCGCGGCCGAGGCGGAGGGCCCCCCTCGGTCGCTCTGGCGCGACAGGGACTTCATGGTGTTCTGGACGGGCGAGGCGCTCTCCCTCTACGGCACCCAGATCACGCAGCTCGCGCTTCCGCTGACCGCGGTCCTGGTCTTCGGGGTCGGGGCCGGGGAGCTGGGCATGCTGCGGTTCGCCCAGCTGGTCCCCTTCCTCGGCCTCGCCCTGCTCTTCGGCGTCTGGGTGGACCGGATGCGCAAGCGCCCGGTCATGCTGGGCGCCAACGTGGTCAGGATGGTGCTGATCGGTCTGGTCCCCGTCCTGTACGAGTTCGACCTGCTGACACTTCCGACGCTGTACGCCCTGGCGCTCGGCATCGGGGTGGCGACGGTGCTCTTCGACGTCAGCTGGATGTCGTACGTTCCCGTCCTGGTGAAGGACCGGCGCAGTCTGCTGGAGGCCAACACCAAGCTGAACGCCACGCTGTCGTCGGCGGACATCGCCGGGCCAGGACTGGCGGGCACGCTGGTGAGTGCGTTCTCGGCGCCCTTCGCCATGACCGCCAACGCCTTCTCGTACGCCCTGTCGGTGCTGTCGCTGATCCTCATCAGGAAGCCGGAACCCGCCCCGGAGCCACCCGCGGAGAAGCGCCGGCTGCGCGCCGAACTCGGCGAAGGCCTGCGCTGGGTGTTCGGCAACCGGTGGCTGCGGGCGATGGGTCTTGTCGGCTGCTCCTGCAACTTCCTGCTCACCATGGTACAGACGCTGTTCCTGCTGTACGCGGTGCGCGACAAGGAACTGTCCGCCGCCGCGGTCGGTTTCGTCATGGGGGCGGCGGCCGTGGGCGGGCTGCTGGGCGCGCTGGTGTCGGGCATGGTGGTGCGCCGGCTGTCGGTGGGCACCGCCTACCGGGTTTCGGTGTCGATCATCTTCCTCGGTCCGCTGCTCATTCCGGCCGCGGGCGGTCCGCGCTGGCTGCTGATCGGGCTGTTCGTGGCCTCCTTCTTCCTGGAGTACTTCGGCGCCAGCGTCTCCAACGTCCTCATCGTGAGTCTGCGTCAGACCATCACTCCGCAGCATCTGATGGGACGGATGACGGCCGCGATGCGCATGCTGCTGTACGGCGGCGGTGCGCTGGGCGGACCGGTCGGCGGTCTGCTGGCGGCGATGGCGGGGCTGCACGGCGCCCTGTGGATCGGTGGTCTGCTCTCCGCGGCGATGCTGATCCCGATCTTCCTGTCTCCGGTCGGCAAGCTGCGCACCATGCCGACCGGGCCGGAGGACTCTGCCCTCACCTCGGCGTGAGGTCCGTGGGCCGTGTGACGTCCTCGCGCCGGCGGAACGCGGCCCTGCGGAGCACGGCGGCCCGGCGCAGTACGAGGGCGTAGCTCTCGATCCGGTCCTTCTCGGCCGGCCGCTCGTGCGCGACGACGAGCTGGGCCGGCTGTGCCGGCTGTGCGGGCTGGGCCGGCTGCGCGGGCTCTGCTACGGCGAGGCGTGCCAGGGCGGCCCGCCGGTTCAGCATCGGCTCGCTCTTCGCGCACTCCGCCGCGTAGATCCCCAGGAGGTCGTGCAGGCGGTACCGAGGGCCGTGGTCCTCCAGGAGATGGTGGGCGACGAGCGTGTCGAGCAGCCGCCGCGCGGTGTCGCGGTCCGTGTCGGCGAGCGCCGCGGCGGCGGGGACGGTGATCGGCCCGTCCTTGGACAGTCCGAGGAAGCGGAACATGCGCGCCGCCTCGGCGGAGAGCGCCTGGTACGAGGTCTCGAACGCGTCGCGCACGCTGGCCAGGGCGTCGTCCGCCACGGTGAGGCGGTCGAGCCGGCCGCTTTCCGTCGTGTACTGCTCCACCAGCGTGCCCAGCGGGACACCGGGGTTCGCGGCGATCCCCTCGGCGGTGATGCGCAGCGCGAGCGGCAGCCCGCCGCAGAGCGCGGCGAGCCGCCGCGCGGTCTCCGACTGTCCGGCGAGCCGCCCGCCGGACAGGGCGGTGAGCAGGTCCGCTGCCTCGTCGAGGGCGAGCGGGCGGACGGTGTGCGTACGCGCCCCGTCGCGGGCCGCGAGGCCGCCGAACCGCTGCCGGCTGGTGGCGACGACGCAGGACGCGCCGCGCGGGATCAGGGGCCGGAGCTGGTCCACGCTCAGGGCGTCGTCGAGGACGATCAGCATCCGTCTGCCGTACAGCAGGCTGCGGTAGAGCGTGGCCCGGCCGGCGAGGTCCCTGGGTATGCGCGTGCTGTCGGCCCCGAGGCTGGTCAGCAGTTGGAGCAGTGCGTCCGACGCGGTGAGCGGTCTGCCGCGCAGTCCGTTGCCGCAGAGGTCCACATAGAGCTGGCCGTCGGGGAAACGGTCGGAGACCCGGTGGGCCAGTTCCAGGGCGAGTGCCGACTTGCCGACCCCGGCGGGGCCGTCGACGACGATCACCGGGGTGCTCCGCTGGGCGAACTCGTCGTCGAGGAGGCCCTCGAGCTGCTTCAGCTCGGTGTCGCGTCCGGTGAATCCGCGGGCCACCGACGGCAGCTGGGCCGGTACGGGAACGCCGGCGCCGAGCCCTTCCCGGGGGCGGGGGGCGAGGCTGCCGCCGGGGAGCCGTAACTCCCGCTGTCCCGCGAGGATCCGCCGGTGGAGGTCCTGCAGCTCGGTCCCCGGCTCGATGCCCAGCTCCCTGCGCAGCAGCTGCCGGGTCTCCGTGTACACGGCGAGGGCGTGCGCCTGGCGGCCCGCGTGGTAGAGCGCCAGCATCAGCAGCCAGCGGAGCTTCTCACGCAGCGGCTCCTCCGCCGCGGCGCGGGAGAGGGCGTCGACCACCTCGGCGTGCTCGCCGGCCTCGACCATGACCGCCGCCCACTCCTCGACGGCGGTCAGTCGCAGGTCCCGCAGGCGGACGCCTTCCATGGCGGCGAAGGGCCCCGGCACTCCGGAGTACGCCTCGCCCCGCCAGAGCGCCAGGGCGTCCTCGTACAGCCGTAACGTCGTTTCGGCGCTCCCGCCCTCTCGTGATCTGCGGGCGTGGCCGTGGCGTTCGACGAAGAGCGTGGCGTCCACGTCGGTCGGTTCGAGCCGCAGGCAGTAGCCTCCGGGCTCCGAGGAGAGCACTGTGCTGGCCGCCCTGTTGCCGCGTCCAGGCTCCAGCGCGCGGCGCAGCCGGGCCACGTAGGTGTGGACGCCGTTGGCCGCCGTCTGCGGGGTGTCGCTGCCCCAGAGGGCGCTGGTGATGGTGTCCCCGCTCACCACCTCGCCCGCGCGGCTGGCCAACAGGCTCAGGACCGCGCGCTGTTTGGGCGAACCCAGCGCCACTTCCTCACCGTGCCGCCAGGCACGTATGGGTCCTAAGAGCTGTATGCGAAGAGGTGCCCCCGTGCAGGTCATGTCCCGTTCACCCCTCAGGGTCGCGTGCTGTTCATGCCGGTTCCCGGTGGTGGCCGTTCGGGCCCCGGGCTGCGCGAAGGCGGCGAGTTGCGTCGCGTATCGCGTTGTTCATGAAGAGCCGGTGTGTCCGCGGGAGGCGGCCGGCGCGGGCAGAGTCTGCCCGGGTCACTCAGGACGCGCGCGACGGCCGCCGGCGCGGGCCATTCAGGCCATTGCCGTGACCATGACACGCACCGGACCGGCGGTCCGCGTCACGTGCCGGAAGGTGAGTCTCGCAAGGCGTCACTCGAGGCATGGCCCGAATCTAATCCGGACACGGGTGCGACACCAGGCCTTCAGGGAGCATCGGGCATGCTCCGAAAGGAGTAGGGAGACCGCGGTGGTACGGGACGGGCTTCGCGGTCACATGACTCGGCGGCACACCAGCTCCGGGATCGAGACGGGCCGCCCGCCCTTCCCGGCGGGATCGATGAGCCGCGCCTCCACCGCCTTGTTCACGGCCCCGATGCGCGAGGCGACACCGAGCTTCTCGAAGATGTTCCGCAGGTGCCGCTTCACGGTGGCCTCGGTGATGCCCAGCCGATTGGCGATCTGACGGTTGCTCAGCGCTCCGGCTACCTGGGTGAGGACCTCCCGCTCGCGGGGCGAGAGGGAGTTGCCCGCCCCGCGGATGGCCGCCTCCGGAGTGGCGCTGCCCGGCAGGGCGATCATGACCTGCGGGTCACGCGCCATGGACCCGCGGATGGCGCAGAGCAGCGAGGCCCGCGGGGAGCTCTTGTGCAGATAGCCGTGGGCGCCGCGGGCGAGCAGCTCGTGCACGAGCGGGCCGTGGTCGTGCATGGACAGCATCAGCACCCGCAGACGCGGGAAGCGCACGGTCAACTCGCTGACCACGCTGGGCGCGTGATGGTGGGGCATCTCCACATCGAGCAGTACGACATGCGCTCCGGTGCTCGCCACCAGGTCGCCGAGGCCCACGGACGTGTCCGCCTGGGCGACGACACGGAGGTCGTCCTCCGCGTCGAGGAGCTGACAGAGGGCCTCACGCAGCAGGGAGTGATCGTCGACCGCGATGATACGGATCGGCTCCGCCGGCCACGGCGGCCTCGGGTCATCGGGCGTTCGCATGCCACTCCTCGCCCGTCGGCACCGTGAACACGAGGGTCGTTCCCGCGCCGGGAACGCTGTCGATGTCCATCCGGCCGCCCAGGAGCCGGATCCGTTCGGCCACGGAGGCGAGGCCGTTGCCGAACGTCCGCTCCCGGGGAAGGCCGACCCCGTCGTCGCTCACCCGCGCCTCCACCCGGCGAACGTCACGCCGCACGTCACATCGCACGTCGACGGACACCCGGGAGGCGTGGGCGTGCGCCAGGGCGTTGCGCAGGCCCTCGCGCAGGACGAGGAAGAGCTGCTCGCCGAGGGCGTCGGGCAGCGGATCGTCGAAGTCCTCGATCCGGATCTCCACGACCGGCTTCTCGACGGCCATGGCGGTGACGAAGGCGGTCAGGGCCCCCTGGAGGGAGCCGGCGGAGTGGGCGCCGGTGCGCAGTTCGGTGACGACGTCCCGTGTGCTGTGCATGGTCTCCAGGATGGCCTGCTTCAGGCTGTCCAGCCGGGGGTCGGTCGCCGAGGAGACGTTCTGGGTGAGTTCGTAGAGCTCCAGCTGGCGCAGGGCCAGGCCGGCCGCGCTGCCGATGCGGTCGTGGATCTCCCTCGCCATCGCGTCGCGACTCTGCCGGGTGGACTCCCGCACCAGATCGAGGAGTTGCAGGTCGGTCCCGTCGGCGCCGTCCTCCAGGGAGCGGGTGACGGCCGCCTGGAGCGTCGCCATCAGCCGCATACCGCTCAGGTCGCCCGACGGCCGGTGGGCGAGGCGCCGCTCGATGAACTCGGCCACGACCTGGACGAGTAGGGAGCCCGCGCGCACGGCGTGGACCGGCACCGTTCCCCGGCCACCCCACCCTCCGCCCGGACGACGTGGCGTCGAGTGCCGCTCCGGTCCGCGACCGGGTCCGCGCTCGTGCGCCGCCCCGGCGCCGCTCCGCAGGGCGTCGCGGCATTCGGAGAGGATCCCACGGGCCTGCTCACATACGGAATCCCAGACTTCCACATCCGCCCCGAGCGGATTCCGCTGCTCGGCGAGCCTGCTGCGATAGACGTCCAGCAACTCGGACTCACCGTCACGTAATTCCGCGGCCAGTTCCTCGCCTTCGACACGAGGACCGTGCCGTGGCTTTCCCCGCGCCGACGTGTCGGACACGTCTCCGCCCTCCCCCATACCTATCCCCCTCTACCAGCTTCCTCGTCACGCGGTCGGTACAAAACGGCGAGAAAGGCCGGAGATCGCCATGATCATGCCGTACCACCAAAAGGACGTCAAGTGCCCCGCCTGCGGAATCCATACCCCCGCCTCCTTTGATCGGCGGACGCAAAACCGGCGAAAGATCTCGGACGGCCACGAACGTACGGCATATTTACTTCTCCATCAGTAGCAGGGACCACCGAACACGAACCGAGGGACGGACGAACGGCCGCCGAACTCCGCAGCCGGCGCCATGGCGCCATGGGAGGATCACCCCATCGGCCACCCTCCGACAAGGGCGTCAACAGCAGTTTCAGGCCGAAACACGGGGAGCCGGGCGGACCGGCGGCGGAGCCGGGTCACCGCCGCCCGGAAAACTCCGCGAAGCCACGCACCTTCCACGGGACAGCGAAACTCCCCTTTGAGCCAACTCCCCGACCATAGCCACCAGAATGCTTGTGCCGTCGCATTCGAGCCGCATAGGGTCACGGCGACCTCGAATTGCTGGCACGGCCGCGAAGCACATCGTCCCCAGTATCCGATCGAATCCCGGTGGAATATGTCGCCGCTCTCCGCTCTGAGCCGCAGGACCAACGTCCCCGTTCGCACTCTCCGCTCCTATCAGGACCTGGACCTCCTTCCCACACTCCCGGAATACGATGAATCACATGTGCGCAGGGTTGCACTGGTAAAGGCACTCCTGAATGTCGGCGGGCTGCCGCACGCGGAGGTACGCCGACTCGTCAGGCATGTCGAGGACGAACGACCACCGGCGAACGAATTGCTCCGCATCACGCAGCACGCCTTACCCACCCCCGGCTCCGCCTCGCACGATCAGGAGTGGGAGTGGGCTCAGGCCAGGGTCTCCGACCTGATCCGGGGCTGGGGCTGGCAGGTGAGCCCGGACAACCCGGCCTGGCAGACACTCTGCCAGGTGACCATCGCCTGTAAATCGCTCGGTCACCATGAAATTCCACGGTTGTTCCATGCGTATGCCGAACACCTGGAGCGCATCGCACGGCTTGAGGTGCAAATCCTCAGCGAACAGGACCACCCCGAAAGCGCCGCGACAAGCCTGGTGGCGGTGACCGCACTTGGGGACGTCGCCATCTCCGCGCTCCGTCGGCTCGCCCACGAGCATTTCCTGTCGTCGACGGGGAGCGGACCCCAGCACTCCTCCGCTCGCGAGCCCGGCCCCGGCCTCCGGGCGGGCGTCCCGCCGTCCGGCACGACGCCGGACATCCCCCCGCCCCTCCTCCATGAGATCGCCACAAGTGTGCATGAAATAAAGTGAGTTCTGGCACATGTGTTCACAGAACACCCCAGAGATCGCTAGCTTCCCCTCAACATCGTTCGCACCGGGAAGGACCTCTGTGAACGCATCACATCGCAGAGCCGCGGCCACCCTGACCGCAGCTGCTCTCGCGACCCCGCTCCTGCTGGTCTCCGCCTCCCCCGCCTCCTCCCAACAGGACCGGCCGGGCAAGGACGCCGCAGCGCTCTCGAAGGCGCTCGTCCGCGAGGCGTCGGCCAAGGACGCCTACAAGCACCTGCAGAAGTTCCAGGCGATAGCCGACTCGGCCGGCGGCCATCGCGTCGCCGGCTCGCTCGGGCACGACGCCTCGGCGGCGTACGTGTACCAGCAGCTGAAGAAGGCCGGCTACAACGTCTCGTACCAGAAGTTAGGCTTCATCTACACCCAGACGCTGGCCGAAAAGCTCTCCACCGTCGCGCCCGCCCCGCGCGACCTCGAGATCAAGGCCCTCACGTACACCAAGTCGACCCCGGTCGGCGGCGTCAGGGCGGACATGGCGGCGGTCCCGGTCGACGCCGACGGCACCACCGGCTGCGAGCCCGGCGACTACGCCCCGGGCGCCTTCACCGGCAAGATCGCACTGATCAAGCGCGGCGGCTGCGCCTTCGCCGTCAAGCAGGAGCGGGCCGCGGCCGCGGGCGCGATCGGCGCCCTCATCTACAACAACATCGACGCCGGCTACGGCCCGCTCTCGGGCACGCTCGGCGACCCCGCCGCCGCGAAGATACCCACCGGCGGCCTCAGCAAGGCCGATGGCGAGAAGCTCACCGCGGACCTCGCCAACGGCCCGGTGAACCTCTCCCTGGAGATCCGTCAGCTCCAGGAGAATCGTTCCACCAACAATGTCATCGCCGAGACCAAGCGCGGCAACGCGGCCGACACCGTGATGCTCGGCGCCTCCCTGGACTCGGTGGTCACGGGACCCGGCATCAACGACAACGGCTCCGGCTCGGCCGGACTCCTCGACGTCGCCCTGAAGCTGGCCGCGAAGGAGAAGAACCCGCGCAACAAGGTGCGCTTCGCCTGGTGGTCGGCCGCCGAGAGCGGCCTGGTCGGCTCCCACCACTACGTCGCGAACCTCACGCCGCTCGACAAGCGGGAGATCAAGCTCTACCTGAACTTCGAGTTGATCTCCTCGACCAACGGGGGCATGTTCGTCTTCGACGGCGACAACTCGGACGGCGCCAACACGCAGGCCGCCCCGGCGGGCTCGGCCGGACTCGAACGGGACATCACCGCGTTCCTCGGCAAGCAGGGTCTGCCGCACGCGGGCACGCCGTTCGTCTCCCGCTTCGACTACGGCCCGTTCATCGACGCCGGCATCCCCTCGGGCGGTACGTTCTCCGGCGCGGAGGCGCTCAAGACGCCCGCAGAGGCCGAGAAGTTCGGCGGTACGGCGGGGCTTGCGTTCGACCCGAACTACCACGCGGCCGGCGACACCCTCCAGAACGTCGGAATGGCGGTGTTCGACCGCAACATCGACGTCATCGCCCACGCGGTGGGCACGTACGCGCACGACATCAGCACCGTGAAGCAGCCGGCGGCCGGCGCGCGGACGTCTGCGAGCGCGCATGCGGACGGAGACGCGGACCACGGCACGACCGTCGGCGCCTCCGGCCCGCGCGGCGGAAGCGCCTACGGCGTGACCGAGTAGTCCGGCGCAGACTCCAGGCAACCCCCGGTGCCGGCGTCCCGATCGACGACCCGGCACCGGGCGGTGCCCCACCCCAGGCACCACGCGCCGGGAGCCCGTGCCCCACCAGGCGCCCCGCTCCCAAACAGGCCCACAGACCAGCCGCACCACTCTCGTCGCCCCACCTCGTCGCTCCATCCGTCGCCCGACAGAAAGCAGAGGCCATGGCCATCGACGTCACCGCCCTCCGGGCCCACTTCCCCTCCCTCGACAGCGGCCTCGCCTTCTTCGACGGGCCGGGCGGTACGCAGACCCCCCGCCCCGTCGCCGACGCCATCGCGGCGACGCTGACCGGGCCCCTCTCCAACCGGGGGACGATCAGCCCGTCCGAGCTGAACGCCGAGCAGTCCGTCACGGCCTTCCGTGCCGCCTACGCCGACTTCCTCAACATGCCCGTGGACGGCATCGTCCACGGGCGCAGCGCCACCCAGCTCACGTACGACTTCTCGCGCACCCTGGCCAAGGGCTGGAAGCCGGGCGACGAGATCATCGTCAGCCGTCTGGACCACGACACCAACGTCCGCCCCTGGGTCCAGGCCGCCGGGCACGCGGGCGTGACGGTCCGCTGGATCGAGATCGACCCGCAGACGGCGGAGGTCGACCTGGAGTCGTACGAGCGGGCCCTCTCCCCCCGGACCCGGGTGGTGGCGGTGACCGGGGCATCGAACGTCCTCGGCACCAAGCCGCCCCTCCGGCGGATCGCCGATCTGGCCCACGAGGCCGGCGCCCTGCTGTACGTGGACGGGGTGCACTACGCGGCGCACCACCTCGTGGACGTGCCCGCGCTGGGTGCGGACCTGTTCGTGTGCTCGCCGTACAAGTTCCTCGGCCCGCACACCGCGGTCCTCGCCGGAGCGCCGGACCTCCTCGAAACCCTCCGCCCTGACAAGCTGCTGCCGTCCTCCGACGCCGTACCGGAGCGCTTCGAGTTCGGGACGCTCCCGTACGAGATCCTGGCGGGCGCCCGTGCCGCGGTGGACTTCCTCGCCGCGGTGGACCCGGGCGAGGGGAAGACGCGCAGGGAGCGGCTGGCGCACTCCTGGAGTTCCCTGCACGCGCACGAGCTGGCGCTGCGTACGAGGCTAGAGGAGGGTCTTCAGGCCTTCGGCGACGCCGTCACGCTGCACTCGAAGGCCCAGGACCGGACTCCGACGCTGCTGATGACCCTCGAAGGCCGTGACGCGCGCGAAGCCCAGATCCACCTGGCGGCCCGCGACGTCCTGGCCACCGCCGGACAGTTCTATGCGTACGAGCCGTTCACCGCGCTGAAGCTGGAGGGGCCCGCGCTGCGGGCGGGCCTGGCGCCGTACAACACGGCCGAGGACGTGGACCGTCTCCTCGACGGTCTCTCCTCTTTCCTCTGACTCCTCTGCTCCGACGCATGTGTGGCGGCTCCGGCCCAGGGGTTGACCGGAGCCGCCATGCCGTTCAAACACGGGGTCGTCTGAGGAGGAGGGGCGGCGACCGCATGTTCTGTTCGGGCCCGTGGGGGCATCCACAGTAAATATATATACCGTCGAGTAGGCAAGATGCATGAAAAATTTCATGCACCCCATGGGCATGAAAAGTCAGGCGTACGTCAGTCGTCCAGGAAGAAATCGTGCTGTTCGGCCGCCTGCTCGTACTTCTCCAGCCGGATCTGCGTCCGCTCCGGATCCGCGTCCGCCATGGCCTGGAGGAGGGCCGCGGAGAGGACCCCCGGCGCCGCGTACGAGTCGAAGACCAGCCGTGACCCCGTACCGGCGGTGAACACCACATCGGCCTCGTCGACGAAGGGCCCGAGCGCCAGGTCCGTGATCAGCACGACGCGCAGCCCGGTGCGGCGAGCCGCCCGGACGACGGCGAGGGTCTCCTTGGCGTGCCGGGGCATCGCGAAGGCCAGCACCCAGGTCCCGCCCGCCTCGCGCGCCTGGAGCAGCCCGTCGTAGGCGACGCTGCCGCCCCGCGTCACCACCCGCACATCGGGGTGGATGCGCCGTGCCGCGTACGCGAAGTACTCGGCGAGGGTGACCGAGATCCGCAGGCCGACGACCGTCAGCGGGACGGACCGGGCCAGCTCGCGACCGATCTCGAGGATCTGGTCGGGATCGGCGAGCGCCCGCCGCAGGGCCATCAGGTTCTCGATCTCGGCGTCGACCGCCGACTGGAGTTCGTTGCCGAGCCGCTCCTCACCCTCCTCCGGCGCGCCGGCGACCGCGCTCAGCGCGATGGGCTGGAGGGCCTCCCGGAGCGCGGGATATCCGCTGAACCCCAGCGATGCGGCGAACCGGGTGACGGACGGCTGGCTGACGCCGACACGCTCCGCCAGCTCGGTGATCGACAGGAACGCGGCCTCGGTGAGGTGGTCGATGAGGAACTGGGCGATGCGCCGCTGCCCGGGGGACAGCCGATGGCCGCCGAACAGTGCCCGCACCCGCTCGGCGGGAGTGGCGACCTCCGCGTCCGACGAGCGCTTGCCCGGTGTGATCGCGGCTGCCTGTGCGCGCGCCTGCTGCCCAGATGGCACGGGGTGCCTCCTTCTCGTCCCACTGCTGCCCAAGATAGTTCACCCGACCCGGCCTTGAACGGGCCCGGCAGGCGGGCTCGCTGATGGGATCGAGGACCACGCCGGCCCTCCGACCGGCCGGAAGCCGTGAAACCATCGTCACGACGACGGCAGAGACGCCGACGGAGACGACGGCACACAACGGCAGACGACGGAGGCTTCGACGACCATGGCTGATCAGCGCGTGTACCTCGTGACCGGCGGCGGGACGGGCATCGGCGCCGCGACGGCCCGACTGCTGCGGGAAGCGGGACACCACGTGGCGGTCTCCGGGCGCCGCCCCGAACCGCTGCGGGTCGTCGCCGAGGAGTACGGTGCGCTGGCTCTGCCCTCGGACATCGGCGATCCCGAGGCCGTGCGCGCACTCGTCGAGGCGACCGTCGGCGCGTACGGGCGGCTCGACGGCCTCGTCCTCAACGCGGGTATCGGGCGTGGCGGAGGCGTGGGCGAAGTGACGCTGGAGGACTGGGACGCGGTGATGCGGACCAACCTCACGGGACCGTTCCACCTGCTGCGTGCCGCGCTCCCCCATCTCCTCGACGCCCGGGGCGCGGTGGTCGCGGTCGCCTCCGTCTCGGCCCTGCGCAACGGCGTGGGCAACGCCGCGTACGCCACCTCCAAGGCGGCCCTGCTCCAGCTCTGCCGCTCGCTCGCCGTCGACTACGGGGCCGCGGGGCTGCGCGCCAACACCGTGTGCCCGAGCTGGGTACGCACCGACATGGCGGACCGCCGGATGAGCCGGTTCGCCGACGAGGCGGGGCTGGGGAACGGCGGTGTCGACGCGGCGTACGAGGAGGTCACCCGCATCCTGCCCGCCGGGCGTCCGGGCGAGCCGCGCGAGGTCGCCGAGGCGGTCGCCTGGCTGCTCTCGCCCGCGTCCTCCTTCGTCAACGGCGCGGTGCTCACCGTCGACGGCGGCGTGACCGCCCTCGACCCGGGCACGCTCGCCTTCGACTACCGCATCGAGCCGCGGGCGCCGCGCTCCTGACGTCCGGTCAGGCGTTGCGACGCAGCCGGACCGACAGGTGGTGCTGCAGGCGCTGTCCGACCGCCGCGAGGTCGTGGACGAAGTCGAGCGTGTCCTCGTCCACCACGGTGTACCGGCGTCGCCTCGACCTCCTTGGCCGTGGGCGCGAGCGCCACCGTGTGGGTGGCGAGATCGACCGTACCGGCGTCCGCGCGGCCGACGAGGATCTCCGCGATGCCGGTGGGCTGGGTGACCAACGCCTCGACGCGTCCCTCTGGTTGGAGCCGCCACCAGCCGCTCTCCCGGGCCGACGGCCGCAGCGGGGTGCCGTCCGCGTCGATCAGCCAGGCGCGCGCCTCGTAGTGGAGGAAGGGCCGTCCGTCGTGGCTGAAGGTGACCTCCTGCTCGTACGTGAACTCCTCGTCGAGCGTCGGATACCCGCCCCGGCCACGGCCGGACCAGGTACCCAGCAACCCGGTCACCGGCGCGAGCTGCGGGTGTGGTGCGGGGGCTCCGTCCGGTCGCAGGGCGTCGGGGAACGGGTACTTCCGGGCGGGGTCGAACATGATGCGCTCTCCTGATTCGGGGCCGGTGCCGGATGGCAGCTTAGGAGGAGGCGGCCGCTCGGCCGGCGGGGCGCGAGGTGCCGGACACCGTCTTCCCGATCCGAGGCGGACGCGAGGGCCCGTCCGGCGTAGGCTTCGATCGGCATGAACGCGGCGGGGGGCGGGAGCACATGACGGCTGAGCGGGCACAGCGGTGGGAATCGACCCTCGATGCGGTCGTGGTGTACGCGCAGGGCGCGGTCTGTCGCCGCCTGGCCAGGGGCGGGATGCCGTCCGACGGCCGGGTGCGGGTG
This sequence comes from Streptomyces sp. NPDC012508, assembly GCF_042902595.1. Classification (NCBI taxonomy): domain Bacteria; kingdom Bacillati; phylum Actinomycetota; class Actinomycetes; order Kitasatosporales; family Streptomycetaceae; genus Streptomyces; species Streptomyces sp. NPDC012508. Next base: position 261,214 of record NZ_JBIBEO010000010.1, read on the forward strand.
ACGGGACTGCCCCGCTCGATCGACCCGGGCTCGCTGCGGGCCCGTGTCCTGGGCGCCTCCGGGGTGCGCGTGACCGAGGCCCGGGTGGAGGTCGAGGCGGAGCCGCTCGGTACCGAAGGCGGCACGGACGGATCGGCCGACGCGTTGCGGCGCGAGGTCGAGCGGCTGAGTGACGCGTACGCGGCGGCTCGGGCCCGCCGGGACCGCCAACTGAGCCTGATCGAGGAGGTCAAGGCGCTCCACCCGGTCCCGCCCGCCCGCAAGCGCGACGACCCGCACCGCCGTACCCCGGCCGACGCGTGGCTGGAGCTCGCCGACTTCGTCGAGGAGCGGCTGACGGGGCTGCACACCCGCCTCGTCGAGCTGGAGGAGACGCTGCGTGACGTCGAGCACCGGCTCGACATGGCCGTCGACCGGCAGTCCCGCGCCTCCACCGCCGCGTCGTCCGCGTACGTGGAGACGACGGTGTGCGCGGTCCTGAGCCTCGACCGAACCGGAACCGGCTCCGGTGCCGCGGATGAGGGCGCGGAGGTGGAGGTGGAGCTGGAGTACGGGGTTCCGGGCGCCGTCTGGGTGCCGGCCTACCGGCTCACGCACCGTCAGGGCGACGGCAGCGGACGTCTGGTGCTGCGCGCGTCGGTGGCGCAGCGGACCGGGGAGGACTGGACCGGCGTGCGCGTCGCCCTGGCCACGGCCGATCTCCGCCGCCGCACCGACCTGCCGAAGCTCCGCTCGCTCCGCATCGGACGCCGTCAGCCCGCCCCCGCCCCCTCCGGCTGGCGCGAGCCTCCGGCGGGGCTCGCCGATCTGTTCGCCGGTTACCAGGCGGCCGGCCCCCGCCCCGTCCCGCGCGCCGCTTCCGCGGCCGGCGCGACGGGTGCGGTGCCCGTTGCCGTCCCGCCGCCTCCCCCGGCGCCCGCCGCGCAGGATTACGGCGCGCCGCCGCCGGGAGCGCTGCCGCAGCCCGGCGGCGCGTACGGTTCCTCCCCGGAGACCCTGAGCGTCGGGATGCCCGCCCCCGCCCAGCCGGGCGGACCGCCACCGAGCGCCCGGCCGCGTACGGGCGGCGGGTTCGCCGGTGCCCCCGCGCCGGCCGCCATGGCACCCGCCGCCCCCGCGGGGGCGGCACCGCCACGGCCCGCTCCTCCGGCGCCGGTGGCCGGTCCGCCGCAGCCGAGCGGCGCCGAGCTCGACTACGCCGCCCTCGTCCTGCGCGGCCCGGACGAGCAGGCCGGTCACAGGGGCCGGCTGTTCCCCGACTCCTCCTACGACCCGCTGGCGGCCGAGTACCGTCGCCGTGCCGAGGCGGTGGCCGCCCTGCCCCTGCCGGGGCATGCCGTGCGGCCCCGCGAGTCGGCGGGCTCCTTCGACCACCGCTTCGACGCCACCGCCCGCGCCGACATTCCCTCGGACGGCACCTGGCACACCGTCACCGTCGGAGAGATCCCGGTCGGCCTGCGTACCGAGTACCTCTGCGTACCGTCCGTCGAACAGACCGTGTATGCGACGCTCGTCCTCTCCAACGCCACCGACCAGGCGCTTCTGGCCGGCCCGGTGGAGGTCACCGTCGACGACGAGTTCCTGCTGACCGCGGCCCTGCCCACGCTCGCCCCCGGCGGCGTCCGCCGGGTGGGGCTCGGGCCTGCCGAGGGCATCCGGGTCACCCGGCGTACGCACGTGCAGGAGTCGACCTCCGGCCTGCGCAACAACACCACCGTGCTCGCCCACCACGTCCATGTGGAGCTGGCCAACCGGCTCGCGCGGCCCGTCACCGTCGAGATCCGCGAGCGGGTGCCGGTCACCTCCGAACCGGACGTACGGATCGAGGAACGGGCCGACTGGACGGCACCCGGTGAGGACACGGGGCCCGACCGGCATGCCACGGGCACCCGCGTCTGGCGGGTGGACCTGTCGGCGGGCGCCACCGCCGCCCTCGCCGGCGGCTACGAGATCCGCATCCCGACCGGCAAGGCCCTGGTCGGCGGCAACCGCAGGAGCTGACACACCATGTCCACGGCCCCGAAGCCGATCGCCTTCCCGACGACCGCCGTCCCCGCGATCGCCCCGCCCGCGATCGCCCTCCCCGTCACCGCCGTCACCTGCCTGGAGGACCGCGCCCACGTCGAGCGCACCGCCGTGCTCGACCTGGAGGCCGGAGTCCAGCGCCTGCGGCTCGGTCCGGTCAGCGCGCTCGCCGTCGACCGGACCCTCCACGCCGAGCTGACCGCCGACCGTCCCGCGACGGTGCTCGACGTACGGATCGTCCGCAGCTGGACGCCCCGCGCGCCGCTGCCGTCCGCCGAGGACGACTCCGCCCTGCGCCACCGGGTCCACGCCCTCGAGGAGGAGCGGCTCGCCCTGGGACAGCGGCGCGAACGGCTGCACGCCCGCCTCGGCCTGCTCGGCCGCCTCGCCACCGACCTGCTGCGGGAGATCGGCGAGGGCGCGGGCTTCGGCGAGTCCGAACGGGACCGCTGGGCCACCGAACTGGACCGGGTCGACGGCGAACGCGACGCCTACGGCGAGGAACTCCGCACCGTCGACGCCCGGTTGGCGCAGCTCGCCGCAGAACTGGGGGAATCCCAGCGGGCCATGCACCTGTCCGAGCAGGAGCCCGCCGAGCTGGTCGGCCACGTCGAGCTGACCGTGGAGGCCGAGGCCGCCGGACCGGCCGCGCTGCGGCTGAGCCACCTCACCCCGTGCGCGCTGTGGCGGCCCGCCTACCGCGCCGTGCTCGACGGGGACTCCCTGACGCTGGAGACCGACGCGATGGTCTGGCAGCGCACCGGCGAGGACTGGACGGACGTACGGCTGACCCTGTCGACGGCCCGTTCGGCGCTGGCCACCGATCCGCCCCGGCTCGGCGAGGACCGGCTGACACTCACGGACCGCTCCACGGCGGAGCGCCGCACGGTCGACGTGGAGCTGCGTGAGGAGGAGATCGGCGACCTCGGACCGGCGGCCCCGGTGCTCGGCCTGCCGGGGGTCGACGACGGCGGCGAGGCGCGGGTGCTGCGCGCCCCCGCGCCGGTGTCGGTGCCCGGTGACGGCCGCGCCCATCGCGTGCCGCTCTCCGCGTTCACGACGGCCGCCCACAGCGAGTACGCCTGCTCCGCCGAGCTGTCCCCGCTGGTCACGCAGGTGGTGCGGTGCGACAACCTGTCGGGCCATGTGCTGCTCGCCGGGCCGGTGGACCTGGTCCGCGGCAGCGGATTCAGCGGGCGCGGCACGCTGGACTTCACCGCGGTCGGCGCCCCGGTCGAGCTGGCCTTCGGCAGCAGCGACGACTACCGGGTGGTCCGGCGCACCGAGGAGTCCCGCGACACCGCCGGGCTCTCCCAGCGGACCGTGATCACCCGCACGGTGCGGCTGCACCTGTCCCGGTTCTCCGCTCCCGGGGAGCAGGGCGAGCGGGTGGTCGCCCTGCGGGAGCGGATCCCGGTGTCCGAGGTCTCGGCGGTGGAAGTACGCCTGCACAAGGACGCGTGCTCCCCGGTGCCCGACGTGGTAGACGCCGAGGGCATCGCCCGCTGGGACGTCCCTCTCGCGCCGGGCGGCCGCCGCACGGTCACGCTGGTCTACGAGCTGTCGGCGAGCGGGAAGGTCACGGGGCTCTGAGCGCGGAGCGATGATTTCCGGGCTGTCGGGCGGTCGTACCGGTAAGAAGCCGCAGCGCACCCGACGAGATCAGGAGAACGTCATGCCCCGGATCACCCCCAACCTCTGGTTCGACACGCAGGGCAAGGAGGCCGCGGAGTTCTACTGCTCGGTCTTCCCCAACTCGGAGATCAAGAAGGTCTCCTACTACGGCGATGCGGGACCCCGCGAGGCCGGAACGGTGATGACCGTCGACTTCGTCCTGGACGGGAACGCGGTGACCGCCCTCAACGGCGGACCCGATTTCACCTTCAACGAAGCGGTGTCGTTCCTCGTCGACTGCGCGGACCAGGAGGAGGTCGACCACTACTGGTCCAAGCTGTCCGAGGGCGGCCAGGAGGGCCCGTGCGGCTGGGTGCGCGACAAGTTCGGCCTGAGCTGGCAGGTCGTGCCGTCGATCCTGGACGAACTCATCGCCGACCCGGACGAGGCCCGCGCCCAGCGGGCGATGAAGGCGATGCTGGGCATGGGGAAGCTGAACGTCGCGGAGCTGCTGGCCGCGGCGGACAAGGCCTGACCGCGCTGGAGCGGGGGCGGGCGGCGGGGCGGCCGGGTCCACGCCTCGCGCCGCTCCCGGTGGGCCGGACGGCGGAACGGCGCGATCATGGAGGTGAGGGACCCGACGCGAGGAAGTGACGATCATGGACGGCTCCCGGTCCTCCTACCCTCCGGTCACAGTGACGGCCCGGCTCGACACCCCGCTGTCGCGCTGGTTGTGGCTGGTCAAGTGGATCCTGGTGATCCCCCACTGGATCGTCCTGATCTTCCTCTGGATCGCGTTCGTGTTCGTGACCGTGATCGCGTTCTTCGCGATCCTGTTCACCGAGCGCTATCCGCGGGCCCTGTTCGACTTCAATGTGGGGGTCCTGCGGTGGTCCTGGCGGGTGTCCTTCTACTCGTACAGCGCCCTGGCCACCGACCGGTACCCACCCTTCAGCCTGGGCCCGGAGCCCGACTACCCGGCGCGACTGGACATCGCCTACCCGGAACGTCTCTCCCGGGGGCTGGTCCTCGTCAAATGGTGGCTGCTGGCCATCCCCCAGTACCTGGTGATCGCCTTCTTCGCCGGCGGAATGCGAGCGGGCTGGTGGAGCGGCGGCCTGACCACCCTGCTGACCCTGATCGCGGCCTTCGCCCTCGCCTTCACCGGCCGCTACCCCCGTGACATCTTCGTGCTGGTGGTCGGCCTGAACCGCTGGGTGATCCGGGTGGCGGCGTACGCGAGCCTGATGACGGACAGGTACCCGCCCTTCCGGCTCGACCAAGGAGGCGAGGAATCCCCGGTCAAGCCCTGGCCCGTCGAAGACCGCTGAGGACCACCGCCTGCACTCCGGGCACCGGGGCCCGGGTTCGCCGGCAGGCGGCGCACGACATGATCACGTCGCGGCGGGGGCCTTCCCGGGGGCGGTCGTGGCCGGCGCGTCCTGCCGGTAGAAGATGTCGATGTCCACCTCTTCGCCCCCGACGATCAGGGTGTCCCACGCCCCGCTCTCCAACAGGGTCCGCAGCGTGTCGGAGTTGAGTGTGTCCAGGTGGTTCCGGAGTGTCGCGTCGTCAGGCATGCCGGGAAGGCGTGAAGCCAACCGGTCACGGATTCCCCGCAGCCGTTCCATGAGCGCGTCGATGTCCGTGCTCCTGTCCAGGTCCTTGCCCGCCGACTCCTCGATGCTCTGGGCGATCTTGTCCTTGATCGCGCAGCTGACGCCGTGCTCGTCGGTGGTGATCATCGTGTTCCAGGCCCGGCTCTTGTGCCGGTACTGGAGCATGGACATCGCCGCTTCGTGGCGTGCGAAGTCGGCGTCCCGGAACGGCCTGCCGGTCCATGCGCCGTTGAGGGATCGGGCCAGCGAGATGGCAGAGCCCAGTCCGCTGTTGAGCCCGCGTCCCGGCCAGAAGTGGATGGCGTTGGCGGCGTCGCCGAGGAGGAACCCGTAGGTCCCCGGGGTGGTCGACGTGGCCGGGCGCAGCCGGGCGGTGAACCTGGGCCGCTGCACCATGTCGAGCCGGAAGGCCGTGACGGCGCTCAGATCCCTCTCGGCGACACCGAAGAGCGCAAGCCCCTCCAACACCCGCTTCCACAGGGCCGAGCCCCTGACCATGGCGGGCAGGAAGAGCGTGCTGTGCGTCGAGCACTGGAAGTCACCGTGGTCGTCCCGCCCCATGACGCACGGGCGTGAGGCGATGCAGTCCTCGAACACGTGCCGCACCGGATCGATACCGATCACTTCCGCGGCCTCGGCATCGGTGAGCCGCATGTTCAGGAACCCCTCGCCGCGAAGGGCGTTGAGGAGGAAGCGGTTCTGGGCCACGGTCAGCAGGACCGTCATGGGGTCCGTCAGGGTCGACTTGACGCGCAGCCCCAGGACGACATCCTGAATGTGCTGTCCGTGCAGCGAGTAGATGGACGTGTCGGCGTTGCCGAACCTGTCGGTGAAATACTCCCGCGTCCGGGAGCGGCCTCCCTCGCAAATGACGAGCACATGGCCCTTGGACTCGGATGTGTCGTACTCGGCTGGGTCGAACACCTCGGGAACCAGCCGGATCCGGTCGGATTTCTCGTTGGCCAATTCGAGGAGAGTGTCCTCGATGTAGGAGATCCGAAGGTTTCTCGGGTTGTAGCCGCGGAGCGAATCGGGGCCCACCGGCCACATTTCGGAGTACGCGTCGCCGCGGAACAGCCGCCCCTGCACCTCCTCGGGAAGGTTCAGATACTGCCGGCTCTGTACGGTGACGACCTGCTGCCGCCTGACGTTGCCCTGTGCCTCGCTCTTCCAGACGACCTTCGGTCCGTCCTGAACCCACCGGCCGTCGTACACGGTGACGGCCACGCGATGCCCCATGAGGTGTTCGAGGAGCAGAGCGAAACTCAGGCCGACGGGACCGCCGCCCGAGACGGTGACGTCCAGGACGGGCGCTGCCTCCAGGGTCGCCTTGGAGGGAGTGAGCGGCCGCAGCACGGAGAGGTCGAGGATGGTCTCCATCGCATCGGCCGCTTCGAAGCGGAACGTCTCGGTTCCTATCTCGACGAGATCTCCGGGCTGCAGTTCGTGCGATGTCACACGCGCCCCGTTGACTCGCGTTCCATTACTGCTTCCGCTGTCGTACAGCACGAATCCGTGGCGCTCGCGACGCACCTCGGCGTGAAAGCGCGAGACATTTCCTCCTGTTATCACGACACTGTTGTCGCCGTTGCGGCCCAGGGTCAACGGTGTGGCGCCGATCGGGAACTGCTGTCCTGCCAGAGAGCCTTCACGGCCAACAAGACGAGGAGGCATGGGGTCACCCAATTCCATGAGTCACGGATCCGATGACGGCATGCGAGACCGGTCACAGAAATCCCCCCTGCATCACAGACCGCGAGTCGACCGGCACGCAGAGCAATCTTAATCCGGCCGCGAGGCCGATGAGAAGCCATCCGGACCGACCGGCCATCACACGGTTCCCATTCCGTGAAGACGTAACAGCGAAGTCCGATCGGGGCTGCTGATTCAGTTGTGAAGGATGCGAGGGCGGAGTATTCGAGGGGCATTTCCCAGGACTCTCGGCCGGGGCCGGGGGAATCTTGCCGGTGCCGTGCCCACGGCGCACGCTGGTCGTATGGCTTCTCGCGACAGCCCCGCCCCTACGCTCATCACCTCCGTGCAACGTGCCTTCCGGCTGCTGGAGGCGGTGAGCGGGCACGAGAACGGCGCGCCGGCGAAGCAGCTGGCACGGGAGGCGGGGCTGCCTCTGGCCACCGCCTACCACCTGCTGCGGACCTTGGTCCACGACGGATACCTGCGGAAGCTGGACGACGGCGGGTTCGTCCTGGGCGACAAGGTGCAGGCGCTCCGCACCACCGGCCGCGGGCAGGCGCTGCTGAGCCGAGTCCGCCCGACGCTCGCCGCGTTGCGCGACGAGCTCGCGACCGCCGCCTACCTCACCTTCTACGAGGACGGCGAGATCCGGGTCGCCGAGATCGTGGACAGCCCCCGGGCACCCCGGGTCGACCTCTGGGTGGGATTCGAGGACGCCAGTCACGCCACCGCGCTCGGCAAGTCGGTGCTGCGCGAGCTGGACGAGGAATCCCGCAAGGACTATCTCTCCCGGCACCGCCTGGCGGATCTCACGCCACGGACGATCACCGACGTTCCGGAGCTGCTCCGGCGACTCGACTCCTCTCCCGTGGCGCCGGCGGTCACCGACATGGAGGAGTACGCGCTCGGCACGGTCTGCATCGCGGTGCCGGTGTACAGCGGGGACACGCTCGGCTCGCTCGGCGTATCGCTGCGGGCGGACCGGCTCTCCCGCCTCGATGAGATCCGGGCGCGGCTGCTCCCGACCGCCAGTCGCGTGACCAGGGGCCTCTCACTCACTATCTGAAATCCGCGCCCTTGTGACGTTCACCCCCATCCTCTTTTCTGGATTTAACAGACATCTACGGAGCAAACGCTCCGCGCACAGGTGAGGACTACGGGCGAAACATGAGTCACACCCGAGAGCACGGTGGCGACCACGGGCCGATCCGGCCCTCCAGGAAGCAAGGGGCCGCCACGGGGCCGGTGGCCCGGAATCGCCTCGCTGTGCAGCTCGCCTCCGGTACGCCCGTACTGCCCGTGCTGATCGTTTCCGTCATCGTGGTCGTCGACCTCCTCGCCGGAGCCGGGCTGACCTGGCTGCCGCTCCTCGCCGCAGGGCCCGCGCTGGCCGCGACCACCAACGGGCCTCGCGGAGTCGTCTGCGTCGGCCTTCTCGCCGGGGGGCTGGGCGCGATGCTGGGAATCCGTGACGGCGCGCCGGGCGGTGAGCTGGCAGCCGTACTGTCGGCCCTGATGGCCGTCACCCTCGCCGGCGCCCTGGCCAGCGCGTTGCGCGGGCGACGCGAGCGGGTGCTCGCGGACGTCCGCTCGGTCGCCGAGGCCGCCCAGCACGCGCTTCTGCAGCCCGTACCGGCGACGGTCGGCCCGTTCCAGGTGGCCGTCCGCTACAGCGCCGCGGCCGCGGAAGCCCGCATCGGCGGAGATCTCTACGCCCTCGTGCCCACCCCGTACGGGGTCCGGCTGATCGTCGGCGATGTGCGCGGCAAGGGGCTGCCCGCCGTCGGGGTCGCCGCTCTGGTGCTGGGAGTCTTCCGCGAGGCGGCCTACGAGGAGCCCGATCTTCTGGCCGTCGTCGACAGGATCGAGCGGAGTCTGGCGCGCAACCTCCGCAGCGACGACTTCGTCACGGCCGTGGTCGCCGGGCACCCCCGGCCAGGCCTTCTCGAAGTGGTCAATTGCGGGCACGCGCCTCCGCTGCTGGTCCGCGGATCCGAGGTCGTGCCGGTGGAGCCGGCCCATCCGGCCCCGCCGCTCGGGTTGCGCGCTCTTACGGGCGAGACCCCGGGCCTGGATGTACTGCCCTTCGCCGACGGGGATCAGCTGCTGCTCTACACCGACGGGGTCACGGAGGCACGCGACCGGGGCCGTGAGTTCTACCCGCTTGCCGAGAGACTCGCGCAGCACCTGTCCGACGAGCCGACGGATACCCTCGCAGCGCTCCACGGCGAACTCCTGGAGCACGTGGGAGGCCGTCTGCACGACGACGCGGCGCTGCTCCTCCTCCGCAGACCCGCCGCTGACGAGGCAGCGGTTCTTCACGTTCCGTCCGCGGCGGACGGAGAGGTCATCGATGCCCGGAGCCTTCGGACCGGCCCAGGCCGGATCGGGCACCCCCATGACCCCGCCTGACGTAGGGCTGTCCCACTCGCCGGCCCGGATTGTTGCCGCGCCGTGACGACGTCATGGCCACTTCGTGGCGATACGTTCCGTCCACCGGCTGAGCCGTCCCGCGGCGCCTAGCATCCGAAGACGCCCCTGCCGCTGATGGTTGTGGGGCCGTCCCCCGTCTCAGCCGAAGGTATGTTCCTCATGAGCGTTTCCAGCATCCTCAGCGTCGACGAGGCAGAGCCACGACTGCCCGAGCTGAACGTGGTCGACGTCCGCACCCCCGGCGAGTTCGCCTCCGGCCACGTGCCCGGCGCCGTCAACGTTCCCCTCGAGCGCATCGAGGGCAGACTGTCGGAGCTGCGGCACGCCGCCGAGAGCGGTCCTCTGCTCCTGGTGTGCGCCTCGGGCGCGCGCTCCGGGAAGGGGGCCGCGGTCCTCGCCTCCCACGGGATCGCGGTCGCGAGCCTGACGGGCGGCACCCGGGCCTGGGCCGCCGCAGGCCACCGGCTCGAGCATCCGCCCGGCCCCGTGCGAGCCGTCTGGGGGATGGAGCGTCAGGTGCGCTTCACGGCCGGCGCTCTGGTGCTGCTCGGCCTGGCTCTCGGACTGCTCGTCCATCCGGCGTTCCAGGTGCTGTCGGCGGGCATCGCCGGAGGTCTGGTCTTCTCGGCGCTCACCGACACCTGCGGCATGGCGGTGGTCCTGGGCCGGCTTCCCTTCAACCGGCGCGGCGCAGCACCCCACGGGTGACCGCACCGCCTCTTCCGGCGTGGTCGGTCCTCTGCACGACGGCTCACCGGATGTGCGACGGCTTCAGTGCCCGCCAATTCCGGACCGTGGGAGCAACGTGGGCGCGTTCCCTCCCCTGCCGGCCGGTTCGGGCGCCGTCACATGTTCTTCATGCCGTGTGCATGGTCCTGGTGCCGCTCCGCCACTCATGATCGGCGGAACACCCGCAGCCACACCCGAGGAGCCGTCAGCCATGCCCAGCCGCCGTACCTTCCTGGCCGGCTCGACCGGCGCGCTCGGTCTGGCCGCCGTCGTCGACACCGCCGCGGGATCAGCGCAGGCAGCGTCCTCGGCAGCGGTCCCCCACGCGACGGAGGGCTCGGGCACGCGGCCGCCGAACTTCGTCGTCGTCCTCGCCGACGACCTCGGCTACGGAGAGCTCGGCGCCAACGGCCAGAAGCTCATCAGCACCTCCCGCCTGGACCGTCTCGCCGCCGAGGGGCTGCGCTTCACCGACGCCTACTCCACCGCCGCCGTCTGCGCCCCCTCACGCTGCTCCCTGCTGACCGGACTCCACACCGGCCATGCCACGGTCCGTGCCAATCCCTCCTCCGGCGGGCAGGGTTCGCTCACCGACCACGACACGACCTTCGCCGAGGTGCTCCGGGCACGCGGCTACCGCACCGCGGTGATCGGCAAGTGGGGCTTCGGACCGGAGGCCGCCGGCCAGGCCAGTCACCCGGCCGCCCGGGGCTTCGAGGAGTTCTACGGCTACATCGACCACAGCCACGCGCACCAGTACTACCCCGCGTATCTCTGGCACAACGACGTCAAGGAACCCATCCCCGCCAACGCCGGCGGCGTGAAGAGCGTGTACGGTCCGGACCTCCTGGAGCAGCGTGCCCTGGAGTTCATCGGCGACCACGCCTCCGAGCCGTTCCTCCTGCTGCTCACCCCGAACGTCCCGCACGCCCCCAGCGACATCCCCGGCTTCGGGGCGTACGCCGACCGGAACTGGACGGCCGCGAACAAGGGGCACGCGGCCCAGGTCACGTACTTCGACTCGCTCGTCGGCAAGGTGGTCGACCGGCTCCGGGAGCTCGGTCTGGAGCGGGACACCATCGTCCTCGTCACCAGCGACAACGGGCCGCACGAGGAGGGCGGTGTCAACCCCGACCTGTTCGACGCGAACGGGCCACTGCGCGGCTACAAGCGCAACCTCTACGAAGGCGGCATACGCGTCCCCCTCGTCGCCTGGGGTCCGGGCCGGGTCCGGCAAGGCACCAGCGACCGTCCCACCTCGCTGACCGATGTGCTCCCCACCCTGGCCGAGCTCGGCGGCGCCCCGTCCCCCACCGATGTGGACGGGTTGTCCGCCGCTCCCCTGCTCGCCGGCAGCGCCGACTCGGCACGCCACGGACACCTCTACTGGTTCCGTGACGAGCGGGGCGTCACCGGCCGGGCCGACGCGCAGGACGGCGGACGTGCCACCTGGCTCGCCGAGGCGGTCCGCCGGGACGACTGGAAGGCCGTGCGCTTCGCCCCCGAGCGGGACCGTGCCCTCCCCGACGACCATTGGCAGGTGGAGCTGTACAACCTGGCCACCGATGTCGGCGAGACCCACAACATCGTCGACGCGTACCCGGCCAAGGCCGCGGAGCTTGTGGCGTTGATGCGCTCCTCCTGGAAGGACAGCTATCCGCGCATCCCCTTCGGGACGCGTCTGGCCCTGCCCGGTCTGGCCGTCCCGGGCCGGGCGTTCACCGTGTCCGCCACCCTCGGCAACGGCTCCTCCCGCCCGTGGACCGCGGCCTCGCTCGCTCTTCGCGCCCCCGACGGCTGGCTCGTGGCCCCCACCTCCCCGACCGCCGCGGACCAGCTCGCGGCCGGCGGTGGGCTCACCGCGTCCTGGCGGGTCACCCCACCAACGAACACCGCCCCCGCGACAACGTGGACGCTCACCGTGGAAGGCAGCGCCGTCACCCCGGCCGGCCCGGTCCGCTATCCGGCCATGGGTACGGTCCCGACCCCGCCCCCTGCCCCCACCCGCGACTCCTACCTCTCCGACCTCGCCTGGATCAGTGCCACCAACGGCTGGGGACCGGTGGAGCGCGACACCTCCAACGGCAAGAACGCCGCCGGCGACGGCTCGCCGATCTCCTTCAGGGGTACGACGTACCCCAAGGGCCTGGGTGTCCACGCGCCCAGCGACATCGCCTTCCATCTCGGCGGTGCCGCGGCCCGGTTCACCTCCTTGGTCGGCATCGACGACTTCTCCGCCAAGCAGAGCTCCGTCGGCGCGACCCGCGCCAGGGTCTACGGCGACGACAGCCTGCTGCTGACGACCGGCACCCTCAGGGCGGCCACCGGCCCGGTCCAGGTCGACCTGGACGTGCGCGGCATCCGCGTCCTGCGGCTGGTCGTCGAGGACGCCGACAGCCGCTCGTCCTTCGACCACACCTCTTGGGCCATGGCCCGCATCACCGTGGGGTGACATCACGACGTCCGTTCGTACGTCCGGAGGCCGTTTCCGCACACTCGGAAACGGCCTCTTCCACGGGCGGGCGAACGGTGCTAGGCGGCGTCGGCGGCCACCCGGAACCCGATGTTGCCGGTCGAGCTGTCGGGCGTGTTGGAGCTACGGGCGGCCACCCGGTAGCGGTTGCAGTAGGAGTCGTGGCACAGGTAGGAGCCGCCGCGTATCGCCCGTGAGCTCTCCTCACCGGGGGTGAACCGGTCCGCACACCACTCCCAGACGTTGCCGACCGCGTTGTAGAGACCGAAGCCGTTGGGGCGGAAGGACGTCACAGGAGCGGTGCCCGCGTAGCCGTCGGCGGCGGTGTTGCGGATCGGGAACTCGCCCCGCCAGATGTTGCACATGTGGCGGCCGCCGGGCTCGAGTTCGTCGCCCCACGGGTAGCGGCGCTGCTCCAGTCCGCCGCGGGCCGCGTACTCCCACTCGGACTCGGTGGGCAGGCGGGTGCCGGACCAGGCGCAGTAGGCCTGGGCGTCGTTCCAGGACACGTGGACGACGGGATGGTTCTGCCGGTCGGTGACATGGGAGCCGGGCCCCTCGGGGTGGCGCCAGTCGGCTCCCTCCACCGCCCGCCACCAGGGGACGGCCGCCACGGGCCGGGACAGGGCTGCCACCTCCTCGCCGAGGAAGGCCCCGAACGCGAAGGAGAAGCCGAAGCGCTCGGCCTCGGTGACGTGCCCGGTCGCCTTGACGAACAGGGCGAACTGGGCGTTCGTCACGGTCGTGGCCGCGATCCGGAAGGGTCCGACGACGACCTCACGGACCGGCCCCTCGGCATCTTCCGGAAAGCCCTCCGGGTCGTCGGTGCCCATGAGGAAGCGCCCTCCAGGCAGCGTGAGCAGCTGCCGGGCCACCCGGGAGGGCGGGAGCGCGGAACGGGGCGGAGCAAGGGTCGGTGCGGGGACGTGGGCGTGACCCGGGGTGCAGCATGCGGGCATGACGGCTCCGTGGGAATGGTGGGCGTCCGGCACTCGTGCCTCGTGGCACGCGTGCCGGACGGACGAGGCGACGAGCCGTCGGCCGTGGTGCGAGCGGGGAGGAGACGGGATTCAGGCTGGTGCGCCAGGTGGGGATCCCGCGAGGGAAAGGGCACGTTCAGCGGGCCGCGGCGACCGTACACAGGGCGCTCGCCACGTGCCTTGGCCGACGTGGCGGCGCGTCGTGAGGATTCCTGCTGCCATGGCAACGACAGTAGGCGGCGCGGAACCGTCCTTCCATGTACGGCGGATGAAATAGCCGGCCGGCCACGCCCAGGACGGCCTTGACCGGCTCGGTCAGCCCAGGAAGCTCAACCGGACCTGGCGCTCCGGGTTGTCCTTGTTCGTGTCCACCAGGCAGATCGACTGCCAGGTGCCCAGTTCCAGGCGTCCCCCGATCACCGGGACCGTCGCGTGGGGCGGGACCAGGGCCGGGAGGACGTGGTCGCGGCCGTGGCCCGGGGAGCCGTGGCGGTGTTGCCAGCGGTCGTCGGCCGGGAGGAGGTGGTGGAGTGCCGTCAGGAGGTCGGTGTCGCTGCCCGCGCCCGTTTCGAGAACAGCCAGGCCGGCCGTGGCGTGGGGGACGAAGAGGTTGAGGAGGCCGTCGATGCCCGAGGCCGTCTCCGTGAGGAAGTCCGTGCAGACCTGGGTCAGGTCGGTGACCGTCTCCGTGGTGCCGGTGGTGAGGGTGATCACGCGGGTGATGAAGGTCGACATGAGGTCATCCTGCCGTTCACAGCGCGGGATCGCGCGTCCACGCTCCGAGACACCGTTGACCGGCACCTGAACGAGTCGCTACGTTCGCGCCATGTTGCGTACAGCCCTGCTCACCACGCGCGGTCACATCGACCTGCTGCGGGTGGCCTCCGCCGCGTGTCGTCGCGGCTGCTGACGCCCTCTCACACCTGATCCTCCCGCGCTGACACCCGTGTTCGCGCGCCCTCGGCGCGCTCACGGTCGCTGAGGCGTACCCACTCCCCTCCTCCGGAGCCTCCTTCATGACGGTCGGTCATGCCCCACCCAAAACCTTGAGCGATATTTCGCCTATTTCAGAAGTCGAGGAGATTGTCTCGGCAGCCCGGAAGGGTGCCCGACGCCGGCTCGCCGTGCCGCGCTGGCTGCGCCGCACCGTCGGCCCCCTCCTCCTGCTCGTCTCCTGGCAGGTGCTCAGCTCCACCGGAGTCCTGCCGCCCGACGTTCTCGCCTCCCCGGGCACCATCGCCCGGGCCGGCGGCGAACTGGTCGTGGACGGCACCCTGCCGTACGCCATGGGCGTGTCGCTCCAACGCGTCGCCGTCGGCCTGCTGTTGGGCGGTACCGTCGGCGTCTCGCTCGCCCTCGTCTCCGGACTCTCGCGGCTCGGCGAGGACCTCGTCGACGCGACCGTGCAGATGCTGCGGACCGTCCCCTGGGTCGGCCTCATCCCGCTGTTCATCATCTGGCTGGGCATCGGCGAGGCGCCCAAGGTGGCGCTCATCGCGCTCGGCGTCGCCTTCCACCTGTACCTCAACGTGTACGCCGGAATCCGTGGTGTCGATGCCCAACTGGTCGAGGCGGGCGAATCGTTGGGGCTCGGGCGCTGGGGGCTGATCCGCCATGTGGTGCTGCCAGGCGCCCTGCCGGGAGCGATGACCGGACTGCGGTACTCGCTGGCGACCGCCTGGCTCGCGCTCGTCTTCGGCGAGTCGATCAACGCCGACGCCGGCATCGGCTTCCTCATGAACCAGGCGCGCGAGTTCTTCCGTACCGACGTCATCGTCGTCTGCCTCGTCGTCTACGCCTTCCTCGGCCTGCTGGCCGACGCCGTCGTCCGTACTCTCGAAAGGCTGCTGCTGCAATGGCGACCGACCTTCACCGGGCAGTGACCATCGAGGGGCTGACCCGCTCCTTCGACGGCCGTCCTGTCATCGACCACCTCGATCTGACCCTGCGCGCCGGCGAGTTCACCGTGCTCCTCGGGCACAGCGGCTGCGGCAAGTCCACTCTGCTGAGGGTTCTCGCTGGGCTCGACCGGGACATCTCCGGTACCGTCCTCGTCCCCAAGCGCCGCGCCGTCGCCTTCCAGGCCCCGCGCCTCATGCCGTGGAAGCGCGTGTGGCGCAACGTACTCCTGGGCCTGCCCGGCAGGCCCGAACGGGCCGTCGCGGAGCGGGCGTTGGAGGAGGTCGGGCTCGGTCACCGCTCGGGCGCGTGGCCCAAGACCCTGTCCGGCGGCGAGGCGCAGCGCGCGTCGCTCGCCCGCGCTCTCGTGCGGGAGCCTGATCTGCTGCTGCTCGACGAGCCGTTCGGAGCCCTCGACGCGCTCACCCGGATCAAGGCGCAGCGGCTGGTCGCCGAGTTGTGGCAGCGGCGCGGCTGCGCGGTGCTGCTCGTGACGCACGATGTCGAGGAGGCGCTGCTCCTCGCCGACCGGGTCCTCGTGATGCGGGACGGTGTCATCGCGTACGACTCTCCCGTCGGCCTCGATCGTCCCCGCCGGGCCGGGGACCCCGCCTTCGCCGCCCTGCGCTCCCGTCTCCTCGCCGAACTCGGCGTCGAGGCGGAACTCCCCGCCGCGCAGGCCGCCTGACCGCGCCGCCACCAGGCGCCCCGGTCGCCAAGCCGCCGGGCCCCCTGGTCCGTCGGCTTCCGCGGCGGCAAGGCCCCCCACCGTCCGTCGGCCTCCGCGGCAGCCAGGGCCGCCAGGTCCGGCGGATCGCCAGGTAGGCACGCCTCCGCAGCCAGGTCCCAGGCCCCGCCCCCTCGACCGTCCAAGCCCCCCGCCCACGCCACCCGAATCGGAAGACCCACGCCCATGAAGCGTTCCCTCCTGCCCGCCGCCCTTCTCCTCCCTCTCGCCCTGCTCGCCTCCGCCTGCTCCTCCCCCTCCTCCGCCGACTCCGGATCCGGCTCGGGCTCCGACGGCAAGGGCTCCGTCGTCCTCCGGGTCGGCGACCAGAAGGGCGGTGCGGAAGCAGTTCTCCGCGCCGCCGGCGAACTCGACGATCTGCCCTACCGCGTCACCTGGTCGACCTTCACCTCCGGCCCGCCGCTCCTGGAGGCCGTCAACGCCAAGGCCGTCGACATCGGGGCCGTCGGCAACACCCCGCCCGTCTTCGCCGCCGGAGCCGACTCGAAGATCACCGTGGTCGCGGCCACCCATGGTGACTCCGCCGGCGAGGCGATCCTGGTCGCCGAGGACTCCCCGCTGCGCACACCCCGGGACCTCAAGGGCCGGACGGTCGCCGTGGCCCAAGGCAGCTCCGCCCACTTCCAGCTGATCGCCTCACTGAAGAAGGCAGGGCTCTCCCTCGACGACGTCAAGGTGAGCCTGCTCCAGCCCGCCGACGCGCTCGCCGCATTCACCAGCGGCAAGGTCGACGCCTGGGCGGTCTGGGACCCGTACACCTCGCAGGTGCTCACGAGCGGCAAGGCCCGCGTGCTCACCGACGGCCGGGGCGTCGTCAACGGGCTCGGCTTCCAGGTCGCCGCGCCCGCCGCGCTCGCCGACAAGGAGAAGGCCGCGGCGATCGGCGACTACATCGAGCGGCTGCGCCGCGCCCAGGACTGGGTCTACGACCACCCCGAGGCGTGGGCGAAGGTCTGGGCGAAGGAGACCGGGCTGCCCTACGACGTCGCGCTCGCCGCGGTGAAGCGCAGCAACGGCACCCGGATCGCGGTCGCCCTCGACAAGGAGGCCATCGCCTCCGAGCAGGAGATCGCCGACACCTTCGCCGAACTGAAGCTGATTCCGAGGACGTTCCGCTTCGCCGACTACGTCGACACCCGCTTCAACAAGAACCTGCCGCCGTCCACCACCCCGGCGCGCAGCTACGGAAAGGGCTCCTCCTGATGACCGTCCATCTGCACTGGTTCCTGCCGACCGGAGGCGACGGCCGTACCCTCGTCGACCGGCACGCCTACACCGACGGCGGTATCACCCGGTCCCGGGCCGTGACCGGCGTGCGCGCCCCCGACATCGACTATCTGGCGCAGATCGCCAAGGCCGCCGAGCAGTTGGGCTTCGAGGCCGTGCTGACGCCGACCGGGACGTGGTGCGAGGACGCCTGGCTGACGACGGCGGCGCTCGCCCAGCACACGGAGCGGCTCAAGTTCCTCGTGGCGTTCCGGCCGGGGGTGATCTCGCCCGTACTCGCGGCGCAGATGGCCGCCACGTACCAGCGGATCACCCGGGGACGGCTGCTGCTCAACGTCGTGACCGGCGGCGACTCGGTGGAGCAGCGCCGTTTCGGCGACCATCTGGACCACGACCGGCGCTATGCCCGTACGGCCGAGTTCCTCTCGGTGGTCCGCGGCGCGTGGACCGGGCAGCCGTACGACTTCGAGGGCGAGCACTACCAGGTGGAGGGGGCGCTCACCGCGCTGCCGCCGGACCCGCTGCCGGAGATCTTCTTCGGCGGCTCGTCGGCGGCGGCCGGGCCGGTCGCCGCCGCGCACGCGGATGTGTATCTGACCTGGGGCGAGCCGCCGTGGCAGGTCAAGGAGAAGATCGACTGGATCCGGCGGCTCGCGGAGGAGCGCGGGCGTGAGGTGCGGTTCGGCGTCCGGCTGCACACGATCTCGCGGGACTCCGCGCGCGAGGCATGGGCGGTCGCGGACCGGCTGCTCTCGGACCTCGACGCCGAGACGATCGCGGCGGCACAGCAGACGCTCGGCCGGAGCGAGTCCGTCGGCCAGCAGCGGATGGTGGCGCTGCACGGCGGCGGCTCGCTGGAGCGCGACAAGCTGGAGATCGCGCCGAACCTGTGGGCCGGAGTGGGTCTCGTACGGGGAGGGGCCGGCACCGCGCTGGTGGGCAGCCACGCCGATGTCGCCGACCGGATCGAGGAGTACCACGACCTGGGTGTGGAGCACTTCGTGCTCTCCGGGTACCCGCATCTGGAGGAGGCGTACTGGTTCGGGGAGGGCGTCACCCCGGAGCTGGCGGCGCGCGGCCTGCTGCCGCGGATCCCGGCATCGCCGCTGCTCGGAGTCCCGGCGGCCAACGGCCGTCCGGCCTCGGCACCCGGTGGCGCTCCGCTCCTCGTGGCCGGAGGGCGGTGACGGAGGGCCTTCGGTCGTGTCGGGAAGATCCCGGCCCGCTCCTCGGTTGGTGGAATCGTGAACGATTTCGGGGTTGAGAGCGGGCAGGACGTACGAGACGTCGACGTGGTCGTGATCGGTGCCGGGCAGGCGGGGCTCTCCGCCGCCTACCATCTGCGCCGCACGGGCCTCGCGCCCGATCGCGACTTCGTCGTCCTCGACCACGCCCCGCGCCCCGGCGGGGCGTGGCAGTTCCGCTGGCCCTCGCTCACGTACGGCAAGGTCCACGGGATGCACGCGCTGCCGGGGATGGAGCTGACCGGCGCCGACGACAGCCGGCCTTCGTCCGAGGTGATCGCCGCGTACTTCACGGCGTACGAGGAGCGCTTCGATCTGCGCGTCCACCGGCCCGTGGAGGTGAGCGCCGTACGGGAGGGCGAGCGCGGACGGCTGCTCGTGGAGACCTCGGAGGGGACGTACGCCACCCGCGCCCTGATCAACGCGACCGGTACCTGGGACCGGCCCTTCTGGCCCCGCTACCAGGGCCAGGAGACCTTCCGGGGCCGCCAGCTGCACACCGCGAACTACCCCGGTCCCGAGGAGTTCGCGGGTCAGCGGGTGATCGTGGTCGGCGGCGGTGCGTCGGGCACGCAGCACCTGATGGAGATCGCCGAGGTCGCGGCGGGGACGACGTGGGTGACCCGGCGAGAGCCCGTCTACCGCGAGGGGCCCTTCGGCGAGATGCAGGGCCGGGCGGCGGTCGCGATGGTCGAGGAGCGGGTACGGCGCGGTCTGCCGCCGCAGAGCGTCGTCTCCGTCACCGGGCTGCCGCTCACCGACGCGATCCGCAGCGCACGGGAGCGCGGCGTCCTGGACCGCAACCCGATGTTCGACCGGATCACGCCGACCGGCGTGGCCTGGACCGACGGCCGGACCGTGGACGCCGATGTGATCCTCTGGGCGACCGGCTTCCGGGCCGCCATCGACCACCTCGCCCCGCTCAGGCTCCGCGAGCCGGGCGGCGGCATCCGGGTGGAGGGCACCCGGGCGGTACGGGACGAGCGCGTCCATCTCGTCGGCTACGGGCCTTCGGCCTCGACGATCGGCGCCAACCGGGCCGGCCGCGCGGCCGTCGCCGAGATCCGCCGCCTGCTGGAGCGGGCGCCCGTGGCGACCGCGTAGGTCAGCCCTGCTTCGCCGCGCGGCGAAGCGCGTTGAACTCCTCGACGTTCGCCTGGTGTTCGGCGTAGTCGGCGGTGAAGCGGGTGTCACCCGGCTTCACGGTCACGAAGTACAGCCAGTCGCCTTCGGCGGGTTCGATCGACGCGGACATCGCCTGCTCCCCCGGGTTCCCGATCGGGGTGGGCGGCAGGCCGGGACGCTCGTAGGTGTTGTACGGGCTGTCGATCTTGGTGTCGGCGTGGGTGGTGTCGACGGTGGAGCGCCCCATGGCGTAGTTCAGCGTGGAGTCCATCTGGAGTGCCATGCCCTTGGCGAGCCGGTTGTAGACGACGCGGGCGACCTTGCCCATGTCCTCGTCGGTGTCGGCCTCCGCCTGCACGATGCTGGCGATGATCACCGTCTGGTGCACGCTCACCCCGTTGCGCTGGGCGCCCGCGGTGATGTGGTCGGCGCCGAAGCGTTTCCCCGCCGTCCGGACCATGTAGGACAGCAGGCTCTCCGGGGTCGTCGCGGCAGCCACCGGGTACGTCGCCGGGAAGAGGTACCCCTCGGGGTTCCCCTGGGCGGCGACCGGCAGACCGAGAGCGGTGGCCGGGGCGTCCGCGACGCTGCGGGTGGTGCCCTCGGCGAGACCGAGGGAGCGGTCGACGGCGGCATAGACCTGGCCGGCCCGCCAGCCCTCCGGGACGAGCAGGGTGCGCTTCTTCTCGGGAACGGGGACGGGGGCACGCTCGTCCTCGCCGAAGAGCAGGATCAAGGGGATGGTGATGGCCGCGGCCGCGGCGATGCCCGCCCCCAGGAGCACGGCGAACCGGCCGAGCCGGGTGAGCCGGGGACGGCGGCGACGGTGTTCGGGCTGCCAGGACCGGTACGTCATGAGCGCACGCTAACCCGGGCCGCCCGCGAAACCGGGGAGCCCCGCACGCGGCGGCGCCGCCGACCCCCTGGGACGGGGGACCGACGGCGCCGCTTTCCTGCCGGGCGTGAGGGTCAGACGAGCCAGCCCAGGAAGTGGAAGACGCCGGCGAGCAGGTTGGTGATGACGTTCATGGTGGTGCGTTCTCCTTGTGCAGGTGCATCTGTGGGACGCCTGTGCGACATCCGTGGGACAGTGCGCGGTCGCGGTCTGCAGCCCGTCGCTTGCGCACCGTAATCATCAGTCGTCACAAGGAAGTTGAGCAACGGAATCGGGAACGATCACACGTTCTGGGGAACAACCGCTCCCGCGTTCGTGTGTTCGTCACGGCGCACCAGGGCCGCGTACCGGCCGTCGCGGGCGAGAAGTTCGTCGTGGGTGCCGCGCTCGGCGATCCGGCCGGCTTCGAGGACCATGATCTGGTCCGCGTCCCGGACGGTGGAGAGCCGGTGGGCGATGGTGATGGTGGTCCGTCCGGCGGAGAGGGCGTCGATCGCCTGCTGCACCGCGTGTTCGGTGCGGGTGTCCAGCGCGCTGGTCGCCTCGTCGAGGATGAGCACGGGCGGGTCGCGCAGGATGGTGCGGGCGATCGCGAGGCGCTGCTTCTCGCCGCCCGAGAAGCGGTAGCCGCGCTCGCCCACGAGGGTGTCGTACCCCTCGGGCAGGCCGGCGATGTGGTCGTGGATCTGCGCGGCGCGGGCGGCGGCGCGGATCTCCTCGTCCGTGGCGTCGGGCTTGGCGAAGCGCAGGTTGTCCGCGACGGACGCGTGGAAGAGGTACGTCTCCTGGGAGACCACGCCGACCGCGCGGGCGAGGGTGTCGAAGTCGAGGTCGCGGACGTCGACGCCGTCGATCAGGACCCGGCCGCCGGTCACGTCGTAGAGCCGGGGCACGAGATAGCTGAGGGTGGACTTGCCCGATCCGGTCGGTCCGACGACGGCGAGGCTGCCGCCGGCCGGGACGGCCAGGTCGATGGAGTCGAGCGTCGGACGGCCGGCACCCTCGGGGTCGTAACGGAAGTCGACGTTCTCGAACGTCACCTCGCCGCTGATCTTCTCCAGCCGGACCGGGTTCTCGGGCTCGGTGATGTCGACGGGGAGGTCGAGGTACTCGAAGATCCGCTGGAAGAGGGCGAGGGAGGTCTGCATCTGGACGCCGGTGGACAGCAGGCTCACCGCGGGCCGGAAGAGGCCCTGCTGGAGCGAGACGAAGGCGACGAGCGTGCCCAGCGAGATGGCCGGGCCTCCGGCCTGGAGGGCGAAGCCCGCGGCCCAGTAGATCAGCGCGGGCATGGCGGCCATGACGATGCCTATCGTCGACATCCGCCAGCGTCCGGCCATGGAGGAGCGCACTTCGAGGTCGACGAGGCGCTCGGACTCCTCGGCGAAGGACTTCGTCAGCGAGTCGGAACGGCCCATGGTGCGGCCGAGCAGGATGCCGCTCACGGAGAGCGACTCGGTGACGGTGGCGGCCATGGCGGCCATCTGCTTCTGCCGCTGGGTGGTGATCTTCTTACGCTCGCGGCCGACCCGGCGGCTGATCCAGACGAAGACCGGCAGCAGGAGCAGCGAGACGACGGTGAGCCGCCAGTCGAGCGCGAGCATGGCGACGACGGTGGCGACGACGGCGGTCAGGTTCGAGACGAGGGAGGTGGCGGTCGACGTGACCGTCGCCTGCATGCCGCCGATGTCGTTGGCGATCCGGGACTGGACCTCGCCGGTCCGCGTCCGGGTGAAGAAGGCCAGCGGCATGCGCTGCAGCTGTGCGTAGACCGCGGTGCGCAGGTCGTGCATCACGCGCTGGCCGACCGTGGTGGAGATGAGGGTCTGGAGCACGCCGAAGACGCTCGTCATCACGGCGGTGACGATCATGCCGAGGGCGAGCAGGCTCAGCAGCCCGGTGCGGCCCTGCGGGATCGCGGTGTCGAGGATCTCCTTGAGGAGGAACGGCGACGCCACCGTCACCAGGGACGAGGCGCCGACGAGCAGGCCGACGACGGCGAGCCGGCCGCGGTAGGGACGGAAGAGCCGCAGGATGCGCCGCGTCTGCGCGGGCTCCTTCGGCTGCGCGGGATCGCGCGGTGGAGGTGTCCATTCGGACTCTTCGTGGTGACGCATGGGCTCCTACGAGAGGTGAGAGTGGTCAAGTCGATCAGAGCATAGCTCATTGTTACCTATACTCACAATGAACCAGGTCCTGATAATGTTCCCCCATGAACACCCCCGACGCGGACGGCCTTCTCGCCGAGCAGCTGCTGCGCCTCACCCGACGGCTGCAGCGCAGCCAGAAGCGGCTGCTCGAGCCGGTCGGCATCACCCCCGCCCAGTCCCGGCTGCTGCGCACGGTCGCGCACTACGAGCACCCGCCCCGGATGGCCGATCTCGCCGAGCGCCTCGAGGTCGTCCCCCGGGCCGTCACGAGCCTCGTGGACGGTCTGGAAGCCGCCGGCCGGGTGCGCCGCGTCCCCGATCCGACCAACAGACGGGTGGTCAGGATCGAGCTCACCGACGACGGACGCGGGACGCTCCGCGCGTTGCGGAGCGCGCGCAGGGCGGCCGCAGAGGACATCCTTGCTCCATTGACCGTCGATCAGCGTGAGGTGCTCGGAGGTCTGCTGTCCGCTCTGGTCGACCACGTGCCGGAGCGCCGCTGCTGACCGCGCGGGTACCGGGGCGCCGAGGGGAGCCGTGACATGCCACTGCTGGAGCCGAACCCGCGGGCCCTGCGCACCGGTACGAAGCGGACTCCGGCCCCCGACCGGGTCCCCGATCTGCAGTCCGGGGGGACTCCGCGCCTGATGCGGGAGGAGCTGGTCGCACTCCTCGGCCGCGAGAAGGTGCTCTCGAAGATCTCCGACCTGGTGCGGTACGCCTCCGACGCCAGCCCCTACCGCTTCGTACCGCAGGTCGTGGTGGTCGCCGAGGACATCGACGACATCTCCGCCCTCCTCTCCTACGCCCACGGCAAGGGCCGCGAGGTCGTCTTCCGGGCGGCCGGGACGAGTCTGAACGGACAGGCGCAGGGGGAGGACATCCTCGTCGACGTGCGCCGTCACTGGGCGGGGGTCGAGGTCCTCGACGGCGGCGCCCGCGCCCGGATCCGCCCCGGCACCACGGTCGCCCGGGCCAACGCCGCCCTCGCCCGCCACGGCCGGATCCTCGGGCCCGACCCCGCGAGCGCCGTCGCCTGCACGATCGGCGGAGTGGTCGCCAACAACGCCTCGGGCATGACGGCCGGGACGACCAGGAACTCGTACCGTACGGTCGCCTCGCTCACGTTCGTGCTGCCGAGCGGCACCGTGGTCGACACCGGCCACCCGGCCGCCGACGAGGAGCTCGCGCGCGCCGAGCCCCGGTTGTGCGCCGGTCTGATGGAGCTCAAGGCCGAGATCGAGGCCGATCCGGAGCTGGTCGCCCGGATCCGTGCCAAGTACGCCATCAAGAACACCAACGGCTACCGCCTGGACGCCTTCCTGGACGGCGACACGCCGGTGCGGATCCTGCGCGGCCTGATGGTCGGCTCGGAGGGGACGTTCGGCTTCATCTCGGAGGTCGTCTTCGACACGCTGCCGCTGGAGCGGCAGGTCTCCACCGCGCTGCTGTTCTTCCCGTCGCTGCCGGCGGCGGCCGCCGCCGTGCCTCGTTTCAACGAGGCGGGGGCGATCGCGGTCGAGCTGATGGACGGCAACACCCTGCGCGCCTCGGTCAGCGTCTCCGGGGTCCCGGCCGACTGGGCGGAGCTCCCCAAGGAGACGGCGGCGCTGCTCGTGGAGTTCCGCGCCGCGGACAGCGCCTCGCAGGAGGTGTACGAGCGGGCCGCCGCGACGGTCCTCGAAGGGATCGAGCTCGTGGCGCCGGTCGCCTCGGTGGACAACGCGTTCACCCGCGACCCGGGCACGATCGCCGGGTACTGGAAGGCCCGCAAGGCGTTCGTGACCGCGGTGGGCGGCTCGCGCCCGTCCGGTACGACACTGATCACCGAGGACTTCGCCGTACCGCCCGACCGGCTCTCGGACGCCTGCGCCGACCTCCTCGAACTGCAGGCCCGGCACGGTTTCGACGCGGCCGTGGCCGGTCATGCCGCCCACGGCAACCTGCACTTCCTGCTGGCCTTCGACGCCGCCGCCCCCCGGGACGTGGCGCGCTACGCCGCGTTCATGGACGAGTTCTGCAAGCTGACGGTGGAGCGGTTCGACGGCTCGCTCAAGGCCGAGCACGCCACCGGCCGCAACATCGCCCCCTTCCTGGAGCTGGAGTGGGGTACGAAGGCGACGGAACTGATGTGGCGGACCAAGGAGGTCATCGATCCCGACGGTGTGCTCGCGCCGCGGATCGTCCTCGACCGTGACCCGCAGGCGCATCTCCGTGGTCTCAAGACGATCCCGAAGGTGGAGGCGATCGCCGACCCGTGCATCGAGTGCGGCTTCTGCGAACCGACCTGTCCGAGCCAGGATCTGACGACCACTCCGCGCCAGCGCATCGTGCTGCGCCGGGAGATGATGCGGCAGAGCGACGGCTCCGCGGTGGAGGCGAGCCTCCTGGAGTCGTACGGCTACGACGCCGTGGACACCTGCGCCGGTGACTCCACGTGCAAGCTGGCCTGCCCCGTCGGGATCGACACCGGGGCGCTGATGAAGGAGTTCCGCCATCAGCGGCACTCGCCGCGTGAGGAGCGGATCGCGGCCCTCGCGGCCAGGAACTTCCGTGCCGTGGAGGCCTCGGCCCGCCTCGCCGTCGCGGTGGCCGACCGGATCGGCGACCGCGCCCTGGGCGCGGTGACGGGCACGGCGCGCAGGGCGGTGCGGCCCGATCTCGTACCGGAGTGGCTGCCGGAGATCCCGGGCGCCGCCCCGCGCCGCCTCCCCCGCACCCACCGCCCGGCGGCGGTCGCCGTCTACTACCCGGCCTGTGTGAACCGGATCTTCGGCGCGCCGGAGGGCGTGCGCGGGCCGTCCCTCCCCGACGCGATGGTGGCCCTCTCCGGCAGGGCGGGCAGGCCGGTGTGGATCCCGGGCGACGTGGCCGGTACGTGCTGCGCCACGATCTGGCACTCGAAGGGGTACGAGCGCGGCAACGAGGTGATGGCCAACCGGATCGTCGAGGCGGCCTGGGGCTGGACGGCGGGCGGGCGGTTGCCTCTGGTGGTCGACGCGTCCTCCTGCACGCTCGGGATCGCCCACGAGGTGGTGCCGTATCTCACCGACGACAACCGGGAGTTGCACGCGGAGCTGACGGTCGTCGACTCACTGGTGTGGGCGGCGGACGAGCTGCTGCCCCGGCTCGACGTGCGCCGCACGGTGGGCTCGGCGGTGGTGCATCCGACCTGTTCCATGCGGCATCTGGGGGACGAGGAGCAGCTGACGGAGCTGGCCCGGGCCTGTGCCGAGGATGTCGTCGTGCCGGCCGACGCGGGCTGCTGCGCCTTCGCGGGAGACCGGGGCATGCTCCATCCGGAGCTGACGGAATCGGCCACCGCGCGTGAGGCGTCCGAAGTGACGGCGCGCCCGTTCGACCTGCATCTGTCGGCGAACCGGATGTGCGAGATCGGCATGGAGCGGGCGACGGGCCGGAGCTACCAGTCGGTGCTCCTGGCGCTGGAGCGCGCGACACGACCGGCGTGAGGTGGTCTGCGCGACACGGCCGTCGCCGACGCGGCCCCCGTGGCACGGGCTGCCCGACCGGGCCCTGACGCCCCGTCCGGCACGACGAGGGTCCCTTACCCCATGTGGGTGAGGGACCCTCGTCGTCCGCATGGTCCGGCGACCGACCCGGAATGGAAGAGTCCAACTACCCGTCGGAAGAGTCCAAACCGCCCCCTTGCGCACCACCAGTCTCAACGACCAGGGTCCTTTGCGGGATTCATGAGCCAGCCGTGCACACAGCTACTGGAGGTTCCATGAACGACAACGCACCGCAGCCACCGAGCCGTCGCTCCGTCCTGCGGACCACGGCCGGGGTCGCGGGAGCGGGCATCGGCCTCGGCGCGCTGGGCGCCGGCAACGCCGAGGCCGCCTCGCCCGAGGCCGCCTCGCCCGGGGCCGCCTCGCCCGAGGCCGCCCGGGCCCCCCGGCGCAGAGGCGCCACCATGGCCGGCGTCCCCTTCGGGAGGCGCTCCACGGTCCGGGTCGGGATCGTCGGCCTCGGCAACCGGGGCGGCAGCATGATCGACCTCTTCCTCGTCCTCCCCTGGGTGCGGGTGGTGGCGATCTGCGACCCGGTCAAGGACAAGGCGGAGCGTGCCGCGGCCAAGGTCGTCGCCGCCGGACAGCCCTCCCCCGCCGTGTACACGAAGGGCGAGGACGACTACGAGAACCTCTGCAAGCGCTCGGACCTCGACTTCGTCTATGTGGCGACGCCCTGGGAGACGCACTTCGCGATGGCGCGGGCGGCGATGCTGAACGGCAAGCACGTCGGCGTGGAGTGTCCGGTCGCGATGACGCTCGAAGACCTGTGGGAACTGGTCGACCTCTCCGAGGAGACCCGCCGCCACTGCATGCAGCTCGAGAACTGCTGCTACGGCCGCAACGAGATGCGGGTCCTGCGGATGGCCCACGCGGGCAAGTTCGGGGATCTGCTGCACGGGGCGGGGGCGTACAACCACGATCTGCGCGAGCTGATGTTCTCGCCGACGTACTACGAGGGCCCATGGCGCCGGATCTGGCACACCAAGCTGCGGGGCGATCTCTACCCCAACCACGGCTTCGGTCCTGTCGCCAACTACATGGACGTCAACCGGGGCGACCGCGTGGTGAGCATCAGCAGCTTCGGGACACCGGCGCTGGGCCTCGCCCAGTACCGGGCGGAGAACACGCCGCCGGGTGACCCGAGCTGGAAGGAGACGTACGTCGGGAGCGACCGGACGATCAGTCTGGTCCAGACGGCGAAGGGGCGCGTGATCCGGCTGGAGCACGATGTCTCGACCCCGCACCCGTACAGCAGGATCAACAGCCTGGGC
This sequence comes from Streptomyces sp. NPDC012508, assembly GCF_042902595.1. Taxonomy (NCBI): domain Bacteria; kingdom Bacillati; phylum Actinomycetota; class Actinomycetes; order Kitasatosporales; family Streptomycetaceae; genus Streptomyces; species Streptomyces sp. NPDC012508. Next base: position 288,874 of record NZ_JBIBEO010000010.1, read on the forward strand.
GGTACCCGGGGTGTGTTCGAGGACTACCCGGCCCGGGTCTATCTGGAGCCGGACCACAAGGGACACCAGTGGGGCGACTTCGGTGCGTACGCCACGGAGTTCGACCACTGGCTCTGGAAGGAGCACTCCAATCCGCCCGGCGGGCACGGGGGAATGGACTACATCATGGTCTACCGGCTGATGCAGACCATGCAGCTCGGACTGGTCCCCGACTTCGACGTCTACGACGCGGCGGTGTGGACGGCTCCGGTGCCGCTGAGCCACGCCTCGATCAAGGCGAAGGGCGCGCCCCAGGCGATCCCGGACTTCACCCGCGGTGAGTGGAAGAAGTCGCGGTCCGGCGTGGACTCGGCCAAACCGGCATAGCGGCGGACGCACGCGGGGCCCGGCAGCACAGGCCGGGCCCCGCCACCCGTCGTCGGCCGCACTGCGGCTCAGCAGCGCAGCCGGTCCTCCGTGACCGTCCCCTGCGCCGTCCTCACGCTGCGGTCGTGGCAGCCGTCGGAGCCGTGGAGCCGGTAGCGGTCGGACGTCGTCCCGACCGCGTGCCGCTGGTCGCGCGGCACACCGGTGGTGTAGGTGGCGTCCCCGGCGTAGCTGTGGTCGAGGTGCGACCAGGAGAGCCGCTTGCCGCCCCGTACGACCTCGGTGCGGGCGCGGTCGCCGAGTGCCAGCACGGTCCTCAGGCGGTCGCCCGCGCCGATGGTCGTCTCGCCGTCCATCGTGTACGTGCGGTGGGTGCGGGTGCTCGTGCGTCCGACGGTCACGGTCTCGTCGTCGGTCCACCGTGCGGTGAGTGCGTCGGGGTTCTCGCTCTCGGCCCAGCGGTGCACGGAGGTGTGCGCCAGGGTCCGCGTGACGGTGGTGTCGACGCGGCCGTGCGAGGTGTTCAGATGCCCGGCGACGGTGAGGGCGTGCCCGCCTTCGGTGTCGACCCGGTGTTCCGCACCCGGCGTGTGCACGGAGGCGTTGCGCGGCGCGGTCTCGTGGTGGCGGTCGAGCCCTCCGGTGACCACGGCGCTGTCCTCGTCCTGCCAGAGCAGGATGTTGGTCGGGGTGCTCCAGCCGGTCCGTCCTGCGGGGAGGCCCGCGACCGACACCTCGACCCGGTGGGCGCGGCCGTCGTTGAGGAGGCCCGCGAAGGGGGTCAGGTCGTAGACGATCGGCTGGACGTCGAAGGCGCGGGGGCCGGGAGTGACGTACCAGAGGAAGGGGTTGGACCAGCCCCCCGTCCAGACGGTCGGGAAGGGGGCGGCGATGCCCGCTGTCCGTCCGTCGACGGAGATCCGGACCTCGCGGTACGGCCCGTCGGTCGCCTTGCAGGAGTACGGGGCCGCGTCGGGCACGGTCAGGTACCAGTACTCCTCGCAGCCGCCGCCGGAGCCGGTCGCGTACACCTCGGCGAGGATGCGTTCGGTGTTGCGCGGGGTGGTCAGGCTCGTGGAGTCGAGCGGCATCACCCGGTCGGGCGTACCGGCCGCGGGCTTCACCGCGCCTCGGGCGGCGTAGAAGGTGAGCGTGACGCGGACGTCGAGGACGCCGGTGTACGTCTCGTTCACGACATTGCCGATGAGCATCTCGACCGGCTGGGGGCGGGCGAGCGTGTCGCGGTAGCGGGTGACGTCCTTCTCCACCGACCAGCGGATGCCGTCGGGCGAGGGCTGGGGCGTGGAGGTGCGGAGGATCTCCACGCCGCCGACGGAGACATGGCCGAGGCGGTCGTACTGACGCCCCTTCACCTCTCCGTCGAGGCGGAGGACGACCTTGCTCCAGCGGGTGCCACACTCCTTCGGAGGTGCGTAACTCCCTTGGTACGGCGTGAAATCGCGGAACTGGGCCGCCGCGAGCAGGACCTCGCAGGATCGGGTCGGCGGCTTGGTCACCGGCGGGTCGGCGGTCAGCGGGTCGTGCCAGTCGCTGCCGAACTCGGCGGGCGGCGGATCGGTCGTGGCGGCCGGGGTCCGGTCGGCCGGAGCGATCGCGGCCGCCGGGTGCGCCGTGAGCAGGGTGCCGGCGGCCAGGACGAGGCCACCGATCATGCTCATGATCTTCTGATGTCTCATGGGTCGCGAGTGAAGCGCGGGGCGTCGGAGGCGTCCAGGGGGCGTGTGCGACCTTGGCGCGTTCTGTGCGCCTTCGTGAATAAATCGATTGCAGAGGGCCGTCCCGCGGCGCGAACCTTGCACGGTTTGCGCCACTCGGCGAGGAGACCGGAAAGCCCTGGGACGACATGAAGATTCGCGATCTACCGTATGCCGATCCAGGGGTCCCCGATGTCCGCTCGGGCACCCGGTTCCTCCTCTGGCTCGGCCGCAACCAACTCGGCGGACAGGTCAGCTCCCTCCTGTGGGGGCTGCTGCTCCAGCTCAGCATCGCGGGTCTGTCGCTCGCGGTCGGACTCGCCGTCCAGGCGGTCGTGGACCGTGACGGCGGGCGGCTCGCGCTCGCGGGCGGTCTGCTCGCCCTGCTCGGCGCGGGCATCGCGGTCGGCGACATGATGCTCCACCGCACGGCCGTCACCAACTGGATCACCGCCGCCGCGCGCGTCCAGCAACTGCTCTCGCGCAAGACCGCCGAGCTGGGCTCCGTCCTGACCCGGCGGGTCGCCGCGGGCGAGGTCGTGGCCGTCTCCACCGGAGACGTCGAGAAGATCGGCTGGTTCGTCGAGGCGCTGTCCCGCTTCGCCGCGGCCGCGCTGACGATGGTCGTGGTCTGTGTGGGGCTGGTGGTCTACCAGCCGGCGCTCGGCGTGGTGGTGGCGGTGGGCCTGCCGGTGCTCGCACTGGCCGTCCTGCCGCTGCTCCCCCGCGCCACCCGCAGGGCCGACGTCCAGCGGGAGAAGGCGGGCCGGGCCACCGAGCTGGCCTCGGACACCGTGGCCGGGCTGCGGGTGCTGCGCGGCATCGGCGGCGAGGAGCTGTTCCTCTCCCGCTACCGGGCCGCCTCGCAGGAGGTCCGGCACGCCGCCGTCCGCAGCGCCCGGATGTGGGCCCTGATCGCGGCCGTGCAGGTCCTGCTCCCGGGTCTGCTCCTCGTGGGCGTGCTCGCGTACGGAGCGAGGCTCGCGCTCGACGGGCGGATCGCGGTCGGCGAACTGGTCACCGTCTACAGCGCGGTGGCGCTGATGCTGCATCCTCTGCGCCATGTGGAGGAGATCGCCATGGCGTACTCCTTCTCCCGGCCGTCGGCCAAGCGCGCGGCCCGGGTGCTGTCGCTGGCCCGGACCACCACCACGACGGCGGACGAGCACGGCGGGGCGACGGGCGATCTGTACGACCCCGTCACCGGGCTCCTCGCCCCCGCCGGCCTCCTCACGGCGGTCGTCTGCGGCGACCCGGACGTGGCCGGCAGGCTCGCCGACCGGCTCGGGGGGCATCCCACCGAGGCGGGCGAGGGGCACACCTCGGTCCTGCTCGGCGGAGTGCCGCTCGACGAGCTGGACCTGGACACGGCCCGTACGGCCGTGCTGGTCCAGGACAAGGACCCGGTCCTGCTCTCCGGCACGCTCCACGAGCTGCTCGACGTGCCCTCCTCGGGCACGGTCAGGCCGGAGGAGGCCCTCGCGGCGGCCCGGTGCGGGGACGTCCTCGACGCGCTCGCGCAGGCGTCCGCCGACACCGAGGGCGACCCGATGAAGACCCGGATCACCGAGCGCGGCCGGTCGCTCTCCGGCGGCCAGCGCCAGCGCCTGGCCCTGGCCCGTTCCCTGGTGACCGACCCGGAGGTGCTGGTCCTCGACGAGCCGACCTCGGCGGTCGACTCGCACACCGAGGCGCGGGTCGCCGCGGGGGTGCGAGGGCTGCGCGAGGGCCGTACGACGGTCGTCCTCGCCTCCTCGCCGCTCCTGCTCGACCGGGCCGACCGGGTGGCCCTCGTCCACGACGGCGAGGTGGTGGCCGTCGGTACGCACCGCGAACTGCTGCGTACCGAACCGCGCTACCGGGCCGTCGTCACGCGCGACACCGACGAGGAACAGACCTTGCAAGCAGAGCGGGACGAAGCGGGACTGGAAGCAGCAGAGCTGGAAGGAGAGTCGGCATGATCGGCCTGGCGCCACCGGCGTACGACCCTGGGGCCCCGACCTCGGCGACGACCCTGCCCGTGGGGACGGCCGCGACCGTACGCACCTACGTACGGGATCTGCTGCGCCGCCATCGCGGGGCGTTCGCGCTGCTCATCGGTGTCAACGCGGTCGCGGTGACCGCGTCGATGGTGGGCCCGTACCTGCTCGGCTCGCTCGTCGAGCGCCTCTCCGATGGCGCGCGCGACCTGCAACTGGGGCGCACGGTCGCCCTGTTCGCGCTCGCCCTCGTCGTCCAGACCCTGTTCGTACGGATGGTGCGGCTGCGCGGCGCGATGCTGGGCGAGGAGATGCTGGCCGACCTGCGCGAGGACTTCCTCGTACGGGCGGTCGGGCTGCCGCCGGGAGTCCTTGAGCGGGCCGGGACCGGCGACCTGCTGTCCCGTATCACCACGGACATCGACCGGCTTGCCAACGCGATGCGCGAGGCGGTCCCGCAGCTCGCCATCGGCGTGGTCTGGGCCGGACTGCTGATCGGCGGGCTGGCCGCGACCGCGCCGCCGCTCGCGCTCTCCCTGCTGATCGCCGCGCCGCTGCTGATCGTCGGCTGCCGGTGGTACTTCAAGCGGGCCCCCTCGGCGTACCGCTCCGAGGCCGCGGGCTACGCGGCGGTCGCCTCCGCGCTCGCCGAGACCGTCGACGCGGGCCGCACCGTCGAGGCACACCGTCTCGGTGGCCGCCGGGTCGCGCTGTCCGACCGGCGCATTCAGGAGTGGACCGCCTGGGAGCGGTACACGCTGGGACTGCGCTCGGTCCTCTTCCCGGTCATCAACCTCACCCACACCCTGGTGCTGGCCGGAGTCCTCATGCTCGGGGGCGTGTTCGTGCTGCGCGGCTGGATCGACGTGGGCGAGCTGACCACGGGCGCGCTGCTCGCCCAGATGCTGGTCGAGCCGGTCGGGATCATCCTGCGCTGGTACGACGAGCTACAGGTCGCCCAGGTGTCGCTCGCCCGGCTCGTCGGCGTCCGGGACATCGAGCCGGACGCCGGCGACGGGGCCCTGCGCCCCGAGGGCCGGGACGTCCGGGCCGACGAGGTGCGCTTCGGCTACCGCGAGGGCGTCGACGTGCTGCACCGGGTGTCGATGGACGTCGCCCCGGGCACCCGGCTCGCCCTCGTCGGCCCGTCCGGCGCCGGCAAGTCCACGCTCGGCCGGCTGCTCGCGGGGATCTACGCCCCGCGGACCGGCACGGTCACGCTCGGCGCGGCCGAGCTGGCGAAGATGCCCGCGGAGCGCGTCCGGGAGCATGTGGCTCTGGTGAACCAGGAGCACCATGTGTTCGTCGGATCGCTCCGGGACAACCTGCTGCTCGCGCGGACGGGCGCGGAGGACGCCGAGCTGTGGGCGGCGCTCGGAGCGGTCGACGCGGACGGCTGGGCGCGGGGGCTCGACGAGGGCCTGGACACCGAGGTCGGCTCGGGCGGGCTCGCGCTCACCCCGGCCCAGGCCCAGCAGATCGCCCTCGCCCGGCTGGTGCTCGCGGACCCGCACACGCTGGTCCTGGACGAGGCGACGTCGCTCCTGGACCCGCGGGCGGCCCGCCATCTGGAGCGCTCGCTCGCCCGGGTCCTGGACGGCCGCACGGTCGTCGCGATCGCCCACCGGCTGCACACCGCGCACGACGCGGACGTGATCGCGGTGGTCGAGGAGGGCCGGATCAGCGAGCTGGGCAGCCACGACGAACTGGTGACCGCGGACGGCGCGTACGCGGCGCTGTGGAGGTCATGGCACGGCTGACCGGTGGGCGGGCCGGCCGGACCGACGTCCGTCGGGCCGGCCGGCCCGCCCCGTACCCGCTAGAGGTACCCCAGCGCCGAGGCGCCGCCCACGCCGCCGAGCAGCATGAACGCCGGCATCAGCACCTTCAGCTCCACCCAGCTGCCCGCGCGGAACCGCATCCCCTTCGGCGGTCCGACCGGGTACCACCGCTTGCGGCCCACCGGGATCGGCCACAGGATCGGGCAGCCCGAGACCGTCAGGGCGTCGCCGATGTCGTGCACCAGGGCGCCCAGGACGATGGGCAGGCCCAGCCAGAGGTACTCCTGCCCGGGGGCGGTGAAGAGCCAGTCCGCGCCGTTGCCCGGCTGGTCCAGGACGCCCGCGAGGATCCACGCGCTGGTGGCTCCGAGCAGCCAGACCAGGACGTCGCTCGACACCCGGGCCGCCCGCCACAGCAGGCCTTCCACCGCGAGCACGAGGTGGACGAAGAGGATCCCGAGGACGGCCCAGCGGCCGCCCGTGATGGCCAGGGCCGAGGCTCCGGCGCCGATGAGGACCGCCCAGAGCCAGGTGTGGGTGAGCGTGCGGTGGCCGCCCGACCGGCGGGGGTCTGCGGTGGAGCGGGTCGCCTTGTAGACGGCGTACGAGAGCTTGTCGACGATCCCGCACAGGCCCTTGGAGATCGGTCCGAAGGCCCGCGAGATGGTCGCGGACTTGTGATCGAGGTCAGGGGCGAGCGCCGCGCCCGCGCAGATGAGCGCTCCGACGACGACAACCGGCCACGGCATCGGGTGGCCCGCGGCGGCCGCCGCCGCCCCGACGCCCAGCCAGGCCGCCGCTCCGGACAGCGAGTGCGCCGGTCCCATCATGCTTGTCCCCGCCCCATTCCTCCGGTGCCGGCGCTCAGTTGACGGCCGGTCGACGCGACAGCGTATCGTCCGTGATCTTCGAGCCGGTGGCCGGTTCCCTCATCCGAACGGAATCCAGGCAAGATGGGGGCGTGACCCTTATCGATCAGCTGCCGCCGAACGCCGACCCCGACGCCCTCTTCGAGGCTTTCTCCTCATGGGCGGAGGACCGGGGCATCACGCTCTACCCGGCCCAGGAGGAGGCGCTGATCGAGGTGGTCTCCGGAGCGAACGTGATCTTGTCGACCCCCACCGGATCGGGAAAGTCCCTGGTCGCGGCGGGGGCGCATTTCGCGGCGCTGGCCAATGACCAGGTGACCTTCTACACCGCGCCGATCAAGGCGCTGGTGTCGGAGAAGTTCTTCGACCTGTGCAAGCTCTTTGGCACCGAGAACGTCGGCATGCTGACCGGCGACGCGTCCGTGAACGCCGACGCGCCGATCATCTGCTGTACGGCGGAGGTGCTGGCCTCGATCGCGCTGCGCGACGGCAAGTACGCCGACATCGGCCAGGTCGTGATGGACGAGTTCCACTTCTACGCGGAGCCGGACCGCGGCTGGGCCTGGCAGATCCCGCTCCTCGAGCTGCCGCAGGCCCAGTTCATCCTGATGTCGGCGACGCTCGGCGACGTGTCGATGTTCGAGAAGGACCTCACCCGGCGCACGGGCCGCCCGACCTCCGTGGTCCGCTCCGCGACCCGGCCGGTGCCGCTCTCCTACGAGTACCGGCTCACGCCCATCACGGACACGCTGACCGAGCTCCTGGAGACCAAGCAGGCTCCCGTCTACATCGTCCACTTCACCCAGGCGCAGGCCGTCGAGCGGGCACAGTCGCTGATGAGCATCAACATGTGCTCGCGGGAGGAGAAGGACAAGATCGCCGAGCTGATCGGCAACTTCCGCTTCACCACCAAGTTCGGCCAGAACCTCTCGCGTTATGTGCGCCACGGCATCGGTGTGCACCACGCCGGCATGCTGCCGAAGTACCGGCGCCTGGTGGAGAAGCTGGCGCAGGCCGGTCTGCTGAAGGTGATCTGCGGGACGGACACGCTCGGCGTGGGCGTCAACGTGCCCATCCGTACGGTGCTGTTCACGGCTCTGACGAAGTACGACGGCAACCGGGTGCGCACGCTCCGGGCGCGCGAGTTCCACCAGATCGCGGGCCGGGCGGGCCGGGCGGGCTTCGACACGGCCGGTTTCGTGGTCGCTCAGGCGCCCGAGCACGTCATCGAGAACGAGAAGGCGCTCGCCAAGGCCGGCGACGATCCGAAGAAGCGCCGCAAGGTGGTGCGGAAGAAGGCTCCGGAGGGTTTCGTCGCCTGGAGCGACACCACCTTCGAGAAGCTGATCGCCGCCGAGCCCGAGCCGCTGACCTCGCGTTTCAAGGTCACCAACATCATGCTGCTCTCGGTGATCGCCCGGCCGGGCAACGCCTTCGAGGCGATGCGCAAGCTCCTGGAGGACAACCACGAGCCGCGCAAGGCGCAGCTGCGCCACATCCGCCGGGCCATCGCGATCTACCGCTCGCTGCTCGACGGCGGGGTGGTGGAGCAGCTGGACACCCCGGACGCCGAGGGCCGCACGATCCGGCTCACCGTCGACCTCCAGCAGGACTTCGCGCTGAACCAGCCGCTGTCGACGTTCGCGCTCGCCGCGTTCGACCTGCTCGACCCGGAATCCCCGTCGTACGCCCTGGACATGGTCTCGGTCGTCGAGTCGACGCTCGACGACCCGCGCCAGATCCTGGCCGCCATGCAGAACAAGGCGCGCGGCGAGGCCGTCGGGCGGATGAAGGCGGACGGCGTCGAGTACGAGGAGCGCATGGAACGGCTTCAGGAGATCTCGTACCCGAAGCCGCTGGAGGAGCTGCTCTGGCACGCGTACAACGTGTACCGCAAGTCCCACCCGTGGGTGGGCGACCACCCGGTCTCGCCGAAGTCCGTCATCCGCGACATGTACGAACGGGCGCTGTCCTTCACGGAGTTCACGTCCTGGTACGAGCTGGCGCGGACCGAGGGCATCGTGCTCCGCTACCTGGCGAGCGCGTACAAGGCGCTGGACCACACGATCCCGGACGATCTGAAGTCCGAGGACCTCCAGGACCTGATCGAGTGGCTGGGCGAGATGGTGCGCCAGGTGGACTCCTCGCTCCTCGACGAGTGGGAGCAGCTGGCGAACCCGGAGGTCGAGACGGCCGAGCAGGCGCAGGAGAAGGCCGACCAGGTCAAGCCGGTCACGTCGAACGCCCGCGCCTTCCGGGTCCTGGTCCGCAACGCGATGTTCCGCCGCGTGGAGCTGGCGGCCCTGGACAACGTGGACGCGCTGGGCGAGCTGGACGCCGAGTCGGGCTGGGACGCGGACGCGTGGGGCGAGGCGATGGACGCGTACTGGGACGAGTACGACGACCTCGGCACGGGTCCGGACGCGCGCGGCCCGAAGCTGCTGAACATCGAGGAGGATGCGGCGCACGGCCTGTGGCGCGTCCGGCAGACCTTCGCCGACCCGAACGGCGACCATGACTGGGGCATCAGCGCGGAGGTGGATCTCGCGGCCTCCGACGAGGAGGGCCGGGCGATCGTCCGTGTGACGTCCGTGGGACAGCTCTAAGGAGAAGAAGACGGTGACCAACCCCGCCGAGAGCCTCGTCGACCTGCTCGACCTGGAGCAGATCGAGGTCAACATCTTCCGCGGCCAGAGCCCGCAGGAGTCGCTGCAGCGGGTCTTCGGCGGGCAGGTCGCCGGCCAGGCCCTGGTCGCGGCCGGGCGCACCACGGAGGGCGACCGGCCGGTGCACTCGCTGCACTCCTATTTCCTGCGCCCGGGCCGCCCCGGCGTCCCGATCGTCTACCAGGTGGAGCGGGTGCGGGACGGGCGTTCCTTCACCACCCGCCGGGTGACCGCGGTCCAGCAGGGCCGGACGATCTTCAACCTGACCGCCTCCTTCCACCTCCCGGAGGAGGCCGGTCTCGAGCACCAGCTGCCACCGCGCCACATGACGGACCCGGAGACCCTGCCGAAGCTCGCGGACGAGATCCGCGACCACCTGGGCACGCTGCCGGAGGCTCTGGAGCGGATGGCCCGGCGCCAGCCGTTCGACATCCGCTACGTGGACCGGCTGCGCTGGACCAAGGACGAGGTCAAGGACGCGGACCCGCGCAGCGCGGTGTGGATGCGCGCGGTGGGCCCGCTCGGCGACGACCCGCTCGTCCACACGTGCGCGCTGACGTACGCCTCCGACATGACGCTCCTGGACGCGGTCCGCATCCCCGTCGAGCCGCTCTGGGGGCCGCGGGGGTTCGACATGGCGTCGCTGGACCACGCGATGTGGTTCCACCGCCCCTTCCGCGCGGACGACTGGTTCCTCTACGACCAGGAGTCCCCGATCGCGACGGGCGGCCGAGGCCTGGCCCGCGGCCGTATCTACGACCGCGAGGGCAGGCTGCTGGTGTCGGTGGTGCAGGAGGGACTGTTCCGGAAGCTGTAGCCGGGGATCGTAGGGTGAAGGCATACCCGGTCTCGACGAGGAGCCTTTCATGAGCCTGTACGACATCCCCCTGCGCACCCTGTCCGGCGACCCGATCTCGCTGGCCGACTACCGCGATCAGGCCGTCCTGGTCGTCAACGTGGCCTCCAAGTGCGGTCTGACGCCGCAGTACGCGGGGCTGGAGCGGCTGCAGAAGGAGTACGGGGACCGTGGCTTCACCGTGCTCGGTGTGCCGTGCAACCAGTTCCTCGGGCAGGAGCCGGGGAGCGCGGAGGAGATCCAGACCTTCTGCTCCACGTCGTACGGCGTGACGTTCCCGCTCCTGGAGAAGACGGACGTGAACGGCGACGCCCGTCACCCGCTCTACGTGGAGCTGACCCAGGTCGCGGACGCGGAGGGCGCGGCCGGGGACGTGCAGTGGAACTTCGAGAAGTTCCTGATCGGCCGGGACGGGCAGATCACCCGCTTCCGTCCGAGCACCGAGCCGGAGGCCCCGGAGGTCGTCGCGGCCATCGAGGCGGTGCTGCCCGCCTGATCCGGCGGCGAGGTCGACCGGTCCACACGGTGTCGATCATGTAATGTGTACGGCTCCAGCAGAGGACGACCGAGGAGGTGGGACCCATCAACGCCATGCAGGCAGGGTGCTCCCCCTCGACGACCGTGTGGTCCGCCCGACAGAGGTGACCACGGGAGTGCCCCTCGGCTTCCCGGAAGGTTCCATGTCGACCGACCTCTTTTCCTCCCTCCGTTCCACCACCGTCTCCCGGCTCCGCTCCGCGGGCTGCGTGTTCGCCGAGGACGAGGCGGAGCTTCTCTTCTCCTCGGCGGCCGACGGCGAGGAGCTCGAGACGATGATCGAGCGGCGCGCCGCCGGTCTGCCCATCGAGCACGTCGTGGGCTGGGCGGCCTTCGCCGGCCTCCGCGTCACCGTCGACCCGGGGGTGTTCGTGCCCCGGCGGCGTACGGAGTTCCTCGTCGAGCACGCCGTGGGTCTGGCGCGGCCCGGGGCCTTGTGCGTCGATCTGTGCTGCGGGTCCGGGGCGGCGGGAGCGGTCCTGCTCTCGGCCGTCGAGGGCGCCGAGGTGTACGCCTCGGACATCGAGCCCGCCGCCGTGCGCTGTGCCCGGCGCAACGTCGAGCCGCGCGGCGGCCGGGTCTTCGAGGGCGACCTCTTCGCCGCGCTGCCGGACGTGCTGCGTGGCCGGGTCGAGGTGCTGGTCGCCAACGTGCCGTACGTACCGACCGAGGACGTCGCGCTGCTGCCGCCCGAGGCGCGCGAGCACGAGCCGCTGGTCGCGCTCGACGGCGGCTCGGACGGGCTCGACGTCCTGCGCCGGGTGGCGGCCGAGGCCGCCGACTGGCTGGCGCCCGGCGGGCATCTGCTGGTCGAGACCTCGGAGCGGCAGGCCGCCCGGGCCGTCGAGACGCTCTCCGGGCGCGGCATGACGCCGAGCGTGGCCACGTCCGAGGAGCTGTACGCGACGGTCGTCGTCGCGGCCCGGGGCTGACGCGGCCGCCGCCCTTCCCCGGGCAGGGGCAGGGGCGGCTGACGCGTCGTCCTGCCCTAGGCCGTACGGGGCCGGATCCGGCAGCGTGCCGGGCCGGTGGCACGCAGGGTGATCGCCGAGGTGACCGGCACCTCGGTGTCGACCGCCTCCAGGTCGTAGGCCTGGAGGATCATCGCCAGCGCGACGACCGACTCCAGCATCGAGAAGTGCTGGCCGATGCAGGCGCGCGGGCCGCCCCCGAAGGGGAACCAGGCGTAGCGGGGGCGGCTCGCCTCCGCCTCGGGCGTGAAGCGGTCGGGGTCGAAGCGCTCCGGGTCCTCCCAGTACGCGGGGTGCCGGTGGGTGACCCAGGGGGCGACGATCACATCGGCGCCGGCCGGGATCGTGTGCCCGTCGATCTCGGTGGCGGCGACCGCGCGGCGGCCGATGACCGGGCCGGCGGGGAAGAGCCGCATGGCCTCCTTGAGGACCTGGGTGAGGTACGGCAGGGCGTCGAGGTCTGCGGCGCCGGGGGTGCGGCCGGCCAGGACGCGGTCGACCTCCTCGTGCGCCCGCTTGCGCTGCTCGGGGTGGAGGGCGAGGAGGTGGAGGGCGAAGCCGAGGGAGGTGGCCGTCGTCTCGTGTCCGGCGAGCAGGAAGATGAGGACCTGCTCGCGCAGTTCGGCGGCGTCGAAGCTGCCGTCCTCCGCGCTCTCGGCCTCGGCGAGAAGGGTCAGCAGGTCCTGCGCGCCGGCGTCACCGCCCGCGTCCTCACCACCCGCGCCCTCCCCCGCCGCCGCGCGTCGCTCGGCGATGATCCGGTCGCAGACGGCGTACAGCTCGTCGTGCGCGGCCGCGGCGCGGCGGTTGCCGGGGGTGGGCCAGTCGCGAGGGATGTTGAGGGGCGAGAAGCCGCGGCGCAGGACGTAGTCGCCCATCACCGGGAAGGCGCGCTCGACGATCTCGACGGCGGCCTCGACGTCCGTACCGAAGAGGATGCGGGCTACGGCGCGCAGGGCGAGCCGGGTCATCTCGTCGAGGACGTCGACGGTGGAGCGCTCCGCGGTGCGCCACTCCTCGGTGACGGTCGCGACCTCGGCGGCGATGGCCTCGGCGTAGCTGTCGACGCGTCGGCGGGTGAAGAGCGGCTGGACGAGCCGGCGCTGCCGCAGGTAGTCCTCGTCCTGGCTGGTCAGCAGGCCGTTGCCGAAGGACTCGCGGACCTCCTGGTAAAAGGCGTTGTCCTTGCGGAAGTTGGCGGACTGGGTGGCGAGGACCTGCTGGGCGCCTTCGGCGGAGAAGACCCCGTAGACGGTGGCGCGCACTCCGGGCGGTCCCGCGGTGATCCGGACGACGTCTCCGTGGGCGCGCTGGGAGTCGAGGAAGGTGCCGAGAGCGTCGTTCCTGAGGTCGAACATCGAGCCGAGCAGCGGTAGCCCCGCCGGGCCCGGAATCTCGTGGGTGGTGGTCATCTGCGCGTTGCCCCCTTGATCGTCACCGGCACGCCGATTCTGCCCCACGGCCCGACCCGCCGGTACCCATGCCGAACACCCGGCCGGATCAGGTCTGTTGGCCCGAGTGTCGGTGGCACCTGGGAGGCTCGTTCCATGGAACCCGTGGAGATGACCCTGCAGCTCACCATCGACTGCGCCGACCCCCAGAGGCTGGTCCGTTTCTGGGCGGCGGCCCTGCGCTACGTACCGCAGCCGCCGCCGGAGGGGTATGCGACCTGGCGGGCGTACTGGGCGTCGATCGGGGTCCCGGAGGAGGAGCTGACCGAGGGGGCCGGGGAGCTCCCCGAGTCCGTGGTCGACCCGAAGGGCGTCGGGCCGCGGATCTGGTTCCAGCAGGTCCCGGAGCCGAAGACGGTCAAGAACCGGCTGCATCTGGATCTGAAGGTCGGCGGCGGCCGGGAGGTGCCGCTCGCGCTGCGGCGCGCGAGGGTGGACGGAGAGGTCGCGCGGCTGACGGACCTGGGCGCGACGGTCCTCTCCACGCTGGACGGGCCGGAGGGGACGGACTCCTACGCGGTGGTGCTCCAGGACCCGGAGGGCAACGAGTTCTGCGTGGTGTGACGCTCCCGCCGCGCCGGGGCGCGGCGCTTCACGACGTGCGGAGGCCCCCGGGCGGTGCTGGAATGGCTGAGCGGCCACCTGTCGCCGAGGCGGCCGTCCGCAGCCGGTCCGGTCGAGGCGGGAACCCCGAGCGCTTGGAGGAGTGGCCATGAGCGACGGCCTGTCGGAAGCCGAGGACATGGGCCCCGTCGACTACCTGATCCTGGAGTTTCCCGGCAACCGGATGACGGGTGAGGCCTTCCCCCTCCTCCTCGATCTGGTGGAGCGGCGCATCATCCGCATCCTCGATCTGCAGTTCATCCGCAAGGACAAGGACGGTTCGGTCACCGCCGTGGAGCTGACGGATCTCGGGGACGAGGTCGACCTCACCGTGTTCGAGGGCGCGTCCTCCGGACTCCTGGACCAGAGCGACGTCGACGATGCCGGTGCCGCGCTGGAACCGGGCAACTCCGCCGGGGTCATCGTGTACGAGAACCTGTGGGCCGCCCCCCTCGCACGAGCCCTGCGGCGCAGCGGCGCGCAGATCGTGGCGAACGGACGGATTCCCGTCCAGGCGCTGCTGGCCTCGCTGGACGCCGCCGATGCGGCGGGCTCCGGCTGAGGGGGACGGCCTGACCAATCCGGCACCCGAGCACCCCCTGGGAGATGACTGACCATGCCCGGACTTCTCCGCGGCGTCGCCCGCACCGCCGTCGTCGCCGGCACCGCCACCGCGGTGTCCAACCGAGTGTCACGGCGGCAGGCGGGCCGATGGGCCCAGCAGGACTACGAACAGCAGGGACAGCAGCAGTACCAGCAGTCCTACCAGCAGCAGCCACCAGCGCCGGCTCCGGCACCCGCCGGCGACGACATGAGTACCAAGATCGAGCAGCTCAAGCAGCTGGGGGAGCTGAAGGCGCAGGGTGTGCTGACCGAGTCGGAGTTCGAGGCCCAGAAGCGCGCCCTCCTCGGAACGTGACCCCCACCTGACCCGTGCCCGACGGCCCGCGCCCCCCTGGTGGGGGCGCGGGCCGGGTGCGTGCGGGCCGGTCTGTGCGGGCCGGGTCGCTGCGGGCCTGTCGGTCCGGGCCGCTGCCTAGCGGATCGGCATCCCGGAGAGCGTGCGGGCGATCACCAGGCGCTGGATCTCGCTCGTGCCCTCGAAGATCGTGTAGATCGCCGCGTCGCGGTGCATGCGCTCCACCGGGTACTCGCGGGTGTAGCCGTTGCCGCCGAGGATCTGGATGGCCTGGCCGGTGACCTTCTTGGCGACCTCGCTGGCGTACAGCTTGGACATCGAGCCCTCGGCCGAGGTGAACGGCTTTCCGGTGGTCGCCATCCAGGAGGCGCGCCAGACGAGGAGCCGGGCGGCGTCGATCTGGGTGCGCATGTCGGCGAGCTGGAAGGCGACGCCCTGGTTGTCGATGATCGGGCGGCCGAACTGCTCACGGGTCTTGGCGTAGTCGAGGGCGACCTCGTACGCGGCGCGGGCCGTGCCCACGGCCATGGCGCCGACGGCGGGGCGGGAGGCCTCGAAGGTGGCCATGGCCGCGTTCTTCACCCGCTCCCCCCCGCCCGCCTTCGCCTTCTCACGGGCCCGGGCGAGGCGCTCGTCCAGCTTCTCCTTGCCGCCGAGGAGGCAGTGGCCGGGGACGCGTACGTCCTCCAGGACGACCTCGGCGGTGTGCGAGGCGCGGATGCCGTGCTTCTGGAACTTCTGCCCCTGGGAGAGACCGGGGGTGTTCGGCGGCACGATGAAGGAGGCGTGCCCCTTGGAGCCGAGCTCGGGGTCCACGGCGGCGACGACGACGTGGACGTTGGCGATGCCGCCGTTGGTCGCCCAGGTCTTGGTGCCGTTGAGGATCCACTCGTCCTTGGCCTCGTCGTACACGGCCCGGGTGCGCATGGAGGCGACGTCGGAGCCGGCGTCGGGCTCGGAGGAGCAGAAGGCGGCGACCTTCACGTCGTCGACGTCGCCGTACATCTGCGGGATCCACGTGCCGATCTGCTCCTCGGTGCCGTTGGCGAGGACGCCGACGGCGGCGAGGCCGGTACCGACGATGGAGAGGGCGATGCCCGCGTCGCCCCAGAAGAGCTCCTCCATCGCCATCGGGATGCCGAGCCCGGTGGGGTCGAAGAACTGCTGGGCATAGAAATCGAGAGAGTAGATGCCGATCTTGGCGGCTTCCTGGATGATCGGCCAGGGAGTCTCCTCACGCTCGTCCCACTCGGCGGCGGCGGGGCGCATCACGTCCTCGGCGAATCCGTGCAGCCAGTCACGGACCTGCTTCTGGTCGTCGTTGAGTTCGAGCGTGAACTCGGCCATGTTCCCTCCCAGCAGTACGTTACTTGCGGTAACAGCAGTCTGTTACCGGCTGGTAGCCGCTGTCAACCTGCGGCGGAGCAGCGCGGGCGGCGCGGCACCGGGTGCCGCTCGGGTGTTACGTTGCGACAGCCTCACGGAATTCGCACGGGCGGGGAGACACGCTATGGAGACCACACACCGGACCACCGACCAGCAGAAGCCGGCCGATCAGCGGCGCCGCGAACTGCTGGAGGCGGCGGACCGGGTGGTGCTCCGGGACGGGCCCAAGGCCTCGATGAACGCGATCGCCGCGGAAGCGGGGATCACGAAGCCGATCCTGTACCGGCACTTCGGTGACAAGGGCGGGCTGTACCGGGCGCTGGCGACCCGGCACACCGACGCGCTGCTCGCCGCGCTGCGGGCCGCGCTCGACGCGCCTGCCGACCGGCGCCGGCGGGTCGAGTCCACGCTCGACACGTACCTCGCCTCGATCGAGGCGATGCCGCAGGTCTACCGCTTCCTGATGCACCCGGCGGAGGAGACGCACCAGGCCGAGCAGGGGTTCGACGTGGGGCTCCACTCGGCGCCGGTGCTGCGGCGGATGGGCGAGGAGCTCGGCCAGGTCATCGCGGAACGCATCGACCTCGGCCCGGCCGGCGAGGCCCAGGCCCGGATCTGGGGCCACGGCATCGTCGGCATGATGCACGCGGCGGGCGACTGGTGGCTCGGTGAACGCCCGTGCTCGCGAGCGGAGTTGGTCACGGCGATGGCGGACCTGCTGTGGGGCCGCCTGGCGGAGGCGGCAGACCGAGCGGGCGCTCCAGGCTTCTGACCGGCGGCCCGTGGCGTGCGACGGACAGCTTTGGCGATCGCCATCGAGGGTCGGCCGCCGGTCGGCCGCCGGCAGTCGGCCGTTGGCGGTCCGGCGTCCTCAGACGCCCTCGCCCCTGCCCGCGCCGCCCTCGGTCGGCCCCCGGCGCGACGTCAGGTGCGCAGGGCGTCCGCGCCCGTTCCCCATGGCTCCTTGCGGATCGCGCGCAGCAGGCGTGACCTGCGCCACCCGGTCACGTGGTCCGCGTAGACGCCGCCCTCCAGATGGTCGGTCTCGTGCTGGAGGCAGCGGGCGAAGAAGCCCGTGCCCTCGACGCGCGCCGGGGTGCCGTCGAGGAGCACGCCCTCGAGGACCGCACGGTCGAAGCGGGGCGTGGGGGCCTCAAGGCCCGGCAGCGACAGGCAGCCCTCCGTACCCCGGACGATGTCGCCGTCCGCCTCCACGAGGCGCGGGTTGACCAGGTGCCCGAGGTGGCGCACGTCCTCGTCGTCCGGGCAGTCGTACACGAAGACGCGCAGTCCCACGCCCACCTGGTTCGCCGCGAGGCCGACGCCGTTCGCCGCGTACATCGTCGCGAACATGTCCTCGATCAGCCGGGCGAGCTCCGGGCCGAAGTCGCTGACGGGTTCACAGGGGGCGTGCAGCACCGGGTCGCCGAGCAGAGTCATCGCTCGGACGTGGCCGGAACTGCCGGGGATCGGCCGGTTTCGCATGGGCGTAAGGGTACGGTCCGCCGTGACCTCGTCGTTTCGTCGAGGGGTGCGGGGGTGCCGCAGTTCGGGTCGCTGGCCTGATCTCGATAGGCTGAGCCCGGACCGACGCAAGGAGGAACAAGGAAGATGTCAGGACACCCCGGTAATCCAGAGCCGCTGTCGCCACGCGCCAAGCTGGCCGTGACGGCGGGCAAGGCCGCGGCGGCGGTGTCGCGCGCGGCGGGACGCGGCAGCGGATCGGTGATCGGCGGCAAGGTGGCGCTGAGGCTCGACCCGGACCTGCTGGGTCGGCTCGCGCAGCATCTGGACGTCGTCCTGGTGTCCGCGACCAACGGCAAGACCACCACCACCCGGCTGATCGCCGAGGCGCTGCGGGCCAGCGGTCCCGTCGTCTCCAACGCGCTGGGCGCCAACATGCCCGCGGGCATCACGTCGGCGCTGGCCGGCGGCTCGGACGCCAAGTACGGCGTGATCGAGGTCGACGAGAAGTACCTCGCCGGAGTCGCCCGGGACACTACGCCGAAGGCGATCGCGCTGCTCAACCTCTCCCGCGACCAGCTCGACCGCGCCGCCGAGACGCGGATGCTCGCCGAGAAGTGGCGCGAGGGTCTGAGCGGTACGAAGGCGGTCGTCATCGCCAACGCCGACGACCCGCTGATCGTGTGGGCCGCCTCCTCCTCCCCCAACGTGGTGTGGGTCGCCGTCGGCCAGGAGTGGAAGGACGACGCCTGGTCGTGCCCCTCCTGCGGCGGTGTGATGCAGCGCCCCGGCGACGACTGGTTCTGCGGCGAGTGCGGTTTCCGCCGCCCGGCGCCGAGTTGGGCGCTCAACGGTGACCACGTCCTGGACCCGCACGGTTCGGCCTGGCCGATCCACCTCCAGCTGCCCGGCCGCGCGAACAAGGCCAACGCCGCGACCTCGGCAGCCGTCGCCGCCGTCTTCGGCGTCCCGCCGCAGGTCGCCCTGGAGCGCATGTACCAGGTGCAGGCCGTGGCCGGCCGCTACGACGTGGTCTCCTTCCAGGGCCGCGATCTGCGTCTGCTGCTCGCGAAGAACCCGGCGGGGTGGCTCGAAACGTTTTCCCTCATCGACCAGCCGCCGACCCCGGTCATCCTCTCCGTCAACGCGCGCGGCGCCGACGGCACGGACACCTCCTGGCTCTGGGACGTGGACTACGGACGGCTCGCCGGTCACCCGATCATGGTCATCGGCGACCGCAAGCTGGACCTGGCGGTCCGCCTGGAGGTCGCGGGTGTGGAGTTCCGCGTCTGCGAGACGCTCGACGAGGCGGTCCAGCTGGCCCCGCCCGGTCAGATCGAGCTGATCGCCAACTACACCGCCTTCCAGGACGTCCGCCGCCGCGTCGGCAACTGACCCGTAGAGGACTTGCAGCATGAGTGACAGCAGCCTGCGCCTGGTCTGGGTCTACCCGGACCTGCTCAGCACGTACGGCGACCAGGGCAACGCCCTCGTCGTCGAGCGCCGCGCCCGCCAGCGCGGTCTGGACGTCCAGCGCGTCGACGTCCGCAGCGACCAGCCGGTGCCGACCTCCGGCGACATCTACCTGATCGGCGGCGGCGAGGACCGGCCGCAGCGGCTCGCGGCCGAGCGGCTGCGCCGCGACGGCGGCCTGGAGCGGGCCGCCTCCAACGGCGCGATCATCTTCTCGGTCTGCGCCGGCTACCAGATCCTCGGCCACGAGTTCATCAACGACCTCGGCGAGCGCGAGCCCGGCCTCGGCCTGATCGATGTCGTCTCGACCCGCGGCGAGGGCGAGCGGTGTGTCGGTGACGTCCTCGCGGACATCGACCCGCGCCTCGGTCTTCCCCAGCTGACCGGGTTCGAGAACCACCAGGGCATCACCCATCTCGGCCCGACGGCCCGCCCGTTCGCCCGCACCGTCCTGGGCAAGGGCAACGGCACGGGCGACGGCACCGAGGGCGCGTACAACGACACCGTCTTCGGTACGTACATGCACGGCCCGGTCATGGCCCGTAACCCGCAGATCGCGGACCTGCTGCTGAAGCTGGCCCTCGATGTGAACGCGCTGCCGCCGACCGACGACCGCTGGTACGAGGCGCTGCGCGCCGAGCGCATCGCGGCGGCGACGCAGCCCGCCTGACCCTCCGGCGGACTGCACGTCTGAGCGCCCTTACGCCCATTGGATTCGTAAGTAAATACGGTGTCCAAACTGCGGACATCCGGTTCGGCCCCGCCACTCGGCACCGATAGGGTGGCGGGGATCCAACCGGACGACGTGGTCCGGAAGTCGGCCCACGTTGCAAAGGTATTTGGGCTATGCGCATTGGTGTGCTCACCTCCGGCGGCGACTGCCCCGGCCTGAACGCCGTCATCCGTTCCGTCGTGCACCGCGCCGTCGTCGACCACGGCGACGATGTCATCGGCTTCCACGACGGATGGAAGGGCCTCCTCGAGTGCGACTACCGCAAGCTCGACCTTGACGCGGTCGCCGGCATCCTCGCCCGCGGCGGCACCATCCTCGGCTCCTCCCGGGTCCAGCCCGCGCACCTGGTCGACGGCGTCGAGCGCGCCCGGGGCCATGTCGCCGAGCTGGGTCTGGACGCGATCATCCCGATCGGCGGCGAGGGCACGCTGAAGGCGGCCAACCTGCTCTCCCAGGCGGGGCTGCCGATCGTCGGGGTGCCGAAGACGATCGACAACGACATCGCCTCGACCGACGTCACCTTCGGCTTCGACACCGCCGTCGGTGTGGCGACCGAGGCCCTGGACCGGCTGAAGACCACCGCCGAGTCGCACCAGCGTGTGCTCATCGTCGAGGTCATGGGCCGGCACACCGGCTGGATCGCCCTGCACTCCGGCATGGCCGCCGGCGCGCACGCGATCGTCGTGCCCGAGCGCCCCTTCGACATCGACGAGCTGACCGCCCGGGTCGGCGAGCGCTTCGAGGCCGGCAAGCGCTTCGCGATCGTGGTCGTCGCCGAGGGCGCAAAGCCGCGCGAGGGCTCGATGAACTTCGAGGTCGGCGCCAAGGACCAGTACGGTCACGAGCGCTTCACCGGCATCGCCAACCAGCTCTCGGTGGAGCTGGAGCGACGGCTCGGCAAGGAGGCCCGCCCGGTGATACTCGGTCACGTCCAGCGCGGCGGTACGCCGACCGCGTACGACCGGGTCCTCGCCACCCGCTTCGGCTGGCACGCGGTGGAGGCGGCGCACCGCGGCGAGTTCGGCATGCTGACCGCGCTGCGCGGCACGGACATCACGATGGTTCCGCTGGCGCAGGCCGTGGAGACCCTCAAGACGGTCCCGGCCGAGCGCTACGCCGAGGCAGAGTGCGTGCTCTGACCTCCGTACCGACTCCACGGAACCGCCCCCGGTCGCATCCGCGAACGGGGGCGGTTCTAGTCTGGTGCGGACATCAAGCGCGAATCGGGCTCCAGGAGTACACACATGGATCACAGCGGGCACGGCATGACCATGGATCTGCCGCCGTTCACGCTGGGACGGGGGCTGGAGTTCTCGCCGGACCTGTTCTTCCTCGTCGGGTGCGTCGTGGGGCTCGCGCTGTACGGCTGGGGCGTGGCGCGGCTGCGCGGACGTGGTGACAGCTGGCCGGTGAGCAGGACGGTCTTCTTCGCGGCGGGCGTGCTGACCGTGGCGCTGATGATGTGCACCAAGCTGAACGACTACGGCATGGTCATGTTCAGCGTGCACATGGTCCAGCACATGGTCATCTCGATGCTCTCGCCGATCCTGCTGCTGCTGGGCGCGCCGGTGACCCTGGCGCTGCGTGCGCTGCCGGTGGCGCCCCGGGGCGACAAGGGGCCGCGCGAGCTGCTCCTGATGCTGCTGCACAGCCGCTACATGCGGATCGTCTCGCATCCGGCGTTCACGATCCCGCTCTTCATCGCAAGCCTGTACGGCTTCTACTTCACCCCGCTCTTCGACACGCTCATGGGGTCGAAGGTGGGGCACATCGCGATGATGGTGCACTTCCTCGCCGTCGGTCTGGTCTTCTTCTGGCCGATCATGGGCGTCGACCCGGGGCCGCACCGCCCGGGCTATGTGATGCGGATGCTGGAGCTCTTCGCCGGCATGCCGTTCCACGCCTTCTTCGGCATCGCCCTGATGATGGCGAGCCAGCCGATGATCAAGGCGTACGAGAACCCGCCGGCCTCCCTCGGGATCGACGCGCTCGCCGACCAGAACGCGGCGGGCG
Source organism: Streptomyces sp. NPDC012508 (assembly GCF_042902595.1). Taxonomy (NCBI): domain Bacteria; kingdom Bacillati; phylum Actinomycetota; class Actinomycetes; order Kitasatosporales; family Streptomycetaceae; genus Streptomyces; species Streptomyces sp. NPDC012508. Next base: position 310,656 of record NZ_JBIBEO010000010.1, read on the forward strand.
GCATCGCCTGGGCGTTCAGCGAGATCCCGTCGGTGCTGGTGCTGATCGCGCTGGTCTACCAGTGGTACCACTCCGAGCAGCGGCAGGCCGTCCGCAAGGACCGGGCCGCCGACCGCGACGGGGACAAGGAGCTGGAGGCGTACAACGCCTACCTCGCCTCGCTGCGGGGCGCCGACCGGCAGGTCTCGACGCGGGAGTAGCGCTCCACCCTCCTCAGGGGTCACGATGAGCAGGACGGCCCCGTCAGGAGGAGGGCGGACATATGTCCGGTCCCACGAAGGCGATGAGCGTGACGACCGTCGCGGCCCTGGTGCTGACGACGGCGTACACGGTGGCACTCGGCAGCAGCGGCTGGCTCTGGTTCGGCTGGGTGGTGCTCGGGGTGGTCACCATCGGGATGGCGGCCGCCGACAGCTCCGTCCCCGCGGGACCGCCCCGCCGCGGCCCGGGCAGGCCCGGCCCCCAGCCGTAGCCTCGGCCCCGCCGCCGCGCGGCGGGCGACATTCCACGGTTCCCGGTCGTGCCCGGGCGGCGGGTACCCCGCGCGGGCCGGCTATCCGCGTGGTGCGAGCACGACCCAGGTCCGGCCGGGGGCGAAGTTCAGGGGCGCACCGTCGGGGGTGGTGAAGGCCGTGCCGTTCTCGGCGGCCGGACGGCTCCAGCGGGCTTCGTACGCGCGACCGTCACGCAGGACGAGGGCGCTGCCGGTGCCGACGGTCTCGGTGTACGGCGAGACGCTGCCGAGGACGTCGTGGAAGCGCGACGACCGTATGGTCACGTACTGCACCACGACGGTCGACGCCGTGACCGGGCCGTCGTCGGTGGTACGGGCGGGCCTGCCGTCCATCGCGACCCGCCAGCTCTTCTCGGTCGCGTTCCAGGTGAAGGTGTAGCGGGAGGCCGGGAAGCGCACGGTGCGTTCGTTGACCGGTTCGCCGCCGGACGGGGCCGGTCCGAAGCGGAAGCCGATGTCCTTGGCGTCCTCCGCGTCCGGGGCGGCGGCGAGGGCCCGTCCGGGCAGCACGTAGAGGTTGTGCGGGGCGGCCCTGCCGCGGTCGCGGACATAGGCACGGGGGGCGTCCTCGGGTGGCAGCGCGTCGAGCGGGGCGGCCTTGAGCAGCGGTTTCAGGGCGGTCTGGGAGCCGGAGTAGGCGAGGGCGGGCCGGCCGAACTGCCGGAGAAGCTCGATGTCGGACTCGCGGGCGCTGCGCACGGGGCCGATCCGCTCGGGCAGGTCCGTGGAGTAGACGGCGAGCAGCCGGGTCTGACCGCCCTCCACCTGCTCGACGTAGACGAGATCGGCCGCGCCGAGGCCGGTGTGCGGGCGGGCCGGCGGCACGTTGTCGATCTTGACGGCCAGGACCGGGGCGGCCCGCGCGGGCAGGCCGGTGAAGGGCGAGCGGCCCTGTGGGGCGGTGGTGGGCGAGGTCGGGGGCGGCGTCGGGGTGGGTTCCGGGGTGCCGGAGTCGGCACATCCGTACAACCCGGCGGTCATCACCGCGCACAGCAGCACGGTGACGGCTGCGCCGGGTCGTCCACGTGACGGTACGCGTCGGCGTTCGGCAGCCATCGGGCCCCACTCTCCGTCTCCAGTGTGGACCAGGGTCGCGCGAGTGGTTACAAATAACCATCGCTCTACCGAGACGGGGGCCACCGTTGTTCTACTACGTCCTGAAGTACGTCCTGCTCGGTCCGTTACTGCGACTGGTCTTCCGGCCGCGCACCGAAGGCCTCGAACACATCCCGGCGGACGGCGCGGCGATCGTCGCCGGCAACCATCTGTCCTTCTCCGACCACTTCCTGATGCCGGCCGTACTCAAACGGCGGATCACCTTCCTGGCCAAGCAGGAGTACTTCACCGGGCCCGGTCTCAAGGGCCGGCTGACCGCCGCGTTCTTCCGCAGCGCCGGGCAGATCCCGGTCGACCGCTCCGGCAAGGAGGCCGGGCAGGCCGCGATCCGCGAGGGGCTCGGAGTGCTGTCCAAGGGCGAGCTGCTCGGCATCTATCCCGAGGGGACGCGCTCGCACGACGGACGGCTCTACAAGGGCAAGGTCGGCGTCGCGATCATGGCGATCACCGCCGGGGTGCCCGTGATCCCGTGCGCGATGGTGGGCACCTTCGAGATCCAGCCGCCCGGCAAGGTCGTGCCCCGGGTGAAGCGGGTCACCATCCGGTTCGGCGCGCCGCTCGACTTCTCCCGCTTCGCGGGCATGGAGGGCGAGAAGGCCGCGGTCCGCGCCGTGACGGACGAGATCATGTACGAGATCCTCGCGCTGTCCGGACAGGAGTACGTCGACGACTACGCGGCCAAGGTGAAGGCCGCCGAGCAGGAGGCGAAGGCGGGGAACACCCGGTCGCCGAGGAAGTTCCCGCGCAGGGGACGCTGACAGCGGATCCGCGTACGGCGAAAGGCCCTGGGGCCGGCGGGCGAGGCCGCCGTAGCGTCACGCCCATGGGACAAGGGAACGCACTCGTAGTCGGAGCGACAGGACAGGTGGGGCGGGCGGCCGTGCGGGCGCTCGTCGCGGACGGCTGGGAGGTGACGGCCGCCTCGCGGGGCGGCGGGCGGGACGAGGCCTGGCCGGCGGAGGTCCGGTCGGTGGCCTTCGAACGCGACGAGGAGGGCGCGCTCGCCGGCGCGCTCGGCGGCGCCGGCTGCGACGTCCTGGTGGATATCGTCGCCTACCACGCGGGCCACGGTCGGCAGTTGACGGCGCTGGCCGACCGGATCGGCTCGGCGGTGGTCGTCTCCAGCGGTGCGGTCTACGAGGACGACCGGGGCCGCAGCTTCGACACCCAGGACGAGCCGGACGGCTTCCCCGCCTATCCGGTGCCGATCCCGGAGTCGTGGCGGACGGTCGCGCCCGGCGAGGGGACGTACGGGACACGGAAGGTGGCGCTGGAGCGGGAACTGCTCGCGGCGGGCGAGGCGCTGCCGACGACGGTGCTGCGGGCGGGCGCGGTCCATGGGCCGTACTGCCCGGGTCCGCGCGAGCTGTGGTTCGTCAAGCGCGCCCTCGACGGGCGGCCGGTGCGCATCCTCTCGTACGACGGCGCGTCCCGGTTCCACCCGGTGCACGTGGACAACCTCGGGGAGCTGGTGCGGCTCGCGGCGGCCAAGCCGGGGACGCGTGTGATCAACGGCGGCGATCCCGGGGCTCCCACGGTCGCGGAGATCGGCGCGGCGATCGATGCCGTGATCGGTGTGGAGAGCGAGACCGTGCTGATGGCCGGTGCTCCGGAGGGGACGGTGGGGCTCACTCCGTGGACCGCGGCCCATCCGGTCGTCTACGACATGGGCGCGGCGGAACGGGAGCTCGGCTACCGGCCGGTGGTGTCGTACGCGGAGTCCCTGCCGGCGACGGTCGCGGACCTGACCCGGCGGGTGGCGGAGCGGGAGTGGCGGGAGGCGTTCCCGGGCCTGGCGAAGTACGGGGTGGACTTCTTCGACTACGCGGCCGAGGACGCCTGGCTCGCCGCCCGCCGTTAGGGCCGAGGGGCCGCTCGCCCTTGCCGGGTTCCACCCCGTGACGAGGTGGAACCCGGCAACCGATCACCCTGGCAGCGCGTATCTCAGGGGCGCATGCCGATGGTCGTCACGGGCGGGGTGGGCTTGGGCGAGGGCTTCGCCGTGGGCGTGGGCTTCGGCGTCGGGGTGCCGGCCGAAGCGGGGGTGTCGGCCGGAGCAGGCTTGGCAGCCGGAGCCGGCGTGGCGGCCGGAGCGGGCTTGGCCGGGCTCGCGCTGGGGCTGGAGCTGGCGGCCGGTTCCGGGGCCTGAGCGGGGGCTGTCACCTGGATCCGCGAACCGGCGGTCTTGGCGGGGCCCTGAGCGGGGGTCTCCTTCGGCCTCGAGTCCGGCCGAGAGTCCGGCTTCGGGGCCGACGTCGGGGTCGCGGTCGGCTTCGAGGCCGGCGTCGGGGTCGCGGTCGGCTTCGATGTCGGCGTCGGGGTCGGCGCCGGCTTCGGCTGGGTGACCTCCGCGCGTTCGATCGCGAACGCCTCGGCCGTCCCCGCGATGTTGGCGCCGTCGACGTACCCCGCGAGCGCGTACACACAGTCGCGCTTCGCGTTCCGGGGGCACGGCGCCGCTGCCGCCCCCATCTCGCGGTGGGGCGTGGGCATCGAGGGCAGCGACACCCAGGTGTTGGCGACCGGACTGTACGCCTCCATCGTGTCCGAGGTCGTGAAGGTGTCGTCGAGACCGCCCATGACATACACGCAGCCGTTGCTCAGGCCTTCCGGGCAGGGCGCGTAGGCCGCCCCGGGCCCGTCGTCGCGGCCGGTCGGCATCTCCGGCAGGTAGGTCCAGGCGTTGAGGACGGGGCTGTACACCTCCGCCGAACTCAGTGCGCCGGCGGTGTTGCTCGCGCCGCCCAGGGCGTACACGCAGGTGCCCTTCAGCCCCAGACCCGTGGGGCAGGGCCCGGCCGCGCCGGCGAGGCCGACCCGGGCGGTCTGCAGGGGAGTCACCGTGGCCCAGGTGTTCGTCTCCGGACTGTAGGCCTCCACCGTGGTGTGGATGGGGTTGACGAGGTCGGAGCCGCCGAAGACGTAGACACACGTCCCCCGCAGCCCCAGCCCTTCGGCACACGGCGCGGTGGCGGCCGCGGCGCCGGCCCGGGCGGTCGGCAGGTCCGGCAGGGTCAGCCAGGTGTTGGTGTCCGTGCTGTACGCCTCCGCCGTTGCCAGTGCCGGGCCGGCGGCGGCCGTTCCCCCGACGGCGTACACACAGTCGCCTCGCACCCCTTCGGGGCAGGGAGCGGTCGACGATGCGACCGAAACGCGGGGTGTCGTCATCTGCGGCAGCGTGGCCCACGCGTTGGTGCTGGGGCTGTACGCCTCGAACGGGGCGATGCCCGTGACACCGCCTCCACCGATGGCGTACACGCACGTGTCGAGCAGGCCCTCCGGACAGTGCGCCGCCGTGGACCCGAGGGCGGCGCGGCCGGTGGGCATGGACGGCACCGAGACCCACACGCCCTGCGCGGTCGCGGAGCCGGCCGTCAGGGCCACCAGTGGGGCGATCGCCAGCACCGCCAGCCGTCGCCAGCCTCGTCGCCGTGGTGGCGGGTGCCCCTTCCGGTCATCGTGCGATGTGCGTCTCACAGGAACCTCTCTCCATCTGCCTGGGCCGGACAATCCGACAGAACATATGACTATGTGAGGGGTTCCACCTGAATGCCCGAATCCCGCAGGCGCGCCACGATGTCACCCGCGCAGAGGGCCCGGCTGGGCCACGAGGCCCAATCGCCGGCGCGCGGGCCCTACGACGGCGCGAGGATGTCCAGTGCCTCGTCGAGGATGCGGCGCAACCGGAGCGCGTCGGGGGCCACGGCGGCGACCAGGGCCGCCGGGCCGGCGAGCGGGACGAGGACGGCGTTGTCGGCGAGTGGCCGTGGCTCCACCGGCTTCTCCTCGAACGCGGGGTCCACGACGAGGAGTTGCCCGGTCGCGCGGTGCCCGCCGAGGACCGCTCCGCCGTCCCAGCCGCCGGGGGCGCCGGGTCCGTACGCCAGTTCCTGGTCGAGCAGTGGCCGGCCGCCGCGCTGCACGGTGAGGCGGGTGGTGAGGGTGCCGGTCTCCTCGCCGTAGCGGCCGAGGATCTGCTCCTCGCGGAGCACGAGCCGTGCGGTGGGGGCGAGTTCGACGGCCGTGTGCATCCGCAGGTCGGATCCCCGGGCGGAGACGAGCTGCTCGGGGATCCAGCGCAGCACCGCGCCGTCGCCGACACTCATCCGGAGGTCGTACGTGGCGGATTCGGCGCCGCGGCCTGGCAGGGCGACGGTCGCGGCGGCCGAGTCGACCAGGAGCCGCGCCCCGTCCCGTACCTCGGTGTCGATCGCCAGCCGGTCACCGCCGAGCGGGGCGCTCATCGCGCCGACGACGGTGACACGCGTGTACGCGCCGGTGGTGCGCGTCCGGCGGAGGGCGAGCGGGCCGTCGCCACGGAGGACCGGCAGCCCCCCGTCGGCGTCGGCGACGATCCGGGCGGTGGCGCGCAGGCTCATACGGCGACGGTCGTGGTCCAGGCGGCGAGCCGCTCGCGGACCCAGTCGGCGACGGGGGCGACGCCGTGCTCGCCGGTGAGCGAGGTGAAGGCGACGGGCAGGTCGCCGCGCTGCGCCTCGGCGTCACGGGCCATCCGCTCCAGGTCGGAGCCGACGTACGGAGCGAGGTCGGTCTTGTTGACGACGAGCAGGTCCGCCGTGGTGACGCCCGGGCCGCCCTTACGGGGAATGTCGTCGCCGCCCGCGACGTCGATGACGAAGATCTGGGCGTCGACGAGGCCCTTGGAGAACGTGGCGGTGAGGTTGTCGCCACCGGACTCCACGAGGATGAGGTCGAGCGGGCCGACCGTGTCCTCCAGGTCCTCGACGGCTTCCAGGTTGGCGGAGATGTCGTCGCGGATCGCGGTGTGCGGGCAGGCGCCGGTCTCGACGGCCTGGATGCGCTCGGGCGGCAGGACGGCGTTGCGGAGCAGGAACTCGGCGTCCTCCCGGGTGTAGATGTCGTTGGTGACCACGGCGATCGAGAGCTGGTCGCGCAGCGCCCGGCAGAGCGCGGCGACGGTGGCGGTCTTGCCGGAGCCGACGGGTCCGCCGAGTCCGACCCGCAGGGCGCGCCGGGTTCCGTCGGGGCGGTGGGCGTCGGCGGAGACCGCGCCGATGTGGTCGTGGGAGTGGTCGAGGTGCATGGTACGGCTCCTGGGGTTTCTCAGGACGCGAAGAGGCGGACGGGCCAGGCCGCGTGCTGTTCGGCGGTGATGTCGAGGAGGGGTGCGGAGGCGGCCGGGAGGGCGTCGACGCCCTGGCGGGCCGCCGCGGCGGCCCGCTCGGCGACCCGGTCCATCTCGGGGGCGAGGCGGGCGAGGACGGCGGTGGCCCGGAAGGGATCGAGGCTGAGCAGGCGTACGGCGGCGGTGGCAGGGCCGCTGACCGTCTCGTACGCGACGCAGTGCGCGGCGTCCTCGGGGCCGAGTCCGGCCGCGCGTGCGGCGACGCCGAGGACGATCGGCTGGTGCGCGCCACGCGGGAAAGCCGTGGCGAGCGCGTCGAGTTCGGCGCACGGCCAGGTGGCACGGGCCGCGCGCATCATCTGCCGGCCGAGCTTGCGGGCGACCGCGCGCAGGGCCGGTGACGGGGTGCGGGCGTCGGCGGCCGTGTCGAGGTCGTACGGGTCGTGACCGAGCGCCGCCGCGGCGGCGAGACCTGCCGCGGTGAGCCCGGCGGTGTGCAGCCGGCCTCTGCAGAACGCGGCCAGGCTCGCCGCGTCCGTGATCCGCCCGGCCTTGACGGCGGCCTCCGCCCCACCGGAGTGGGCGTGCCCGCCGGCCGGGAAGCGCCCGTCGGCGAGGACGAGGAGCGCGGCGCGGCCGACGGTGCCGTGTGTGGTCGTGGACGTCATCAGAAGAGGAAGTAGCGCTGGGCCATGGGCAGTTCCTCGGCGGGTGCGGGCTCGACCGCCTCGCCGTCGATGGTGACGGTGAAGGTGTCGGCGTCGACCTCGACCCGGGGCAGGGCGTCGTTCTCCCGCATGTCGGCCTTGGTGACCCCGCGGGTGCTGCGGATGGGGGTGAACTCCTTCTGGACGCCGACTCGTTGGGGCAGGTCGTCCTCGATGGCCGCCTCGGCGACGAAGTTGAACGAACCCGCGGCTGCGGCCTTGCCGAGTGCGCCGAACATCGGGCGGGGCAGCACGGGCTGCGGGGTGGGGATCGAGGCGTTGGCGTCGCCCATCTGCGCGTACGCGATCTGGCCGCCCTTGAGCACCGTCTGCGGCTTCACGCCGAAGAACGCCGGCTCCCAGAGCACGAGGTCGGCGAGCTTGCCGGGTTCGACCGAGCCGATGAGGTGATCCATGCCCTGCGCGACGGCCGGGTTGATCGTGTACTTGGCGACATAGCGACGCGCTCGGTGGTTGTCCGCGCGGCCGTCGCCGGGCAGGGCGCCGCGGCGCTGCTTCATCATGTGCGCGGTCTGCCAGGTGCGCATGATCACCTCACCGACGCGGCCCATGGCCTGGGAGTCGGAGGAGATGATCGAGATGGCGCCGAGGTCGTGCAGGACGTCCTCGGCGGCGATGGTGGAGGGCCGGATACGGGACTCGGCGAAGGCGAGGTCCTCGGGGACTGCGGGGTTGAGGTGGTGGCAGACCATCAGCATGTCGAGGTGTTCCTCGATGGTGTTGACGGTGTGCGGCCGGGTCGGGTTGGTGGAGCTGGGCAGTATGTAGGGCTCCGAGACGACGGTGATGATGTCGGGTGCGTGCCCGCCTCCGGCGCCCTCGGTGTGGTACGCGTGGACGGTGCGGCCCGCGATCGCGGCGAGGGTGTCGCCGACGAAGCCCGCCTCGTTCAAAGTGTCCGTGTGGATGGCGAGTTGGGCGCCGGTCTCGTCGCAGACGCTCAGACAGGCGTCGATGACGGCGGGGGTCGCCCCCCAGTCCTCATGGATCTTGAAGCCCAGCGCGCCGCCCCTGAGTTGGGAGTGCATGGCCTCGCGGGACATCGTGTTGCCCTTGCCCAGCAGTCCGATGTTGACGGGGAAGGTGTCCAGCGCCTCGAACATCCGGGCGAGGTGCCAGGGGCCTGGGGTGATGGTGGTGGCCTTGGTGCCCTCGGCCGGTCCGGTGCCGCCCCCGACGAGCGTGGTGACTCCGGTGGCGAGGGCCTGCTCGACGACCGTGGGCGAGATGAAGTGGACATGGGCGTCGACGGCACCGGCGGTGACGATCTTCCCGTTGCCGACGATCACCTCGGTCTCGGGGCCGATGACCAGGTCGGGGTGGACCCCGTCCATGGTGTCGGGGTTGCCGGCCTTGCCGATACCGGTGATCCGGCCGTCGCGGATGCCGATGTCGGCCTTGACGACGCCCCAGTGGTCGATGATCACGGCGCCGGTGACGACGGTGTCGGGCGCCCCTTCGGCCCGGGTGGTGCGGGCCTGGCCCATGGACTCGCGGATGACCTTGCCGCCGCCGAACACGGCCTCGTCGCCCGCGCGCCCTGGGCCGCCGGAGCGGTCCTCCTCGATCTCGACGAGCAGGCCGGTGTCGGCGAGCCGGATGCGGTCACCGGTGGTGGGCCCGAACAGGTCGGCGTAGACGGCACGGTGGAGCTCAGGCATCGAGGGGACCTCCGACCTCACCGCGGAGTCCGGGGACCACACGGCGCCCCGCCAGCGGGACGAGTTCGACCTCGACCGGGATGCCGGGCTCGAAGCGCACGGCGGTGCCGGCGGCGATGTGGAGCCGCTGCCCGCGCGCGGCGGCGCGGTCGAAGTCCAGGCCGGGGTTGGCCTCGGCGAAGTGGTAGTGGGAGCCGACCTGGACGGGCCGGTCGGCGGCGTTGAGGACGGTGAGCCGGGTGACGGGCCGGCCCTCGTTGAGGGCGACGGGACCTTCACCGTAAAGAATCTCTCCGGGGATCATCGGCAGCGCTCTCCCGTCACAGGATCGGGTCATGGACGGTGACGAGCTTGGTGCCGTCCGGGAAGGTGGCCTCGACCTGGACGTCGTGGATCATCTCGGGGATCCCCGTCATCACGTCGTCGCGGGTGAGCACCTTGCGGCCGGAGGCCATCAACTCGGCGACGGTGCGGCCGTCGCGGGCGCCCTCCAGGACGTGCGTGGTGATCAGAGCGACGGCTTCGGGGTGGTTGAGCTTCACTCCGCGTGCTCTGCGCTTCTCTGCCACGTCCGCCGCGACATGAATGAGCAGGCGCTCCTGCTCGTGCGGGGTCAGTTGCACGCTTCCACCTCACAGTCGTCCACCGGGCAGTTCTCTCCCCGGACAGCAGCGGACCCTACCGATCGTCAACACTCTGTTGAGCTGCGGTGATGGGCCGCTCGGCCAGACATTGCACGTTAAGGCGGAAGTTTTTCCGACGCGTTAACTCGGGCTTTGCATCTCCATGGACATCAGCCCGCGCAGGCCGTCCACCAGGACGTCGACCTCCACGTCACCGAAGAGCGCCTGCTGCGCTATGAAGCCCTGGGCCGTGGCGATGAGGGTGCGCGCCACCCGGTCGGCGGGTACGTCCGCCGTCATGATCCCGTTCGCGCGGTAGGCCTCGACGAGCTTCGCCCAGGCCTCGCGCATGCCGTGGTACCCCTCGGAGAGCGTCCGGAAGAGCTGCTCGTTGCGGAGGGTCTCCGACCAGACCTGGAGGATCAGCCGGGCGAACGCCTGTCGATCGGCGCCCGCGATGCGCTCTTCGAGGAAGAGGCGCAGGACGGCGCCGAGCAGCACGTCGGGCGTGGGCGGCGGGGTGGTACGGGAGGCCTCCTCGAAGGCGCCGCGGATTCCGGCGAAGGCTTCCGCCGCGATGGCCGCGATCAGCTCGTCCTTGCCGCGGAAATAGCGGTAGACCGCTCCCGCCGACAGCCCCACCTCGGTCAGCACGTCCGCCATGGACGTGGCGTGGAAGCCGTTGCGGGCGAAGCAGCGCGCGGCGCCGTCGAGGATCTGACGGCGGCGGGCGTCGAGGTGTTCCTGGGAGACACGAGCCATGCCCGAAATCTAAAAGGAACATTCATTCTTGACAAGCGAACGCCTCGGCGGGACAGTGGCCTCACTCCGCAAAACGAACGATCCTTCTCTTTGAATCGAGAGCGTCATGTCTGCCACCGCCACCCGCAAGACCCTCGCGGTGATGGTGCTGATCCCGGTCGTCGTGGCCCTGGCCCTGTGGGCCTTCGCCTGGCCCGCCGCCCGGATCGCCCCCCGCGACCTGCCCATCGGCGTCGCGGGTCCCGCGACCGCCACCGCCCCGCTGGAGCAGCGGCTCGCCGAGCACGACGGAGCCTTCGAGGTGCACCGGTACGACTCCGAGGCCGCCGCCCGTACGGCGATCGAGGACCGGGTCGTATACGGCGCGGTGGTCGTCACACCGCAGGGCCCCGAACTGCTGACCGCCTCCGCCGCGAGCCCCGTGGTCGCCGGGCTGCTGCGCGAGGCCGTGACCGCCCAGGCCCCGGCCGGCGCCCAGGTCACGGTGACCGATGTCGTCCCGGCCCCCGCGGGCGACCCCCGGGGCAGCGCGTTCGGCGCGAGCCTCTTCCCGCTGGTCCTGGCCGGCGCCGCCTCGGGCATCGTGGTGACCGTCCTCCAGCTGCGCCGGGGCCGGGCGGCCCTCGCCCTGATCGGCGCCGCCACGCTCGCGGGCATCGTCGGCGTCTCGCTGGGCCACAGCTGGCTCGGCGCGCTCACCGGCGACTGGTGGGCCGAGGCCGGCGTCCTCGGCCTGACCGTGCTCGCGATCGGCGCGACGATCGCGGGGCTCGCCGCGCTGGTCGGCAAGCCGGGAATCGGCGTCGGAGCGCTGCTGATGGTGCTGCTGGGCAACCCGTTCTCGGGCGTGGCGAGCGCGCCGGAGCTGCTGCCCGCACCGGCGGGCGCGCTCGGTCAGTGGCTGCCGCCGGGCGCGGGCGGCACCGCACTGCGCTCGGTCGCCTTCTTCGACGGCGCGGGAGCGGGCTCGGCGCTGCTGGTCCTCGGCATCTGGGCGGCGGCCGGTCTGACTGCGCTCCTGCTCGGCGGGCGGCGGGACAGGACCGCGGGCGCGGCGGCGGCCGCACCGGCTCCCGTACCCGCGCCGTCGCCGGCACCCGTGGGCTGACGCTCGCGGCGACACCGTGGGCTGACGCCTTCGGGCCGACGCCCTTCTCGTACGGCCGCGTGCCCCCGCTGTAGCGGACGGGGGCACGCGGCTCTGTCATGCGCCGGGGGTACCGGGGGCGCGATGGCGGGCCGCGATGCCGAAGCGGCCCTGTTCACCGGGAGCGGACGGGAGGGGGCGCACCTCGGAGACCGAGCTGACCGTCAGATCCTCGACAGCCTCGTGCTCCGCTTCGAGTCGTGCCAGGTCAGCGGCCGAGACCAAGGCGACGAGCGGCTTGCCGTGGCGGGTCACGACGACGCGTTCATTGCCGTACACCACGCGGTTGATCAGGTCGGCGAGCTCTGCACGTGCTTGCGTCACCGGAATCTCGTAGGCCATGCTCCTCATCTTACGGCCTGTACGTCCTGTACATTTTTTACAAGGAGGGATGCACATGCGTGCCCGCTACGTCCTGCCCGAGTTCACCGAGCGCACCGGCTCCGGGAGCCGGACCCTCGACCCGTACTCCAAGCTGCTCGAGGAGCGCATCGTCTTCCTCGGCACCCCGATCGAGGAGACCTCGGCCAACGACGTCATCGCACAGCTCCTGCACCTGGAGTACACCGCCCCGGAGCGGGACATCTCGCTCTACATCAACTCGCCCGGCGGTTCGATCAGCGCCATGGCCGCGATCTACGACACGATGCAGATCGTCACGTGCGACGTGGAGACCACCTGCCTCGGGCAGGCCGTCTCGACCGCCGCCGTGCTGCTCGCGGCGGGCGCACCCGGGAAGCGGCTCGCGCTGCCCGGCGCCCGGGTCGTGCTCCAGCAGCCCACGACGGACGAGCCGTTGCAGGGACAGCCGAGCGATCTCGACATCCAGGCAAGGGAATTGATCCGGCTCCGCGCGATGCTGGCCGGCATCCTGGTCACCCACACCGGGCAGAGCCCCGAGCGGATCGACGCCGACATCGACCGCGTCACCGTCCTCGACGCGCCGGCCGCCACCGCGTACGGGCTGGTGGACCACGTCATTCAGAACCGCGGGGCGTCGGGCGGCGCCGGGGCCCGGTGAGCCGGACATGGTTCCCGAGCTTCCACCCCTGCCCGCCCTGACGCGCGCCGAGGGCGAGTTCATCGACGCGTATCTCGAAGTCGTCGATCTGCTGGGACGCATCAATCCATCCAGGGGATCGCATACGTATGGGGCGCTGCGCGCGGCGCAGGCTCTGGTGGGGAAGGCGAACGCGCTGCGCGACGCGCTGACGATGATGCATGTCCGCGGCGAGAGCGAGGTCCACGCGGAGACATTGACCCGCGCGCTGCGGGTGTTGGACGGGGAGCGCCGGGCACACCGGGTCACCGTGCCGGAGGCACCGGCGAGTTGACATTCCGCCGTGTCGTGTCGAGGTCCACTCGGAGCAGCGGAGCCGCAGAATCGCTCCCTCGTTCGGCGTAGTCGACGAATCGACATATGTGCGGGGTGAGTTGCGCAACAGGTGTACGCATCTGGCGGAATCGGGCGTTCCACCCCTGGTCCGGGACTCGTCGGCCAAACCTCCGAAGATCACGAAACCTGCCTGTCCACTCGAATGGATCAGTCGTGAGGAGCCTCACATAACGCCGTTTCGACTCGGATTTCGCCCTGGTTGTGGGTCAAGATCCCTCACGACGACAAGCCCCCGCCACCGCGGCGGGGCGGTCCGGGCGGACGCCGAGTCCTGCCGCTGTCCCGGATGTCTGGTCGACAGGAGTGGATCGGCAGGAGTGGAGGACCCGAGCAGTACGGGACGGCCGCCCATCCGGGCCGTTCCTCGGGGTGAAGCCGCAGCCGCGGCCGGGCAACTTCGCCAGCCCGAACCCGACAGGTCATCCTTCACAGGCGGCTGACGAAGGGTTGCGCATGAGTGCGCAGATTCATGTCCCGTCCATGCTGTCCCGGGCCGGAGCCGTCTCGGCTCTCACCCTCGCCGCCCTCGGCGGCACGATGCTGGCGCCAGGCGCCGCACCGGAGGCCCAGGCCGCGACGTCGCACGCCGGCAAGGCGCTCAACGTCGCCGCCTCGAAGAAGGGATCGCCCTACAAGTACGGTGCGTCCGGGCCGACCAGGTTCGACTGCTCGGGGCTCACGCTCTACTCGTACAAGAAGGCGGGCAAGTCGCTGCCCCGTACCGCGCAGCAGCAGTACAACAAGACCCGGCACATCTCGGCCTCAAGCCGGCAGAAGGGGGACCTGGTCTTCTTCCACTCGGGTGGAAGGGTCTACCACGTGGGGATCTATGCGGGTAGCGGCAAGATCTGGCACTCGCCCAAGACCGGCTCCTGGGTGAAGCTCGACAAGATCTGGTCGTCCAAGGTGTATTACGGCCGGGTCCGCTGACGCCGCGCCGAATCGGACGCGCCGTGTTGTGATGTGAGCTGACGCGGCGGGTGGGTGCGGTGGCGCCGCCGCACCCCTCGCCCTCAGCGCACGGGAGATACCAGCTGCTTCACCCCGAGGGCGGCACCCCTGCCGCCCGCTCCCCCACCCGCCCCGGCCGAGCGTCATCACTCGTCCGGACTACACACCCCGCGTCCCGGCTGCGTGGCACGTCGGTACCGGCTAGGAGCCGGCGGGCTGAGCGGCGAGCGCCTGGTGCGGGGCGGCGGTCCAGGGGAGGTTGATCCAGACCGTCTTGCCGCCCTCGCGGGTCGGCGTGACGGAGAGCCGCCCGCCGGCCTCGGCCGTCAGGAAACGGATGATGACCATCCCCCGGCCGTTGTCCTGCTGTACAGCCGCCGGGAGCCTCTTGGGCCAGCGGGGGTGGCTGTCGGTGACGCCGATGTGGAGCTGCTCCTCGCGCTCCAGGCGGATGTCGACGGTGAAGGTGGGCGACTGCCCGAAGGTGTGCTGGACGGCGTTGGTGGCCAGTTCGGAGACGATGAGCCGGACGGTGTCGGCGGTGTCGTCGGCCTCCGCGAGCCCCCAGCCGGTCAGGACGTCGGCGACATATCTTCGGGCGGCGGACACCGAGGCGGGATCGCTCGGCAGAGTGACGGTTGCTTCCTGGTGGTCTGCCATGGCGACGCTGTCCCTTTCCCACCGGGCCCGGCCCGGATTGCGCTACGCGTCAGAGTGCCACCGATCGTGCCGCCCTGTATGGCGATCCACCAAGATATGTGCATATTTGTCGCTCGAAGCGGTGAACTCTGGTACGAGATACCGTATTTGGGCTGCGCTCAGTGGGCCGGAGGTGCTGTCCGCACGATCGTCGCGACGGCCTGCTCGATCTGTGTGTCCGTCAGATCCGCGCGGGCGGTGAGCCGCAGCCGGGAGACGCCGTCCGGTACGGACGGCGGCCGGAAGCAACCCACGACGAGCCCCTGGTCACGGCAGTCCGCCGCCCACCGCAGCGCCGCCTCCGGCGAGGGCGCGCGGACGGAGACGACGGCCGCCTCCGGGCGTACGGCGGTCAGGCCGGCCGCGGTGAGCATCCGGTGCAGCGTGGTGGCGACGGTCCGCGCGCGTTCGGCGAGGCCGGGGTCGCCCTCGATCAGCCGCAGGCTCGCCAGGGCGGCACCCGCGGCGGCCGGGGCGAGGCCGGTGTCGAAGATGAACGTACGGGCCGCGTTGACCAGGTGCTCGATCACCCGGGCAGGACCGAGGACCGCTCCGCCCTGGCTGCCGAGCGACTTGGAGAGGGTGACGGTGGCGACCACGTCCGGGTCGCCCGCGAGGCCGGCGGCGTGCAGGCCGCCCCGCCCGCCGTCCCCGAGCACGCCCAGACCATGGGCATCGTCCACGACGAGCCCGGCACCGTGGGCGCGGCAGGCCGCGGCCAGCTCGGCCAGCGGGGCCTGGTCGCCGTCCACGGAGAAGACGGAGTCGGAGACCACGAGGGCCCGTCGGTCGGGGTGGGCCTGGAGGGTCTTGCGTACCGCCTCCGGGTCGGCGTGCGGGACCACGGCCGTCTCGGCGCGAGAGAGCCGGCAGCCGTCGACGATCGAGGCGTGGTTGCCCGCATCGGAGACGATCAGCGCGTCACGGCCGCTCAGCGCGGTGAGGGCGGCGAGGTTGGCGGTGTAGCCGGAAGAGAAGACGAGGGCCGCCTCGAAGCCGCAGAAGTCGGCGAGTTCCCGCTCAAGCCGGGTGTGCAGCCGGGTGGTGCCGGTGACGAGCCGCGAACCGGTGGAACCGGCGCCCCAGCGGCGGGCCGCCTCGGCCGCCGCCTCCGTGACCTCCGGGAGGCGGGTCAGTCCGAGGTAGTCGTTGCTCGCCAGGTCCAGCAGATCCGACTCGGCCGCCCGTGGCCGGAGCGTACGGACGAGCCCCGCCTCCGCGCGGCGGCGCGCCTCCGCGTCGGTCCAGTCGAACGGGGTCCGGCGGGTGTCCTCGTCCCGGTGCATGGGGCAGATCCTTTTGTAGGCAGCGCACAGACCCTAACCCTCCGTGCCCGGGGACAGGGTGTGGCCATGCACACACCTCAAACCGGCTCGTTTGTTCAGATCCTCCTTGGCCGCGAGGTGTGCCGTAGGCGAGGATCAGCCCTTATGGACCTGCTGAACACGCTGGTGGACAAGGGGCTGCGGCGCGAGCTGCCGAGCCGTGAAGAAGCGCTCGCCGTGCTGGCGACCTCCGACGACGAACTGCTCGATGTGGTGGCCGCGGCCGGCAAGGTGCGCCGTCAGTGGTTCGGGCGGCGCGTGAAGCTGAACTATCTGGTCAATCTGAAATCGGGGCTGTGTCCCGAGGACTGCTCGTACTGTTCCCAGCGGCTCGGCTCGACGGCCGGGATCCTCAAGTACAGCTGGCTGAAGCCGGACGAGGCGTCGCAGGCGGCCGCCGCCGGTGTCGCCGGCGGGGCGAAGCGCGTCTGCCTGGTGGCGAGCGGCCGGGGGCCGACGGACCGGGACGTGGACCGCGTCGGCAAGACCATCGAGGCGATCAAGGAGCAGAACGAGGGCGTCGAGGTCTGCGCGTGCCTCGGCCTCCTCTCCGACGGCCAGGCGGAGCGGCTGCGCGCGGCGGGCGCCGACGCGTACAACCACAACCTGAACACGTCCGAGGGGACGTACGGGGAGATCACCACCACCCATACGTACCAGGACCGGGTGGACACCGTGCAGAAGGCGCACGCCGCCGGTCTGTCGGCGTGCTCCGGACTGATCGCGGGCATGGGCGAGAGCGACGAGGACCTGGTCGACGTCGTCTACGCGCTGCGCGAGCTGGACTCGGACTCGGTGCCGGTGAACTTCCTGATCCCGTTCGAGGGCACCCCGCTCGCGAAGGAATGGAACCTCACCCCGCAGCGCTGTCTGCGGATCCTCGCGATGGTGCGGTTCGTCTGCCCGGACGTCGAGGTCCGGATCGCGGGCGGGCGTGAGGTGCACCTGCGCTCGATGCAGCCGCTCGCGCTGAACATCGCGAACTCGATCTTCCTCGGCGACTACCTGACCAGCGAGGGCCAGGCCGGCAAGGCGGACCTGGACATGATCGCGGACGCGGGCTTCGAGGTGGAGGGCGCCGGCACGACGACGCTGCCCAAGCACCGCGCGGACGCGCTCGCGGAGGCCGCTGCCGGTGCGGCCGGCCGGTGCGGCTCCACGGCGTCCGCGGGCGGGGGCTGCGGCTCGCACGCCGAGGCCGGCGGCGGTTGTGGCTCGCACGCCGAGGCGGGCGGCGGCTGCGGGCCGTGCGGCGGCCACGCTCCGGCCGCGGAGACGGCCCCGGAGGCGGAACCGGAGTCCGGGACCGCCGCCGAGGGAGTGCCGGGAGCGCGTACGGACCTGGTCGCGGTACGCCGGCGCGGCGCCGGGACGGAGCTCGCGCCGAATGCGTAACGACGAACTGCTGGCCCTGGACCGGGCGCACGTCTGGCATCCGTACGGCCCCATGCCGGGCCGTACGGACCCGATGGTCGTCGCGTCCGCGTCCGGGGTACGGCTGCAGCTCGCCGAACCCGTCCACGGACAGGGCGAGTTGATCGACGGCATGTCCTCGTGGTGGTCCGCGATCCACGGCTACAACCACCCCGTGCTCAACGAGGCGGCGCACGGTCAGCTGGACCGGATGAGCCATGTCATGTTCGGCGGGCTCACCCACGAGCCGGCCGTCCGGCTCGCCACGCGCCTGGTGGAGATCACCCCCGAGCCGCTCCAGCACGTCTTCCTCAGCGACTCCGGCTCGGTCTCCGTCGAGGTCGCGGCGAAGATGTGTCTGCAGTACTGGCGGTCGGTGGGGAAGCCCGGCAAGCAGCTGCTGATGACGTGGCGGGGCGGCTACCACGGGGACACCTGGCAGCCGATGTCGCTGTGCGACCCCGAGGGCGGGATGCACCACCTGTGGTCGGGCGTGCTCCAGCGCCAGGTCTTCGTGGACGCGCCGCCGGTCGCGTACGAGGAGTCGTACGCCGACATGCTGCGGGAGCAGATCGCGCTGCACGCGGACGAGGTCGCCGCGGTGATCGTGGAGCCGGTGGTGCAGAACGCGGGCGGGATGAGGTTCCACTCGCCCGAGTACCTGCGCGTGCTGCGCGAGGCGTGCGACGAGCACGGCGTGCTCCTGATCTTCGACGAGATCGCGACCGGGTTCGGCCGCACGGGCACGCTGTTCGGTGCCGACCACGCGGGGATCTCGCCCGATGTGATGTGCCTGGGCAAGGCGCTGACCGGCGGCTATCTGTCGATGGCGGCGACGCTCTGCACGACGCGGATCGCCGAGGGGATCTCGCGCGGCGAGGTTCCGGTGCTCGCGCACGGGCCGACGTTCATGGGCAATCCGCTGGCGTCGGCGGTGGCCTGCGCGTCGATCGACCTGCTGATGTCCCAGGACTGGGCGCTGGAGGTCAAGCGGATCGAGACGGGGCTGCGCGAGGGCCTCGCGGACGCGGCCGCGCTGCCGGGTGTCCGGGAGGTACGGGTGCTCGGCGCGATCGGCGTGGTCCAGCTGGACCACGACGTCGACATGGCCGCGGCGACGGAGGCGGCGGTCCGCGCGGGCGTCTGGCTGCGCCCGTTCCGCGACCTGATCTACACGATGCCGCCGTTCGTCACGGGCGACGACGACCTGGCCCGCATCTGCGCCGCGGCCCGCGCGGCAGCGACGGCGGGCTGACACCGGGGCCGGCGTCTTCGCGGCGCCGGGCGCCCGACCGTGGTGTCCGGACCCCCTCGGGGGCTGAAACGGGCAGGCCTACCGACCCGGCCGGCCCGTGTCCCCCTCGGGGCGGGCTGCGGCCCGGCACACCGGCCGGCGGTCGGTGCCGTGCCTTCCCGGGCGCATGCCCGCCGCGGCACATCGGACGGCTGTTGCCGTCCACGCCCCCTATGGGCCGGTACGGCCGGCCCACGAACACGCCGGCCCCTGTCCGCCCCTCGGGGCGGGCTGCGGGCCGGTTCACCAGACGGCCGGTCGCGTCCGGGCTCCCTTCGGGGCTCCGGGTGCGGGTCGGTGCAGCGGATCACCCTGCGGCCTCGTGGGCGCGGGGGGCATAGAGAGGACTCGAGACACCATGACCGTCATCGTCGTCAGCGGTACGGGGACGGAGATCGGGAAGACGATCGTGACCGCCGCCGTGGCCGCCGTGGCCGTCGCTCAGGGGCGGTCGGTCGCCGTCCTCAAGCCCGCGCAGACCGGGCTCGCGCCCGGCGAGCGGGGGGACGCGGACGAGGTCGTACGGCTCTCCGGAGCGGCGGTCTCCGAGGAACTGGGCCGCTTCCCCGAGCCGTTGGCGCCCGCCACGGCGGCCCGGCGGGCCGGGATGGCGCCGGTCGGGCCACGGGCGGTCGCCGAGGCGGCCGCGAAGCTGGCCGCCGAGCACGATCTGGTGCTGGTCGAGGGCGCGGGCGGCCTCCTCGTCCGCTTCGACGACGACGGCGGAACGCTGGCCGACGCGGCCCGGCTCCTCGGCGCCCCGGTGCTCGTCGTGACGCCCGCCGGGCTCGGCACGCTCAACAGCACCCAGCTGACCGCGGAGGCGCTCGCGGCCCGCGGCATCGAGCAGCTGGGCGTGGTGATCGGCAGCTGGCCCGCCGTCCCGGACCTCGCCTCGCGCTGCAACGTGGCCGAGCTTCCGGAGATGGCCGGTGCGCCGCTCCTCGGGGCCGTACCGGAGGGCGCGGGCGCGCTGGACCCGGCGGACTTCCGGGCGCGGGCGAGCACATGGCTGGCCCCGGCGCTCGGCGGGTCCTGGGACGCCGACACGCTCTGACCTCCGTAGGCTGGATCCATGCGCGCATACGTTTCGGAGATCGTTGTCGACTGCGCCGATCCCGCGGGTCTCGTACGGTTCTGGGCCGCGATCCTCGGCGGGGCTCCGGTCGACCGGAGCCCCGACTGGTCGTACGTCGATCCGCCCGGGTTCGTACGGATCGCCTTCCAGCAGGTCCCCGAGGGCAAGGTCGTGAAGAACCGGCTGCATCTGGACCTGACGGCGCCCGAGCTCGACGCGGCGGCCGACGAGGCGACCGCCCTCGGCGCTGCACGGGTCGGCGGTATCGTCACGGACCCGCAAGGGTCCTTTCAGGTGATGCGTGACCCGGAGGGCAACGAGTTCTGCTTCGTGTCGGGCTGAGATGGGCGGTACGGGGGCAGAATCCTTCCGTCCGTCCGCGTCTGCGACGTCGAGCGTCGGAGGAGGAGGTCCGCGATGTCCTCGCGTTCCACCCGGGTCCCCCGGGATGCCGTCCACCATCCCCTTTTCGCGCGCTTCTACGCGCGGTTCAGCGTCTCCGCCGACACGAAGGGCGGCATCGGCGCCCTGCGTACGGAGCTGCTGACGGGCCTTTCCGGCCGGGTGATCGAGATCGGCGCCGGGAACGGGCTGAACTTCACGCACTACCCCGGCGCCGTGTCCGAGGTCGTGGCCATCGAACCGGAGCGCCATCTGCGGCAGTTGGCGGCGGAGGCCGCCCTGCGCGCCGACGTGCCGGTGGACGTCGTCCCGGGGGCGGCGGAGGCGCTGCCGGTGAAGAGCGAGGCCTTCGACGCGGCGGTCGCCTCACTGGTGCTGTGCACCGTACGGGATGTCCACAGGGCACTCGCCGAGCTGCACCGCGTCCTGCGTCCGGGTGGCGAACTCCGCTTCTTCGAGCACGGGTTGGCGCCGTCCCCCGGGATGGCCCGGGCCCAGCGCGCCCTGGACCGCACGGTGTGGCCGCGGCTGTTCGGCGGCTGTCACACGGCCCGTGACCCGCTGGCGGCGATCGAGGCGGCGGGCTTCGAGCCCGTCACGTACCGAAACTTCGAGGTACCGGAGAGCGGTCCCCGACTCCCCTCCTCGTACTGCGTGTTGGGCGCGGCCCGCAAGATGTGAGGAGCCGTCGGCTCAGCGGCTCCACTGGCGCAGCTCGTCCGCGATGACCCGTACGTCGGCCTCGCCCTTCTTCACCAGGCGGGCCAGATCTCGCACCTGTTCGGGCGAGGTGACGACCTTCAGGCCACTGGCGACCAGGTAGCCGTAGGCGACGGCGGAGGCGAACATGGCGTTGGAGTGCTCCAATGCCGGTACATGCAGCAGAAGTTGGAGCAGGGCAGCGGCGCGGGCGTGGGGGTCGCTGTACACGGGCACGCCGAAGATCTCGGCGTCGTGCCGGCCGACGGCGGCGACGAGCGCACCCCAGTCGGTGACCTGGGGGTCGCCGGGCGTCTGGTGTTCGGCCACCATGAGCAGCCAGGAGAGGTCGACCGTGAGGCTCATGCGGTGCGGTCGCGCTCCGTGCCGAACTCCTCGGCGAACACGGCCTCGTACTGCTTCATGAAGTCGGCCGCGGCCTCGACGAAGGCGCGCCCGGACTCCCCCGCGTCCTGCTGGACGAGTTCCTCGATGTAGCGGTTGACGCTCATGCCGCGCTGCTGCGCCCGCCTGCGGGCGGTGTCGGCGGTGTTCTCGTCCACGCGTACGTTCAGCTGAGTCTTGGCCACACCCCCACGCTAGCGCCGCTGCGCTAGCACCGACAAGGGGAGCCGCCGGGGCACGACCCGAGCACCCCGCCTAGGCGCAGGACGGGCAGAGCCCCCGGTAGGTGACCTCGGCCTCGGACACCGCGAAGCCGAACCGCTCTCCCACCGGAAGGTCGGCCAGCGGGTCCCCGATCGGGTGGACGTCGCGGATGGTGCCGCAGCGCGAGCACACCAGGTGATGGTGGGGGTGGTGCGCGTTCGGGTCGTAGCGCTTGGCCCGGCCGTCGGTGGAGACCTCGGCGACCTCACCGAGGGAGACCAGCTCGCCGAGCGTGTTGTAGACCGTCGCCCGGGAGATCTCGGGCAGCCGTTCCGCCGCGCGGACGTGCACCTCGTCGGCCGTGAGGTGCACATGGTCACCGTCGAGGACCTCGGCGACGACACGCCGCTGGGAGGTCATACGCCAGCCGCGTCCTCGCAGTCGCTCCAGCAGGTCGCTCATTCGGTTCACCCATTCAGCTCGGACTTCGCTCGGTCATCGGTTCCGACGTCGGGTCGGACCTCGGCGGGACACGCGACGTTCACCCAGGACGGAGACTCCCGATGCGATAGAGGATTGGCGCGCTTCTTGACTTGGACTCTGTCTATCATAGGATCGATTCCGGCAATAGCCAAGGGACAACATGGCTCCGGACGGGCGACACGACCGCCTTCCCCCGGGCCGCCCCGGCTGAGCACCGCGATCCGCCCCGTCCGGAAGGATTCCCATGTCCGAGAACCACGATGCACTCGTCACCGACGCGAAAGCGGAGGGCGCGGGTGGCTGCCCGGTCGCGCACACCGCGCGCGCCGCGCACCCCACCCAGGGCGGCGGAAACCGCCAGTGGTGGCCGGAGCGGCTCAATCTGAAGATCCTCGCCAAGAACCCCGCCGTGGCGAACCCGCTCGGTGAGGAGTTCGACTACGCCGAGGCCTTCAAGGCGCTCGACCTGGCGGCCGTGAAGCAGGACATCGCGGAGGTCCTGACCACCTCCCAGGACTGGTGGCCCGCCGACTTCGGCCACTACGGCCCGCTCATGGTCCGTATGGCCTGGCACAGCGCCGGTACGTACCGCATCAGCGACGGCCGCGGTGGCGGCGGCACCGGTCAGCAGCGCTTCGCGCCGCTCAACAGCTGGCCGGACAACGGCAACCTCGACAAGGCCCGCCGTCTGCTGTGGCCGGTCAAGCAGAAGTACGGCCAGTCCATCTCCTGGGCCGACCTCATGATCCTCACCGGCAACGTCGCCCTGGAGACGATGGGCTTCGAGACCTTCGGCTTCGCCGGCGGCCGCGCCGACGTGTGGGAGCCCGACGAGGACGTGTACTGGGGCCCCGAGACCACCTGGCTCGGCGACGAGCGCTACACCGGTGACCGCGAGCTGGAGAGCCCGCTCGGCGCGGTCCAGATGGGCCTCATCTACGTCAACCCCGAGGGCCCCAACGGCAACCCGGACCCGATCGCCGCGGCCCGCGACATCCGCGAGACGTTCCGCCGCATGGCGATGAACGACGAGGAGACCGTCGCCCTCATCGCCGGTGGCCACACCTTCGGCAAGGCCCACGGCGCCGGCCCGGCGGACAGCGTCGGCGTCGACCCCGAGGCCGCGCCGCTGGAGGCCCAGGGCCTCGGCTGGGCGAACACGCACGGCACCGGCAAGGGCGCCGACGCGATCACCAGTGGCCTCGAAGTCACCTGGACCACCACGCCCGCGCAGTGGGGCCACGACTTCTTCAAGCACCTCTTCGAGTACGAGTACGAGCTCACGAAGAGCCCGGCCGGTGCGCACCAGTGGGTGGCGAAGAACGCCGAGGCGATCATCCCCGACGCGCACGACGCGTCGAAGAAGCACCTCCCGACGATGCTCACCACCGACCTGTCGCTCCGCTTCGACCCGGTCTACGAGCAGATCTCGCGGCGCTTCTACGAGAACCCGCAGGAGTTCACGGACGCCTTCGCCCGTGCCTGGTTCAAGCTGACCCACCGTGACCTGGGTCCGGTCGTGCGCTACCTCGGCCCCGAGGTCCCGTCCGAGACGCTGCTGTGGCAGGACCCGCTGCCGGCGCGCGAGGGCGAGCTGATCGACGCGGCGGACATCGCCTCCCTCAAGGAGCAGGTCCTCGGCTCGGAGCTCACGGTCACCCAGCTGGTCTCCACGGCCTGGGCCGCCGCCTCCTCCTTCCGCGGCAGCGACAAGCGGGGCGGCGCCAACGGCGCCCGTATCCGCCTCGAGCCGCAGCGCAACTGGGAGGTCAACAACCCGGACGAGCTGGCGCAGGTGCTGCGTACGCTCGAGGGCATCCAGGCGTCCTTCAACTCCGCGGGCGGCAAGCAGGTCTCGCTGGCCGACCTGATCGTGCTCGCGGGCTCCGCGGCGGTCGAGAAGGCGGCCAAGGACGGCGGCTTCGACGTCGAGGTGCCGTTCACGCCGGGCCGTGTCGACGCCGCGCAGGAGCAGACGGACGTCGAGTCGTTCGCCGCGCTCGAGCCTGCCGCCGACGGCTTCCGCAACTACGTCGGCAAGGGCAACCGCCTGCCGGCCGAGTACCTGCTGGTCGACAAGGCGAACCTGCTGACCCTCAGCGCGCCCGAGATGACGGTCCTCGTCGGTGGTCTGCGCGTCCTGGGCGCCAACCACGGCCAGTCCAAGCACGGCGTCCTCACCGACAAGCCGGGCACGCTGTCCAACGACTTCTTCGTCAACCTGCTCGACCTGGGCACGGCGTGGAAGTCGACGTCCTCGGCGCAGGACGAGTTCGAGGGCCGCGACCTCGCCACCGGCGAGGTCAAGTGGACCGGCACCCGTGCCGACCTCGTCTTCGGCTCGAACTCCGAGCTGCGCGCGCTCGCCGAGGTCTACGCGAGCGCCGACGCCAAGGCGAAGTTCGTGAACGACTTCGTCGCGGCGTGGAACAAGGTCATGGAGCTGGACCGCTTCGACCTCGTCTGATCAGGAACCCGGGCCCCGTGATCGCGGGGCCCCGGCCCTGAGGAGACCCCACCGTGAAGTCCAGGCCTGCCCGTCCGGGCAGGCCTGGACTGCTCTCCGCCCACATCGCGAAACACGCTCGACGGACGGCCGGAGCCGGTGGTGGGATGCGGATCATGACCGAACCGCGCATCCGGGCCGCCGTGCCGGCCGACCTCGACGCCGTCCTCGCCTTCTGGAGGATCGCCGCCGAGGGCACCAGCATCAGCGACGACCGTGACGGGATCGAGCGGCTCGTCGCCCGCGACCCCGAGGCCCTGCTCCTCGCCGAGCGCGACGGCGAGCTCGCCGGCACGGTGATCGCCGGCTTCGACGGGTGGCGCTGTCACCTCTACCGGCTCGCCGTGCACCCGGACCATCGCCGCCGGGGGGTGGGCGGCGCGCTGCTCGCGGCCGCGGAGGAACGTTTCGTACGGCTGGGTGGCCGACGCGCCGACGCGATGGTGCTCGACCACAACGAGCTCGGACAGCACGCCTGGCGGGCGGCGGCGTACGACCCCCAGCAGCAGTGGACCCGCTGGGTGAAGCCGCTCCCGAGCGCCCCCCGTGGCTGAGAACGGCTTTGCCCGTCCTTTACCATGGGTACTTCCAACCCCCGCACGATCGAAAGGTGTGAGCGTCCGCCCATGGGCGAGCCTCCCAGTACCAAGCGAGCGATACCTCTGTCCGTGACTGATCATGGAACGGAGGTGAACCGATGATCGAAGTGCTTCTGCTCGTGGTGGCTCTGCTGCTCTCGCTGGCGTGCGGCGCCTTCGTGGCGGCCGAGTTCTCGCTGACCACGGTCGAACGCTCCGAGCTCGAGAAGGCCGTCGAGCGGGGGGAGCGGGGTGCGTCGAGCGCCCTCAAGGCCGTCAAGTCGCTCACCTTCCAGCTCTCCGGCGCTCAGCTCGGCATCACCGTCACCAACCTGATCGTCGGCATGCTCGCCGAGCCGTCGATCGCCAAGCTGATCCGCGGCCCGGTCGAGGCCCTCGGCCTCTCCCCCTCGGTCGCCTCCTCGATCGCCCTCGTCCTCGGCACCGCCCTGTCGACCGTCGTCCTGATGGTCGTCGGCGAGCTGGTCCCGAAGAACTGGGCCATCTCCTCGCCGCTGGCGATCGCGAAGCGGGTGGCGACCCCCATGCGGATCTTCACCGCCGCCTTCAAGCCGCTGATCAGCCATCTCAACAACACCGCCAACCGGATCCTGCGCCGGCTCGGCATGGAGCCGACCGAGGAGCTGGTCTCCGCCCGCTCCCCGCAGGAGCTGGTGGCCCTGGCCCGGCACTCCGCCAAGCAGGGCGCCCTCGAGGCAGACACCGCGGAGCTGTTCGTACGGACCCTCAACCTGGCCGAGCTGACCGCGGAGAACGTGATGACCCCGCGCGTGCAGGTCACGGCCCTCGACGTACAGGCCACGGCCGAGGACGTCGCCAACGCGACCCGCGCGACCGGCCTGTCCCGCTTCCCGGTCTACCGCGGCAGCCTGGACTCCGTCGTCGGCATCGCCCACATCAAGGACGTCCTGGCGATACCGGCCGACGAGCGGCGCCGCCGGCGCATCGGGGACATGCTGCGCCAGCCGCTGCTGGTCCCGGAGACGCTGACCGTGGACCGGCTCCTCGACCGGCTGTCCGGCAAGCAGACCATGGCCGTCGTCATCGACGAGTACGGCGGTACGGCCGGTGTCGCGACGCTGGAGGACATCGTCGAGGAGGTCGTCGGCGAGGTGCGCGACGAGCACGATCCGCACGAGACCCCCGACCTGGCGCGGGCGGGCGTGGACGCGGACGGACGCGAGCTCTGGTCCGCCGACGGCGCCGCGCGGACCGACCAGCTGGAGACGATCGGCCTGCGCGTACCGGACGGACCGTACGAGACGCTGGCCGGTGTCATCGCCGCCGAACTGGGCCGGATCCCGTCGGTCGGTGACCGCGTGGAGCTGGCCGGCTGGCGCCTGGACGTGGTGGACGCGTCCGGACGCCGGGCCGCGCGGGTGCTGATGCACATGCCCCCGCTCGAAGAGTCCGGCACGACCCGGGAGGCGGGCCGATGACCGCGATCCAGTTGCTCATCGGCGCGCTGACGCTGGTCGTCAACGCCTTCTTCGTCGGCGCGGAGTTCGCCCTGATCTCCGTACGCCGCAGTCAGATCGAGCCCGAGGCGGAGGCCGGCAACCGGCGGGCGCGCAGCGTCATCTGGGGCCTTGAGCACGTCTCGGCGCTGCTCGCCGCGGCGCAGCTCGGCATCACGCTGTGCACGCTGGTGCTCGGCATCGTCGCCGAGCCGGCCATCGCGCACCTGCTCGAACCGGTCTTCGACGCGATCGGCGTGCCGCACGGTCTGGTGCACCCGATCTCGTTCGTGATCGCGCTCTCCGTGGCGACGTACCTGCACATGCTGCTGGGCGAGATGGTCCCCAAGAACATCGCGCTCGCCGAGCCGACCCGCTCGGCGCTGCTGCTCGGGCCGCCGCTGGTGGCGCTCGCGCGTGCGCTGCGTCCGGTGATCTTCTCGATCAACGCCTTCGCCAACGTGCTGCTGAAGCTGTTGCGGGTGGAGGTGAAGGACGAGGTCTCGGCGACGTTCTCGGACGACGAGCTGGCGCGGATGGTGACCGACGCGGGTGTCGCCGGTCTGCTGGACGACCGCGCGGCGGAACGGCTGCACGACGCCCTGGAGCTGGGGCGCCGGCCGGTCCGGGATGTCGTCATGCCGGTGGAGAAGGTCGTGTACGCGGCGGTCGGGACGACGCCCGAGGAGCTGGAGGCCCTCTCCGCCGAGTCGGGCTTCTCCCGTTTCCCGGTGGTCGACTCGGGCCGCGGGATCCTGGGCTACCTCCATGTGAAGGACGCCCTGGACGTGACGCCGAGGGATCTGCCCTTCCCGGTCTCTGCGATGCGGCCGATCGCCCGGGTCCGGGCGGCCACGCCCATGGACGACGTCCTGACGGCGATGCGCCGCAGCCGTACGCATCTGGCGGCGGTCCTGGACGAGGACGGCAAGCTGGCCGGCCTGGTCACGATGGAGGACGTGCTGCGGGAGCTGGTCGGTCGGCCGACAGCGCCGTAGGACGGCGGGAAGCCGTAGACAGCGGGAACAGGCAACAGGAGCCCCGGGGCGCGTCCAGCGCTCCGGGGCTCCGTCGCGTCGTCGGCGGCGGCCGGCCTCCCCGGCTCCGGAGGAACGCGCGCATACCGCGCGGTATGATCTCTTCCGCCATGGAGATGAATGCCACCTACACCAGTCTTGTCGCGGTCGGGGACAGCTTCACCGAGGGCATGTCGGACCGACTGCCCGACGGTACCTACCGGGGGTGGGCCGACCTTCTCGCGGCACGCCTCGCCGCCCGCACCCCCGACTTCCGCTACGCCAACCTCGCCGTCCGGGGCAAGCTCATCGGCCAGATCGTCGAGGAGCAGGTGGACCGGGCCGCCGAGATGAAGGCGGACGTCGTGACCCTGGTCGGCGGCCTGAACGACACCCTGCGGCCGAAGGTCGACATGGGCCGGGTACGGGGCCTGCTCACCGAGGCCGTCGAGAAGCTGGCGCCCTCCTGCGGGCAGCTGGTCCTGATGCGCAGCCCAGGACGCAACGGACCCGTGATGGAGCGTTTCCGGCCGCGCATGGAGGAGCTCTTCGGGTACGTCGACGAGCTCGCCGCCCGCCATGGCGCGCTGGTGGTCGACCTCTACGGGGCGCCCGCGCTCGGCGACCCGCGCCTGTGGGACGTCGACCGGCTCCACCTCACCGGCGAGGGGCACCGGCGGGTGGCCGAGGCCGTGTGGCAGGCCCTCGGGCTCGCGCCCGAGGCCGACTGGCGCACGCCGCTGCCGTCGGCCCTGCCCCCGCGCTGGGTGACCCGCCGTGCCGCCGACGCGCAGTTCGCGAGGGAGCACCTCGGCCCGTGGATAGGACGGCGCCTGACCGGCCGCTCCTCGGGCGACGGCCGCCCGGCGAAGCGGCCGGACCTGCTCCCGTACGAGCCGCCGACGGCCTGACCCACGCGCGCGTGACGGGCGTCTCGTAGCAAGAGACAAACCTGGCCGTGGCGCTGGCCTGCAGAAACCGCCAGTAGAATCTGTCCACGTGACTGCTGTGACTGCGAAGCCCCGTATCCCCAACGTCCTGGCCGGCCGCTACGCCTCCGCGGAGCTCGCCGTCCTCTGGTCCCCCGAGCAGAAGGTGAGGCTGGAGCGTCAGCTGTGGCTCGCCGTGCTGCGTGCTCAGAAGGACCTCGGGATCGAGGTTCCGGACGCCGCCCTCGCCGACTACGAGCGCGTGCTCGATCAGGTCGACCTCGGCTCCATCGCCGAGCGCGAGAAGGTCACCCGGCACGACGTGAAGGCCCGGATCGAGGAGTTCAACGCCCTCGCCGGACACGAGCACGTCCACAAGGGCATGACGTCGCGCGACCTCACCGAGAACGTCGAGCAGCTGCAGATCCGGCTCTCGCTGGAGCTGATGCGGGACCGCACGGTCGCCGTCCTCGCGCGGCTCGGCAAGCTGTCCGGCGAGTACGCCGAGCTCGTCATGGCCGGCCGCTCCCACAACGTCGCCGCCCAGGCCACCACCCTCGGCAAGCGCTTCGCCACGGCCGCCGACGAGCTGCTCGTCGCCTTCGGCCGCCTGGAGGAGCTGATCGCCCGCTACCCGCTGCGGGGCATCAAGGGCCCGGTCGGCACCGCGCAGGACATGCTGGACCTCCTCGGCGGCGACGCGGCCAAGCTCGCCGACCTGGAGCAGCGCATCGCCGGTCACCTCGGCTTCGCGCACGCGTTCACCTCCGTCGGCCAGGTCTACCCGCGCTCGCTCGACTACGACGTCGTCACCGGCCTGGTGCAGCTGGCCGCCGCGCCGTCCTCCATCGCCAAGACGATCCGTCTGATGGCCGGTCACGAGCTGGTGACCGAGGGCTTCAAGCC
Organism: Streptomyces sp. NPDC012508; assembly: GCF_042902595.1. Taxonomy (NCBI): domain Bacteria; kingdom Bacillati; phylum Actinomycetota; class Actinomycetes; order Kitasatosporales; family Streptomycetaceae; genus Streptomyces; species Streptomyces sp. NPDC012508. The sequence continues at coordinate 340,076 of NZ_JBIBEO010000010.1, forward strand.
CGGCCAGGTCGGCTCGTCCGCGATGCCGCACAAGATGAACACCCGCTCCTGCGAGCGCGTCAACGGCCTCATGGTCATCCTGCGCGGCTATGCCTCGATGACCGGTGAGCTGGCGGGCGACCAGTGGAACGAGGGCGACGTGTCGTGCTCGGTGGTCCGCCGGGTCGCCCTGCCGGACGCCTTCTTCGCCCTGGACGGCCTGCTCGAGACCTTCCTGACCGTGCTCGACGAGTTCGGCGCGTTCCCGGCGGTCGTCGCGCGCGAGCTCGACCGGTACCTGCCGTTCCTGGCGACCACCAAGGTCCTCATGGGCGCCGTCCGCGCCGGTGTCGGCCGTGAGCTCGCCCACGAGGCCATCAAGGAGAACGCCGTCGCCTCCGCCCTCGCCATGCGCGAGCAGGGTGCCGAGCGCAACGAGCTCCTCGACAAGCTGGCCGCCGACGAGCGGATCCCGCTGGACCGCGCGCAGCTCGACGCCCTGATGGCGGACAAGCTGTCGTTCACCGGTGCCGCCGCCGACCAGGTCGCCGCCGTCGTCTCCCGTATCGAGGAGATCGTCAAGCAGCACCCGGAGGCCGCCGCGTACACCCCCGGGTCGATCCTCTGACGAGGTTCACCCCGCAGGAGCTGGAGGCCGCTCGCGACCGCGTCATCCCCGATGTGGTGGCGGGCGGCCTTTCGGTCCTCTTCTGCGGGATCAACCCGGGTCTGATGTCGGCGGCGACGGGCCACCACTTCGCCCGCCCCGGCAACCGATTCTGGCCCGTGCTCGCCCGGTCCGGGTTCACGCCCCGTCTGCTGAAGCCGTCGGAGCAGGAGGAGCTGCTCGCGTACGGTCTCGGCATCACGAACGTGGTGGCGCGGGCGACCGCGCGGGCCGACGAGCTGAGCGCCGAGGAGTTCCGGGAGGGCGGCCGGCTGCTGACCGAGCGGGTGGAGCGGCTGCGTCCGCGCCTGCTGGCGGTGGTCGGCATCACGGCGTACCGGACGGCGTTCGGCGAGAAGCGCGCTGTCGTCGGCGAGCAGGAGCGGACGATCGGGGAGACCCGGATCTGGGTGCTGCCCAATCCGAGCGGGCTGAACGCGCACTGGACGGTGGGGGCGATGGCGGAGGAGTTCGCGCGACTGCGCGAGGCGGCGGGGGTGCCGGACCGGCGGCCCGACGTCACGGCGGATCCACACCCGTGACGCAGGCGAGGAGTCCGTGGCCGTCCGCGCCACGGCGCGTGAGTCCGAGCACGACCCAGTGGGCGTCCACCCGCCAGAGCTGGATGTCGGGCACGGAGGCGCAGATGAACCCCCAGGGCTCCGGTATCTCCTCTCCCGCTCCGGCTCGGGCGACCAGGGAGTGGAGGCTGACGAGCCGGGGCGGACCCCAGCGGGTTTCCAGGAGCAGGGCGAGGGCTTCCCGTTCCGCCTCCGCCTGCTCCTCGGTCGGCTCCTCGACGGCTAACTCCGTGAGGTGGTAGCCCTCTTCGGGGAACGCGCGGGCGCGCAGCAGATCGAGGGCGGCGAGATGCTGGGCGAGCGTCATGTGTTCAGTAAACCGGCAGGCTCTGACAGCCGATGCTCCGTCAGGAGCCCGGTTCGCCACAGTGGGGTACGGGCGGACCTCGCCGCACCTCTGTCCATTGAGTAACATCCGGCAGACATGCGCACGAGCTGGGAGGACACACGGTGGGGCGGCTGACCGGCGGGGATCCGTCGCTGCTGCGGCGGATCAATTCCGCGGTGGTACTCCATGCTCTGCGGGGCGCCGACGCGCTCACGCTCACGGACCTGACGCGGATCACCGGGCTGTCCCGGCCGACCGTCGAGGGCGTCGTCGAGGGGCTCATCGTCGGAGGTCTGGTCGTCGAGTCGGCGCCCGAGGAGGGCGAGGCGAGGCGGCAGGGCCGACCTGCCCGGAGGTTCCGCTTCCGGGCGGAGGCCGGGCATCTGCTGGGCATCGAGATCGGCCCGCACCGGGTCGCCGCGCTGCTCTCGGGCCTGGACGGCCGGATCATCGGCGCGGGGTCCCGTGACGTCTCGGAGACGGCTCCGGAGGACGAGCGCCTGGAGCGGGTCCGTACGGTCGTGGCGGACGTGCTGCGCAGGGCCGGGGTCGCGCGGTCGAACCTGCGGGCGGTCGGCGTCGGCACGCCCGGGATCGTCGAGGCGGACGGCACGGTACGGCTCGGTACGGCGCTGCCCGGCTGGACGGGCCTGGCGCTCGGGGAGCGGCTGCGGCGTTCGTTCAAGTGCCCTGTGCTGGTGGAGAACGACGCCAACGCGGCGGCGGTCGCGGAGCACTGGAAGGGTGCGGCGACCGACTCCGACGACATCGTCTTCGTCCTGGCCGGGCTGAGCCCGGGTGCGGGTTCGCTGATCGGCGGGCGTCTGCACCGGGGGTACGGCGGGGCGGCGGGCGAGATCGGCGCGCTGCATCTGCTGGGCCGGGGTGTCACGCCCGAGCACCTGCTCTCCACCACGGACGAGCCGCTCCATCCGCTGGACGAGCAGGCGGTGGCCGAGGTCTTCACGCTGGCCCGCGGGGGCGACGCCCGCGCGGAGGCGGCGGTGGAGCGCTTCACGCAGCGCCTGGTCCACGACGTGGCGGCGCTGGTCCTCGCGCTGGACCCGGAGCTGGTCGTGATCGGCGGCTGGGCCGCGGGCCTGGACGGTGTCCTGCAGCCCCTCCGCGACGAGCTGGCCCGGTTCTGCCTGCGGCCGCCCCGCGTGGTCCTGTCGATGCTGGGCGAGGCGGCGGTGGGCACGGGCGCGCTGCGGCTGGCCCTGGACCACGTGGAGGAGCAGCTCTTCGCGGTGGAGGGCACGGTGACGGCCCGCCGCTGAGGGGTGGGCGGGGGTGCCGGTGGCGGAGGGCGGTACGGCCGGCCACCGTGCGGGCGCGCGATGGCGGTGACAGCGGTGACGACGGTGACAGCGGTGAGCCCGGGTGGGCCGCCGTGGCGGTCCCTCCCGGGCTCGGGCCGGTTACGAAGGTTTCGTCGGGGTCCCCGTCAGGACGCCATCACCAGGTCGCCCGAGTCGCCGAAGGTCAGGCGGCAGGTGTCGGCGCGGTAGGTGGCCACCGAGACCGCGGCGGTGCGGCCCTCGGAGAGGTAGCGGGTCGTGACGACGAGGACCGGGGCGCCCGGGAGGCGGTCCAGTTCCTTGGCGTCGTCGGCGCGGGCCGAGCCGAGCTCGACGGCGCGGTCCTGCCCGTCCAGGGCGAGGCGCTGGAGTTCGCGCAGGACGCCACGGGCGCGGGCGGGGCCGGCCGGGGTGTCGATCGCGGTCAGGTCGGGGACCGAGGAGGACGGCACGTACAGGAGCTCGGCCGCGACCGGCTGGCCGTGCGTGACGCGCAGCCGGCGCACGATGTGCACCTGCTCGTCGGGGGCGAGGTCCAGGAGCCGGGCGACGGCCGCGGGGGCGGTGTCGCGGCCGGAGTCCACGGACTGCCAGGTCTCTTCGCCGACACCGGGCCAGACGTGCTGCGTCGTGGAGACGTCGACGCCCATGCGCGGCGGCGCGACGGTCGTACCGACACCGCGGCGGCGCTGCAGGCGCCCCTCCAGCTCCAGCTGCTCCAGTGCCTGGCGGAGCGTGGCCCGGGCGACGCCGAAACGCGCGGCCAGATCACGCTCGTTGGGCAGGATCTCGCCGACGGCGAAGTCGGAGTCGAGTGCCTCGCCGATCACGGTCTTGAGGTGCCAGTACTTCGGCTCCGGAGCCGATTCCAGCTGCGTGGTCCCCACCCTGATCCTCCGCAATTCGCCGTGTCCCGCGGCGGTTTTCCGCGCCCTTGTTTATTAAAGGTTCCTGCACTAACTCTGCGACCATAAGGCGGCGCACCTACTTGGTCAAGACCAATCGTGACCCGGATGCCCTCGATTGCGGCCCTCTGACGTAGATCGTTCACAGGACGTTCGCACCGTTGTGTGCCATGCGCAGCAAAGTGCCCCGCCTCCGGAGAGAAGGCGGGGCACAGGGGCAGGCGGTAGGGCGCCTCACGGCACCGGCGCAGGTCAGCCGGGGTCGACGGCGTGCAGCTTCTCGGGATTGCGCACGATGTAGACGCACTGGACGCGCCCGTCGCGCACCTCGATCTGGAAGACCGAGTCGGGCTTGCCGTCGGCGAGGGCCAGCAGTCCGGGCGCGCCGTTGACCTCCAGGAAGCGGAACTCGAAGGCCGCCTCGGCGCCCTGGGCGACGGCGATGAGGAAGCGGCCGACCTTGTCCGCGCTGTCGATGACCCGGAGGGGTGCCTTCGCCTTGCCGCCGCTGTCGCCGACGAGCCGCGCGTCCGGCGCGAGGAGGGCGAGGAGCTGTTCCAGGTCGCCGCCTGCCGCCGCGGCGAGGAAACGCTCGGTGAGGTCACGGCGTTCGGCCGGGTCGACGTCGTAGCGGGGCCTGCCCTCGTCGACATGACGGCGGGCGCGGCCGGCGAGCTGGCGGACGGCGGCCTCGGAGCGGTCGAGCGCGGTGGCGATCTCCCCGTACGGGAAGCCGAACGCCTCGCGGAGCACGAAGACCGCGCGCTCCAGCGGCGAGAGGGATTCGAGGACGACGAGGACCGCGAGGGAGACGGAGTCGGCGAGCATGGCGCGCTCGGCGGTGTCGGGGACGGACGGCCCGAAGTCCGTGACGACGGGTTCGGGCAGCCAGGGCCCGACGTAGGACTCGCGGCGCGCCTGGACCTGGCGGAGCCGGTCGAGGGCAAGCCGGGTGGTGATCCGTACGAGATAGGCGCGCGGTTCGCGGACGTCGTCCCGGTCCGCGGAGGACCAGCGCAGCCAGGCCTCCTGGACCACGTCCTCGGCGTCGGCGACGCGGCCGAGCATGCGGTAGGCCACGCCGACGAGCATCGGCCGGTGTTCCTGGAAGACGTCGGTCAGCGTGTCGGTCACCACTCCCCCATCCCAGCCGACGCGTCGCGCTCTGTCCAGTTCCGTCCGCGCCCTTGAACTCGTATCTACTGAGCGGTAATTCTTGCTGACAGGGTGTCTAAGTCAAGGAGCAGACGTATGTCCGCACAGATCTCGTTCACGGTCCAGACCCCGGCGGGTCCAGGCACGGTCTCCGTGACGTACGAACGCAGGGGCGCCGGTGAGCCGCTCCTCTTGCTGCACGGCATCGGCCACCACTGGCAGGCGTGGGAGCCGGTGCTCGACATCCTGGCCACCGAGCGGGACGTCGTGGCCGTGGACCTGCCGGGCTTCGGCACCTCGCCCGCGCTGCCGGACGGCTGCGCGTACGACCTGTCGACGGTCGTTCCGGTCCTGGGCGCCTTCTGCGAGGCTCTCGGTCTCGAACGGCCGCACGTGGCGGGCAACTCCCTGGGCGGTCTGCTCGCCCTGGAGCTCGGCCGGGAGAAGCTCGTACGGTCGGTCACCGCGCTCTCCCCGGCCGGGTTCTGGTCGGAGAGCGAACGGCGCTACGCCTTCGGGACGCTGCGCGCGATGCGTGCGGCCGCGCTGACGATGCCGGTGCCTCTGATCGAGCGGCTGTCGCGCAGCGCCGCCGGGCGGACGGCGCTGACGAGCACCATCTACGCACGCCCGGGGCGCCGTTCACCCGAGGCGGTGGTCGCCGAGACGCTCGCGCTGCGGGAGGCCACCGGATTCCGAGAGACCCTGGAGGCCGGCCGGACGGTGATGTTCGGAGACGACATCACCGCGGTGCCCGTGACCGTGGCCTGGGGCACCCGCGACCGGCTGCTGCTGCGCCGTCAGGGCGTCCGTGCCAAGCAGACCGTGCCCGGGGCGCGGCTCGTCCGGCTGCCCGGCTGCGGGCACGTTCCGATGAGCGACGACCCGGCTCTCGTCGCCCGGGTGATCCTGGACGGCAGCCGCTGACGGCTCACGGCGGGTGAAGAGCCCGGTACCGATGGCCGCTCCGGCGCCGACGAGGAGGCCGCCCGCGGCCTGCGGCAGGCCGAACCCGCCGGTCGCCACGAGCGCCGCGGTCACGGCCGCGGCGACCGGGATCGCGCCGGTGAAGAGGGTGGCGCGCTCCATGCCGATCCGCTGGACGCCCATGTAGAACAGGACGAACCCGACGACCGTGGCCAGCACGGCCTGCCACACCAGGGCGCCCGACTCCACGGCCGTCGGCATCCGCAGGAACGCGCCGCCGTCCACCGCGAGGCCGAGCAGCGCCGACTCGACGGCGGCGATCCCGCAGACGACGGCCGTCAGGAGCTTCGGCCCCAGCGGACGGAGCACCGGTACGGCGAGGACCGTGAACCCGACCTCGCCCGCCAGTGCTCCTACGGAGTAGGAGAGGCCCGCCAGGTCGGTGCGGCCCCAGCCCTGGACGGTGAAGGCCCCGGCGGCCACCAGGAGTGCGCCGTAGAGGACCGGCCGGCTGGGCCTGCGCCCCTCCAGGAGGGGGACGACCACGGCCACGACGATCGGGGCGCAGCCGACGAGGACGCCGGGGACGGCCGGTTCGGCCGTGCGTTCAGCGGCGAGGATCGCCAGGTTGAAGCCGACCATGCCGACGGCGGCGAGCACGGCGAGCCGGGTCCATCCGCGGACCCCGAGCCCCCGCAGCGCCTCGAGCCCGCCGGGGCCGAGCAGGGGTAGCAGGAGAAGACAGGCGGCGCCGTAGCGCAGGGCCTGGCCGCCCGCGTACGGATAGTCGCCGAGAAGGCTGTTGGCGGTGAAGGAGGCGCCTACGAGGGCATAGGCGACGGTCACGAGGAGGGCGCCTCGCAGGGAGTTCGCGTTCATGCCTCCGACGCTAGGAAGCAGGCCGGTCCGGTTTAAGGGCCACTTTCCTCACGGTTTCAGGGACCACTTCGCCCTTTCCGCACGTCAGGGTCACCCTGAGGGGAAGTAGGGGCCGGGCGAGGCGGCGACGGCCGCGATGAAGGTACTCTCCACCGCGCTGTGCCGAGCGGAGTGACCAGGGAGGGGCCCGCGCATGCAACCCACACCGGCCTGGGAGCTGCTGCTCCCGGCGGCCGCCGCACCGGCCAGGCGGCGCGGCCGGGCGCTTCAGGAGGCACTGCGGGAAGGCGTTCGCACGGGGCGGCTGACGGCCGGGACCCGGCTGCCGTCCAGCCGTGAACTGGCCGCCGACCTCGGGGTCTCGCGCGGCCTGGTGACGGAGGCGTACGAGCAGCTGACCGCCGAGGGGTATCTGCGCAGCGACCGCGGTTCGGGCACCTGGGTCGGAGAGGCGGTGCGGGCGGCCACGGACCGCGCGGTACGCGACGCGGCGCCGCCCCCGTCCGGCGTACAGGTCGACTTCCGCCCCGGTACGCCCGACCTCGCGCTCTTCCCACGCGCGGCCTGGGCGTCGGCCCAGCGATCGGTGCTGTCCTCGCTGCCCCACCGGACGCTCGGCTACCCGGACCCGCGCGGGCTGCCGGAGCTGCGGACGGCGCTCGCGGGGCTGCTCGCACGGCGGCGCGGGGCGGTGGCCGATCCGGAACGCCTCGTGGTGTGCTCGGGGGTCGCCCAGGCGTCGACGCTGCTCGGCTTCGTGCTGCGGGCACGGGGCATGCGGACCGTCGGGATCGAGGACCCCGGCAGCCCCGAGCACGGACGGCTGTTCGCCTCCACCGGCCTGGACACCACGTGGCTGCCCGTGGACGAGGAGGGGCTGCTGCCCGGTCCGCTCAAGGCGTCGGGGGTACGGGCGGTGGTGGCGACCCCCTCCCACCAGTTCCCGACCGGGATCGCGTACTCGGCGGCGCGCCGGGCCGCACTGCTCGACTGGGCGCGGACGGTGGACGGGTACGTCCTGGAGGACGACTACGACGGCGATTTCCGCTACGACCGGGCCCCGGTCGGCGCGCTCCAGGGCCTCGATCCGGAGCGGGTCGTCTACGCCGGGTCGGTGAGCAAGTCCCTGGCCCCCGGGCTGCGGCTCGGCTGGATGCTCGTACCGCGGGAGCTGCTCGCCGAGGTCGTGGAGCGCAAGCGGACGATGGACCTCGGGAATCCGGCCCTGGACCAGGCGCTGCTGGCCGAGTTCGTGACGCGCGGGGCGTACGACCGGCAGCTGCGCCGCTGCCAGCGGGCCTACCGGGAGCGGCGGGACGTCCTGGTGGCGGCGCTCACGGAATCCTTCCCCGGCACCTCGGTGAGTGGCATCGCGGCCGGTCTGCACATCATCGCGCGCGTGCCGCGGCGTTACGGCCCCACGGCGCGCTTCGTGGCGCGTGCGGCGGAAGCGGGGGTGGCTCTGCGCCCCCTGGAGGAGTTCGGTACGGCGCGGCCGAGGGACGGCGCGGTCCGGCTGGTGCTCGGCTACGCCCATCTGACGCCGTCCCAGATCGGGCGTGGGGTGCGCCTCGCGGCGGAGGCGTGCGGCGCGGCCCCCGGGTCAGGGCCGGCTGAGGGGGGACCTGGCCCGAACGGGGGGTGACTCCGGGGTGTTCACCCCGGGTTCGTGTCCGCGCCGCTCCTGGCCGTTAGGCATGGGGCGGCACAACGCACCCGCTCCGTACCGCACTTGGAGGCGCTTCGATGTCCAGCTCCGTCCCCGAAGGCCCGTCCCCCGCCCGCCGCAGCGTGCTGCGCGGCTCGCTCGCCGCGTCGGCGGCGCTCACCCTCGGCGGCGCCGCGGCCGCCGCACCGGCGCTGGCGCTCTCGGGACGGCCGCGGGCCGCCTGGGGGGTGCAGACGGGTGATGTGACCGCCTCCTCGGGGCTGGTCTGGGTCCGTTCGGACCGGCCCGCCCGGATGATCGTGGAGACGTCGTCGAGCGAGTCGTTCCGCCGTACGCACCGCCATGTCGGACCCCTGCTGGGGACGGGCAGCGACTTCACCGGGACGACGGCGCTGCGCGGGCTGCCCGCGGGCGAGCAGATCCACTACCGGGTCACCCTCGCGGACCCGGACGACCCGCGCCGAACCGGCGAACCGGTCGTCGGCACGTTCCGTACGGCCCCGGCACGGCGGCGCGACGGGGTGCGTTTCCTCTGGTCGGGCGACATCGCCGGGCAGGGCTGGGGCATCAACCCGGACATCGGCGGCTTCCGGGCGTACGAGGAGATGCGCCGGCTGAACCCGGACTTCTTCCTGTGCAGCGGCGACACCATCTACGCCGACGGCCCGCTCCAGCCGAGCGTGACGCTGCCCGACGGCCGGATCTGGCGGAACGTCACGACGCCGGAGAAGGCGAAGGTCGCCGAGACCCTGGACGAGTACCGCGGCAACTTCCGCTACAACCTGCTCGACCACAACGTGCGCGCCTTCAACGCGCAGGTGCCGTCGATCGTGCAATGGGACGACCACGAGGTCCGCAACAACTGGTATCCCGGCCAGATCCTGGACGACGCCCGCTACACCGAGAAGGACGTGGACGTGCTCGCGGCCCGCGCCTCACGGGCGTTCGCCGAGTACTTCCCGGTCTCCACGCTCCACGCGCGCGGTGGCGGCGCCAAGGGCCGGATGCACCGGGTGGTGCGGTACGGCCCGCTGCTGGACGTCTTCGTCCTGGACATGCGCTCGTACCGCAACGCCAACTCCCCCGGCCGGCAGGCTGACGACACGACGGGCATCCTCGGCGCGGAGCAGCTCGCCTGGCTCAAGCGGGAGCTGAACCGCTCCCGGGCGGTGTGGAAGGTGCTCGCCGCCGACATGCCGCTGGGCCTCGTCGTCCCCGACGGTTCGGCGAACATCGAGGCGATCGCCCAGGGCGATCCGGGCGCGCCGCTCGGCCGGGAGCTGCAGATCGCGGAGCTGCTGCGGTTCATCAAGCACCGCCGGATCACCGGCACGCTGTGGCTGACCGCGGACGTGCACTACACCTCCGCACAGCACTACGCCCCGGAGCGCGCCGCCTTCCAGGACTTCGCGCCGTTCTGGGAGTTCGTCTCGGGTCCGCTGGCCGCGGGCGGCTTCCCGGCCAACGCGCTGGACTCCACCTTCGGGCCGGAGCGGGTCTTCGTACGGGCGCCGGAGCGGGCGAACCTGTCGCCGATGGAGTCCCCGCAGTACTTCGGGGAGGTCGACATCGACGGAGGCAGCGGGGAGTTGACGGTCCGGCTCCGGGCTGAAGGCGGGACGGTCCTGTTCAGCAAGGTGCTCCGGCCGGGTCGCGTGGGGCAGTAGGGCGGCCCGGGTCCAGGACGCCTGTCCCCGGAGGGCGTTCGGGGCCGATTGTCAGTGGTGGGTCCTAGCGTTTTCGTCATGACGCGATCCGTACAGGCGCTCGCCTACTCACGCCCGTCCGCCCTGCGCTCCTCCGGGGACGGACAGCTTCTCGGCCTGGAGACCTCCGGGGGTCTCACGCCGGCAGGCGCCGAGGCGCACCCCCGTTTCTTCGCCGGGTTCCTGACGTCTCCGCAGATCGCCGCGCGGGGTCTGCTGGCGGTGGCGGACGTGGCGGCCGCCCGCTACCACCAGCGGATACGGCCGGGGTCGCTCGACCCGGTCGTGACAGGGAACGGCGACCGGCTGCGGTTCGAGTCCTTCTCCGGCTGCGGCGGGGTCTACGCCCGGCTCGACGTGCTGAGCGAAGGGCTCGACGGCGCCACGACCGGGCACGGCACCACCAATGTGGATGTCAACAACCCGCTGCGCGAGGCCCTGTCGCGGATGACGGGGAGCGATCCGCTGCATCTGCGGGTCGGCCCGGAGGAGCTGGCGGTGACGACGCTCGAGGGCGCGGTCGTGGAGAAGAAGGTTCCGCTGCCGGACCGCTGGCTGCGTGGTTTCGCGGAGGCGCAGGTGGCCTCGGCGGGCTTCGATCTGCGGGCCGAGCTGACGGGCGCGGAGGCGGTCCGGTTCCTGCGCTCGCTGCCGCGTGCGCAGGGGGCGGGGCGGCGGGGGCCGCTCTGGGTCGTCCAGGCCGGCCGGACGCTGCGGCCGACGACGCGGCCGGTCGCGGGGGCGGTCTGTCTGCCGGGGCCCGATCGGCTGGTGGCGTTGGAGCGGGTGCTGCGCCACGCGACGGCGTTGCGGGTGTACGGGCCGGTTCCGGACGGTGTCGCGACGGCGAGCGCCTGGGAGGTGACACTGCCCGGGATGCGCCTGACGCTCACCCTCTCGCCCGACGCCGCGCGGGGCTTCTCCGGCGAGGGCGGGGTCCTGGAGGCGCTGGCGACGGAGGAGGCCGCGCAGGACGCCGAGCTGATCTCGGTGCTGCTCTCCTGGGAGCCGAAGATCGACCTGGCCGAGCTGGGTGACCGGTCGGGCCTCCCCGTGGACCGCGTGCGGGCCGCGCTGACCCGGCTGGGGACGGCCGGGCGCGTGGGGTACGACGTGGCCGACGCCGCCTACTTCCACCGGGAGCTGCCGTACGACGCGGACCGCGCCGAGCGGCACAACCCCCGGCTCGTGGCGGCCCGCGCCCTCGTGACGGAGGGGGCGGTCGTCCTCGACGGCGCCCTGGCGACGGTCGCGTCGGGTGAACGGCGCTACCAGGTGCGGGAGTCGGACAGGACGCTGACCTGCACCTGTCAGTGGTGGGCGGACTACCGAGGCCGCCGAGGCCCGTGCAAGCACGCGCTCGCGGTGCGAATGGCCCGGCGAAGCGCGGTGGCCGGGGCGGCGACGGGTGCCGTGGACGATGCCATGCCCGGGGCAGCCGCTCCGGCTGCGGCCGGAGCCGAGTCCTTCGGCGGTGCGCGATGAGCGACGGATTCGACCGAACCGCGCTGAAGGCGCGGCTGACCGCGGCTCGGGACGGACGGGCGGTGGACAAGCTGCTGACCGCTGTACGGGCGGGGCGGGTCCAGGACGTTCCCGGGCTGCTGAAGGAGCTGGGGCCCGGCGACCGGAAGACGGCCCTCGCGGAGCTCAAGGCCCTGCGGACCGAGGTCCGCGGCTGGAGCTGGAGCCGGTGGAACGAGCAGGTTGCGGTCCAGAAGGCGCTCCGGGTCGCCGGGGCGGGGTGCCACACGGGCGCGGCGGCGGCCGCCGCCTGGATCGGGGGCCGGGACCTCAACAACTGGGCCCGGGGTACGAGCCACTTCGTCCTGGACGTGCTCGCCGACCGCGACCCGGCCTGGCTGGGCGATGTCGCGCAGCGGCTGGCCGAGCGGCCGGCCGTGGCGGAGGGCGAGTACCGGCTGGTGCGCGAGCTGGTGACGCGCTCGGGCTGTGCCGTGCCGACGACGGACGGCTATGTCATCGGCTGGACGGGCGCGGTGACCGGGCGACGGCTCCTGGAGGAGCTCCGCGCCGACCCCCACACGCCGCTGCTGGTGCCCCGCATCCTCGACATGGTCGAGACCCCGGACCGGCTCACCTGGTCCGTGGGCCCCGAGGCCCCCACGCACTGGCCGACGGCGCTCGCGAGGCTCGCCGCGGAGGGTGTGCTCGACCGCGCGTCCCTGGTGGACGGCTGCGTGGCGCGGCTGCTGCGCGGCGGCCGGGCGCGGGACCTGCGTTTCCCGCTCGCCCTGCTCCAGCTCCTGGATCCGACGCCCGAGGAACGGCGCGGCCGGACGGCGGACTGGATGGGGATGGCCGCGGACGCGCCGTCGCCGGTCGCCGCGTACGCGCAGGAGGTTCTGGCGGGACTCGCGGGCGTCGGCGACCTGTCGACGGCGGAGCTGGCCGAGATGTCCGGTCAGGTGCTGTTCCGTACGGAGAAGAAACTCGTCCGGGCACAACTGACGCTTCTGACGAAGGAGCTGAGGAAGGCCCCGGGCGCGGCGGCCGAGCTGCTGCCCGTGGTCGCGGAGGCGTTCGGGCACGAGGACACGGGGATCCAGGAGCGGGCGCTGAAGCTCGTCGGACGCTACCTCCCCGAGGTGGACGAACAGGTGCGGGAGGAACTGGCGGGCGCCGCAGCCGTGTTGAGCCCGGCGCATCGCGAGGCGGCCGCGGAGCTGTTCGGCCCCACGGGTCTCGCCGACGACCTTCCGTACGAGGAGACGCTGCCGCCCGTTCCGGAGCCGAGGCGGGTGGCGGCACCGGCCGCCACGGTCGCGGAGCTGGTCGAGGATCTGGTGACCGTCTCCAAGGGCCGTGCGGACGCGACGCCGGAGGAGTTCGAGCGCGCCCTTGACGGGCTCGTGCGCCACGCACACCGAAACCGCGAGGAGCTGACCGCCGCCGTGGCGGGGACCTTCGCCGATGCCTGGTGGGCGGGCGAGGAGGGAGACCTGCGGGACCACTTCGCCCACGCGACGCACGGCGTGGACGTGGTGATGGCCACCCTCATGGGGCGAGTACGGCCGTCCCGCATCCACGACGCCCGGGTCCGCGGACGGTCCCCCTCGTCCTGTGTGCACGGCGCGCTGGACGCGGTGGTCGACGCCCGGCTGTGGGAGGTCGCGGCCCTCATCGGCACGGACAGGCTGCCGTTCCTGCTCGCCGCGCCCACCTGGCACACCGGGGCGATCGAGCCGTCCGTACTGGTGGACCGCTTGCGCGCCTACCGTGACGCGGGCATCGAGCCGGCCCCCACCGACCTCGCGCAGGCACTGCTGCGGGTCCGTAAGGGCGACCCGTCGGCCACGGAGGCGGCGGTCGGCGCCTCGGCGCTCGGCACCCGGGCCGGGGAGCGGCTCGCAAACTGGCTCACGGCGGACGTCTCACTCGCCCCCGGTCTGCGGTTCCTCGCCCGGGGACAGGGCGTGAAGGAGGGCACGGGGTCGCTGGCGGACCGGTTCGTCCTGAAGATCCGCGAGCGCCGGGCGGTACGGGAGGAGTTCCCGCCCGTCTTCCGGTGGCTGGGCGGCGCCGAGACCGAGGCCCACGGCCGCTGCCACCACTGGATCGGGGAACGGCGGAACTGGCCGGGTGTCGTGCCGGACGACCGGGAGACCCTGGCGGCCTGGCTGCTGCCCGTGCTCGCGGGCGGGGTCGGCTGGGACGAACGCGGCACGTCCTGGGGTATGGCGGCCCTTGCCGAGGCCGACGGTCCGGTCGGTGCGGCGACCCACCTCGCCCTGGCGCTGGCGCTCGGCTCCCGCCACACGGAGGACCGGCTGAACGCCGTGGACACGCTGCTCGTCCTGGCGGCGCGCGGCGATCTGGATCCGCTCCGGCTCGGCGAGGCGCTGGCCGGTCTGGTCGGCGAGGGGACCGTCAGGACCAGCCGCCTCGCGGACGCGGCCCGGACGGCCGCGGCGACGGGCGCGTACGGCACGACCTGGTCCGTACTGGCGCCCCTCCTCCCCACGTTGCTCGCGGCCGAGAAGCCGGTGCGAGGGCTCGGTGAGCTGCTCGCCGTCGCCGCCGACTGTGTGGAGCGGTGCGGGGCCGGCGGGGAGCCGGCGGGACTGGACGCGGTGGCGGACCGGCGTGGTTCCTCACAGCTCGTCGTCCAGGCCGGGCGGCTACGGAAGGCGCTCCGTGCGGGGTCGTCAGACATCCCTCAGAGGGCCGGTCAGGAGACGACACAAGCGGCCGAAAACGACCAGTAAGCTCACAGATCGGCGCTTAACCCGTCAGTCACAAAGCGTTCGTGATCACGCAACACCGCTGGGTCACAGTGAGGTCATGACCGATGTGACTTCTGCCAAGAGCTCCCGCCGCCCCCACCACTGGCGGCGGGACCTCATCGAACTCGCCGCCCTGTTCACCGCCGTGGTGGTGGCCGACACCATCGCCAAGACCGTCGTCCGCGGCGCCGACGGTCCGTACATGCTCGTGTTCTCGGCCATCGCGCTGATCGCCACGGCCACCTTCCACACCTGGTGGGCTCGGCGTCATAGTCATGCGCCGCCCGCCAGCGATCCCGGCGGCAGCGGGCCGACCCCGCTGCCGGCGGCCACCGGCGCCCCTTCGCCCGAGCGTGAGCCCGTGGAGACGACCCTCTGGCGGATGCGGACCACGGTCCGCGACACCCCGGGCAGTCTCGCCGCGCTGTGCACGGCGCTGGCCCACCACGACGTGGACATTCTGACCCTCCAGACCCACCCGCTCGCCGAAGGCACCGTCGACGAGTTCCTGCTGCGCGCCCCCGCCGGCCTCCAGGCGAGCGAGCTGACCCGCGAGATCGCGAGGGGCGGCGGCACCCACACCTGGATCGAACGCGCCGACGCCCATGACCTCGTGGACACCCCGACCCGGCTGCTCGGACTCGCCACCCGGACCGCGCTCGACGCGGCCGAACTCCCGCTCGCCCTGCGCCAGCTCCTCGGCCGCTGCTCCATCCACTCGCTTCCCGCCGTCTCCCTCACCGGCCGCCCCACCGGCGAGACCGCACCCGTCGAGGGAGTACTGGAGGAGACGGTGATGCGCCTGCGCGACCCGAACGGTGGCGTAATCACGATCGAGCGGCCCTATCTGCCGTTCACCCCGACCGAGTTCGCCCGCGCCAGGGCGCTCGTCGAGCTGGACGCCCGGCTCGGTCCGCGCATCCCGCGCAGCCAGGACGTCCTCACCCTGCCCGAGGGCAACGAGATCACCGTCCGCCGCGCCGACCAGCGCGACCTCGTCGCCGCGCGCGCCATGCACGACCGCTGCTCCGCGCGGACGCTCGGCCTGCGGTACCACGGCCCGGTCGGTGACGCCGACCGCTATCTCGACCATCTGCTCAGCCCCCGCTTCGGCCGCACCCTCGCCGTGCAGACGACCTCCGGCCGGCTGGTCGCCCTCGGCCATCTGCTCTGGGACGGCGACGAGACGGAGGTCGCCCTGATGGTCGAGGACGACTGGCAGCGCCGGGGCATCGGCTCCGAACTCCTCGGCCGACTGGTCGCGATGGCCGTCGAGGCCGGCTGCGAGAGCGTCTACGCGGTGACGCAGTCGTCCAACACCGGCATGGTGGCCGCGATGCGGGCCCTGAACCTCCCCCTCGACTACCAGATCGAGGAGGGAACCCTGGTCATCACCGCTCGCCTCTCCTCGACTCCGACGCGGAGCCGTCTGCCGCTGGGCGAGCGCTGACGGCCTGAGGACAGGAGGGCAGGAGGGCAGGAGGGCCTGCGGGGGACACCTGAGCCGGGGTGCACCCGGGTGTCGGAAAAACGACCCACGGCACGTGGCCGGATCCCTTCCACCGGGCCCGGCCTCAGCCGTACGTTCTCCGCCTCCCCGCCCCACACCCCGACCGCCCACCGCGAGCTCGCCGCCGAGGTGGGCGAGGCACCTGCCACCCCTCCGCCGGGGCATCGCCGCCGACTGGATCCGGCCAAAGTCGGTCGAGGGCTTGAAGGTTCCGTACTCACCAGTTGCGTCCGCCCCGGCGCGAACTGATCGGCCCGTCCATCGAGCGCAAGCGCGGGTGACGCGCGTCGACTCGCGGCCGGGCCCCTCTCGGAACCGGTACGGACCACCCGTTCCGAGCGCTCATTTGTCGGCCTAGTGAGATCGATTGAGGGTGACGCGAGGACGGTGGAGGGCTCAGGATGAACCTCATGCCAGAGACTTCCAGCAGCGCGCTGCCCCGCCAGGTCGCCGACAGCTACGTCGACGCTCTCATCGAACTCGACCCGATCACCGGTACATACCTGGGAGTCAAGGGGAGCGCGGGCCTCCTTCCCGACTTCTCGCCGGCCGGCCAGGAGGCGGTGGCCGACCTCGCCCGCCGCACCCTCGCACGGCTCGACGAGGCCGAGCGGCTGCCGGGCGCGGACAGCGACGCCGAGCGGCGCTGCGCCCGTCTGCTGCGGGAGCGCCTGACGGCCGAACTCGCCGTCCACGAGGCCGATGAGGGACTCTGCGCGGTCAGCAACATGCGGTCCCCCGCGCACAGCGTGCGCATGGTGTTCACCGTGATGCCGACCGGGACCGAGGAGGACTGGGAGGCCGTGGCACAGCGGCTGCGCGCGGTTCCCACGGCGCTGGAGGGCTACCGCGCCTCGCTGGCGCTCGGCCTGGAGCGCAAGCTCCTGGGCGGACCGCGGCCGACCGCGACCTTCGTCGGGCAGCTGACGGAGTGGTCGGGCGGGGAGGGAGAGGGCCGGGGCTGGTTCGAGGAGTTCGCCGCCGCGGCTCCCGATTCGCTCGGTACCGATCTGCGTACGGAGCTGGCCTCGGCGGCCCGTGGCGCCACCGAGGCGGTCGTGGCACTGCGGGACTGGATGCGCGACGTGTACGCCCCCGCGGTCGCCGGCGCGCCGGACACGGTGGGCCGCGAGCGGTACCAGCGGTGGTCGCGCTATTTCAACGGCACGGACCTGGACCTCGACCAGGCCTACGCGTACGGCTGGTCCGAGTACCACCGCCTCCTGGGTGAGATGCGTACCGAGGCCGAGCGCATCCTGCCGGGTTCCGGACCGTGGGAGGCGCTCGCGCACCTCGACGTCCACGGCACCCACATCGAGGGCGTCGAAGAGGTCCGGGTCTGGCTGCAGAAGCTGATGGACGAGGCGATCGAGGCGCTGGACGGCACCCACTTCGAACTCGCCGAGCGCGTACGCAAGGTGGAGTCGCGCATCGCCCCGCCGGGCGGCGCCGCAGCCCCGTACTACACCGGCCCGTCGGAGGACTTCTCCCGGCCCGGGCGCACCTGGCTGCCGGTCGACGGCCAGACCCGCTTCCCCGTGTAC
This sequence comes from Streptomyces sp. NPDC012508, assembly GCF_042902595.1. Taxonomy (NCBI): domain Bacteria; kingdom Bacillati; phylum Actinomycetota; class Actinomycetes; order Kitasatosporales; family Streptomycetaceae; genus Streptomyces; species Streptomyces sp. NPDC012508. The sequence goes on from NZ_JBIBEO010000010.1 coordinate 357,474, forward strand.
GACCTGGTGTCGACCTGGTACCACGAGGGTGTGCCGGGCCACCATCTCCAGATCGCCCAGTGGGTGCACGTCGCCGACCAGCTCTCGCGCTACCAGGCGACGATCGGCGGGGTCAGCGCCAACGCGGAGGGCTGGGCGCTCTACGCGGAGCGGCTGATGGACGAGCTCGGTTTCCTCCCCGACGCCGAGCGGCGCCTCGGCTACCTGGACGCACAGATGATGCGCGCCTGCCGGGTGATCGTGGACATCGGCATGCACCTGCGGCTGGAGATCCCGGCGGACTCGCCGTTCCACCCGGGCGAGCAGTGGACGCCGGAGCTGGCGCAGGAGTTCTTCCAGCGGCACAGCAGCCGTCCGCCGGCCTTCGTCGAGAGCGAGATGACCCGCTATCTCTCGATGCCGGGGCAGGCGATCGGCTACAAGCTGGGCGAGCGGGCCTGGCTGCTCGGGCGCGCCAACGCGCAGGCGGCGCACGGCGACGCGTTCGACGCGAAGGCGTGGCACATGGCGGCCCTGTCGCAGGGCCCGCTGGGCCTCGACGACCTCGTGGAGGAGATCTCGCGCCTCTGACCGCCGGGCGAAGAAACCCCTCAGAGGCGCCCAGCTCAGAGGGACCCGGCGCAGAGGAACCCTGCGCGGGAGGGTGCGGGTCGGCGGGGAATCCTGCCCGGTCCGCGTCCCGGACCGTGAGAACTCCCCGGTGATCGCTTGATCGGCCGGGGATTCCCCTGCACCATCTCGGTCATGACCGCCATGACCGAGTACACCCCGGACGCCATCGACTGGCGCATCCTGGACGCGCTGCAGGCCCAGGGCCGGGCCAGCTTCACCGAGCTGGCCCGTGCCGTCTCCATGTCGGCCTCAGCGGTGACCGAGCGCGTGCGCAGGCTGGAGGAGGCCGGGGTGATCACCGGCTACACGGCCGTGATCGACCAGGAGCGGCTCGGGCTCCCGATCCTCGCCTTCGTACGGCTGCGCTACCCGAACGGCAACTACAAGCCGTTCCACGATCTCCTCGCCTCCACGCCGGAGGTTCTGGAGGCGCACCATGTGACCGGCGACGACTGCTTCGTGCTCAAGGTCGCCGCGCGGTCCATGAAGCACCTGGAGGAGATCTCAGGGAAGGTCGGCACGCTGGGTTCGGTGACGACGAGCGTCGTGTACTCCTCACCCCTTCCCCGGCGCGCCGTCAGCCGCTGACCGGGTAACGGTCTGGGCCGTTCATACGGGAGGGCGATGGGTTGCCTGGCTCGCGGCGCTTCGTGGCGCCTGAAGAGTGAGGCATCAGAAGCGGTCCGTGCCGAACACGTTCCGCGCGGCCGACACCAGCTCCCGGCGCGCCAGGTGGTGGTTCTCCTTCCGCGCCTCCCTGTCGCGGCCGGCGGCCTCCCACTGCTGTTGCGTCCAGTTCAGCAGGAGAGCCGCCTGCTCACTGCCGAATCCGGGAAGGTCGTCGAGAGCCCGCCCCGCGTCCCTGTACTCCGGAGACGATTCCCGCTGCGCGAGGGGTACGTGATCATCCACCTCCCAGAGTCTCTCCACCGCTTCCCGCGCCCGGACCGCTGCCGCTTCACCCTGCTCCGCCCGCCTGCGCAGCTCCTTCAGCGCCCGCTTGGCGGGGGCGTTCTGCTGAGCCGTCCAGTACATGCGGCCCACGCCCTTGCGGAGTTCCTCGATGGAATCGAGAAGTGCCGCAGGCGCCGCGAGTTCGGCCTCGGCATGGGCGAGCGTGAACGCGTGCCAGCGCCGCCGGGCCTCCGGCAGAGAGTCCGTGGTGTAGAGCTGGTCCGCAGCCTCCATGCACTCGCTGGCGGCTCGCAGATAGGCCGCCAGAAGCGACCAGCGGCGGTCGTACAGAGCTTGATGGTGCGTCGCCTCCGCCGCTATCTGGGCGGCTTGCCGGGCGGCCTTGGCTTGAGCCTGGCCGCCGCGTGCCTGGACCCATCCGCCGAGCACCGTTCCCAGGGCCGTGCCGCCCACGGCTACGGCCCCGATCACAGCCGAAGTGACAGTCGCGTCCATCTGTTGCCCCCTGATCCGAGTTACGTGTGAAGCCGGCGGCTCCCCTGTCGCCGGGAACTCGGCCACGCGACGTCAGCCGCATCGCAATGGCGCGGTGCCGCCGCCCCTACGACAAACACCCCGACCGCCGCCTCGCCCCCGTCACCGTCTCCGGCAGACTCCTGCGGGTCAGGCACCGGCCCCCTTCTGCCGAACGACCGACCCCGTCCGCTCCTTGACCACCTCGAGCTGCGCGGGAATCCGTCGTCGCAGGTCCCCGACATGGCTCACGATGCCGACACTGCGGTCCCGTTCGCGCAGGGAGTCGAGGACGTCGAGCACCTCGTCGAGCGTCTGGTCGTCCAGGCTGCCGAAGCCCTCGTCGATGAAGAGGGTGTCGAGCCGGACGCCGCCCGCCTCGTCGGTGACGACGTCGGCGAGGCCGAGCGCGAGGGCCAGCGAGGCGAAGAACGTCTCCCCGCCGGAGAGCGTGGCCGTGTCCCGCTCGTTGCCCGTCCAGGCGTCGACGACGTGGAGGCCGAGGCCCGCGCGCTTTCCGCCGGAGCGGGCGTCGGAGTGCACGAGGGTGTAGCGGCCGGAGGACATGCGCTGGAGCCGGGCGGTCGCGGCGGCCGCGACCTGCTCCAGCCGGGCCGCCAGGACGTACGACTCCAGACGCATCTTCCGTTCGTTGTCCGCGGAGGTGCCCGCGGTGAGTCCGGCGAGCCGGGCGACCCGGTCGTACTCCTCGCGCAGCGGTCCCAGACGGCGGACCTCGGTGTCGGCCTGCCGGGAGAGCCGCCCCAGTTCGGCGGCACGGTCGCGGACGGAGGCGAGGGCCGACGTGGCGTCCCTCAGGGCACGTTCGGCGGCGGTGTGCGCTGCCTCGGCCGCCGAAGGATCGGCCGGCGGGCGTTCGGCGGCGGCCCGGGTCTCCGGCTCGGCGAGCCGGTCGGCGACGGCGGCGGCCTCTGCCTGCCAGGCGTCCAGACGCTGCTGGAGCGCGCGGTGTTCGCCGTCGGCCAGGAGCGCGGCGGCAGCCTCGGCGGGGGTGTCGAACCCGGCACGGAAGGCGGCGTCCGCGAGCCGGCCGTCGGCCTCCTTCAGCCGCCGGGCGCTGAGCTCGACGGAGCGTACGGTCTCGGCGGCGTCGATCAGGATGGCGATCTTCCGCTCCAGCCGTGAGGCGTGTTCGGCGACGCTCCCGGACTCACCGCGCCCCCGGGCCACTTCGGCGTCCAGGGCGGTCTGCTCCCGGTCGAGCGCCTCCCGCTGCGAGGTCCGCGCGGCGACGCGCCGCTCGGCGTCCCGCTGCGCCCGGACCCGGCTCTCGTACTCCCGCTCGGCCCGCGCGAGCGCCTCCCGCAGTCCGTGGGTCTGCGCGGCGAGAGCGTGGGCGTCGGCGTGCTGTCGGGTCAACTCGTCGACCTCGCGGACCAGTTCGCCGACCGTCGGTTCGGTGGTGTCCGCCGCTCCCTCGCCGGCCTCCGCGCGGGCCGCCGCCCACGCCTCGGCGGTGGCCGCCGTGTCGCGTTCGGCCGCCGTGCGGGACTCCTCCGCGCGGCTGAAGGCCTCGTAGGCGGCGTCCTCCGTGGCGCGGTCGACATGGTCGGTGCCCGTGCGGGCGGGGGCCGGATGGTCGGCGGAGCCGCAGACCTGGCAGGGCGCTCCGGGGGTGAGGGCCGCGGCCAGTTCGGCGGCGATGCCCTGCAGTCGGCGGGCCTTGACGTCCAGCCACGCCTCGTGGGCTTCGTTGCGGCGCTCACGGGCGGCCGTCAGCCGGGACTCGGCGGTGGCGGCCTGCGCGGCGAGCGTGTCACGGCGGTGGGCGGCGGCCAGCCGTCGCCGGGCCGGTTCGAGGCGGCCGGCCAGATGCTCGGCGCGGGCGGCGGCTTCCTGGGAGGCCTCGATCCGAGCGGTCAGCTCCGTCCGGCGGGGTTCCCAGCCGCCGAGCCAGTGGGCCGCGTCCTGGAGTATCTCGTCGTCGGCCCGGGCCTGCCGGCTGAGGTCCGTACGCTCCCCGGCGATCTCGGCGCTGCGCCGTTCCGCCCGCCGGGCCGACTCGAGTCCGCCCAGCTCCTCGCGCAGCCGCCGTTCGAGGGCGGAGAGCTGCTCGGCTCCCGCGTCGGCGAGGTCGGCGGGCAGGCGGCCCCGGCTCTGCTCCCGGGCAGCGCGCGCGGTCGCGTGCTCGCGCTCCGCGTCGGCGCGCAGGCCGAGGGCGGGAGCGACGAGATCGGCCTTGCGGGACCGGTCGAGCACCGCCTGCGCGCGGTCCCGCTCGGGCCTGCTCGCCTCCAGCGCCTCCCGGCGCCGCCGTGTCTCCGCGTACCGCGCCTGACGGGCCGCCAGGTCCCGTTCCGCGTCGAGCACCCGGCGGGCGGCGGCCTGCCGCGACTCGGCCGCGAGGACGGCCGAGTCGGCGATGTCGAGCGCCTCGCGCGCCTCGGAGCGCGCCACGGCCGCCAGGGTCAGGACGGCCTGGGCGAGTCCGGGCTCGCCGGGCCGCTCGTCGACGACCGCGCCGCCGGTGACCTGCGCGATCCGGTGGGCGAGCGCGAGCAGCCGCTCGTCCCCGGCCCGTACCTGCTGTTCGGCCGCGCGCCGCAGATCGGCGAGCCGCTCCTCCACGGCCGCGAACCGGCGGGTGTCGAAGAGCCGCCCGAGCAGTTTGCCGCGCGCCTCCGCGTCCGCCCGCAGAAAGCGGGCGAAGTCTCCCTGGGGCAGGAGCACGACCTGGCAGAACTGGTCCCGGCTCATGCCGACGAGCTGGGTGATCTCCTCGCCGATCTCCTGGTGGGAGCGGCTCAGCTCGGCCCACGCGCCCGTGCCGGAGTCGTACGCCCGCAGCCAGCTCTGGGCCTTCTCGGTGGTGAAGCCGCCGCCGCGCCTCTTCGGGCGTGGCTGGGCGGGCCGCCGGGTGACCTCCAGCCGCCGCTCGCCCACGGTCAGTTCGAGCGTGACCTCGGTGTACGTGCCGGCCGGGGCGTGGTCGCTGCGCAGCGAGGTGCCGGGCGACTGACGGGCACCGGGCACAGCTCCGTACAGGGCGTAGCAGACGGCGTCGAGGACGGAGGTCTTGCCCGCGCCGGTGGGGCCGTGGAGCAGGAAGATGCCCGCGCTGGACAGGGCGTCGAAGTCGATCTCCTGGGTGGTGCCGAACGGTCCGAAGGCGGTGACGGAGAGGCGGTGGAGTCTCACCGGGCGCCCACCTCGCGCTCCTGTACGGCGCTGTCCACCCGTACGTCGTCGAAGGCGCCGTACAGCACGGTCCGTTCGGTGTCGTCGGGTCCGGCGCCGCCCCGCACATGCGCCACGAAGTCCTCCGCGATCTGCTGGTCGCTGCGGTCGCGGAGCCGCTGGGCGTACGAGGCGAGCGGGTCGCCCTCGGTGCGCTCGGGCTCGAAGACGAGGTTCAGGGTGTGCGGGAAGCGTTCGGCGAGCCGGGCCATGGGGTCGGCGGGCCGCACGGGGTCGGTGAGGGTCGCCTCGACCCAGGACTCCTCGTGCCGTACGAGGGCGGGGTCGGCGAGCAGGTCGTCGAGCCGGCCGCGGATCCGGGCCAGCGGCCGGGGCACGGGGCAGTCGACGCGCTCGGCCGCCTCGATCGTCCCGTCGGCCCCGAGGTCGATCAGCCACATGCTCTTGCGGTGGTGGACCTCGGAGAAGGAGTACGCGAGAGGTGAGCCGGAGTAGCGGACGCGCGGGGTGACGGTCTGGCTGCCGTGCAGATGGCCCAGGGCCACGTAGTCGACGCCGTCGAAGACTCCGGTGGGGACGGCGGCCACCCCGCCGACCGTGATGTCCCGTTCGCTGTCGCTCGGTTCGCCGCCGGCGACGAAGGCGTGCGCGAGGACGACCGACCGGGTGCCGGCGGGCCGCGTGGAGAGGTCGGCGCGGACGCGGTCCATGGCGGCGGCGAGCACCGCCTCGTGCCCGGCCTTGGCGGCGCCGAACCGCTCGCGCACGAGAGCGGGTTCGAGATACGGCAGGCCGTAGAGCGCCACGGATCCGTAGGCGTCGTCGAGCATGACGGGCGTCCCGACGCCGGCCGGGTCGGTACGGAGGTGGATGCCGGCCCGCTCGATGAGCCCGGCGCCGACGCCGAGGCGGCGGGCCGAGTCGTGGTTGCCGGAGATCATGACGGTCGGCACGCCGGCCTCGGCGAGCCGGTGCAGAGCGGTGTCGAAGAGCTCGACGGCGGTGAGCGGCGGCACGGCCCGGTCGTAGACATCCCCGGCGACCAGGACCGCGTCCACGTCACGCTCGCGCACCGTGGCCACCAGGTGGTCCAGGAACGCGGACTGGGCGTCGAGCAGGCTCACCCGGTGGAACGACCGTCCCAGGTGCCAGTCCGACGTATGCAGGAATCTCATGATCGAGGAGCGTATCGGTGGGGTCGGACAACGGCCGGGGGATCGGGAAATCCGGAGGTGCCCGGGACCGCGCGCCGGGGGATCACCCGGTCCGGGCGCTCAGACATCGCCGTACGCCTCGCCGCCCAGTTCCACGCGCGCGGTGCCGGCCGTGACGTCGGCGAGCCAGGCCCTGAACGCCTCCACGTCGGCGTCCGGGAGTCCGATCTCGATGGCGACGGCCTCGCCGTAGCGCACGTCGCGCACGCTCCGGCCCGTCGCCCGCAGGTCGTTCTCCAGCTTGCCCGCGCGCTGGTGGTCGACGGTGACGGTGGCGAGGCGGAAACGCTGCCGGGTGAGGGTGCCGAGCGCGTCCAGGGCCTCGCCGACGACCCCGCCGTACGCCCGGATCAGACCACCCGCGCCGAGCTTCACGCCGCCGTAGTAGCGGGTGACGACGGCGGCGACGTACCGCACCTCGCGCCGCATCAGCATCTGGAGCATCGGGACACCGGCCGTACCGCCGGGCTCGCCGTCGTCGCTCGCCTTCTGGACGGAGGCGTCGGCGCCGATGACGTACGCGAAGCAGTTGTGCGTGGCCGTCGGGTGCTCCTTGCGGATGCGCGCGACGAAGTCCTGCGCCTCCTGCTCGGTCGCCACCGGTGCCAGCGCGCAGATGAAGCGCGAGCGGTTGATCTCGGTCTCGTGCACGCCCTCGCGGGCGAGCGTGCGGTACTGCTCCTGCATCCCGCCACCCTATGCGCCCGGGAACACGCCTCCGTCCCCCGCCGACTGCTCCGGCCGCTCCTCGCCGGGCTCCGTGGGCGGCAGGGCCCGCGGGGCGAGGGGCCGGCCGGCGCGAGTGTTACCCGATTCACTGAGGCGGCCCGCCCGCACCGCGGGGCGCGACGGTCCGCGTCCTCGGGAATCACCGGTGCCCGTGGCTCGTTGTGGAGGACGACGAGCCACGGGAGGCAACGGATGAGCGTCGAGACGGCGACCACGGAGTCGGAGACCGTACGGAAGATCCTGACGGCCACGGGAGACACGTGGGCGGTCGTGGGTCTCTCGTCGAATCAGAGGCGCGCGGCCTACGGGGTCGCGGCGGTGCTCCAGCGCTACGGCAAGCGGATCGTGCCCGTGCACCCGAAGGCGGAGACCGTCCACGGCGAGCAGGGCTACGCCTCGCTGGCCGACATCCCGTTCCCGGTCGACGTGGTCGACGTGTTCGTCAACAGCGAGCACGCGGGACAGGTCGCCGACGAGGCGGTCGCCGTCGGCGCCAAGGCGGTGTGGTTCCAGCTCGGCGTGATCGACGAGGCGGCGTACGAACGGACCCGCGAGGCGGGGCTCGACATGGTCATGGACCGCTGCCCCGCCATCGAGATCCCCCTGCTCCCGTAGGGCTCGACGCGTCAGGCCACTCCCAGGCCCTCCAGGACGACGGCGCCGGGCAGTTGGGCGAAGGCCTTGCCCGGCACGATCAGCTTGCCGCGGCGGCGGCCGCTTCCGACGAGGACCCAGGCGGTGTCGACGACGGCCGCGTCGACGAGGACGGGCCAGTCCGCCGGGAGTCCGATCGGGGTGATGCCGCCGTACTCCATGCCGCTCTCGCCGGTCGCCGTGTCCATGGGCGCGAAGCTCACCTTCCGTGCGCCCAGGTGCTTGCGGACGACTCCGTTGACGTCGGCCCGGGTGGCGGAGCGCACGAGGCAGGCGGCGAGAGTCGTCACCTTGCCGCGCTTTCCGGCGACGATCACGCAGTTCGCGGACCGGTCGAGGAGTTCACGGCCGTGGGTCTCGACGAACACGGCCGTGTCGGCGATCTCCGGATCCGTGTCGACGTACAGCAGCTGATCGGCGGGGACGGCTCCCTGCCAGGCGCGTACGGCGGCGGCCACCGGTTCGGTGAGCCGGTCCAGGCACTCGGGGGCGGGAACGGCGTGGTCGAAGTCTCCGATGGGTGCGCGCATGCCGGCCACGCTAACAAGCGGGGCGCTCCCCCGAGCGGCGCGTCTCAGCGTGCGGGCGGGATGGAGACGGCCATGGTCATCTCGGCGGTCTCCGTGCCGTCGTTGCGGTAGGCGTGCGGCACGTTGGCCTCGAAGACGGCGGAGGTGCCGGCCGGGATGCGGTGCTCCTCCCCCTCGACGACGAGCGTGAGTTCCCCGGCCGTGACGTGCAGCAGCTCGGTGGTGCCGTCGGGGTGCGGGTCGGAGGAGCTGCCGTCGCCCGGCATCAGCGTCCAGGACCACAGCTCCAGCGGGCCGCGGGCCTCGGTGCCGACGAGGAGGGTCGTGTGGCTGCCGGTGGAGGTGGACCACATGCGCACGGCCTGGCCGGGCGGGACGAGCCGGACGTGGGGGCCCTGCTCGTAGTCGAGGAGGGTGGTGATCGAGACGCCGAGCGCGTCCGCGAGCTTCACCGTCGTGCCGACGCTGGGGTTCGTCCGGGCCTGCTCGATCTGGATGATCATGCCGCGGCTGACGCCCGCCCGTGCGGCGAGCGCGTCCAGCGTGAAACCGCGCTCATTGCGCCACCGCTTCAGATTCCGCGCGAGCGACTGCGTGAGCTGATCGAGGTCCGACACATTCCGTCCAATATTTTGGATGACAGAGTTCAACAGACTGAACTACGGTGTGGTCTACCGCGGTGTACTCAGCTGTCCACCGCACTGTACTGCGAGACCGCCACCCTGCGAGGATCCATGACTGCGCTGTTCGCCCTGGCCACCGCCCTGCTCTGGGGTCTGGCCGACTTCGGCGGCGGGCTGCTCACCCGGCGCATGCCCGCCCTCACGGTGGTCGTCGTCTCGCAGACCATCGCGGTCGTCGTCCTCGGCGCGATCGTGATCGCCACCGGTGCCTGGCGCGAAGTGGGCCCCGAGCTCTGGTACGCCGTCGCGGCGGGCGTGGTGGGTCCGGTCGCGATGCTCGCCTTCTACAAGGCCCTGGCGCTCGGCCCGATGGGCGTGGTCTCCCCGCTCGGCTCGCTCGGCGTCGTCGTCCCGGTCTCGGTGGGCCTGCTCCTCGGCGACCGGCCGGGACTGCTGCAGTTCGCCGGAATCGGTGTGGCGGTCGTCGGCATCGTCCTGGCCGGCGGCCCCGAGCTGCGCGGCGCGCCGGTGCAGCGTCAGGCGGTGCTCCTCACGCTGGTCGCGGCCTTCGGGTTCGGCTCGGTGATGGCCTTGATCGCGGAGGCGTCCACGACCCTGACCGGCCTGTTCCTCGCCCTGTTCGTCCAGCGGGTGACGAACGTGGCGGTGGGCGGTGGCGCGCTGTTCGTCTCCGTGAAGCGCGGCGGTCGGGCGCTGCCCGAGGACGGTGGCGGGATGAAGGTCGTGTGGGCGGCTCTCCCGGCGCTGGCCTTCGTCGGCCTCGCGGACGTGGCCGCCAACGGTACGTACTCGATCGCGGCGCAGAACGGGCCCGTGACCGTGGCGGCCGTGCTGGCGAACCTCTACCCGGTCGTCACGGCGCTGGCCGCGCGCGGGGTGCTGAAGGAGAGGCTCCGCGCGGTCCAGGCGGCGGGCGCGGGGCTTGCCCTGGTCGGCACCGTACTGCTGGCGACGGGCTGACGAGGACGTCCTCCGGGGCCGCCTCCGGCGCCGGGGCCGGCCCTCCACCTCGGATCCGCGTCCACCTCGGATCCGCGTCCACCTCGGATCCGTGTTCACCTCGGATCCGTGTCCACCTCGGAGCGGCACCGGCCGGGGAGCAGCACCGGCTCGGATCCGACCGCCTCGGGTCAGGCCCGGCCCGCGTCGGGTCAGCCTTCCGCGAGGTCCCAGGCGGCGAGCGCCGCCAGCTGCTCGTGCGTCACGCCGTCCGGAACCGGCGTCGGCGCCGGGGTCCGCAGTGGCGGCTGCCAGCCCCGCTCCGCGTCCCAGCTGCGTACCACCTTCGCCGGAGCCCCGGCCACCACCGAGTGGTCCGGGACCTCTCCCCGTACGACCGCGCCCGCCGCGACCACCACGTTCCGGCCGAGCTTGGCGCCGGGCAGGATCACGGCGCCCGTGCCCAGCCAGCAGCCCGGCCCGATCTCGACGGGCTCGGAGCGCGGCCACTGCCTGCCCACCGGCTCGTCCGGGTCGTCGTAACTGTGGTTGGTCGAGGTGATGTAGACGTACGGCCCGCAGTACGTGTCCGAGCCGATCGTCACCGAGGTGTCGGCGATGACATGGCTGCCGCGCCCCAGGACGACGCCGTTGCCCAGGGTCAGGACCGTGTCGGGACCGAGGTCGAGTCCGGGCAGCATCCCGGCGGTCAGGGTGACCTGCTCGGCGATGATGCAGCACTCGCCGATCTCGATCCACCGCTCGCCGAAGACCGTCCCCTGCGGGAACGCCAGCCGGGTGCCCGCGCCGAGGCGCTTGAAGCGCAGCCGCCCGGGGCTGTCGGCGGTCACGGCACCGGCCTCCTGCACCCAGCGCCACCCGCCCTGCACGGCGCGGGCGAGCACGCGGCGCCGCCAGGCGGTGAGAGAGGAGAACGTGTTTCTGTTCCTGGGCACCCACACACGGTAGTAGGCACCGTCGTACCTGATCAGTGGGGTGCCCTGTGATGTCCGTCATGGGCCGCGACTAGGGTGCCGTGGAGGCGTGACGCAATCACGAGGGATCAGGAGCGAACCATGACAGAGGCGTTGATCAGGGCCGTGGGCGGCAAGGAGCCGCAGGTCGATCCGACGGCCTTCACCGCGCCGACCTCCGTCGTGCTCGGTGACGTCACGCTCGGTGCCCGTGCCAGCGTCTGGTACCACGCGGTGCTGCGGGCGGACTGCGGTCCCGTCGTCGTCGGCGAGGACTCCAACATCCAGGACAACTGCACCGTCCACGTCGACCCGGGCTTCCCGGTCACGATCGGCGACCGCGTCACGGTCGGCCACAACGCGACCGTCCACGGCTGCACCATCGAGGACGACGTCCTGGTCGGCATGGGCGCCACGGTCCTCAACGGGGCCCGTGTCGGTGCCGGTTCACTGATCGCCGCGCAGGCGCTCGTCCCGCAGGGGATGGAGATCCCGCCGGGCTCGCTGGTGGCCGGCGTCCCGGCGAAGGTCCGGCGCCCCCTCACGGACGAGGAGCAGGCGGGCATCCGTCTCAACGCCGAGATGTACCTCCACCTGGCCAAGGGCCACGCCGAGGCCTTCCAGGACTGAGGCCTACGGAGAAGGGCGCGGCGGCCGTGAGGCCACCGCGCCCTTGCGCGTCCGTACGGAGGTATGGAGCGCGGTCAGTCCGCCACCGGCACCGGCACCGGCTCCGCGGCCGTCTCGCTCTCCGCCTTCGTCCCCGACTGCGTCCCGGTCTGGGCCGCGGCCTTCTTCGCGCGGTTCTTCAGGACCAGCATCGAGGTCACGCCGACGAGGACGGCGAGCACCAGACCCAGCCACGAGAAGCGCTTCAGCCACGCCTCGGCGACGATGCCCACCGAGTAGACGACGGCCGTCGTACCGCCCGCCCAGAGGATGCCGCCGAAGACGTTGGCGATCAGGAACTTCCAGTACGGCATCTTCAGCACACCCGCGAGCGGGCCGGCGAAGATCCGCAGCAGGGCGACGAAGCGGCCGAAGAAGACGGCCCACATGCCCCACTTCTCGAAGGACCGCTCCGCGAGCGCGATGTTGCCCTCGCTGAAGTGCTTGGGGAACTTCTTGCCCAGCCAGGCCAGCAGCGGACGCCCGCCCCTGCGGCCGATCGCGTACCCGATCGAGTCGCCGATGATCGCCCCCGCGGTGGCGCAGGTACCGAGGACGTACGGATTGATGTCACCGTGCTGGGAGGCGAGCAGGGCCGAGCTGACGAGGACGATCTCGCCGGGCAACGGGATCCCCAGGCTCTCGAGCCCGATCACCACTCCCACCAGCGCGTAGATCGCGCCTGCGGGGATCGTCTCCAGCCATTCCTGGACGTGCAACGCGGATTCCTCCCGTGTCGAGGCGCGCGCCGCGTCGCGCGCGCCGGGGCAGCCTACCTGGTCGCACGACGACGCCCGGCCGGCCGCCGAGCGCGTTAATGACTGGTCGGCCGCGAGGGGGCGCGATACGCTCCGCCGCGATGACGACTCACTCCGTACAGAGTTGGGGGGTCCCGTCCGCGCAAGGTGAGTGCTGATGTCCACTCACACCGCGTACGGGGATTCCCGCCCTTCCTTCCTGTCCTTCTGGCTGCGCGTGCGCGAGTTCGCCGTGCCGCCCTCCATGATCGAGACCGCGACCGCCCGCCGCGAGGCCGGGGACTGGGCCGGGGCGTGCGCCGCCGCACGCGTGGACGCCGATCTCGACCTGCGGTCCGTGACCCGGACCCATGGCCGGGAGCTCGCCACCCGGATCCGGGGCGACCTCCGCCATCTGGCTCCCGACCTGCTGCGCTGGCACCTGCCGAGGATCGCCCCGCACGGGCTGCTGCGTCCGGGGCTGACGACCCCGCTGGCGCGGTACGAGGGGGCGGCGCCCGGTCGCGCGGGCCCCGTGCATCTCGTGGCCCGTACTCCGCCCGCGTGGGCGGACGGCGGTCAGCGGATCAGCCTCGCCCTGTGGGACGCGGCCTCGCGCGACACCGCCGCCCGGGGCCATCCGCACCCACGGCCCAGCCGGAGGTTCCGCCTCGATCTGCACCGTCACCTGTGGGACGCGCGCAGGGCCGATGAGCTGCGGATCCGCTCGGGGGCCGACCGGTCACCGGCGGCGGAGGCAGAGGTTCCGGGACCGGTTTCGGTTCCTGGTCCGGTTTCGGTTCCGGGTCCGGTTCCGGTTCCGGAGGGCTACCGCTGCGCCGTCGACCGGTGGGCGGCCGAGGCCGGGCATCTGCTCCGGGCCGAAGGCAGGTCCGGCGGTCCCGTCGCCGTACGCCTCGGGCCCCGGCGCCCGCTGATCCTGGACGTGACCGGGGGCGGCGGCGCCGCCGCGCCCGCGTGGCGGATCGTCTCGGCCTTCCCCGGGGTCGGCGGCTCCGCCCTGCCGGTCCTGCCGGACGCGGCGACCTGGGTCCTGCCCGATCTGGACCTCCTCCGCGCCGGTGCGATCGAGGCCGATCGGCTGCATCCGCTGGTCGCCTCGGCACTCGTACCGGATCACGTGCCGTCCGGCCCGTCCGCCCGGTGGGAGGACCAGGTCGCGGAGCCGCGGTTCGTGGAGTGCCGGGGAGCCCGCCATCGGATCGGCCTGGTCGACGGCGTGCTGACCGCCCTCGACCACGACCCGGACGAGATCCGCCGCGAGGAACTGCTCGTGGCGCTGAGCGGTACCCCGCTGCCCTGTCTGCGGGCGATCGACGAGGCGCACCGCCGCCCGGACTGCCTTGTCGGTGTCCGGGAACGCCTGCACCACGGTGACATCGCCGGTGCGCTGGCCGTCGTCGAAGGCCTGCTCGGCCCGGAGGCGACGCTCCGCGCCGGCGCCCTGCGCGACGCGCTGGAGGCGGCGGCCGACCGGCGGATCGCCTACGGGCTGTTCAGGGCCGGCCTTGCCGACCCCGCGCCGCACCGACCTCGTCCGGCGCCTGCCCGTCCCCGCGACCACCGCCCTCATCCCCGCCACGCGCGCACCGCGCGCTGACGCCTGCGCTGCGCCTACGCCTGCGCTGCGCCTACGCCCGGGGCTGCGTCCCCGCACCCCCCGCTCACCCACGAACCCCAAGGTGATCACCCATGCCCACGATGTCCACGTACGCCGCTGCCCCCGATTCCCCGCTCGACGTCGCCGGCTCGTTGCTGGCCCTGCTCAACGACACCGTCACCGAACCGCGTCCCGACCCTCAGCTGGAGGCCCTGACGCTGGCCGTGGCGGCCGACCTTCCGGTGATCCTGTGGGGCGAGCCGGGCATCGGCAAGACGGCGGCCCTGACGCGACTTGCCGAGGAGCTGGACCTTCCGCTGACGACGGTCATCGCCAGCGTGCACGAGCCGTCCGACTTCTCGGGGCTGCCGGTCGTCGGCGACGATCCCGCCGAGCAGGGTGTTCCGATGGCCCCGCCGGACTGGGCCGTGCGTCTGGTCCGGGCCGGGCGGGGGCTGCTGTTCCTGGACGAGCTGTCGACGGCGCCGCCGTCCGTTCAGGCCGCGCTGCTCCGGCTGGTCCTGGAGCGGCGGATCGGCTCCCTCCGACTGCCTCCCGGGGTACGGATCGTGGCCGCGGCCAACCCGCGGTCGTCGGCGGCCGACGGCTGGGAGCTGAGCCCTCCGCTGGCCAACCGGTTCGTCCATCTCCAGTGGGCCCACGACCAGGAGGTCGTCGTCCGCGGGCTCGGCGGGACGTGGCCCCGGGCGACCCTGCCGCGGCTCGACCCCGAGAAGCTGGCGGGAGCCGTGGAGTTCGCCCGGCGGGCGGTCTGCGGGCTGCTGACCGCGCGGCCGGCGCTCGTGCACCGGCTGCCCGGCAGCGAAACGCTCCGGGGCGGCCCCTGGCCGTCGCCCCGGAGCTGGGAGATGACCCTCCGTCTGATCGCCTTCGCGACGGCGGCGGACGCGTCCCGCGAGGTGCTGGCCCAGCTGGTCCGGGGCGCGGTGGGCGACGGTCCGGGCCTTGAGCTGATGGCGAGCCTGGACCGTCTGGACCTCCCCGACCCCGAGCTGCTGCTCGCCGACCCGTCGGCCGCCGAGCTCCCCGAGCGAGGGGATCTGCGTCAGGCCGTACTGGACGGAGTGGTGGCGGCGGTCCGCGGGCGGCCGGACAGGGCGAGGTGGGACGCGGCCTGGGCGGTCCTGGTGCGCGCGCTGGAGTCCGGGGCGCCGGACCTGGTGGTCGTCCCCGCGACGACGCTCGCCTCGCTGCGCCAGGGGGACTGGGACGTTCCGGCGTCGATCGAGAGTCTCGCGGGCGTGGTCTCTCTGTCGCGGCGCGCGGACGACGCGGCGGCCCGGGCGGCTCGGGCGGCCCTGGCCACGAAGGGCAGCCGATGACGGGCGCGGTGGTGGGGGCGCTGGAGCTCGAGAAGCTGTACGCGGCCCGGCTGCATGCCGCCCGGGTCCGGCCTTATCTGGCGACGGCGCTGTTCGCCCTGCACACGGTGGAGTCGCGGCAGGTGCCGACGATGGCGGTGGACCAGCACTGGCGATGCTACGTCTCGCCCGGGTTCGTGGACCGGACCCCGGTGGAGGAGCTGGCCGGAGTGTGGGTGCACGAGGTGTCCCACCTGCTGCGCGACCACCACGCGCGGGGCGACCGGGTGGCGCGGGAGCGCGGTCTGACCGGTCCCGGGGAGCGGTTGCGGATGAACATCGCCGCGGATCTGGAGATCAACGACGACGTGTTCGGTGACGGTCTCGTCCGCCCCGAGGGCGCTGTCGTACCGGCGTCCCTGGACCTGCCGGAGGGTGAGTTGATGGAGGACTACCTGCGGCAGTTCCGGCTCGGGCCGTGGACTCAGGGGCTCGCCTGGCTGGACTGCGGCAGTGGCGCGGACGGCCGCGCGCGCGAGTGGGACCTGGGGCCCGAGGGCGCGCACGGTCTCAGCGCGCAGGAGCGGGATGCGGTGCGGTTCCGGGTGGCGCAGGGCATCTCGGGGCGGCCGGGGGACGCCCCGAAGGGGTGGCAGCGGTGGGCGGAGGAGGTGTTCCACCCGCCGCAGCCGTGGCGGGAGTTGCTGGGTGCGGCGCTCCGTTCGGCGGCCTCGGGACCGGGAGCGGGCGACGACTACACGTACGGTCGTCCCTCCCGGCGCTCGACCTCGCTGCCCGGGATCGTGCTCCCGAGCCTGCGGCGTACTCCGCCACGGGTCACCGTGGTCATCGACACCTCGGGGTCGGTCAGCGACGCCGAACTGGGCAGCGCGCTCCTGGAGGTCACCGCGATCGCCCGTGCCGTGGGAGGCCGGCGCGACCTGGTCAGCGTGGTGTCGTGCGACGCGGCGGCCGGGGTCGCGCATCCGCTGTGCCGTGCGGAGGGCATTCCGCTCGTGGGCGGCGGGGGTACGGATCTGCGCGCGGGCTTCGCCAGGGCCCTGCGCTCGCGCCCTCGCCCGGACGTGATCGTCGCCCTGACGGACGGCCAGACCCCCTGGCCGAGCGCCCCGCCCCCGTGCCGAACGGTGGTGGGCCTCTTTCCTCGCGTGGGACGTTCCCGGACGTACGACGAGAGCGACCCCGAGTACGTTCCGGACACCCCGCCACCGTGGGCCCGCGTGGTCACCATCGGCTAGGCGGGCGCTCTTCCGGGGCGGGCCGGCCTCGGGGCGCGGCACGGCGGTCCGGCCGGATCCGGCCGGACCGCCGTGTCCCGGCAGAGCCGTGGGCTACTTCCCCTGGCCGTTCGGGCGCAGGGTCCAGACGACCGTCATCTCGCCCGTCACCGCGCCGTCCTCGCGGGTGATCGCGATGTGGACCGGGAACTCGGGGCGCTCGCCCGCGTCGAGTTCGGCGACGACGTCGGCGGCCGGGCGGCCGAGGGTGGCCGTGGCCGTGACGACGCCCATGGCCAGCTTCTTGTAGCCGATCTCGGCGGTGACCGCGAGCGGGACCGCGCGGTTCAGCTGGTCGCCGAAGGCGGCCAGGACGATCGCGCCGCTGGCCGACTCGGCCAGGGTGAACATGGCTCCGGCGTGCGGACCGCCGACGTGGTTGTGGTAGTCGGCCTGGTCCGGCAGGCGGACGACGGCACGCTCGGAAGTGGTCTCCAGGAACTCGAGGTTGAGGGTCCTGGCCATGGGAACCGTCGCGGCGAGCATCTCGCCGACGGACATCTGGTCTGCGCTCATGCGCCGATGTTACCCGCGAGTAGCACCGATGGCCATCCCTGTCCCCCGCCCGCCCGTACGGGGGCGGGCGTAGCACGGTTCCGGCCGCACCTCTATGGTTACTGGCCATGTGGCCAGGACAGCAGCCGCCCGGGGGCGAGCAGAACCCGCAGGACCAGAATCAGAACCCCTACCAGCAGTCGGGGTACCAGCAGCCGAACCCCTACCAACAGCCCGGCTACCCGCAGCAGCAGCCCGGGTACCCGCAACAGCCGCCCACGCAGCCGGGTTACCCCCAGCAGCCCGCGCAGCCCGGCTTCCAGCAGCCCAACCCGTACCAGCAGCCGACCGTGCCGCAGTACGCGGTGCCGGGAGCGCCGCAGGGCGGGCCGGGCGACGGCAAGAAGAAGCAGACGACCCTGATCGCCATCGTCGCCGCGACCGCCGTGGTCGTCGCCGCAGGTGTCACCGGATTCCTGGTCCTCGGCGACGACGACAAGAACACCCAGGCGGGCGACGACCCGAAGGCCACCGCCTCCGCACCCGCCTCCGGCGGATCCGGCTCCGGCGAGCCCTCCACCTCCCCCTCGCTCGACAACCCGCGCGACGACGCCGCGCTGCAGCCGACGATCCCGGGCTGGAAGGTCGTCCACAACCCGAAGTACGGCACGCTCTTCGACGTACCGGCCGACTGGGAGCTCCTGAAGCCCGGCTCCGTCACGTTCTTCGAGGACGAGAAGAAGGGCGACGGCTCTCCGGTCGTCACCATGTCCGCGCCGGTGCGCTACAAGAGCAAGTGGTGCACGTTCGACACGAACAAGGACGGCTCCGAGGAGCACTGGGGCCTGAGCAGCGCCGGCACCAAGGGCGGCCAGGGCGCCAAGGACACCGCCGAGGCGGCGTTCAACGAGGCCGGCAACTGGGTGTGGGCCGGTTACGCCCAGCACATGCCCAAGGGGACCATCAAGATCACCAAGGCGGTGCCGTACACCACCACGTCCGGACTCGCCGGCCACGTCTCGACGGCGACCGCCCCGGGGATCAAGAAGCGGAACAAATGCGAGTCGGACGGCAAGTCCATCGCCTTCTCCTTCAAGAACGCCAAGGGCGACTTCTCGTCCTTCGTTCTCTACGGGGCGGACGGTGTCAAGGACGAGCTTGCGGACGCCACGATCCAGAAGATCCTCGCGACGGTGCGACTGGCTCCGGCCGCTTCCTGACGAGCGGGGACGCGCGACCGGGCGGCGACGAGCTGACGGGTCATCCGTTTGGCAGGAGGCGGCGGCGCCGGGGATAGTCCCGGAGTGAGTACTGCCGCCGCCTCCCCCCGCACCCCGCGCTCCCGCCGCCCCGAATGGGCCGGCCGCAACTACGTCCTGCTGACCGTCGCCGCGATCGTCACCAACCTGGGCACCCACGGCGCCCTGATCGCGGCGGCGTTCGCGGTGATCCAGACCGGCGGCGACGGCGGTGACGTGGGTCTCGTGGCGGCGGCCCGGACCCTGCCGCTCGTCCTCTTCCTCCTCATCGGCGGCGCCGTCGCCGACCGGATACCCCGGCACCGCGTGATGGTGGCCGCCAACGCGCTGAACTGCCTCTCGCAGGGCGCCTTCGCCGTACTCGTCCTCGCCGGGGACCCGCAGCTGTGGCAGATGATGGTGCTGACCGCGCTGTGCGGAACGGGCCAGGCCTTCTTCAGCCCGGCGGCCGAGGGCATGCTGATGTCCAGCGTCAGCGGCGACCAGGTCAGCCGCGCCTTCGCCCTCTTCCGGATGGCTATGCACGGCGCGGGCATCGGCGGGGCCGCGCTCGGTGGCGCGATGATCGCCGCCGTCGGCCCCGGCTGGGTCCTCGCCATCGACGCGGCCGCCTTCGCCGTCGCCGGTGCGCTGCGCGCCTTCCTCGACGTCAGCCACATTCGCGAGCGCGAGGCGGGCGGCGGACTGCTCGCCGATCTGCGTGAGGGCTGGCAGGAGTTCATCGGGCGGCCCTGGCTGTGGTCGATCGTGGCCCAGTTCTCCGTCGTCGTGGCCCTCGTCGGCGCGGCCGAGTCGGTGTACGGGCCGCTGGTCGCCCGGGACGAGCTGGGCGGAGCCAGGCCATGGGGGCTCGCGCTCGCCGCGTTCGGCGTCGGCACGCTCAGCGGCGCGCTGCTGATGATGCGCTGGAAGCCGCGCCGGATGCTGCTGGTGGGCACGCTGGGCGTGTTCCCGATCGCCCTGCCCTCGGCGGCGCTCGCGGTGCCGCTCGATGTCGTCGGGCTCTCGGCGGCGATGTTCGTCAGCGGAGTCGCCATCGAGGTGTTCGGTGTGGCGTGGATGACGACGCTGCACCAGGAGATCCCGGAGGAGAAGCTGTCCCGGGTCGCCGCGTACGACTGGTTCGGATCGACGGCCATGCTCCCCCTGTCCACGGCGCTCGCGGGACCCGCGGAGAGCCTCTTCGGCCGCAGTCAGGCGCTGTGGGGTTCGGCGGTCCTGATCGTGGTCGTGACGGCCCTGGTGCTGCTCGTCCCGGACGTCCGGAACCTGACGCGCCGCACGAAGGAGATCGCTTCCGGCCCCACCGTCCTCGCTCCCACTCCCCTTCCCACGGAGCCCGCGCTCATCGAGCCCGCGCTCAAGGGGCCCGCGCTCAAGGGGCCCGCGCTCAAGGGGCCCGCGCTCAAGGGGCCCGCGCTCATGGAGCCCGCGCCCACGGCGAAGGGCGACGCGGACATGGTCCGCTGACCGTCACCGTCACCCCACGCTGAACGCGCCGTCCGGCGGTACGGGAGACGGCACCGCGTCCGGGTCGCTCACCGGCCGGGCGTCGCCGGTGAAGCGCGTGAGGGTCTCGCCGTACTCCACGCGCGCGGGGAACGCGTCCGCCGCCGCGCGCCGGGCCAGGCGGGCCGTGTCGATCTCCCGGCCGGAGGCGACGAGGACGGCGTTGCCGAAGCGGCGGCCGCGCAGCACCGCGGGCTCGGCGATCAGGGCCAGCTCGGGGAAGACGGCCGCGAAGGTGGCCAGTTGGGAGCGGAGGAAGCCGAAAGGGGCTCCGTCGGCCAGGTTGGCCGCGTAGATCCCGCCCGGCCGCAGCACCCGACGGGCCTCGCGGGCGTACTCCACGGAAGTCAGATGCGCGGGGACCCGCGAGCCCCCGAAGACGTCCGCGACGAGCACGTCCACCGACGCGGCGGGCGCGCCCTCCAGCCAGGTCCGGGCGTCGGCGCCGTGCACGGTGACGCCCGAGCCGTCCGGCAGCGGAAGGTGCTCGGTGACCAGGTCGAGCAGGCCCCGGTCGGCCTCCACCACGTCCTGGCGGGAGCCGGGGCGGGTGGATGCGACGTACCGGGGCAGGGTGAGCGCCCCGCCGCCGAGGTGGAGGACGGAGAGTGGTTCGCCCTCGTCGGTGGCACTGTCGAGGACATGGGCGAGCCGGCGCGCGTACTCGAATTCGAGGTACGTCGGATCGTCCAGGTCGATGTACGACTGCGGTGCGCCGTCGACCGTGAGCAGCCAGGCCCGCTCCCGGTCGACATCGGGCATGAGCCGGGCGGTGCCCTGGTCGACGTCCCGGATGACGGGTATCTGCTCGTTCACGCTCTCATTGTGCCCACAGGGGCCCGTCAGCCTGCGCCCCGGCCGCCTCCGCCCCGGGCCGCCGGCGGCCCGGCGGCCCGGGGCGAGAGCTCCCCGGGCGCGCACGGCGATGGGCCCGCACTCCGTGGGTACGGAATGCGGGCCCCCGCCCGTGCGCGTGCGCGTGCGCTCAGTCCACCGTCGTGACCGTGCCCGCGCCGACCGTGCGACCGCCCTCGCGGATCGCGAAGCCGAGGCCGGGCTCCAGCGGTACGTCACGGCCGAGCTCGACGGTCATGGTGACCGTGTCGCCCGGGCGCGCGACGGCCCGCTCGCCGAGGTCGACGTCGCCGACGACGTCCGCGGTCCGGATGTAGAACTGCGGCCGGTAGCCGGTCGAGACGGGGGTGGTGCGACCACCTTCCTTCGCCGACAGGACGTAGACCTGCGCGATGAACCGCCGGCGTGGGACCACGCTGCCGGGCGCCGCCACCACGTGTCCGCGGCGGACCGTGTCGCGCGCGACCCCGCGCAGCAGCAGGGCCACGTTGTCACCGGCCTCGGCGGACTCCATGGGCTTGCCGAAGGTCTCGACGCCGGTGACGACCGTCTCGGTCTCCGCGCCGAGCACCTCCACGCGGTCACCGACCCGCACCGTCCCGCGCTCGATCGCACCCGTGACGACGGTGCCGCGGCCCGTGATGGTGAGCACGTTCTCGACGGACATCAGGAACGGCGCGTCCACATAGCGCACCGGCATCGGTACGTACGTGTCCACGGCGTCGAGGAGCGCCTCGATCGAGGCGGTCCAACGCGGGTCCCCCTCCAGGGCCTTGAGCCCGGACACCCGGACGACGGGGACGGTGTCGCCGCCGTAGCCGTGCGCGGTCAGCAGCTCCCGTACCTCCAGCTCGACCAGGTCGGTCAGCTCGTCGTCCCCGGCGTCGGCCTTGTTGAGCGCGACGACGATGTGGTCGACGCCGACCTGGCGGGCGAGGAGCACGTGCTCGGCCGTCTGCGGCATGATCCCGTCGAGCGCGGAGACGACGAGGATCGCCCCGTCGAGCTGCGCGGCGCCCGTGACCATGTTCTTGATGTAGTCGGCGTGGCCCGGCATGTCGACATGGGCGTAGTGGCGGGTGTCGGTCTCGTACTCGACGTGCGCGATGTTGATGGTGATGCCGCGCTGGGCCTCCTCGGGCGCGCGGTCGATGCGGTCGAAGGGCACGAAGGTGCCGGTCCCGCGCTCGCTGAGGACCTTGGTGATCGCGGCGGTGAGGGTGGTCTTGCCGTGGTCGACGTGCCCGACCGTGCCGATGTTCAGGTGCGGCTTGGTGCGCACGTATGCCGTCTTGGACATGGTTCGCTCGTTCCTTGAGCTCGAAGCGTGTGAGGGGACCCCGGGGCCGGACCGACCCTCCCCCTGCGGGGTCCGCCGGACGATCCGGGGAGGGTCAGCTTCGGGCGCCGTCGAATGCGACGGCCGCGAGCGCGTCGGCTGCGAGCGCCGCTGCGGCGAGGAACGTGAGATCGGCGACGGCAGCCTTCGGCGCGGCCGCGACTGCGGGCCGTGCTGCGAGGAAGGCGTACCGGAACATGTCCACGATCATCCCGGGACGGGCGGTCGCCGTCGAACGATTTTCTGCCGAGGGGGAGTTCAGAGGTGCTTGAGCGCCTCGCGCACGGAGAGCGGAGCGAGCCGTTCCCGGTTGCGGTCGACGAACGCGCGCACCTCGTCGGGGCCGGTCTTGGCGTACTCGCGCAGGGCCCAGCCGATCGCCTTGCGGAGGAAGAAGTCGGTGTCCCCGGCCCGGCGCAGGCAGTAGGCGAACAGCCGCTCGGTGTCGGTGGCGCCCTTGAACCGGAGTTGGTGCAGCAGCGCGGTGCGCGCGACCCACAGGTCGTCGTCCTCGATCCACTCGTCCATCCGCGCGGCGAGCCCCGGATCGGCGGCGACGAGCCCGCCGACGACGTGGGCGGCGAGGTGGTCGACGGTGTCCCACCAGGATTCGGTGGTGACGAGGTGTCGGGCGACGGGCAGGAAGCCGGACGAGCAGCGCCCGACGTGACGGCGCAGATAGTCGACGCCGAAGTAGTGGTACTCGCGCTCCGGGAGGGCGAAGCAGCGCAGCGCGACGGCCGCGCAGTCGGCCTCGTCGGGGCGTGGCGTGCCCTCGAGGACGGTACGGGACAGGGTTCGCCGCTCGGGGGTCCGGATGCCGAGGAAGGGCGCGACGCCCTTCATGTACGCGACCATCTCCTGGGCCCGGAAGGGGTCACCGGCGGCGGGGTAGACCTCGGTGAGACGCGCGAGCACGGTGTCGGCGAGGGCGCTGGCGGGGACGGCGGGCGGCGCGGACGTCATACGGCTCACAGTACGGCGGATGACGGACATTACGGCGATCACATCGGTGCTTCGGTTACTCTCCCCGGATGCTCGACCCCGTCACCCGGCCGCCGGGCTCTCTCGCTCTGCGCTGCTCCCGGGCTCTGCTTTCGCCCTGGTCGCGGCTGTCCCTGCTCGCCGCGCTGCTCCTCGCCGCGGCGACGACCGTGGTGCTGTACGAGCCACAGCGGCTGCTCGCGGCCGGCTGGCCGCCGCAGACGAGCGGCGCGGGCGCGGTGGTGCTGTTCGGTCTGGCGTACGGGGTGTGCACCGCCGCCTTCGTACCGCGGCCGATCCTGAACCTGGCGGCGGGCGCGCTGTTCGGTACGCAGGCGGGGCTCGCGGCGGCGCTGGCCGGGACGGTCCTCGGGGCCGGCATCTCGTTCACGCTCGGGCGGCTGCTGGGTCAGGACGCGCTGCGGCCGCTGCTGCGGGGCCGCTGGCTGACGGCCGCGGACGGGCAGTTGAGCCGGCACGGATTCCGCTCGATGCTGGCGATCCGGCTCTTCCCCGGGGTGCCGTTCGCCGCGGCCAACTACTGCGCGGCGGTCTCCCGCATGGGGTACGCGCCGTTCCTGCTGGCCACCGGGCTCGGGTCGATCCCGAACACGGCGGCGTACGTGGTGGCGGGCAGCCAGGCCGGGTCGCCGACCTCGCCCGCGTTCCTGATCTCGATGGGCTTCATCGTCGTGTCCGGCCTGGTCGCGGCGGCGGTGGCGTGGCGCAAGCGCCACGGCCTGCGGGCGCGGGCGGCGGGGAGGGCCGCGGCGTCGACCGCCGAGGTCGCGCCGGAGCGGACGCTGGAACAGGCGGGAGCCCCGAAGGGCCGCTGACCGCAGCCGCGCAGGGCCCGGCGCCGCTGACGCAGCTGCGCCGGGCCCGGCGTGGCCTGCCCCGGCCCGGGGCGGGGCGGTGCACCCGCCGAGGCCGGACCGCGCGCGACACCCTCCGGCCCGGGCCGAGCGCGCCGCGCCGTACCCCCGCGGTCCGGCCCCGACAGGCGCATCCGGGCCCGCTCCCGTCAGAGCGCCTCGACGATCATCGCGTTCGCCAGGCCGCCCGCCTCGCACATCGCCTGGAGGCCGTACCGCGCACCCCGCGCGCGCAGGGCGTGCACCAGGGTGGTCGTCAGGCGGGTGCCGCTCGCGCCGAGCGGATGGCCGAGCGCGATGGCGCCGCCGTGGACGTTGACCTTGGCCGGGTCCGCCCCGGTCTCCTGCTGCCAGGCGAGCACGACACTGGCGAACGCCTCGTTGATCTCGAAGAGATCGATGTCGTCCAGGCCGAGCCCGGCCCGGCGCAGCACCTTCTCCGTGGCGGGGATGACGCCGGTGAGCATGAGCAGCGGGTCGGAACCGGTCACCGCGAAGCTGTGCAGCCGGGCCAGCGGGCGCAGGCCGAGGCGCGCGGCGGTCTCGGCGGCCATGACGAGCACGGCGGAGGCCCCGTCGTTGGTCGGGCTGCTGTTGCCGGCCGTCACCGACCAGTCGATCTGCGGAAAACGCTCGGCGAAGCCGGGGTCCTGGAACGCGGGCCTCAGCCCGGCGAGGATCTCGGTGGTCGTCGTGGGCCGCACCGACTCGTCCCGTCGGACCTCTCCGTACGGAACCACCTCCGCGTCGAACAGTCCGGCCTCCCAGCTCCGCGCGGCCTTGGCGTGCGAGGCGGCGGCGAACTCGTCCATCGCCTCGCGCCCGATCGACCATTTCGCGGCGATCAGCTCCGCGCTGATGCCCTGCGGCACCAGGCCCTCCGGGTACCGCTCGGCGACACCCGGGCCGAAGGGGTCCGCGCCGGGTGGGACGTTCGACCACATCGGGACCCGGCTCATCGACTCGACCCCGCAGGCGACGGCGATGTCGTACGCCCCCGAGAGCACGCCCTGCGCCGCGAAGTGCACCGCCTGCTGGGAGGAGCCGCACTGCCGGTCGACGGTGGTGGCGGGGACGGACTCGGGGAAGCCGGCACCGAGCCAGGCGTACCGAGTGGTGTTCATGGCCTGCTCGCCGACCTGGTCCACCGTCCCGCCGATGACGTCGTCGACGAGCGCGGGGTCGATGCCGCTGCGCTCGATCAGCGCCTTGAGGGTGTGGGAGAGCAGGGCGACGGGGTGGACCTCGGAGAGGGCGCCGTTGGCCTTCCCCCTGCCTATGGGCGTGCGGACTGCTTCGACGATGACGGCGTCGCGCATGATGACGGCTCCTCGATCACCTGATGAGTTGGAAAACTGGACCAACACCTGCGAGTAACATAGCCCAGTCAGTTTGATTTTCAAACCATCCCGTCGGGACTCCCTTAGGCTGGGCGCATGAAGGCCGCCCCCCGCCCCTGTTCGATCGCCGACACCCTCGCGCTCGTCGGCGAGAAGTACGCACTGCTCGTCCTGCGCGAGATCTCTCTCGGCGTCCGCCGCTTCGACCGCATCGCCCGGAACACCGGCGCCCCGCGCGACATCCTCACCGCGCGCCTGAAGCGGCTGGTGGAGGCCGGAATCCTGGAGAAGGTGCAGTACAGCGAGCGCCCGGCGCGCTTCGAGTACCGCGCCACCGCCGCCGGGGAGGAGCTGCAACCCGTCCTGCTGACGCTGATGGCCTGGGGTGACCGCCATCTGAACAGCGAGGACCGTCCGGTGCTCCTGGAGCACAGCTGCGGCGAGGTGCTCAGCCCCCGCGTGGTCTGCGCCTGCTGCGGCGGCGAGGCGGACCCCGCCAGCCTGACGCACCATGTGCGTTCGGCCGGCTGGACGACGAAGGGCCCTGTGGAGACCTGAGATCAAGGCCGTCACCCAAGGACGGTACGCTGCGCAACGACCGGCGGTCGATCTCCGATCCGACCGCCTCTTCTGACCGCACGAGCACATTCGGGACGGCCCTAGCCCCATGAGTTGGTTCGAATCATTCATCCTCGGACTCGTCCAGGGGCTGACGGAGTTCCTTCCCATCTCCTCCAGCGCGCACCTTCGCCTCACCGCCGCCTTCGCCGGCTGGGAGGACCCGGGAGCGGCCTTCACCGCGATCACCCAGATCGGCACGGAGACCGCCGTCCTGATCTACTTCCGCAAGGACATCGCCCGGATCGTCTCGGCGTGGTTCCGCTCGCTCCGCGACAAGTCGATGCGGAGCGACCACGACGCGCAGATGGGCTGGCTGGTCATCGTCGGCTCGATCCCGATCGGCGTGCTCGGCGTCACGCTGAAGGACCACATCGAGGGCCCGTTCCGTGATCTGCGGCTGATCGCCACGACGCTCATCGTGATGGGCATCGTCCTCGGCGTCGCGGACCGGCTCGCCGCCCGCGACGAGGCCGGCGGCCGGCACCGCGCGGCCCGCGAACGCAAGACGCTCAAGGACCTCGGCGTGCGGGACGGCCTGATCTTCGGCTTCTGCCAGGCGATGGCCCTGATCCCCGGTGTCTCCCGCTCGGGCGCGACGATCTCCGGCGGTCTGCTGATGGGCTACACCCGTGAGGCGGCGGCCCGCTACTCGTTCCTGCTCGCCATCCCCGCCGTGCTCGCCTCGGGCGTCTTCGAACTGAAGGACGCCACCGAGGGCGGCCATGTGTCGTGGGGTCCGACGATCTTCGCGACGATCATCGCGTTCGCCGTCGGCTACGCCGTCATCGCCTGGTTCATGAAGTTCATCACGACCAAGAGCTTCATGCCGTTCGTGATCTACCGGATCGCGCTGGGCATCCTGCTCTTCATCCTGGTCGGCACGGACACCCTCAGCCCCCACGCGGGCGAGTCCGGGAGCTGATCCCGGCCGACCCCGCCGGGCGATCTTCACGTGCGCGTCGCACCCTGGAACCATGGCCTGGCAACCACCCATCGTCGTGCACCGCCCGTCCCCCGACGGCGGGCGGCGCGTCACGGTCCGCGGCCAGATCGTCGGCCTCGCGCACAACGACACCGACCTCGTCGAGTTCCTGCGCCGGGCGGGGCTCGAGGACGCCGACATGATCCTCGACGATCCGCACCTGGTGGAGTGGCGCGGCGGCCGCCCGCACCGCTGGGAGGCCGCCTAGGCGGCGCCCCTCGCGTGCCGCCCGTGGATGGTCAGGACTCGGGGTCGTACGGGACCCGGGCGATCTCGCGGATGCCGCCCAGGGTTCCCCACTCGTTCCGGCCGAGCCGGGTCAGCGGACGCATGAGCGTGATCTCGGGATGGCCGTCCACCATGACGGACTCGTCCACCGCCGCGTGCACCACACGTCCGAAGACGACGGTCGAGTCCCCGATCCGCAGCGTGCTGTGCAGCTCGCACTCCAGCGCGACCGGCGACGACGCCACCCGCGGCGGCTTGACCCGCAGGCTCGGCTCGCGCTCCACCCCGCACACGTCGAACTCGCTCACGCCGCGCGGGAAGTCCGTCGCCGTCGCGTTGATCTGCTCGAAGAGCGGCTCGGGCGACAGGTTCACGACGAACGCACCCGTGTCCTCGATGTTCCGCAGCGAGTCCTTGCGGCCCACCGAGGTGAACTGGACCACGGGCGGCGCGACCGACGAGATCGTGAAGAAGGAGTGCGGTGCGAGGTTGTCGGTCCCGTCGGCCGAGGTCGTGGAGATCCAGGCGATGGGCCGGGGTACGACGGTGGCGGTGAGCAGCCGGTAGAAACTGTTCCGGTCACTGCGGTCGGGATCGAAGTCGATACGCATGCCGAGAAGTATGACCGGTATCCGACCACGCCTCCCGCCGCACGGCTCTTGGCGCCCCGCCTCCGCTGCCCGACACTGAGGCGATGACACAGCGCGTGGATCTCGCGACCGTGATGGACCGGATGGCCATCGACGACCTCGTCACCGGATACGCGGTGGCGGTGGACGACTCCGACTGGGCGGGCTACCGGGCGCTGTTCACCCGTGACGGCCGGGCCGACTACCGCGGCTCCGGTGGTGTCGAGGGTCCCGCGGCCGAGGTCGCCGACTGGCTCGCGGAGACGATGCGCCTCTTCCCGGTGCGCCAGCACCTCATCGTGAACCGCCGGGTCCGGATCCAGGACCTCGGCGGCTACCCGGGCGACGGCGCGGACGTCCGCGCCGACTACGTGAACCCGATGCGCTTCGAGTCGGGCGAGGACTTCGTCTGCGGCGGCCGCTACACGTTCACGCTGCTCCGGACGGAGGCCGGCTGGCGGCTGCGCTCCGTGGTCGTCGAAGAGAAGTGGCGCCGCCTCTGAAGGTGGTACGCGCCTCGTACAGCCGTGGCTCGCATACGGCCGTAGGGGTCGAACGGCCGTGGCGCCCGTACGGCTGAGGCGGTCGTCCGGCGCACACTGGAGGCGAGACCTGGAGGCGACGCCGCATGCGGAATCCGTTCGGCCGTCGCGACACCGCGGCCGCGCCCGGCAACGGCACGGGCAGCACGAGCACGGGACCCGACACCGGCGACGGCGCGGGCCTGGGCAGCACCGGCGCACGCAGCACCGGCACCGGCACCGGCACCGGCCGAGGCAGGCCCCGGGTGCCCGCGACGCAGCATCGCGCCGCCCGGGCCTGCCTCGCGGTCGTGGCCGGCGCCCTGCCCGCGCTCGCGTTCCCGGCGCCCGCGCTGTGGTGGTTCGCCTATGTCGCGCTCGTCCCCTGGCTGCTGCTGCTCCGCACCGCGCCCACCGCACGCCGGGCCGCCCTGGAGGGCTGGCTCGGCGGCGTCGGGTTCGCGCTCGCCGCGCACCAGTGGCTGATGCCGAGCATGCACGTCTTCATCCTCGTCGTCGCCGCCCTGATCGGTCTGTTGTGGCTGCCGTGGGGATGGCTCGTGCGCGCGATGCTCGGCGACGGGCCCTCCGGCCCGCGCGCCGCCGCCGCGATACTCGTCGTGCCCTCCGGCTGGCTGCTCATCGAACTCGCCCGTTCCTGGGAGGGCTTGGGCGGCCCCTGGGGGCTCCTCGGTGCCAGCCAGTGGCAGGTCGCACCGGCGCTCCGCCTTGCCTCCGTCGGCGGCGTGTGGCTGGTCTCCCTGCTCGTGGTGGCGGTCAACACCGCCGTGGCTCTCCTTGTGGTGTCGGCGGCTGCCGTACGGATGACGGCCCTGGTCGGCCTTGTGGTGTGCGCTCTCACCGTGGGCGTGGTCTGGTGGGGCGTCGCACCACCGCGCGAGCAGGGCAGCGCACGGATCGCCGTCGTGCAGCCAGGGGTGTACGACGGGGCGGTCGGCGCCGAGCGGAGGTTCGACCGCGGTGAGCGACTCACCCGGGAGCTCGTCGGCCAGGATCTCGATCTGGTCGTCTGGGGCGAGAGCAGCGTCGGCTCCGATCTGACCGCGCGCCCCGACCTCGCGGCCCGGCTGGCCGCCCTGTCGCGTGCCGTGGACGCGCCGATCCTCGTCAACGTGGACGCCCGCCGTTCCGACCGGCCGGGCATCTTCAAGAGCAGCGTCCTGATAGGGGCGGAGGGGCCGACCGGCGACCGGTACGACAAGATGCGGCTCGTGCCGTTCGGCGAGTACATCCCGGCCCGCCCGGTGCTCGGCTGGGTGACGTCCGTCGGCAAGGCGGCTAACGAGGACCGGCGGCGCGGCACGGAACCCGTGGTGATGACCCTGCCGCCCAAGGACGGCGAGGCGGCGCTGCGGATCGGTCCGCTGGTCTGCTTCGAGTCGGCGTTCCCCGACATGAGCCGCCGGCTGACCCGCGACGGCGCCGATGTGCTCATCGCCCAGTCGGCGACCTCGACGTTCCAGGACAGCTGGGCGCCCGCCCAGCACGCCTCGCTGGCGGCGCTGCGCGCGGCGGAGACAGGCCGGCCGATGGTGCACGCGACGCTGACCGGAGTCAGTACCGTCTACGGCCCGGACGGCGGCCGGGTCGGCACACCCCTGGGCACCGACCGGAGCGCGGCCGCCGTCTACGACGTACCGCTGGCACGGTCGACGACCGGCTACGTCCGGTACGGCGACTGGGTGTTGTACGGCGCCCTGTCCGTCCTGGCCGCGCTCTGTGCCGCCGAGGGCATGGGGACCCTCAGGAGGCCTGCGTCAGAGCTTCGCGCACCACGCGCTCGCACAGCTCGTGGGTCGCGAGGGCGTCACGAGCGCTGAGCGTCCTGCCGTCCCGTACCGCGTCGAGGAAGGCGAGTACGGCCTGCTCGATACCGCGCTGTCGGGCCACCGGCACCCAGTCCCCGCGCCGGCGGACCGTCGGCTGCCCCTTGTGGTCCACGATGTCCGCGAGGTTGAAAACCTGACGCTTGGTGTCCTGGCCCGACACCTCGAGGATCTCCTCGGTGGAGCCGTTCATCCGGTTCATCATGCCGATGGCGGTGAAGCCGTCGCCGGAGAGCTGGAGCACGACGTGGTGCATGAGCCCGTCGCGGATCCGGGCGCGTACGTCGGTGTGCTCGACGTCCCCGGGCAGCAGGAAGCGCAGGGTGTCGACGACGTGGATGAAGTCGTCGAGGACGAGGGTGCGCGGGTCCTCGGGCAGGCCGACGCGGTTCTTCTGCAGGAGGATCAGCTCGCGCGGGTGGTCCAGGCACTGCGCGTAGCCGGGGGCGAGCCTGCGGTTGAAGCCGACGGCCAGGCTCACGCCGCGCGCCTCGGCGAGCTCCACGAGCCGTTCGGAGTCGGCGTATTCGTACGCCAGCGGCTTGTCGACGTACGTCGGGACGCCGGCCTGGAGCAGCCGGGCGGTGATCTCGGGGTGCACGTCCGTCGGCGCGTGCACGA
The DNA here is from genome assembly GCF_042902595.1 of Streptomyces sp. NPDC012508. Lineage (NCBI taxonomy): Bacteria > Bacillati > Actinomycetota > Actinomycetes > Kitasatosporales > Streptomycetaceae > Streptomyces > Streptomyces sp. NPDC012508. Next base: position 388,109 of record NZ_JBIBEO010000010.1, read on the forward strand.
AGGCGGCGTCGAGCCCGGCGGCAAGCAGCGAGTCGAGGTCGCCGTGGCGCTGGGGCGCGGGCACGCGGTGGATCTCGGCCACCCGGTCCAGGGTGGTCTTCGTCCGTGTCTGGAGATGGAGTTCGACCCCGGGGAGGGCGGCGAGGACGGGGAGATAAGCCTTCTGCGCGATGTCGCCGAGTCCGATGCAGCCGACCTTCACGGGGTCTCCCTAGCGCTTGTTGGTATGCCCTTCGACGGCGTACGACCTGCCGTTCGCGCTGGTCAGCTTACGCGGGACCGCTCGTCGGCGAGCGGGGGCCGCCAGTCGGCGATGCCGTCGAAGCCGCGCAGGACGAGTCCGGGGCCGAACCGCGACACGGCGGCGATGAGCGCGTTGCGCAGGGCGACGGCGGGCGGGGCGGACATCAGGGTGAGCCGGCCGGTGCGCGCGGCCTTGCGGACGATCGCGGTGGTGCGCGGCAGCCGGTCGGCGGTGTACGAGGCGAGGGCGTGGCTCGGCGGAAGCCCCCGGGCCGCGTGGTGGGCGAGGACGATCGCGTCCTCGATGGCCTGGTTGCCGCCCTGGCCGAGGGTGGGCTGCATGGCGTGGGCGGCGTCGCCGAGCAGGGCGACACGGCCACGGTGGAAGGCGGGCAGCGGATCGATCATGTGGTGGACGTCGTTGCGCAGGACGTCAGCCGGTTCGACGGAGGCGAGGATCTCGGGGACCGGGTGGTGCCAGTCCCCGAAGAGGCGGAGGAGTTCGGCCCGCTCGTCGTCGGGGCCGTGGGCGCCTTCGGGGGCTGCGGCCATCGCGTACGCGTAGATGCGGCCGTCCTTGAGGGGCTGGGTCCCCCAGAGGCGACCGCTGCCCCAGGTCTCGTGCGGCGCGAAGGGCCGGTCGGGGGCGGGGACGACCACGCGCCAGGTGGTGAAGCCGGAGTAGGCGGGGGCGGGGTGGCCGGGGAAGAGGGCGCGGCGGAGCGTGGAGCGGATGCCGTCGGCGCCGATGACCAGGTCGGCCTCGATGTCTCCGTCCGGGGTGCGGACGACGGCGGGCCGTTCGTCGTCGCCCGGGTCCACGAGGGACGCGGCGGCTCCGGTCCGTACGACGCCGTCGGGCAGGGCGGAGGTGAGGATCTCGACGAGGGTGGCGCGGTGCAGCAGCACGAGAGGGCCGCCGAAGCGGTCGGCGGCGGCCTTGGCGCTCGTGCGGGCGAGCCAGCGGCCGTCGGGGGCGCGCATTCCGCCGTCGCCCTGCCAGGCGGAGAGCTCGCGGACGCGGTCGCCGAGGCCGATGACGTCCAGGGCGCGCTGGGAGTTGGGAGCGAGGCCGATCCCGGCTCCCACGGGGGTGAGGGCGGCGGCGCGCTCCAGGACGGTGACGTCCCAGCCTGCCTGGTGGAGGGCGACGGCGGCGGTGAGTCCGCCGATGCCCGCCCCGACGACGACGGCACGGTGCTGATCCATGACTCCTCCTCGATACTACAAGTGTAGTGACCCGGGATACGACCGTACTACAGCTGTAGTCCGGCCGGTAGTAGGTTGTCCCCATGACCGCGCGCACCCCCGCCTCCGCCCCCTCCCGCACCACACGCGTCGGTGACGCGGCGCTCGAACTGCTCGTCGAGCGAGGGATGCGCGGGCTGACCCATCGCGCCGTGGACGAGCGCGCCGGACTGCCGCAGGGATCGACCTCCAACCACGCCCGCACCCGCCAGGCCCTCCTGGAGACCGCGGTACGGCGGCAGGTCGAGCTGGAGTCGCTCGTGCTCGCCCCGCACGAGATGCCGGGGCCCGGCAGCGGGCTCGAAGCCCTGGTGGACGCGCTGGCTCTGGCCCTGCACCGGTACCTGACCGACCACCGGGCGCTGCTCGTCTCGCGCTACGAACTGGCCCTGGAGGCCACCCGCCGCCCCGAGCTGCGCGCCTTCTTCGACGCGGCGGGGTCGGCGGCGTTCCACGGGCCGCTGATCGCGATGATGGCGGGGGCCGGCTCCCCGGCCCCCGAGCGGCACGCCCTGTCCCTGATCGCCTGGTGCGAGGGGCTGATGTTCTCCTGCGCCGCCGGGTCCTTCCACTCCGCCGTGCCCGGCCTGGCGGAACTGCGGACCGGCTTCGAGGAGTTGCTGCGGGGCATGCTCGGCCCGTGAAGCCCCGTGCGCGGGCCGGCCGGCGAAGCGGGGTCACCCGGATCCGGGGCATCACCCGTGCGGGGCATTCCCCGCCGGTAGGGGCGCGAAGATCACCGTCCGGCCAGCAGAGTTGCGCGGGTGCATGCAACGAGAACCACAGCGACGTTCCTGGCCGGGGCGGCGATCGCCGCGCTCTCCGGTTGCGTCTCGGTCGATCCGCCGCCCGCCGCGCCTCCGCCGCCCCTGGAGGTGAGCAGCCCCTCCCCGCATGTGGACGTGGCTCCGCAGATCGTCGAAGGCCCGGCCCGCGAGGCCCTGGAGGCCGCGCTCCCCGCTCCCCCTCCGCCGTCGCCCCGGGCGGCGCCGAGGAAGCCCAGGCAGCAGGGAGGAACCACCGTACGGAACGGAACGGGCACCCCACAGCGGCAGTCGGGCGCACCGAGGGAGCAGAAGCGGACCGCACCGCCACGGCCGCCCGGACTGCCGGAGCCGCCACGCTCACGGGCCGATGTGTGCCGGCTGGGTGCGCAGTACGGAGGCTGGCACCCCGAGAGCGTGCAGGCGACGATCTGCAAGGACGCCTACGCCCGCTGAGCTTCCGGTGCCGCCGGCTGCTCTCGGCTGCCACGGCGGGCCCGCCCGTCGGCCCGTCGGCCCGTCGGGGCAGCACGGTGTGGACAGGGCAGGGCCGGTCAGATCGACGATGTGCCGCCGGGGGCGGAGGGGTGCAGGGACTCGAAGTGGAAGGCACTGATGTAGCAGTCGCGCGGCTGCTGGATCGCGAACGTGATGCAGTCGATCACCGACTGCGCCGCGAGCGGGTCCTGAGCTCCGCGCGGTGTGGTGTCCCATTCCGGGGACAGCGGGTCCCGGCTGCTGTCGAAGTCCGGTGGGAACAAGGAGATCACACGGACGCCCTGGGGGCGCAGACGGCGCGAGAGCGCTTCGGTGAATCCCCTCTGACCGTGCTTGGCCGCGACGTAGGCCTCGTGCGCCACGGGGTGCTGGGCGCCGGGAACACCGCAGACGGAGAAACCATCGTGACCACGTCGGGGTGGTCGGAGGCGAGTAGCAGCGGCAGGAGGTTCTTCGTCACGAGGATGGTCCCGGTGCTGCCCGAGGCAAGGGTGTCGACTACGTCCTCGTCGGAGACCGCAAGAAGGTCGGGGCCTTCCAGCCAGCGGGCGCCGTTGTTCACGAGAACGTCGACGCGGTCGGTCCGGCGGCCGACCGCCGCGGCGAACTCACGGATCGAGGCGGGGTCGGCGAGGTCACAGGCGAAGGCCTGCACGCGGTCGTGACCACGGTCGCGAATCTCGCTGCTCGTGCGTTCCGCCGCTCCCAGGCTGCGTGCGGCGAGAAGGAGTTCGGCGCCGAGGCCGGCGAAGTGGTGGGCGAGCGCGCGACCGAAGTCGCGGCCCGCGCCGGTGATGACCACGCGGCGGTCGGTGAGGTCCATGGCGTTCTTTCGATCGTGCGAGCGGTTGGGTACGGCATGGTCGAGGGGCCGCCGCCTGCCCCGCGGATCATGTGACCCGCCCTCGGGTCCGGGTCGTCGGCATGCGCATGGGGAGAGTGAGGGCGGGCCCGGGTCCTTCGCCGGACTGTCCACGGCACGGCACGGCAAGGCACCACGGCACGGCGAATTCAGCTCTGCCTGCGCCTCATGTCTCGCCGGGTACTGCTCAGGTCCAGGTACGCGAGCACAGCACCAGACGGTAGCCGTCCGGGTCGGCGATCGTGACTCCGTGCTCGTCCCAGTACGGGTTGTGGGCCGTAACACGCGTGCCGCCGGCCGCCACCAAACGGTCGACCAACTCCTCGTCCACCGTCTCGCCCAGGTAGAGCACGAACAGGTCGTCCACGGTGGGCGTGGGTTCCAGCGGGCGTTCGGGGTCGTGCGTCAGCTCGAAGTGCCAGGCCCCGTCGGGCGGGCCGACCATCAGCAGGTCGTGCTCGCCCGGGACGCGCTCGGTGGTACGCCACAGGACGGGCAGACCGAGGCCGTCCACATAGAAGCGTTCGGCGGCGGCGAGGCTGCGCGAGGGCCGCGCGACCCGGACATGAACGGTGGAGTCGATCATGCCGACGCCTCCAGCGCGGCCCGCCAGACCGGGCTGTCCACGTAGTGGTTGTCGAACCGCTCCGCGGACTCGGCGATCTCCTTGGGATCCGCCTCGCCGCGCATGACACGCCCGAGCAGGCGCAGATAGTCGAACCTGCCCATGCCCGGTGTGAACACGAACAGGACGTCCGCCTCACAGCCGGGCGCGGCTGCGAAGGCATGCGGGGTGTGGGGCGGCACAGCCAGGAAGTCGCCTGCCTCCAGGACGGTGACCTCCTCGTCCACCAGCACCTGGAGAGACCCGCTGATCACGAAGAACAGCTCCGTCGCCCTGGTGTGGAAGTGCGCGGGGGCTCCCACGGCCCCCTTGGCGAAGGTGGACCGGTAACTGGTGAAACCGTCGGCCGTGTCGGCCGGGTCGGCGAGCAGCGTCATCACGCTGCTGGGGTCGGCGCAGGTCTCCGCGTCGGCGTGCCGGGTCAGCACCGGCCGGAACGGCGCGGCGGAGGATATCCCGGTGGGCGTTTCCTGGGTCATGGCCTGACGATACGATCTTGAACCCCGTCCTCAACAGGCACATTCGGGGCCCGGCACCCGTCGGCCGGAAAGCCTCCTGTCGGGCGTCCTCCGCTGATCGCGCACGGGGACTGATCGCGCACCGGGACGAGCCGCGAAGCCGCTACCGCGCGCGGAGCCGTACCTCCAGGCGGTCGATCGCGGCGCGGACCCCGTTGCCGTACCCGTCGTCGTCCAGGGTGTCCGAGGCCGCGCGGGCCCGGTCCAGATGGACCCGCGCCGCGTCGGGCTGCTGGAGCTTCAGATAGTCGGCGGCCAGGTTGAGATGGAGCGAGGGGTACAGGGCCCGGAGCGCCACGGCTGCCTCGTGCGCGGCCAGCCGCTCCTCGCTCAACCCCTCGGCCGCGAGGAGGGCCCGCAGATCCCAGGCCAGCTCGGCGTCCGGGTCGTCCTGCGCGTCCGCCATGTAGTGCGCGAGCGTGCAGCGGTGCAGGGGGTCGCCGTCGGGGCCGATCTGCGCCCACAGCTCGACGAACCGGTTGCGGGCCTCCTCCCGGTCCCCGCCGTGGAGCAGCATCGTCGCCTGCCCGATCCGGGTCATGACGCCGTCGTCCGACACCTGCTGCTGCTCGGTCACTGAGGCCTCCACACGCTCTCCGTCCAGGGGCTCCGACGCTAACCGTCGCGGCCCCCGATCCGGCACAGGCTCGGGTGGCACCCCGAGCCTGTCAGCCGGGCGGGCTCACCGTCCTCAGCCGAGGTTCGGGATCCGCCAGTCGATCGGCTCGTGGCCCTGGGCCGCGATCGCCGCGTCGATCTGCGTGAACGGCCGGGATCCGAAGAACTTCTTCGCCGACAGCGGCGAGGGGTGCGCGCCCTTCACGACGACATGACGCTCCTCGTCGATCAGCGGGAGCTTCTTCTGGGCGTAGTTCCCCCAGAGCACGAAGACCGCCGGGTCCGGCCGGGAGGCCACCGCACCGATCACCGCGTCCGTGAACTTCTCCCAGCCCTGGCTCTTGTGCGAGTTCGCCTCGCCGGCCCGGACGGTGAGGACCGCGTTGAGCAGCAGCACGCCCTGCGCGGCCCACGGCATCAGATAGCCGTTGTCCGGCACGGGGTGGCCGAGCTCCTCCTGCATCTCCTTGTAGATGTTCCGGAGGGAGGGGGGCGTCTTGACGCCCGGACGGACCGAGAAGCAGAGGCCGTGCCCCTGCCCCTCACCGTGGTACGGGTCCTGGCCGAGGATCAGGACCTTCACCTTGTCGTACGGTGTCGCCGCCAGGGCGGCGAACACCTCGTCCCGCGGCGGGTAGACCGGCCCCTTGGCCCGCTCCTCCTCGACGAACTCGGTCAGCTGCTTGAAGTACGGCTTCTGCAGCTCTTCGCCGAGGACGCCGCGCCAGGACTCGGGCAGCATGTCGGTGTCGGTCACGTCAACAACCTCCGGTAGGCGATCTCTTGTACGTCCAAGAACCTACCGGGGGCCACTGACAAGTGCGCCGCTCGGGCCGCCTACCAGCTGGTTCGGCGGTTGAGCTCCCACATCTGCATGACGGTCTGCGGGTCGAGCGCGCGCTCGGCGCCGCCGATGTCCTCGCTCGCCGCGATGTAGAGCTTGCCCTGCCACAGCGGGAGCAGCCGGACGTCCTCCACCATGATCTCCTGGGCCTTGCGGAACTCGGCCACGACCGCCCCGCGGTCGCTCTCGCGACGCGACTTCGGGAGGATCTCGTCCGTGATCTCGGGGCTCAGGTACGGCGTCCCCAGCGCGTTCTGCTTGCCGACGAACGGGGCGATGAAGTTGTCCGCGTCCGGGAAGTCGGGGAACCAGCCTCGGCCGAAGACCGGGTACTGCCCCTTCTGGTAGCCGGCGGCGAACTCCTTCCACGGCCTGCTCTTCAGGGTCACCTCGAAGAGCCCGGAGGCGTCCAGCTGCCGCTTGAGCTCGGCGAACTCGAGCGCGGTGCCGGAGCCGTACCGGTCGGTGGTGAACCAGAAGGTCAGCTCGACGGGCTTCTTGATCCCGGCCTCGCGCAGGATGTCGCGCGCCTTGGGGACACTGGGCTCGCCGAAGCGGTCGAAGAACTCGGTGGTGTGGCCGACGATGCCCTTGGGGACCATGGAGTACAGCGGCTCCGCGGTGCCCTTGTAGGCCTTGGCGACGAGCTCCTCACGGTCGACGAGCTGGGCGATGGCCTTGCGGACGGGCTCCTTGGCGACCGCGGGGTCCTGGGCGTTGAAGACGAGGTAGCGGATGTCGGCGCCGGTCGACTCCACGAGCTGGAGTTCCTTGTTGGCGTCGCTGCCGTCCTGGAGCTGGACGACCTCCTCGGCGGTGAGGCCGCGGTAGGTGGCGTCGATCTCCTTCTTCCGCAGCGCCGCGACCATCGGCTCGGACTCCTTGAAGTACCGGATGGTCACGCCGTCGTTCTTGCGGTCCGCGAACCCCTTGTAGGAGGGGTTCTTGGTCATCTCGGCCTTGTCGCCCTCGGTGTACGAGTCGAGGACGTAGGGGCCCGAGCCGGTGAGCCCGCCGTCCTCACGGAGCTTGTCGGCGGGGTACTCGGCCGGGTCCACGAGGGACATGGCGGGGGTGGCGAGGACGAAGGGGAAGGTCGCGTCGGGCTTGTTCAGCTTGAAGACGACCGTACGGTCGTCCACGGTCTCGATCGTGTCGAGCGAGCCGAGCATCCCGTTCGGGCCGCCCTCGGCGTCGATCTTCCGGATGCGCTCGATCGAGTGCTGGACCGCCTTGGCGTCCAGTTTGTTCCCGTTCGAGAAGGTAAGGCCGTCCTCGAGCTTGCACTCGAAGACCCGGCTGGCGGTGTCGGTGAACTGGCAGTCCGCGGCATCGGACTGCGGGGAGGTGCTGCCGGTGGGGAAACTCACCAGCGTCTGGAAGACATTTCGGAACAGCTCCCAGGAATTGTCCCAGGCGGCTGCCGGATCAAGCGTGGTGGGAGAACTCGTCGTGCCGACGACGATTCTCTGCTCCCCGGCGGAGGCATTGTCCGAAAACAGGCTGCATCCGGACACCAGGGATATGGACGCAAGGGCTGCAGCGGCCTGCAGACTGGTCCGGTTGAACACGTGCACGCTCCTCGTTCAGCCATGGGTCGGCCGACCATACCGCAGCGCCCCGTCAGGTCAATGTTCGACCCTGACGGGGCACTTGAGGCATTCAACGACTAACCGGGGTCAAACCGGTCAGGAATTCAAGAAAGTGTCCGGATATCGGTCACTCGACGCCGGAGTTGAGGAAAAGCCCTCCGTCGACCACCAGCGTCTGACCGGTGATCCAGTCCGACTGGGCGGAGGTGAGGAAGGCGGCGGCCCCGCCGATGTCCTCCGGGACCCCGAGCCGGCCGAGCGGGTACGCGGCGGCGGCCTCCGCCTCCCGGCCCTCGTAGAGAGCCTGGGCGAACTTGGTCTTGACGACGGCCGGGGCGATCGCGTTGACGCGGACCACCGGCGCGAATTCATGGGCGAGCTGGAGGGTCAGATTGACCATGGCCGCCTTGCTCATCCCGTATGCCCCGATGAACGGCGAGGCGGAGATGCCGGCGATCGAGGCGATGTTCACGATCGCGCCGCCGTGCTCCTTCTGCCAGGCGCGCCAGGTCAGCTGGGCGAATCCCAGAGCGGAGATCACATTCGTCTCGTAGACCTTACGGGCGACATTCAGGTCGAGCTCGGCGATCGGACCGAAAACCGGGTTGGTTCCGGCATTGTTCACCAGGAAGTCGACCCGGCCGAAGGCCTCCATGGTCGCCTCGACCGCGGCGGCCTGGTGGGCTTCGTCGTGGGCCTTTCCGGGCACGGCGATGACCCGGTCGGAGCCGAGGCGCTCCACGGCCTCCTTGAGGGCCTCCTCGCCCCGTCCGGTGATGCAGACCCGGTCTCCGCGGGCGACCAGGGCCTCGGCGACGCCGTAGCCGATACCCCGGCTGGCGCCGGTCACCAGAGCGACCTTGCCGGACAGCTCGGGCAGTTCCTTCGTGCTCATGTACGTCTCCTCTTCCCGCGCGGGCGTCAGTTGAGCGGGCCGCCGGCCACGTACAGGACCTGGCCGGATACGAAGCCTGCGTCGTCGCCCGTGAAGAAGGCGATGGCGTTGGCGATGTCCTCCGGCTTGCCGACCCGCTGGACCGGGATCATGGAGGCGGCCGCGGCCTGGAAGTCCTCGAAGCCCATGCCGACACGCTCGGCGGTCTGCGCGGTCATCTCGGTGACGATGAACCCCGGGGCGACGGCGTTGGCGGTGATGCCGAACTTGCCGAGCTCCTTGGCGAGGGTCTTGGTGAAGCCCTGCAGACCGGCCTTGACGGCCGAGTAGTTCGCCTGGCCGCGGTTGCCGAGGGCGGAGGACGAGGAGAGCGAGACGATCCGGCCGAAGCCCGCGTCGACCATGTGCTTCTGGCAGGCCTTGGCCATCAGGAACGCGCCCTTGAGGTGGACGTTCATGACCATGTCCCAGTCGGCCTCGGACATCTTGAAGAGCAGGTTGTCGCGGAGCACGCCCGCGTTGTTGACGAGGATCGTCGGCGCGCCGAGCTCGGTGGCCACGCGCGCGACGGCGGCCTCGACCTGGGCGCTGTCGGAGACGTCGCAGCCGACGGCGATGGCGGTGCCACCGGCGGCGGTGATCTTCTCGACGGTGTCCTTGCAGGCCGCCTCGTCGAGGTCGAGTACGGCGACGGCACGGCCCTCGGCGGCCAGCCGTACGGCGGTCGCGGCGCCAATGCCCCGTGCCGCGCCGGTGACGACGGCTACGCGCTGCTCGGTGGTCGACATGCTGGTTCTCCTCGCCCTTGGATCATCCATGGATGCGGCTCACACGGTGCGTCCCACACATGAGCGACCGCTTAGTACCTTCCGCAGACGAGACGCTAGAAGCCCTGGCACCCGGTGTCAACGGCCCACCGGGTGCACCGGATCACTCCGCGCCGCGCACCGGGGCTCAGCGCACCAGCAGATCGAGCAGCCTTTCGACCTCGGCCTCGGGATCGGCGGTCAGACCGGTGTGCACCGGGCCCGGCTGGACGACGGTGGAGCGGGGCGCGATCAGCCAGCGGAAGCGCCGCCCGGCGTCGTCGCGCGCCGCCTGTCCGGCGTCCTCTCCGCCCAGGCAGACGCCCTCGACGGCGTGCAGCGCCGCCCGTACGCCGATGACGTCCGCACGGGGGTCGAGCGCGCGGAGTTTGGTCTCGTCCAGGTGCGTGCGGGCGGCGACGTAGGACTTGGCGCGGCAGTAGACCACCACGCCGGCGTTGAAGAACTCGCCGCGCTCGACGCGTGGCACCACGCGCAGCAGCGCGTACTCGAAGACATCGCGGTCGGTCACGTGGTGCGGTCCTTCTGGGTGGAGTGCGGCCTGGGGGCGAGGCGGTCGGCCAGCCAGCCGGGCGGCTGCGCGGGCCGGCGCTCGACGCGCGGACCGAGTGTGATGCGCTCGTGGATCGTCGCCGCGCGCGGCAGCAGCGCGTCCACGTAGGCCTGGCGCAGCTCGTCGGTGGTGTCGAAGCCCGGCTCGTCGACGAGCCACTCGTCGGGGACGTCGGCGGCGACCTCCTCCAGGAGCTCCCGCGTGACCAGGGGCGCGAGCTCGGCCGCGGCGGCGGCGACGTCCGGCGAGAAGGGCGCGAGGGCGTGGTCGGAGGCGTCGTAGGACTTGGCGGCGGAGGCCTGGGCGCCGCGCCAGTTGTGGTGCCAGATCATGGTGGCGCCGTGGTCGATCAGCCACAGGTCGCCGTGCCAGACGAGCATGTTGGGGTTGCGCCAGGACCGGTCGACGTTGTTGATCACCGCGTCGAACCAGACGACCTTCCCCGCCTCCCTGGGGTCCACCTCGTACGCCAGCGGATCGAACCCCAGGGATCCCGGCAGATAGTCCATCCCGAGGTTCAGCCCACCGCTGGCCTTCAGCAGCTCCTGCACCTCCTGATCGGGCTCGGAGAGCCCGATGACGGGGTCGAGCTGGATCCCCACCAACTCGGGCACCCGCAGCCCGAGCCGCCGCGCGAGCTGCCCGCAGACGACCTCGGCGACGAGGGTCTTCCGCCCCTGCCCGGCCCCGGTGAACTTCATGACGTACGTACCGAGATCGTCGGCCTCGACGATCCCGGGGAGCGAACCGCCCTCACGCAAGGGCGTGACGTAGCGGGTCGCTGTCACTTCTGTAAGCATTTCCCCAGGTTATCCGCCGGCCGGGCGTCACGGCCCAGGACGTCACGACGGGTCAGCCGCCGGCTGCGGACCGGGATTCACTCGACGCGCTTGAGAACCGCGTACCGGCCCCGGTCGGGAACATCCTGAACGCGGTCAAATACCCACGTCTCGCCCCGAACGACAAAGGTGTCCCCCGGGACCAGGTCGTAGTCCTGTTCCTCGTCGGCAACGACGGTGAAGGACGCCAAAGGCGGGTGTCCTTCCCGGACTTGAACATGCGCCAGAATGAATTCAATATCAGCGAACGGGGCAGGCACGCCGGTTCGCATCCTGACTTCACTGATCATTGCGTTTACTCCAAAGTGGTGTAGCGATTCTTGATGTGCTTCCTGAGCTCATCCACCGTGAGCGGCTCGACCATGAACGCACCAGCACGGGCGTGACGCCCGAGGGGGACATGCAGGTCCCCTCACTCATGCGGCAGGCCGTTCCCCCCTCGCCGGACGCCGTCTCCCTTGCACCCGCACGGATGAGCGATGTCCGTTCCCCGGCTCCGCCTGCGTCGCCGGACCGGCCGGGCGTCGGACAGTGGGCGGACCATGCGTCAACCACTCCGAGCAGGGAGCCAGATGGGCAGCCCCCCGGTCATCCGACGTCTCAGGACCCTCGCCGTCGTGGCGCTGGCCACGGCGACCGTGCTGGCACTTCCGGGCACGGCCGCCTCGGCCGCGCAGAACGCCGCCCCACCCCACACCCTCGTCCGTACGACCCCACCCCACGCCGTCGCCCCACCCCACACCCTCGTCCGTACGACCCCACCCCCCACCATGCCCCATACCGCCGCCCCCGCTTTCGACCCCGCGCCCGCCCGGGCGAGCCTGAAGCGGCTGCTGCCCTCCCGGGCCTCGCAGTTCACCCTGGTCCCGGTCGCCGCAACCGCCTCCGGCGACCACTTCTCCGTGTCCGGCGGGCCCGGCGCGATCCGGGTGCGGGGCACCTCCCCCGCCACTCTGCTCACCGGCGTCGGCTGGTACCTGGAGCATGTCGCCGGTGTCGACATCGGCTGGCCCGGCGACAGCATCGGCCGGCTGCCCGCCAGACTCCCCGCCGTCGACGGCGAGATCACGCGCGCGGCGAGCGTGCCCCATCGCTACGCCCTGAACGACACCGACGAGGGCTACTCCGGCCCGTACCGCGACTTCGCCTCCTACCAGCGCGACATCGATCTGCTGGCCCTGCACGGGGTGAACGAGGTCTTCGTCCCGACGGGCGCCGAGTACACCTACTACCGCGCGCTCCAGGACTTCGGTTACAGCGAGGCCGAAATGCGCGCCTGGATCCCCGGCCCGGCCCACCAGGGCTGGTGGCTGCTGCAGAACCTCTCGGGGTTCGCGGGTCCGGTCTCCCGGCAACTGGTCGAAGCACGCGCCGCGCTCGGTCGGCGGATCGCGGACCGGCTGCGCTCGCTGGGCATGACGCCCGTCCTGCCGGGCTTCTTCGGTACGGTCCCGCCGGGCTTCGCCGACCGCAACCCGGGCGCCATTACGGTGCCGCAGGGCACATGGCTCGGCTTCGACCGCCCCGACTGGCTGGATCCGACGGGTCCGGTCTTCGACCGGCTCGCCGCCACCTACTACCAGGTCCAGCAGCGGAAGTTCGGCGACACCGACATGTTCAAGATGGACCTGCTGCACGAGGGCGGCACCCCGGGATCGGTGGACGTCCCCAGCGCGGCGGGCGCCGTCCAACGGGCCCTGGACAGCGCACGCCCCGGTGCCACCTGGGTGATGCTCGGCTGGCAGCGCAACCCGTCCCCGGCCGTCCTGAGCGGCGTGGACCGCAGCCGGGTACTCATCGTCGACGGGCTCTCGGACCGGTACGACGACCTGGACCGGGAGACTCAGTGGGGCGGGACGCCGTACGCCTTCGGCACGATCCCCAACTTCGGCGGCCACACCGGTGTCGGCGCCAACACCGGCGCGTGGGTCGACCGTTTCCACACATGGCTGGCGAAGCCCGACAGCGCGCTGCGCGGCATCGCGTATCTGCCGGAGGCCACCGGCGGCAGCCCCGCGGCCTTCGAACTGTTCACCGAACTCGCCTGGCAGCCGGGCCCGGTCGACCAGGCGGCATGGTTCTCCGCGTACGCCTCCCGCCGCTACGGCGGTGAGGATCCGCACGCGGCCGCCGCGTGGGAGCAGTTGCGCCTGGGCCCCTACAGCATGCCGTCCAGCGGCTGGAGCGAGCCGCAGGACAGTCTGTTCACCGCGCGGCCGAGTCTGACGGCGGTCCGCGCCGCCCGCTGGAGTCCCACGGCGATGCGCTACGACGCGACGAGGGTGGAGAAGGCGCTCGCGGAGCTGCTCCAGGTGGCTCCGGAACTGAGGACCACGGACGCGTACCGCTTCGATCTGGTCGACGTGGCCCGCCAGGCGCTCACCAACCGCAGCCGCGTGCTCCTCCCCCGGATCAGGGCGGCGTACGAAGGGCGGGACCTGACGGTCTTCCGGGCGCTGGTCGACGAGTGGAACGCCGACGAGAAGCTGCTCGGCCGGCTGGTCGGCTCCGATCCGCGCTTCCTGGTCGGGCGGTGGCTCGCCGCCGCGCGGTCCTGGGGAGCGGACGCCGCGGAGCGCGACCGGCTGGAGTACGACGCCCGCACGATCCTGACGACCTGGGGCGACCGTGTGCACAGCGAGAGGGGCCTGCGCGACTACGCCAACCGCGAGTGGTCCGGTCTGATCCAGGACCTCTACGCCCCGAGGTGGGCGGCGTACTTCGCGCAGCTCGACGATGCCCTGGTGAACGGTACGGCTCCGGCCGCCGTCGACTGGTTCGCGGTGGACGACGCCTGGGCGCGCGGTCATTCCTCCTACCCGACCCGTCCGGCGGGCGATCCGGTGGCGCTCGCGGGCGAGGTCCTGGAGGCGCTGCGATCGGGTTCGTAACGCGTTGAACTTTTCGGCGCTCCCGCTCGTACTCCCTCCTACCAAAGTGATCGCGTCGGTGTGATCGGAACGCAAGGGGAGTGCGATGAGTGGAGTAGCACGTCGGACGGTCGTCTCGGCGGCGGGTGGCATGGGTCTGGTGGCCGCGCTCACCGCCTGCGGCGCCTCGGACGGCGGGTCGTCGGGAGGCGGTTCGGGTGACGCCCCGAAGGAGGCGGGGACACCGCTCGCGAAGACCGCGGACATCCCGGTGGGCGGCGGCAAGGTCATCGACGGACAGGGAGTGGTGATCACCCAGCCGAAGGCCGGCGAGTTCAAGGCCTTCTCGTCGAAGTGCACCCATCAGGGCTGCGCCGTCAGCGGTGTCGCCGACGGGGTCATCACCTGCCCGTGCCACCAGAGCCTGTTCGACGCCTCGGACGGCAGTGTGAAGGGCGGACCCGCCACCGCCGCGCTGCCGCCGACGCCGATCAAGGTGGACGGGGACTCGATCACGCTCGCGTGACGCGCCGCGGGCTCTTCCAGCAGCGCAGCACCTCCTCGGTGGTGGCGACGGTGGAGACGAGCGCGAGCGTGTGACGGATCATCGCGGGGGTGTAGTCGGCCGGCACCCCCGCGATGGCGTCGCCGGGCACGACCACGGTGTATCCGAGGTTGACCGCGTCGAAGACGGCGTTGGGGATCGCCACGTTGGCCGAGACGCCGGTGACGACGAGGGTGCGGCAGCCGAGGTTGCGCAGCAGCGGGTCGACGTCGGTCCCGGCGAGGGGCGAGAGCCCGTGCAACCGTCGTACGACGATGTCCTGGTCGGCGACCTCGATGGGTGCGGCGATCCGTACCGCCGTGCTGCCGCTGTGCTGCTGGACGGGGAGCCGGGCGGCGGCCCGGAAGAGCCGGGCGTTGCTGTTGGCGCCGCGCCCGTCCGGCCTGCGTTCGGCGACGGCGTGCATCACCTGCACGTCGGCCTCGTGGGCTGCCGCGACGAGCCGGGCGACGTTGGTCAGCGCGCCCGACGACCGGGCGGCGGTGGCGAGTTCGGGCAGGGCACTGTTGCTGCCCACGACGCCCTGCTGGCACTCGACGGTGAGCAGCACCGTGCCGGACGGTTCGAGCTGCTCCTGGAGCTGGGCCCACTGTGTCGTGCTGGTCATGGTCTCCCCTGTCCCGCATCGCCGTACTCCGGGCGGGCGAGGCTAGCCACCCTTGCCCCAGGAGGGAAGAGCGCCCATGATTTCTGACACTTCATCAGACTTCTGGAAAGGGGCGGTCGATGGCCGTCGCACAGCGCCGTGGACGCCGGATCATGATGACCCCGGCCGAGTTGGACACCTTCCTCACCGAACAGCGCACCTGCCGGGTCGCGACCGTCTCCGCGGACGGCCGTCCCCATGTCGGCGCGCTCTGGTTCGTCTGGGACGGGACCTCGCTCTGGCTCTACTCCCTCACCCGGAGCCGCCGTTGGGCCGAGCTGCGCGGCGACCCGCGCATCGCGGTGGTAGTCGACGACGGTGAGGAGTACGGCGAGCTGCGCGGCGCGGAGCTGTCGGGCAGTGCGGTCTTCGTCGGCGAGGCACCGCGCACCGGAGAGCCGTGTCCCGAACTCGACGTACCCGAAAGGCTCTTCGCCGCCAAGAACTTCGGTATGGACACGATGCCGCACGACGGCCGGCACGCCTGGCTGAGGCTGACCCCGGACGCCGTGGTGTCCTGGGACTTCCGCAAGATCTAGCCGCTCAGGCGCGCCGCCGCGTTCGCGGAGGGCCGGACCCCGGCGCCTGTGCCCGTCAGCTGCTCAACGGCGCCCCGACGCTCCGCAGCGCCTCGACCGCCGCCCTGATGGACGGCCGCCGGTCGGCGTCGCTGCGCCAGGTCGCGTAGATGTGCCGTTTCATCGTCTGCCGTACGGGCACCAGCACCACCCCGTCCGGCGTGGGGCCGCGGCCGAGGCGCGGGGTGACGCACACCCCGAGCCCGGCGGCGATCAGCGCGAGCTGGGTGTGGTGCTCCGCGGCGAGATGGGCGATGCGCGGCTCCATGCCCTGCGACCGCAGGGTGAACATCAGCCAGTCGTGGCAGAACTCACCCTCGGGCCAGGAGACCCAGTCGTCGTCGCCGAAGTCGACGAGATCCACCTCGTCCCGTGCGGCCAGCGGATGGCCGGCGTGCACGGCGACGTCGGCCGCGTCGTCGAGGAGGTGGGCCCGCTCGAGCCCGCCCGGCACCGGAGCCTTCTTGTTGCTCCAGTCCAGGACGATCGCCAGGTCGGCATCGCCGCGCAGCACCTCGCGGATGCCCCGCTCCGGCTCCAGCTCGGTGGTCTTCACCCGGAGGTCGGGGTGGGCGGTGCGCAGCGCGGCGAGGGCGCCGGGCAGCAGCCCGCGCGCCGCCGTCGGGAAGGCCGCGATCCGCACCTCGCCGACGACCTGGCCGCGCTGCGCCTCGATGTCCGACTGGGCGAGCTCCACCTGCGACAGGATGCGTGCCGCGTGCTGGGCGAGCAGCAGGCCGGCGTCGGTGAGGCGTACGCCCCGGCCGTTCTTGGCGAGCAGTTGCTGGCCGATCTCCCGCTCCAGCTTGGACAGCTGCTGCGACACGGCCGACGTGGTGACGTGCAGGCCGTCGGCCGCGCCGCTGACCGATCCGTGCCGCGCGACGGCGTCCAGGGTCCGGAGGCGCTCCAGGTTCAACATGTAAGCAATTCTAAGCGAAGAGCTTCATTTAATCTCGCTTGTTCTAAGACATGGGAGCGGTCACTCTGGGGGCATGAGCTCCGCGACCTCCCCCGCCGCCCGCCTCCCACGTCTGGTCGACTGGCGGATCCGCTTCGGCGTCCTGGCCCTGATCTGGGGCTTCAGCTTTCTCTTCATCAAGGTCGGCACAGAAGGGTTCGCGCCGTTCCAGGTGACCTTCGGCCGGCTGCTGTTCGGTACGGCGGTGCTGGCCGTCGCCATGGTGGTGAAGCGGGAGCGGCTGCCGCGCGGCTGGCGCACCTGGCTCCATCTGACGGTGGCCGCGTTCCTGCTGAACGCGCTGCCGTTCTCCCTCTTCTCGTACGCCGAGCTGACCATCCCCTCGACGCTGGCGGGCATCTGCAACGCCACGACACCCCTGTGGGGCATGGTCCTCTCCCTGGTCGCGCTCTCCGAGGACCGGCCGACGCGGGTGCGCGCGGCGGGCCTGGGCATCGGCTTCATCGGGGTCCTGACCGTGCTCGGCGCCTGGCAGGGCTTCTCGGGGCTCGATGTCACCGGCACCGCGCTGGCTCTGCTGGCCTCGTTCAGCTATGCGGTCGGCTGGATCTACGTGCGGCGCACGCTGGCCGGCAACGGGGCGTCGAACCTCTCGCTCGCCGGCACCCAGGTCGGCATCGCGACGCTGCAACTGGCGGTGGTGACACCGATGTTCACCTCGCTCCCGTCGTCGGTCGAGGTCGTTCCGCTGCTCGCCGTGATCGCGTTGGGCGCGCTGGGCACGGGGTACGCGATGCTGCTGCAGTACGGACTCGTGGCCGAGGTCGGCCCGACGACGGCGGCGATGGTCACCTACTTCATCCCGGTGATCGCCACGGCGGCGGGCGTCGCCGTCCTGGACGAACACCTCGGCTGGAACACCCCGGTCGGCGCCGCCATCGTCCTCGCGGGCGCGGCCCTGACCCAGCGCCGAGGCCCGTCGAGAAAGCCGCAGCGCACGATCCGAGCGACGGCGTCACCGACCGCGTCACGGACCGCGTCACCTCGTGCACTGCCCACCGCATCGCCGACGGCGTCCGGAGCAGCAGCTCAAGCCGTCGCCCCGGCCGTGCCCTCGGCCACGCCCCCGACCCCCTCGCCGGATCACCACCCGGCCGGACGCCCGTAGGGCACGGCGGAGCGCGGCCTCACCCGTGCTCCGCCCTCCGGCGGTGGATCACTCCTCCGCCAGGCCGGCCCTCAGCCGTAACTCCGCGCCGGCGCCGGGCCCGACGCGATCGCCAGCGCGTCGGCCAGGGGCTCGATGTCCCCTGGCGTCAGACCGGAGACGGTGACCCGGACGGCCGGGCCGGCCGTCATCCGGAAGCGCGCTCCGGGGGCGACCGCCCAGCCCGCGCCCAGTAGTCGGGTCACCGCGCCCGTCTCGTCGGAGACCGGCACCCACACGTTCATCCCGCTCCGTCCGTGCGCCTCGACGCCACGCCGCTCCAAGGCCCGTACGAGCCCGTCGCGCCGCTCCGCGTACGCCCCGGCGACGGCCGCCGGGTCAACGGCGCCCGTCGCCCACAGGTGCGCAACCGTGTGCTGGAGGATTCTGCTGACCCAGCCGGGCCCGAGCCGCTGACGCCCGAGGACCCGGTCGACGGTCTCGGCGTCGCCGGTCAGCGACGCGATCCGCAGATCGGGGCCGTACGCCTTGGCGACCGAGCGTACGAAGGCCCAGTGCCGGGTCACCCCGGCCAGCGGGGACAGAGGCAGGTCGACGATCCCGTGACCGTGGTCGTCCTCGACGAGCAGCACGTCCGGGTGGGCCGCCAGGACGTGCCGCAGGGCGGCCGCACGGTCCGCGCCGACGGCCGCACCGGTCGGGTTCTGTGCGCGGTCGGTGATGATCACCGCCCGTACGCCGTCGCGCAGCGCCCCCGCCACCGCCGCGGGCAGCGGCCCCTCGTCGTCGACGGCGATCGGCACGGGCCGCAGTCCGAGCGCGGGGACGAGGTCGAGCAGGCTGCCCCACCCAGGGTCCTCGACGGCGACCGCGTCACCGGCCCTGAGGTGGACCGCGAGTACGCGCTCGATCGCGTCGAGCGACCCCGAGGTGACGGCGATCGGGCCGTCGGGGACCCCGTCCGCGTCCAGCGCGGCGCGGGCGAGCCGCGCGAACTCCTCGTCGACGGGAGCCTCCCCGTACATCCCGGGGCGCTCGGCCGCCCGCCGCGCCGCCTCGGAGAGCGCCGCGCCGAGTGAGGGCAGCAGGCCCGGGTCGGGGTTGCCCTTGCTGACGTCCCGCACTCCGGCCGGAGCCTCGACCCGGATCGAGCCGCGGGCCGTCGTGGCGGGTCTCGGCCGCACCCGGCTGCCGCGCCGGCCGTCCGTCTCGATCACCCCACGCTCCCGCAGGGTCCGGTACGCGGCCGCGACCGTGTTCGGATTCACCCCGAGCGTGAGCGCCAACTCCCGCATGGGCGGCAGTAGTTGCCCTGGCTCCAGCGCACCCTCACCGACCCCGCGTTCGACGCTGGCGGCAATCTCCGATGCGCGACGACCTTGGATCCGATACTCTCCTAGCACAAAAGACATTATGCACTAGTGCAATGGAGAGCGCAATGACGGATACCTACGAGCCGACCGAGCGGACCATCCCCACCCGCTCCCGCCACCGCGCCTCGTACGACCGCGCGTTGGTGCACTCGATACTCGACGAGGCGTACGTCTGCCACCTCGGCTTCGTCCGCGACGGCGCCCCGGTCGTGCTGCCGACCCTGTACGGCCGGATCGGCGACCGGCTCTACGTCCACGGCTCCACGGGCTCGCGCCCGGTGCGGATGGCGGGAGGCTCGGGCCCCGGGGCCCCCGGACTGCCCGTCTGCCTCACCGTGACGCACGTCGACGGCCTGGTCCTGGCCAAGTCGGCGTTCCACCACTCGATCAACTACCGCTCGGTCGTGGTCCACGGCACCGCCCACCAGGTGACCGACCCCGAGGAGCTGCGCACCGCCCTCGACGCCCTGGTCGACCACGTCGTCCCCGGCCGTGCGGACGACTCCCGTCCGGCCAACGCCAGGGAGCTGGCCGCGACCGCCGTCCTGCGCCTCGACCTCGACGAGGTCTCCGCCAAGGTCCGCGCGGGCGGCCCGAACGACGAGCCGGAGGACGCGGCCCTCCCCCACTGGGCCGGTGTGATCCCCGTACGCAGGGCCTACGACACCCCGGTCCCGGCGGAGGACCTCGATCCGTCCGTCGCCCTGCCCGCCTACCTCACCGCCGTCTGAGGACCGTGCCATGCTGATCCATCCCTGGGACGCCGCCCACGACTCCGGCGAGTGGCGTGACTGGCTGACCCGCCACGACTTCGGCCAGCTCGCCGTCAACGGACTGCCCGGCGAGCCGCCATGGGTCCAGCCGATGCACTTCCGGTACGACTCCGAGCCCGGCCCGCACGGGCAGGTGATCGCCCATCTCGCCCGCCCCAACCCCCTGTGGCCCGCGCTGGAGGCGAACCCGACGGTCCTGCTGAGCGTGGTCGACGACTACGCCTTCGTCCCCGGCCCGTGGGCGGCCCCGGAGGGAGCCCCGCCCGAGCGCGGGACCCCCACCTCCTTCTACGCCGCCGTCCAGCTGCGCTGCACGGCGCAGGTGATCGACGACCCGGCGGAGAAGGCCCGGCTCCTGAACCGCCAGGTCGCCCACTTCCAGCCGGAGGGCGGCACCGCCCCGGTCACGGCCGGGGAGGCCCCGTTCGGCCGCCTTCTGCCGGGCCTGCGGGTGCTGCGCCTCGACGTGACCGACGTCCGGGCCAAGTTCAAGTACGCGAACCACAAGCCAGAGCCGGTCCAGGACCGGATCGTCGAGGGACTGACGGCCCGCGCGACCCGAGGGGACACCGAGGCGGCGGCCCACCAAGTACGCCGGCGCGCCTGAGCGACGCGCCGGGGGTGCAGACGGCCCGGGCTAGGCAGCCGCCTCCCCGCGTCGGACGGCGGCGTCCCGGGCCTCGGCGAAGGCCAGCCCGGTCACCGCGGTGAGCAGGAGCAGCGTGCCCGCCAGAGTCGCCGGGGTCAGCTCCTCCCCCAGCACCGCGACCGCGATGACCGCCGCGCTCACCGGCTCGAGCAGCATGATCACGGATACGGTCGCCGCGCGCACCACCGCGGCCCCGGCGAAGTAGAGCGCGTAGGCGAGCGCCGTCGGCACCGCCGCCACGTACACGAGCAGTCCGAGCACCTCGGCGGGCTGCCCGGTGTGCGGGAACAGCCCTTCCGCCGCGGCCATGGGCAGCAGCCCGACCGCGCCGATCGCGAAGGCCCAGGTGGTCGTCGAGAGGGCGTCCGAGCGGCCGCCGTCCCGCCCGAGCCACCGGGTGAGCAGGGTGATCGCCGCGTACCCGGCCGCCGAGAGGACCGCGAGAGCCACTCCGAGCGGCCTCACCTCACCGCTCTCGCCGCCGAGCACGAGCACGGCCAGTCCGGCGAGCGCCCCGCCGACGGCTGCGGCGCCGCCGCCACCGAGGCGTTCGCCCATGGTGAGCCGCGCCCCGAGCGCGATCATGACGGGGCCCGCGCCGAGGGTGACGACGGTGCCGACCGCGAGCCCGGTGGCCTCGACGGCGGCGAAGTAGGCGCTCTGGAAGACGGTCAGACCGATCCCCGTCCCGAGGATGCGGATCAGCCGGCGCCGGCGCGGTTGTGCCGGCGCGGCGGCGGTGGTGCGCTGCCGGGGGCGCAGGGCCAGCGCCCCGAGCAGCAGCACCAGGCCGCCGACACAGCGCCAGAAGGAGAGCGCCAGCGGGCCCATGTCGCTGACCCGGAAGATCAGCGAGGCCGCGGCACCGGCGGTGCCCCAGGCGATTCCGGCGACGATCAGGTAGAGCAGGCTCCGCCCGACGGCAGGCATGGCTGCCGCGGACGCGGAGGAGGAATTCGACACGTGCTTCTCCGTGTGAAGACGGGGTGGTGTGGTCGCTCGACTCCGCGCGCGGGCAGCGACGAACCGCTCGGGGACTGCCCGAGCCCGGTCTTCGTCAGGGGGAGCGCCGCCCGCGCCTAGGCGGCGGGAGGCGGAAGGACGGTCGAATGCATGATCGGCACCCTACGGGGCCGTGCGGCCGGCCGACAACTCGGCCTCTCGGGGGCCCGGCTCCGAACCGGCCACGGGCTCCGCCGAGGACGCCTTCGGCGTCGACGACTGGGCGATGAATGCGCCGACGAGGACCACCGCGCCGCCGATGATCTGCGGCGCCGCCAGATGTTCGCCGAGCAGCACCCAGGCCAGGACGGTCGCGATCACGGCCTCGAGACAGGCGACGACACCGGCCACCTGCGGCGACAGCCGGCGCACCGAGATGACACCGGTGACGTACGCGAGGACGGTGGCGATCAGCACGATCCAGCCGATCAGCAGCCAGGCCGGTGCGTCGGTGCCGTTCATGTCGGCGCTGCCGGCGAGGACCGACCACTCCATGCCCCACGGCCGCGCGACGACGGTGAGGACGAGCGCGCCGAAGAGGAGGCCGTACGCGATGACACCCAGCGGGTCGGCCGGGTCGGACTCGTCGCCGCCCTGGTCGGAGAGGACGAAGTAGCCCACCTGGCAGCAGGCCGCGCCGAGCGCGAGCAGGAGTCCCAGCAGGTCGAAGGTGAGTCCGGACCAGACCTGGACGACGCAGGCGAGACCGCCGACGGCGAGGACGACGCCGAGCGCGGCGGCGCGGGTGACGGGCCGGCGCTGGACGAAGCGGACCCAGCCGAGGACGAGAGCCGGGGCGAGGTACTCGATGAGCAGGGCGACGCCGACCGGGATCCGGGAGATCGAGGCGAAGTAGAAGGCCTGGACACCGGCGACGGCGAGGAGGCCGAAGCCGGCGAGGAGAGCGGGCTTGCGCCGCAGGAGGTCCCGGTGGCGCCAGGCCACCGGCAGCATGACGAGGGCGGCGCCGGCCACCCGGAGCCACACCACATGGAGCGGGTCGAGTCCCGCCTCGATGAGCGGCTTCGCCGCCACACCTGAACCGCCGAATGCGAAGGCCGAGGCCAGGGCGAGTCCCAGGCCGGCGCTTCTCCCCTGAGACGCGTGCATCCGGCCATCATGACAGGACGACGTCAGGAGCGTCACCCCTGTCACACCTGTTGAGACAGCTCCCCGATCCGGTCGGCCAGGGCGAGCGGATCGACGCCTGCCCGGCGGAGCACCTCGACGGCCCGGCTCTCCTGATCGGAGGCGATGACGGCCAGGAGATCGAGGCCACGGGCCCGCTGGTCTCCGCGGAGTTCGGCCCGCTCCCACGCGCCGTCCATCGCGGCGGCCGCCGCGGGCGACCAGCCGGCCGCCGCGGCTTCCGTGTCCCGTACGACGTTCAGGGCGCCGGAGTCCTCGACCGAGCCGCGCCAGCGCAGGCCGTAGCCGATGGAACGCTGGACGAGATAGCCGAGCACGCGCGCGAGCTGCGGCGGGCCGCCCTCGAAGGCGGCGCCCACCTCGTGGTCGGACTCGATGAGGGAGTGCAGCAGATGGGCGGTGTCGATCTGCCGGTCCCCGTCGCGCAGGGCTCGGCGGCGCGCGCTCGCCACGACCGTCGCCAGTTCGGCGGTGAATCGGCCGAGCTGGATTTCCGGGCGGCGGGCTGGGGGCTGCTGAGGCACGCGTGGGACAGGGCTTTGCACCCTCCCACCTCATCAGCCTCCGGCGGCGGGAGCATCCCCGGCGAGGAGCATGTGCGCATCCCACCGAAGGTGGGCACACGCGAGCGGCCCCTCCTCCTTCAGGAGGAGATTGCGCGCTTTCACGCCCGAGGGGCGCGCGCCGCCTTGCTTTGCGCCCCCCATGCAACCACGGCGCCCCTCCGTTTCGTCTCCTGGACATGTTCTGGATGGTCGCCCTGCCCGCGCTCGACGGGCGGCAGTACGTCTACCGCGTGTACGCGCCGCGGGAAGCACTGCCGGCCGATCTCTTCTGGGCCGCGTTCCACTGCCACGACGAGGGCGGCGGACCGCGGGCCTCCGACTGGTTCGACGCCGCGCGGATCTGGTGGATCGGTGACGTCGAAGAACTGACGGTTCATCAGTATTGAATGTTCGCGGCCACCCGGCTACGTTCCGCGACACCAGAGTCGGACGGAATGCGTGAAGGGGTGGATCGCATGGCCGAAGTCAGCGCGGAGGCACGGATCGAGGCGCCGGCCGAGAAGGTCTGGGCGCAGCTGACGGACTTCTCCTCGTACGGCGAGTGGAACGCCACCCACACCAACTTCCCGAACGGCGGCCCGACTTCACTGGAGACGGGCGCCACCTTCGCGGAGAACATGAAGCTGATGGGCTTCCCCGCCGAGGTGACCTGGACGGTGGAGGAGCTGGAGACCACCCGGGTGCTGGCCATCCGGGGCAAGGGCCCGATGGGGGTCGTCGTCGGAACGCGGTACTCGCTGGCCGCGGAGGGGGATGCCACCACGGTACGGATCGACGGCGAGTTCACCGGCGCGGCCGTCTCCCTCATGGCGGGCAAGCTGAAGGACTCCGCGACCGCCGCACTGAACGAGTCGCTCCGCAAGCTGGCCGGCCTGGTGGCCTGACCGGGTCCGCGCCTCCGACCGACGCGACACGGAGGGCCCCGCGGCGATCGCCGCGGGGCCCTCCGGGCTTTCGGGCACTCAGTGCTCGTCGGCCAGAATCAGGTACAGCTTCTTACGGGCTTCGTTGATGACCGCGACGGCCTTCTGCCGCTGCTCGGCGCTGCCGGTCTTCCAGACCTGGCCGAACGCCTCCATCAGGCCGAAGCCGGCCTGCCGGATCTCGTTGACGGCCTCCCAGTCGACACCGCGCCCGGCCTCCTCCCAGGGAGCCTCCGGCCCCGACTCGGCCTCGGCACGGCCGGCGTCGGTGAGCGTGAACAGCTTCTTGCCGCCCTCGCTCTCGCTGGTGATCAGCCCCTCGTCCTCGAGGAGCTGCAGGGTCGGGTAGACCGAGCCGGGGCTGGGCTTCCACGCCCCGCCGCTGCGCTCGCCGATCTCCTGGATCATCTCGTAGCCGTGCATCGGCCGATCCTTCAGGAGCGCGAGGATCGAGGCGCGCACATCCCCGCGCCGCGCCCGTCCCCGGCCGCCGCCTCCGCGGCCTCGTCCGCCTCCGAAGGGGCCTCCGCCCCACGGTCCGCCGCCGAAGCCCGGCCCGAACTGTCCGAAGGCGGCACGCCGCCCCTCGAAGTCACCGCGAGAGCCTCCCCGACCACGAGGGCCGGGTCCGCAGTCTCCATGTCCGTGTTCGTGTCCATGTGAACGCATCGCAACGCTCCTTCCATCGGGTACATCGTCGAACTGTCGCGATGCCTCAACGATATATCGGAACAGTTCGTTTGCCAACACTCGATCGGTCCAGTCGGCCCGGATTGGCCTTGGCCTGCGGCTTCGCGGCCCCGATACGGTCCGTGCCATGCGGATCCGAATCGTCGACGCGTTCACCGACCGCCCCTTCTCCGGCAACCCGGCAGGGGTCCTCCTCCTCGACTCCTTCCCCGACGACCACTGGCTCCAGAAGGTGGCCGCCGAGGTCAACCTCTCCGAGACGGCCTTCGCCCACCCGCTCCCCCCGGGCGGGGAGGCCGACTGGGCGCTGCGCTGGTTCACACCCGCCACCGAGGTCGACATGTGCGGCCACGCCACGCTCGCCACCGCCCACGTCCTGCACACCACGGGCGCCGCGACCGGAACCGTCCGCTTCGCCGCCCGCTGCGGTGTCCTCGCCGCCACGACGGCGCCGGACGGCACCATCACCATGGACTTCCCGACCTCGTCGCTGACCCCCGTCGCGGCCCCCGACGGGCTCGACAAGGCCCTCGGCGCGGAGATCGTCTCCGTCCACGACACCGCCGCGCACATCGGCGATCTCCTCGTCGAGCTGCGCGACGAAGTCGCGGTCCGCTCCCTGACGCCCGACCTCACGGCCCTGGCCGGCCTCTCCGAGCGCGGAGTGATCGCCACCGCCGGGGCCGAACAGCCCGACCGGGGCTACGACTTCGTGTCCCGCGGCTTCTTCCCCCGCGTCGGCATCGACGAGGACCCGGTCACCGGCAGCGCACACACCGCGCTCGCCCCCTTCTGGTCGGCGCGCCTCGGTCGCGACGACCTCACCGGATTGCAGGGCGGCGCGCGCACAGGGATCGTCCGCACCCGGTTGCGCGGCGACCGCACCCTGCTGACGGGCCACGCGGTCACGGTCATCGACGGCGAGCTGAACGCCTGAGTCCTCCTCCGAACAGCGAGAAAGGGGTGTACGGCCGTCGCCGTACACCCCTTCTCCCGCCTCGGGCCTGCGCCTGCGCCTGCGCCTACACGGTGGGCAGCCAGTCCACCCTTCCGGCCAGCAGGCCGTATCCGACGAAGGCCACGATGTCGAGCAGCGCGTGCGCCACCACCAGCGGACCCACGCGCCCCCAGCGGCGGTAGAGGTAGACGAAGACGACGCCCATCACGACGTTGCCGACGAAGCCGCCGATGCCCTGATAGAGGTGGTACGAGCCGCGCAGCACCGAACTCGCCACCAGGGCCGCCGTCGGCGACCATCCCAACTGCCCGAGCCGGCGCAGCAGATAGCCGACGACGATGACCTCCTCCAGTACGGAGTTCTGGATCGCCGACAGGATCAGCACCGGGTACTTCCACCACACGTCCGGCAGCGACTCGGGCACCACGGTCAGATTGAACCCGGCACCGCGCGCCGCCAGATAGAAGGCGAGCCCTGCGCTTCCGATCCCCGCCGCGACCAGCGCTCCCCGGCCGAGATCGGGCCAGGGGCGCGTCCGGTCGAAGCCGATGGCGCGCAGCCCCGAGCCCTCGCGCAGCAGCAGATGGGCGACGAGCACGACCGGGACGAGCGCCGAGGCGATGCCGAAGAGCTGCCAGGCCAGATCGAGCCAGGGGCGCCCGGGCGTGTACGAGCCGTTGAGCGTCGCCGCCTGCTCCTTCAGCCCGCCGGGCTTGGTCAGCGCGCCGGTGAAGCTGATCAGGGACGACAGGGCGCTGGCGCCGAGCGACAGCGCCAGCACGATCAGCGTCTCGGACCTCAGGATCCGGCGCGGCAGGCCGTCGGGCGGAAGGGCAGCGGGCACCACTCGTTGATCCGACACCACACCTGTTCTCCACTTCCCCATCGCGTTCCGGGTACGGAGATCATGCGTGACGGGCGGGTGCGCGCGCCATTCCGGGTGGCTGACGGGCCGGGGCGCGCGCCGTTCCGGGTGGCTAGTCGATCCCCACGGGCCACCGGTGGACCGGCTCGCCACCGTGCATCAGCTCGGTGTATCTGCGGGTCGTGGCCGCCAGGGCCGCCTCCCGGTCGAGGCCGGACTCCAGCGCCTTGTGGAACGTGTCGGCCTGCCAGGAGGCGCCGTTGACCCGCCCCCGGCAGCGCTCTTCGATCACCCCGAGGTAGAAGTCCCGGTCCGCCGGTTCGACGTGCCAGGCGTCGAGCCCGGACGCGGCGAGCGGCAGGAGTTCGTCGAGGACGAGGCGGACCGCCGGGACGGTCGCCACCGCGCCCGTGCGGCCCGGTCGCGGCCAGCGCAGCTCCGACTCGATGCCGTGGCGGCAGGCGGTGTCGAAGTTCGCGGCGGCGTCCTCGAAGGGCAGCCGCTTCCAGATCGGCCGGGTGTCCTCCGCCAGTGCCCGGACCAGTCCGTAGTAGAAGGCCGCGTTGGCGACGACGTCGGTGACGGTCGGACCGGCCGGCAGCACCCGGTTCTCCACGCGCAGATGCGGGACGCCGTCGACCCAGCCGTAGACCGGCCGGTTCCAGCGGTAGACGGTGCCGTTGTGCAGGACGAGCTCCTGGAGCCGCGGCACCCCGCCCTGGTCGAGGACGAGGAGCGGGTCCTCCTCGTCGCATATCGGCAGCAGGGAGGGGAAGTACCGCAGGTTCTCCTCGAAGAGGTCGTACGCGGAGTCCACCCATCGCTCCCCGAACCAGGTCCTCGGCCGCACCCCCTGGGCCTGGAGCTCGGGCGGCCGGGTGTCCGTGGCCTGGGTGAAGAGCGGGGGCCTCGACTCCCGCCACAGCTCCCGGCCGAAGAGGAACGGCGAGTTGGCGCCGACGGCGATCTGGACCGCGGCTACGGCCTGGGCCGCGTTCCACACGGCGGCGAACCGGGCGGGCGTGACCTGGAGGTGCAGTTGCACGGAGGTGCAGGCCGCTTCGGGCACGATCGACGTGGCCGTGCAGGTGAGCCCCTCGACGCCATGGATGTCGAGCGTGAAATCCTCGCCGCGGGCGGCGACGATCTGGTCGTTCAGGAGGGTGTACCGGTCGACGGCCGAGAGGTTCTCGGAGACGAGATCGTCCTGTGCGAGCGTGGGCAGAATTCCGATCATGAGCACGCCGGCGTCGACCTCGCGGGCCTTGCGGTCGGCATATCCGAGACCGGTCCTGAGTTCCTCCGCGAGCCGGTCGAAAACGCGGCCACCGAGTCGGTGCGGAGCGATGTTCACTTCGAGGTTGAACATTCCCAGTTCCGTCTGGAAATCCGTGCTCGCGATGCGCTCGAGGACCGCGCCATTCACCATCCTCGGCATGCCGTCGGCGCCCGCGAGATTGAGTTCGATCTCCAGGCCCATCAGATTGCGCGGCCGGTCGAACCTCTTCTCCGCCAGGAGCCTCGCGAGCCCCGCCAGACACTGCTGGAGCTTCCTGCGGTATCTCTGCCGATCGGACAGGTCGAACCCGTCTGCCACGACCTTCTCCCCCATGGAAGCGTCCCTCCCGATCGGGCGGCCACGGCGACGGCCGCGCGTGTCACGGACGATGATGCCCATCCCGATTGATCCATAACGCCTGCGGGACGGCTTCGTTGAACGATAGGCTGGGTCAGGCAATCGTCCGGCACGTCCCGAGGGCAACCGCAAAGGACATATTCCGCGGCCATATTCATCGAAAGCATGGGGTCGATATCCGGCCGTCCGCATCGGTGAAGTCCCCGCAGGCAGATGACCTGCATACGTCGCAAATACGATGAATCACCTCCGCAGCAAGGCCGGATGGCGCCTTGTCGGCAATATCGGCGACCGCTAGAGGAAACAATGCGTGAACACGTCTCGTATAAACTCCGCGAACGAGGCAGAGTGTTGGCGCCCGGCCATGGCTTCATGGCCCCCTCGGCCCGGCAGCCCACAGCGCCGTCGTACCTGCCCACGCGTCACCGTGTCTCCTGAGTGAGAGGCGACCCATCATGCTCCGACCCTCCCCGGCCCCTGCGCCGGCCCTGCGCAGTGTCCTCGCGGCCCTCGGTTCCCCCACCGCCGTCCGCGAGGCGCGAACTCCCGCCCTGCGAGCCGCCCAAGGGCCACTGAGCCCCGAGGTGCCCCTGCCCGTCCACGTCCTCGACGTACGGGAGCAGGTCGTCCCGTCCGGGCAGGCGCCGCGTACGCGGCTGACCGGCTGGCGCTTCCTGATCAGGGGCACCGACCGGGCGGTGGCCGGCGCCGACACCATGCTCACCCCTGACGGCTGGTCCTTCTCGCACTTCTTCGAGGGTCCCTACGTCACGGCCACCGAACGCGCCCTGCTCCAGGCCGAGTCGCTGCCCACGATGTACCAGCCGCGACTGCTCTCCGTTCCGGAGCTGTACATGCTGACGCTCTGGCTGCACGGCGACACGGACGCCGACGGAGCGTCGTCCTCGCCCGACCCGGCCGATCTGCTGGTCCCGCTCGCCCCGGCACCGCCCGGCATCGCGGCCCACCGGCCGCACCGGGTCGCCGACCTGCTGCCCGTCCTCACCCTGCGACTGGCTCCCCCACCGCTGTTCGGCACCCCGGCGCCGGCCTGAACCGCCTCTACCGGGACACCCTCACGCCCCGCGGCCGGGAACGGGCCGCGGGGCGCCATACTGTCCGAACGGCCGCCTCGAACAGCCCGCCCCGTACGGACTAGCCCACCAGGGCTACCCCGAACCATCCGAAGTGACCGCCCAGTTGAGTTGAACCGCCCGCGCGGGTGATACGTCTTCATGCAGTAGGAAGAGCTGCCGTGAAATCCCTGCGGATCGCCTTCCGTAGGGGAACACTGGACCAACCGAACCGACAACGGGGGGCGGCCATGAGCACCGCATCGAGCCGCAGGACGACAGACACCACGACGCAGCGAAAGAACCCACCCATGTGCCAGCACCAGCCTGCCTGTCCCACCGCCGACTCCGCCGACCGGGAGGCGGCCCGTCTGACGGCACACCACCCGGAGCAGGGCTGGAGCCTGCTGTGCAACGGAGTCCTGCTCTTCGAGGACACCGGTGAACTGCTGCCGGACGGCCAGATCATCGCCCCGCACCGCCCGCTGACTGCGGGCCGGGTGACGACCGCCGCCTGACATCAGGGCACGTCGGGCACGACACGTACGAGGGCACACGCAAGGGCCGGCCCGGAGACAAGTCTCCGAACCGGCCCTGACTCATGCGCGGCGGGGGCCGCTCACGCGCCGCTCACGCTCAGTTGTCGTACTCGTCCATCGGCGGGCAGGAGCAGACGAGGTTGCGGTCGCCGAAGGCGCCGTCGATACGGCGGACCGGCGGCCAGTACTTGTCCGCGGCCGAGACACCGGCCGGGAAGACCGCCTCGTCACGGGAGTAGGCGTGCTTCCACTCACCGCCGAGCGCCGCCGCGGTGTGCGGGGCGTTGGCCAGCGGGTTGTCGTCCGCGGGCCACTCACCCGACGCGACCTTCTCGATCTCGCCGCGGATCGCGATCATCGTGTCGCAGAAGCGGTCGAGTTCGGTCAGGTCCTCGGACTCGGTCGGCTCGATCATCAGGGTGCCGGCCACCGGGAACGACATCGTCGGCGCGTGGAAGCCGTAGTCGATCAGGCGCTTGGCGATGTCGTCGACGCTGACACCGGTCGCCTTGGAGAGCGGGCGCAGGTCGACGATGCACTCGTGGGCGACGAGCCCGGCCGGACCGGTGTAGAGCACCGGGTAGTGCGGCTCCAGACGCTTGGCGATGTAGTTCGCCGCGAGGACGGCCACCTGCGTGGCGCGCTTGAGGCCTTCGCCGCCCATCAGACGCACGTACGACCAGGAGATCGGCAGGATGCCTGCCGAGCCCCACGGGGCGGCCGAGATCGGGCCGACGCCCGTCTCCGGGCCCGCGCTCGGCTGCAGCGGGTGGTTCGGCAGGTACGGCGCGAGGTGCGCGCGGACACCGACCGGACCGACGCCCGGGCCGCCGCCGCCGTGCGGGATGCAGAAGGTCTTGTGCAGGTTCAGGTGCGAGACGTCGCCGCCGAACTTGCCCGGCTTGGCCAGACCCACCAGCGCGTTGAGGTTGGCGCCGTCGACGTACACCTGACCGCCGGCCTCGTGCACCTCGGCGCAGATGTCGGCGACGTGCTCCTCGAACACACCGTGCGTGGACGGGTAGGTGATCATCAGCACGGACAGCTCGTCGCGGTACTGCTCGATCTTGGCGCGCAGGTCCGCGACGTCGACCTCGCCGTCGTCGGCGGTCTTGACGACCACGACCTTCATGCCGGCCATCACCGCGGAGGCGGCGTTGGTGCCGTGCGCGGAGGACGGGATGAGGCAGACGGTGCGCTGCTCGTCGCCGTTGGCGCGGTGGTAGGCGCGGACGGCCAGCAGACCGGCCAGCTCGCCCTGCGAACCGGCGTTGGGCTGGATCGACACCTTGTCGTAGCCGGTGACCTCGGCGAGGCGCTCCTCCAGCTCGGTGATGAGCGTGAGGTAGCCCTGCGCCTGCTCGACCGGGGCGAAGGGGTGGATCTGGCCGAACTCCGGCCAGGTCACCGGCTCCATCTCGGTGGTCGCGTTCAGCTTCATGGTGCAGGAGCCGAGCGGGATCATGCCGCGGTCGAGCGCGTAGTCGCGGTCGGCGAGCTTGCGCAGGTAGCGCAGCATCGACGTCTCGGAGCGGTGCGCGTGGAAGACCGGGTGGGTCAGGTACGCGTCGGAGCGCAGCACCCCGGCGGGCAGCGCGTCCTCGGTGGCGGCGTCCAGGGCCTCGATGTCGGCGGCGACACCGAAGGCGCTCCACACGGCGTCGAGCTGGGCCCGGCCGGTGGTCTCGTCGCAGGAGGCCGACACGTGGTCGGCGTCCACGAGGTACAGGTTGACGCCGGCCTCACGGGCGGCGGCGACGGCCTCGGCGGCCTTGCCCGGCACGCGCACGGTGACGGTGTCGAAGAACGCTCCGTGGACGACGTCGACGCCACCGGCCTTCAGGCCCGCGGCGAGGATCGTGGCGTACCGGTGGGTGCGCTGGGCGATGCCCTTGAGGCCGTCGGGGCCGTGGTAGACGGCGTACATGCCGGCCATGACGGCGAGCAGCACCTGCGCGGTGCAGATGTTGCTGGTGGCCTTCTCGCGGCGGATGTGCTGCTCGCGGGTCTGGAGGGCCAGCCGGTACGCCCGGTTGCCGTCGGCGTCGACGGAGACGCCGACGAGGCGGCCGGGCAGCGAGCGGGCGTGCTTGTCCTGGACGGCCATGTAGCCGGCGTGCGGACCGCCGAACCCCATGGGCACGCCGAACCTCTGCGTCGTTCCGACGGCGATGTCGGCGCCGAGCGAGCCGGGCGAGGTGAGCAGGGTCAGCGCGAGCAGGTCGGCGGCGACGGTGACGACGGCGCCGAGCTCGTGGGCCGCGTCGATGAGCGGCTTGATGTCACGGACGGCACCGGAGGCGCCGGGGTACTGGATCAGCACGCCGAAGACACCGCGCTCGGCGACCTCGGCGGGGATGCCCTCGGACA
Organism: Streptomyces sp. NPDC012508; assembly: GCF_042902595.1. NCBI lineage: Bacteria > Bacillati > Actinomycetota > Actinomycetes > Kitasatosporales > Streptomycetaceae > Streptomyces > Streptomyces sp. NPDC012508. Next base: position 420,350 of record NZ_JBIBEO010000010.1, read on the forward strand.
GGTCCGCGACGACGACCTCGACACCGGTCGGCTCGGCGCGGGTCTCGATGACCGCGATGGTCTGCGGCAGCGCGTCGGCGTCGATGAGGAAGACGCCGTTCTTGACCTTGCCCACACGGCGGGAGAGCGCCATGGCCTCGGCGGCCGCGGTGCCCTCGTCGAGGAGGGAGGCGCCGGAGGTGGGCAGACCGGTGAGGTCGGCGACCATCGTCTGGAAGTTGAGCAGCGCCTCGAGGCGGCCCTGCGAGATCTCCGGCTGGTAGGGCGTGTACGCCGTGTACCAGGCGGGGTTCTCCATGACGTTGCGGAGGATCACGGGAGGCGTGAACGTCCCGTAGTACCCGAGCCCGATCATCGGGGCGAGGACCTGGTTGCGGTCGGCGAGCTCACGCAGCTCCGCGAGGACCTCGGCCTCGGTGCGGGCGGCGGGCAGGCCGAGCGCCTCGGCGTTCTTGATCACGTCCGGCACGGCGGCGGCCGTGAGCTCGTCGAGGGAGCCGTAGCCGACCTGCGCGAGCATCTTGGCCCGTGCTTCGGCGTCGGGCCCGATGTGCCGCTGCTCGAACGGGATGCCCTGTTCGAGCTCGGAGAGCGGAGTGCGGTGGGCGGTCATGTACGGAGGCCTCCTGGTCGTCACGACCTGCGAGGGGCACCACGGCGCGGGTGCCCGGACGGCCTCCCCCTCTGTCATCTCAACCTGAGAGCTTCACCGGCATGCCGAAGTGGCTCGCCGGTTTTCACCGTCGGTGAGAGCGAATGCCGTCGGACTTCCGCTCTGCTTTCCAGAGTGACCTCGCCCGTGCGGTACAGGTGCCTGAGAGATTCCGGGGAGGATTTGCTCCTTCGGCGCCTCCGAAAGGTTTCTTCGGAGGACTCTCCCGCACGGTGTCGACAGCCACAGCCAGCCTACCAGCGCGGTTCCCGGACTCATCGCTCAAGTGGCCGACATCCCAGATGTGCACTTTCGTAGTCTTTGTAGAGCAGTTGCGACCAGTTGGAGGGACCGTGCAGACCGACATCGATCCGCGCAGCCTGATCGGCCGCAAGGCGTACGACCGGAACGGACACAAGATCGGCACCGTGGACGAGGTGTACCTGGACGACGCGACGGGGGTCCCCGAATGGGCGGCGGTCCGCACGGGCCTCTTCAGCCGGGACGCGTTCGTCCCTCTGGAGCCGAGCGAACTGGTCGAGGACGGCCTCCACGTCCCGTACGAACGCGCCCTGATCAAGGACGCACCGGACTTCGGCGTGGGCCGGCACCTCTCCCCCGAGCAGGAGCTCCAGCTCTACCGCCACTACAGCCTGGCGCTCCCGCCGCCGCCCTCGATGGACCACGACTTCGGCCGCCTGGCGGGCCAGGAAGACGCCTGACGCCTGGGGCCACGGCGCGGCACCACTCACGGGAGGACCCGCACGGAACGACAAGCCCGGCCGAAGGCCGGGCGCACCCCGCTAGGCGACCGCCGCCTCGCCTTCCGCACCCCTCACCAGCGGCAGCGGCTCCCCCGGCTCCAGCTCCGGATCGTCCACCAGAAACGTCCGCACCCGCCCGGGCGGTGACTGGGGCTCCTCGAAGCGCACGGTGACGCGCCCGACCCCGCTCCCCTGCACCCACCCTGCCCCGTACACGGCATGCCGTACGTCGTTCCCGGGCGCCCATCTCCGCTCGGCGGCCGGCGGTTCCTCCGGCTCGGGTACGGCCTCGGCCGCCGGCACCTCCTCCGCCGCCCCGCCCCCGCCACTGCCACCCGGGCTCCCCGCGTCCTCAGCCGCCTCCGCCGCCTGGGCGAACAGATCCTCCTGCGTGTAGTCCGCGAGCCCGCTCACCCCCACACCGAGCAGCCGCACCCCTCCCGTGGTGTCCACGCCCTCGAGGAGCCGTCCGGCCGCCTCCCGCACCACCAGAGGATCGTCCGTGGGCCCCCGCAGCGTCTCCGAGCGCGTCAGCGTCGAGAAGTCGAACCGCCGCACCTTCAGCACGATCGTGCGGCCCGAGTGCCCCGACGCCCGCAGCCGCCCCACGCACCGCTCGGCAAGCCGCTCCACCTCGATCCGGATCCGCACGCGGTCGTGCAGGTCCACGTCGAAGGTGTCCTCGACCGACACCGACTTCGCGTCCCTCTCGGCCACCACGGGCCGATCGTCGTACCCCTGGGCCATTCGGTACAGGGACGCCCCGTGCGCCCGCCCCAGCAGCCGTACAAGCTCGTCCTCGCCCGCTTCCACGAGGTCCGACACGGTCGTCATCCCGGCCCGCCGCAGATGCTCCCCCGTGGCCGGCCCGACCCCCGGCAGGATCCGTACCGACTTCGGCCCCAGCAGCTCCCGCTCGGTCCCCGGCTCTATGAGCACCAGGCCGTCCGGCTTGGCCTCCTCGGAGGCGATCTTGGCGAGCATCTTGGACCCCGCGAGCCCCACGGACCCCGTCAGCCCCGTGGTGGCGAGAATGTCCCTGCGCAGCCGCTCACCGGCCTCCAGAGCGCCGGCGCGGTCCTCGGCCACACCCCCGGCCTCCAGGTCCACGAAGGCCTCGTCCAGGCTCAGCGGCTCGACGAGCGGCGACAGCCGCCCGAGCAGCTCCATGACCTGCTCGCTGATCGACCGGTAGAAGCCGAAGCGCGGCACGAGATAGGCCGCGTTGGGCGCCAGCCGCCGCGCCTGCGCCATCGGCATCGCGGAGTGCACACCGAAGCGCCGTGCCTCGTACGAGGCGGTGGCGACGACCCCGCGCGGGCCGAGGCCGCCGACGACCACAGGCTTTCCGCGCAGACTGGGCTTCGCCGCCTGCTCGGCGGCCGCGAAGAAGGCATCCATGTCGAGATGCAGAATCGTCGGCGCGGCTCTCACATCTCCGATGCTGCCCTACGCCACTGACAATCGACCGCACGTACGGCCGCGCCGCAGACCGAAGCGCTCCCGGAAACGATCGCAGCCCGGAACCGGCGGAACGCCCGGACCGACCGACCCCAGACCGACCGACCTCTGACCCAGCGAATGCAGACCGACCGGCCTCGGACCGACCGGCCTCGGACCGATCGCCCCCGGCGGCCGACCCGGCCCTCAGACCGCCCGGTCCCGCCGTCGTCGCGCGAGCTCGTCCCCCGGGTTGTGCCCGACCAGCGTCTCGCCGGTGTCGATCCGCTCTCCGTGCAGCTGGGAGAGCGCCGCCTCCACATCGCGCCAGACCACGCCGACCGCGATCCCGAAGACGCCCTGGCCGCCCTGGAGCAGATCCACGACCTCGTCCGGCGAGGAGCACTCGTAGACCGTCGCGCCGTCACTCATCAGCGTCATCCGCTCCAGGTCGCGGAAGCCACGGGCCCGCAGATGCTGAACGGCCGCACGGATGTTCTGCAGCGCGACCCCCGTGTCTAGGAACCGCTTGACGATCTTGAGAACCACGACGTCACGGAAGCTGTACAGCCTCTGCGTCCCTGATCCGTACGCCGGCCGCACGCTCGGCTCGACGAGCCCGGTGCGTGCCCAGTAGTCCAATTGGCGGTAGGTGATCCCCGCCGCCGCACAAGCCGTCGGACCGCGGTACCCCACCGTGTCCGTACCGGCCGCCGTCGGGCCGGAAGTGGCGTTCGGCGCCGCCCCCACGCCCGCGTTCGTGTCCGCTCCGAAGTCGCCCACACTGCCGTGAAGCGGATACGGACCGCTCTCCCCGGGCGCGCGCCCGAGGGAGCCCCCTGCCGTACCGTCGCCGCTGCTCATCACGCCGACCCTCCGTCCTTGACCTGCCCACACGAAGGTAGGCAGTCACTCGGGGTGCGTCAACGATCGCCACACTCGGCACGCCGAGTGATAATCACCCTGAGAGTGGTTTCCCGTGCCCCTCTCCGGGGAAAGGCTATCCGAATGTCCTGACGGCGCCCCGTGAACAGCGGCCGGACCTCACTGGCTGCTGGACCCGAAGTCCTCCGGGGAAATCTGGTCGAGGAACTCGCGGAATTTCTCCACCTCGTCCTCCTGCTCGTCCGGAATCGCGATACCGGCGTCGTCCAGCACGCCGTCACTGCCGAAGATCGGCGTTCCGGTGCGCAGGGCCAGCGCTATCGCGTCGGACGGCCTGGCGCTCACCTCGACGCCGCTGGCGAAGACCAGCTCCGCGTAGAAGACACCTTCACGGAGATCGGTGATGCGGACCTCGGTGAGCTCTTGGCCCACGGCTTCAAGGACGTCCTTGAAGAGGTCGTGCGTCAGCGGCCTGGCAGGGGCCATGCCCTGCTGGGCGAAGGCGATCGCGGTCGCCTCACCCGGTCCGATCCAGATGGGGAGGTACCGATCGCCTCCCACTTCACGCAGGAGCACGATCGGTTGGTTGGAGGGCATTTCCACCCGGACACCCACAACGTCGAGCTCGTTCACACAGCAACCCTAGGACGTGCCCGACCGGTTTGGGTAGTCGGGCCCCCACAAGATCACTGCAATCGGAGCCCGAGGGCGGTCTGGACCAGTGCCGCATGCAGCCGTACGGAGAGCCCGGCGAGCTCCTTGGCGGTGGCCTCCGCATGGGCCCTGGTCTGCGGATTACGGTGCCGGCGCAGCGGAGCCACGACCTGTTCGACCAGCCCGGCCTCCCGATCGGCGGCCGCCTTGACCGCCCGGAGATGGCGCGGTTCGAGTCCGAATCTCCCCAGATCCGCGACAAGCCTGGCCACGGTGACGGCCTCGGCGTCGTACCCGCCCTCGGATCCCGCGGCGATGAGTCCGTACGACTCCCACTCCGCGAGCTCCTCCTCGGTCACCTCGGCGGCGGCCAGCAGCTCGGCCCGCCCCACCCGCGCAGCGGTCGGACGGGCGCTCTCCGCGTCCCACGCGCCGTCGAGCAGGTCCCGCTGGGGGCTGGGGGAAGGAAGCCTGATCTGCTCGCCACGGGCGAGGGCGTCGAGATGCTCCCGGATGACCTTCAGCGGAAGATAGTGGTCGCGCTGCATCCGCAGGATCTGGGCGAGCCGCTCCACGTCCTGCGGGCTGAACTTCCGGTACCCGGAGGCCGTCCGCCGGGGCTCGACGAGCCCCTCGGCCTCCAGGAACCGGATCTTCGAGATGGTCACTTCGGGAAACTCGTCACGCAGCTGGTTCAGCACCGTCCCGATGCTCACCAGCCGGTCGCCCGCTGTGGCGGCGCCGTGACCGGCACCGCCCGTCGGTGTTCGCAGCATGGACCTTCCCTGAAGGCTTCCCGGAGGCGTCACATGCCTCGCTGGCTCGAGTAGAAGACCAGCCGGTACTTGCCGATCTGCACCTCGTCGCCGTTGGACAGAACGGCCGAGTCGATCGGCTCACGGTTGACGTACGTACCGTTGAGGCTGCCGACATCGGCGACGGTGAAGCTGCCGTCCTGCGCCCGCCGGAACTCCACATGACGCCGCGACACGGTGAAGTCGTCGAGGAAGATGTCGCTCTGCGGGTGGCGGCCGGCCGTGGTCAGCTCGCCGTCCAGCAGGAAGCGGCTGCCCGAGTTCGGGCCGCGGCGCACGACGAGGAGCGCCGATCCGGCCGGCAGCGACTCGACGGCCGCCAGGGCCTCGGGTGAGAGCGACGGCATCGCCGTCTGGCCGGTCACCTCGGCGTCGTACGCCTCGAGGCCGGAGATCGAGATCGTCGACGTCGTCTCGGACGCGCGCTCCACAGGCGCCCCGCCCCGCAGCGGCGTGCCGCAGTGGGAGCAGAAACGGCTGTCCGCGGCGTTGCGGTGACCGCACCTCGTACACACCGGCATGGACGCGTCCTCCTGCCGCGGCTGACCCGCGGAGGTCTGTGTCGCATACGGGTCGGGGGTGAACCCTCCACCCGTACCTGAGGTTGATGGTTCTCCGAAACCTATGCGCCCGGCACCGGCAGGGTCAACAGACGACGCGCCATGGTCGTCGACCTCGTCACGGAAGAGCGGGCGTTCGCCACCCTGCTCCTCGCTCTGGGCGTGGCGCGGCGCGCGGTGCTTGGCGTTGCCGCCGTCCTCGCGTGCGCTCTTGCCGAACAACTTCGCAAAAAAACTCACGGGCGATTCCCCTTGACCGAAACAGACCCGCCCGTGGGGCAGGACGAACCCTGAATGAACACACCTGCCGACCCGGACATCCTCACAACGTCCGTATCCACCCGACAGTTTCCACCACGCACCACGCTTGTGGTGCGGCGACCCCCCGCAACGTCTTCCCCTTGTCGCGCGGCCGCCATGCGCCCCCGCCTCACTGCGAGGACGACTGAGCGTAGTCAGGCCGCTTCGCAGGTCGCAAGGCATCCACGACGATCTTCTGGGACCGGGCCACGGTCGCGGTGGCCTGCTCCTTCTCCAACGTCTGCACGACGCCACCAGGGATGTTGAGCGCGGGCTCGAGATCCTCGGGCTTGCCGATGACCTTGAAGACGTACGGAGCGGTCACCTTCGTTCCATCGATTTCTATGTCGGCGCCACTTCCCGAAAAGTAGCTGTCCGCGACGACCCGTACGTCGTTGACCTGAATCGCCTCGGCGCCGGCGGCCCGCAGCTCCTGGATGGCGTCGAGCAGCATGTCCGACTCGACGGCCGCGGCGGCTCCGCGAATGGTCAGCGTGATACCCGGACCCTCCGCGGCGACGGTTCCGGCCAGGATGCCGAGCTGCTGCTCCTTCTCCTGGGTCTGCTTGCGCGCCTCCTCGGCCTGGTCGGAGCTGGACTCCAGCTCCGAGCGCTGGGTCTCCAGGCGCGCCTTCTCGTCCTCCAGCCGCTGTGTGCGGTCGTCGAGCTCGTCGAGGATACGGACCAGGTCCTCCTGGCGCGCTCCGCGCAGCGCGCTGTTGTCGCTGGTGGAGCGGACCTGGATGGCGAGACCCAGGCCGAGGACGAACAGCAGCAGCGCCACGATCAGTTGGGCCCGGCTCACCCGCGGTGGCCAGAGCCCGGCGGCCAGCCGCTGGCGGCCGGTCTGCTGCTGCTGCTCAGGAGTGTCGGGGCCGACCAGGGCGTCGGAGGCAGCGGGGGCCTCGGGGGCGGCGGGGGCGGAAGGCTCCGCGGGCGTTGCGGGCTTCGACCGGTCGTCGTCCGGGTTCTCGGGGGTCTCCGGGTTCGTTGCGTCGCTCATCGGTGTCACGCCCGGAAGACGTGCCGCCGGATGGCGGCCGCGTTGGAGAAGATCCGGATGCCGAGGACGACCACGACACCCGTGGACAGCTGCGCGCCGACGCCCAGCTTGTCGCCGAGGAAGACGATCAGCGCGGCCACGACGACGTTCGACAGGAAGGAGACCACGAAGACCTTGTCGACGAAGATGCCGTCGAGCATGGCCCGCAGGCCGCCGAAGACCGCGTCGAGGGCGGCGACCACGGCGATCGGAAGATAGGGCTCGACCACCGCCGGAACCTCGGGACGGACCAACAGTCCGACCACGACTCCCACGATCAGGCCCAGTACGGCGATCAAGATGTGCCCTTCCCTGTGTCGGCCGTGGCCTGCCCGCTGGGCTTGGTGGCCCCGGCTCCCCTCGGCTCTGCTGTACGTACGATCAGGCTCGGCGCGGCCGGCAGACGCACCTCGGTCTCGGCCGAGATGCTGGTGCGGATCCCGAAGTTCTCCTGCAGCGCGTGCAGGTACTGTCCGTCGGCGCTGTCCTGGAACGCGGTGCTCAACCGCTGCCCGTCCCCCACCGCGAGCACCGTGTACGGCGGCACGAGCGGCTTGTTGTCGACCAGTATGGCGTCACCGGCGGCCCGGATCGCCGACAGCGACGTCAGCCGCTGCCCGTTGATCGCGACGGCCTCGGCACCCGACTCCCACAGTCCGTTGACGACCCGCTGCATGTCGCGGTCGCGGACCCGGCCGGTGTCGGAGAATCCGCTGCTCTCGCGCGGACCCCCGCCGCCCTCCTCGGTGCCCTTGGCGTCGTCGACGACGAGCTTCACACCGGGACCGTGCACCGGCGTCGCTCCGGAGAGCAGCGCCACCAGCTCGGCCTGGTCACCACCGTGCTGTTCGAGCGCCTTGCGCTGCCGCTCCCCCACCTCGGCGCGGATCTTCTCGACGTCCTGCTCCAGCTTGTCGGCCGCCGACGTCTCCGCGTCGATCCGGTCGATCAGCTCCTGCCGCTCCTTGGCGACGACCGGCGCGGAGATCCGAGCCTCCGCCGCACCCACGGTGACCACCGCGGCGGCGAGGACGAGGCCGGCCGCGAGCCCCAGCTTGGCCCGGAGAGTACGGGGCAGACCCCCGCCCTCCGCCTCGCGCCGGGCCGAGGCCTCGGCGTAGCCGTCGTCGAGCGCGTGGTCCATCACGTTGTTCAGCAGCGACATGGACGCGTCCGGACGCGGGGGCGGGGTTCCGGTGCTCCGAACGGGGTGCTGCTGCGACATGCCGCACATCGTCGCACGTCGTCGCCGCTACCGCCGAATGGCCCCACCGGAGAGCCGGGCGGCGTCCGACGGACACCACCCGGCCCACACGTCCCATCTGTTCAGTGACCTGCGCTCTCGACCACGCTCGACCACTCGTCGAGGAGCGCCTGTGCGGACGTGTCGTCGGGACCCTCGGCCCACAGATGGGTGACGGCCTCGGCCGGGTCGGGCAGCACCATCACCCAGCGCCCGTCCGCCTCGACGACCCGTACGCCGTCGGTGGTGTCCACCGAACGCTCGCCGGCCGCCTCCACCACGCGGCGCATGACGAGCCCCTTCACGGCCCATGGCGTCGCCACGTCCCGCTTCAGGACGTGCGCCCGCGGGATACGGGCGTCGATCTGGCTCAGCGTGAGCTGGGTGCGCGCCACCAGGCCGATGAGCCGCACGAACGCGGCGGCACCGTCGAAGACGCTGCTGAACTCGGGAATGATGAACCCGCCCCGGCCGTCTCCGCCGAAGATCGTCGACTCCTCCCGTCCGACCCTGGTCAGATCGTCCGGCGAGGTCGTCGTCCACTCCACCTGCGTGCCGTGGTACGCGGCGACCTGTTCGGCGATCCGCGTGGTGGTGACAGGCAGCGCCACCCGCCCCGAACGCCGCTCGGCGGCCACCAGGTCGAGCATGACCAGGAGCGAACGGTCGTCCTCGATGATCCGGCCGCGCTCGTCGACGAGCGACAGCCGCTCGCCCACCGGGTCGAACCGCACCCCGAACGCGGCACGCGCCGAGGCGACGATCTCCCCGAGCCGCACGAGCCCGGCCCGCCGGGTCTCCGCCGACTCCGTGGGCCGCGACTCGTCGAGGCCCGGGTTGATCGTCAGCGAGTCCACCTGGAGGCGGCCGAGGAGGCTGGGCAGAACGAGCCCCGCACTGCCGTTGGAGGCGTCCACGACGACCTTGAGCCCGGCCTCGGCGATCCCCGAGGTGTCGACGTTCCGCAGCAGCGAGCCGGTGTACGAGTCGAAGACGCTCGCCGGGAAGGTGAGGTCCCCGATCTCACCCGGGAAGGCTCGCCGGTACTCCTGACGTGCGAAGACCCGGTCCAGCTTGCGCTGCCCCGCCTGCGAGAGATCCGCTCCGCGCTCGTCGAAGAACATGATGTCGACGGAGTCCGGAACTCCGGGCGAGGTCCGCAGCATGATCCCGCCCGCGCTTCCCCGGGCGGTCTGCTGCCGTGCGACGGGCAGCGGTACGTTCTCCAGGTCACGCACGTCGATGGCACTCGCCTGCAGCGCCGAGATCACCGCCCGCTTGAGGGCGCGGGCGCCCCGGGAGTGGTCACGCGCGGTGGTGACCGTGGAACCCTTCTTCAGCGTCGTGGCGTACGCACCCGCGAGTCTCACGGCCAGCTCGGGTGTGATCTCCACGTTGAGGATTCCGGAGACACCGCGCGCGCCGAAGAGATGGGCCTGGCCTCGTGACTCCCAGATGACGGAGGTGTTGACGAAGGCGCCGGCCTCGATGGTCTTGAAGGGGTAGACGCGTACGTTCCCCTGAACGATCGATTCTTCTCCGACGAGACACTCGTCGCCGATGACCGCCCCGTCCTCGATCCGGGCCGCCCGCATGACATCGGTGTTCTTCCCGATGACACAGCCGCGCAGATTGCTCTGCTGGCCGATGTAGACGTTGTCGTGGACGACGGCCTTGTGGAGGAAGGCGCCGCTCTTGACGACCACGTTCGACCCGATGACGCTGTGCTCGCGCACCTCGGCGCCGGCCTCGACCTTGGCGTAGTCGCCGATGTACAGCGGCCCGCGGAGCACGGCGTCGGGGTGGACCTCCGCGCCTTCCGCGACCCATACGCCGGGCGAGATCTCGAATCCGTCGAGTTCGACCTGAACCTTTCCTTCGAGCACGTCGGCCTGCGCCTTGACGTAGCTCTCGTGGGTCCCGACGTCCTCCCAGTAGCCCTCGGCGACATAGCCGTAGATCGGCTTGCCCTCCTTCATGAGCTGGGGGAAGACATCACCCGACCAGTCGACGGAGGTGTCGGCCTGGACGTAGTCGAAGACCTCGGGCTCCATCACGTAGATGCCCGTGTTCACGGTGTCCGAGAAGACCTGCCCCCAGGTCGGCTTCTCCAGGAACCGCTCGACCTTTCCCTCCTCGTCCACGATCGTGATGCCGAATTCCAGCGGGTTCGGCACACGGGTCAGACAGACGGTGACCAGCGCGCCTTTCTCCTTGTGGAAGGCGATCAGATCGGTGAGGTCGAAGTCGGTGAGGGCGTCCCCCGAGATGACGAGGAAGGCATCGTCCTTCAGTGCCTCCTCGGCGTTCTTCACACTCCCCGCGGTGCCGAGCGGTTTCTCCTCGTTGGCATACGTGAGCTCCATCCCGAGCTCCTCGCCGTCACCGAAGTAGTTCCTGACCAGAGAGGCCAGAAACTGCACGGTCACGACGGTCTCGGTGAGTCCGTGCCTCTTGAGCAGTCGAAGGACATGCTCCATGATCGGCCGGTTCACCACCGGCAGGAGAGGCTTGGGCATGCTCGAGGTCATGGGGCGAAGTCGTGTTCCTTCGCCACCGGCCATCACGACGGCCTTCATGTCGGAAGCGTCCTCCTTGAAGAGACGACGGTCCTGCCGACCTCACCTGCCCGCACAGTGGACCGCGGGCATCCTCGAACGTGCCGGCGACGCTGCACGGCACAGGACAGACGGGCTCAATCGGCCTCGGTATCCGCCTTCACGAGTCGACGGACCTGGACCACGTAGAGGATCCCTGCCCACCAATACAGAGTTGTACCCCATCCGGCGAAGGCCCACCCGAAAACTTCGGCGAGTGACGAAAGCCAGCCCGTTCCGTCACTGAGCAGCAGCAGGGGGAAGGCATACATCAAGTTGAAAGTCGCAGCTTTCCCCAGGAAGTTCACCTGCGGCGGCGGATAGCCGTGCCTGCGGAGGATTCCCACCATGACGAGCAACATCAACTCGCGGGCGAAAAGCGCGATGGTCAGCCAGAGCGGCAGGATCTCGCGCCAGGTCAGTCCGATGAGGGTGGAAACGATGTACAGCCGGTCGGCGGCGGGATCGAGCAGCCGGCCGAGGTTGCTGATCTGGTTCCAGCGCCGGGCGAGCTTCCCGTCGAGATAGTCGCTCACACCGCTGAGCATCAGCACGAGCAAGGCCCAGCCGTCGCTGTTGGGCCCGCCGAACACAGGTCGGAGAATCAGCCACAGGAAAAGCGGCACACCCACGAGGCGAGCCATGCTCAGGATGTTGGGGATGGTGAGGACCCGGTCCGTCTGAACGCGAGTCTCCTGGACCTCCACCCGGGGGCCTCCTGTGCTGGAACGTGCCAATGATGCCCCCTGACCTTACCCTCAGGCACGACGGCCGAGTACACAGGGGTCCGGACGCCGAGCCCAGAACGCAAAAATGCCTCAACCCCCGGACAAGGTCCGGGGGTTGAGGCTAAAGATTGTTCGGCGGCGTCCTACTCTCCCACAGGGTCCCCCCTGCAGTA